>QQVO01000014.1 GCA_003388505.1 Planctomycetota bacterium
CGCAGGCACGTCACCGCCGGAAGCAAATCAACCTGGGGCTCCGACAACGGACCCTGCCCTACGAAGACCCAGAGACCGTCTGTTCTAATTGATCACCAGACTGTGCCACTTCCGGTGAAACAACTCAAACGAAGGGCGTTTCTCGCAAGGGTGCTATCGCGATTGCTGACGGCCTTTCTGAAGCGGAACGGTTCGCCGTTTTAGCACATGAACTTGCTCATGAATGGCTGCACGACGGCGATCGCCGCAAGGAGACGTCGACAACCATCCTCGAAACAGAGGCCGAAGCGGTTGCCTACGTCGTTTGTCGTTCACATGGCTTGGACTGCTCGACGCGAAGCTCGGATTACATCCAGCTCTATCGCGGTGACGGTCAAGTTCTCGCCCAGTCGCTGCAGGACATCCAGAAGACCTCGGCGCGAATGCTCGATGCGCTTTCCTCCAACTCACAAGCAGAGGAGGTGGCAGCATGAGTACCGAACATGAAACGCGAGATGTCCACCCAATCGTCCGGCAGATCATTGACCGTGATTGTCACGTCAGCATGACCAATCGCGAGGTCATGCGTCACGTGATTTCGCGGCTCCGAAACGGCTATCGCACGTTTCGCGAAATGCCAAGGGCCGAGCGCCGTGAACTCTTGGAGCAGTGCCGGCACCAGCATCGCGAGAACTTCCGGCTCTACGTCCAGGTGATGAGTGGTCAAATCGGAATGAGAACTTTGGAGGATGAACAATGATCGTATTGCGAATCCATCGTGACACTTTTCCTCACACGGACCACGGTTACACGTGGGTCGAGTGCTTCTGGTTTGAACGGGATGGCAAGAGGATTAGCCCAATCATCCCCTCCGCCGGCGCTTGCGAACGTCTCGGGCATATGCCCGGCGGCCCGATCCGCTGCGACATCGTGCGTGAAGAGCGACATTACGCACCCGGTGGCGTGGATCGAATTGAAAAGAGTGAGGATGTCCATGACGACGCCTACTTTCGTGTGGGAACGGTCTGCATCGTTCCCGATGAGCGAAGGCAAGTGCCGACATAACGTCCCCTGCAGGGCAGGAGTGTCTCCCAAGTGAGAAAGACTGAATCGTACCGGCAAGCTTCACTGCGGAGCCGGGTGTTTTTGTTGTCCAAGAAACGAAGGAGGTGTGCCATGCGATGGCGAATCCAGGATCAATCAAACGGTCGCAAAGTTGACATCAACGGCGATTTCGACGAAGCGATTCACGCTGCAATCCAACAAGGATCAGATGGCCAGGTTTCCGTCTTGGCCCTGCCAGCTAAGGTTCAAATGCTCGAGATCCATCGGAACGGAGCAGTTCACGTGAAGGCCGCGCTGTCTGGCCAAGAGGTTCAACGGCTCATGCGTGGTCATCACACGACGATCGCTGAACTGGCGTTTCGCATGGGGATTACTCAGAGCCGCATTCGCACCGTCCGCGAGAAAGGGATTCGCGGCCCCGAGCTCGTACGAGATTGGCTTGAGGGAATCACGGGTGTCGACGTCGGGCCGTTGCCGAAGAAGTACCGCATTCGCAATGGTTCGGAAGAGTGCCAATGTGGGTTCTGCGGATATCCGCTCTACGTTGGCGACCCCGCCTACGAGTACGTGGGAGAGGCGTTTTGTTCAGTCACTTGCTGCCGGAGAAGCAGGAGGTGGGGATCATGAGTTGCCATCACACTGATCACTGTCATCATGACGACGGCCGACTTGCTGGAACTTGGACGTACCAAGTTACCAATTCCGGCAGTCGAGTCGTCTGCCGTGAATGCGGCATCCCGTACGGCCAAGTTGCCGATCCTGATTCTCAGAGCCAGATGCGAAAGGCGTATCTGGAACAACAGCGCCGTCGTGCTTGTCCAGGTTGCGGCGAAGAGCCGTTTCTCGGCTGAGCATTCGCTTGATCTCCTGACGCCTTCCCAGGTGAGGTCGGTTTTCAGAGCAGCATTCGCACGCCATCGGCCTCACCTATCGTGACAGCAGATTTTTCTCTGGTGGTTTTCAATTCGCTGAATCTTGCGAATCACCCCTGCCATCCAATCTGCAATCGGTATATTCCTTCAATTCAGGGCTGCCGAGAAACTCACACATCCTCGTTGGATTGCAGACACTCATGCGCGAACAGATACCAAATCCCACGTTTTGTGCCGTGATTGCGGGCGGTACTGGCCTCGTGTTGCTCGTGGCCTTCACGGCACCCGAGCCGGTTCACACACTCCTGCTCGGGATACTGCTGGTCGCCGTGCTCGCCTTGCTCTGGTTCCGGGAGAGCAGCCAGGACGCCAGCGGCCTCGAACATTTCGCCACGTCTTTAGCGTTGGCAAAAGACGAAGACGTGATGGGCCTCTACACTCGTTTGTGCGATTCGTTAAAGAAGATTTCCGAGCACAACGATCCCATTCTCCGCGACTTGGCAATCCATCGCACGGAACAGTCAGCCGCAACGCTGGAAGCGGTTGCCGAGGGCCGCATCGTGTTTGTCGGAACGGAAACCTGGCGCGTGGCATACGAAAGACTGCTGCGTAGTCCTGGACTGCATCTGTACCGCTCCGTCGCCGTCATCGAGACGAGCACATACTGGCAAGACGAACCCGGGAAACGGAGCCTTCAGCTGAACTTTGCGATGATGGACGAAGGAACCCTGAACATTGAACGCATTGCGATCATCGCCGACCATCTGTGGCCCAAGGACGATCATTTCCCGGTGGAACCAGTGCGCGAATGGATCGAGACCCAGCATAATCACGGACTCTGGATTAAGCTGGTGCGGCGCTCGGAAATCGCTGGCGAGCCACAACTGATTGTTGACCTCGGCATTTACGGGAACCGGGCTGTAGGTGTGCAGGAACTCGATGACCAGGGTCGAACTGTGCGATTCACGCTTTCGTTCGATTTCGAGAAAGTGCTTGCCGCAGAGCAGCGATGGGACCGCTTGGCAGTGTACGCGACCTCGTACCGAGATCTACTGGATCGCAAAGACGGATCTTCGTAAGATCAGGAAAGGCTGAAATGCCTGGAGCCAACCGTGCCCACGAGACTGTACCTGGATACAGCCAGACTGGGCCTCATTAGACCGAGCGCCCAGCAGATTCAGATCGACTTCATCCGGTTTGTGGCTGAAGAAGCCGGCTCCATGTACTTCGAGCAACTGCTGGAATCCGGCCCAGAAGACTGGCCGAAGAGTCTCAGTGATCGGTTCCCCACGCTTGCCGCCTGGAAGGGAATCGCACACCTCAAATGTCGCCTGAAGCAACTGGCAGGGGCATCGTCGGACACACGCGTACTGCTGGCAAATCGCTCGGCTCAACTGATGTCCCTTGCAGCGGAGCTGCTCTTTCGTCCATGCCGCAATGTCCTGACGACGGATCTCTCCTGGCCGAACTACCAGCGTATTCTGATGCACCGCAGCAACCGGGCGGGCAACTACGTGACTCGCGTTCCGATACGAACGCTGATTCTCGATGACGGCATCTCGTCGTCAGAGCTCGTCTCGCTGCTGATACGTCACTATGTCGATCGCCGCTGCGATGGGCTGTTTCTTCCCGCCGTCGATTACCTCGGTGTGCGACTCCCGATTTCGGACATCGTACGTGAGATGCGGCGCATCGCCGACGTCCGATTCGTCGTAATTGACGGAGCTCAGGCACTCGGGCACGTCCCGGTCAACCTGGAAGAATACGATTGCGACTTCTTTATCAGCGGCTGCCACAAATGGCTGCGAGCTTATAATCCGATGGGCATCGGGTTTTCAGGCAATCCTCGGTCTGCAGATTACGTCAACGAGACCGTGCATCGAATGCTGATGAATCAATGGCTCAATGATCCGCTGTTGCGGATGACGGAGGAGGCCGAAGTCGGCGAGAAGTCGCGATTCGGAGAGACCGTGAATCTCACTCCGCTATTTACATGTCAGGCTGCCGTCGATGACCTGTTGTGCCAAGGTCGTCTCTCCGCTGACGTAGCGCAACAATTGGACAGCGCCGATCGGCTATCAAACATGGCACCTGAAGCCGGCTGGAAGCCATTGGCGCCCCAGAATGACTTACGCACCGGCATTTGCCTGTTGAAGCCTGCCTCATATGGCGTTGACCGGCTATCTCCAGGTAACCTACGGGAAAGATTTCATCAGAATGGGATCGCACTTACAGCCTACCGACGAGGCTTGATCCGTTTGTCGATGCCGTCAACGCCGTGGACCGAAGTCCAGTGGAAAACGCTAGTGACAGCCTTCAGAACGCATCGCTCCGGTCAAACCTGCCTGTTCGCCTGACAGGTAGAGCGGCTTTTCAACTTGTAGTGGCAGCAACTCCGCAGATTGCACAAAACCGCCCGAAGTCTAGGGAATGGCGCCAGTCAGTGAGCGTTCGACGCGTCGGTCAGAAGGCAGGTTAGGCGTCTCAGCGGGAACTGATTCGGCCGCGTCTTCCCCGCCGCGCGAATCGTTCCGGAGCAACTGGTCCGCGTGCATTCGCCCCAGTCCGGCAAATGCGATCGCTGCAACGATCCACATGCCGGTCACGACTGGCGGAGACAGCACGCGCGGCGGACGCTTCGGCTGAGCGCGGGCGATCAGCACCTGCCAGCAGACAGACCACATCGCCAGTCCGCCGATCCCGATCAGCAGCGAAGACGACAGCCAGTTGAACTGGGAATCGAACTCGATGACGTCCAGAAATCGCCACGTGGTGTAGACATACCACGGACTCGGCATTCCGACCTGATGCACGAACTGCTGCCGACCGTTGTAAACCTCGAAACCACCGCGCAGTGTCAGCATCGCCGCCATGCACGCGAGATGCGCCCCTGCAAGAATCGTGATCGCTGTGTTGATTTGCCACCGAGTTCTTTGCTGCCACCACGTATCCCACGCCCGGCCGAGCGTACCGCGCGGCTCCGGTTCAGCGGACTTGCTCAAATTCGACTCGGCATGCTCTTCGCTACCGTTGCCCGATCGCTGTTCAAGATCGCCGCAGTCGTCCGCATCGTCTGCATGGGCCTTGAGGTACTCTTCGGCGGCCTTGCGGGCTTTCCGTGCTTCGCGGCTGGCGGTTCCGGCTCCCGTACCGAACAGGAAACCCGCCAGACATGCTCCAAAGGCCGTGAGGGGTACCGGTGTGCCTTCGATCACCACACCGCCGGCGATCAGCACGACGCTGACGAGGGTCGCCACGACCAGATTGACATTCGCGGCCGCGTTTTCCGGATCGTCCCGCGTGGCTGCTCCGCACCCGCCCACGAACATCCACGGCAGAGCCAGCGCCGCGAGCGCTCCGCCATGCTGCGACCACACCAGCGTGAACGTTACGATGCCGAACAGCGCGGCGAGAATCGAGAACTCGAACCAGAACGCCGACCATGGAAAACCGGCGTCGCTTTCCGTCTCGATGGCGTCGTCAGTGTCTACCAGCGGAAGCGTCAGCGTCCCCTGATTGACGAAGCGGAATGCTTCCCGCACCTCGCGGCTGCTCAGCATGACCAGCGACCAGATGCCGATTGGCAGTCCAACGAGATTCGCCGGCGGGAACAACATTACAAGTAACGCCGAGGCCACTCCGAGCGACCAGCAGCGCAGCCGTTTCAGCAGCAGCGACGATGTGAGGACGGTCACCGCGTGCAGCGTCGTCCAGAACTCAATGGCGACGATCCCGCCGGTCAGATCGTCGTCGCGCAGCGCTTTCTTCCACTCGGAAGGAGCACCGTCCCAAAAGTAGATCACTGCCGAGCCGATCAACAGCGTCAGCGTGACCAGCACCCATTCGGTCACCGCCAGCCAGAACAGCGACGACCCAACCTTCTGCACCTGCCGCACCAGTCGAGCGGTGACGTCGTCAACCGGTGTTCCGGTCGCGTTCTGCCGGTCCCCGGCATCCACGTTCTGGCGAGCGTGGCCACGAACGGTCGGGGCCACGTCGGTGCCGCTGCATTGCGAAATCACTTCGACGTCGGTCTTCACCTCGCTGGCCTGCTGATAGCGGCGGTCCGGCTCGCGGGCAAGGGACCTTAAGACGACTTCATCCAGCCGAACGTCGATCTGCACTTTCTTTGAAGGCGGATCAAAGTGACCGGCCGGCACCTGGCCAGTCAGCATTTCGTAAAACACGACCCCCAGCGAATAGATGTCGGCACGATGGTCGACTCCGTGCGATCCTTCCATCTGCTCGGGCGCCATATACCGCGGCGTGCCCATCACCTGGTGTGTGCCCGTCAGCGTGAATTCTTCCGGCGATCGTTCCGCGAGTTTAGCCAGACCGAAGTCCGCGATCTTTACCTGCCCCCGCGTGTCAACCAGTATGTTTTCCGGCTTAATGTCGCGGTGGACGACGCCGGCTTCGTGTGCAAATTGCAGCGCCTCACAGATCTGAGCGACGATCGCAAGAGCCTGATCAGAGCGCAGGTCGCCTCCATCAATCAGTTCACGGAGGTTCGCGCCATCCACGAATTCCATCAGGAAGTAAAAGAGTGTTCGTGGCGTCGACGAATCGTCGTGGGAAATCGTCACCTCGCCGAAGTCGTAAACGGCCACGATGTGAGAGTGATTCAGCCGAGCGAGCGTGCGGGCTTCGCGATTGAACCGCTCGGCAAACGCATGATCGTCGGCCGATTCCGGGCGGATGATTTTCAGCGCGACGATTCGATCCAGCTTCTTTTGCCGGGCTCGGTAAACAGCCCCCATCCCGCCATGCCCCACCAGTTCGAGGGTTTCCAGCTGCGGAAAAAGCGGTTCCAGTGAGACGGCGTCCGGCGGCTGGAAGGGGCGAGGCTGAGACGTCGTGTGCCCCGTCGAGCTGTCGCCCGGGTTCATAGATTCATCCCGGCTATCGAATCCGGCGGCAATCAGGCATTTTGGACAAAGACCGCGTGGGGCATTCTCAGGCAGCTCGGCTCCGCATTTCGGACAACTATGGATTTGGGACATTCGTATGACTCCTCAATTCACATCGCTACTCCTTCTGAAGGAATTGAGAACAATAGTGACATGATTTCTTTTCAGGCTTCACTACTCCAATGCGGCAAACAGATTACGCAACTCGTCCTCAACCTCATCGGGTCCGGAGACCGTCTGAGCGATCTCTTCCCGCAATAATTCGCGATAGCGCCGTCGAAGCCGTGAACCCGCTTTTTTTGCAGCCGCCTCGGTCATTCCCAGACGGTTGGCGACTTGCGAATAGGTTGTCCCGGCATGGTCACCCACGATGAATCCCTTCAACGCCTCGAAGTGATTCGCCTTGCCCTTCCGGGTGAACTCCGTCTCCAGCAAATCCATGATCCGCTCCAACAGCGTGATCGCCCATTGCCGGTCATACTGTTGCTCAGCGGTCAATCGGGACGCCGGATCGATGCGGACTTGTGAATCGGCAGAATCGAAGTCGAGCGAAAGCACTCTGCGTCCGCCGCCGCGCTTGATCGCTCTGGCCTTCTCCCATTCGTTGGAAAGGAAGTGCTTGAATGCCGTGATCAAGAACGCGCGAAAGCGACCGCGATTCGGGTCAGCATCGGCGACGTAATGCTTCTCCAGCAAGCGGGCAAAGAACGCCTGCGTCAAATCCCGGGCTTCGTGAACGTCACTGACTCGACGACGGACGTACGCATAGAGCGGTGGCCAGTAAGCGCGACACAACGCCTCCAGGGCGTGATGGGACTGTTCGTGTTCACGGTTTCCAGCGGCGAGTACCAGACTCCAGTGTGTCGTTGCGAACTGGCCAGCGATGTTCCGTCGTAAGTTGGATTCATTGCTGAGGGCCATCTCAACAATATACCTCTCCGCAGCCGCCTGGTCAGCTTCCCGAGCGTACCGATTACGACCGACAAATCCGCGACGCGCACGAGCGGGATGAATCGGAGCTGTCCCCTGAAGAGTAAACAGCGGGCCCGAACTGAATCTATCGCCATTCCCGAGAGCTCACCGAACTTTGGTTTCGCCGGTAAGTTGGGCGAGCCAGGATCGCGAGAGAGCTGACGCTCTTTGAGAATCCGAGGTTACGACCAACAACGCACCTTTTCTGCGCCAGCTACGGCCCGAGATGAAGCGGCCTTGGACCAGTCACCGCTCTGCTGCTCGAATCATCCGTCATCGTTGCCGTCCCTTGCTCATTCGTTTCACTGAGTGTAGTTGATCCGCCGTTATTGCCGGATCTACGCACGGATTCGGCCGCTTTAACCATCGTCTCCGCGATGGCTCCCCGATTCCTGAATATGAATCTCACGTTGCTTTTTGTTCCAATAGAGCGCGAGCGGCGTCAGCAGAATCGCATATGGAATGAACAACAAGAATGCTGATCCAGGGAATAGAATCTGTCCGGCAAATAAGCCAATGATCAGCAGCCACATCAACACGAACATCTTGACGACGAAAGTCCGTTCCTGTGGGCCGCGAATCTTCCGCACATAACAGTAGCTTCCGATCGCTCCTCCGACGACAACCAGTGTGTCGATGACGATCATGGCGACCAAGGTTCGTGCGTCCACGGCGAGCCCCTAGCTGTAGCAGTCAGTATATTTGGGTGTGTTTTCCACACTCGGCACGGCCGCTTGGAACATTCGAATGATGATCCTACGGAAAAGAACAGAAACCGCCAACCAAAACTTGCGTCCCGCAAGACGACCTATTCTGAGTCTGGTGGTGTCTGGCGGTCGGTTGCGTGTGCCGCTAGTTTTTCAGCTAGCGAAAGTTGATCTTCCTTTGCGGCAGGAAAACCGACGATGTCAGCGTGATTGGGATTGTCCGGGACACCCTGCGGGTGATTCCTGATTGGTTTTGCGACAACGTTGAGGCTATCGAACGTACAAGACATAACTGCGATATCGGAACGTCCATGCAAGGCCATCTCGCGATACTGGGCAATTGCCTGCCCGAAATCCCAAATCTCGCCTTCGTCGCAGTCTCGATGTCGGTTTACGGATAGCTCGACGTGTTTGTAAGGGAGAAACAACTGGGGCTTTACCGTGTTGTTTTCCCGCACGTACTTCCGCAGCGACCTGATAGACTGTCCCGCGACGATGAATCGAGCCAGCATTTCGTCGTCTTCGACGTCTGGAACATCGTCCGGGTTGATCATCCTCGGCAGACTCGACGCAAGAGGTGCAGGAGTGTTTTGGGGGCTTCACCAAAAAACACGCATGAGCCGCGTGGGTCTTCACCTCCGATGAGCGCTGCCCAATGAAGTCGCCCGTCCGGGTTCACGCTCACCGAAAGCAAGCGTCGTTTCCCGTTGTACCACTCCAGATTCACGTGGCCATCCGGTTCGGGCGCAATCTCGGGAGTCTGATACTTGCGGGGTAGAGACTCCACGAACTTCTTGGCCAACTGCAATGTCGCCGGTGAGACCGCCGTCGAACCTTGACCATCCCAGTCGGGCTGAGATGCCTCGCGATATGCGTCGATCAATTGATCATCCAGCGAGAGGTTCGAGAAAGTCACCGACTCGTGATTCAGCACATCGATATCCTTCCGGAAATCATTGAGGGTACGAGCTGCCTCACTCACGCCAGATTCTACTGTTTCAAATCCCAGCATCACGATGCTCCGAAGGATTGTGCCGGGTCCTTCATCAGGGTGAAGAACACCTTATTCTTAATGAACCGCAAGTCTTTCAGCTTGTCGTCAACTTGTCCTAACTCTAAGCTCTCGGACGTCGAAGCCGTTATGTCAACGATCAGGTTTGACTTCTGCTCCGATGTCGGCTGCACAGCGCGGACAATGTTGATTGCGTACGGCTGGTTTGAGAGTTCAATCGTGTCCTGGTGAAAGTACCTGCTTGCCGACAAGCCAAGCTGATGAAGCGGTTCGCAAACCGTATCAATATAGTTCTCGATTTCGTCGATGGATGCGATAGCGATCTGCGAGATAAACCGCACGCTCAGCCGAGCAACCTCACTGGGATCGCCCAATTCGCAGTGCTTTTCCCAAAACCTCTTCGCCTCCGGCTCGAAGTCTTCCCATTTTGTGTAAGGAGCCAATTGGCTGAACACGACTCCCTGCCGAAGAAACTGGCAGACGAACTTGTCGCTCCCGTCATCGTGCTTCTGCGTTAACCGCACGCCCTGCCACGCGCTTCGCTGCTTGAACTCGATGCCCTCTGCTGTCCCCGCGAAGCCCGCTTCCAGGTTGTGTTGGTTGGTCGACGTGTAGTCCGGAAATGCCTCCTGCATCAGCTGTAACAGATTGGCTTCCCGATAATCTCTCGACGCCATCGCTTGCCAGTGCACAACGGCTTCAACGATTGGGGCATTCGCCAGGTTCGGAAACGTTTCCGAATGATCGATGAGCAACACGTTCGATGACACGCTTGAGTCCTCTCATCACCGCCAGCTCATCCCCTAGGACGAGCTCCCGGTCCTTATTCGACCATCGCGAGGGGCACCAGACCTGAACCGTCCCGAATTGCCGAAACCCGAACCTCTGGTCGAGATACCGCTAAGTCGAATCATATCGTGTTGTGGCCAGCTTCGCACGAGGGCCGTCGACGCCAAAGCAGATTTTGATTCGAGTGAGGTACCTGAAACATGCCCATCACTTGCGACGGCAAGCCCGTGCCGGCTGCGCCCGAGCGGAGTCGGGACCTCCGGGCTGCCGGCCCCTCGGTCCGGCACTCGGCTTGCAACACGCCACCGCGCACCTGCCACACCCGCCACCACTCCCCACCCAGGTGACTGTCGTCACCGCGGGAGTAAATTGACTCGCACTTCGTGCTCGCGTTTACCTCGAGTGGCCCCTGCTCGGATTCCCGGCTGCGCGGGAGAACCTCGGCAGGGTCCACAGCTTCGCTTCGCATTCCCTGGTGCTTCGCACTGGGGATATGCGGCGCTTTGCCCTCCCCGCCGTCGCTTCGCTTATTCCGCTTCGCGGAAAACGCTCAGCTGACATGACTGGTCGAGGCCGCGCGGGGCACAGTCCGCGCCAATTCGGTTCCACTCATTGGCACATTCTGTGCGATCCCGCTTAGCCCAACACTTCCACGCCACGCGGCGGCTGAACGCCACCGCTTTGGCTTTGTTCCGCTGGACGCTCCACTTGCCCTGAACGGGCAGAACCTCGCAGCCCGGCAGGGGGCTGGGCGTGCCAATGCGGACTGAACGTCCGCGTGCTCGCTGGGCCGCTCGCACCGGCCCGACCTGACTGGGGTCAGGTGCGGGCCCATTTCGCCTCCGCTGTACGCTCCGGCGATCAGCGGCCCGCTGAACGCGGGCCGCCAGCATCGAGTTGCCCCCGCCAATTTCGTTGCCGGGCGCGTTCGACACGCCCGGCGGGAGGTACACTTCGTTCAATTCGCTGTTTCTCTTTCAGATTCATCGCTTTCGGCCTCAACGCCGAGTCCGAAAACGTTTCCACGTCTGACGAACTGGGCTTCCTTTAGTGCGCTTCTCATACGCATCAAGAGACCCACCCGTGATCTTCCCTGTGCGCTGATTCGCTCTTCAACGAGTCGCTTGAGATCCGTTTCCGACACTGTTCCCCGCTCGCGAATAACTTCTCGCATTGCTTCGATGACTTCCTCCCGCGTAGCAGTACGCTTCGCGTTGGTTCCGTTTGAAGACTTGTCTTTCAGCGAGGTCAGCGCCTTGCGGACCTGAGTTAGCTGAGCCTCTCCGCACTTCAGTTCGACGCGAAGCGATTCGAGTCTTTCCTGAAGATCAGCTTCTTCTGCCCGCAGTTCGTCAAGAACCGTCGTGAGTCGTTCGGACGCCATAGTCATGAACTCCTGTTTGCTTGATTAGAAAAGTCGTCGTTCCACTTGATTCCCGTAAACCGTCCAAGCCGAGTTTGGGAGCTCTTCTCGTCCGTAAAGCTCCAAATACGGCGCCGGGCTTGCTCGCTCGATCAGCGATCGAATCTTGCCAGGCTTGCGGCTGTGCACTGTCCTTCCAGCCCGAATCCAACTTTGAAGAGTCCGGTCCTGAAACCTGAGACTGCCCCGCACGCCGAGCAACAGGAACTCGTGGGAAACCCGCCAGTAATTGCCCATGCCCATTTCGTCTTTCACCCAGACGAGGCACGATTTGAACTCGAACCCCCAAGCCTGGATCACATCGAGTGCTTCGCGAAGAAATGCGTTGGTGGTCCAGAGGTGCAGATGCGCTTGGTCCTCTGTGAGCTCCGATACTGGCTCGGCGCGGATTTCCTCGACGGGCATCGTCGGATAGTGGTTCACCGCCGCCGCCCGTGACGCCTCATTTGCGTAGGGCCAAGGAGGATCGGCATAAATCGTGTGGAACTTCTCGCCACGCTCGACCAAGGTCCTGAGGTTTCTGACCGAGTCCCCGACACGCCCAAATCGCTCCGGCAGTTCATTGTCTTGTTCGGCGCCCTTAAACAGCTCCAGCTGGCTGCTGCCGCCGAGCTCTGCCACACGCCGAGCGAGGTATCCAACCAGGTGGATCAGCGCGGAGTCGATCTCGGC
The DNA here is from genome assembly GCA_003388505.1 of Planctomycetota bacterium. Lineage (GTDB taxonomy): Bacteria > Planctomycetota > Planctomycetia > Planctomycetales > Planctomycetaceae > MB-PLM-1. Next base: position 12,402 of record QQVO01000014.1, read on the forward strand.
AACATCCTGCATAAGCATCAGCTTGCTGAATTCGAGAACCGTTCGGATTTGCACCGGGGGCTCGAGGACGGCCCGAAGACACTCAATTGGGACTGGGCAACTGAAGGACGCTTCCCACAGTTCGGCGAAGGCGGCGCGGAGCGGTCCAATCGCAAAGGCCTCGTCCAGATTTTTGTCCGGACGGAAGGAAACAACCGACTGCAAGACGGCCCCGCGGCGAGCTGGAGGGATGGCGAGGACGAGAGAGCCCAGTCGCGAGGACTCGACGACGGTTGCGCCCGTTTCTGAAGGGCATTGGCTCATGGTTGCCCTCCATCCAACTGGCGTTGTGCGAGGGCACTGTCGATGAGCGTAAAGACGGCCTCACGAATATGCGGCTTCAGATGCGGCCAGGCGTCTGCTATATGCTGCAAAGCGGGCGTTATCGAGGCCTGCTGTGCGTCACTAGGTGTCGACTCGGGACAATCACTGCTTCGTTGCCGCTCCCCAGATGCTCCCGGCGGCAAGGTCCCTTTTCCGAAGTCATTACGGCGCTGGCCCTTCCGGCAATCTGCACTCTCATTCGATTCCCGCCGCCTCCACTCTCACCGGTTGTGCCAACGAGTGCCAGCCGGTGTTTTTTTATGTCACAACCCCTTACGGAAGAGCCGATTGTGTACACTTCTTCGTCATCTTTCATGCGATGTAGTGGACTTCGCCAGAAGTCCCTATAAAGGACTCAGCATGTCGCACAAACACGGGACAAGGAACTCTGGCGAGTTCCACGACCAGACACGGAACCACGGAAGCGCGACAGATGGCAAGACGTGATCACTTACGTCGCCTCGGCGAAGCGGATTATCGCGGACATGCCGTCATACACTGGACAATGACAATGCGCGATCGCCATACGGGTTGGCTGGACCCGAAGTTCTACTACCGATTCCGTGAACTTCTCACGCATTCGCAGTTTCGCTTCGCAATCGCATGTCCGATCTTTTGCCTCATGCCGGACCACGTACATCTCATGTGGATGGGAATTCTCGACTCGTCCGATCAGAAACTTGCGATGAGGCACTTGAGACGGCGGCTCAACGAAACGCTGTCCCGTATCGGGTTTGAGTTGCAGGATCAGCCCTACGATCACGTCCTGCGTGAGGATGAGCGACAGGAAGCAGCATTTATCGAGACTTGTGAGTATATCGCCCGAAACCCCGAGCGCGCCGCACTTGTCGGCGTGGACCAGTATGCGGATTACCCATACTCAGGTTGTCTCATTCCGGGTTATCCGGAATTAAGACCCTTCGAACCTGATTTCTGGACGAGATTCGATCGCACCGTCTCGTATCTCCGAAAGAATGGCGTGATTCATGTATAGAAAAAATGTAGTGGATTTCGCCAGAAATCCCCATGCCGGGAATTCTCGCGAATTCCACTACTTCCTTTTGACTTTCGTCGTAGTGGGATTCGCCAGAATTCCTGTGGGAAACGGAATTCTGGCGAATCCCACTACACGGTTCTTCCATGATGTGTTCCTGAAGAACTTCCGCTGCCGGCTCATTCATTTCAATAACGCCGCATCGCTTCAAACGTTCCGTTTCGCCGCGACCCGCAGCGGAGCCCTTCATCGCCGCTCCCTCAGGCCCTTGCGTAGCACACCTCCGTGCATCTGCTAAACTCTCGCTGGCGTCCGGTTGCTCGAGCGCTTTGCGTCTCAGTGTTGACGTTCTGTCTCGCGGAATCTCGGGTCCGAGAGACTGAAAATCGCTCGATGCGGACACATGGTAGAGCCTCTTGCTCTCATCGCACGCCGCAGCCTCATCATGTCGGCATGTCGCAAACACATACCTTCCAGAACTACGAACTCGAATCGTTCTGCGATGAGTTGTTCGACGCGGACGGGCGTCCGCGCCCGGGGGCCTCGCTGCTGATCGAGACGATCAACTCCCTCCCCCCCGGCGAACTCACGCGCCGCAAGTCGGCGATCGACCGCGCGCTGCTGCGGATGGGCATTACCTTCGCCGTCTACGGCAGCGAAGAAGGCACTGAAAAGATCTGGCCGTTCGACATCGTGCCGCGGATCGTCGAGGCCTACGAATGGAGCCACATCGAAGCCGGCCTCAAGCAGAGAATCCGCGCGCTCAACCTGTTCATCAACGACGTCTATCACGAACAGGAAATCCTCGGGGACGGCGTGGTCCCCCGCGACCTGCTGGAGGACGCGAAGTCGATTCGGGAACCGTGCCGCGGATTGAATCCTCCGCGGGGCGTCTGGTGTCACATCACAGGAACCGATCTCGTGCGGCACAGCGACGGCGCGATCTACGTGCTCGAGGACAACATGCGTTGTCCGTCGGGCGTCTCGTACGTGCTTCAGAATCGGCTGTTGATGAAACGCAGTTTTCCGCAGGTCTTTTCGGCGTCGCGGGTGCGTCCGGTGATCGACTACCCCACCCGCCTCTACGAAACATTGCGGTGCCTCGCGCCGGGCCACGTTTCGGAGCCGACCATCGTGCTGCTCACGCCGGGCATTTACAACTCGGCCTACTACGAACATTCCTTCCTCGCGCAACAGATGGGGATTCAACTGGTCGAAGGCCGCGATCTGGCCGTCAAGGACGGCTTCGTCTGCATGCGAACGACCGGCGGTTTCGAACGCGTCGACGTAATCTACCGGCGAATCGACGACGACTTTCTCGACCCGGAGGCGTTTCGGGCGGACTCCATGCTCGGCGTCCCGGGATTGATGGACGCCTATCGCAACGGCCGCGTGGCGCTCGCCAATGCGCCCGGCACCGGCGTTGCGGACGACAAGGCGATCTACGCCTATGTGCCGGAGATGATCCACTACTACCTCGACGAAGAGCCGATTCTCCCCAACGTGCCAACCTACGTCTGCGCCCGCGAAGAAGATCGCAAGTACGTGCTGGCGCATCTCGACGAACTGGTGGTCAAGGCGGTCAACGAGGCCGGCGGGTACGGCATGCTGGTGGGACCGCATTCCACGGCCGACGAACAACGCGAGTTCGCGCAGCGGATCGAAGCCCGCCCCCGCAACTACATCGCCCAACCGACGCTCGCCCTCTCGCGCGTGCCCACCGTCGTCGACGACCACTTTGAAGGCCGCCACGTGGACCTGCGGCCCTACATCCTGTACGGAGAAGACATCTGGGTGCTGCCCGGCGGCTTGACGCGGGTGGCCCTCAAAAAAGGTTCCCTCGTCGTCAACTCCTCGCAGGGCGGAGGCAGCAAGGACACCTGGGTCGTCGCGCGGACCGACGATGAGGCCGCCGAAGTGGCCACGCCCCTGTAACCGACGTCCCAGCACGATTGTTGTCCGGGAGATCGACCATGAATACTGCACGCAACGGGAAATGACATGGACGGGAGTCCCACAACGCGCGGTCTCAAGCCGCGGGGCCGCATGCTCAGCCGGGTGGCCGAATCGATCTACTGGATGGCGCGTTACGTCGAGCGCGCGGAGAACCTCGCCCGCTTCATCGACGTCACGCAGAACCTGATTCTCGATCAGCCCCAGGACGCCCCCGAACAATGGGAACCGCTCGTCCGCACCACCGGAGACGAGGACTATTTCAACGAACACTACGCCGAACTGACTGCCGAGAACGTCGTCCGCTTTCTCACCTTCGACCGCGACTATGGAAATTCAATCGTCTCCTCCCTGGCCATCGCCCGCGAAAACGCCCGCACCGTACGCGAAGCGATCTCCACCGAAGCCTGGGAGCAACTCAACGAATACTACCATTACGTCCGAGACGCCAGGAACGGCGGACCCCCCGATTCCGATTTCTTCCAGCACCTCAAGGAACAGAGCCATTCCTTCAACGGCGTCCTCGACGCCACGCTGACCCGCGGAGAAGGCTGGCACTTCGCCAACCTCGGCCGTCTCATCGAACGGGCCGACAAGACAACCCGCATCCTCGACGTCAAATACTTCACGCTCCTGCCGAATCTCGGCGACGTCGGCACCACGCTCGACGACCTCCAATGGTCGGCCGTGCTCAGATCGGTCAGCGCCTTCGAAGCCTTCCGCAAGCGCTATCACACGATTACCGTCCACCGCGTCGTCGAGTTCCTGATTCTCGACCCCTGCTTTCCGAGGTCGGTCGCATTCTGCATCGACGGCGCCAATACGTCGCTGCACGAGATCACGGGGACGCCGCTCGGCGCCTTTCAGAACACGCCCGAACGACTCCTGGGGCAGACCCATTCCGAACTCGCCTACGCCGACGTCGATTCAATTATCGACCAGGGGCTGCACGAGTTCATCGACCGCATGCAGGGCCGCTTGAACGAGACCGGAGACGCCATCCACGAAACGTTCTTCGCGCTGCGGCCCGTCGAATCGCAACAACAATCCCAGTCCCAATCCCAGTCAACGTTCGCCTGACGGACGCAAGTCTCGCCTTTCTGGAATCGACCCCGCCGCGCGTAATCAACCAAGACGATGTCCATTCGCGTCGCACTGAACCACAAGACCGTCTACAGCTACGACCGGCCGGCGGCGCTCGGCCCGCAGATCGTGCGGCTCCGACCCGCTCCTCACAGCCGCACCCCCGTGACCGGCTATTCCCTCAACGTCGAACCGCGCGACCACTTCGTCAACTGGCAGCAGGATCCGCACGGGAACTTCCTCGCGAGGTACGTCTTTCCAAAAAAGACCCGGCGTCTGGCGATCGAAGTCGATCTCGTCGCCGACATGACGGTCATCAACCCCTTCGACTTCTTCGTCGAAGAGTCCGCCGACGACTACCCCTTCGTCTACGACGACTGGCTGCAGAGAGATCTCAAACCGTTCCTCGAAACGATTCCGCTGGGACCGCTCGGAACCGAATTCCTCGCCGCAATCGACCGCTCCCCGCAGAATACGGTCGACTTTCTGGTGGCGCTCAACCGCAGCGTCCAGTCGGAAATCAGTTACCTGATCCGCATGGAGCCCGGCGTCCAGTCGCCGGAGGAGACGCTCCAGAATCGCTCCGGCTCCTGTCGCGACTCGGGCTGGCTGCTCGTGCAAATCCTCCGTCGCCTGGGACTGGCGGCCCGTTTCGTCTCCGGTTACCTGATTCAACTCGCCCCAGACGTCCCCTCTCTCGACGGACCGAGCGGTCCCGAGGCCGATTTCACCGACCTGCACGCCTGGGCGGAGGTCTACATCCCGGGCGCCGGCTGGATCGGACTCGACCCGACTTCCGGACTGCTGGCGGGCGAAGGGCATATCCCGCTCGCCTGCACGCCGGAGCCTCACTCGGCCGCCCCGATCACCGGAGCCATCGAAGAATGTGAAGTCGACTTCCACTTCGACATGAAAGTGACGCGGATTCACGAAGATCCGCGCGTCACAAAACCCTATACCGACGACGAGTGGACCCGCATCGACTCGCTCGGCAAGCAGATTGACGAGACGCTCTCGCGACTGGACGCACGGCTGACGATGGGAGGCGAGCCGACGTTCGTTTCCATCGACGACATGGACGGTCCCGAATGGAATACCGAGGCCGTCGGACGCGACAAACGGCGGATCTCCGAGTTGCTCATCAAACGCCTGCGCGAGCGGTTCGCTCCCGGCGGCTTACTGCATTACGGGCAGGGCAAATGGTACCCCGGCGAATCACTCCCCCGCTGGGCGCTCGGATGCTACTGGCGGAAAGACGGCGTCCCGGTCTGGAACGATCCCGCCTTGATTGCCGACGTCGATCGCGATTACGGATTGGGCCCGCAGGCGGCGCGGCGGTTCACCGAGCATCTCGCTAACGAACTGGGCGTCACGGCGGAATGGATCGTCCCTGCCTTCGAGGACGTCGCCTATTTCCTCTGGAAGGAACAGCGGCTGCCCGTCAACGTCGATCCGAGCGACCCCAGGCTCGACGATCCGGAGGAACGCGCCCGCATGGCGCGGGTCTTCGAACGCGGCGTCGGAGAACCGGTCGGCTTCATCATGCCGCTGCGCCGGCAATGGCAACAGGCGAAACACAAGTGGACCAGCGGTCCCTGGCCGACCCGTTCCAAGCGCATGTTTCTGCTGCCGGGCGATTCGCCGATCGGGCTCCGGCTGCCCCTCGACGCGCTCCCCTGGGCGCCCGCAAACCAGCTTCCCGGCTTCTTTCCCCGCGATCCGATGGCCGAGCGGCCTCCGCTGCCGGACTATCGGGAGTTGCGGCAACCGGTTGTCAAAGGCCGCCCCGATGCAGTCGGCCGGCAGGGCATTTCTGAACAGCCGCAGCCGTCCGGAGACCACGAGCAGACCGTCGCGCCGGGAGACGTCGTCCGCACCGCGCTGTGCGTCGAACCGCGAGAGGGACGCTTGTACGTCTTCATGCCGCCGGTCGAACTGCTGGAAGACTATCTCGACCTGGTTTCCGCCGTCGAACAGACCGCCACGCGCCTGCAAACACCTGTCGTCATCGAAGGCTATCTGCCCCCGCAGGACGACCGGCTCAACCAGGTCAAGGTCACGCCCGACCCGGGAGTCATCGAAGTCAACACACACCCCGCCGCCTCCTGGGACGAACTGGTCGAGACAACCACCGCGCTCTACGACGAAGCCCGCCAGACGCGGCTCGGAACCGAGAAGTTCGACCTCGACGGACGCCACACCGGAACCGGCGGCGGCAACCACGTCGTCCTCGGCGGACCGAAACCGGCCGACAGCCCCTTCCTCCGCAGACCCGACCTGCTCAAGAGCTTCGTCGGCTACTGGGTCAACCACCCCTCCCTCTCCTACCTCTTCAGCGGCCGGTTCATCGGACCGACGAGTCAGGCCCCGCGCGTCGACGAGGGGCGTCGCGACGCTCTCTACGAACTGCAACTCGCGTTCTCACTTGTTCCTGCACCGGGGGAATGGTCGCCCCCCTGGCTGGTCGACCGCCTGTTCCGCAATCTGCTGACCGATCTCACCGGCAACACCCACCGGGCCGAGTTCTGCATCGACAAACTCTACTCCCCGGACAGCAGCAGCGGGCGGCTGGGACTCGTCGAATTTCGGGCCTTCGAAATGCCCCCGCACCCGAGGATGAGTCTCAGCCAGCAACTGCTGATTCGCGCGCTCCTCGCCTGGTTCTGGGAACATCCCTACGACCAACCCGTGGTCGAGTGGGGGACCGCCCTGCACGACCGGTTTCTGCTGCCGCACTTCGTGCGCGAAGACTTCCGGGCCGTGATCGACGAACTCAACCGCGCCGGCTTCAACATCGAGCGGCAATGGTACGACGCGCACTTTGAATTTCGCTTTCCCCTCGTCGGCGAAGTCACCCATCAAGACGTCCACGTCGAGTTGCGCACCGCGATCGAGCCGTGGTACGTCCTCGGCGAAGAACCGGCCGGCGGCGGCACCGTGCGATTCGTCGATTCGTCGGTCGAACGGATGCAGATCAAAGCGACCGGGTTGACCAGCCCCCGGCACCTTGTGACCTGCAACGGGCGTCGCGTCCCGCTGGCGCCGACCGGAGCGCCCGGAGAGGCGGTGGCCGCAGTTCGCTACCGGGCCTGGCAGCCCCCCAACTGCCTGCATCCCACAATCGCCGTCCACACGCCCCTCGTGTTCGACGTGCTCGACCAATGGTCGCAGCGGTCAATCGGCGGCTGCACTTACCACGTGTCGCATCCCGGCGGACGAAACTACGAGACGTTTCCGGTCAACGCCTACGAAGCCGAGGCCCGCCGCACCGCCCGCTTCTTCCCGTTCGGGCACACCCCGGGGCCAATGGACGTTCCGCCCCGTGAAGAAAATCCGGCCTTCCCCCTGACACTCGACCTGCGGAGAATGATATCGTAACCCGCCGCGCCAACCCTTGCCTTCGGAGTGCGGCGACCTGTCGCCGCTTTGGGATTCAGCAGTCCGCGCGTCAATTCCGAAAGTAACCTCTTTTTCGCCATGCCCTGCCGGTCCCCGGAATCGCATCGCCGGTCACTCGCCCAATGAATGACATTGTGTCCTCTGCGGACGACGATCCCTCGTCCGTGCTTTCGAGCTACCGGCCGACCGACGCCGTTTTCGACGAATTCTGCGATGCCGACGGCGCTCCCCGCCCCCACTGGGCGAAGTTCCTCGGGCAACTCGACGCCATCGGCCGGGATGAGTTCCTGCGGCGGTGGGAACAGGCGAAGCGACAGATCGCAAGCGACGGCGTCACGTTCAACCCCCACGATGCAGACGGCGGCGGCTCCCGCCCCTGGGCCTACGACGCCATTCCGATCCTGCTGCATGAGTCCGAATGGACGGAGGTCACCTCGGCGCTCGAACAGCGGGCGCATCTCCTGGAGCTGATCCTCGGCGATCTGTTCGGTCCGCAACGCCTCTTGAAGGACCGCATCCTGCCGCCCGATCTGCTGTTCGGCCATCCGGGGTTCTACCCGGCCTACTGCGGTTTGACGCCGCCGGGACAAAAGCACCTCACCCTCTACGCCGCCGATCTGGCCCGCGCGCCGGATGGAAAATGGTGGGTGATGGGGGACCGCACACGCGCCCCGTCAGGCCTAGGGTATGCCCTCGAGAACCGTGTCGTCACATCCCGCGTGCTCCCCGCCGCCTTTCGCCGCTGCCAGGTCCAGCGGCTCGCCCCGTTCTTCATCGCCATGAAGGAACAGCTTCGCGAACTGGCGATGCGGGCCCGCGACAACCCCCGCATCCTCCTCTGGTCGAAAGGATCGGAAAGCCGCTCTTACTTTGAGGACGCCTACCTCGCCCGTTATCTCGGATACACGCTCGTCGAGGGGGGCGATCTCGCCGTCCGCAACGGCCGCGTCATGCTCAAGACCCTCGGCGGTCTCCTCCCGGTCGAAGTCCTGCTCCGCCGGATGAATGACGACGACTGCGATTCCGTCGAACTCAACCCCGCATCGACCGCCGGAGTCTCAGGCCTCCTGGAAATCGTCCGTTCCGGCGCCGTCGCCATCGCCAACCCGCTCGGCAGCCGCTTGGTCGAATCCCCCATCCTGCAGGCGTTCCTCCCCGGCGTCTGCCGGCATCTGCTGGGAGAAGAGCTGAAGATGTCTTCGATCGCCACCTGGTGGTGCGGCCAGCCCGAGGCGCGCCAGTACGTCTTCGATCATCTCGATCAGATCGTCATCCGGCCCGCATTCCGAACCGCCGACGATCCGCCCATCCATCCCACGCGGCTCTCCGCCGCCGAACGGGACGAACTCATCGCGGCCATCAACTCCCGCCCCGAACAATACGTCGGGCAGGAGACTGTCATGCGTTCCACCACCCCCGTCATGACCGACGACGGACCGGCCCCCTGGCACGTCGCGTTGCGCAGCTTTCTCGTCAGCCGCGACTACGGCTACACGGCGTTGCCCGGCGCTCTCGCAAGAGTCGCGCCCGACGCCCACGACCTCGACTTCGTGATGACGGCCGGCGAACGCAGCCAGGACGTCTGGATTCTCTCCGACGCCCCCACGCCGAACGTCAGCCTGCTCCCGGTGGCCGAGGACCACGTCGTCCTCCGCCGTGCAGGCTCCGATCTGCCCAGCCGCGTCGCCGACAACTTCTTCTGGCTGGGCCGCTACGTCGAACGGGCCGAAGGATCGATTCGGCTGCTGCGCACCGTCCTCGAGCTTTCCTCCAGCGAAACTGAGCAGCCGGAAATGCTCCACAGGCTCTATCGCGCCCTCGCCGAACTCGGACAGATTGAACCCGATTACGTGATCGACGACCTCGGCGCGCCATTGCCGGACGTCGGCGACGTCCTCCTCGAAGCGGTCTTCGACGACCGCATGCCCCGCAGCCTGCGGTCGACCATCGCCCAGGCCGAGAGGCTCGTCTCGACCGTCCGCGATCGCGTCTCGGTCGACGCCTGGCGCGCCGTTCACAAGATCTCCCAGGCCAGCCGGCGCCCGCAGTTTGACGTCCTCGATTCTTCGGACGTGCTCGAACTCCTCAACAAGGTTCTCACCGAACTGCTGGCGTTCGCCGGCCTCGCCGGCGAAAGCATGACCCGCACCCAGGGCTGGCGGTTCCTCGATCTCGGCCGCCGCGTCGAGCGAGCCTGGCAGACGTCCACACTCCTCAATGCCGCCCTCACCCAGTCGATCGACGATGAACGACCGCTCCTCGATGCAATCCTGCAGGCGGCCGACAGCATCATGACCTACCGGTCCCGCTATCTGGCGAGCGTCCAGATCGCCGCCGTGCTCGACCTGTTGATTCTCGATGAATCGAGTCCCCGGTCCATCGCATTTCAGCTCCGCGCCATCGAGGACCATGTCGGCGAACTGCCACGCGACGCAGCCCGCGCCGGCCTCAGCGCCGAACAGCGGCTCGCCGTCTCCCTCCGCAATGCGGTCCGGCTCGCCGACGTCTATGAACTCGTCAAGAGCGAGGGGGAGGGGGAACGCCCCCAACTTGAGCGGCTCCTCATGCGGCTGATCAATCAACTCCCCAAACTCGCCGACGCCGTTTCCAGCCGGTTCCTTATCCACGCCGGACAACCCCGCCACTACGGCGCCCGCCTCGCCGCCGACGTATGCAATACAAAATAACGCACACCACCACCTACCAGTACGCCGATCCCGTCAGCGTCTGCCACAGCCGCGTCATGATGACCCCGCGGAACGATTCGCGCACCCGCTGCGAATCTCACCGCATCAAGATTCAGCCCACCCCCCAGGTCGTCGAGCGCCGCGAAGACTACTTCGGAAACCTCGTGCATTGCTTCTCCATCGAAGAGAGTCACCGCCAGCTCAAAGTCACGGCAACCAGCCGAGTCACCGTCGAAGCGCTGCAACTGCCCCCCCTCCCCGAAACGCCCCCCTGGGAGACGATCCGCGACGCGGTCGCGAATGCGGCCGACGCCGACTGGTTCCCGGCCTCTCTGACGACGTTCGACTCTCCCCGCGTCCTGCGCGACGCGACGTTCGCGGAGTATGCCGCCGAATCGTTCTCTCCGGCCCGCCCGATCGTCGAGGCGGCGGCCGAACTGACCGAACGGATCAACCACGATTTCACCTACGACACGACGGCCACCACCGTTGCCACGCCGACCGACGAGGCCTTTCAGATGCGAAAAGGGGTCTGCCAGGACTTCGCCCACGTCCAGATCGCCTGTCTCCGGTCGCTCGGCCTGCCGGCCCGCTATGTCAGCGGATACCTGCGGACCATCCCTCCGCCCGGCGAACCGAGGAAAATCGGCGCCGACGAATCCCACGCCTGGCTCTCGATTTTTTGCGGCAGCGAAATCGGCTGGGTCGACGTCGACCCCACCAACAACTGCATCTGCACCACCGACCACGTCCCCTCCGCCTGGGGCCGCGACTACGGCGACGTCACCCCCCTGAAAGGAGTCTTCCTCGGCGGCGGCCAGCACGAACTCACCGTCAGCGTCGACGTCGAACCGCTGGAATGAGCAGTCCATCCATGTAAGATCGGGCATCCGCGGCCTCGACTTGGCCACCATTGGGAATTGATCTCTCCGCGCATCAGTTGATCCTCGAATAGAGATGCACCGACATGCACGGCGACCCCTCCACGAATTCCGCGTCTGCGTCCCCACATCTGCGCATTGAAGTTGTGACAGACCTGACGCCCGACGAGGACGCGCCGGCCCTGCGCCGGATTCGCAAGGCGCTCCTTGCTGGACTCTTGGAGAACCCCGCGATCGAATTCGCCCGACTCGAGGTGACGGTTCATCGGCTCGACGCAGACAACGGTTTCGCACGCGCCGCCCTCTCTGTTGAAGGGCGTGTCAATATGACCACAGTTCATCGCCGCTTCTCTCACCGCAGACAGATTCACGGCGTACCCGGTGGCAATGCCCTTGTCAGTGCAGCCGCACTTTTCCTGGAGCCGGCAGCGCTTGCACTCGCACGTCGAGCCGGGGAGAAGACAAATCTCAGCCCAGCGCAGACCATGCTCAAAGAGAGCCTCGACGAGTGCCTCGCCGATATTCTGCTGTTGGTCGACACGGCAAGTGGGCGCCCCCAATCACGATCCGCAACCTGGTGGCGCATCATTCAAGTCGCAAAGTGGGCCTCGCTGCTCGCCGTCAGTACGACCTGGCTCCTGTTCTGGATGGTCACCCGCAACCGGGTTCTTCCTCCAGCGGGAATCCTTTTTCTTGGCACACTCCAGACTCTCGCGGTCTTTGGAGGCCTGCACTTGTTCGGACTCGCGTCAATGCCGACCGGTTTTTTCCGCGACGATCCCCTGGGCAAGAAGACTCTGGCAAGAACGGGCGTTCGAAACATCGCCGTATTGCGAGTCGTTGTGATTTCCGCCGGGGTGGTTGCACTCTTCATTATCCTCTGCGCGGGAATCCCGCTCCTTCGGTTCTTTGACTGACCCATCGCCCGTTAGACTGAACCTGAAAATCCGCTTACCGCGCGTTGCATGCCAAAGACCTGCGCGAACTCCTTCGTTGCGCCTTTCATCCTCAATCGGCGATAGACACCATGCTGAACGGCCACTCGAACACTCGACCCGTGATCCGCCCGCTCCGTCGTCCAGCCGTCAAGTATGTGTTGTTGATTCTGGTGGCTTACCCCGTCTTCGTACTGTCCTCCGCCGACGCACAATCAAGCCGGCCTCCCAACATCGTCCTCATCATGGCCGACGACATGGGCTACGAATGCGTCTCCGCCAACGGTGGTACGTCGTATTCCACGCCCGTCCTCGATGAACTGGCCCGCACCGGCATGCGGTTCGAGCACTGTCACGTCCAGCCCCTCTGCACGCCCACCCGCGTGCAACTCATGACCGGGCTCTCCAACCACCGCAACTACATCCGCTTCGGCATCCTCGATCCCCACGCGACCACCTTCGCCCACCGGCTCAAAGACGCCGGTTATAGAACGTGCATCGCCGGCAAGTGGCAGTTGCTCGGCGGACTCGATGGTCCCGGTCACTTCGGCTTCGACGAATACTGCCTCTGGCAACTCACCCGCCGGCCCAGCCGCTATCCCAACCCCGGCCTCGAAATCAACGGCGAGGAAATCGACTTCACCGACGGCCAGTACGGCCCGGATATCGCCAGCGGCTTCATCTGCGAGTTCATCCGCGACTCCGCCGATGAACCATTTTTCGTCTACTACCCCATGATCCTGCCCCACTGGCCCTTTGAACCAACCCCCGACAGTGACGACTGGGATCCGACGGCCGAGGGCGTCCTCAAAGGTCAGGGCAACCGCCGTTACTTCGCCGACATGGTCGCCTATACGGATAAAATGGTCGGCAAGATCGTCGACACGCTCGAAGAAACCGGTCGGCGCGACGACACGCTCGTCATCTTCCTCGGCGACAACGGCACCGCCGTCGGCATCACGTCGATGATGGGTGACACCGCAGTCCCCGGCGGAAAAGGGAAAACCACCGACAACGGCACGCACGTCCCCCTCATCGCCAACTGGCCAAGCGTGGTCCCCGCCGGAACCGTCAACGGCGACCTCATCGCCTCCACCGACTTCTTCCCCACCCTCATGGAAGTGGCCGGCATCGAGGACGCAACGACCCCCGACGGCCGCAGCTTCGCGCCGCAGCTTCGCGGAGAACCGGGAACACCCCGCGAATGGATCTACTGCTGGTACGAACGCAACGGCAAACGCACAAAGGCCAGCCAGCACATCCGCAATCAGCAATTCAAACTCTACCGCGACGGCCGCTTCTATGATGTCGTTGCCGATCTGGAAGAGTCGAACCCGTTGTCTACTGAGGACCTCTCAGACGACGCAGCAGCCGCACACCGGATGTTCCTGACCACGCTCCGTGAAATCGAAGTTCCGAAAACGCCGATCCCCGGCAACCGCCCATAACTCAACGATCTTCGCGTCTCCCTCTGCGTCCCTCCGTGCCTTTGCGTTTCCGCGTCAACTCCAAGCGTTCCCCATGCCAAAAGCTCATATCCCCCACCCGCTCCGCAAACTGACCGGCGGCAAGGCCGTCGTTGAAGTCAAGGCCTCCACCGTCAGTGAAGCGATCGACGCGCTGGAAGCCGAATTCCCCGGCATCCGCGACCGACTCTGCGACGGCGACCGCATCCGCCCCGGCCTCACCGTCGCGGTCGGCTCCACCGTCACCGACGCCGGCCTGCACCGCCCGCTCGCCGAAAACGACGAACTCCACTTCCTCCAGGCCATCGGCGGCGGATAGAGCGCCAACTCGTTTAGCCGCGACCCGCAGGGGAGCGCGCCTCCGAGGACAACAGGACAACCACCCCCCCACATTCCTGTGTTGATTCCTGATCCCCCGTGCTATAATTTCCGATGGACCGGAGAAGTGGTCCGTCAGCCCGAACCTCGCGGTTCGAGCGGTTTCTACGGAAGCACGAAGCCTGCAGGGTTTCGTGCGAATCTGAGGTCCAGGCAACCCGAACACAAAGCCCTGACAGGGCACTCGTCCTTTCAAGACCGAGGAGACTGTGAACTTATGGTTACCGTCACAGAAAAAGCCATTGGTGAAGTGAAACGAGCCATGGGCGAGGCCAACCTCCCCGAAGGCACCGTGCTCCGCATCGGAGTCGCCGGCGGAGGCTGCAGCGGCTTCCAGTACAAGCTCGGCTTCGACGCCGCCGACAACGTCAACACCGAAAAAGACCACATCACCGAGCAGCACGGCCTGCAGGTCGCCATCGACAAGAAGAGCGACCTCTATCTCGACGGCACCACCGTCGACTACTACGACGGCCTCGAAAAACGCGGTTTCACCTTCGAGAACCCCAACGTCACCAAGAGCTGCGGCTGCGGCAGCAGCTTCTCCGTCTGACCAATCCGGCGAGCCGGGAGGCGTAAGCCCCCGGATTACCCCCCGGATTACCCCCCGGATTACCCCCCGAATGCAACCCCCTCACATTCCGCACCCGCCCTCCGAGTGACGGCGGGTGCTTTCCTTTTGCGCCCCAAGGCGAGCCGGGAGGCGTCAGCCCCCGGATCACCCCTCGGATGCCCTCATCAACGCAACCCAACCAAACACCCCTACTGCGCCGCCCCAAAGATCGCAAACATCACCCCCGCCGCCAGCATCCCCCCCAGCACGGCGAACAGGATCTTCACCCAACTGTAAGGCCGCTCTCCCTGCACCTCTCCCGTGCAGGCGTTCACGAACACCCGGTAAGGCTTGTCGTGAAACCGGTACGTCAGCAGCCACACCGGCAGCAGCAGATGCTTGAACGTGATCGCATCATACCGGCTGTCAATCTTGTGAATCCGCTGCTTGTCCCCGCCGATCCGGCTCCGCACGTCGCTCTCGATCGCCTCATCGATGCGGCGTTTCCCTTCCTGGAAACCTGCGTCCAGTTCCACGTCGTACGTCCGCGCGAGATGCCCCGCCAGCACCTGCTGGTTGAACGGCATCAGCTTCCCCAGAGGCCAGGGTTCTAGCGAAATGATGTAGTCCCGCGGCAACCCCGCGCTGGCGATCACCAGCACGTCGTCGAAAAACCGCTGGAACTTTCCTGAAGCAGGCCTCCACCGCGTCCGCGTTTCCGTCCGCCGGTTCTTGCCCGTCCCCACCGTCACCGTGTAGTTGTCGCCCCGCTGGCCCTCGTAGACATTGAACGTCATCGAGTCGAACGTCCAGTACGGCAGATAGACGCCGTTGAACTTCCCCTCCGCGCCGCGCTTGAGGAACTCGTTCGGCGCGAACCATCGCGACTTCACCCACGCCGACAGCCGGCTCTTCGCCTGCTTGTGATCCACAAAGAACGGCAGCACGCCGTCGACCGGAATCCGCCGCGTATAGCTGTGAACGTGCTCCCGCTGGATCGGCGACCCGCAATACGGGCACTCGCTGCTGGTGAGCGTCCCCTGAAACACCACCGTCCCGCCGCACGACTCGCAGCGGACTTCGTTCGCTTCTTCGACCTCGGCGCCCGGATCGCCCGCTTCGCGCTGCTTCAGCACCCGCTCCAGCATCACGTGGAAATCCTGCTCCCGGATCTCCGCATCCTCGCGGATCTCGATCTCCTTTTCGTATCCGCAAAACGGGCACTTCAGCCGCTGCTGCCCGATGTTGAATTCGAGGTCCGCCCCGCACCCCTCACAGGGAAAGATCCGCGCCTTCCCCTCGTCCGCCGTCTGCCCCGCGACGTCGGTCTTCCCCAGAACCTCAATGTCCTCGACCGCCACAATCTCGGAATCCGATTCGTTCGGCATACCCTGACCACCGTTGACCCGCCCGATTGTGCGCGCCCCCCAACAACCTCATCCCCCAACGCCCGCCGGTTGCAACCGGCGGGTCTCCCCCGCGGGTTCTCAATTCGCCGGCGGCGGCGGCGGTGTCGTCGAAGCAAAGTAACCCGAAAGCTGCGGAACCTGCCCGGCCGGCGTCCAGTTACCCAGCGCCGGCGACCACACGTTTGTCGCGGCGGTCACCTGCCCGCCCTGAATCGCCTGCACCAATTGGGCGTCGTTCATCGGGCCCTGCGACTGGCCACCCACGGCGATATGCCACGCGGCCGGCGGCGGAGGCGGCGCTGCGGTCTGACCGCGCATCCCGGGAGCGTTCACCATCTGATTGGCCATCGCGAAACCCATCCCCAGTCCCATTCCCTCGGCCGCGCCGCCGCCCGAAGGATTGTTGGCCGCGGCCTCCATCGCCTGGCCCATCTGGTACTGCTGGAACCGGTTCATGTCGCCGATCACGCCCATGCTGCTCCGCGTGTCGAGCGCCTTCTCCACTTCTTCGGGGAGCGAGATGTTGACGATGTTGAGCTGCGGAACATCCAGTCCGTATTCGTCGTCGACGCGCTCGATGACCGTCTGTCGCAACTGCTCGGAGAATTCCCGGTAGTTGGCCGCCAGATCGAGCGCCGCCACCTTCGACTCGCCGAGCAGGTCCGCCAGCGCCGTAATGATGATCGACCGCATAAGTTCCGAGATCTCGTCCGCCTCGAAATGCGAATCAGTCCCGATCAGTTCCCGCAGCAGCGCCTGCGGATCGGTCGCCCGCATCGAATAGGTGCCGAACGCCCGCAGCCGCACCGGGCCGAAGTCCGGATCGCGGAGCATGATCGGGTTCGGCGTGCCCCACTTCAGCTCTGTAATCTGCCGCGTGCTGACGAAGTACACTTCCGAGCGGAACGGGCTGTCGAACCCGTACTTCCAGCCCATGATCGTGCTCAGGATCGGCAGGTTGTCGGTCGTCAGCGAGTAGTTGCCCGGCTCGAACATGTCGGCCAGTTCCCCCCGATGCACAAACACCGCCACCTGCCCCGGCCGCACGATCAGTTGCGCCCCGTTCTTGATCTCGTTCTGATACCGGGGGAACCGCCACGCCAGCGTATGCCGCGAGTCGTCGACCCACTCGATGATGTCGATCAACTCGTTCCGGAGTTTGTCGAAAAGCCCCATGCTGTCTGCTCCCCAAGAAGTGCGAAACCGATGATTCCCCGCGAAGTGAGCCGCCGCAAACCGCCCGCAATTCTACGCCCCGAATCGCCGCCCGATCAACCAATGCCGAAAAGGTTCGCAACCCGTGGAACCGCCCACGCCCATCCGCTAACGTACGAAACCACCGAACGGATCACTCAACTTTCGCAAATCCGGGTGGCCGGGGCTGGACTGAACAAGGTGAAGGAAGCCCCGGTGCTCCGTCAGCAAGCAGGAAACTCTCGGTTCCCATGCCGCTCGACCCCCAGGCGCAGGTCTTCCTCGACAAGTTTGCGGCCTCCCAGGCGCCGCCGATGCACACGCTTTCTCCTCCCGACGCCCGGGCGCTCGTCGTCCCGCTCCAGATGCCGAAGGAGACGATGGGCCGGCTCGACAACCGCACCATCCCCGGCCCGGCGGGCGAAATCCCCGTCCGCATCTATCACCCCAGGTCAGAAAACGAGCCCGCGGCCGAAGCATCCCCCCGTCCCATCGTCGTCTACTTTCATGGCGGAGGCTGGGTCGTCGGGTCAATCGCCAGTCACGACGCCATCTGCCGCCGCCTCTGCAACCTCTCCGGCTGCATCTTTATCTCCGTCGGCTACCGCCTCGCTCCCGAACACAAGTTCCCCGCCGCCGTCGACGACTGCTATACCGCCACCGCCTGGGCGACGATCAACGCCCCCGAACTCGGAGGCGACCCCGACCGCATCGCCGTCTGCGGAGACAGCGCGGGAGGAAACCTGGCCGCCGTCGTGGCCCTGCTCGCCCGTGATCGCGGCGGCCCCCCGCTCGCCCATCAGTCGCTGATCTACCCCATCACCGACTACATGCCCGAATTCGATTCCTACCGCCGCAACGGAGCCGATTACTTCCTCACCACCGGCTCGATTCAATGGTTCTGGGATCATTATCTCAATGATCCATCTCAGGCGGACGACCCGGCGGCCGCCCCGATCCGCGCCGAGGATCTCTCCGGCCTGCCACCCGCCACCATCCTCGTCGCGGAATTCGATCCCTTGTACGACGAGGGTCTCGCCTACGCCGACCGCCTCGAACAGGCCGGCGTCCCGGTCGAACGCATTATCTGCAACGGCCAGATCCACGGCTTCCTGCGACGGCTCGATACCTTCGACAGCGCAAACGAAGTCGCCCAGCAACTCGCCCACTCGCTGCAAACGGCGCTCAGGGAACCGCCCCCTTCGGAGTGCGGCGACCCGTCGCCGCTTTAGGACCGAACCGGCGCCCGCTGATTGCAGAAGTAAAAAGACAGAAATCGGAGATCACAGCGCGGGCGTCGCCCGCAACCCAACCACGTAGCGCACGCAGCCTTGCGTGCGTCCCGCTGATCGCAGAGGCCGCTGACGCACGCTGGCAGCGTGCGCTACGGACGAACGCGACAATTTTCGCAGGACGACAAACTTTCGCTGGTGAGCAGCACAGGTCAGTCCCTTTGGCCCGAAGTCAAAACCGAATAAGCTGACCCACAGACCTCTGACTCCTGACCCCTGACTTCTGCCCGCTGAAGAACCCCCATGCTTCGCCTCGCCCTCGCCCTGCTCTTCTTCCCGCTCGCTGCAACCGCTGCCGACACGCCCGACGACGACGGCTTCGTCTCCCTCTTCAACGGCGAAAACCTCGACGGCTGGACCGTGATGGGCGAGAAAGACGGGTTCCAGGTCAAGGACGGTGTGATTCATTCGGACGGCGAAACCGGCGGCCAATGGATGCGCTCGGAGAAGATGTACGGCGATTACATCCTCAAGGTCGACTGGCGCGTCTCCAAAGACGGCAACAGCGGCGTCTTCATCCGTGCGGAGGAGGAAGGCGCGCCCTGGATCACCGGCTACGAAGTCCAGATCTCCAGTGCTCGCCAGGATGAACAACACTGCACCGGGTCGCTCTACGGCTACGTCGGCGTCGACCCCCGCCCCGACGAGTCGCACGACACATGGCATACGTTTACGATCACCTGCCGCGGCGACCACATCACCGTCCGGTGCGACGACGTGAAGTGCATCGACTTCGACCAGTCAACGCTGGAGAGCACGCAGGACAAACCAAAGAAAGGTTACATCGGCTTGCAGGACGCCCACGCCCCCGCCGGCCACTACATCCAGTACCGCAACATCCGTATCAAACCCCTCAAATAGCCTGAATCACTCACCATCCAGCACGTAGCCGAAGTCGTGAGACTTCGGTCACACAGGGGCAGAACACTCGGAAGTCTCACGACTTCCGCTACATCGCCACGAGAAATCCAGGCCGGGGGTGAGGGGGATTCCGCCCAAGACGACCTTCTGACACACGGTCGCAACGCCCATGTCCAACAAACAACAACTCATCGACCTGTTCCGCGAGCGGGCCCTCCGGTTCGGCGAGTTCACGCTCGCCTCCGGGAAGAAGTCGACCTATTACGTCGACAAGATGCAGATCACCCTGCACGCCGCCGGGCTCCGCCTCGCCTGTGAAGGCCTGCTCGACCTGATTGCAGGCATCGACTGTGACGCCGTCGGCGGCATGACGATCGGGGCCGATCCGATCGTCGGTGGAATGCTCACGCTGGCCGCCGAAAAAGGCCGCGACCTCGAAGGGTTCCTCGTCCGGAAAGAACCGAAAGGCCACGGGACGCAGCAGTTCATCGAAGGTCCGCTGCAAGCCGGGCAGCGGGTCGTCATCGTGGAAGACGTCGTCACGACCGGCGGCAGTTCGATCAAGGCGATCGACCGCGTCCGCGACTTCGGAGCGAACGTCGTGCAGGTCGTCGCCATCGTCGACCGCCTCGAAGGCGGCGCGGCCAACTTCGCCGCTCACGACGTCCCGTTCAAATCACTCCTGACGATCGAGGACTTCGGAATTTCGCCACCCAAGCCGTAGCGCTGCGATTCACAGTTTCCGACCTGTTTCCGTTTAGCCGCGACCCGCAGGGGAGCGCTCCTTTTCCGATTGGCACAAAGCCGTGACGACACCTCTTCTATACACCCCTGCCGCAGCCCGGCGGTTGATCGCCGATGACGCGTGGTCGGCGCTTGCCGAGCCGCTCGAACAGGCGCGCCGGGAGACGCTCAACGACGTCGACCTGCTGAATTCGGGGGACGCCGTCCCCGAGGACAAACAGCCGCTCGACGCCGGGTTCATCGAGTACCCGCGGCGGCTCCTCTCCAACGACGTCCGTTTCGACGACCAGCCGCTGCTCGACGTACTCGACGACTCGGCCCAGTCGCTGCGGGAGCGCATCGATCGGCTGGTCGTCCTCGGCATCGGCGGTTCGTACATGGGACCGCGGGCCCTGCATGAAGCGCTCTCTCCCTTTTACTACAACGAACTCCCGCGCGATGCCCGAAGCGATGCCCCGCGGCTCTACTTTGAAGGAGACAACCTCGACAACGACAGCGCGCGAGCGCTGCGGGATTTTCTCACGGCAACATGCAGCGAACCCGCGCAGCGCGACCAGCGCTGGGGCATCGTCGTCATCAGCAAGTCGGGCGGCACCTTCGAGACGGACGCCGCCTTCCGGCTGTTTCGCGACGCCCACGAAACCTGCTTCGACAGCCTGCCCGACGACGGGCGCAAACTGATCGTCCCCATCACCGGGCAGGAAGGGAAGCTCCGCGCCGTCGCCGAATCCAAAAAGTACGCGCCGATCTTCCCGGTTCCCGACGGCATCGGCGGACGTTACTCCGTCTTCACGCCGGTGGGGCTCTTCCCGGCGGCCGTTCTGGGGATCGACATCCGGCAATTGCTGCAGGGCGCAGTCGACATGACCGAACGGTTCAAGTCGGCCCCCATCGGGGAGAATCCGGTGCTCGATTACGTCGCCACTTGTCACATTTTGGAGCGCGACGCCGGCGCGACGATTCGCGTGCTCTCGACCTGGGGCAAGCGGCTCGAAGCGGTCGGCCTGTGGTACGACCAGCTCCTCGCCGAGAGCCTCGGCAAAACAAAGGTCGGCGACAACGGCGAGACGCGGTTCTTCGGCGCGACGCCGATCACCGGGGTCAATACCCGCGACCTGCACAGTCGCGGGCAGCAGCATCAGGAGGGGCGGCGCGACAAACTGATCACCAACGTGATCGTCAGCCGGCCCGGGACGGATCCCGTGACCGTTCCCGAGGAAGCGAACCCCGCCGACCCGGAGGACCGCGACTGGATCGGCGGACGCACGCTGCCGGAACTGCTTTCCGTCGCCGTCCAGGGAACCAACGACGCTTACGCCGCCGCCGACCGTCCCACGGCCGACATCGTTCTCGATCAACTCGACGCCCACACGCTCGGCCAACTGCTGCAGATGTTCATGCTGGCCACGGTGGTGGAGGGCCGCCTGATCGGCGTCAACCCCTACGGCCAGCCGGGCGTCGAAGCGTACAAGCGCAACATGAAAACCATCCTCGGCGAGTGATTCCAACCCTACATTGCGGCAAAGATCGCGATGACCGCAAACACAACCAGTCCGATCACGATCGCCACAGCGATCGCCACCGCCAGGTAGAGCAGTGCGACGAGCAAGCCCCGCGCAAATGTGGTCGGCAGCATCAGCATGTTCATGACGGCCATGACGAGGATGCTGAACGGCAGACTGATCACTTGAGCGACTAGCGCGACCTGTTGTTCGGTCATCCCGGAGTTTGCCAGACCGACTCCGATGACCAGACCGACGCCGAATCCCACAATCGAATTCACGACTGTCGTTACGAACGCGATCAACATCGCGTATCCAAAGCTCGGCTCAGGGACATGATTCTGAGGTTCGGCGAACTTGTTAAAGATTGAGCACGCCGCCCGCAGTATCACGGCCCCGATCGCGGTACCGAGAAGTACGGCAAACACCAGCACGCATAGTATTCCCCCGAGCTGTCCCATGAGCGGCCCTTCGAATCAGAGATGAAGTCGGTCAAAGTCAGCGAATCTTCGGGATGCTACAATACCACCGTTCACAGTCGATCACCAGCAGGCAGCGGCCGCCTGGGCACGTGAGCCTCGTTTCCGACGGCAGTTTCCGGAAGTCGGGCCCGGTCTGGAAACCGGCACATTCTGCCGCTCCGCTCTTCACTCCTATGCTGTTTCGCGGCAACGGGTTGGAACGAGGCACGGCGAATTGTCGTTCGGCGTTGACACATTCCCGCCCAACGCGAACAATCCCACACTCGCGATGGAGTATTCCCGCTGGAAGGACACTGCATGACCCCGCTCGATTTCTCGCAGTTGTCGGTTGATTCGCGGCGCGACGGTTCGCCCGTCGATCCCCGCGCGCAGCACGACTACCAACGGACGCGGCAGATGACCATCGGTGATCTGCTGCTGGAGAACCGCATCATCTTCCTCGACGGTCCGATCCACGACGCGGTCGCCAACCTGATCGTGATGAAGATGCTCTATCTCCAGTCGGAGAACCGGCACCAGGACATCTATCTCTACGTCAACTCCCCCGGCGGGTCGGTCACCGCCACGCTCGCCGTCTACGACACGATGCAGTACCTCGACTGCGATGTCGCCACCTATTGTGTCGGCCTCGCCGCCAGCGGCGCCGCGATCCTCGTCGCCGGCGGATCGAAAGGGAAACGGTTCATCCTGCCGCACGCCAAGATGATGATCCACCAGCCGTACGGGCAGGTCGGCGGCCAGGTCTCGGACATCGAAATCCAGGCCCAGGAGATCATCAACACGCGCGACACGCTCAACAAGATTCTCGCGGGCCACACCGGGCAGGACATCGAGGTCATCGCCAAGGACACCGAGCGCGATCGTTATCTTTCCGCCGGCCAGTCCCAGGAATACGGCCTCGTCGACGAAGTCGTGAGCAAGAGCAAGAAAGGCGACAAGTCAAAATCCAAGTGAGGCGCCGCCTCGTGGGGCGCTGCCTCAGACCGTGCGAGCCGCCGCTCGGTGATCGAGTCGCCGCTCCCGCGGGTCGCTGAAACTTCTATCAACCGCAACCCCTTCCGGGAAGAAAGCAACCTCGTCGGACGCGAATGTCGCCCTCGGTTGCCCCTCGACCCTCGACCCTCGACCCTCGACGCAACCATGAGCAACCTCGTCCCGTTCGTCATCGAAAAGTCCGGCCGCGAAGAGCGGGCCATGGACATTTACAGCCGGCTGCTGAAGGACCGCATCGTTCTGATGGGCAGCCAGGTGAACGACCAGATCTCCAACAGCATCGTGGCTCAACTGCTCTACCTGCAGTTCGAGAATCCCGAAGCGGACATCCACATGTACATCAACAGCCCGGGCGGGTCGATCACCGCCGGGATGGCGATCTACGACACGATGCAATACATCACCTGCGACGTCGCGACCTACTGCATCGGACAGGCGGCCAGCATGGGCGCCCTGCTGCTCACCGCCGGCGCCAAAGGAAAACGCAACGCGCTGCCCAACAGCCGCATCATGATTCATCAGCCTCTCGCCGGCATGGAGGGCACGGCCGTCGAACTCGAGATCCACGCCAGGGAACTGCTCAAGATCAAGAAGCGGATGAATGAGATTTTGCTCAAGCACACCGGCAAGAGCCTGGAAGAGATCGAGCGGGACACCGACCGCGACAAGTTCATGGATTCCGTCGAGGCACGCGACTACGGCCTGATCGACAACGTGCTGGAACACCTCGAACAACCCCCCGTCTCCTGACCTCCTGCACCCGGCTCACATCCCTTGCCTCGCCCGCCTCGTTCCCGAACTTCCGTTTGGGAACGTGCACGTAGCCAAGACATCAAGACCACCGCTGGATGTGCCCAAACCGAGGTTTGGGCACAAGGAAATCCCCACCGTGCCGGGTGCCACTGGCTTTGCCAGTGCGACCGGCCCGCCCGGAAAATGACTCGGAATGTCCAGATCGACAAGGATGTCGAGAACTTTCGCACGCCGCGGGCATTCCGCCCGTGCGTCGGACGGAGCACTGGCGAGACGCCAGTGGCACCCGTCAATCTATGGCGCCGCCCTGCTGCTGGGGCTCCTGACTTCCAGCGGATGCGTCGGCGCGCGCAACAACACGGACATCCTCGAAGCGCGGCTGCGCCAGCAGGAAGACCTGGCCTATCAGTATCATCGGCAGTTGAGCGAACTTCGCGGCGAACTCGAAGTCGCCCATCACGAGGCCGACATCCTGCGGGGACAGCTTTCCAACATCGGGCAGGAGACTCTGCCGGCGGAATACACGCAGAGCCTGTTCCGGGTCGAGGGACTCCGCTTCAATTCGATGTTCACCCGCTCCCGCGATCAGGATGGGAAGCCGGGCGACGACGTCCTCACAGCGGTCTTCTATCCGGTGGACGAGCACGGCGACATGGTCAAGCTGCCGGGTGCGATCAGGATTGAGGTGCTCGACATGACGCGTCCGGAGCCGGAGCGGGGCGTCGCCGCGTGGGAGTTTTCGCCGCGCGACAGCCGCGAACTCTGGACGAGCGGGTTCCTCAGTTCCGGTTACGAACTGAAGCTTCCCTGGAGCGAGCCGCCCCCGCCGGGCGAACTGATCGTGCATGCCCGGCTGACGACCCCCGACGGGCGTCAGTTCGACGCGACGCATACCATCGAGATCGAGGGGGACTCGCTGCGGGACCAGCCGCTGCAACTCGCTCCCCCGGCGGAAGCCCGCCCGGTCAGCCTGAACGGGAACGACTCCGGCCGGCTGCGCCGCAGCGCCGCCTCGCCGCAGGTGAAGGAGATTCTGCCGATGAGCTTCAGTCGAGAAGAGCGTCCCCGCGAAGAACCGGACGTCCGCAGCGAGACCGACGGCGCGGGGCCTACGACAGGCGCGGACGAAGAGGCTGACAAGCAGCACAGCGGCGATCAACCGCCGCCGTTCCCGGAGGGGCTCCAGACGTCGGACAACTGGACCGACGAAACGATCCCCTACCTGCGCTGAGTCTCCAGGGAACCAGCGACGTGACCGACCGGAGTTTTTCCCGTCCCGGGCGTTGCCCGCAACCCACCAACGGAGCGCACGCAGCCTGGCGTGCGACACCGTAGCGCACGCAGCCTGGCGTGTGTCCCGCTGGTCGCAAAGGCCGACGGCGCACGCTGGCAGCGTGCGCTACGGACACGGCGCACGCTGGCAGCGTGCGCTACGGAGACGGGGGGCGTCGGGCTCGACTCAATGTCCGCCGGCCTGCACCATGTGGGCGCGGGCTTTGGCTTCTTCCGCCTCGGGGATGCGGCCGCAGCGCATGTAGATCACCGAGAGCTGGGTGTAGGAGAACGGATCCTTCGGCTCGAGTTCCACCACCTTGTTGGCGTGCTCGATGGCGGCGTCGAAGTCGCCCAGCTTCTGCAGGTAGACCGCGAGAGCGGAGTGACTGTCGGTGTGGCCGGGCTCCACCTCAAGGACGCCGCGCAGTTTCTCCACGGCGCCGGCCAGGTCGCCGCTGTCCTTGAGCTTGACCGCCTCGTCGTACATCTCGTGTGGGTTCGCCATCAATCCTGTCTTCAAGTCGAGTCGCTGCTGTTTGGTTCACGGCCGTCCACCCCCGCCGGACCGCATCTGAGGTCATTCTAGTCGTGCATCCGGAGCAGGGAAACCTCCCTCCGAGCGTTTCACGTGAAACGGTCCCTGTTGTGGAACAGGTTTTCAACCCTGTCAGCAACCCAGGGTGGCGCGGGTGCGCCGCTCACCCTGGGCTGTGATTGTCGTACGCCTGCAGCGTACGAATCGCACCGGCGTGGACCGCGGCAGACCGTTTCACGTGAAACGCTCCGGCGTCCACACGGCTTCCACCCCGGCGGCTTGCTCCCCGTGCCGCTGCTTGTCGGTCCGTTCCCAAACAGAAGTTTGGCAACGAGAGGTGTGATGCGTGGGCGCACGGCCCACTCGGCGGCGGGAGTGGGTTACACTGTCAGACCGTTTCACGTGAAACGCTCCCCGTAGAACAGGCTGCCAGCCTGTTCCCGAATGATGCTCCAGACGACCACGTCGCCGATTCGCCGGGACGTTGGACCGACAGGTTGGAAACCTGTCGTACGGGATGGGGCAGCAACCCGTCGCAGCAGATCCTGATCCAGCTACCGACGTCGGGCAACTTCCACGTACGATGCGATACGATGACCGATCGGTGCATCGGCCCACTCGCGGAGCGAGTGGGCTACATTTGCGGACCGTTTCACGTGAAACGGTGAGCAGCGAACCGGCAGGACTCCGAGTTTGAATCATCGCGGCAACATCTCCGAACCGGCGCCGCCTGAGACCGGTCGGCCTTTGCGCAGCGAATGCGGGGCGATTCTGTTGATCAGTCTGGCGGCTTTGCTGCTGCGGGCGGCCGTGCCGGACCGGATGGCGGTCGAGCACTTCGATGAGGGGGTGTACGCGTCGAACTGGTATTGCCAGGATTTGGATCCGCCGGAGCAGTTCCCCGATCGGCACCTGTACGCGCCTCCGCTGCTGCCGGAGTTGCTGGAATGGCCGTTGAGCCTGACCGGGAACGCAGCGAGCGTGATGTGGGTCAACGTGGCTGCCGGGACGCTGATGGTGTTGCTGGTCTGGTGGACGACGCGGGAGTGGTTCGGACCGGCGGCGGGACTCATTGCGGCCGTCCTGGCGGCGACGAGCGACTACCACATCGCCTTCAGTCGGGCTGCGCTGACAGACGCGCTGCTCGCGCTGTGGATGCTGGCCGGCGTCTACGCAGGGTGGCGGGCGATCCTTTCGCGGGGACCGATCTGGATTGGGGCGGCGGGGCTGCTGGCCGGGCTGGCCTGGTGCACGAAATACAACGGGTGGCTGACGCTGGCGGTCACCGGGTCGGGGGCCGCCGGTTGGTTGCTGGTTTCCCGTCCCCACTCGGTTTCCTGGCCGGGCGTTCTCCTGAAGTGGGGCGCGACGGCGGCGATTGCGGCGGGGCTGTTCTGGGTGGTCGCGGTGCGGGGACTGGCCGACCTGGGGGGCTACGCGGCCGTCGCCGAGAACCACGCGCGGTACTTCACCGGCCTGTCCGGCTGGAGGTTGAACGTGTTGCAGCATGTCGCGGCTCACCGCGTCCTCGATGGATGGGCTTCGTGGCTGGGGCTGGCCGCTGCGGGATTGCTGGCTGTGATTCTGCCGGCGAAGCGTTTCACGTGGAACGGTCTCCGAGGCTGGCTCGCGATCGCCGCGGTCGCGGCCGGTCTCCTGGCAGTCGCGATTCTCTGGGGAACGACCGTCGTCCTGTTTTTGATTGCGGCGATTGGACTGCTGATCCGGCTAAAGCGGCTGCGGCAGCCGGCCGACGCCGGCGGAGCCGGGGCCGAGACCGATCGAGGAACAGCGGATGAACCACGTCGATTGGCCGGTTGGCTGCTGGCCGCCTGGTTCATTGGGCTGTTCATCGGGACTCCGCTGTATCATCCGTATCCGCGGCTGTCGTTGGTGTGGCTCACTGCGGCGTGGATTGCGGCCGCGTGGAGTTTCAGCCGAGCGGTCGGCGAGGCGGCACAACCGGGCCGTCGGGAGAGTCCGGCGCTCCGGCGGTTGGCGGTGGGAGGGTGTGTGATCGTGCTGCTGGTGCTCGCCGGCTGGAGACTGGCGCAAAGCGACCGGGCTGTGGCGGCCGCCTGGGACGACCGGACCGGCATGCAGTCCGCCGCGCTGAGGATTCTCGACCGACTCGAAGAGGAGTCTTCCGAGTCCGGATCGACGGCGGGCGGTGAGCTGGATGCAGTCATCTATGTCTATGCGGAGCCGGCGCTGTTCTTTCAACTCGAAGCGGCGCGGGGATCGACCGCGCTGGAGTATGTGACTCAGCCGGCCGGCAATCTGGATCTCCTCAAGCCTGGCGCCACCGATCCGCGCGTCGCCACGTACCTGCTGACTGGTCCGCACGCGGATCGGAGCGGAGCGGGTGAAGCGCTGGCATCCGCTGACGCGCGGCTGTTGGCGGAGTTCGACTATCGGCCGAGCAGACTGGTGCGGCTGGATCAGAGTCCGCGGGGCGTTCTGGAGTCGCCCGACCCGCCGATCGAGCAGATCCGGTTGTACCGCATCCACTCTGGAGACAGTCGGTGAAGCGAGTCTGCGCGCACCCGACCAGGTTGGTATGACAGGTTTGCCGTGCTGCGGAGGCATGCGAACCGAGGAATCGGGTGGGACGTTGAGCTTCCCCCAGACTTGAGCTGAATTCCTTACAGCCGTTGCAGATTGGCTATTTTCACCATATGGACGATGAAGTCGCAGCGGGGAGCGGGGCGGGTGGTCCTGCTTCAGCCTCGGTGGAATGGATGACGAGAATGGATGTGGCCGGTTGAGTTCACTGTCCAGGACGCGAAGTGTCCGGCCTGATCCCGCCCTCCCCAGAATGGAGTCTGACGACATGACGGACGCGCCCCTCAACGAAACCCATCGTCGCCGTCTCGGCCGGGGCCTCTCTTCCCTGCTGGGAGGCGCCGCCCCCGCCGCCGAAGAGGTCGAGCAGACCACAACGCTCGAACTGCAGCACGTCCCCGTCGATCGCATCGAGCGGAATCCGTATCAGCCGCGCAAGGAATTCAACGCGGAAGCGCTGACAGAGCTGGCCGCCAGCATCCGCGAGCACGGCGTGTTGCAACCGCCGCTGGTGCGTGAACTCGGGGAGGGGTTTCAACTCGTGGCGGGCGAGCGGCGGTGGCTGGCGGCGAAGAAGGCGGGCCTGACGACGATCCCCTGCCGTGTGATCGATGTCGTGGACAAGACCGCTTGCGAAGTCGCGCTGGAAGAGAACCTGAAACGGACCGACCTGACCGACATCGAGAAGGCGCACGCGTTCCGGACGTATCTGGACCACTTCCAGTGCTCGATCGAAGAGCTGTCGAAGCAACTGAGCATGAGCCGCTCTGCTGTGAGCAACATGCTGCGTCTGCTCGAACTGCCCGACCCGGTCAAGCGGGCTTTGCAGGACAAGAAGATCTCGGCCGGACACGCCCGCGCCCTGTTGACGCTGGGGGAGCCGAGCGCCCAACTGGCGTTGTGCGGGCGCGTCCAGGCGGAGTCGCTGTCGGTCCGCGACACCGAGGCGGCCGCGAAAGAGTTGCTGAGGCAGCGACATGGCGAGCCGCCGGCCACTGAGGTCGAGGAAGCCGCACCGGCGCAGGAGGCCGCCGGGGAAGCCGCCTGCGAAGCGCCGGCCGGAGACGGGACGATTCCGATCGACGCGCCGGCGGACGATCATCGCAGCAACCACATCGCATCGCTGGAACAGCAGTTGGCAGAACTGCTGAGTGCGAAGGTCGAGATCCGGCTGAAGTCGAAGGACTCGGGAACGATCACGATTCCGTTCGGGTCGAATGACGAGTTCGAGCGGATCCTGGGGGCGCTCCGCCGCCGGGCGGCGTGAGCCGGAAGTGAATGGACCGCGGATGTCGCGGGTTGGGCGGATTTCCGCGGGTGGGGACACAGAAGGCAACGGAGGGAGCAAAGGAATTCCTCGTTGCTAACCCGGATTATTCATGACGAGGGCCCGGTTCACTATAAGCGTTTGCCAAACAGCAGGTTATCGAGAAGTTGCCCAAAGCGCCGCGCTCTTCGAACGCATTACACGCCGACGCCAAGTCAACGGTGACGCACGCTGGCAGCGTGCGCTACGAATAATCCGGGCTATGTGCCCAATCAGAAGTTTGGGCACGAGGTCTTCCAGAGTTCGGTTGCACCGGCGGGTTGACGCCCGTCGCTCGCCAATTCGGAGGAAACTGCTTGACCGTCGAATTCGGGCTGCCGTAAGATCAAGGAGGCGGCGCGGCGCAACCGGGGGGTCTGTTCTCCGGACAACCCGGACAAGCGGCAAAGTCGAACTTATTTCGCCGACCGTGCTGACGGCGGCGGAAAGGGCCGATGTTTGTCGAGATGGAGCGGTCTGCCCTCTGCGGACGGATCCGGCGGCACTGCGTCCCGAACACATCCGTGGGATCCCGGTTTTCCCGAGGCCGACTGGACCGTATCCGGCCTTCCCGGCGATTCGCGAGTGAACTCCACGAGGTTGACGATGCACGTCTCCGGTAAGATTCTGCTCGGTCTCGCGATTGTGCTCGCGCTGGTGGACACCTATCTGGCCACCATTCTGATGGGGCACCAACGTCACTGGCAGGAGCAGATCGAGGGGAAGCGGGAACAGGTGTTCGGGGTAGACGGCGTGAGCGGACTCAAGGCGGAAGTGGCTGAGAGCCGAGAGCGAGTGATCGGCCTGCAGAACGAGGTGAATCGCATCAAGAACACCTGGGGCGACACGTACCTGACGAGCGGCCAGCCGGCCGGCGCGGCGAGCGGCGGGTATCAGGTGAACGTCGGCCAGGCCCAAGGAATCGCACCTCCTCCACCGGACGGACCGCCGGTCCACGTCTACCCATTCACCCTGAACGCGGACGGTTCGTCGGTCTATCTTGGCGACTTCACGTTGGTCGACGTACAGCGTGACGCTTCGTCGTTGCAGATGACGCGGCCGCCGCTGGACGGCGAGGAAACGACCTGGGCCGCCGGAAACGTACGGTTGCGGGAGAATGTTCCTCCGGCGTGGCGGCAGCAGATGACCAAGATTTACGAACAGCGTACCAAGGCTGACCAGCGGCTGGACTCACAACAGCATCTGGCGCGCAACTATGAGTTGCAGATGGAGAAGGCGCAGGAGGCCCTCGACCAGCGTCTGGCCGAACTCAACGGCGATCCCGACCCTCCGGAGGGCGCCAGCCAGGACGTGATCGACGGGCTGGTGCTGACGATCCGGCAGGAAGAGACGCTGCGGGACGCGCAGAACGAGGAACTGAATCGTTTGCGGCACGAGTTCGCCCGCAAGCTGGTGCAGTTGAACGAACTGCTCGCAGAGAACAAGGCGATGGTGCAGACGCTGCCGGGCTACGAAGAGTCGCTGGAGAAGCCGCCGGAACGCACGCGGGAGTCGGTGGCGACGTCGGGCGGGGAGTGAGGCCTGCGGGGCCTGGTTTGTCTGGTGCGAAACCGCAAGCGGGCGCCTGGTGCGAAACCACAAGCGGTAGCGTTGTCTGAGCGCCCCATCTTTCGGTCGTGGGGAGATGTTGCCGTAAGGCAACGCGCATTTCACTGCCCAAGGGCGCTTCCGGCCGTCTTACGGCTCCGCAGGCTGTAGGATTTCGGTGATTGCAGTTGTGACAGTCACCAGAGGACGAGCGGATGTCAGAGACGGTCGAGGCGGACGCG
This sequence comes from Planctomycetota bacterium, assembly GCA_003388505.1. Lineage (GTDB taxonomy): Bacteria > Planctomycetota > Planctomycetia > Planctomycetales > Planctomycetaceae > MB-PLM-1. The sequence continues at coordinate 43,795 of QQVO01000014.1, forward strand.
AATCCGCAGCCGAGGATGGTGCGTTTCGCGGACCGCATTCCGAACGGCGGGCGCGGGGCGGGCGAGCCTCCCCTCTCCGAGCGCATCTCCGTCGAGTTGATCGAGAATCTGAAGGAACTCGAAGCCCGCGTCGACGAGTGGAGCGATCTTGCGGAGAACGCCTCGGAGCCGAACGTATTCTATGAGCCGTGGATGCTGTTGCCGGCGCTGCGGGCGTTCGGAGGCGGCCGGGAAATCTGCGTTGCGCTGGTGTCCCGGGAATCTTCGCGGAACGATACGCCTCCCCTGCTCTGCGGGCTGATGCCGGTGGAACGGCGGAAGTTGTCGGCGAGAGTCCCGGTGTCGGTCGCCTCGGCATGGACTCACGAGTTCTGTTACCTGACGACCCCCCTGTTGCGGAGAGGGCACGAGGCGGTGTGCCTGGAGGCACTGTTCGGAGAACTGACCGGCGGGCGCTGCGCGACCTCGCTGATCGAGTTTCCCTGCCTGAGTGCGGAGGGGGTCATTGAGTCGGCCGTGGACGAGGTGCTCGACTTTCACTCAGCCGGCGCGTTCGACGTGTCCCGGCACGGTCGCGCGCTGCTCGATGCGCGGGGGGATTGGGAGGAGTACGTCGCTTCTCTGCTGTCGAGTCACCACCGCAGCGAGTTGCGGCGTCAGCGACGACGGTTGACCGACCTGGGCGAGATCAAGTTGAAGTTCGTTACCGACGCGCAACACAGTGATTTCTGGGTGCAGCAGTTCCTCGACCTGGAACGCCGCGGTTGGAAGGGGCGCAACCGCACGGCGATCAGTCAGAACGAAGCCTCTGCGGTGTTCTTCAACGAGGTGATGCAGGGCGCGGCGCGGGAAGGCAAGTTGATGCTGCTGGGGCTGTTTCTCAACAACGAGCCGATCGCGCTGAAGTGCAATCTTCTCTCGGGCCAGGGGGCGTTCGCATTCAAGATCGCATACGACGAGTCGCTGGAGAAGTTCTCGCCGGGCGTGCAACTGGAGATCGAGAACATCCGGATCGCGTGCGAGCATCCGGCCGTCGACTGGATGGATTCCTGCGCGGCGCCGCGGCATTCCATGATTAATCGTCTGTGGCGCGAACGGCGGGCGGTGCGGCGTCTGCTGGTTTCGACCGGCCGCTGGAGCGGGGACGCCGTGGTCGGTTTATGGCCGGCGGCGCGGTGTGTGGTGCGTCGCCGCCGACGGCGCGGCCGGCCTTTCGGTAGACAGACTCATGATTGACCGTGCATCAGGAGCAGACGCTATGCAGACCATCGACCATGCGGCGGCAGTGCGGTGCGAAACCTCGAGCGGGGCGGGGTCCGCCCTGCTCTCCTTTGACGAGTCGACGTTCGCGGAGTGCTTCAGCCGCCGCCCGTTTCTGATCGAGCATCGCCTGGCGGATCATCCGCTGTTCGAGATGGAGCGGATCCTGGAACTGTCGCGCGCGCTGCCGGAGAGCTGCATCGAATACAACGCAGGCGATCTGCCGCTGAGCATCGATCTGAGCCGGACGCCGCGCAACGGGCTCTCGGTCGAGGAGACGCTGCGGCGGATCGAATCGTGCCGGTCGTGGATGGTGCTGAAGTACGTCGAGCAGAATGCCGCTTACCGGGAACTGCTGGAGGAATGCCTGTCGCTGGTGCGGCTGCATTCGGAGCCGATCGTGCCGGGCATGTCGAACGCGCAGGCGTTTGTTTTCGTCACGTCGCCGGGTTCGGTGACCCCGTACCACATCGATCCGGAGCACAACTTTCTGCTGCAGGTTCGCGGCAGCAAGACGGTGCGGATGCTGGACGGATCGGATCGCGAAATCCTGAGCGATGAAGAACTGGAGGGATTCTATTCAGACGCGGGGCGCAATCTGGAGTTCGATGAAACGCACCGCAAAAAGGGGTGGAAGTTTCTGCTCGCAGGGGGGATGGGACTGCACTTCCCGGTGACTTACCCGCACTGGGTGCAGAACGGGGCGGAGGTTTCGGTGTCGTTCAGCATTACGTTTCGGACGCCGGACCTGGACAAGCGACAGGCGCTGTACCGGACGAACGCGCGGCTGCGCCGATTCGGTCTCAAACCGGCTCCGCCGGGGAGGAGCGCGTGGCGGGATGAATTGAAGTTTCAGGGTTATCGGGTCGTGAGGCGGTTGTTGCGGAAGTGAGGTGCGAAGCCGCAAGCGGGGGCGGGGTCAGTCTTCGTTGCCGGCTTCGAGGACGGAGAGGAAGGCCTTCTGCGGGATTTCGACCTGTCCGAACTGTTTCATCCGCTTTTTGCCTTCTTTCTGCTTCTGCAGGAGCTTGCGTTTGCGGGTGATGTCGCCGCCGTAGCATTTTGCGGTGACGTTCTTGCGGTAGGCGGAGATTGTTTCACGGGCGATGACGCGCGCGCCGATGGCGGCCTGCAGCGCAACTTCGAACTGGTGCTTGGGGATCTCCTGTTTGAGTTTCTTGACCAGTTGCCGGCCGCGTCGTTCGGCCATGTCGCGATGGACGATGGTTGACAGGGCGTCGACGCGGGCGCCTTTGACGAGGATGTCCATCTTGACGAGATCGGCGGCGCGGAAGCCGATGACCTCGTAGTCCATGGTGCCGTAGCCTCGCGTGGCGCTTTTCAGCTTGTCATGCAGATCGTAAATGATTTCCGCGAGGGGGAGTTCGTAGATGAGTTGAGCCCGTTCAGGTCCGAGGTATTCGGTGGTTTTGTAGACGCCCCGGCGATCTTCGCAAAGCTGCATGATGACGCCGATGTTGGAGGCGGGCAGGATGAAGGTGACGCGGGCGATCGGTTCCCGGAATTCTTCGATCCGGCCGACATCGGGGACATCGAGCGGGTTGTCGATGAGGAAGACTTCCCCGTCACGCTTGGCGATCTCGTAGGTGACGTTGGGGGCGGTCTGGATGAGACCGACGTCGGCTTCGTCTTCCAGTCGCTGCTGGATGATCTCCATGTGGAGCATACCGAGGAATCCGCAGCGGAATCCGAAGCCGAGGGCGTCGCTGGTCTCGGGCGCGAAGCTGAAGCTGGCGTCGTTGAGACTCATTTTTTCGAGTTCTTCGCGGAGCTTCTCGAAGTCGGTGGCGTCGATGGGAAACATGCCACAGAAGACCATCGGTTTGGGGTCTTTGTAGCCTGCGAACGGCGACGACGTGGGCGCGGCGGCGTGCGTGACGGTGTCGCCGACGTGGACGTTGCCGAGTTCTTTGATCCCGGTGACGATGTAGCCGACCTGTCCGGGACCGAGCTGGTCGCATTCGACCATGCCGGGGCGGAACTGCCCGAGTTCGATCGCCTCGTGCGTGGTACCCGCTTTCAGGAACTTGATCTTCTCGCCCTTGCGGATGGTCCCCTCGGCGATGCGGAGATAGGTGATGACGCCGCGGTAGGGGTCGTACTTGCTGTCGAAGACGAGGGCCTTGAGCGGGGCCTTGGGGTCTCCGTTCGGCGCCGGGATGCGCTGGATGATGGCGTCCAGCACGTCTTCGACTCCCGTGCCCTTTTTTGCGCTGACTTTCAGCGCGCCGGACGCGTCGAGTCCGAGGATGGTTTCGACCTCTTCGAGGACTTCGTCGACGCGGGTGACGGGGAGGTCGATCTTGTTGACGACCGGGATGATTTCGAGATTGCTTTCGATCGCGGCGTAGGCGTTTGCGACCGTTTGCGCCTGCACGCCCTGAAAGGCATCGATGATGAGCAGCGCGCCTTCGCAGGCGGCGAGGCTGCGGGAGACTTCGTAGTGGAAGTCGACGTGGCCGGGCGTGTCGATCAGGTTGAGTTCGTAGGTGGGGGAACCGGGTTCGGGGGGCGTGTAGTGGATGGCGACGGCGCGGGCCTTGACGGTGATTCCGCGTTCCCGTTCGACGTCGAGGTCGTCGAGGATCTGCTCACGGAACTGGCGTTCGGTGATGGCGCCGGTCTTGAGGAGGAGCTGGTCGGCGAGGGTGCTCTTGCCGTGGTCGATGTGCGCCACGATCGAGAAGTTGCGGATGTGCTCGGGTTTCATGGTCTGGGCGCACGGTGGGCGGGGAACAACACAGGCGGGCCGTTTCATGCTGGCGGGGAATTATAGGAGAGGGGTCGGACGCCGCCAATCGGAGAGTTGAGGGGTCCACGGGTTGCAACCCGTGGGCTTTGGAGGCGCGATTACAGCCGTTGGGTGATTTCCCAGTAGATGCAGTAGAGGGCGAAGCCGGTGTAGGTGATGGTGGCGATGACCATCATGCCGATTGAGACCGGGCCGGGGCGGGCCGATTTGGGGAGGTATCGGAGGTTCATGTACAGGGTGAGGGGGACATAGACGGCCATGGCGAAGCCGCCCATGTAGGCGGCGTTAAAGAGGACGCCGAGATCCTTGACGATGCCGCTGAACTCGATGACAGCGGTGATGGCGAGCCCGACCGCGATCCAGCCGAGGGCGATGACCATGTACCACCAGTTGAGTTCCCGTTTGCGGGCGGCGGCGACGTTGGTGTAGATGATGTCGGAGATCGACCGGGAGACGCCATCCACCAGGGCGAGTTGCGTGCTGAACAGCGTGGCGACGCCGACCATGAGGAAGATGCTGCGGCCGACCTTGCCCCAGTTCGCGCCCCATTGGCCCCAGACTTCGGCGAGAATCTGCGACTCGTCCCAAATGAGCGAATCGGCCTGGGGGACGATGCCTCGTGGATGCAGCACGGCGAGGGCGCCGAAGATGAACAGCATCAGCGTGACGGAGTTGAGCAGCCAGAAGAAAAGCGTCTGGTCCTGGCGGATGTAGCGCCACCAGGAGCGAAAGCGCTCGGCGTTCTCGGGGGTGTCGTCGAAGTGGAAGCCGGTTGAGGGGACGGCCTCGGTGCGTCCGCGGAGGGGGTTGCTGAGTTCCGGGATGCGGGCCCCCATGCCGACGTTCTTGTCGCGGAGATAGAAGGTGTAGAAGAGGTTGGCGGTGCCTCCCGCCCCGGCGAAGACGAGCGCGATAAAGAGGCTCTTGAACGGGAAACCGGGCGATTTGTAGCCGAAGTTGACGGCTCCGCGGCCGAGTTCAGCCCAGGTGTCGGCGGTGCTGACGAAAAAGGCGACGAGAATCAGTCCGATGGTGACGGTGAGGATCAGGATTTCGATCGTCTTTTCGACGGAGTTGTAGACGAGTTTCGGCCCGAAGAGGAGCAACAGCACGATGCCGAAGGTAAAGCTGGTCCAGAGGGTCATGGAGCCCCATACGGCGCCCGCGCCGAAGTCGGGTCCGAAGAGCAGCGCTTTGAGCGCGCTGCCGGAGGCCATGGCCCAGCCGGGCGCGAGCCAGCCCATGATGTTGAGCAGGATGAAGACGACGGCGAATCCGCGCCAAACGCGGGCGAAGCCGGTGTAGACCGTTTCGCCTGTGGCGATGGTCCAGCGGGCGACTTCGAAGTTGATCCAGAGTTGCAGAAAGACGCCGATGACGGCGGCCCAGACCATGCCGGCGCCGTGCTCGGCGACGATGGTGGGCCAGATCACGATTTCGCCGGCGCCGATGGAGAGTCCGACCAGGACCGCGCCGGGGCCGGCCAGTTTCCAGAACCCGGCCGAGCGTTCGGGCATGTCGGCGGATTTGAAGTCGTCGAGGGGGGCGAGGAAAGGCATCGGTGTTGGGGGTCTGAGGATGAACGGGTGCGGTGGGTGTTGATGAGCGTGAGGTGGGTGAGAAGCGGAGCGCTCCTCTACGAGTCGCGGCTAAACGGTTGTGCGTGCGAATCGGTTGTTGTCGTTGGGCGATGGTAAGGGAAGCGGCTGTGAAACCGGAGTGAAGCGAGCGGTATTGAGCCGGATTTTGCAGAACGGACGGGGCGCAGCCGGTGAATGGCTCTGGCTGTTCGTCCGAAGTCTCACGACTTCGGCTACGTGTTGAGTGGGGTTGGGGGGGCGGATCGACGACTGTATGGTGGGGGTCTATGATGCGGGTCACACACCAGTTTGGGAGCACACGGATTGATGGCGGTTTCGACGACGTCTTCACTGTTGGACGACCTGCGGGCGATTGTGGGCGCCGACTCGGTGATCGCCGACGAAGATGAACTGCTCGTTTTCGAATGCGACGGATACGTGGTGGAGAAGCGGATGCCGGACGTGGTGGTGTTTCCCACGTCGACGGAACAGATCGTCCGCATTGTGAAGACGTGCAACGAGCATGAGGTTCCGTTTATTCCGCGGGGCGCGGGGACGAGCCTGGCGGGCGGAACACTGCCGGTGGGGGGCGGTGTGATGATCTGCCTGACGCGGATGCGGCAGATTCTGGAGGTGAACGTGCGGGACCGGTACGCGGTGGTCGAGCCGGGGCTGGTGAACGTGCACCTCACGCAGCATTTGAAGGAGACGGGCTTTCATTACGCGCCCGATCCGTCGAGCCAGGGGGCGTGCACGATCGGGGGGAACGTCGCCACAAATTCGGGGGGGCCGCATACGCTGAAGTACGGCGTGACGGTGAACCACATCCTGGGGGTGGAGGTGGTGCTGCCGAGCGGGGAGGTGGTGCAGTTCGGCGGTCCGTGCGAGGATCTGCCGGGGTATGACCTGACGGGCCTGTTCATCGGCAGCGAGGGGACGTTCGGGATTTGTACGAAAGCATGGGTGAGGCTGACGAGGAACCCTGCGGCGTACCGGACGATGCTGGGGGTGTTCGACACGGTGCGTGAGGCGACGGAAGCGATTTCTGCCATCATCGGGGCGGGAATTGTGCCGGCGGCGCTGGAGATGATGGACCAGGGGATCGTGGAGGCGCTGGAAGCGGCGTTTCAGTTCGGCTTCCCGCTGGACGCCGGTGCGGTGCTGCTGATCGAAGTGGACGGGCTGGAGGTTTCGGTCGATGCGGAGGCGGGGCGGATCGTCGAACTGTGCGAGCAGAACGGCGCGCGGGAGGTGCGTTCTGCCAACACGCCGGCCGAGCGACAACTCTTGTGGAAGTGCCGGAAGCAGGCGTTCGGGGCGATCGGGCGGTTGTCGCCGAGCTACTGCACGCAGGACGGCGTGGTGCCGCGCACGAAGCTGCCGGAGATCCTGGAGTTCATCACGGCGACGGGTGAGAAATACGGCCTGCGGATCGTGAACGTGTTTCACGCGGGGGACGGGAACATCCACCCGATTCTGCTGTTCGACGAGCGGGACGCGGAGCAGACGCGGCGGGTGATCGAGGCGGGGGATGAGATTCTGACGCGGTGCATCGAACTGGGGGGAAGTGTGACGGGAGAGCACGGAATCGGCGTGGAAAAGATCTCGTTCATGGACCGGTTGTTCACGTCGACCGACGTGGCGGTGATGGAAGATGTGCGGCGGGTGTTCAACCCGGAGGGGACGTGCAGTCCGCATAAGATGCTGCCGACGGCGGGGGCGTGCGGGATGGAACAGATCGAGCGTTCGCATCCGGGGCGGCGGGCGGCGCTGTGATCGATCGGCCGCCGCCGGCGAGCGCTTCGCAAGTCGCACAGGGGATGGAACTTCAGGTTGGATCGGATCGCGATGATCTGCTTGACAACCGGGGTACGAATCGATTACGAGACCCGCATTCAGCGTGTGGCGGAGGTTTGTTGAGCACGCGTCTGCAAACATCGAACACCGACCCGAGCCGAAACTGAACTGGCCTGCATGAGACGGGCTTCTCAGACAACGCCCCTTGAGAATGAGGATCGAGGTACTCGCCGATGTTGAAGTCAATGATTGAATCCGACGTCCGGGAAATCGAAGCGGTGCCGTTCGGTGCAACCTGCGGCCTGTCGACGGTTCTCGATGGTCCGCGCCTGATTGACGACGACGACGAGGAGTTCGACGACTTCGACGACGACGATGATGATGACGACGACGATTATGACGACTTCGATGACGACGAGTTCGACGACGACGAACTCGATGATGACGACGACGACTTCGATGACGACGACGATTTCGACGACGATGACGAGGAGGACGACGACTTCGAAGACTTCGATGACGAAGAGGATTTCTGAGCGTCGCCGAATGTCGCTCTGCGTCTGATGCAGTTCGCTCCGGGACGTGGTCTTTCTACAATCACGCCGGCGGCCGGTCTGACCGGCGGCCGGCGTGTGGTGTTTTGCGGCCGTCTCAGACCGTCTTTTCTTGCCTGGAGAGCGGTGCATATGCAGACGACGTCCGCTGAACCGACGAATGCACATGCGACTCGCGGAGCGAGTCGCCTACATTGGTTTCGACCGGACGATGATGGTTAATTCTCAGTGTCACCTCCGTGCTCCCTCAGTGTCTCTGTGTTGATTCTCCCGTAAGGCCGCTTTCATGTTTCAGAAGGTTGACGACCCGAATTTCATTGCCGGTGAGCATGAGATGCTCCGCTTCTGGCGGGAGGCGGATGTCTTCCGGCGGTTGCAGCGGCAGAACGCCGGGAAGCCGCGGTGGAGCTTTCTTGACGGGCCGATCACGGCCAACAACCCGATGGGGGTGCACCACGCATGGGGGCGGACGTACAAGGACGCCTTTCAGCGGTATTTCGCGATGACGGGGCACGAACTGCGGTATCAGAACGGATTCGACTGCCAGGGACTGTGGGTGGAGGTCGAGGTTGAGAAGGAACTCAATCTGGGGACGAAGACCGGGATCGCGGACTACGGGATCGACCGGTTCGTGCATGAGTGCAAGAAGCGGGTGCTGCGGTTCGCGGCGCGGCAGACGGAGCAGTCGGTGCGGCTGGGCTACTGGATGGAGTGGGACGATCCGGAGGAGTTGCGGAAACTGGCGGAGGGGATTGGGACGGATGAGCGCATCACGCTCAAGACGCCTAAGGGCGAAGTCGCGAGCGGGACGGCGGAGGAACTCACCGCGCGGCTGGGGTGTCCGGAGTGGGGGGGGAGTTACTTTACGTTCTCGACGGAGAACAACGAGACGATCTGGACGTTCCTCAAGAAGTGCCACACGCGGGGGAAGATCTATCAGGGCCACGACGTGATGCCGTGGTCGGGGCGCGCCGGCAGTGCGTATTCGCAGATGGAGGTGGCGGACGGGCGGAAGCTGACGACGCACCGGTCGTGTTTTGTGCGGTTTCCGGTGTTGGACAAGGGTCGAGGGTCGAGGGTCGAGGGGGCACAGGGAGGGAGGGAGCAACCGGAGGCTGACGCCTCCGGCTCGCCTGGGGAGTTCTTGTTGGTTTGGACGACGACGCCCTGGACGCTCACGTCGAATGTGGCGTGTGCGGTGAATCCGGAGTTGGAGTATGTGCGGCTGCGGGCGAAGAAGGATGATGCGGTCTACTACTTCGCGAAGGACAATCTGGAGTTCAAGCGGCTGGAGAGTGAGTTCAAGGAGGGGTTCGGGCGACCGGAATGGTCTTGGCCGGAGGGTGTGGGGAAGCTGAAGACGATTGCGCAGATGTTCAAGGAACAGGGAGGGTATGAGGTTGAAGGGACCGTCAAAGGGGCGGAGATGGTGGGCTGGCGGTATGGGGGGCCGTTTGATGATCTGGAGGCGCAACGCGAGGCCCACGGGTTGCAACCCGTGGGCTTTTCGGGGCATGTGGTCATCGATGGGGGACGGGATTCGAAGGGGAACGCGCTTGTCGTCGCGGGCGAGGGGACGGGGATCGTCCACATCGCGCCGGGGTGCGGTGATGTGGATCATCAGATCGGCGTCGAACTGGGACTGCCGGTGATTGCGCCGCTCAAGGAGGACGGGACGTTCGGCGATGGGTTCGGACCGTTCAGTGGACGCCGGGCGAGTGATCCGGAGACGGCGGAACTTGTGTTCGAGGAACTGAAGCAGAAGGGGCTGCTGGTCTACGTTGAGACGTATCCGCACATCTACCCGCACTGCTGGCGGACGGGGGACGAACTGGTGTTCCGGCTGGTGGACGAATGGTTCATCAACATGGACTGGCGGGACGAAATCAAGGCGGTGACGCGGGAGATCGAGTGGCTGCCGCCGGAGATCGACGGCGAGGAACGGGAGATCGAGTGGCTCAACGGCATGCGGGACTGGATGATCTCGAAGAAGCGGTTCTGGGGCCTGGCGCTGCCGATCTGGGTGAATCCGGAGGACCCGACGGATTTTGACGTCATCGGCGACCTGGACGAACTGCGCGAGCGGGCTGTCGAGGGCTGGGACGACTTCGAGGGGCATACACCGCACCGGCCCTGGATCGATGGGGTGAAGATCAAGAGTGAGAAGACGGGGGCCGTGCTGTCGCGGATTGTGGATGTGGGGAACCCTTGGCTGGATGCGGGGATCACGCCGTTCTCCACGATGCACTACAACCATGATCGGGAGGAGTGGGCGAAGTGGTACCCGGCGGATTTTGTGACGGAGTGTTTCCCGGGTCAGTTTCGGAACTGGTTCTATTCGCTGCTGTCGCTCTCGACGATGATGCGGTACGACGAGACGGACGTCGCGGCGGAGAAGCGGCCGTTCAAGACGTTGCTCGGTCACCGGCTGGTGATGGACGAGCACGGGCAGCCGATGCACAAGAGCGACGGGACCGCGATCTGGTTCGAAGAGGCGGCCGAGCAGCTTGGCGTCGATACGCTGCGGTGGATGTATCTCGCCCAGAATCCGGCTCAGGACCTGCGGTTCGGCACGCGGCATCCGGACGAACGGGTGACTCTCGAGACGCCGGAAGGGCCGATCGATCACACGAAAGAAGGTCTGCCGTGCGCTCGCGTGACGAGCAAGCCGGCCGATGAAGTGCGGCGGATGGTGCTGTTGCCTTTGTGGAACAGTTACGCGTTCTTCGTCAACTACGCGCATGCGGACGAGTTCGATCCGTCGCTGCCGGAGGTGCCGGTGGCCGAGCGGCCGAACATCGACCAGTGGATTCTGTCGAACCTGCAGGCATTCCTGCAGACGGCGAACGAGAGTTTTCAGAAGTACGAAGCGGCGGAGGTTTGCCGGGCGGCGGCGAGTTTCATTGATGATCTTTCGAACTGGTACATTCGGCGGAATCGGCGGCGGTTCTGGAGGTCGAGGGAGGAGGGGCGAGGGGCGAGTGATGAGGGTCCAGGGTCGAGAGCGGAGAGCCGAGAGCGAAGCCCGGCGGCGGCCATTGGCGGGTCCGATTGGGATCCGGACAAACTGGCGGCCTACCAGACGCTCTACAAGGTCCTCGTCACACTCTCCAAGGCGCTGGCGCCTGTGGTTCCGTTCCTTGCCGAACGGATGTATCGGAATCTGGTCGGGATTGGTCGAGGGTCGAGGGTCGAGGGTCTAGAGACTGGCGGTGGGCCGGAGTCGGTGCATTTGTGTGAGTATCCGCAGGCGGACCTGGAGCTATTGAAGCCTGATTTGAACCGGCAGACGGAGGTTGTGCAGCGTGTGGTGCGGTTGGGGCACCGGTTGCGGGAAGAGGCGAACCAGCGGGTGCGGCAGCCATTGGCGGAACTGAAGTTCGCCTGCGCAGACGAGCGGGACGCGGAAGACATCGCGGGGTTGTCGGCGGTGATCTGCGATGAGTTGAATGTGAAGAGGCTGACGCGGGCCGATGACCTGGGCGACCTGGTGAGTTACTCGTACAAGCCGAATCTGAAGACGCTGGGGCCGAAGTACGGGAGGCTCTTGAAGTTGATTCGGGAGGAGTTGCCTGGGCTGGGGGATGAGGTTCTGGGGCCGTTGCGAAGCGGCGAGCCGGTGGGGGTGACGGTTGGGGGGGAGGAGATTACGCTCGAGCCGGAGGATGTGCTGGTGTCGACGGAGCAGGCGAGCGACTGGGCGAGCGGGAGTGATGCGGGGATTCAGATTGCGCTGTCGACGGCGCTGACCCCGGAACTGGTGCGTGAGGGGATGGCCCGCGACTTCGTGCGTCACGTGCAGCAGGCGCGGAAGGATGCGAACCTGGAGATCACCGACCGTATCCGGATTGAGTACGCGGGCGGCGACGAGGCGACGGCGGCCGTGGATGAGTGGCAGGAGTACGTGAAGGGTGAGACGCTGGCGGACCGTCTGGAGCGGGTGGACTCGCTGCCGGACGAGGTACGGGAGGTGTCGGTGGGGGAAACGAGTGCCAAGGTTCGCATTGAACGGTGTTGACCGGGTTGTCTCGTGGAACGCTGCAGGAGGTGAACATTGCGGGCTTGCAGGGGGGAGGGTGATGGCGACGATCCGTTGTCCATCGCGCACTGGCGAGACGCCAGTGGCACCCGGCGACGATACGTTGTGCATCGCGGGCTCAACGGGTGCGCGGGAAGAGCACTGCCGGACACCCTCCATGTGCGCTATAATGCGAGGTGGGGAGAGCGAGTGCGCTCTGCCGGTCTTGCCGCTTACCGGAGGTATCCGATGGCCGACACATCCGCTTCACGCAGTGCTGCGTTGCCGGAGGCTTCGCACGCCGACGATCAAAAGGCGGCGGGCGTCGCCGGGGAATGGCAGCGCGTGTTCGACCTGCTGGAGGAATGGCGGCGTTCGCCGGGGCGGGTCGATGAGGACGACTTGATCTGGCCGACGGAAGAGTCGATTGACGCGGCGACGCGCCTGGTCGAGATGCTCCGGGACGGAGGGAAGGCGGTTCCATTGCGGGTCGTGCCGGGGGGGGACGGAGGGATTTCGTTCGAGTACCGTCCGGAGGGGAGTTGCGGGATTTATAACATCGACGAAGCGGGGAAGGTCGAGAGGCTGAAGTTCGAGCGGAGTAAGCTGGTGGAGCGTGTTGCGGTGCCCCTGACCGTCTGAGAGGCGGCGATCACTCCTCGGACTGGCTGCAAGGGCGCATACAATGCCGTTGGATGCTGCTTTCGTAGGCGATGATGAGTTCATTTACCGTCGCATTCCCGTCAGCACAGGATGGTATGATCCAGCCGCCGCAGAGCCCGCCTCACCTCGGGCGTTTCAACCGCATCCGGAAAATGATCCCGAGGGGCTGTCCGTCAGCCGGGCGAAGTCCGAGGAGCATCCCGACTTCCCGAGTCTCGGCGAAGCGTCACTGGGTCCGTCGCGGCATGGCTACTTCGTTGCGGTGCTTCGCGTGGGCGATCTCCGTCAGCGGGGGATTGACGTCGTCGCCGATCCACTGGAGGAGAATCCCGGTCATGCTCTCATTCCGGATCTGACCAGTGGCAATCGCAACAGCGCCGGGACGTGGGAGTTGATGTCGATTCTCGCCGATGAACTGACGCTCCGCGTCGAAGGGCCGTTTCATGTCGCCGACGAATCACCAACTGACTGATGCGTCAACCGAGAATTGAATCCCATGCGACCGGCGTCCGTTGAGTCACCCCCGATTGCGACTGCCGCGTTCTCTGCGGAGGAACTCGGTGCGTTTGCGCGCGACGGGTTTGTCGTCGTGCGGGGACTGGGGGAGGCTCGGCTTTGTCGGCGGATGCTGGATGTGACGCTGGAGGGGCTGCACCGGCGAATCGAACCGGTGGAGCTGGAGGCGGATGTGCATTATCCGGGCGCTCCCGACTCGCGGGAGGTAGCCGGGGGAGAAACCGTGCGGCGGCTGAAGCAGGCGCATAGCCGGGATTATGCGTTTACGGAGTGGATGACGCGACCGGCGCTTGTTGGGCGGCTGCAGCAGTTACTGGGGCCGGAGATCGTCTGTCCGCTGGCGCACCATAACTGCGTGATGACGAAGCATCCGGCGTACAGCAGCGAAACGGGGTGGCATCAGGACATCCGCTACTGGTCGTACGCGCGGCCGGAACTGGTGACTGTGTGGCTGGCGCTGGGAGTAGAGCGGGAGCGGAACGGCTGCTTGCGCGTGATCCCCGGTTCGCATCAGATGCCGATTGATCGCAGCCGGTTCGACGAGGCGGTGTTCTTTCGCGAAGACCTGGCGGAGAATCAGGCGCTGATCGAGACGGCGCGGCCGGTTGAACTCGAACCGGGAGACGTGCTGTTTTTCCACTGCCGCACGCTGCACGCGGCCAGCCGGAATTTGTCCGAGGAGACGAAGTACTCGGTGGTGTTTACGTTTCGTGCGGCCGACAATCCGCCGCTGGGGGGAACACGGTCGGCCGCCTCGCCGGAGCTGCTTATTCCGGATTATTCATGACGAGGGCCCGGTTCACTATCAGTGTTTGCCAAACAGCAGGTAATCGAGAAGTTGCCCAAAGCGCCGCGATTTTTGAAGGGATTGGACGCCGACGCCAAGTCAACGGTGACGCACGCTGGCAGCGTGCGCTACGAATAATCCGGGTTATTCACTCCTCTCCGGAATGATCCGCTGCAGCGCGGCGGTGGCGGCCTGTCTGGCTTCGCCGTCGTCTTCGAAGGCGATCTGCTGAAGCCGGGGGGCTGCGGCGCGGGCGTCGGGTCCGATGCGTCCGAGGATCTCGGCGACTGGCACAACGACGTCGGCCGGGCCGGTTTCAAGGACGGCGGCAAGCTGCGCGACGAAGGGAGCGGCTTCGGGGCCGAAGTTGCCGAGATTGGTGGCGGCCATCTGCCGGAGTTGCGGATCGTCGTGCCCCAGGAGATCGGTCAGTACGGGGATCACCTCGGTTTCGCGCCCAGGGATCAGGCAGAGAGCGGTGGCGGCGTTGGCGCGGACGTGAATCGAATCGTCATTTAAGGCGGTGAGGAGTGCGTCTTCGGCGTCTGCGCTCCGGGGGCCGATCATGGCGAGAATGGTGACGGCCATCTCGCGGACGTACGGATCGGCGGAGGCGAAGTGTTCGGTGAGAACGGGGACGGCGTCGCTACCGAGTTCGACGAGAGCTTCCTGGGCCTTGGTCCATTGGTCGGGAGTGACGTTTGTGGACGTCAGAGTGTCGAAGTGCGCGGCAGCCTGCTCCTGGCGTTCAGTGGATGCCGTGTCGACGGCCGGTTCGACTTCCGGTGCGGTCGGTTTGACAGGCGGGGAGTTTGCGACGGGTTCGTTGGCGTGCGGCTCGCTCGTGACGGGAGATGAAGTTTGGACGGCTTCCGGTTCGTCCCGGCTGCCGCCGCAACCGGACAGGCCGGCGGTCAGCGTGACAGCGAGACAGAGTTGTGCGAGGGGAATGAGACTTCGGGTTCGGGGGGAGCGGGAGGTTTGCTCTGACAGATCCCGGACCAGCAACGAATCGCGTTCGGCGAACGTTGATCGGTCGAACGCACTCGCGACTCGCGGAGCGAGTCGCCTACATTGGGGGGCACCTTCTCCCCCCTGATGGGAGAGAAGGACGAGACTCGATGCACTGTTCGGATCATACAGGCGTTGGCTGAGGCGTGGATGGTCCTTCATTTCAAGCGCCCTTCTTCGCGATCGTAAAGGATGGTGAGTTTCTGGAAGATCTTCCGCGAGAGGCCCGACGTGAGGTTCTCGATGTCGTTGACCGCGGTGACGACCTGCGTGTCGGCGAAATCCTGGGCATAGAGCGCGGCGAGTTTGCCGGTGATGGAGAGCATCTCGCCGCAGTAGTCGAGGTAGCGGCTGAGTTCGAAGGGGGTCATGGTCCGCTTGGGGGAAGACTTTGTGTCGGGGCCGGTGATGCGCATCCGCTCGGGGTCTTTGGTCAACTGGTGCATGTCGACGACGTGGGCGATCGAACGGAGTTCGTGGAGCGCTCCCAGGGCGCGTCGCCGCTTGAGGCGGGTTTCGAGCGTGACGAAGAAGAAAATCGCTGCGCCGACGAGAATCAGGTCGTTGAGGCCCGCCTCGGCGAGTTGGACGATTTCGGGGCCGCGCAGGTCGACTCCGGCTTCCCCGAGATCAATCACGATGAGGACCGAGGAGTAGACGAGCGTGGCAATGATGGCGGCGATGACGAGGTAGGAAAGCGTGCGGACCCAGCCGATGGGGCGGGCGATCCTTTTGGCTTCCTGCCTTGCCTGCCGGCTGATTTCGACGAGTTCCTTGCACAGGGCGGAGAGACCGGCGCCGGGGAAGCGCTCGTGAATGCGGCGGGCCAGGATTTCGGCGGTGTCGACGATTTTGTCGGCGTCGAGTTGGAATTGTCGTCGGATCGGCACGGGGACTGGGCCTTGGGGAGGACGGATCGGCGGGCGGTCGGTTTAGGAAACTTGATTTGAGTGAGGACGGATCGGCGGGCTGACGCCTCGCCGCTCGCCTGGGGGGTCGGGGTCGGAGGACGGGTCGGCTCGCTTGGCGGTCGGGGTTGGAAGTCGGATCGGCGGGCTGACGCCTCGCCGCTCGCCTGGGGGTCGGGGCTAGAGCAAATTGCTCTACCATGTGTCCGCGTCGAGCGGTGTTTGGACTGTCGAGGACGAGAATCCGCGAGACAGATCGCCAACGCTGATCTGCAAAGCGCTATAAACGGGGGGATGCTACAGGAACAGGGAAACGGGTGGGAGATCGAATTCGGGAATCCGCGTCGCGGTGTTCGTGGAAAGACGCTTATAATTGGTGGATTGAGTCAGTTCGTCGTCTTCCCGGAGTCGCGTCGATGCCGCTCACTCCCCGCACATTCCATTGGTTGATTTGTCCGGTGGTCTGCCTCTGCTTCGTGGCTGCGGTCACGCCATCGGCTTCCGGACAGGCCCGGGATCCGTTTCGGATTGCGCGGATGCGGCTCGTGGACGAAGACCTCGCGCCCGAGGGGATCACGAATGAGCGGGTGCTGGAGGCGATGCGAAGTGTGCCCCGGCATCTGTACGTGCGGCCGGCGCTGCGGCACATGGCGTACTTTGACCAGGCGCTCGACATCGGGCACAAGCAGACGATCTCGCCGCCGTTCATCGTGGCGTACATGACGCAGGTGCTCGATCCGCAGCCGGATGACAAGGTGCTCGAGATCGGGACCGGGAGCGGCTACCAGGCGTCGGTGCTGTCGGGACTGGTGGACGAGGTGTATACGATCGAAATCATCCCCCAGCTCGGACGCAACGCGCAGCGGTTGTTGCGGCAGCTCAACTACGACAACGTGCAGGTCAAGATCGGCGACGGCTATGAAGGCTGGCCGGAGCATGCGCCGTTCGACAAGATCATCGTGACCTGTTCCCCGGAAGACGTTCCGCAGCCGCTGGTGGAGCAGCTCAAGGACGGGGGGCGGATGATTATTCCGCTGGGAGAACGGTATCAGCAGGTGTTTCATCTGCTGGAGAAAAAGGACGGGGAACTGGTGGAGACGGAGCTCTTGCCGACGCTGTTCGTGCCGATGACGGGCAAGTCGGAAGATGAGCGGGACGTGCTGCCGGACCCAGGGAACCCGCAGCTCGTCAACGGCGACTTTGAGGAGTTGCGGGGCGATGAGATGGCGGTGGGCTGGCATTATCAGCGGCGGTCGACCGTGGAGAGCGACGGTGCGCCGTCGGGCAGCCGCTACCTGCGGTTCATAAACTCCGATCCGGGACGGTCGGCTCACATCCTGCAGGGACTGGCGATTGACGGGTCGAAAGTCCCCAGCGTGAAGATCAGCCTGAGCCTGCGGGTCGAGGGAGTGCGACGGGGAACGAACGCGCAGGAGGAACCTTCGCTGGTGATTCACTTCTTCGATCAGCGGCGACGGCCGATCGGGCAGAAGGTGATGGGGCCGTGGCTGGCGGATTCGAGTTCGTGGCAGCATGTTTCGGAGACGGTTTCCGTCCCGGCGGCGGCGCGGGAGGCGATCGTGCAGGTGGGTCTGAACGGGTCGACGGGAACGCTTTCGATTGACGACGTGAAGTTGATGCGCGGGCGTTGAGGGGGGGTGGAGACGGGCCCACGGGACGCAGCCCGTGGGCGTTGCAGTGGATTCGGGGAGCGGCGGGCGATGACGCAGGTGCTGCTGATTGACAACTATGACAGCTTCGTACACAACCTTGCGCGGTATTTCGAGGAGTTGGGGGCGGGGACGGTTGTGGTGCGGAGCGACGCGGTGACGGTGGACGAGGTTCGCGGCCTGTCGCCGCGGGCGATTGTGCTGTCTCCGGGGCCGGGGACGCCGCGCGAGTCGGGGGTGTGCATGGATGTCGCGTGCGCACTGGGGGCGGAGATCCCGATTCTGGGGGTCTGTCTGGGGCATCAGGCGATTGCGGCCGCGCTGGGGGGACGGGTGGTGCGGGCTCCGGAGGCGGTGCACGGCCGGACTTGCGAGGTGATCCATGACGGGCGAGGCGTTCTGGCGGGGTTGCCGAGTCCGCTGCGGGGGACGCGGTATCACTCGCTGATTGTCGAGGAGGACTCACTGCCCGATGAGCTGGTGGTCACGGCGCGGACGCCCGAGGGACTGGTGATGGGTGTGAAACACCGCACGCGGCCGATCTTCGGCGTGCAGTTTCATCCGGAGTCGGTGCTGACCCAGTCGGGACATCTGCTGTTGGCGAACTTTCTTCGCGTCGCGGGGATTGAACCGGGGGGGCTGCCGGCGGGTGATTTCCGTGAACCGGAGGGGGGGGCTGATTTCTATGCGATGGAGGTCGGGGAGGACTTGCGTCCGTTGCCTGCCCAGTAAAGCAGAGCGCTCCCCTGCGGGTCGCCGCTAAACGGATTCAGCGAAAGGTCGGGATTCCGAGGGGTGGGAGGGTTTCTTCGAGGACTCCGCGAGCTCTGGGCCAGAGGAGGAGGGCTTCGACGACCATCCAGGCCTGGAGGGCGGTGATGACGAGGCCGAAGCCGAAGAGCAGGTATTGTCCGGTCCAGAGCCAGCCTTGGCCGGGGTTGAGCATCTGCCACCAGAGGGCCCAGGCGGGCATGAGGAGCATCAAGAGCATGGGGAGGCAGGCGAAGAGGATCGGCTTGCTGCGGCGCCAGAGATAGAAGACGGTGACCATGAAGGCGAGTCCGGCGAGGAGTTGATTGACGGCGCCGAAGAGGGGCCAGAGGATGAGTCCGCCTTTCCCCGGGACGCCGGTCGGACCGGGGAGCATGGCGACCGAGAGTCCGAGGACGACGGCGAGGCCGGTGGCGGCGAACTTGTTGGTGAGCGGCGCGATGCGAAAGGTTGCGGCGAGTTCCTGAATGACGTAGCGCTGCAGGCGGGTGGCGGTGTCGAGCGTGGTGGCGGCGAAGCAGGCGACGAGGGTGGCGATGATGCCGACGGCGAAACGGAGCGGGATGCCGAGGGCGGAAACGAAATTCGCGCCCCCTTCGACAAATGCTCCGACAGTCTGGGGAAGTCCGAACTTTGCCCAGTCGCCTTGTGGATCGTAGCGGAGGGCCCAGGCGGCGTGGCCGACGATGGGCCGGCCGGCAGCGTCGGTGGCGGCGACGTAGAGGTTGTCGGTCTGCTTGGTGAATTTGCCCATGCCGACTCCGGCGGTGCAGGCGAGGATGACGAGCACGGCCAGCGCGCCTTCGAGCAGCATGGAACCGTAGGCGACGTACTGGGCGTCCTGTTCGTTGGCGACCTGCTTGCTGCTGGTTCCGCTGCTGACGAGGCAGTGGAAACCGCTGCACGCGCCGCAGGCGATGGTGATGAACAGGAAGGGGAAGATCGGCGGCGCATGAGCCGGGAGATTCGACTCATCGACGACAGCGGGGGTACTGGCGGCCAGATCGGCGACCCCGGTAAGGCCGGCGACGCCGAGGCCGACAACCAGCAACAGCAGGGCGATGAGCAGTTGATGGCTGTTGACGAAGTCGCGCGGCTGCAGCAGCAGCCAGACCGGGAGGACCGAGGCGAAAAAGCAGTAGACCATCAGCACGCCGGTCCAGCCGACGATGCCGCTGTAAACCGGGAGACCACTCACGACCGGCTGGTCGCCGTGGCCGACGACGACGTCGACGCGGCCGCTGGGGACGGGACCAGAGCCATCGGGGGCGGCGGTTGTCTGGTCGATGACCTTGACCGGCAGGAGTTCGACGCCGACGTAGACGGCTCCGTAGAGGACGATCAGCGCCAGGATCGAAGGCAACAGCAATGATGCTCCGCGGCGGTAGACCCAGTAGCCGACCAGCATGGCAACCGGCATGGCGATCCAGACGGAGAGCACGGACTCCGGATAGAGTTGGAAGATGACGGCGATGACGAGTCCGAAGATCGCCAGGACGACGGTGAGTGCAAAGAACAGGATGAGCAGGAACAGGACTCGGGCGCGGGGGGTGATGAGGCGGCCGGCGATTTCGCCGACCGTCTGGCCGCGGTTTCGCATGGAGATGATGAGGGCCCCGAAATCGTGCACGGCGCCGATGAAGACCGATCCGAGGACGACCCAGAGGAGCGCGGGGAGCCAGCCCCAGAAGACGGCGATGGCGGGCCCGACGATCGGCCCGGTACCGGCGATGCTGGTGAAGTGGTGGCCGAAGATGACCTCTTTGCGCGTGGGGACGTAATCGACGTCGTCCTGGAGTTCCCTGCTGGGAACGAGGGCGTCGGAATCGAGGTTGAAGATCTTGCGCGCCAGCCACCGCCCGTAGGTGTGGTAGGCGATGATGAACCCGAGGAAGGAACCGATTGCGACGAGCAGTGTGAGCATTGCCCTGTTGTCCAGGCGGGTTTGCGGTGCAGGTCGGGGTTGAGAACGTTGAGTATATCGGACGGGGGTTGGGTTGCGCACTGCGGGAGATTGCGACGGCAGGGCCAATGCCTTTTCCAATATGGGGTTGGTGCGTAGTATGGCTGGAGTTTGCGGAGGTTCCACGTTTCTCACGGAGGTCGACTTATGTCATCCGCCTGCGGGGAGAGCTTGCTGGCCAGTTGGT
>QQVO01000074.1 GCA_003388505.1 Planctomycetota bacterium
CCGGCGGACGATCTGCGCCTTCTGCTCGGGTGTGAAACGACGACGGGTGCGACTCATGGAATGGTTCTCCAGTCAGGTGGTACTAACCCGACCAGACTCCGATTCCATTTTCAACTGAGGCAGGACATGGCGATGCTCCGTTTCCATCGAGCATTGCGCTTGATTATGCGAAAAAGATTGCTGTCCAAGATCTCGGTAGGTATGCCGATTCGGATTTGGTGCAGGCTGTGTTGGTGAGAGTTGCGTTCAATCAGTCTGAGGACGATCGAGTACGGATGGCTGCGGTACAGGAATTGTTAAACCAAAACAGTATACATCTCGATCTGGTCTTGATCGGTCTTCTTGTGGACCGTGATCCTGAAATGCGATTGGCAGCCGTCGAAGGCCTCTTCATTCGTGGAGGAGCTTTGATCGGGTATGCCGCACAGGTCTGCGAAAATGATGAGTCAGCAGAAGTTCGCAAGGCGATCGCGCGGGCTTCTTCGGGAATGGAGTTGGGGTTGTTCTACCTTGATCCTCCGGTTGTTTGACTCGCGTCGATTTCCACCTGCGCGAACGGTACCACCGGCAGCGGCTCGGGCGGGGACTTCACCGAGGAGAACGCGAGCAAGTCGATCGACCGGCACGCCGACGGGACGGAGACGGTCGACGACCAGCGGGAGCGGATCGTCACCAATTCGCACGGATCGGAGTGGCTGCTGACGACCGATGGGCCAGGGTCGTTCACGCGGGTTGACGGGGGCGGGCAGACGACCGTCAGTGCGGACGTCGTCTTCTCGCTGGGCGGCTCGGCCGGGCATTCGACGGTTGACGTCTACGGCTACGACAACGGCCAGGTGACGCACCTGCACACCTCGTCGGAGAGCGTCTCGCAGGACGATCAGATCGAGATCGACATCGCGCACTCCGACGGGGAGACCCGCGAGTACCGGGCCACGGTCAGCCGCAGCGGGCAGAAGGACGTCACGCCGGTCGCGCCGACGACGATGATCGACATCCACACCGGCTGGCTGGAGACGGGCGGCGCGTACGATGTGCTCATCTCGGCCGAAGGGTCGTATACGCTGTTCGACGAGACGATCGACCCCGACGGGGCCTGGTCCGCCAGTGGCGATTCGTCGGGCGGGGGCGCGGGCAGCGGAGTCGGATCGGGTTCGGGCGGGTCGCCGACGACGTTCACCACCACGCGGCAGGTGAGTTCCGACAGCACGCAGACGGTCGACGTCTCGGTCGACAGGACCGGTTCCGGTTCGGGATCGGGCAGCGCGAGCGGTCCTTCGATCCTGATCGATATCTTCGAGAAGGAGACGCACACCACCGACGAAACGCTTTCCGGGCCGGTGAGCTACGGTCCGGTGCGGCAGACCTACACCAGCGACACGGAAGAGCACGGCGTGCCGGGCGGCGACGTCGTCAACACCAGTCACGTGTTCAGCGACGAGACCGAAACGGCGAACGGCTCGGGCGGCGGAACGACCGTCACCTCCTCTGGCATGAACATGCCGGGCCAGTACAACCTGACCGAAGGCGGCCTGGATCTGCATAACGGCGTCGCCGGCTACAGCGCCCCCGGCGGCCACACCTTCGCCGCACTCGGCCTTGAAGCCCACGACCCCTCCACCGGCGACGCCCCGATGCCCCGCGGCGGCCCCGGATCCCTCTCCGCCGCCGCGGACGGGGCCAACAGTGGGGCCAAGAATCTCAGTTCCGCCCCAACCGTCGAGAACGAGGAAGGCCCGCCGGAGGCGTCGCCGATGGTGGAGACTTCTGACTACCCGTTCGATCCATCAGCTCATGTCGAATACTGTTCTTGCGCATGCGATTCTGGCGCAGCGGGTCCTGCTGGGACGGGATTCTATTTGAGCGACTACTATGATCAGCAGTTGAACGGAGGCGGTGCGTCGGACGAAGAAGAAGACCATCAGGGTGATTGGGTTGGAACGTTCACGAATGATGGAACCGGTGTCACACGTAACGGAATCACGGTATCGACCCTCGCAGTCACCGACTACGACAGCACGCATCCCGATGCGACTCCGGCTGATTGGGACGAGTTCTTCAGCAACGCACAGCGCCAGCACGTCCTGGCCGCGTTCGAGTTTCTCTACGGCGCGGACGGACTCCAGATGCTGGAGTTCTACGAGCAGGCGGGGAATTCCTGGTATTTCACCGATTTGTGGTTCTCGTGGTTCGGTCGCGTCTCCGATCTCGATTGGGTTGACGGCGATCAAGAGATTCAGCTCGATGAAGCACTCAATCCCATACAGGCCGCCCAGGAGCTGATGAAGCAGCTCTTGGAAGCTTGGGGTGATCCAGCGATTCGTGAGCGAATTGTGGCACACGATCTCGCAGGAGATGGAGAGAAACTGCACGAACTCCTCCAACTCTCCAATCAGCAGGCGTTAGCTGAGGCGGCAGCAATTGCTGCGCAGCTCACGGAGGCATATTCAGCCGGAATCCTGGAATGGACGCCGCACGGAACAATCGTCCTCGTATTCGCTTACGCCTCAGACGGACAGTTGGGCAGTGCCACACTGAGCGCGATTCCACTGCCGCTCGCGCTTCTCCGCAAGGAGGGCCATCTTGGAGACGTCTTCGAAGCTGCGATGGACGGTACATTCCGCTCCGCGGATGATGCCGCCGCGATCGTCGGAAAAGTCGACGGCGTCGCAGGCAGTCCGAGTGGGCTCCCGTCTATTGGCGATCTGTGCGACTCGGCAGGGCGATTTGAGCATTCTGCACAAGAGCTTCTCGAAGAGTTGCTGGAGCATCAGCCGGGGCTTCGACGATACCTCGAAAGGCTTGAGTATGATCCCGAGGAGTTCATCCGCTTACAAGACCACGGAGAGTTCGTGAAGTATCGGGAATTGAATGAGATTCAGCCGGGGGCATCGGCGTACTATTACCGAGGTTGGATTTATCTCGACAGATCTCAAGGAGCCAATTTGCTGCGCAACCTTGCGCACGAAGCGATGCATGCGTATGATTTCGGGAAGGGAGGCATCTTTGAAGGCTTGACACCAGACCAATTGACTCCGAGGCAGCTTCGAATCGCGGAAATGCGCGCGGTTGCGGCGGAGAGAATGGTTGACCCAACGTACATTCCATTTGGGAGCTGGGACGAATACGAGAAGTACTTGGAGTCAATTGGCGCTCATAATTAGTGGCATTGAGGACCATACACATGAGTGAGAACGCGTACGACACCATAGCGGAATTGCTGACGGGCTCGACGCTTGATGCACACGCAGACATGGCGAGGTTGTCGAGAGAGAAGTGTGAATTCCCAGAAATCGCGTTCAATCACATACTTGAGTTCTTGGTGTGTTCCCAAGTTGAACCACAGTCTTGCAAGACTGTATCGGTGAGAAAGCCGGAGCATCGAGCAATACGTGACGTAATCAAGAATTCGATCCTCTGTCAGTATTTGGAATGTGAGTACGTTGATAGCGAAGAGATTCAGATTCGTTGGCTCGACGGAATTCCGATTCGCACACGAATCGAATTGGGCAAGCATCTGAGCTCCTGCGTTTCGAAAGATGTGTTGGCCAGACACGATTGGCAGCGGTGGAATCGAGCGTCTCAATGAACTCGTCCACCGATGGCAGAGATTCCCGGCGGGGAAGCCCACGACAGTTGCCCCTGCTCGTCCGGGCACGGCGAGGGTGAAGGCCATGCTTCCGGCGCCATGCCCGGCATGACGCCCGAAGCCGGGACCGACTACCACGACCTGCACGAAGGGGCCGATCTGACCGCGCCGTCCGGTGACTGGGTCGGCGAGTACGACGAAGACGCGAACATCGTCCGCAACAACATCGCGCGACCCGCCAGCGAAGTCGACGCCCAGGACAGCGCCGACGCGACAATGACGCCAGCCGACTGGGACGACTGGTACGGGGATGGGGCGCATGAGGATGTGATTGATGAGACGGTGGGTGATCCGACGGGGGTGCCGCCGGAGTACAACAACGGACATTGGGTCGACGAAAACGGATTCTGGGTCGATCCGGAAACGGGCGAGCCGATCATGCTGGCCGAGGGGAATCCGGATCCCATCACTGAAGAGACGAGCTTCTGGAGTCTCAAACAGTGGTGGCGATTCCTGTGCGGTTACCGAGGTTACACCGACGAGGACGGAAACCGGCGGGAATACCGAGCCACGACGCCCGAGAAGGTCGTAGAGGCTTGGGGCGTCGACATGGAAGCGAACCCGGTCGCGAACGTTGTGCCAGGTGCGGTGCCGGTCGGTCAACTGGCGCAGGGGCGAGTGGCCGATGCACTTAAGACGGCCGCCACGGACGTTGCGGCCGGCAAGCTGTTTCAGTTTGGAGGGACGGTCTGGAAGAAAGTGCGGGGCGGGTATCGTTCCGTGGGTCCGGCCGAAGCGATCGACGGGTTGCGACGAGGGCAAGCTCGTGAATTGAGCGATGAGGCGCTGGCGGAGTTGTCGGAACGCTTGGCACGTGAGTTGACCGAAGAGGAAGCCAAGCAGATGTGGAGGCTTCTCCCATCCCAGACGCACCATATCGCGTCGAACAAGGGGAATCGGGCAAGAGAATTCAGGAAGCTCTTAGAACGTGCCGGAATCGACCTGGGCGACGCGGTGAATAAAATGGATCTGCCTGGACACAGCGGACGGCATACGGACGCGTATCATGACTGGGTGCAGGATCAACTGGAAGAGGCGATCGGCGATAAGACCGGCGACGCCGCAAAGGAGGCCGCCGAAGAAGCGCTGGGGAAGATGCGCAACGCGCTCATCGAAGACCCACGATTGCCGTATCTCCAGGAGGGTTTCCCCGACTGCCACTAGAGACGACCGATGACAAAGTGGTATCGATTTCGCTTTCGAGGTGACGAACACCGCGGCCCCAATACGTACTATGCCGATGAGGACGATCTGCGTGGCGTCGATTACATGCACCTGAAGATGGGCCGATGGCAAGCGAATTGGGACACAGACGCGTCGTTGCGCGCATCTCCAGAGTGTGATGGCGACTTGGAGGACGTGCTTGAGAATGTGCTCGTCCTCCCCGTTTTCTCTGCCCGGCTTCGCGAGGCGCTGGAGAGAGAGGGACTTGGGAATGGCGCCATTCAATATCTTCCCGTGCGGGTATTTCATCACGATGGCGAAGAGATCCCCGGCTACGCGATCGCGAACATCATCAACATGGTCGACGCTCGCGATCGCGACGCGCGCACGCTCACCCTCAGGGCGGCTGCGCTCGAAGGCCACGACATTGCACGGCTGACCGACCGCTTCCCTCCCGTCCTCGTGTCCCAGAGGTTCGCTGACTTCTTCCGCGAGTGCGGGTTCACGGGGGCGATCTGCGATCCGCTGCCGACCGTTTGACGTGCAGGCATTGCCGGACCCGATGCCCGGTATGCCGGAACCGCCGAGCGACTACTACGACCTGCACGAAGGGGACGACATCAACGCGCCGTCCGGCGACTTCGTTGGGCTCTCCGTTCAGGGGCACATCCAGCGCAACGGCATCGAACGGCCCGAGGCCGAGGTCAGCGCCCAGGACAATGCCGATCCCACCATGACACCGGCCGACTGGGACGAATGGTTCGGCGAGGCGGTCCCGCCTGCGGTGATCGACCCACCCGCAGTGGTTCCCAATCCGGATGAAATCCTTGACGATCTTGCCGACGGAGCACTGGCCGGTGTCGACGTGCCGCCGATCGGCCACGAGCAGTTGGAAGAATTGTGGGACGAGGTGGTTGTGGCCGGCGCTCGCCTGTTCGGCGGTCGCGCCGGCGATTTTGAAGATGTTGTTCTCAACGGCCTCGATCAGTTCTTCGCCGGATGGGCGAATAAACTGACCTTTGGTGGATCCAACAAGCTGCGCGAACTGGTTTACGGAGACATCGCGACTCAAAACCACGAAGGGGCATTGTATGAGGCTGGTGAATGGGTCGGGGTGGCGCATTGGGTGGCATTCGCACTTGCTTCGCTGCCAGCTTCAGGAAGTGCAGCCGCAGCAGAGAGCGCACCTGCAGGAGTGGTTAGGGCCGCACAGTTCGGAAAGAATTGGCCTGCGGCGTCACTGCGTGATGCCCTTGCGCGGCACGCCGGTCCGAACGCTACTCGCTGGGCAACGAATACTGGAAAAATCATTGCAGAGAACCCAACCACCGGTCGTCAAGTTGTTATCGATGTCGCTGGCAAGTACTTTCGTATTTTTCAGCCCAATCGATTTGGTGGAACATCCGGTCGGTACCTGAACTTGCTCGGTCGAATCCCGGCACCTGTGCGTCAACTGAAATCGCGCGCGTATCGTCCAATTCAATTGGGGGGCGATCAACTCAAGGCTGCAACGCATTTCCTCATCCGTGAGTTGCTGTGAACCCGATCTATGCAGTGTTCAGAATTGTATCGGCGAGCCGTTGTCATGCCGCTGGATGACTCGGCGAAGCACAGCTTGCTGTGTGGAGACGTTTCGGAATCCACAAGGGTGGAGTCTGTCGAATTCGCGTCCAATGCCGAATTCTACGCAGCCTGGAACACCGGGGTCTTTCGCGCGATTAACGCCGAGACCGGACTCATGATTGACGATTTTGAGAACGAAGTTGTTCCGGCACAACTCGTCTCCGTCGTGGGCCGAATTGTCAAGAGTACGATGGAATCGGTTGATCTTGATGATGATTCATGGGAGATTCTGCAGAAACTCGCAGACCTCTGCGCAACTGCGAAGAATTCGGATATGCCGTTGTTCTTCGTATTGTAGGCGAGCGCATGGGCCGTCAAAGATGCCGGATGGGCGTACAGGGCTGCCCGCGGCATCGATTTCGCGGGGAACGCCTTCGGGTTAGCTCAGTCCGGCCAACGACTCATCAACGGCGAGGCGGGCTGGACCGACCTGCTGTCTCTGGGCTTTCTCGGCGGACGACAATTCGGAAAGGCCAGCGACGGATTCTTCGGGCTGTTCAAGTGCTTCACCGGCGACACGCCGGTGGCGATCGGCTGGGTCGATCCGGCAGCCGCCAACGCTGCGGAACCTGTCGCCGCCGGCTGGAACCTGCGCGCCATTGCCGTGGCCGGTGTCCTGCTGGCGGTCGGTTACGAACTGCGCAGCCGCCGCGAACCGAAGACGAGCCGGCCCCGCTCGCGGCGAAGCCTGATCCGTTCCGGGATGCGCGGCTGGCCGCACCCGCTGGAAGACGACGCGTTTCCCGTCTTCTGGCGTCACGCCTTCGAGCCGGTTCGCCTCGGCCCGCTGGTCCGCACCTGCGATCTGCGGAACGCCGGCACGGGCGGCGATCAGGATGCCATTGACGATCTATTCCCTCTCCTGCACCATGCATGACAGGAATTGAGCCATGTTGACCCGCCAACAGACAACACAGCGCCCGCCGGCCGATTCCGGAAAACAGCAGTCCCTGCGCCGGCTGTTGAGTATGGCGGCGTTTTGTGCTGCGGCAGCGTGCCTCTGGGCAGCAGCGCCCGACTCGGGCGATCGATCCGAGAGCGACATCCCCCACGCGGCGGAGAGCGTCTCATTCACAGCGGCCGAGTCACCGACTCGCCAATTGCTGACACGCCCCATCCAGGACCTGCGCCCCGGCATGCGCGTCCTGGCCGACAACCCGGAGCTTGAGGGATACCAACCATCCACGGACATCGACCCTGAGTCCTGGCGACTCGTGCGGCTGGAGATGGCAAAGGCCGACGGCTCGCGGCTGGAGATCGAACTCCTGCGTCCGCTGGAATGGCTGGTGTACGCTGCTGCCTCACTGCCGGAGATTGAGGCTGGCTGGCTGGCCCGACCCGTCATTGCACCGGTGGGTGAGGAGTGGCTGCACGAACTTCTATCGAACCGTCAGATTGACCTCGATCTACCAGAGATGGGGGCCTCCGGTCCGGCCGTCGTCACACGCATCCTGCCATGCCCCAAGATTGAGGCCGACGACGGCACGGATCGCCGACTGATCACCGGCACGTTCCGCCATACAGCCAGCAACGTCATCGACCTGCACGTGGACGGCCTCGACGGACCGATCGGCACGACCGACAACCATCCATTCTGGAGCGAGGATCGTCGGGCATTCGTACCGGCGGGCGAATTGGCAGTCGGCGAACGACTCCGGCAGGCCGACGGGACCACTACGCAGGTCGCCGCGATCACTCCTCGTTCAGTCGAGGAAGCGGTCTACAACCTCGAAGTCGACATCGACCACGTCTACTTCGTGGGCGCCAGCGGCGTGTTGGTGCATAATTCGTATTTCGGATTCGGGACACGAGAATTCGGTAACCTGATTCATCGGCGCGTCTTTCCAGATTTTCTCAAGGACGCATTCCCCAATACGAACTTTCGACTCCGGCTCAATCGCGGGCAAACCGGGATTGACGGTGATGTCCTTGGTGGCAATCTGCCGTTCCGCCATGTTGAGCTGAAGCCCAATTCGGACAGTGGATTCCGAACCTTTCAGAATCAACTGGCGGGATGGAAGCGAAACGGTGAAATCAAAGGACCTGTTGGACTGTTTTACTACAACGCCGCGGGCGAAATTCGATTTGGTGGATTGTTCTGATGTCAGCAGGCGATGATCTTCCACAAGATGACGAGGCACTCGAAGCCTGGATTCGTGACAGAGCTGAGGAAATGACACCGGAACGCCTCCTGCTGGCAGGTCAAACTCAGGAGGCGATTGAGACTCTCGAGCTCAAATGTGCGGCAGTTCCGAACGACAGCTTCCTTCGGAACATACTCAGTACGGCATACCTTTATGCAGGTCGAATTCCGGATGCACTTCGGATTCTACAAGAACTCATCGAAGAACAACCTCGGCGCAATGCCGACCAATACCAGCGGTGCGGTGTCTGTCTCTGGATATTGGATAGGCGTCCGGATGCGGTAGGGCTTTGGCAAGAGGGAACACGTTGTCGGTACGGCGACGCGGCTGGAAACATCGGCGTTCCTCTGCTGTTGTATTACGCGGCGGTGACAGCTCCAGAGCTGTGCTCGATGGACGCAGTGGTGAAGGAGTTGGAGAAACGACTCGCCAGTGGCGACTCGTTTCATTGGCCCGGCGGAATTGCCAGAATGCTTGTGGGACGGAACGATCGCGAGGAGGCCCCTGAGCATATGTCGCACCCCAGTTGGACGCGCCCTTATGAGTCAGCGCAGCTCGAGTTCTACGATGGAATTCATCACCGCGAACTTGGCGATGAGCCGGGTTGTCGTGAACGCCTGCAAGCCTGCGTTGACGCTGGACACGTCGGCCTGTACGTGCCTGAGTGGTTCCTCGCGAGACATGAGTTGGGATTGATCCCGGGATTTGATCGTAATGTGGCAGAGTCTTCAAGCTGATTCGCTTCGCTCCCTGCTGCAGGGAGGTGCGCCTGGGACACTTTCACCGCAGGACGCATGGAAGGTGCTGGACAGCATGGACGCCGGTCGGTGATCATGAAACAGTGTGACTCGAATCGAAGACGCACCGCTCGCAGGCGGACTCACCTGTTCCAATGTACCTTCGAGAAATCCAGTCATGCGCCGATCACGAAATCGCTGAACGGTTCAAGGGGGGATTCGTTGGACGCTTTATGGATCATGTCGTGTGTGTTGACTGGCCCTACTCTGAGTTGATCAGGGGAAAGGTTCTTGCAAACGACGACTGGAAGATATTTATCACATTCTCGGATCGATACTCGACACCGAGTGATGATGAACCCTGTGTCTCAATGCGGGTTCACTGGCCCTTCGACTTTGCAACCTACCAGTCGGAATCGAACGACGCGAAGAAGCGACGCATTCTGACTAGCGTCCATGCGGCATGTTTGTGGGTTGCCCGCCGAAAGAACTGGAGCGTACAGCCGTTCATCGATGCCTACGAGAAGCTGCTCGAGTCGGGCGTATGTTGGACGTTCATGTCGAAGAAGCAGTGGATCTCACCGACAAGGCGAACGAAAGCGCGGATTGCCGTCGAGATGGACCTAGAAGAGCAACGAGTCTACGTCGTTCTCTTCCGATATCGGCCGACTGATGAACTCGGACGAGTGATCGCCGGGAAAAGCCGTCCGCATCCGGGATCCGAGAACTACTATTCTGAAGACGCAGGGTGGGTGTCGGATCATGAATTCGCGATCCGCGTCAGAGGCAAGGAGTGCTTCCGCGCGGACCTTGGTTCATTGATGCGCGAGCATTCGTGCGAATGAGGCGTCTCGTTTGAGACGATGTAGTGATGACTGAGAATGGGCCCCTCGAACAACAGATTCGATCATCAGCATTCGACGACTCGTTCAGCAAATCCTCAGGCCCGAGAGCGTCTCGCAGGACGATCAGATCGAGATCGACATCGCGCACTCCGACGGGGAGACCCGCGAGTACCGGGCGGAGGTCAGCCGCAGCGGGCAGAAGGACGTCACGCCGACGCAGCCGTCAACGATGATCGACGTCCACACCGGCTGGCTGGAGACGGGCGGCGCGTACGACGTGCTCATCTCGGCGGGCGGCTCGTACACGCTGTTCGATGAAACGATCGACCCCGACGGCGCCTGGTCCGCCAGCGGCGGTTCGTCAGGCGGGGGCGCAGCGAGTGGGGCAGGAAGTGGGAGCGGCGGCTCTCCCACGACGTTCACGACGACGCGGCAGGTGAGCAGTGACAGCACGCCCGCTGGACAGCGGGATGGTTTACCGACGGGCCAATCTGGTCGACGGCCTTCCAAACTCGTATAACCCAGCACGCGCGTCGCCCGCAACCCAAGCACGTAGCGCACGCAGCCTTGCGTGCGTCCCGTTGATCGCAGAGGCGGTTGACGCACGCTGGCAGCGTGCGCTATGGGCCACCGCAACAATTTGCGCAGGACAACAAGATTCTGCACGTCAGTAGTACAAGAACGCCACCCCCGGAGCCTCAGAGATGACAAAGAGCGTCGCGGAGTTCTGCCGGGAGCAGTCGATCGGCTTCGATGCGCTGGTCGAGAAGTCCGGCCTGCTCCCGGATCGGGTCGCCGCCATCGTTGCCGGCCGCTGGACGCCCAGTCCGGAGGAGCGTCAGAAGATCGCCTCCGCGCTGAACGTCACTCCGGACGAGGTCACCTGGGGGCACACAACGCCGATCCAGCACATTTACGGCCACGGACCGGGTTGACCGCGCGACGGAGACTTCCACCCGATGAAGAGCCGGGTTTCCTAATGCGCTACATTACGCGGTCGTTCGCCCAGGTGTAGCGGCGGCCGGTCTTGAACTCCTTGTAGGGATTCTCGGTCGGCTCGTGGATCGCTTCCTTGCGGTAGACGGCGTTGAGCGCGTCGAGCACCTGCACGATCTCCTCAGCGGGATAGCCAAGGCCCCGGATTTCGTAGGCGTCGGCGTTGACGTCGAAGACTTCGACGCGGTCGGTCCAGACCCGCACCATCCGTTGCGTCCGAAAGCGATACCGCATCTGCCGGATGAAGGCGTGGACCTCGTCAATCTTTCCGGGCGTGTAGTCGACAACCGGCCGTTCTTCGGAAGTCGCCATCAGTCGGCCTGGGCAAAGGGAATCCAGTGAGAATCAGCGTTCGCGTTTCGTTCGATGCGCGGCGATCCAGCAGGCGGCGCAGGTCAGTGCCGCCAGCACGAGGGGCAGGCTGTGAACCGGCTCGGCCGCGTAATGCAGCGGAGTCTCCGGGTCGGTGGCGCCGTGGCCGGGATGGGCGAGCGCTGCGGCCCCGCACGCGAGGAAACAGGCTGTTGCAACCGTGGCATGATTCATGCGACGCATGTTTCCATCCTTTGGAAAGGAACCGTCCCGGAGTATCTTGCGACAGGATTTCATCCGGCCGGCCTCAGGGGACAGGTTGAAAACCTGTCAGTGACACACATCTCTCGATCCCCGGTTGAGTGACTCTTCGAGAGATTCGAATGGAACGCGGACGACCACGGATTGGACCGATTCTCGCTGATTGTTTTCTTGCGTGTCGACGCCATGCGCGCCCGAATCGATGCGGTCTCGGCACTGCCGCCCGTTGAGGAACATCCGGAAAAATCCGTGCTGATCCGCCAAATCCGCGAAAATCTGTGTCCTGTTCGAGAATCCCCTGCGCCCGGTTCCTCGGGGCCAGGCCCCAGCCGAGTTGTGTGTAAACGACAGGTTGAAAATCTGTCCTACGCGTTGATCGGAAGCTTGGCAAAGTTTTCCAGCAGTTTCAATCCCACGCTCTGGCTCTTCTCGGGGTGGAATTGTGTCGCATAGAGGTTGCCCTGGGCAATCATCGACACGAACGGGCCGCCGTGGTCGGTGCGGGTGGCGACGACGGAGTCGTCTTCCGGCACGACGTGGTAGCTGTGCACGAAGTAGACGTACGCGCCCTCGGGGATTCCTTCGAGCAGAGGAGTCCGGCGTTCGATCTGCAACGCGTTCCACCCCATGTGGGGGATCTTGAGTCCCGGTGCGGAGTCGAACCGCACCACGCTGCCCGGCACGAGTCCGAGACCCTCGTATTCCCCGTCCTCGTAGCCGACGTCGAACAGCAGTTGCAGTCCGAGGCAGATCCCGAGGAACGGCCGGCCTGTGTCGAGGAAATCGCGGATCGGGTCAATGAATCCGTGACTGCGGAGCTGGGTGATTGCGTCCCGGAAAGCGCCCACGCCGGGTAGAATCACGCGCTCGGCGCCGGCGATGCGTCGCGGGTCGGTGCAGATCTCGGCCTGCCGGCCCAGTTTTTCCAGCGCCTTCTGCACGCTGCGGAGGTTGCCCATACCGTAGTCGATGATCTGAATCATGGTTGAACAGGAAGGGGGTTGGAATGAGGGAGAACGCGACGGCGGGCTGACACCCGCCGCTCGCCGGGGTTCGGTGGCCCGGTGGCCCCGAAAACCGGCCTCGGGCTTGCGTTTTCCGTAAGTTGTGTGTATCTCATTCCCTTTGCGATTTGGAGCACAAGAGCGATGCACAGGTTAATTCAACTCGCGGAGGAGTCGAGCCTTCGCGAAAACCCGCTGAATTTCGAGATCGGCGATACCGTCGACGTCCACACGCGGATTCTGGAAGGCACCAAGGAGCGGATCCAGATCTTCAGCGGGGTGGTGATCGCCCGCAGCGGGGCCGGAGTCCGTGAGACGTTCACCGTCCGCCGGATCGTCGCCGGAGAAGGGGTGGAGCGGACGTTCCCGCTGCATTCCCCCAAGGTGGCCGAGGTCGAAGTCAAACGGCATGCACGCGTGAAGCGGGCCAAACTGTACTATCTGCGCGATCGCATCGGCAAAGCAACCCGGCTCACCGAACGCCGGGCCAAAACGCCCGCCGCGAAGACGAAGAAGTAACGACTGTCCGCCGCGACGACGCATTTCAGATCGGGTGGGGACGCTTATGGTCCGGCCCGGATGGCTCACGCGCTGGCTGGGCGACGCGGGAGAGCGCGTCGCCGTTCGCCATCTCAAGCGGCAAGGCTTCCGGATTGTGGCCCGCAACTCGCGGAGCCGGATCGGCGAAATCGACGTTATCGCGATGGACGGTGATTGCATCGTCTTCGTGGAGGTGAAGACGCGATCCTCCGGAGAAGCCGGCCATCCGACCGAAGCGGTCACCCGCGTCAAACAGCAGCAATTGACGCGAACGGCTCTGGCCTGGCTCAAACGGCGGAACCTGCTCGAACACCGGGCCCGGTTCGACGTCATCGCCATCACCTGGGGCGACGGCCGCCGGCCCGTGGTGGAACATTTCCGGAATGCATTCGAACCGACGGGGCGGGGGCAGATGTTTTCGTGACGCACGGTCAGGCCACGCTCGCGGAGTCGCAGAGACGCGGAGAAATTCGCGACGGTGAACTGCGCGAAGTCACTCGGAATCCGGAATGATCGACTTCACATTCGTCGCGAAAGTGAGAAAATAGGCGATACGGGGCTACAATATCAGGAACGCTTGATGAGTCGTCGGCCGGAGAACGGCCTGACGAATCTGTTGGCCGGCTTCAGACGAGTGAGGTGATGCGATGCCGTTGACTCCCGAACAGGAACAGATCGGGCGGAAGAACTTCAGCGACGCCGTGCAGGTGTCGCGGCGCGATTTTCTCGCGGGCGCGACGGCAGGCGCCGCCGGGCTCGGGGCCGCCTATTTCGGTTACCAGCAACTGGCGGGCGACCCGGTGCGGGTCGGCTTTATCGGCACGGGGGATGAAGGCAACATCCTCATCACCCAGCATCCGCCGAAGTACATGGACATCGTCGCCGTCGCCGATCTCCGGCCGACAAACCGCCAGCGGGCTTTCGCCGGAGACGGCAACGAGCACCGCGTCGGTCTGGTGGAGAAACTCGGGGCCGAAAAGGCCGCGAAGATCAAGGTCTACGACGACCACCGCGCCCTGCTCGATGCGAAGGACGAACTCGGGCTGGAAGCGGTCGTGATCGCGACGCCGCTCGTTTCGCATGCGCCGATCGCCACCGATGCGATGGACGCCGGGCTGCACGTGCTGTGTGAAAAACTCATGGCGCACGACTCGCTGCAGTGCAAGCAGATGGTCCGCAAGGCACGCGACAAGAACGTCTTGCTCGCGGTCGGTCACCAGCGGCACTACAGCGTGCTCTACGACAACGCCAACAGCCTGGTTCAGGACGGCCTGGTGGGCGACATCAAGTACATTCGCGCCCAGTGGCACCGCAACAACAGCTTCCCCGGCAGCGATCAGTGGTACAACAAGCCGCCCAAGGGCGACCAGGTGCTGACCGATGAATACGTTCAGCAGTTCGGTTACGACTCGCTCGAGCAACTCTGCTCCTGGCGGCTGTTCAACGCCACCGGCGGCGGGCTGATGGCGGAACTCGGCAGCCACCAGATGGACGCCGCCAGCATTTTCCTCGGCAAGGTGCATCCGCTTGCCGTCCAGGGATACGGCGGCAAGAACTTCTACGGCGTCAAGGGTCTCGGCTCGAAGGACAAGCAGAACGATCCCCGCGACATCTACGACCACATTTACGTCACATTCGAATTTCCCGGTCCGCACTATGCGGAAGATGACGACGACATCTGCGTCGTCACCTATTCCTCGATCAACACCAACAAGTTTGAGCCGTATGGTGAACTGGTCTACGGCAGCCGCGGCACCCTCTTCATGAAGACCGAGAAAGAGGCGATGCTCTGGAAGGAGGAAGGCCGCGGCAGCGAAGGGGGCGGACCGGACCAGCGGTTGTGGGTCGTCTCAGGCGCCTCGGGCGGCCCGGTGCTCGAAGCGTACGAGACCTCTTCCGGACCCGCCAAGGCGGCCTCCGGCTCAGACGACTGGGCGGAGAACGTCAGTCGCGGATACACCGAAGAGATGGAGCACTTCTGCTGGGCGATCCGCAATTTCGACGGGAATTACTACCCCGGCGGGAAGGAAATCCCGGTGAGCGAAGGCGGCCTCAGGTGCAACGGCGTGATTGCGATGGCCGACGCCGTCATGGCCCACACCGCCAACCTCGCGATGCTGCACAAGAATCGCATTGTCTTCAAAGACGAGTGGTTCGACCCCATGAGCGACGCCGTCCCCGAGACCGATTCCGACGTGATCGGCTAGCCACGACATAAAGACGGAAGAGCCCACGGGTTGCAACCCGTGGGCGTCACTCTTGAGCGTTATGAGACATATTCAATGAAAATCATCCTTGCCGCTGCGATTGCCTCTTCTCTGATCTCCGCCACCCTTACCGCCGCGGAGCCGATCAAGGTGCTCATCGTCGACGGCCAGAACAACCACGACTTCGAGCGGACGACGCCTTACCTCAAGCAGGTTCTCGAGGAAACCGGCCGCTTTCAGGTGTTTGTGGTCACGACGCCGCCGCAGAACGGCTCGGAAGCCGCGTGGCGAGGGTTTCGGCCGCAGTTCTCCGATTACGACGTCGTCCTCAGCAATTACAACGGGCAGACCTGGCCGGAAGACGTTCGCAATGCGTTTGAGCAATTCGTGAAAGAGGGGGGCGGGGTCGTCAACGTGCATGCGGCGAACAACCCGTTCAGCGACTGGGCCGCGTTTAACGACATGATCGGCCTCGCCTGGCGGCCGGCCGACTTTGGCGATCGAGTCACCCTCAGCGAGGACGGCGAAGTGGTGCGCACCGAAAAGGGGGAAGGCCCCGGCGCGGGGCACGGCAGCCAGCATCCTTACACGGTCGTCACCCGTGACCGCAAGCACCCGGTGATGGAGGGCCTGCCGGCCGAGTGGATGCATCCGCAGGACGAACTGTATCACGGCCAGCGGGGACCGGCGGCCGACATGCACATCCTGGCGACCGCCTGGTCCGACCCTGAAACCGGCGGCACCGGCGAACACGAACCGATGGTCTGGTGGATTCCCCACGGCGAAGGCAAGGTGTTCACCACCGTGCTCGGTCACGTCGGTCGCGGCCAGCCGCAGGAAACCTGGCCCATGCGGTGCCGCGGCTTTCAGGCGATTGTCACCCGCGCCTGCGAATGGGTCGCCACGGGTGAGGTCACAATCCCCCTGCCGGATGAACTGCCGACGGCTGAGGAAGTGAGCCTGGCGCCGTGAATCGTAGTTCCTCCACGCGGCGCGCTTTCGCTCCGTCAATATTGCTATGACGGGCACCACTGGCTTTGCCAGTGCGAGTTACAGAGGTCGTCTCACCAGCAACGCACTGGCAAAGCCAGTGGCGCCCGAACACCGTCAGTCCTGCCTGCTTGCGACGCCATCCGGGGGCTGACGCCGCCCGGCTCGCCCTGTTTCTTCTGAGTCGATGTCACAGGACCCCTACCTCATTCAGCTCGGAACGCGGCTGGCCGAGGGGGCGCAGACGCTTGATCCCGCGCGCAAGAAACTGCACCGCGACTTCCTGATCGCCCGCCGACAGCCCGACGGCGGCTTCGTCGGCCGTGAGGGGGATTCGGATCTTTACTACACGAGCTTCGCCGTGCGTACGCTGGCGATGCTCGGCCTGTTCACCGCCGAAGAATCCGCATCGCTGGCCCGCTATCTGAAAACGTTCGACTGGCAGCGGCTGGGGGTGATCGACCTCATGAACTGGCTCTGGATGGCGCTCGCCGTGCAGGCCGCCGGCGGCGAAGACCTGCTCGCCGATGCGCCGACCGACTGGATCGAACGCCTGGCCGAGAAGTTGGAAGCGGTGCGAACGAAAGACGGCGGCTACGCCAAGAGCAACGAAGGCGCAGTGGGCAGCACATACCACTCCTTCCTCACCGTGCTCACACATCAACTCATCGGCCGCGAGATTCCCCGGCCCGGCGCGCTGGTGCAGTTTCTCTACGACCGGCAGCGAGACGACGGCGGCTTCGTCGAAATCGCACCGATGCGCCGCAGCGGCACCAACCCGACGGCCGCCGCCTGCGCCATCCTGCAGATTCTCGGCGCGATGGACGATGAGATCCGCGACGACGTGCGGGCTTTCCTTCGGGAGGTCCGTGGCGACGACGGAGGACTGCAGGCCAACACGCGGATTCCCTTCTCCGACTCGCTCTCGACGTTCACCGGGCTGCTGACGGCTCAAGATCTTGAACTGGAGGGCGTGCTCGATCCCTCCGCCGTGCGCGCGTTCATCGAGGGCCAACTCGAGTTCCCCACGGGCGGATTTCGCGCCGCCCTGTGGGACGAAACAGCCGACATCGAATACACCTTCTACGGCTTGGGCGTCCTCGCGCTGCTCGCCCGCGAGACGTGATTCCCCCGTACAAAGAATGGACCGCGGACGGCGCAGCGCGGGCGTCACCCGAACCCAACCACGTAGCGCACGCAGCCTTGCGTGCGTCCCGCTGATCGCAAAAAAACGCTGACGCACGCTGGCAGCGTGCGCTACGAATAATCCGGACTTACGAGTTCTGTAACGATGTGTCGGCCATTGAGGGTTCTTGGAATCGAAACGGTTGGGCAGGCTGGTCAAACAGGGCTGAAGCGGCGCGGTAATCTGCGTCGACTTTCGTGGGGGATGCCGCGCCGCTTCCGGCTGCGCGTCGCATGATTGGTGAGTTGGTCAATCGACCGACCCCCAGCGTTCAAGTCCCGATCGCGAACGGCCGCGATCCGTCATCACCGCCCCGTCACTGCGCGAATTGAGGCCCCTTCGATGGACACTCCCCGGCTGCAAGTCATCGATCAGGACGCGAACTTCTCCTGCGGCGCATGCTCGCTCTGCTGCCAGCAGCCGTATGCGATCCTGATGGAGAAAGAGAAGCTCGCCGCCCTGGACGAGCACGGCTTTCCCGCCCATCCTCGATTGCAGAACCGGAAGCTGTACCACGAGAGCAAGGACGCGCCCGAAGGCTATGTCGTCCTCGAAAAGAAGGAAGGCACGACGCATTGCGTCTTCCTCGGCGACGACGGGCTGTGCATCATCCACAAGGAACTCGGCGCGGACGCCAAACCACGCGGCTGCTCGAAGTTCCCCTACTCGATCTCGCCGACGTTCGTGGAAGACCGCATCTCGCTCGACTTCGGCTGCCCCACCGTGCAGGCCGATGAGGGCCGGCCGCTTGCCGAACAAAAAGACGACATCGCAAGAACCTGCCGCATTGCCAACGCGGGCGTCTACCCGGACGCAACCGTTCGGCTCGGAGGCGGGATCAGCGTTCCGCACGCAGAGTACGAAGCGCTCATGGACGACATCCGCGACATCTTCGCGGCTGAGGAAGGTGGTCTGATCTGGTCGCGGTTCGATCGGACGCTGACTCTGCTGGAACGGATCATGGAGGAGAAGCGTCCGCGCTTCAGCGATGAGGACGCCGAGACCGTTGATGACGCCCACGCAGAGAGCGATGCAGCGTCGAAAGCCGGGCTGGCGCCGTTCGACTCGGCCCCCGCCGCTCCGAGCCCGGTGCGGATGATGTTCGCCTCGACCCTGCTCCGCGACGTGCTGCCGCCGTCGGTGCACCTCAACCTGAGTGTGTGGCGGCGCGTCCTGCTGCTGCCCAAGCTGATGAAGATCGCCAAGCTGACCGGCGAATACGATTCAAAACTGCTCGGCCGCAAGGTCGACATCGACGCCGTACTGGCTCATCCACTGGAGGGCGGACTCAAAAAAGACGCCTCCGCCCTGCTCCGCCGCTGCATCGCGACGCGGATGTGGCAGCGGTTGCTGGCCGGGACCAGATTGCCCGTGGTCGCCGGCGTGCATCAGCACATCCAGGACGTAAACGCCGCGCTGTTCCTGGCGCGGGCCGAAGCGCATCATCGCGGGGCGGACACCCTCACGCGGGAACTGGTCGGCAAAGGGCTCTCACTGGTGGAATTCAACATCACGAACCAGCCGCGGCTGTTCAACCAGAAGTCGCTGAGCTGGTTCACCGGCCAGCTCGACGACCCCGCCCTCGCCCGTCAGAGCCTGCGCCTGATGGCGCTGCCGGGATCAGTGACGCGACCGACTGAGATCGACGCGGAAGCCGTGCGCGAATCGCTCGGCGAGCCTGTTGCGCCTGTGGTCGGGTAGCGAAAATACGTGAAGATTGAACCACTGAATCTCCAGTGCAAGCTCCGGCAACACTTCAAACAGATCGGCATCAAGCCGGAGCGGCGAAGAGCCACGCAAGCAATTAGCAGCCGGCGTCAGCCCGCTGAACGGGTGCCGTTCCCCAGCCCCGGTCACCCTGACGAGTTTCTCTCCGAGAGATTCGAATGGAACGCGGATGACTACGGATTGGACTGATTTCCGCTGATTGGACAGTCCGCTGCTTCGTGTTACGAACGGTGAGAATCTTCGCGTGGAGCGCGAATTCTGGCAGCCCGTTTAGTGTTCGAGTGCTCAATTGGACGACCACGAAGGCACAAAGAACACCAAGGAGTTCCGTGGACGGGGAATCTCAAGGTGCGACAGGTTGGAGGACTGACTTACCTGGATGGTTGGCTTCGTGTCCTTTGTGTCGTCGTGGTTCACCAACGATGTGCGGTGTGTCGCGTCCAGTGGGGACTGCGCGAGTCGTCTTTCGAGAGGAGTGGTCCGGCAGAGAAGTTGCTGTCGCCGCTTTCGCGGCTCACTTCATTTGTGAGCGGCATGTTTTCCATGAGCTTGCGCTCACGGCTACATGCTTTCGCGGCTTCGCCGCTCGCTGTCGATTCGTCTCCAGTTGGGTTGCGGGCGGAGGCCGCGCTGGGTCCTTCGTGCCTTTGTGGTTGTCTCAACCAACGAACGGATTTGTGTGCAACGGGCAGAAACCTGGGGCGTTCGCGGCGATGTTGCTTCATCGTGGCGAAGGTTGGTCAGCGGGTGCGGCTGATGTCGTCGATCACTTCCTGCGGCAGCAGCAGTTGATCGGGCCGGCGCGCGACGTAAGGCGGCACCGTCATCAGCATCATCTTGCTCCCGCCGCTGCGGACTTCAATCTGCCAGCACATACCGTCCTGGCCGGGCGGGACGTCGATCGTAAAGTAACCGGGCCCCACGCTGCGCCCCTCGTTCCACCTCGCCCCGACAGGGTAAACGCGCGGTTTGTCGGTCTCGGCGAACCCGCCGATCTTCTCCGTGCCGCTCGGAACATAGAACACGACGCGCGTGCCGGCGTTGACGTGCAGCGGCGAATCGCTGCTCATCTCCCGCGTGACGTGCATCTCATCGGGAAACGTCAGCGTGGTCATCGCGCCGGCGTCGGCCGAAGTCAGCCGGTGCAGACCACTCACGCCCGTCTCGAGCGTGACGTCATGCGTCTCCCCGTCGGGCCGCACATGCACTTCATCGACTGCCCCGTCGATCGGCTGCCCAATCGTGTGCAGTTCGAAAACCGTGTCGCGGACCTCACGGTAGGAGGGAATCACGCCGGTCTGCGCCTGGAACGCGACGGCCCCCGGTTCATCCCTCCAGATCAGCCACGACTGGTCATAGCGATCCCGCGGCCCGAAGCTGCCGAGCGGAAGATCGCCGCTTCCCAATCCGGCGGGCCGCAGGTCTCCCGAAAACGTGCGGGGCGTGAAGTCGAACAGCGGGTTGGCCGCGATGCCGCGTGAGATCAGTTGCTCGACGTCGGCGTCGGTGAAGTCGGCGTCGGCTTTCCACGGGTGGCTGCCGCGATCGTTCGCCCCGGCCCCTTCCGGCACGACGATCCGCTTGTCGCGGTGCGGGATGTCCCGGTAGAGCGCATAGGAATGCACCATCCCGGTCAGCCGGATCTTCCACGCGAACTGCATCACGGCGATTCCCTCCTCCGCTCCGCCCTGCCGGTAGGCGTACATTAACTCGACATACCGGGTGAAGAGTGCGAGATCATTCAGGCGGGCGATCACCCCGGCATCGGACGTCATCCTCCGGGCTTCCTGAATCAAGCGGTACATCCGCCCGATCAGATCTTTCGAAAGCAGCGGATTGTTCGCCCCGTCGACCAGCTCGAAGTAACTCCGTATCGGCGCCGCCGCGTCGCCGAAGCAGTCTTCGATGAAACGATTGAATATCTGATCGAATCGCTCCGCTTCACTCACATCCCACAGCAGCCGGGCCGAAAGAAAGTGCCCGAGCCCGTGCGCCGCCCAACTGTCTCCCGATTCGCTGGAATAGAACCGCGCGCCGTAGCCGTGGAACTTCGGGATCGTCTCCAGCAGATATTCGCTGTTGCTGGCTCGCGACCGGCCGGGCAGGTTGCGATCCCAGGTGACGACGCTGTGGTACTCGCGGATGCCGACCTGGTTGACGCCCGCTTCGTCCCACTCGGCCAGCAGTTCGTCGGCCGTGCGATCGGAAAACGCGGTCGCCACCGAGACGATGACCTTGGGGTGCGGTTTGATCGTCGGCGCCCGCGCGTGCCCGGCATAGGCGTACGTGCCGATCCACATTCGCGAATGCCCGGCGTCTTCCAGCGCTGCGGCCGCTTCATTCGCCAGCAGAATCACACGATTGCTCGGGCTGCCGATCGCCGCGCAGGCTTGGCATTCGCACCAGCCCCGGCCGTCGGTCGGATCGAGCGAGATCGAATCGAGCCCAGGGTCGGCGTCCGCCTGCGCGAGGACGTCCTGCACGACGAGCTTCCGCAATGCCTCATTCGACACGCAGAACTTCGCCGCTTCCGAAGGCTCCACCCGCTCGCCATCGATCAGCGCCAACCATTCCGGATGTGCTGCGAACTCGTCCGCATGCCGCCGCATGATCCCGCCCCAGGCGTGCCCGGTCCGCAGTTCGAAGGCCCCGCCCATCCGGTTGCGGGCGACCCACCTTTCGTACTGCTCCACGTTCCACGAATTCGTCCCGTACCCGTACCAGACCCTGCGGGAGCGGTAGTCCGGCTCCTCATCAACGTCGAAATCGACCTCGATCGCGTCGAGCTTCGGGACGATCTCCCAGTTAGCGGTGGCGAAGTACTGCCGGTAACCGAGCCGATAGAGCAGATCCCACACGGCGTGCTGCACAGCCAGGTCCGACCCGCCGACGACCTCGACGTCTGTGTCGCTCGAAGTGATCGTGTAGCGTTCGGGTCGATCGGGATCGGGTGCAACCAGCAGGCTGACGCCGTGCGGCGTGTCGCTCTCCTCGACGAGAAACTCCGCGCCGCCGATGCGGCCCAGGTACTGCGCCAGCACATCGGCCGACTGCCTCACCGAGTCGGTCGCGTCCGGCGCGACGACAACCGGCAGCAGCGCCTCGCCGTTCCGGCTGAGGACGGCTGCGTGTGTCGACGGCGTCCCCCACACCGACAGGAGCACTGCGAACAGCATGAGATTTCGGCGAGACCGATTCGAACGGAACAGCGACATTGGGCGTACTCTCGAGACTCGATGTTGAGGCGAACCTGGCTCGCCGTTCACACAGTTTGACCGTCCTTCGGTGCCGTTCCAAGTCAACGGAAGACCGGAGCAGACAT
The DNA here is from genome assembly GCA_003388505.1 of Planctomycetota bacterium. GTDB lineage: Bacteria > Planctomycetota > Planctomycetia > Planctomycetales > Planctomycetaceae > MB-PLM-1. The sequence goes on from QQVO01000074.1 coordinate 22,709, forward strand.
TTGTTCGGACGCGACCGGGGTCTGACGTCCCCGGCTCGCCTGCGCAATCGATCTTGCCCAGATTCGCTGATTCCGCGTACAAACCGCGACCCACGGCGGGGTTCCGGCGCCCTGTGAGGGCTTTGTTTGTGGTTCGATCGATAGGCGAATCCGCACTCAACCCTCCGGGATTCGTGCTCCGATTGAGGGCGGCGCACACAGTTTCAAAACCTGTCGACGACGAGTCCGGTAATCTGGCATGGAGGCGCGGTCATGAAGCGGTCGATGCTCACTCGGTTGGTCTCTCTGGCCCTCGTTCTGCTGCTGGGCCGCGCAGGATTCAGCAACGACTCACCCTATCCGTCCGAACTCCATCGCTGGCTGGAAGTCTACACCTGGCTGCTCGACCAGGAAGAACACCGAGCAGCCGACAAACTCGCCGCCAGACTCGCCGAACTGCATCCGGACGACATGCTGGTGCGGTTGATCGTGGAGAACGCGCGGCTGCGAGGACGCCGCACAGAAATCGCCCAGACTCCCCTCGAAAGTCCCGTGGTCGATCAAGTGACGTGGGAGAAAGTGGCGCAGCGTCAGAAAACGCAAAGCGCCGAGGAAGACCGCATTCAGAAGGCGCTCAGCACAATCGTAAGCGTTCAATTCGAGGAGACTGGACTTCAGGAGGCCCTGGATCACCTGTCTGACCTGACGTGCGCCAACATCGTCGTCGAGAAGTATGCGCTCATGGAGGAAGGCGTCACGCCACAGGAACCGGTGACGATGCATGTTGAGGGCGTTCAGGCCAGGAGCGTCCTCGCGTTGCTGCTCAAACCGCTCTCGCTTGATTACGTCATCGAGGACGAAGTCATCAAGGTCACCAACAAACAGCGCACCCTGGGCGACTTTGAAACCCGCGTCTATTCCGTCGCCGATCTTGTGTCGCCGCTGCCGAAGAGTGTCACCATTCCGGCGGAAACTTCAGACCCCGCCGCCGTCGCAGCTCAAGGCGAGGCTGATTTCTTCCCGCTCACCAGAATGATCGAGACGTCGGTCGATCCCGACGGCTGGGCGAGCGTGGGCGGCATGGGACATATCGCACCACATGCCGGGACGCTGAGTCTCGTCGTGCGCCAGACTGCGGAGGTGCATGACGAAGTCGCGCTCCTACTGGAACAAATTCGGCGGACGAACGCGATTCAGATCGGACTCGATGTCGTTGCCGTCCGGGTGTCGAAGGAGGAGTACCTGCGACTCACGGCCGCAAGTTCCCTGGAGTGGTATGGCAACCGCACCCATGTCAGTTCGCGGCGGGCGTCCCGGCTGAAGGAACGGGTGCGCAATGCCGAGCGGCTGACCATTTGCAGCGGAAACGCGATGCTGCATCAGGGACAGACATGTCTGCTCAAACGCATGGACGCAGGTTTCGCGGGAACCCCGTTCGGATGCATCTACACAGAGATTTCGGACGACCGGCGAACAGTCGCACTACGCATTTACACCGAACCGACGGGCGACGACTCGCAGCGGCCAACGCTCATCACAACACTCGACATTGCCGACGGGACCACCTGTGTCGTCGCGGCGAACAAGCCCTCGCCGATTGTGCAGGAGATCGTTCCGATCAGTGATTCGCTGCCGTCGAATCAGTTCACGCAGGCAAACGAACTCCCGCCCGAAGCTGGCGACGGCGTGATCTGGGACGACGCACCCGACGGCGTCACTCTCGTGATGCTCACGCCGACGCTCATTGTGCCGGAAGAGGAAGAAGAACTGCTCGGCATCCCACCGCAACACGAACCGCATGTGGCGGAGGACTTGGGCTTATCGGATGGGACCGGGAACTGACGTTCCCGGCTCGCCTGGGGGTTGTGGAGTCGCGCGTACGTCCTTGTCGGACAGGGTGTTGCGGGAATTGGTCTTGCCACGTTGGGGGGACTATCGATAATTCATACGCCATGAACTTGGCCCGGCCTGCGGGGTGGCAGGCTGGTTGTCGGTCGGGACCGCATTTCCCCGATGTCGCGGACCGGCCCTGGCAGTACATTTGGCAATTCGGCGCCTGGCCATGGATGGTCGAGTCTGCGTTTTCTTCGCTGCTCCCGTTGGCCCTGTGCGTTCGCGCGTCCAGGGGAGCCTGAGTCCGCTCAACGCGAGTTCGGTTGCGCGTGCGCGAAGAATGCTCGACAGCCATGACCGGCCGGGGGATGGAACGGTGTGCGGAGGTGTCTACGCCGCCGGACTCCGTCCGCCGGTCCGGTCGTTCGGACAGGCATCCGGGATTGCAGCGAAGACAGAGGTTGGAAACTCAACGTGACCCCCGGAGGGATTCGTTCCGTGAGCACCGCGCAAACTCTTCTTGATCGATTCGCCGCCCGCCAGAGCGCTGACGAGTACCGTCAGGAGCACTGGCAGGGGACGTTCTCCGAATACCTGGACATCGTCCGCGAGAACCCCAAGGTCACCCGCTCGGCCTATCAGCGGCTGTACGACATGATCCTCGCCGAGGGGAGCTACCCCGTCGAGGGCAGCAAAGGACTCATCCGCTACAAATTCTTCGACGACCCCCACCGGCAGGGGCAGGACGCCATCTTCGGCCTCACCCGCCCGCTGATGGAACTCGTCAACGTCTTCAAGAGCGCGGCCCTCAAATACGGCACCGAACGCCGCGTGCTGCTGCTGCACGGCCCCGTCGGAAGTTCCAAGTCAACCATCGCCCGCCTGCTCAAGCGCGGCATCGAACGCTACAGCCATTCCGCCGACGGCGCACTGTACGGCTTCGGCTGGAAAGAGGAAGACGGGTCGATCACCTGGGATCCGATGAACGGCGAACCCCTGCAACTCGTTCCCGCAGCCCACCGCGACGAGGTCTGCGCTTTTCTCAATGAAGGCCGCGACGAACACGATTACCGGGTCGAGATCGAAGGCGACATCTGCCCGCTCAGCCGGTTCTATTTCAAGGAGCGAATGGAAAAGTACGCCGGCGACTGGACCCGCGTGGTGCAGGACGTCATGGTCCGGCGGATCTTTCTCTCCGAGCAGGACCGCATCGGCGTCGGCACGTTCCAGCCCAAAGACGAGAAGAACCAGGACTCGACCGAACTCACCGGCGACATCAACTACCGCAAAATCGCCGAGTACGGCACCGAATCGGACCCGCGGGCCTTCAACTTCGACGGCGAATTCAACGTCGCCAACCGGGGGCTGATCGAATTCATCGAAGTCCTCAAGCTCGACGTCGCGTTCCTGTACGACCTGCTCGGCGCGTCGCAGGAACACAAGATCAAGCCCAAGAAGTTCGCCCAGACGGATATCGACACGGTCATCATCGGCCACACCAACGAGCCGGAGTACCGCAAACTGCAGTCCAACGAGTTCATGGAGGCGCTCCGGGACCGGACGATCAAGATCGACGTCCCCTACGTCACCACGCTCAACGAAGAGATCCGCATCTACGAAAAGGACTACAACACCGACCGCGTCCGCGGCAAGCACATCGCGCCGCACACGCTGCAAACGGCCGCCATGTGGGCCGTCCTCACGCGGCTGGAGGAGCCGAAGCACCACGGCCTCACGCTGCTGCAGAAAATGAAGCTCTACAACGGCAAGTCGCTGCCCGGCTTCACCCAGGAGAATGTGAAGCAACTCCGCAAGGACGCGCGGCACGAAGGCATGATCGGCATCAGCCCCCGCTACGTGCAAGACAAGATCTCCAACGCGCTCGTCGTCAACACCGACGCCACCAGCCTCAACCCGTTTATGGTCCTCAACGAACTCGAAGGGGGGCTCAAGCACCACTCGCTGCTGCAGAGTGACGATCTGCGGGAACACTACCGGCAGCTCATCGCCGTCGTGAAAGAGGAGTACACCGACATCGTGAAGAACGAAGTCCAGCGGGCCATCGCCGCCGATGAGGAAGCCCTCACCCGGCTCTGCTCCAACTACATCGACAACGTCAAGGCCTACACGCAAAAGGAGAAAGTGAAGAACAAATTCACCGGCGAAGACGAGGAACCGGATGAACGCCTGATGCGCTCGATCGAGGAGAAGATCGACATCCCCGAATCGCGGATGGACGACTTCCGCCGCGAGATCATGAACTACATCGGCGCCCTGGCGATCGACGGCAAGACGTTCGACTACCGCACCAACGAGCGGTTGCAGAAGGCGCTCGAAATGAAGCTCTTCGAGGACCAGAAGGACACGATCAAGCTCACCAGCCTCGTTTCCCAGGTCGTCGACCAGGACACGCAGGAGAAGATCGACATCGTCAAGGGCCGGCTCATCCGCAACTACGGCTACAACGAGGAATCCGCCACCGACGTGCTCCAATACGTCGCCAGCATCTTCGCCCGCGGCGACGCCAAACAGGACGAGGGGTAACGGCGGGTACTTGCGGTCGAGTGGATTCCAAGGAGCCCGGCACGTGGAAAACGCGGCCGGGCTGCTTCGTTTCGAAGCTGGCTCTGGCGCCGAATCGTCTCCGTGACTCAAGCTCTTCGTGGTCAACCACAACGGCACGAAGGACACGAAGAGGCAACGTCCCCGGGGGGTGACTGAGCCGGACCGCAGCGGAGGCCCCAGCTTCCGGCAATAGGGCAGCGAAACGGGTGGGCATTGTTCGCCCGTTTTTTGCATAATGGAGAAGCTTCATTCGCCTGCGGGAGACTGAATTCCATGAGCACTGCGGCGCCACTGCCGGCAAATCCCGAAACCGGCCAGGAACTCCATGAGCCCCGCTCGCGGCGCGGGACGCCGATTTGGGAGATCGCGCATCTCTACCCGCTCCAGGGGTATTGGGAGGAGCAGGACTATTTGAGCCTTGATGCAGGTCGGCTGGTGGAATTCGAAGACGGTTTCGTGGAGTTTCTGCCGATGCCGACAAGAACCCATCAGCTCATCTTGCTCTTTCTGTGCGATCTGCTGAGGGATTGGGTGCGCTCGGGGTAATCTGGGACAGGTCCTTATTACGCCTTACAGGGTCCGCCTGCGCGACGGCAAGTACCGCGAGCCGGACATTGCGTTCATCGCCAAGGGCCGCACGCCCGGTGAACGGTTTTCTGAAGGCGCCGATCTCGTCATGGAAATTCTCAGCGAAAGCGCTGTCGATCGGAAGCGCGACCTTGAAACGAAGCGCACGGAGTACGCGGCCGCCGGGATCCCGGAGTACTGGATCGTCGACCCAGTGCAGGAGACGATCACGGTACTGGCGCTCGAGGGCGACGAATACCGCGTCCACGGTGAGTTCGAGTCCGGCGCGACCGCAACGTCCATTTTGCTGGACGGTTTCGCCGTCGATGTCACTGCGTGCTTCGCGGCCGCGGCCAACGTGGAGTGATCACGGCCGGTCAACCGAGATTGGCTCCCTGGGCCTCGATCGTTCAGGTTCTGTCGATGCGATTCTCGCCGACGGTTCGCAAATCGAGTTGAACACGTTGACGTGCTTTGTCGATTGGTTACGCCGTTTCGTCGGTTCCTGTGTGACGTCGCCGAAATATCGCGCGGAGGAATCCGAATACGATACCGAGGATCACTGAGCCGGGCAAGACATAGAACAAGTAGGTCTCAACGAAGCCGAACGGACGAAACATTCCTCCTGACGCGCCGCTCTTCAGAGATGCAGCGACAAATTCCTGAATAATGTGGAGCACAGTAGCTGCCACGATAGAAAGGATCACAGATCCGGCGATTGTCAACAGCGGATGGACGTCTTGAGGAGCCCGCACTGCCCGGAAAGAGACTGCGACCAGAGCACCGATGATCGCGCCCGTCCATAGTCCATGAAGTGCTGGGAAGAACGAGAGCCCGTCGTGCCAACTCATCCCCGGAAATGGGTTCGTCTGCACCTCATGCCACACTAAGAGCAGGACAACCATCGACAGGCAGGCAGCGCCGGCAACCGAGCCAAGATAGGCATGTCGAAGTAGAATGTGAGCGGTTGAGGCTTGCATCATTGAAGAAGGTGTGGCCTCAATTGCATACGGGTTGGAGTGCATTGGTGAAACCGGGGAACAGATGATGCGCTGCGGCATGACAAGTGTTCATGTGATTATCCGTCACGGTGAACTGCGTGGCAATTTGGCGCCAATGCAAGATAACGCGCAAAATGCCCCGGCGGGGGGCGTGGTGTAAGGGCTTGGCAGAGAACGAGTGTGGGCGTACGCCGGCGGCAGTCTCCGGGTTTATCGTGCACGGGATGTGCAATCTCATCGCGTGGGCGGTGTCATGAACATGCGCCCAGTCGATCCAGCAGGCTCTGCACGGCGAGTCCTGGTCGATTCAGGACGTGGGTGCCGGTTCGATCGGGAGAGGGCAACGTCGTGCGAACATCCTTTGGGCCCAGCAGTTCCTGGACCGTCCGGATGTCCGAACCGGTTTCCAGCAGGTGTGTGGCGAACGAATGCCCGAACGCGTGCGTCGATTACTCGCAGCACTTCCACGATCCGGCAGACTGCCGGATCAATGGAGGACGTTCGGGCTGCACTGCCGACCAACGGCAGGTACGCAAGCGATGCGATCAGCGAGAGTTATGCCAAATGGGCGTTACAGGAACCGAACAATCGCAGAATTTGCGGGAAAAAGCGGCGGAGCAGGGCGCGCGCTGCACAACTTCAAGAATCCAGGACATTCTCGCGAAGCTTGACGACCAGGATCGGGAGATCATTCTGTCCTTGATTCGTGATCGCAGCGCTGTGCAATCCGAGTCAGAATCGTCCGGGCGATGACGGAGGCGACCAGGAACCGTTTAACAGTTTTTTTCGATTTCCTGACGAGAGCGCAGGAGGACGTGGGGGAGATGTACAGAGGGCACGCGAGATTCCCAAGGGGCTTTTGCGGCACGAGTGACGCAAGTTGATTGATGCTCTCCTTTTTCACGGTGTTGAGTGATCGGGGCGTCCTCGAGGAATGGGCGTGACTCAAAGCCCTGGATCGGGTGGGAGGATGTCCCAGTCAATGACGTCCTCCTCGATCAAACGAGGAGGCACAGAGAGCCGGATGCCAAGCTCAGAGGTTTCGATCAGCTGCCGGAAGTGATCCGCCCCGGCATTCAGGTGAATGGCCACCTCGGCTTCGATGCGGTTGCGGGTGTTGTGCGTGTATTTGTTCAGAAGATCGACATCGCTTGCGTGCCCGACTGTCTTCAGCATTTTGTACAGCTCGTGCTTCTTCACGAAAGTTTTGCCAACAGGCAGCCCAAGAGACAACACGGAGAGCGAGCGACGCGCGAGCACAGAAACGAGGGCAAACAATGTGGGAGGCAGCTTGAAGATCAGGTCGTCGCCGATGTCTTCGCCGCTCAGCTTGATGCGACCTCCATCTTCCACCGAGCCCTCAACCTTGATGGACATATTCTTGAAGATGAAGCCATAGAGCGTCTTGGTCGGCGCAGTCATTGAATTGCTCCCTCGGCCCGCGACGGTGAGGTTTCCGTTGCCCCCGAGCCCCGTTTGCTTGGGGGCATCCTTGCTACGTAACGGCTAAGTTCCCGGTGGCAGAAGTGAGTCCAGATTCCGCCAGGCATGGCCTGGCCGAAGCGCGTGGATCTGGTCGAGCCAGTCTCTGATTGACTGGTCGGCAGGGTCGTTTCCATGCGGCGCGTAGGCCGTCTTCACGTGTGCCAGATACTCCTCCTCGGTCAGCCCTTGTGGCGTGCGCTCCGCCCGTTTCTGACGAAACCAACTGCCCCTGAGCAGAGGGTCCGGGAGATCGGGCAGAACGGCCGCCGCGAGGTTTTTCACCTCACCGCAGACAACGCTCTGGTACTCCGTCGACGCCATGCCTCCAATCCCGTGAAAATGGAACCGCTCGGCAACTCCGAGCCCGATCGCCGAGGACACCATGCGGAGCATCTTGAACGGGAACGAGAGAAATCCGATCGAATCTGGCCACGCACCACAGGCCTGGCGGGCCGCGAGCAACCCGAACAGCAAATTCTCGAAGCTGTCGCGCGCGAACGACTCCGGCAGGAGCCTTCGCCCGAGAAGGTCGATTGCATCATCCCTGATGAATTCCAGAGCACCTTCCGCCTCGGAATGCACGACCAGCCCTTCCTTGACTTCCGGCAGCTGCGGGCGTGTGCGGCCGCCGCTCACAACGATCGTGTCGTACCCCTCCTGCACGGCCAGCTTCGGCGCCGAACGCAGGTGCTGCTCGTACAACGGCTCCTGGCCCGGGCGCCCCGGGCCGTACCAGCGCCGGTGCGAGTAGATTCCGTGCAGGGCAACGATCAGGACGGACGCTTTCATCGGAACAACTCGTATGCAGGTTTCATGGGATTGCAGCGGTCGACGGCAATCGCTGCGCAGACATTCCAAGGAGACTTCGATAACGGGGAAGGACGGCCTTCCACGATCGTTGAGCGGCCGCAGCGATGCCTCGGCGTCGCAGTTCATCCAACTCGGAAGGCTGATTCGTTAGCTCATCGCAGACGCCAAGGACGGTGCTCGTGAATCGGTCGTTGAAGTCGCACGGATTCGCCGGGTCAACGAGCAACTCGGGACGATCGGAATAGACCTCCTCCGCAAGTTCGCTCAGGACGCCGGTTGGGCATCCAACGATTAGAGTTCCGCACCCCAGCGCCTCAAGCGGCCAGATTCCGAAAGGCTCCGTCGAATCAGAGCTGAAGAGGCCAATGTCTGCTGCCGTCAAAACGGACTGCGTCACTTCCGGGGCGACGTTCCTGGGCAGAATGCGAAAATCGATCGTGTCGGCTCGGTCTTGAGCGAACTCCCGGAAGCGATGAATATATTCTGCATCTCGCAGTTCGGCGTCCGATTCGATCAGCCAGACAAGCGCCTGCCCCATCCCGCTGGCAACGGCCGCCTCAACCGCCGGCAGCGCCACATCCAACTGTTTCTGCTGTGCGATCCGCGAGACAACGACAACCAGCGGGAGGGCGCACTCACGCAGTTTGAGTTGTGACCGAAGAGCCGAGAGGGCTTGCCGCTTTGTTGCACGGATACCGTTGCCATCGAGGTCGGCCGAAAGCAGGAAGGCGTCTCGCGCACCAAGCGGGACGATTCGGATCTTGTGAGAATTGGAAGCGAGCGAGGCCTGGAGACGGGGATGCCTCTGCCCCAGCGGACCACTGAGAATCTGCGACGCATAGAAACGTGTCGGCAGCGCAATCACATCAGCTTGTTCAATCGCCTCGCAGATTGCCGACAGATTGGCAATACAATCCAACGTGACCGCGACGCGGCTGACAGAACCAACGCGCAAGTCGGAGATGACGGCGCCGAAGCACTCGGGCGCCGTTACGCAAATGGTCGTGGGTCTGTTCTTTGATGTGGCGAGATGCTCTCTCGTTTGTCGCACGAGATCCCCAGAGAGGGAGTCTTCAAGCTGCAGGAATTCAATGGCCTGATCGAGATTCGCCACGGCGCGGACGCAAGCGCGGCCGTCGGTACACGGATTGACGATCAGCGACCCACATTGGACTGCCATGCGCTTATTCCATATTGGGTAGAAGCGTTAAAAATCATCTTTACAAACACATGATAAGTTACTTATCCAATTGTCAATAAATAACTTGTGTCGTGAAAAGGGTGTTCTTTACCTGTTGGGTAGGTGTGTTAATTTGACAATGGGTAGCGTCTTGAGGAATATCTCAGAAGCTCGCAGTTGGACGATGCAATTGGGGAGGCACGTTCAAGATGCGGCGTCGAACTCCGACGGTAAAGAACGCTGTGCGAGTCCGATCAACCGCAAGGTTGTCAGGTGAGTAGAACGACCTCCGCAGAGAATTACCCATGCCTCCCAAGCGAAAAAAACGAACCGCTCGATCCAAGAAGCCCGCCGTGTCCAAGGAGCAATTGGAGCAGGGGCTTGCGAAACTGCGGTCGCCAGAAATCATGTACCGCTGCGCAGAGTGGGCGTGGAGGGACGGCTGGACGACGTCCGCGATGCTTTCGGCTCTTTCGCTCTCCCGCAGCGTTCCGCAGTTCCACAAAGAAGTGAAGCGAACGCTGATGCGAGCCCACCGCCAAGGTGTGTTGAGCATCAACCCCCGGAAGATCAAACCGACCGAGGTCGAGAAGCTGCAGAGCCGTTTGGAGTCGAAATACAACGCTGGGAAGTGGCGTCCGCTGCAATTCCATGTCGTTTGCGACGAAGCATTCAATCAGACGAACGGCGGATCGCTGCTCGACGCGATGGCTGCTGAGATCATCGATGACGCCATTACACAGCTTGTTGACGATCGGCGCAGAAACTCGGAACACGACGCAACTGACAAGCAACAGAAGCAGCTGGACAAGAAGCCGGCCGACCATGCCAGCAGAACGTCCGCCGCTGAGGATCCGATCATCATCACAAACGCGGGTGGACGAGTGCTCAGCAGCACGGTTGCCGTATTGCAACGTCGACCGCCGTTGGTCGGCGAGGAGGAAGACATGCCGAAAGAATCAGGTTTGCTCTTCGTCGCTCTGTCCGATGCCTACGTGCACCGCCGCTTTGAGAGGTCGCCATCGTTCATTGCGGTGACCATGGCCGAGTTATGTGGAGCTCCGCATGTGGCTCTCCCGCGGGCAATGTCTGACGAATTCAAGAACGAGCACCGTGAACTCGTTCGGAACGCCTCACTGGTGATCTGTGGGGCAGGCACGACGCGCGGAGATCACTACGGTGTGCCAATGCAATTGCTCAAGGAGCTTGGGATTCCAGTCCCCAACGACGCCGTCGGCGATTTGGCCATCAATTTTCTCGACAAGCAAGGGTATCCGGTATCGCTGGACCCCCGTGCTCAGAGGGTCCTCGAAGAGATCAATCCGACGTTTTCAATACAACTGCTGCGGGAGATCCTTGAGGACACAGGCAAACGGGTCATTGTGATTCTCGACGCGATTCGGGCCGAGGACAAACTGGAAATCAGTCGTGCGATTCTCGAACAGCGCCTCGCGACTGATGTTGTGCTCGGGACTCGCCTCGCTGAATTGATTGTCCCGGGTCGCACGAGGCGTTAGTCCGACGGAATTGGAGGAGAATCAGTGAAGCGGAGGATTCCAGGCCCGATGGGGTCCTTATAGCGCTTTGCAAATCAGTGTTGGCGATCTGTCTCGCGGATTCTCGTCCCCGAAAGTCCAAATACCGCTCGACGCGGACACATGGTAGAGCAATTTGCTCTAAGGATCGTCTTACCGTCGTCGTGTTTATGTCGTCCCGGAGTCGCTCGAAGATTCTGGCACAGATGGAACCATACGGTTATCGGCTGACCAATCCCCACCGACGTTCTCATCGGATGGGCTGCGACCTTTCGAGGCTCGATTCCGCATCTGACTGTGCAGTCGTCGTTTCAGCATCGACAGTTGCCCCCCTCATTGTGGACAATCCAACATAAGCGATCTTCGATGCATCGCTCGGTTCACCGGCCCACTCCGGGAGAGTGCCGTGTCAGGGCTCTGCTTGTGGGTAATTCGATGGACCAATTCGCACGAAATCCATCGGGATTCGTGTTTCGATCGAAATCGGCTCCCGAAGTTTCGAATCTGAGAGACTCGTCGTGGAATTGTCGAGACGACGTGCCGGTCGACTGCGAATGGCGTCTGGCGGCGCTGCATTGAGTCTCGTCGCAATGACGACCGTCGCAATCAGCGCGCCACCTCAGCCCGTTCTCAACTCTGTTTTTCCCGCTGGCGGTTGCTCTGGCTGCACGGTCGAGGTCTCGCTGACCGGGCAGAACCTGGACGCCGTTCACTCGCTGCGGTGCAGCCACTCGAAGATCTCCGCCACACCTGGAGATGAAGGACGCTGGCTCATCACGATTCCCGAAGACGTACCTCCCGGCAGTTTCGATTTGCAGGCAATTACCGAGAATGGCCTGAGTTCCACACGGACATTCGTCGTCGGCAACCGGGCGGAACTTCTGGAAGACGACGCGAGCAACGATTTAGCCAACGCGCAGACCGTCCCACTCGACGTCGTCGTGAACGGCCGCATCGAGCAGGGGGGCGACCTCGATCACTTTCGCTTCACCGCCGAAGAAAATCGGCGAGTCATCATTGAGTGCCGCTCAGAGAGGATCGATTCGCCGTTGCGGGCTGTGCTGGAGGTGTTCGATGCTGATGGGAGTCGGCTCGCGGTGAATCGCGGCTATTTCGGCATCGACCCGCTGATCGATTTTCGCGTCCCACGAGACGGCGAATACATTGTCAGAGTCTACGATCTCGTCTACTCGGGCAGCGCCGACCACATCTATCGGCTCGAAATCGACACCGGTCCCCGCGTCCTGTTCGCATTCCCGAATGTCATTGAACGTGACAAAACAACACCGGTGACCCTGTACGGATGGAACCTGCAACAGGCCGACGAATTGCCCGGCGTGACCGCCACGTCGATATCCGGCGTGCCGTCACCACCTGAACAGAGTCCGCAGGCACTGGATCGAATTGACGTCGAGATCACACCTCCGGCAGCCGCGCTAACGCACGTCCCTCTGCGGCAGGCATCAACCGAAGTTGGCCTGGAGCAGTTTGCCTACCACCTGCCTGGTGCGCATGCACCGGTCTCCCTCAGTTTGACAGATGTCCCGGTAACGACCGACGCCGACCCGAACCATGATCCGACGACGGCCATTCCGCTGACTGTTCCGTGTGACGTCAGCGGACAACTGGCGGTCCCCGAGGAGACAGACTGGTTCACCGTCGAAGCCCGGCGAGGGGAAGTGCTGTGGATTGAAGCCTTTGGAGAGCGCATCGGTTCACCGGTCGATCTGGAGATTAGTCTCTTCGATGAGGATGCCGGCACCGAACTGGCGCACTTCGGCGATGAAGCCAGCGGCATCGGCGGCAAGCGGTTTGCCTTGAACCATGTCGATCCGATCGGACGCTGGGTCGCGCCTGACGATGGGCGATATCTGATCATGGCCCGCAATCTCACGCCGACCCCACAGGTCGATCCCCGGCGTCTCTATCGCCTCAGCGTGCGAAGGGAAGAACCGGACTTCGCGCTGGCCATCGTTCCCCGCAGCGAAGCACCATCGGCGCTCAACGTGCCGCGAGGCGGGCGTCTGTGCGTCGATCTCGTTGCCCTTCGAAAACGAGGATTGAACGAGTCAATTCGCGTGACGGCGCACGATCTGCCTTCGGGGCTCGAATGCCCCGACGTGTGGCTGGGACCGAGAGTCTCGCGGGCGCCGCTTGTCCTGTCGGCCAATGATGCATCCGAACCGTTTGTCGGAGGCCTCACACTTCTCGCCAGCTCGGAATCGGTCACAGATCGGCCGGTTCGAGGCAGCACTGTCGTCCGAGGCGGCCGGCCAACCGGTTGGAGTCGCTTGATCGACCAGCCGGCAGTTTCCGTCAGCGGTCAGGCGCCTCTCAGACTCACCGCCGACGGACATGAGACAAGACCACATCACCTCTACGGCGACCTGGACGTTCGCCATTCACCCGGCGGGATTCTCGATGTCGCCGTTTACGTGGACAGACAACACACCGACTACACCGCGCCCGTTCGCCTGACCGGAGTCGGCGTGCCCGATCTGATTCCAAAGCAGACGTTTACCATTCCCGCGGACCAGGAACAGGGACACATCAGCTTCTATCTCCCCCCGACCCTGCCGGTCGGCACCTACACCATCGCCGTTCAAGGCGAGACGACCGTCCCGGCCGGCGAGAAGAACGAGCAGGGCGAACAGCCGACGGAGAACGTCACCGTCATCAGCAATCCCGTGACGTTCGAGGTCCAACCGGCCGCGTTCACGATTGAGCTCGATCCGTTTGCACCGCGTCAGATCCGTCGCGGGGAAATCGTTCAAGTCGGCTATCGTACCCGGCGAGTCAACGGGTTCATCGGCAAGATCCACACCGAACTCTATGCGGCCGGCCCCGTTGTCGGATTACGCGGCCGCGGCGTCACCTTCGTCGGTCAGACAGAGACAGGTCAGATCCAGGTAATCGCCAACGAAGACGCCCCCCTGGGCCGGCAGCCGTCCCTGAGGCTCTACGGCGTCGGGGTCGTTGAGGACGAACCGGTGTTCCATGGAAGCTGCTTTCTGGACCTCGAGATCGTGGAATAGAGACCGTCAACAGCGCGTTACGGAACGATCAGTGAATGCCATCAAGACTCATCTTCTGACTCGCGGCTTCGTAAGCGCGGCCGTTCTGCTCGCCTCCGCGTTGGCGCATGAGACCGCCGCGGCGGACCGTCCGGCATCGATCGATGTCGAACCGAAAACCGTCGAAGTCTTCGTGACCGGATCGACGCAACAGTTGCTCACCACATGGCAACCGGGCGACGGCACCGTTGCGGACGTGACGCGGCGCGCACGCTACGAGAGTTCCGATTCCGACATCGCAACCGTGACGAAGACCGGCGTCATTCGGGGTCATTCCAGCGGCAAGACGATGATCCGCGTCTCTGCAGAGGATCTCAGTCTCGACATTCCGGTCTTCGTGCGCCCCGCGGAAGAACTCCCGCGCGTCAGCTTCGCCAGCGATGTCGTCCCGATTCTGACCCGGCACGCCTGCAACAGCGGAGGCTGTCACGGAAAGTCGACCGGCCAGAACGGATTCAAACTGTCGCTGCTGGGCTTCGAGCCACACTTCGATCACGCGACACTGACGCGGGAAAGCCGCGGCCGACGTGTGGCCGTCAGTAACCCCGACGCCAGCCTGCTGCTGCTGAAAGCAACCGGCCGCGTTCCCCACGGTGGAGGGAAGCGGCTCGACGTGGATTCGGACGACTACCGCGTCCTGCACAACTGGATCAGCCATGGTGTACACGGTCCACGGGAAAACGAGCCTCGCGTGGACCAACTTGTGGTCACGCCCGCGGATCGCGTGCTGAAGCCGGGAGCGTCTCAGCAGTTGCTGGTGACCGCGCATTTCTCAGATGGTTCCACCCGGGACGTCACGCGACGGGCGATCTATGAATCCAATGTTCCGGAACTGGCGGACACGGACGAGACCGGCCTGGTGTCGACCGAGTCTCAAGGAGGGCTGTTCTCGATCATGATCCGCTTTGGTGAGAAGATCACCACGTTTCGCGGCACGATTCCCTTCAGCGACGGCAGCGACACTCCGGCAATCGCCGACAGCGAGACGCCGCCGTCTTCCGAATTCGATCAGCACCTCTTCGCCCAATGGACGCATCTCGGGGTCACTCCATCGGCCCCTGCCGACGACTACGAATTCATCCGTCGAGCAACAATTGACGTCTGCGGCACACTGCCGACGGCTGAAGAAATCGAATCTTTCGTCGCCGACGACCAACCCGACAAGCACGAACGACTCGTCGCGCAGTTGCTGGAACGACCCGAATACGCCAGCTACTTCGCGCTGCTCTGGGCCGATATCCTCCAGAACCGGGGCAGCGGTTACTCCACCAGCAAACAGCGCCCGGGAACGACGCTGTTCACCGCGTGGATTCGTGACTCGTTTGCTCAAAACAAGCCGTACGACCAGTTCGTTTCCGAGATCCTCGCAGCGACTGGCAGCCAGCAGGACAATCCGCCCACGATCTGGTACCGCTCCGTGCGGACCACACCCGATTATGTCGAGTCTGTCGCACAGGCGTTTCTCGGCGTCCGCATCCAATGCGCCCAATGCCATCATCACCCCGCAGAACGTTGGAGTCAGGCTGACTACTACGGACTGGCCGCAGTCTTCGCACGAGTCGGGCGCAAGGGGGGATTTGCTGACGCGGAAGTCCCCACGAACGAAGTCATCTTCCTGAAACGAGAAGGTCGGGTTGTTCATCCGCGTACGGGGGAAGAGATCGCCCCGCGGGCATTGGGCGGACCGGCATTCGACGAGTCTCCCTTCAGCGACCCCCGCCGCGAACTCACGGACTGGATGACGGCGGCGGACAACCCGTTCTTCGCGCGCACGATGGTCAATCGCATGTGGGGGCATTTCCTGGGGCGGGGCATCATCCACCCCATCGATGACGCCCGCAGCACCAATCCGCCCAGTAACCCGGAACTCCTGGATGCACTGGCGCGGGACTTCATCGACAGCGGATTCGATATCAAACACCTCATTCGCAGCATCACCGGAACGCGCGCCTACAGACTGAGTTCAACGCCCAACGAGAACAACGCGAACGACATGCAGAGCTATTCGCGCTTCTACCCGCGGCGGCTCCCGGCCGAGGTGCTGCTGGACGGCATTAGCCAGGTGTTGGAAGTGCCCACCAACTTTCCGGGCGGGCCGGGGGTGTTTCCCGAGGGAACGCGCGCCATCGAACTGCCGGACGAAAACGTGCCGGTCAACTTCCTGCAGGTCTTCGGCCGTTCGGCGCGGACGACGGCATGCGAATGCGAGCGCTCCGTCGAACCGGCCCTGGCTCAGGCCCTGGAACTCGTCAACTCGACTGTAATCCAGCGCAAGCTCAGCAACAGCCCGTTCATTGAGAGGCTTGCGGCAGCGGAGTCGGAGGAGGCCGGCGCCGATGAGATCTTCCTGCGAGTCTACGGACGACTGCCCCGCCCAGAGGAGAAACAGGTCGCGGTCGACTTCGTGAGTTCCGCGTCGGACAAAAACGACGCGTACCGCTCGCTGATCTGGGCGCTGCTGGCTACCAATGAGTTCCTCTTCAATCACTGACCAAAGATCGATCCACAAGATGCGGGACATCAAGGAACATCGCGATCGCAACACGGCAGGCATCAGCCGGAGGCGAATGCTGCAGATCGGCGCGCCGGCTCTCGGACTCAGTCTGGCCGACATTCTGCAAGCCCGCGCCACGTCGTCACGATCTGATGGCGCACGCAAGGGAAAGTCACTGATCGTGTTCTGGACGCACGGTGGTCTCAGCCAGCAGGACACATGGGACATGAAGCCCAATGCGCCGGCCGAATATCGCGGTATGTATCAGCCGGTTGCGACCAGTGTCCCGGGAATTGATATTACTGAGCGATTTCCGCACCAGTCCCGCGTGATGGAACACGTCTCGCTTGTGCGATCGGTGCATCATGAGAACGGGATCCACGCACCCTCGGCGCACTGGATGCAAACCGGCTATTTCGGCCCCACACTGGCGCGGAATGCCGCGCAGAGGCCATCATTCGGGTCGGTCATCTCGCGCGCGATCGGTGCGGGCGCCCCTCAGATGCCGGCTTACGTCACCATTCCCAAGTCGGAAGCGTTCGGATACCAGGGGGCCGTCTATCTGGGCAAAGCGTTCAATCCGTTTGAGGTCGGCGCGGACCCGAACAGCGAAGGGTTCAAGGTACCGAATCTGGCGTTACCGGACGGGCTGGCGCCGGAGAGCGTCGAAGACCGGCGGGCGCTGCTGAAGACCTTCGACACACTGCGCCGAGACATCGACAACAGCGGCGTGCTCGAAGGCCTCGACGCCTTCAAGGCCCAGGCACTCGAAATGGTCACCGGCGATCACGTGCGGCAGGCGTTCAACATCAGCCAGGAGGACGACGCGCTGCGCGACAGGTACGGCCGCCACCAGTTCGGTCAGAGCGCACTCCTCGCCCGAAGACTGGTCGAAGCAGGCAGCACCTGTGTCACCGTGAACACCGGCTACTGGGATCACCACAACGAGATTGAGCAGGGGCTGGAGTCACTGCTGCCGCCCCTCGATCAGGCCATCGCTGCTCTGATCGAAGACCTCAAGGACCGCGGATTGTTGGATGATGTCCTGATCTATTGTGCTGGAGAGTTCGGGAGGACGCCGCTCATCAACGGGCACGCCGGACGCGATCACTGGTCGAACTGCTTCACCGTCATGTTCGCCGGAGGCGGTCTTCGCGGAGGACAAATCGTCGGCGCCAGCGAGAAGTGGGGCGGAGGCGTCCGGGAGCGGCTGGTCACACCGCTCGATCTGCTCGCCACAGTTTACGAGACGCTTGGAATCTCCCTCGACACACACTTCGAGGACGGCAGCGGGCGGCCCGTCAGCATTGTCGACACCGGCCGCCCCATCGCGGGGTTATGACCGACCGGTGTATCGATCGTAGACGGCGGCGTGAAAATGGACGGCCGGCGGGCAAATTTCGGAGCGCGATTGTCGTGGAATGACGAACGCGCTGTGAACGTTTTCCAGTGGACGTGGCTGCCGGCCAGCATGACGTCCACGAGACACGAGAACAGGCGGGCCTCACCCTCGGGAATGTTGCCGACCCGACAAACAGTATGGAGGTCTGACGTGCGTTGAATTACTGCAGGATCGCTGGCACGAAATCACGGCCGTCATTTCTCTGCACTGTGAACGACGATCTCCAGTTCTTCCATGTAGGCGGCCGAGTCGTGCTCGACGGTGGAATCCAGCACCAGTCCCAACACGTTGTCACCCTGAAACGGCGGGCAGTCAGCCAGCAAGATTTCGAATCGCTGTCCCGGCAAGCCGCCGCGACGCTGTCCCGCCGGAAACCGCTTGATCGCGGCACGCTCTACTTGCTGACCATTGATGTCCACGGTCAGCTCATCTGCCTCGTCCAAGTGATAGACCCAGAAGGTGAGCAGCCCTGTCAACTGCTCGCCATTTCGCCCATCCGCCATGCGGAACGGAAACACCTGCCGGACCTTGGCGCTGTCCTCGTCAAACCTCAGGACGGGGCTGTTGACGTGTCCCAGGGGACTCCGGCCCTCGTCGTACCAGGGATAGTTGCGGAGCGGCGGCTGGCGGCTGGACATGCCCTTGCCCATCGGCAGATAGCGATAGGTGCGCGGCCCCGCGAACGCACTCTCGTTCGACCGGACGGCCTGCGTCCAACGCGCGATGCGCTCCTGCTGCTCAGGTGCTGCCGTCACTTCGCCGCCGAAGTGAATCCCCACGTTCCAGAACGAAATGCTGTCGGCGCCCCAGGTGTAGTAGTTCGCAGCGGCTCCCCGCGCCTCCGATTCCGTAATCAGCATGCCCATGTAGCTGTCCGTCTGATGTTTGGCCGACATGGCGATCGGGCGATCCAGGATGCTGGGAGGACCGCTGTAGATGGAACCGATCATGTTTCCCATCACCACGATCGTGTCGACGCCAGCCGGTTTGGAGAACTGAGTGAATTCGTCCACGGGAAGCTGCGGATCGGTATTGTTCCAAGTGGAGACGACGATGTAGTCGATCCATCCCTCTCGCACCCAGGTTTCCACGTCGAGGCCCGCCAGCCAGCAGGCATCGATCGACTCCGGAACCCGCACACCCAGAGTCAGCCGTCCGCGTTCCCGTCGCTCTGCAGCCGCACTGAGCATGTCGCGAATCCGGCCGACATATTCGGTCATCACCGGCGCCTTTTCACGACCTTGGTCCCTGGGGAAGTGCTTCGCCCAACGCACGAAGTTCAGCTCCAGACCATCGACGTCATAGTCGGTGGCGATTTCCCGCATGATGGCCAGGCGGTGGTCGCGGACTTCGTCGTGCGAGTAGTCGAGGGCCGTTTCATTGGTGCGGCCGTCCGGCTGTCTGATAACGAATTGCGGGTTGTCGATGGCGAATTGCGGGCACAGCGGGTTGCCGGGATCGAGGCTACGGTGATGGGTATCGCTCATGCGGATCGCTGCGAGGACTTCTTTGCCCCGCGCGTGCATGTGTTGTGTGACGATGTTCAGAGCGTCAGTCCCTTCCGCACGCAGACCTCGGATACCGGGTGCCCAGCCACCAGAATACTCCGGCCCAAAGCGGTCACCGCATGTTTCGCCCGCCTGCGAATCGTACGTGCAGATGTCGGGCGTCGCGGCCAAAAACACGAACGTGGAGAATGGGACAGCTTCGATCTCACGGTCGAGCCAGGACCGGACGAATTGCGAGGTCCCCTGAAGAGGCGACTCGGACAATACTTGAGCGTCGTCGTTGAAGACGATTCGCGCCGGATGGTCTTGGGCATCCGCTCGATTGAGAGCAGCGATGACGATCGCAAGTACCCAGAGCCGTGTTGGGAGACAATGGTCGCTCATGGCATGGAGTCCTCGGTGCCCAAATCCAAACAATGATCAACTGAGTTGACGCAGTGGTTGTTCGCCGGAAGGCACTGATGACCATCGTGCGAAACGCTCTCGGCGTCAAGGTTGCGCGCGCAACCTCACACCGGCCGGTGGGGCAGTATGCGATTGCGTCGAATACCGGACCAGCCGCAGTGCGGGCAGCGATTTCGGGCAGGCCGGACAACGATCGTCCGTGATGACATCGCCACAAGGGGCGACAATGCGCAGATGGAGTCCGTGCTGCGATGCTCGCTCAGCAAAGGCGTCGAGGAGAGCCTCGATTCGCACCAGACGCTGCTGGAGGGTCCGCTCGACCTGGATGATTTCAGAGGATTGGGGCATCTCTCGGCCAACGTGAATTCGTCACGTTTTCAACGATAGAGGGCGGACAGCAAGGGTGTCGAGGGCTCTTTCCCGGGCACGTAGGGGGTCGCGGGTCCTTCCGAGGGGGGGTAGGTCTGGGCGACACCAGGGCGGAAGGCATCCGCTGGGGTAAGTGACTTTCTTTCGCGCACAAACTCAAATAGCGCGTAGACCCCAGATAAGGAGGAAAACGTCGCATCACCATTGGTCCAATCGGTTGCGACCGAATCTGGCCCGCCGGTTCGGTGGGGAGAATTGCGTCAGTAGTGTCTAACAGACGCCGATTATCCAACCTTCAATTTCCGCCTGTGTCCGTTCCGCGTCCACGAGCGGCGGGTCGGAATACCGTTCCAGGACTCCCCGTACGTCCGTCTCTGCCAGCCAGCGGGCGGTCGCGTAGGCGTCCTGCTGATCGGGCGACCGATCGGCCTTCTCGTACCTGTTCCGGAAGATGGACGGATACGATTCGACAACAACCGACTGGCCTGGCGTGACTTTCCAGCCATCGAATGGCCAGAAGTGAAGTCTGTCGCCGACTGCCTCCCGCATTCCGCGGAGCCAAGGAATCCCCGCGTGTGTTGACTTGGCGACCTGGCCTTGAACGTCGAAGTGAAACACGCTTTTGGCCGAGGACGTCCACTTCTCGGTCAGCCGGAATTCGTTTCGCAAACCCGCCCGGTCCGGCGGACAATCCTCTGCATTACGGATGAAGTCGACGCAAGTGTGGTCCTGGTCTGTTGGCCAGTGCTCGCAGAAATCGTCGAGAAAGTCATCCCACGTCTTCAGGTTGTAGCGTTCGAAGTATGTGATCGGAAACGAGAATGCATGGTCGATGCCGACAATGAATGTGGAATCCTTCGCGGCTTGCTCGATGAGCCACTCGGCGATCTCCTTCCTGCACCAGTTCTTGAACGACTTCTTTGTTGAGGCAGGGGACTCGATGCAGCGAGGTTCTTCGTCGCCGAACGCGGCATAGACCTGAAGGGCGGGAGTTCGTGAGGTCGGCATCTTCCGTCCGGAGTAGTCGATGCCGATGTAGAAGTCGAACGCCATGGTCGAGAAGCTGAGGCCTGTTCGGAGTCGTCGTTGCGATCTTCGTTGAAATCCCACATCCGAGCAAACCGGCGGGAGAATCTATGCCTGCCATCTTGCCAGGTTGAACGTTAACTGGCTGGCAAGATTCTCGGGCAGCGGAACTCTCGAGGCCAGTTCTTCACTGGCACCTTCGTCGAACTCGAACTTCTGTCCCATGACAACCTGAAACCACCGCTCGCGGTCACGGACGACCCGGAACATCTTCTCGTCAGCGCTGCCCGCAATGAACGGCTGGTAGACGCGAATCGGCATGTGGCAGGCTTCTGCCTTGCAACGGATGCGGTCGACGCGGCCGGTCTGCTGTTCGAGCGTACTCGGATTCCAGTAGCCATCGTGGTGAATGACATGGCGGCAGAACCGATGCAGATCGATTCCTTCCCCCATGACTCCGCTGCTGACCAGGATTTCGGGAAAGAGTGGGCTGTTGAACGCCAAAGCCAGTCGTTCGCGGGTCTCTTGTCGGGTTTCACCGTGGACGTTGCGGACGAGAGGAACGACGCGATAGCTGCCATCGTCCTCGGGGCGCTCGGTCACGGTTTCGTCTGAATCCTGTTCCTCCGGACGTCGGGGTTGTGAATAGACCGACACAGCGTCAAGGCACTCTTTGAGCGGATTCTCTGCCTCGTCGTCCTCCTCACCGGGTGACAGGTCGACGCGGGTTTCACTCCGCTCGGCGAGTTCGATTGCGAAGTCAAGAAACTGCCGAACTCGCTGCAGGTAGGTCTGATCGGACTGATCGGTCTGCTCGAGGATGCCGCGGCGAAGCGCCTGCAGCCCCGGTTCGAGGACTTCCCGTCGTCCTTCACGGGGTTCGAACGCATTCTGGACGGCCGGATCATCGAGAGGGAGGTAGCGGGCGAGGAAGGACGGAGCCCGAAAGTAGGCGGCGAGCACCTCAATCAATTGCGTCTGAAACGGTAGAAGTATCTTGTATTCCGCATCTGCGAACGGCTCGGACAGGATCGATCTGACCTCGCGGTAGAATGGGCGGCCTTCTTCGGAGAATCGACGGGCGATCCGCGCCAGAAATTCCTGCGTTTGTTCGGGATCGTCACGATGGGGCGCACCGAGTTTATCGCCGGCAATCTGCAATGTTCGCGCGTTGATTTCCTCCTTGATGTGGTCGTAGAGCGCGCGGCATGTCTCACGGTAGAAACAGAAGACGAGCACCTTCTCACCGCCTTCCCAGAGATCGACCACGCGCCGCACGGTCGCCCCGACCTTCGGGTGCTGCAGGCGCTCTTCGCGTGCCGCATCGCGCGATGGAATGATTTCGGCGATCCGCTCTTCGTACCAGGCCGTCGGCACGATCGTAGAAACGTCGCTGTCATCGTCAGGCGATTCGTCAAGCGGAGTTCCGTCATCGTTCATATCGCGGGCTTCACCGCGGGCTGTCCGCGTGTGGTGAAAGGCCTCATACGAGGACGCCAGCCCTTCCGCGAAAAAGGCCCGCGCCCCGGAAACTTCGGCCAGTTCTCCCTGTGCGCGAGCCGTCAGCAGAAACGGAAGAGCGGCGTCAGTGGTAACCGGCAAGCCGTGTTCGGCGCCGTTGGCCGTGTCATCAGGTTCCACAATGGCCCGTCCGTAGACGCCGGTGCGGCGCAGTCTGGAGGGTTGTCCGGCCGGCGCTGGCAGATGACGAGGACGGTTGTGGCGGATCACCCAGTGGCGCAGCAGGCGTTGGGCGGAATCTCTCGTCTGATGGCAATCATTGACGTTCTGGAGGAGGCGTTGTTGCCATTCATTTTCCGGAGATGCCTCAAGCTGCCGCCACCAGTCTTCAGGAGTCTTCTCGCCAAGATCTTCAGATCGAATGCCGCCCCACAGGCGGTCGAGACGCCGGCCGGCCAGTCGATTTGCGTCAAGTGCCTGGTTGAGCTCTTCGATCTCGGCAACTGTCTCCTCGCGCGACCTGGTCGGTGCCAGCGGCCCGGTCCACCTGATCGCGTCAAAACTGCGGATGACGCGAATCAGTTCCTGATGCCCGAGCTGAAAGGGAGTGGCCGTCAGGAACAGCATCCTGTGAAACTTGTCGTTCAGGAGCGTGACGTCGTTTTCTGACGACTGCCGGAACAGGCGCGCCAGTCGGGTGTGATCGTTCTTGGCGTGATGTGCCTCATCGAGAATCAGGAGAGGCGATGACCACTTCGCACACCGCAGCCATTGCTCGTAGATCTGCTCGCAGGCCTGGTTGAATTCTGCACGAAGTCGTTTGATTCGGGCGCCGATGTTCTGCGAAGTTTTCTGTGGCAGCTTCTTGCGAATAATCTTGACGAGCTGATCCCACTGCACGTCGTCCCGAAATCGCGACAGGAGTTCCGGAACCGGGTCGTCGGCATCTTCGTCGAGCAGGCCTTCGTGGATCAGAATTCGTTTCCAGTCCTCCACGTTTCGATTGAGCAGCTTGCGGACCACCTCTTTCGGAAGCTTTGTGGTCTGGCGGATCAGGTGGGGCGTCCAGCGGTAGAGTCTGCGCTTCTGCAGAGTCGTGAGCCTTGTTTTCTGACGTGCCAGCCGGATCATGGCGAGCCGGATCCAGGGATCGCTGAGCCCGCGCGAGAAACAGCCGGTAGTCAGGAAGACCAGGTGACTCCGCTGGCGCGGCGGGTCGTCGAGCAGCTTGAAAAACTCGGTCGGGGTGTGGGCATCGGCAGCCCGGACCCGGTTCAGATTTCCGGCAAGTACGCAGTGTCGTTTGAACTGCTCCCACTCTCTTTGCCATTTGCGGTGCAGGCGTCCCGGGACCATCACCACGACCGGGCCCTGCTTGCCCTTCGTGGTGAGAATGACTGATGCGGCGACCGCGAGAGCCACATACGTCTTCCCCATGCCGACCTCGTCACTGAGCAGAATTCCGGGCCGCTCCCGGAAACTCTGCAGAACATGCTCGGCAGTCAGCGTCTGCCGGGCCGCATCGTCGGCCTGGATCCGCGGCCGGTCAGCGCCCGCGAGGCAAATGGCGGAGGTTGCGAAGGGCCAGTCAGCCGGCATTCTGAATCTGTGGTTGGGGATTCAAGGTGTCACTACGGTCGCTCAGCATGTGGTCGATGTACGTTCTGAGATTGTCGGGCAGGTGATTGTCACCAATAACGCTCCGCATGATCTGTTGCAGTTCCTGGATGGTCGAATCAAACGATTCCGTAATTGCTGTGCGGTCCTTCTTGCCGGCCTTGCGCGCCACTTTTGGCTGCAGGTGCATGACCGTCAGCAGGACCTCCGCCAGGAGAAAGGCTTTGTGTTCGGAGTCGAGCGTCGCGCACCATCCAGACGTTTCGCCGCGCGGACCACTGGTCATCAGACGTGCGAGCGAAAGCGGTCCAAAGGGGTCTTTCAGGAGACGGTACCGGATGGCCCCGGGGAGCGGCACTGTCTTCTGAATCCGCTGGGCCATGCCGGTCAGTGCCCGTCCGAAGCGTCGGACACGAAACAGCAGGTAGGCCGACGTATCGACGGACTTCAACGATTCGACGGCCGCATCATTGGCGGTTCCGGTGCTCTGTTGCTTGCGGTTCTGCTGGTCGAACCACTGTGCGGGTGACTTGCCACTGATCAGGCAGTCGATGATCGTATCGGCATTGAGCTTCAGAAACTGCTCGGCCGGGAGCAGATGCGCTTCACTCTCGACGGTCACGCCCAGTTTGGCGTGGTGGATGTTGCCCTGTTCGTCTTCCCACTCGACAACCAACGCCACGACATTCACGCCCCGCATCGCTTCCGGGAGCTGAAACGTCAGTGCTTGGGATCCGTCGCCTTCGCCGACTGTACGACTGCTGAACAGAATCGGCGACTCGGCCGTCTTTTCCGGCAGACGGACG
Source organism: Planctomycetota bacterium (assembly GCA_003388505.1). Lineage (GTDB taxonomy): Bacteria > Planctomycetota > Planctomycetia > Planctomycetales > Planctomycetaceae > MB-PLM-1. Next base: position 47,826 of record QQVO01000074.1, read on the forward strand.
GTCCAAGAGACAGGCTGCTCCTGATTGGGGTCGAACTGCAGCGTGATCACACCCTCAGTCTGGGAGTAGGCCGCGGATCCGAAGAAGGCGGGCAGAACAGGCACGGGTTCGGGTTCATCTTCAGCGAGCTCATCGGGCGTTTGCCAGACGACATCATCGACTTCGAGTGCGTCGTCCCATTCGACGGGCAATCTAAGCCGGTCGACCAATCGCATGCCGTCGCGCTTGGTCTTTGCACGATCCTGGAAGGCGAGATTCGCCTCGAAGTTGTAGGTGCCGAGGCCCATTCCCCGGGGCGTGAAGTTGCTCGACCCGATCATCATCAGGACCACATCCGAATCGAAGTTCTCGATCGAGATGCACTTCGTGTGCAGAGCGCGGTTGCGATCTTCCCGGTCTTCGACGCAGAGCGGGAGAGGATTGACGTTCGCTCCCCCGCGGCTGTCGAACATCTGCGACCAGCTGTGGCCGAAGACTTCCGGGAACGGGACGCGCATGCGGGGATCGTCCGGTGTGGTGGGGAGCTCCGGCGTGACCAGCCAACCTGCACAGTCACTGGAGAGCTTCAAATCGCCGAACCGATTGATGACCGGATCGCCCTGGGTGGCATCGGGATCCGGTGCCGTGAACGGTGTCACGACGGTGATCTCCTGGGCTGGCCGCTTTCCCCACAGATCGAACACATCACCAAGTGCCGACCGGGGCTTCTGGCCGTCTCGCGCGGGGTGTGTGGCCGCGAGTGCGACACGCGGTCGCTCGAGCGGCGTGAAATCGGCGGGGGCGTCTCTCCAGCCCCGTGCCCTGCGGCGAAACCGCCGGACCCGTTCTCGCGCCCGCTCGACTGATTTTGGAGCGGCCCGAGACCAGTCCAGCATCAGATTGATCAGTGCGAGCGAATCGCGGAGCACCTGGAGCGGCACGGAGTCGGGATCGTTCCAGAAATCGAGCGCGGCGAAGACCTCACGGTTCTTCCTGTAGCCGCTGCGGGTGAGATTGGCCGAGCCGATGATCAACCGCGTCAGCCGTTCCCAGCCCAGAATGGTGATCTTCGCATGCTGTATGCCGCCGGGAATCTGAATGGGCAGCTGGTCCCAGCGGAGTGTCGTCTGCGTGGAGTCGAAACGGCTGTGATCGACGAGAACGGAGACGGACGCAAGAGCGAGCGCCTCTTCCCGTTCGACCAGAAATGACGATTCGTTCTCAGTCTCATCGAATTTCAGGCCAAGGAATCGGGGGAGGAGTTCGGCCTCAAAAAACGGTGCATCGAACTCGTATGTCGTCGCCAGACAGACACACGGTGCTCCGACGCCACCGTCGATGATTGTCTCGGGCGGGGTCCAGTAATGAGTCAGCGGAGGCTGATCGGCCTGTCTTTTAGTTTTCTTCGGCATCCGGCACTCTGATACCACGGACTCGCCCGAGATCGCTCAGGAAGCTGTAGGCATTGGAGATCCGGAAGGGGTGCAAGTAGGTCCCCGAATAGTCCGGAGGAGACGCTTCGCTGTCGCCAAAACCGGGCATCAGAGTCCAATGCGGTTCGTCCCGCTCGACCCAGACCCCCTTCTTTTTCTGCTGCTGGACGCGGGCATGCCGGTCCATCACCGCCTGCACCAGGCTTGCCCTGTCCGAGACACCGGCCAGCGCGTCCTGAAGCACTCCGTCGAGCCGCTCTGAATCGATCGACTCTGCGACCTGCGGATGCTCCGGCATCCGGCTCATGAGCGAATGAAACCTGGTGGTGGCGGCTGCGAGAGAATCCCGCGACGTGTCGATGTGTTGAGCAAGCGACGGGTCAGCGAGCAGCTGATCGACCGTGCTGCGCCCACCACGGTGAGTCAATGCCCACAGTAGCCCTCTGAATGCCGATTCGAGGTGACCTGCGAGCTGCTCGAAGGAATCGATCAGGTTGGCTGTGTAGAGAATCAGTCGGTCAACATCCTCTTCGGCGCCGCGAATGCGATCCGGTAACTCCTGGGCGAGGATCATCTGATCGAGTCCGCCAGCCGATCCGTTGGTTGTTGCCGCCCGGTAGGCCTGCACGGTCGCCGGGGAGAGCAACAGTTCGATACTTCGCTTCCGGACGTCGCTCACGGGATCGGTCAGCAATTGGAAGAGGACTGCACGTTCCCGCGAGTCTGGTGTATCGGGGCGCAGCAGCGTGGCGAGATCGTCCCAGCCGCTCCATCCTCCGCCCGGCCACCAGCCGTTCTGTACGTGTCTGACGACGCCGGATGCGATCCGTTTCAACCACTTTGCGCCCGGACTGCCAGAGTTTTCCTCATCCAGGATTCCGTCGAGACCCTGTTCGGCCGACCACTCCAGCAGCAGTTGTTCCCCGTTTCGGCTGAGACGGTTGTCGTTGTCGATGATATCGAGATTGCGCGCCAGCCGCTGCACGACACCGAACGGTCCGTTGATCGCCTGGCCCTTGAGGAAGTTCTGTTTCCCGAGCGGCTGATTTCCCGCCTGAATCGCCCGGCGGGCGAGGCTGATTCCGGGCAGCCTTTTCGCAGCCGGCTGCCATCCATCCTCATGGGACTCTTTTCTGGCGATGGACGAGACGAACAGGCGTTCCAGGCCGAGCCTGGCTTCGAGGCGCAGGTCCTCGTTTCCGCCCTCTTTAGCTGCCGCGCGCTCGGCCAGCAGTGCGGCCAATGCGGTGAATGTCAGGTGCCGGACTCGCCACATCCGGCTCGTGAGACCCGGGAAGAGAATTTCGGCGAGCTGCTCTGCGGTGGTGACCGTACCGAGTGGATCGATGCTGCCGGGTGGATCCTCGGCGGGATCGTATGGAGTTGGCAGCGGGAGGCACCGATCAAGCATGTGTGTGGCCCGGTTCGCCATTCATGAGCGAGAGCTCATTATCAAGCCGCATCGGCAGAGAAGGCAAGCCACGCGGAAAGTCGGTGGAAATACGGTGCAGGAAAAACCGCGTTTGTGCGGGAGTTTTTTCTTAGTCGTGTGTGTAGTTTGCCAGAGTCCGTGGGTGTACTTCGCGCACGACGCGCCTTCAAGCAACTCACGTGTGAATTTTCTAACCAGTCCGTGTAGGATCGGGGCGGTTTCATTGCGGCAGATTGCGGCCTGTGGCGGTCAGTTGCAGGCTGGCGACTTCTCTAATGCAATTCCTGATCACCACGGGCCCACGGCATGCCTGAAGACTTCTTCTCGCAACCGATTCTGAACTCGCCGTACACGTATCCCGGACGGCACTGGGAACTCGACAAGAGTGGGCAGCCGACGAATCAGATCGTTGACAATCGCCGGATTGCCGAATTCATCACACCGATCCCCAAGCCGAAGAAGCGGAAGAAGTCCAAGCAGCAGGAGATGGTGTTCGACGAGGGGACCGGGCTCTCGACGGAAGCGCAGCAATACGACCCGACGCCGATCATCAACGAAATTCGCCGGCTGGTCGACGACTGGCGGACGTGGCCGAATCCGTCCGACTGGAAGGTCACACCTGAAACGGCACGGTTGCTGCAGTTCTGGCGTCACCATGACTTCCAGGGCATCCGACCGTTCTTTTGCCAGGTGGAAGCTGTCGAGACCGCGATCTGGCTCACGGAGGTGGCTCCGCAACTCGGGAAGCAGGGGGCGAAGTTTCTGGAGCACATTGGGGAGGCCAACGCTCAGGCGAATCCCGAACTGCTGCGGATCGCCCTGAAGCTCGCCACCGGTGCCGGTAAGACGACCGTAATGGCGATGCTGATCGCCTGGCAAACGATCAACGCCGTGCGGCGGCCGAACAGCCGCCGGTTCACGCGGGGATTCCTGATCGCCGCGCCGGGCATCACGATCCGCGATCGTCTGCGAGTCCTCCAGCCGAATGACCCTGACAGCTACTACGAGACCCGCGAACTTGTCCCGCACGACATGCTGGCCGACCTGGAGCGGGCGAAGATCGTCATCACGAACTACCACGCCTTCAAGCTGCGGGAGCGGATGGACGTCTCCAAGGGGACTCGTGCGGCTCTGGAGGGCTGGCGGAACGAGGAACTGAAGACGCTCGAAACCGAAGGTCAGATGCTGCAGCGGGTGATGCCCGACCTGATGGGGATGAAAAACATCCTCGTCCTCAACGATGAGGCGCATCACTGTTACCGGGAGAAGCCCGACACACACGACGAAGACGAACTGAAGGGCGACGACAAGCGGGAGGCGAAAAAGAACAATGAGGCGGCCCGGCTCTGGATTTCGGGTCTGGAAGCGGTGAACCGCAAGCTAGGCGTCAATCGTGTGTTCGACCTGTCGGCCACGCCGTTCTTCCTGAAGGGATCGGGGTATGCCGAAGGAACGCTGTTTCCGTGGACGATGAGCGATTTCTCACTGATGGACGCCATTGAGTGTGGAATCGTCAAGTTGCCGCGCGTCCCGGTGGCGGACAACATCCCCGGCGAGGAGATGCCGAAGTTCCGCAATCTGTGGGAGCACATCCGTAGCAAGATGCCGAAGAAGGGCCGCGGCAAGGCGAAAACCCTTGATCCGCTCAGCCTGCCCACACAACTGCAGACGGCCCTCGACGCCCTGTACGGACACTACGAAAAGACTTACGAACTGTGGCGGCAGGAAGGAATCGATGTCCCCCCGTGCTTCATCGTCGTCTGCAACAACACGTCGGCATCGAAGCTGGTTTACGATTACATCTCAGGTTTCCATCGCGAGAACGACGACGGTTCGACGACGCTCGAAAACGGGCGGCTGGAACTGTTCCGCAACTACGACGAACACGGCAACCGGCTGGCCCGTCCCAACACGCTCCTCATCGACAGCGAACAACTGGAATCGGGCGATGCGCTCGACAAGAAATTCCGTGACATGGCGGCCGACGAGATCGACCGATTCCGTCGGGAGATTGTGGAGCGGACGGGGGACGCCCGGGCCGGCGAGAACATCTCCGAGCAGGAACTGCTGCGGGAGGTGATGAACACAGTCGGGAAGAAAGGGCGGCTCGGTGAGTCGATCCGCTGCGTGGTTTCGGTCGGCATGCTCACTGAGGGCTGGGACGCTAATACCGTCACGCACGTGCTCGGTGTGCGGGCATTTGGAACGCAACTCCTGTGCGAGCAGGTGATCGGCCGCGCGCTGCGTCGGCAGTCTTACGACCTGAACGAAGACGGAAAATTCAACGTCGAGTACGCCGACATCCTGGGCATTCCGTTTGACTTCACGGCTAAGCCGGTCATCGCGCCGCCGCAGCCGCCGCGCGAGACCATCCAGGTGAAGGCAGTCAGGCCGGAACGGGACGATCTGGAGATCCGGTTTCCGCGCGTGGAGGGCTACCGGGTCGAGTTACCAGAGGAGCGACTCACCGCCGAATTCAACGATGACTCAAAGCTTGAGCTGACACCCGATCTCGTCGGCCCGTCGGTCACGAAGAACCAGGGGATCATCGGCGAAGGGGTCAACCTGACGTTGGAGCATCTGGACGACATGCGGCGCTCGACGGTGCTGTTTCACCTCGCCAAGCACCTGCTTTACACGAAGTTCCGTGATCCGGGGGAGGAACCGAAGCTGTACCTGTTTGGTCAACTGAAACGGATCACGAAGCAGTGGATGGACGGTTACCTTGAATGCAGAGGGGGGACATACCCGGCCCAGTTGATCTACCAGGAACTGGCCGATATGGCTTGCAACCGGATCTCTGCTGCCATCACGCAGGGGCTGATCGACGAACGGCCGGTGAAGGCGATTCTCGATGCCTACAACCCCGTCGGCTCCACCAAGTTCGTCAACTTCACGACGTCGAAGAGAGACCGCTGGGAAACCGATCCACGTCGGTGCCATATCAACTGGGTGATCAACGACAGCGACTGGGAAGCCGAGTTTTGCCGCGTTGTGGAAGACCATCCCCGCGTGATTTCCTACGTGAAGAATCACAACCTCGGCCTCACCGTGCCGTACCTGATGGGCTCGACGCCACGGACGTACATTCCCGATTTCATCGTGCAGCTTGATCTCGGCGATCCTGATGACCCGCTGAATCTGATCGTTGAAATCAAGGGCTATCGGGGCGAAGACGCCAAGGAGAAGGCCAGCACGATGCAGACTTACTGGGTTCCGGGTGTGAACAACCTGGGCGAATACGGCCGCTGGGCGTTCGCGGAGTTCACCGAAGTCTTCGCGATGCAGTCCGATTTCGAGGAAGCTGTCCGCTCACAGCTTGACAGGATCATCGAGTCATTGGCGGTCGAAGAAGCAGTGTAAGGAGCGACATGGCCAAGAAAGCCAGCCGGAAGAAGAAGACTGCAAAGAAATCGGTCGAGACGCTGACGCATGACGAAGCAACCCGGCGGAATATTCCGACGGCCGAGTTGCAGTCGGTCATGGATGAGGACGACCAGAGTCCGATCCGGGTGGCGTATGAGCGCCGCAATCGGGATCTCGATCCACAGCTTGTCTGGCGGGGGAAGGACGAGCAGGACTGGTCCGCCCTCGTGACGCACGCGCCGCCGCTCTACATCCAGGAGAAGGTGCACCCCAAAGTGCTGGTGGACGATCTTCAGCGGCAGACCGAGTTGAGAGAAAAGACGAGGCCAGGCGCGCAACTCGACCTGTTTGCCGATTTCAACGGTCTGCCCGATGAGGCCCGCACGGCCGAGTTCTACCAGCACGAGGGGAACTGGACGAACCGGATGATCCTGGGTGACAGCCTGCAGGTGATGGCTTCGCTGGCGGAGCGGGAGGGGCTGCGGGGGCAGGTGCAGTGCATCTACATCGATCCGCCCTACGGCATCAAGTTCAACTCGAACTTCCAGTGGTCAACGACCAGTCGGACCGTCACCGATGGTAAAGCCGATCACATTACGCGGGAACCAGAACAGGTGAAGGCATTTCGCGATACTTGGAGAGATGGAATTCATTCGTATCTGACGTACCTCCGAGATCGGCTGACGGTCGCGCGCGACCTCCTCACCGATTCCGGCTCGATCTTCATCCAGATTGGAGATGAAAACGTCCACCGTGTTCGGACACTTCTTGATGAGATCTTTGGGGAGGCAAATTGCATTTCCGTAATCACGTACAAGAGTGCTGTGGGGATGGGGTCGGCATATCTGGATGGAGTTGCCACTTATCTGGTGTTCTACGCGAAGGATCGATCAAAGCTGAAGTACCGGGCTGCCTTCAAAGAGCTAACCATCGGCGAACCCGGGGCAACTCGGTATTTGTTGACTGAAGACGATGCCGCAAATGAAACACGTCATGCTGCAGAGGAAGCGGCCACATTATTTGAGAATGGAGCAGCTAATCCATTCTTCAAGCAAGGATTAACCTCACGGAGCGGTGGTGATTCAACCCGCTTTCCTGTGGATTTCCAAGGCAAGAAGTACAGGCCCACTGCAGGAGGATGGCGCACCGGCGAAAAGGGCATGGGGCTCGTTCGCAAGGCGAATCGAATCACCGTGGAGGGCAGGCGAATTGCCTACAAACGATACTTTGGTGATTTCCCGTACACATCGCTCGACAATATCTGGGACGACATCAGTGGCGGAATCAAGTCGCGATCTGACCCGAAGGTCTACGTCGTTCAAACATCGACATCAGTTGTTGAACGTTGCCTGTTGATGGCAACCGATCCAGGTGATCTCGTTCTCGATCCAACCTGTGGAAGTGGGACAACAGCGCACGTTGCCGAGCAATGGGGCCGCCGTTGGATCACGGTTGACACGTCTCGCGTCGCCCTCGCGCTGGCCCGCGCGCGAATCATGGGGGCACGCTATCCGTACTACTTGCTGGCCGACAGCCGGGACGGGCAACAGAAGGAAGCCGAAGTCACGCGCACGGCTCCTTCCGAAGCACCAACGCACGGCGACATCCGGCAAGGATTCGTTTATGAGCGCGTTCCGCACATCACGCTCAAATCGATCGCCAACAACGCTGAGATCGACGTGATCTGGGACAAGTTTCAGGAGACGCTCGAACCGCTCCGCGAGCAACTCAATCAGGCGCTCAAGCAGTCGTGGGAGGAGTGGGAGATCCCCCGCGAGGCCGACGAACGCTGGCCAGCCAAGGTGAAGAATCTGCACGCCGAGTGGTGGGAGAACCGAATCACGCGGCAGAAAGAGATCAACACCTCGATCGCCGCCAAAGCCGACTTCGAATACCTGTATGACAAGCCTTACGAGGACAGATCGAAAGTCCGCGTCGCCGGACCATTCACTGTCGAGAGCATCTCGCCGCATCGTGTGCTGGCCGTCGACGAGGATGACGAACTGATCGACCACGAGACGGCAGGCGACGGGGCTGAGTCCGACGGGACCGACTTCGCTCAGATGGTGATCGAGAACCTGAAGACGGCCGGGGTCCAACAGGCGCACAAAGAGGACCGGATCACGTTCACATCGATCACCGGCTGGCCGGGCGCGTTCATCGCCGCCGAGGGCCGTTACGTCGAAGGGGAGTCCGACAACGCACCGGAGAAGCGGGCCGGAATCTTCATCGGCCCGGAGTTCGGCACCGTGCAGCGCGCCGACCTGGTCGCCGCCGCCCGCGAGGCCGGCGATGCGGAGTTCGACGTCGTCGTGGCGTGCGCGTTCAACTTTGACGCCCATTCGTCCGAGTTCAACAAGCTGGGCCGCATCCCGGTCCTCAAGGCCCGCATGAACGCCGACCTGCACATGGCGGACGACCTGAAGAACACCGGCAAGGGGAACCTGTTCGTGATCTTCGGCGAGCCGGACATCGACATCACCGACGCCGGAGACAACCAGATCCAGGTGAAGATCAACGGCGTTGACGTCTTTCACCCGCAGACTGGGAAGGTCGAAGCAAGTGACCCCGATGACATCGCCTGCTGGTTCATCGACACCGACTACAACGAAGAGAGCTTTTTCGTCCGCCACGCCTACTTCCTCGGCGCAAACGATCCGTACAAGTCGCTCAAGACGACGCTCAAAGCCGAGATCGACGAAGACGCCTGGGCCTCCCTCCACAGCGACACATCCCGCCCGTTCGACAAGCCTGAGTCCGGCCGGATTGCGGTGAAAGTGATCAATCACCTGGGGGATGAAGTGATGAAGGTGTTTCGGGTGGAGTAACGAATCGCTGAGGCTCACTGTGGTGAAAGGTCAGCAATCTCCTCTTCCGTGAGAATTCGTGTGCGTCTGGCAAGTTTCTGCGCCTTGTTGTTCGGGTATGCAAGACCTCCCGAAGCCGTGATGCTGCAATGTCCGGGGTCGCGATCCGTCTGTGTAAATGCGATTTCGAGGCCGAGCATCCTGACATCAGATACGAGAAATCGGCAGACGTACCAACCTTCCGGATCAATCCCGTCATTCCAAAGATCATCGAGAAGGAATTGGGGAGAAACAAACTTCAGCCGGGAACAGGAGAGGTGCTGTTCATCCTGCCGAGTCGACATGACTGCACTCGTGGCACGGAATCCGTCGTCGCCGCGTTCGCAGATTGTCCGGAAATGATCGGCAGAAGGCGGCACACGTCGGAGCAGCACTTCGGAATTGTCGATTCCCTCGCCGGTGGAATTCATTCACCATCCGTTACCACTTGGTCAGCAGGTGCGCGATCAGATTTGGGTCAGTCGTTTCGCCTTCGCAGTCCTGACTCGGTTGACGCTCGTCGAGGTATGAATACCGCAGACTGCCATCAGGCAGGATTTCCAGATCCAACTCGCGTGAATGCTCCCGCCACTCCCACGACAAGGCGACATTCCCGGCTGGCGATGCGGCAATACGAGGGCAGTCGATTCCGGTCACCTGGGCAAACATACGAACGAGTAGTTTCGCAACTTCGATCGACTCGGCCACAACCGGATTCGCACCATAGCTGTCCCAGTTGTGATTCAACTTGCCAAGCCGCTCGATGCCGTCCAGAGAGCCCTCAGACCAGTCGGCCGGCTGATCGCGACGCGCAAAGACGACGTAGAGACCGTCACCTGTTTCGCCGGCTCGGGTATCCAATCCTGTGGACTGTGAGAATGCATTCGCTGTCTCGGAAGCAGATGTCGTGTCTTTCATGATTCCTGTCCCCAACGCTCGTGTCGAATGTGCTCTTCCGTCAGACTTACGAAACTCTTGACGACCCAGAGATGGGCAAGATCCAGATTCTCCTGAAGGTCATCTCCGTGGTTATGGATCACTCTCGCGGTGATTTTCAACAAAATGAAGTCGTCATTCGCGACACTGGCTTCGGCGTACAGGCGGCCCTTCTGGTCGCCGATGGTGAATACACGGTTGAGGGCGACGATTTCCGGTGGTTGAGGCAGCCAACCATCGGATGACTTCCAGTCGATGCCCGTGAAGATGGTTGCGATACAATCGGTCGGAGTTTCGCCCTCGTCCGGACGAATGTGATTGACGTAGGTTACCTCACAAAGATTTGGCTTCACTTCACCGAGTTCGTGCGTGGCAGCGAAATTGCAGAACTGCTCGAATTCCTTGAAGAGATGGGGTCGATTGGACTCATACCGGGGATACTCCTTCCCCTCCACACGGCACCAGTTGAATGCGAATCGATCTGGCTGCAACTGCAACATCATACTTCCGCCGGCTGGTTCTCTGAACCAGACTCGGACTGGTCCGCCAGTCGCCGGTCCAATTCGGAGAGCTGGCATTCGCGGAATGCGCGGGAAGGCTTCAATGACAGGCTCAAGCCGTGGACGTTCCTCGACAACGGGAAAACGGTCTTTGATCGTCTCGTGGTACGTCCCGAAATGCGTTGTTCGAAAGTTTGGGAGTTCATCGAACTGGATCGACAGCACAGTTTCGACAACTGGCGGATTCCGGAAGGATGGACCCGTGTGCGTGATCATTTAGCGTGGGTATGCCAGGTGGTGCCTTTGTCCATTTTACTGGATTGGACTCTATTCTTGCTCGTAGAATCGGTCAACGTGGACGGTAAAGTCAATCATCATCGACAGTTTTGTCCATTTGGCCGTCGTTCGCCGCAACGCGGGACCCGCTGATTGCCGATGAACTTCCGCATCTCCGATACATTCACCGACAGTCTGTCCAAGCTGACGGGCCAGGAGCAGAAGGCCGTAAAGACAACGGCCTTTGATCTGCAACTGAATCCGGCCAGTCCGGGGATGCAATTCCATCGTATCGATCGCTCGCGGGATGCAAACTTCTGGTCGATCCGCGTCAGCGGCGACATCCGGCTGATCGTGCACAAGACCAGCGACAGCCTGCTGCTCTGCTACGTCGACCACCACGATGACGCCTACGACTGGGCCGAACGGCGGAAGATCGAACGTCATCCGAGGACAGGCGCTGCTCAACTCGTTGAAGTCCGGGAGACCGTGAAGGAGATCACGATTCCGCGCTATGTCGAAATCGAGCAACCCGCCCCGCCCGAGCCGCGGCTGTTTGAAAACCTGTCCGAAGAGGAATTACTCAACTACGGCGTGCCCGATCAATGGCTCGACGACGTCCGCGTGGCAACCGAGGACTCTTTGTTCGAGTTGGCTGACCATCTTCCCCGTGAGGCGGCCGAGGCGCTGCTGGAACTGGCAACGGGCGGGTCGCCGCAGGTGCCCGCAGTCGTGCCGGCGGAGTCCGATCCGTTCGCCCATCCGGATGCGCTGTCGCGATTCCGGGTAATGACCAGCGTCGAGGAGTTTCAGCAGGCGCTCGACTATCCGTGGGAGAAGTGGACGGTCTTCCTGCATCCGTCGCAGCGGAGCGTCGTTGAACGCCATTTCAATGGCCCGGCCCGTGTTTCCGGTTCTGCCGGGACCGGCAAAACGATCGTCGCTCTGCACCGGGCAGTGTACCTGGCCCGGCAGTGCACCGACGCATCCGTTCTGCTGACCACGTTTTCGGAGACGCTGGCGAAGTCTCTCCAGCGCAAGCTCGATCGGCTCGTCGGCAACCACCCGGAATTGGCCCAGCGGATTCACGTTCATTCCATCACGGACGTCGGCGGGACGCTGTACGAGAACCTCGTAGGCGCGCTCGACTTGGCGACCGAAGACACGATTCGGGAACTGCTGATCTACGCTTCCGGCGAGGCCGGCCCTCACAAGTTCTCGGATCGGTTCCTGTGGACGGAATGGTCCGATGTCGTCGATGCGTGGCAGCTACGAACCTGGGACGAATACCGCGACGTCGCGCGGCTGGGACGAAAGACCCGCCTCGGCGAAAAGCAGCGCGACGTTCTCTGGTCAATCTTCAGCCGCGTACTTGAAGAACTTGAGCGCCACAGCCTGCTGACGATGCCGGCGGTCTTCCGCCGCGTCGCCAAGCAGCTTGCGAGCGAAAGCCGGCCGCCGTTCGACTTCGCTGTCATTGACGAATCGCAGGATCTGAGCGTTCCCGAGTTGCGGTTTCTCGCCGCCCTTGGGGCGTCGTGTCCCAACGGGCTGTTTTTCGCCGGCGACCTCGGCCAGCGGATCTTTCAGACGCCGTTCTCGTGGAAATCACTGGGCGTCGACGTCCGTGGACGCTCGCATACCCTGCGCGTCAACTACCGCACGTCGCACCAGATCCGTAGCCAGGCCGACCGGCTGCTCCCGCCGGAACTCTCGGACGTCGACGAGAACATCGAATCGCGTCGCGGCACGGTCTCGGTGTTCAACGGCCCCGGCCCGGTCATCGAAGTGTTCGACGACCCCGACGCTGAATCCACTGCCGTCGGTCGCTGGATTGCCGACCGACTCCGGGAAAACCTCCAGCCGCACGAGATCGCCATCTTCGTCCGCTCCTCGGCCGAATTGCCCCGTGCCCACGCCGCCGTCGATGCGGCGAATGCACCTGCCATCGAACTGGACGAGAACGTCGAAACAAGAGACGGAAATGTCTCGCTCAGTACGATGCACCTGGCGAAGGGCCTCGAATTCCGGGCTGTCGCCGTGATGGCCTGCGACGACGAAGTGATCCCGTCACAGCAGAGGATCGAAACCGTCACGGACGATTCCGACCTGGAAGAGGTCTACAACACGGAACGCCACCTGCTCTACGTCGCCTGCACCCGCGCCCGTGACCATCTTCTCGTCACCGGCGTCGACCCGGCCTCGGAGTTTCTGGATGATCTACGGGATCGCTGATCACAGGACGCGAAGTACGCTGCGGCCAAAGCGGCAATCAGTCTTTACCTGCCAAGCTGCACTGCGGGCTCGCCAGAGATCAACGGGCGCCGTTGGATGGGCAAATCGAAGGTGGAGAACTCGATCCGGACGAGACCCCGGAGTCCATGAGGGGTGCCGCCGTTGGTTGCGACGGCAGCCCGATGATTTATCATCAACCGGCCGGGAGTTGGTCGACGGACTGACGTATCGAACCTGGCAACGCGACTGCTCTTCTCCGTTCAGGCGGCGCGTTGCCGGTGTTCGACCCGCCTTTGAACGGAGTCGAAATCATGCAAGGCATGAGTGTTCGTCAGGCGGCGGTCTATTGTGGAGTTGTGGAACGTACAATCCGTGGTTGGCGTCGATGGTGCCGATGGCTTGGTCGGCCGCTCCGGAGTTGGCCGGTGACCAAGGTTGGGTCCAACGAGCCTGTAGAATGCTCCGTCGCTGATCTTGATGAGGTGAACGCCAAGCGTCGGGGAGACCTGCCGATCGGAAAGAGTGAAGGACTACTCACAGCAGCGGAAGCTGAGGATGAGTTGCAGATTCCAAAACGTCTGGTCCGTCAATGGGTTCGACGTGGATGTCCTGCTCTGAACTGGCCGCCTCCGAAGCCCCCGAAACGTTGGGGATGTGGCCCGGTTCCGGTCGAGCGCGACGGCAAGACCCTGAAACTAAAACCCGCTTGTGTTGGAAGTCGGGCATTCGGGACGCACATCACAGGCGCGGCGCTCTTCCGCCGAGACGTGCTACAGAGAATAAAGGCCGCCTACGCACCTCCCGATCGTGCCGCAGCCGGGTACTGGCCAACCGCCGAAGAGGCATTCGAAATCTATGGTGTGCGCATCGACGAGAAAAGCTGGACAGGGGGTTGCGTCTGGCTGGGTGGCAAATCTCTGCGATGGCGAAACGGACGCAGGCCCCGTGCAAAAGGTTGGACGCTCTATCGAGTTGTTGAATACAACCCGATGCAATTGCGGGCGATTGCCGACGCGCAGGCAGAGGCGGAGAAGGCCGCGACCTGCGATCCGAATTACCTGACGGCTCGCGAGTTGGCAAAGCGGTTTGGCCGATCGAAACGCAGAATTGAGGCTTGGTGCGAACGCAAATGGTCGGTGCTAAGTGGACGAAAGCCGCGGCGCAAAGAGGGCATTCATACGCCCGGCTGGCGAGGGAAGTTTCCCCCGCCGCGGTTCCACCTGGATGACGTCGCCGCTGTGGCTGAATGGATCGAGGGAACCGAACCACTGCCGGATGGACAGACCACGATTGAAGCGTCCGCGCAGCAACACGGCATCCCCGGTGGGACAGTCCGCAAGCGAGTGAATGAGCACGCTCCGGGCTCCGGGAAACCAGGGAAGCGACGCTACCGGAACGCCACAAGAAAGACGACGTTCTACCCGATTGAAGTTCTCGACGCCGCCATTCGAGGAGAGACGGTTCCGGTCAAGGCGCCTGGCCAGTCACAATCGCCGCCGCCGGCCAGCACGTCGACGATGCAGACGGTTGCACGCGAGACGAAACCTGAAGACGTCCCGTCGTCCCTTGACCCCAAGGTCTTCTATGCGCCGTCTGAGATTGCAAAGCACCTTGACCGGAGTGCGAACTCAATGAGTGTGACTCTCAGTCGCCTTCGCAAAAAACTGCGCGATTCTGACTTCCGCGAAATCGCCAACGCAGGCCCGAGGACTGCAAAGTTCGTGTACCGCTGGGGCGCCGTGGAACCCCATCTACGGCGCGACGGGAGTTGAGCGTCTGTTGAGCATGGGATTTTTCTTGTGAGAAAACCGCTTGTTTCAAGCGGCTTTTTTCATTCCCCATGTTGAGCATGGGAATTCTTGCCACACAGACCGTCTGCTGCCGGTCTATCGTCCGCCGCATGAGCGGAGACGAACCCATCCTGTTCCCCGGGCGCTTCTGGGATGATCTCAATTTCCTCCGAGATCAGCAGCAGACGCCGGGCGGTCCGATCGCAAAGCTGATCCTGTTTCGCCTGTTGAGCAAGCTCGGCCCCAACGCGAAGGCGTCGACCTGGACAAAGACCGAAGCGGACATGCGCCGCGGTTTGCTGATCTCGCGGTCGACGCTGTACGCGAAGCTGAAGACGCTCGCCAATGCCGGCTTGCTCTCCTACGAGCGCGACGGCAACCGCTTCCGCATCACGATCTGCCGAGCCAACTTCCGCGAGCCGGAGTTTCTCCCGTCCGATTCCCGGACGGGCCAGTCCGAAATCTGGACGGATGCGTCCGGGAAATGGACTGAGCCGTCCAGATCCCGGAATCACACCACTAGTAACAAAACAAGTAACACAAAACTTGTCTGGAGTTGGTCTGGACAACGTGGTTGATTTTTGTATGAAACGTTCTGGTTTCAGACGGCTGGGACGCCGGGATGGGTGCGAGATTGGATCTGACGTTGGGGCCGAATCT
>QQVO01000049.1 GCA_003388505.1 Planctomycetota bacterium
TCCCAAGCGGCAGTCCGAGAAGTCCGACAAGCCCCGCGACGATCTCGACGACCTGCTCGACGGCCTCGACGACCTCGACGGCTGAACCGCGCGCCTCCCGTTGCGCCGCGACCCGCAGCTCTCCAATGCGTGCCACTGGCGTCTCGCCAGTGCATCGCGTGCGACGGCCATCTCACCTGTGCATCGGGTGCCACTGGCGTCCCGCCAGTGCCGACTGCAAAATCCATGAGCATCCCACCAACATCTCATTCGGCGGCTCCGAGCTGATTCTGACTGTCCCGAACAAAGAAGTCCGGCGGTAGCCCATGAATGAATGGCAGATCGTCAGCAATGGCCTCCGCTGATACGTCGAGAAAGTCAGTTCGTGAAGGTTGACCGGCTCAGGGAAGTGCTGGATTCGTTTCCGATGGGAAGACGGAAATGACATATCGGTCGGCCCTCGCGAGTGTAAGACGTGCGTGCAACGCCGAGTCCACACTGAATTCGACACTGGCGAAACGCCAATGCCACCCGTCGCTGTTAGTTCATCAAGCACCGCTCAAGCCTCCCCCCCTTCCTTCCTCTCCCCCAAAGCAATCAGCATCTCCGCGTCTTCCGACGGCATCGGCACGTACAGGAGAGTGCCCGAACCGGCGGCGATCAGTTTCGCCCGTCTGGTTGTGGATTCTCCCTTCGGCCACGCACGTCCTGCGGCCGGAATGCAGGATCGTCCCCTCGCCGATCAACTCTTCCCCGATCCGCGCCGCCTTGATGAAGTTGATGTTCATCTGGGCCGTGACAACGTCGTGCTGTTTCGGTGCCCGCGTGGCGGCCGCGAGTCCGAGCGCGGTGTCGAGGAGCGCGCTGGCGACGCCTCCGTGCATAATCGCTCCGACCCGCAGATGACTGTCGTTCAGCACGATCTTCAGGCTGCCCTTCCCGTCGCCGATCTCCACCGGTTCCATGTGCACCGCATGCAGAAACGGAAATGCGCCGTTCTCATAGGCGTCGATGAACTGCTGGGCCAGATTGTTCGATTTGTCCTTCAAGGGGCTTCCTCCGGGCCGTCGGAACGGCAGACAAGATAGGGCCGAATCGCTGCGAGTGTCTTGGGACCGATCCCCTTCACACGCTGCACGTCGTCGACGTCAGCAAACGGCCCGCGTTCTTCGCGGTCCTCGACAATCCGGCGGGCGAGCGTTTCGCCGATCCCTTCCAGTTGCATCCACTCGACCCACGTGGCGCGATTCACGTCGAGGGTGAACTGATAGGAACTTGCCTCCAGCCGGTCAATTTCAACGGGCGCCGCGCCCCGCCCGCTCAGCCGCAGCCAATGCAGGCTCATCAGCAAGAGGATCACCGCCCCCGCAGCGAGGAGGAAAGACACATCTCGCCGCGTCAGCCCCAGCACGGTCCGCGCGGGAGTCGCGGAGGGCGAGTTATCGCCGGCAGCCGGTCCGTCGGAGTGGCCGGACGATTCCCGCGGCGGTTCGGTCGGCTGGTCGACGCGTGGACCCCGCCCGTTCTCGACCTCGGGCGACGTTTCGGACGTCGACGGTGACCTGCTCTCGTTCATCGTTCGGCCGGTTCAAACTGTCACGGCGACAGTCGATCGACCGTACCGGAGGCCGTCGAACGAAATCAAGCGAGACCGTTAGACCGGATTTCTCACGACTCAGCAAGTAGCCGAAGTCGTGAGACTTCGGACACTCGGCGGAGAACGCCCGGAAGCCTCACGACTTCCGCTACGTCGCGATGCTTCCCGTGAGAAACCCGGATTAGCGCCGTTCGCGCTCGCCGCCGGTCGGGACGATCGGTCGCGTCGGATCAACCGGTTGTTCCGCAGCAGCGCGATTGTTGTTGTCCAGCGTGTAACTGCTCGGCGGGCGATCGTTGAACGGGTTGTTAATCCAGATCTTCTCGTTCACCTTCATTTCCGAAAAGGCGTAGACCGTCTCTTTCTCGCCCGTCGGATTCAGCAGCCGGATCGCCTTCGGGATAAAGCTGCCGTACATGAGCACTTCCGCACGGCTCCATTCTGCGGCGTCCACTCGCGTCCGCGGCGTGGCGATGATGTGGTACTGCACGGGCAGCCGCACCCGCTTTCCCTCTTTGGTCTGAACGATCCGCTCTTCCGGCCTGTGCAGTTTTCCGTAATCAAGCCCGTATCGCGCCTTCGCCTGCTCAGCCTTCATCCCGAACAGAAACGGCAGCGGACCATTGATGATGTTCCGTCCCTGCTGTTGCGGCGGAATTCTCACGAGATCGTACAGCTTGTTGTCATCGTGAATCAGGAAGATCTCTTTCCCGTTGCAGATCCACCGTTCGTTTGCACCGGACTCCAACGTGTAAGGTTTTCCGTTCGCCCCCTGCTTGTCGCGGCTGACTGGAGGATCCGGGAGCTTGACCGCCTTGAAATCCATCCGCCCCTTGTCCACGGATTCATACCAGAATTTGCCGACCGAGCGCTCTTCAACGAGATAAACACTGTCATAGACGAATCGCGTCACATCTCCGCGCAAACGTTCAATTCTCGCGCTCTCCCGCTCCCACTTCAGCAGCAGTTCATCCATTCCGGCGGGCAACTGCTGCTGAATCGTATCGGCGGCCGGTCGCTCGACGCGCGGCGCAGTACCGCTTTCAGCTTGCGCCTGCCGGGCCGGTGGAGAGCCCGATTGTGCTCCCGGAACTCGGGCGGTGCCCGGACGCTCTTGCGCGCAAACCGGTTCGAGGCTGACGGCCAGCAGGCAGGTCGCGACCACCGTCCACAGCGGCTGGAACTGACGGCACATCATGTGCGTGTGGCTCCTGTTGTTGCACCAGTTCCCGATCATCGATCAGGCCCGACAGAATCCCGGCCAAGCCACGTCGGCTTCGCTCGGCGTCGCGAGTTTTCGATCATCGGGGGAGAAGTGTTCCGGGCGCGTTCGGCCGGTCCGCGACGCGCGAATACCGCTCGCGGACGCCGGTGGCCGAGGGCGACCCGGTGTGGGGACACGGATACGGGATGGGTTTGGTTGTGGAGTCGGGCATCCGGTAGGAAACGTATCCGGAGCCCGCAGGAGCGCACCTGGAATGCACGCTCCCTCTTCGTGCCGACGGGGGCACATCCGGTTGGGGCGGGGACTTTATCATCGCAATCCGATCACGGCCAGACCGATTTGCAGGGTCTCCGCATCTGCCGTAAAGTATTGCCGAACCAGCAATTTGGTGCCGACCTCCCGGCCCGTCCCCCCGCTCCTGCGGACCCTCCCCCGAAGAGAATTCAGCCATGACCCTGCTGCGGCTTTTCATCATCACCGTCCTGATCGCGGCCGGGCCGTTGGCGGCGGCAGACGGCGACTCCCCAGACTCACCGGCAATCGTCGAGCCCCCCGCCGACCTGGAACTCTCGGCGTTCTATGAAAAGTGCGTCGTCGTTGAAGGATTCCCGATCGTTTCCTCACGACGCGTTCACAACGCCGCGCTGCGGGAAGCGGCCTGGATCATCCGCCGCATGCTGGGTGACCGCACGGACATCCTCAAGGCGCTTGCCGAGAGCGAAACCCGCTTCGCCATCATGGCCTGCGATGAACTCACGACCGATATCCCAGAGCACAGCGATCTCACGCCCGCCAGGTTCTGGGACCGCCGCGCCCGCGGTCTCGGGGCCACTCCCGCACGGCCCTGCGTGAGTTGCGGAGAAGAAAACCTCCTCTGCTACCCCGGCGATCCCTACGCGGCAGAGAACATCCTCGTCCACGAGTTCGCCCACGCCATCCACGGAATGGGTCTGAACAACATCGACGACCAGTTCGACCAGCGCCTGAAGGCCGCTTACGAGCAGGCGATGGACGAGGGCCTCTGGGAGGGCAAGTACGCCGCCAACAACCGCATGGAATACTGGGCGGAGGGAGTGCAATCGTACTTTGATACTAACCGTCCCCCCGATCACGACCACAACCACGTCGACACCCGCGACGAACTGGCCGAGTACGACCCTCGGCTGTTCGCCCTCATCGATGAGGTGTTCGAGCAGAATCCCTGGCGCTACCAGCGCCCCGCCGACCGGAGCGAAGACGATCGCCGCCATCTGGCAGGGTACGATCCCGACTAGGCCCCCACCTTCCAATGGCCCGCCGGCCTCCAGGAGTGGTACGACGACTACACCCGCCGGCAGCAGCCATGAAACCCTCCCACCCCGCCGCGCCGCAGGTTCTGATTGTCATTCCCACCACCCGTTCTGCTAACCTGTAACAAGAGCCACCCCACCCCGTAGGAAAGGTTTCCAACCTGTCAGTTCCACGCAACGCGGCTGGGTGGCCGGGGCCGAGGAACCGGGCCCAGGGGATTCGCGAATAGGACACAGATTTCCGCGGATTTGGCGGATAAGCACCGATTTGCGAGGTATTCCTCAAGAGGTGGCAGCGCCGAGACCGCATCGATTCACGCGTGAACGGCCTGAAGTTTACAGAGAAAAATCAGCGAGAATCGGTCCAATCCGTGGCCATCCGCGTTCCATTCGAGTCTTTCAAGCGGCGAATTGACCGGAGAGTCGTTGAAGTCGAACAGGAGTTGTGTGGAACTCGCAGGTCTCCAACCTGTCCCCTTCAAGAAAATTCCCGACACGAACCCAACACCCGCAATCAACCAAGGATCATTACCATGCAGCGCGGCCCGTCTCAGCAGCCCACTTCCGGCACCTCGCATCCCCGACGGGACTTCCTCAAGACCGGCGCCACCGCCATGTCGGCCACCGCTCTGGCCGCGACATTCCCCGCACGCGCCGGCGCCTTCGTCGACGGCAGCGAAATCCTCCGCGTCGGCCTCGTCGGCTGCGGCGGTCGCGGAACCGGCGCCGCCCGCGAAGCGCTCAAGGCCGATCCCTACACCCGGCTGGTGGCGATGGGAGACGTCTTTCGCTCGCAGATCGACACCAGCATCAACGCCCTCAATACGGTGGAGGAGATTGCCGACCACGTCGCCGTCGAGGAAGACTACAAGTTCATCGGGCTCGATGCGTTCCAGAAAGTGATCGACAACGTCGACGTCGTCCTCCTCGCGACGCCGCCCGGGTTCCGCCCCGTCCACCTGCGAGCCGCCGTCGAAGCCGGCAAGCAGATCTTCACCGAAAAACCGATGGCGACCGACGCCCCCGGCGTCCGCAGCGTCATCGAATCGGTCGAAATCGCCAGGCAGAAGAATCTCGGCCTCTGCGCCGGCTTCTGCTGGCGATACGACTACGCCCGCCGAGCCCTGTTTGAAAAACTCCACGCCGGCGCGATCGGCGACATCCTCGCCGTCTACGGGACCTACCTCACCGGTCCGGTCAAGCCGATGCCCCCCGCCGACACCCGCCCCCCGGGCATCTCGGATCTCGAGTGGATGGTCCGCAACTGGTACAACTTCACCTGGCTCTCCGGCGACGGCCTCGTCGAGCAGGCCGTGCACACCGTCGACTGGCTCGCCTGGTCCCATCAGGACAACCCGCCCGCCAGTTGCACCGCCGTCGGCGGACGCCAGATCCCGGCTAACGGCGGCAACATCTTTGACCACATCGAGGTCAACTACGTCTGGGAAGACGAGACCCGCGGCTTCCTCGCCCAGCGGCAGATGGACGGCTGCTACAGCGAGAACCGACTGTACGTCCTCGGCACAAAGGGCAAAGCCGAAATCGGGCCACGCGGCGTCAGCATCTCCGGCGAGGAGACCTGGCGCTACAAGGGCCCGAGCAACAACATGTACCAGACCGAGCACGATGAGTTCTTCCTTTCCATCCGGGACGGCAAGCCGATCAACGACGGCGACCGCATGTGGAAGAGCACGCTGATGGGCATCATGGGCCGCATGGCCGGCTACACCGGTCAGCAGGTCACCTGGGACGACGCCCTCAACTCCGAGGTCTCCCTCGTCCCCGAAATCACCAACGGCTGGGACACCCCCGTCGAATTCCGCCCCATCGCCCGCCCCGGCGTCGACGGCCGCACCGTCTGACCCTCCCCTGTCGCCGGGCTCACTGAGCCCGGCCGATCCCTCCATCGACCCTCGCCATTGGGGAGCGGACTCGCACATCCAACCGTTGCCCTCGTGCGCGCAATCGATGAGAATGAACGAGAAACGCAATCTGCGAGTCAGGCAGTTCCCACTATGCGACACCACGTCGCATGAAACCCCGTTGGGCGAAGAAATTGTTGGCGACGAGTAGCCGCCGATTGCGCACAGCACCCGCCCACGAGGTGACTTGTGAAGCTCAAAGCTGAGCAAATCTTTACTTTCATACTGGGACTGATAGCTGCGACGTTGGTGTTGCACAGCGGTGCGAAGATGATCAATCACAACTCTTGGCTGGGGTGCATCATTCTGGCAGTTGGTGGTACTGCGGGCGGCGGTGCGATCGGAGCACTGCGAGGTCCAGGCCAAATATCAGGCGCGGTGAAAGGTGCGTTTCTGGGAATCACCGCCATACTGACGTATGTCGCCTACGTTGTATGGGTTGTCCACACTTCAGGTGGTGATTGAGCCGGACCAAGTGGACCCGATACTGAGTCGCGAAGATCCTCGCGAGCTTAACAATGATTACCCGCACCGCCCCTGCGGGCACACCTTCCCACTTGCTCGTACGCTCGATTCGTCGGAGAATCAATTGAGGCCCGGAGCTTCATGCCTTCGTTGACGGCCGTGCCGGGCAGTCAGACCCATTGGGCGAACGAGCGTGATCGTCGAGCTCGAACTCCTTGAGCAGATTCTTGATGACGAGTGGCCTATCAGCCGCGCTGTTGCTTTTGTGAACTCACTCGGCAAGCCTGGTTGGACAGTTCTGCGGCGTCACTGGGAAGCGGGCAATATTGAGTTTCTCACTGTCGAAGGCGTGCGTCTTCAGGACTGGCAAATTCAGGAATTGGTGCGTCAGAAGGACGACTCTTACTCGTCCGTGCAAGTCCGTTGTTCAGATCGAGGCGCGAAACTCCTGTAGTTCGGTCCAGCCGTCCCAACGACGCTCAAGGGCCGCAGAGTCCGGCATCCAGCCGGATCGCCTCGACCTGTGACCAGCGTCCTGCCGTTGGATAGACTCGAACCCCATGCACGGCGTTCGAATCGGCCGCGACGGACCGGCGACGGCGGTGCAGTCTCGTTGGGCAAGCGTATCAAGTTGGAGTGGCAACATGACTCTTTCCCGCCCTTTGCGACGTGTACTACTCTTCACCGGTTGCTTGATTTGGCTTCCAGTCACTGGCTACGGGTTAGGCACAGGAAATCTCGTCCTTGCTTTTCTGATCGGGCTACCGCTCTTTTTGACTTCGATGTACTTCAGCCTCAAGAAACTCGTTTGCCCGAATTGTGGTCAAGCAATTCGGACCGTCAGTGTTCGGATTTCCCATTGCATGAAGTGCGGCACTCCCTTCGAGTCGTTTGATCGAGGGCCACAGTTGTGACCTCGTAACGCTGTCAGTTACACACAACTCGGCTGCGGCCCGGCCCCGAGAAACCGGGCCCAGGGGATTCTCGAACAGCACACAGATTTTCGCGGATTTGGCGGATCAGCACGGATTTCGCAGGGTCTTCCTCAAGAGGCGGCAGCGCCGAGGCCGCATTGATTCAGGAGCGCATGGCGTCGACACGCAAGAAAGCAATCAGCGAAAATCGGTCCAATCCGTGGTCATCCGCGTTCCATTCGAATCTCTCGGAGAGCCACTCAATCGGGGATCGAGAGATGTGTGTAAACGACAGCCTCATAACGTCTCGCCGGATCGGGCCGCCGCGCAGCGCCCGATTCACGTGCTTTTCGGCCGCCAGGGCATACGGTATAGTCGCGCCGCAACTCCCAAGTGCTGTGACCAGGAAGGTGACCTCGATGTCGACGCCCCAGGTTTCTGCGGACTGCCTCAAACAACTGGCCGCTTACGACACGCCCACAGTCTGCAACGTCATCGAACTCTTCGATGTCCGTCCCCGCAACGCGGGGTTCATGAACGAGACGATCCGGGCCTGTTTCCCCAAGCTGCCGCCGATGGTCGGCTTCGCGGTGACGACGACCTTCCGCAGCGCCGCCCCGCCCCGTTCGGGCAGCGTCTACGCAGGACTGCGACAGCAGATCGAGGCGTTTGGGGAACTGCCCGGACCGGCGGTCGTCGTCTTTCAGGATCTGGACGAACCAACCTGCGCCGCCACGTTCGGCGAGGTCATGTGCACAACCTATCAGTCGTTCGGGGCAGCGGGCCTCATTACCTCAGGCGCAGGCCGCGACCTGGAACAGGTTGAGGACATCGGCTTTCCGGCGTTCACCAACGGGACAATCTGTTCCCACGGCTATTGCCACATGCTGCAAATGAACGTTCCCGTCACGGTCGGCGGCATCGTGGTTGAGCCCGGCGACCTGCTGCACGGGGACTGCAACGGCGTATCGACGATTCCCGTCGAAATCGCGAGCGAGATTCCGGACGCATGTCAGGAACTGATGGACGCCGAGAAGATCATCCTCGACTACGTGAAGTCGGGGTCGATTACGGCCGACGGCTTTTCCGAAGCGCGCGAAGCCTCTCAGAGCGCCATCGACAAACTGGGCATCCGCCTGCGGGGAAAATGATGGCTCGTCGACTGCGGAAGTGAACGTCATGAACCGGATCGGTCACGCAGGGAGGGGATGTTTCTGGTTTGCTCCGCCTGCCGTCGGCCGCCGGTCGACCTGTGAGACGAAATGCTCAGGACGCATCTGACGTATCGCTGTGCAGCGTCGATGTTGGGAGTGGTCCTGGCGACCGCCGCGATCGGAGTGCTGGTCGACGACCTGACGACCCGCATGCTGGCCATGTTGCTGGTTGGAGTGGCCGGCGCGGTCGCAGGCGTGGCGTTTGTGATGCGTCCCATCCGCAAGGCGACCGGTCGGCTGAATTCGACCTCCGCCGCGCTCTCCGGAACCGACGACGACCTGCAATCGCTCGAGTCGGTCTCTCAAACACTGTCCCGGCAGGTCCGCCGGCTTCTGGAAGAGATCGATCAACTCCGCCGGCGCGAGGCGGATCTGGAGCAGAACGCGGCCCTGCTGGAGACCGTTCTGGGAACAATGATTGAAGGCGTGATCGTTGTCGACGGGGCCGAACGGATGTTGTTCGCCAACTCTGCTGCGCGCAAACTGCTCGATATCGACTCCGCTGACGTCGGCGGGCGTCCCTTGCTGGAAGTTGTTCGCGCCGTCGGCATTGCTGAAGCGGTCCGGGCGGCGCTCTCCAGTGAATCGGTGCATCACTCGGAGTTTGAGGTGCCCCGCAAGTCGTGCATCGTGTCGATGTCCGCCTCGATGTTTCCGGGACGCCCGTATTCCGGCGCCGTCCTTGTTTTCCACGACGTGACCGATCTCCGGCGGCTGGAACGGATGCGGCGCGAATTCGCCTCGAACGTCTCGCACGAACTCAAGACGCCGCTCACAGCCGTCCAGGCCTATGCCGACACACTGCTGAACGGCGCGCTGGAGGATCCCGAGCATAACCGGGTGTTCGTCGAGCGGATCGTCGAGCAGGCCGATCGGCTCGAAGCGCTCATTGCCGATATGATGCAGATCGCGGAGATCGAATCGGAAGAGGCCGTCTTCGCGCCGCAACCGGTCCATCTGAGCGCGGCTGTCGAGGAGAGTTTGCAGAGTCAATCGCCCGTCGCCGCCAATAACGGAGTCCGCTTGCAGGTCGAGACCGCCGACGATGTCACGATCCAGGTCGATCCCGACGGACTGCGGCAGATCGTCGACAACCTGCTGAAGAACGCGATCGCCTACACGCCGGCGGAGGGAACCGTGACCGTCCGGGTTCGCAGTGAGGGGGATTGGGGCGTGTTCGAGGTCGAAGACACCGGCATCGGCATCTCACGCAAGGATCAACAGCGGATCTTCGAGCGGTTCTATCGCGCGGACCGCGCCCGATCCCGCGACGCCGGCGGCACCGGTCTCGGCCTCTCCATCGTCAAGCACGTGTTACAAGCTTGCGGGGGACGGGTCGAACTGGCCAGCGAACTCGAAAAGGGCAGCCGGTTTACGGTGTATCTGCCGATGGGCAAAACAGTTGCGGCGTCAGCCCCGGCCGCGCCGCAAGGTTAACCGATTCTTAACAATTCGGGGAAGGGCGTCTTAACAATACGTCTTAACAATTTGATCGATCCAACATCTGCCCAGAGCCCGGAGCGAGAGAGAAATCCTGATGAATCGACAATTGCCCACCTTTGTATTCGCAGCGGCCGCCCTGCTGCTCGCCGGTTGCCCCGGCAACGATGACTCGGGAGACGCGAACCCTGCAGGGGGGGCGGCCAACGGGGAAGTCGAAGGTGAGGTCGGCATCGACGGTTCCAGCACTGTCGAGCCCATTTCGTCCGCCGTGTCGGAAGAGATGGCGCGGATCCATCCCAAAGTCCGGGCGCCCGTCAGCACGTCCGGAACTGGTGGAGGATTCAAGCGGTTTGTCGTCGGTGAGACCGATATCTCCGACGCCTCCCGGCCGATCAAGGAATCCGAAACCGAAGCGGCCAGGGAGAACGGCGTTGAATTCATCGAACTCAAGATCGCCATCGACGGACTGACGGTGATCGTCAACAAGGAAAACGATTGGATCAACGGTCTGACGGTCGCGCAGCTCAGAAAAATCTGGGAGCCCAACAGCAGCGTCACGAATTGGTCAGACGTCAATCCCGACTGGCCGGACGAGGAGATCAAGCTGTTCGGTCCCGGGACCGACTCCGGAACATTCGACTACTTTACGGAAGTGGTGTGCGGGGAATCGGGAGCGAGTCGGAACGACTACAGCGCCAGCGAAAACGACAACGTGATTGTGACGGGTGTCTCCGGTGAAAAGTATTCACTGGGCTATCTCGGTTACGCCTACTACGTAGACAATCAGGATCAGTTGAAAGCACTGGCGATTGCCCCGGAAGACGTCGGCAACGAGAGTGACGCTGCGAACCCAGGCGACGGTCCCTACATGCCGAAGGGCGCTGTCCTCCCCAATGCGGATACTGTGGCATCGGGAGAATACACTCCGCTTTCCCGTCCGTTGTTCCTGTACGTCAACAAGGCGTCGCTGAAGAAGCCGGCCGTGGCGGCGTATCTGGACTTCTACCTCTCCGATGAGGGGCAGGCGCTGGTGCCGGAGGTCGGATACGTGCAGCTCAACGATGAGCAACTCGCGGAGACACGCGCGAAGTTTCAGGGGGCCGTGGAGGAAGTCGGGGCGACGATCCCGTGAGATGCGACGCATGAGATCGCACGCCGCAAGAGTGCCGCGCCCCGCCGCCCAGGATCTTGCGGGCGCTCGCACCTTTGAGTCAACACCACCTGTCAGTGAGGGCTTGGGCACTCGATGAACGCTGCACGCGCACCACACGACGACGCCAACGGCGGCTTGACGAGGCGGTTTACGCTGTCCCGGGCGCGCGAGCAGGTCATTCAGTTTGCACTGCTGCTGTGCGCGCTCGTCTCGATCGTCACGACGGTCGGGATCATCTTCGCCCTGGTCAGTGAGTCGGTCGTGGAGATGTCGGGTTCCGGGAAGGCGTTTTTCCAGGAAGTTTCGGCCGTCGAGTTCTTCACAGAAACCGAATGGTCCCCGAATTTCGCAGGAGCCCAGCAGCACTTCGGAATTCTTCCACTGCTGGTTGGCACGTTCATGGTGGCGGGCGTTGCGGCCATGTTCGGTTTGCCGATCGGCATACTCAGCGCCGTTTATCTGAGCGAGTATGCGAGTCCGCGAGTGCGGTCGATCATCAAGCCCGTGCTGGAGTTGCTCGCGGGCGTCCCGTCGGTCGTGTACGGCTATTTTGCACTGATCTTCATTACGCCCTATGTGCTGGAGCCGATCTTCGAGGACGTTTTCGGGATGGAGGTCGAAGTCTTCAACGTCTTGAGCGCCGGCATCGTTGTCGGCATCATGACGTTGCCGACCGTCTGTTCCATGAGTGAAGACGCCCTCCGGGCCGTGCCCCGCAGCTTGCGCGAGGCGGGCTACGCCCTCGGATCGACCAAATTCGACGTCTCCGTCAAGGTCGTCCTGCCGGCGGCGATATCCGGAATCGTGGCGTCGTTTCTGCTCGCGGTGTCGCGGGCGGTCGGTGAGACGATGGCTGTGGCAATGGCCGCCGGGAATACTCCGAGCACTGCCGTCAGCCTGCTCAAGGGACACCAGACGATGACCGGTTTCATCGCGCAGATGAGCATGGGGGAAACCCCGCAGGGAACGATCGAATACAAGAGCCTCTACGCCGTCGGTCTCAGTCTCTTCGTCATCACGCTGGTGATGAATATCGTCTCCCAGCAGGTGATGCGGAGATTCCGGGAGGTGTACCAGTGAGCGCGCCTTCGCCGGTTCAGACGACACAACTTCTCGGTCGGGGAAAACGGGAGGGGCGGATCTTTCAGGTGCTGTGCTGGATGTCCACCTGGTCAAGTGTGGCGATCCTGCTGGTCCTGCTCATCGGGGTCGCCTACCAGGCCCGGGGGTGGCTGGATTGGGAGTTTCTCACCAGCTTCGATTCGCGCCGCTTTCCGGACAAGGCGGGCATCCTCGCCGGCTTGTGGGGCAGCGCGTGGACCATTCTCTTCACAATTCTGTTCTCCGTTCCAATCGGCATCGCCTCGGCCCTCTACCTGGAGGAGTTCGCCCGCGACGGCTGGCTGAAGCGGACCATTCAGATCAACATCGCCAATCTCGCCGGCGTGCCTTCAATCGTCTTCGGCATGCTGGGACTCACCGCGTTCGTGTACATGTTCGGACTCTTCGGCGCCCAGGGAACGTTCCAGGTCAACCAATTGAGTTTCCTCGGACTGACCATTCCCTTGCCGCTGGGGCGATGTGTTGTCGCAGCCGCGCTGACACTCACGCTCATGATCCTCCCTGTGATTATCGTGGCCTCGCAGGAAGCGCTGCGCGCCGTTCCGCCGTCGCTGCGTCATGCTTCGCTGGCCCTGGGAGCCACGAAATGGCAGACGGTCAGCCGTCAGGTGCTGCCCGCGGCGACGCCGGGCATCGCCACCGGAGTCATTCTGGCCGTCTCGCGGGCCGTCGGTGAGGCGGCGCCGCTGATCCTGGTCGGTGCGACCACGTTCGTGTTGTACGCCCCGGGCAACATCGCCGCCCCCTCCGACATCGTCGAGAATCCGCAGGGGCTGCTCGAAGCGCCGTTCGACTCGTTTACCGTCATGCCGATTCAGATCTTCAACTGGGCGCAGCAATCCAAACCGGAATATCGTCAGCACGTCGCGGCGGCCGGCATCGTCGTGCTGCTGGCCGTCCTGCTGCTCCTCAACGCCGTCGCAATCATCATTCGCTACCGGTCACAGAAGCGGCTCAATTATTGAACCGACAACTATTGAACCGACAACGTTTCGCATGGCTCCACCGCAATCAGAACCCTCCGGCGCTCCGCAGCGCAGGGCAAGCGCCCTCAGTCAGCCGCAACGCGCCGGACGCGAGGTGTCACACGCAGCGCAAAGCTCAGAGGCTGCGGCGACCGCGTCGAAGATCGATTCAAAAAGCACCGGCCCTGTGAACGTCCCCAAGCCAGAATCGAAATTATCGCCGCCGCTGAACACAACGGCCAAGTTCGAGGTCCGCGGGCTCGACTTCTTCTACGGCGCCAATCAGGCGCTGTACAACGTCTCGCTCGACGTTCCCGCCAGGTCGGTGACCGCCCTCATCGGGCCCTCCGGTTGCGGCAAGAGCACGTTCCTCCGCGTCCTCAACCGGATGAATGACATCATCGAAGAGACCCGCGTCACGGGAACGGTGCTCCTGGACGGCATCGACATTTACGACAGGCGCATCGACGTCGTCGAACTCCGAAAACGCGTCGGCATGGTCTTCCAGAAATCGACCCCGTTCCCGAAATCGATCTTTGACAACATCTCCTTCGGGCCCCGGCTCGCCGGCATCAACGGCAAGGCCCGTCTTGCGGAGATCGTGGAGACGTCTCTGCAGCGGGCCGCGCTCTGGTCGGAGGTCAAGGACCGCTTGAAAGAGTCGGCCCTCGCCCTTTCCGGCGGTCAGCAGCAACGGCTCTGCATCGCCCGCGCCCTGGCCACCAATCCCGACGTGCTGCTGATGGACGAGCCGGCCTCCGCACTCGACCCCGCCTCGACCGCGAGGATCGAAGACCTGATCTTCGAACTCAAGGAAAACTACACCATCGTCATCGTCACCCACAACATGCAGCAGGCCGCGCGCGTCAGCGATCAGACGGCCTTCTTCTATACCGGGCATCTGATCGAACACGGCAACACCCAGCAACTCTTTACCAAACCCAAAGAACAACAGACTGAGGACTACATTACCGGTCGGTTCGGTTGAGAGCCGCCCGGCGTCTGTTTGTCCTTCGCAGAGACTCGCCCATGTCCGTCCATTTGCAGGCCGACCTTCAGACGCTTCACCGGGATCTGCTGTCGATGAGCGCCAGCGTCGAAGACATGATTCATCGCGCCGTCGCATTGCTCTCCGAACCGGACCTGCATCAGGCCCGGGAACTGGCGGCCCAGGACACGCAGATCGACCGCTGGGACGTCGCCATCGAGGAAAACTGCCTGAAGATCCTCGCGTTGCACCAGCCGGTCGCGATCGATCTGCGGCGACTGACGACGGTCCTCAAGATCATCGGGGAGCTGGAGCGCGTCGCCGACCTGGCGGTCAACATCGCCGAGCGGGCCTGCGGTCTGCTGGACGAGGCCCAGGTCACCGTTCCGGACGAACTGAAAGACATGGCTCAGAGGGCGGTCGACATGCTGCACCGCAGCATCGACGCCTACGTGGCGCTCGACGGAGACATGGCCCGCCGCGTCGTCGCCGAGGACGACGAGATCGACCGCGCAAACGAGATGCTCATCAACGATCTGATCAATCGCATGCATCAGCAGCACGACCGGATCGACGCATTCCTCCATCTGTTTTCCGCAGTCCGCCACGTCGAACGGGTCGGAGATCACGCCACCAATATTGCGGAAGACGTGGTCTATCTGGTGGAAGGCCAGATTATCCGGCACGCCGGCAAACTCGATCGAGACGAGACTTCCTCGCCATGAGCAGGCCCCGCATTCTCATTGTTGATGATGAAACTGCGCTGGTGGACGTGTTGTCCTACAATTTCGCGAGGGAAGGCTTCGACGTCGTCACCGCCGGCGACGGTCAGGCCGCATTGCAGAAGTGCCGCACCCACGTCCCAGACGTCGTCCTGCTGGACCTCATGCTCCCCGCCATGGACGGCCTCCAGGTCTGCCGAAAAATTCGCAGCGACTCGCGGCTCAAGGACGTCCGCGTGATCATGCTCACCGCCAAGGGGGAAGAGACCGACGAAATCGTCGGCTTCCACCTGGGCGCCGACGACTACGTCGCCAAACCCTTCCGCACTCGGGCGCTCATCGAACGCGTGAAGGCCCTGTTGCGTCGCCGGGAGGTCGACGATTCCACCGACGACGTGATCGAATACGAAGGAATCCAGATCGATCGCGGGCGGCATACGCTCACCGTGCACGGCAATGTCGCCCCGACCACCCCCACCGAATTCATGATTCTCTGGACGCTGATGCGCCAGCCCGGCCGCGCTTTCACACGGCACGAACTGCTCGACTGCGCCCGCGGCGAGGACGCCAACTCTCTCGAACGGACCATCGACGTCCACATCCGCTCGCTGCGCAAGAAGCTCGGCGAAGCCGCCGACGCCATCGAGACCGTGCGCAGCGTCGGTTACCGCTTCCGCGCCCAGGGCCGCGCCTCCGCCGAGGCATAAGCCCACCGCCGCCGCGCGCTACATCACGGAGAAGTAGTTCGCCACGGCGAAGTCGAGCGATTCCCGCGACATCTTCTTCGGCTGTCGCTTGTAGGTCGCGTAGTTGCGAACCTGCAACAGCAAGTCGCGCGGCTGACAATTGCGAAACGGTCGCCCCGGCTTGCGAAAGTGTGTCTCGATGAGATAGTCGACCGCATCGGCGTCGTACACGATCCCGATCTTCGGCGCCATGATCTCGAACAGTTTCCGAAAGTGCTCCTCGCACGGATCGGGAACTTCAATCTTGTACGGAATCCGCCGCAGAAACGCCCCGTCGACGATGTCCTTCGGTTCGAGGTTCGTGGAGAAGATGATCAACTGGTCGAACGGAACCTGGATCTTCTTGCCGCTGGGGAGGTTCAGGAAGTCGTACCGCTTCTCGAGCGGGACGATCCAGCGATTCAGCAGTTCCTCGACCGGCATCGTCTGTCGGCCGAAGTCGTCGATCACCAGCGTGCCGCAGTTGCTTTTGAGTTGCAGCGGCGCTTCACAGATCTTCGTCTGAGGATTCTGGTTGATCTCCAGTTCCGACATCGTCAACTCGCCGCCGGCCACCACGGTCGGCCGCACAATCCGCACCCAGCGCGGGTCCACGCCCGACAGGTCAAACAGTCCTTCCCGCGTGTCATCGGCCACTTCAATATGCACGCCCGGATCGAACAGCCTCACGATGTCCCCGTCAATTCCCAGCGCCCGCGGAATCCAGACCGTCGATCCGAAGCACGAAGTCACGCGTTCCGCGATGCTGGTTTTGCCGTTGCCCGCCTCTCCGAAGAGAAACATTCCGCGACCTGAATTGATAGCCGGTCCCAGCCGATCGAGCATCTCCTCGGCGATCAACAGATCCGAAAACGCCGCGCGCAGGTTCTCTTCGTTGGCCTCCTGCACCGCGATGCTCTGCGCCTCCATCGCCTGCAGATAGGCGCGGAGGGAGACCGGGGCGGCGCCGAAATAGGTGCACTCTTCGTTATACCGGCGGGCTCGCTCCCGCCCGAGGTCGGTAATCGTGAAGACGTAATCGCCCATCTCTGCAGCGCCCTTGAACGCCACGATCCGTTCGTTCTTCCATTCCTTCAGCAGGGGGTCGAGAATGCCGAACGAGAGCTTCACCTGCCCGGCGATTTCCCGACCGGTCGCCGATCCCCGCTGCAGCAGGAACTTCATGACCAGTTTCTCGACCTCTTCGCTCGTCAGACCGGTCTGCGACAGGCTTTCCGGAATCCGGGGCCGGAACTGTTCATCTTCGCTCGACTCGTCGCCGAGCAACACGTTCACGCGGTCGAACAGTTCGGCGAGATGCGTGTTGTTGCGGATGACCTCCGGAGTCGTCCGCCGCCGGCGCACGACGCCGCCTCGTCCCGAATTCACGTAAACCTCAGCGTCCGACTCATCGCCCGCGAAAGATTCGAAGTCGTCGTCGGCGCCCGCGTCGTAGTCGTCGCCGGAGGAATTGTCGTCTTCGCCGCGGGAACGTCGAAGTTCACGCAGAAACTCGGTCGGGCTGAGTCGCATCGGATCGGACATGCAGCGCTCCTTGCCGGCTGAAGCCGGGAGACACAGACGGCAAGCTGGATGTTATGAGAGTTGCTCAGCGCGAACGGCGCCGGTGTGAGACAGGATGTTGTCGCCCGACGTAAACCTAGGTCACGCCCTGCACACGGTCAAACGGCGATCACGACGATTGTGGCACGTCGCGCCGGCCTCGATTCGCAACATCCGGCGACGATTCACCCTTGCGAAATCCTCCCGCCGCTCTGTACCGTCGATATCCTCCGCCGACAGCGTCTTGCGAATAAGTGTCGACGATCTGTCTCGCGGAATCCCGGTTTCGGCAGTCCGAAAACCGCTCGACGCGGACACATGGTAGAGCGATTTGCTCTCTGCGGCTCATGTTGATACCGGCCGAAGCGGAACCGGTTGTCGTCGTGAGAATCGGTCTGATCGATACGAACGGAAGGGGATGGGGATGCGTTTCAAGGACCGCGTGGTGATCGTCACAGGCGCCGCGAAGGGCATCGGGGCCGGCTGCGCAAGAGTCTTCTGCCAGGAGGGCGGTCTGGTCGCGGTGCTCGACGTCGACGACACGGCGGGAAAGTCGCTCGTCGAAGAACTGTCGACCGCCGGGCCGGGCCGGGCGGCCTTCTGGAAGTGTGACGTCAGCGACGACCACCGGATCGCCGAAACCATCGCAGACGTCGCGCGGGAATTCGGACGCATCGATTGCCTCATCAACAACGCCGGCGTTCATCCGCCCGCGACACCGTTCGAGGAGACCTCTCTGGACGATCTGGAATCCCTGTTCCGGATCAACTTTTTCGGCGCGTTCGCCGCCGCCCAATGTGCGCTTCCGCACCTCAAGCAGACGCGAGGAACCATCATCAACATGAGTTCCATGACCGCGGTTCTCGGTCAGGATCAGTCCGCCGCGTACTCTTCCAGCAAGGGGGCCCAGCTTTCGCTGACCAAGGCCCTGGCCGTGGAACTCGGCCGTGAAGGCGTCCGCGTCAATGCGGTGCTGCCCAGCAACGTCGACACCCCGCTGATGCGCGACTGGGCCGCCACGCTCGACGACCCGGAATCAGCCCTGCAGCGCGTCGCCGATCTCCAGGTCTTCGGCCGCATGGCCCAACCGGAAGAGATCGGGCGCGTCTGCCTGTTCCTCGCCACCGAAGACTCCAGCTTCGTCACCGGCCAGGGCATCGAAGTCGAAGGGGGAGCGAGCCTGGACTATTGAGCGGATTATTCAACACAGAGACACTGAGCGTGCACGGAGACGGCACGGAGTCAAGTAGGGCCGGCTGTGCCGGCCGACGGCCTGCACGTTGGCCCACGTCTCCGCTACTTGGCCGACGCCTTCCGCACAGCGCGCCCCCGCAAGCGGGCGGCACAACCATCCATGATTCGCTCACTAACGTCATCATCACGGTCGCCCTGTGCTTCCTGCCCAGTAGCACACGGCACCGCATGCCACAGTCACAACCCAGCAAAGGATCCAAATGATTGGATCTGCGGGTGTCGCCAGGGCTGTGATGAACCCGACAGACACCACCATTGCGATTGCCGCGATGATTCGACTTCTCACGTTGCATCCTGCTGAAGTGACGACGTGCCTCCCGACAGTTTCAGACGGCGCAGCGGCCGGTCCGACTTCAACTCCCTTTGCGTACTTCGCGCCTTTGCGTCGAAAGAAGACGGCGCTCTATCGCGCTGCACGAGTCAAGTAGCGCCTGCTGTGCCGGCAGGCGATTTGCGCGCTTCGCCCACGCCTCCTCCTCCATCAATCCAGCCACTCGACCTCGACGTTCTCCCCGCCGTCGATCGTCAACAACGCACGAACGACCTCGGGGGGCGTTGATGCCGGCAACCGGCGCGAGGAACCATCCGCCATCAAAACGTGAACGTACCGTTTCTTCTCTTCCCAGGACCAATCGGCCTTTATCACATGGTGTGAACTGAGTGACGGCCGGTCCGGATCGTTGATCCGGAAGCTCATGTTGTCAAAATCAAGATCGCGCGGTTCGAACCAGTTGACGCTCGCCGGAGTGACCTCGACCAGGAGGATCGTATTGCTGGTCCCGTCCTTGAAGTCCTTAATCCGCCTCACCCCATCAGGCCGCCACGCCGTTTCCTCGCCCACCACGGCCACGTAATTCGTCAATCGTCGCTGATTGTCGATCGAGCGGTCGCTCGGGCAACATCCGGCGTAGATCTCATCGCCCGACCCCAACGCCGAGTTGTTTGGACCGTCCCAGCCTTCGTCGAAGTTGTACTCCTTGTAGAGCGGCCCCTCATCGAGGTAAGGGAGAACCAGCGTTCTCCAACTGTGCACTCGTATCCCATCGTCGGCGACGACAAACGCGGGCGGAAACGACCCGTACTCGTCGTGGTAGTTGTGGAGTGCCAACCCAAACTCCCTGAGGTTGTTCCGACATCGCGTGGCACGAGCAGCACCGCGTTCCGCCGTCAGGGGCATCAGGCAGGGAAGCAACAAGAGTCCCACAATCACAACCACCACCGTGATCATTAAGATCATGCACGTCGACCCCCGCAGATTCTCACCGTTCTCACGATCGCGCCGACCGCCTTCGTGCCCTTCGTGCCTTCGTGTTGAATCTTCGCCCATCGTCCCTGCACTCCTCCCGTCGGGAGGCACCGGTCATTGATGAATCAGTCAAGCCGCTGGACGCCTGGGAGAGGTGTAGAATGCGTCGGCCGGCACAGCCAGCCCTACTTTGCGAACCTCCGCGTCCTTCGCGCCTTCGCGTTGAAAAAGCCTTCGGTCAACCCCCCATCAAATCTCCGGATTCAGAATCTTCCGCGCCCAGAAATACGCCACGATGTTGAACACCGCCGCGATCGACAGCATGATCTGGCCGGGGACTTCGGTGAAGAGCTTCGCTGTCGCTTCGGGGTCGAAACCGAAATAGTACAGCGCGAGAATCGCCGCCGGCGCGAGCGCCATGTACTGGGCGGACTTGCGCGCCTGGGCCGTCTCTGATTTGATCTTCCGCTCCAGCCGCTGCAACTCGCGAACCGAATGGGCGATCCGTTCGACCGTTTCATTCAGGCGGCCGCCGCTCTGACGGCTGGCGTCCATGGCCGCGGCGAACAGCGCGAAGTTCTCACTTTGCAGACGCTGCTTCGCTTCCACCAGACACGTTTCGAGCGTCTTGCCCATCCGGTATTCGCCGTAGATCTGCTGAAATTCCTGACAGATCGGATGAGGGCACTGCTTGGCGAGGATCTCGGTCGCCTGTGCCAGCGACAAACCTGCTCGAATCGCACTGGAGAGCGAAACCATCGCATCGGCCAACTGGTCCTCGATCTTTTCCCGCCGCTGCTCCGCCATCCGCCGCAGGATGTACCACGGCAGGCAGAACAGCACGACCGCCATCAGCAATCCGATGATCGGCAACCCCAGCCCGATCCACATCAGGATGCCGACGCCCGCCACCGCCCCCAGCCAGCACACCAGCAGCGCCCGCAGGTTCCCGGGCCGCATCCGCATCCGCTTCAGCTTGTCCTGAAAATCCGACTCGACAAATGCGAAGGCGCGACGGCCGTAGTCGCTGCCCGACCACCCGGCGACGGCGATCGCGGCCCCGATCAGGATGCAGCCCAGTATCGCGACTTCAATCATCCAGGAGTCTCACCGTACAGGAATTCCAGCTTCAGCAGATCCTTCTCCATCAGGGAGTCAATGAAGGTCGGCATGTAGCCCGTCGGGGTCAGGGCTTGCTCGTTGCGGAAGTTGAAGATGTCGTGGATCACCAGTTCCTTGCGGTCGGCGTCGTAGCCGGCAACTTCCGAGACCTGGGTCACCACGCGCCGGCCGCCCGGCCTTCTGGATATCTGCACAATCACGTCCAGGGCCGACGCAATCTGCCGATGAATCGAGACCACCGGCAAGTCCACCGCCATCAGCACCAGCACCTCCAGCCGCTTGATCACTTCCTCGGAACTGTTGGCGTGCACGGTCGTCATCGAGCCGTCGTGGCCGGTGTTCATCGCCTGCAGCATGTCGAGGGCCTCACCGCCGCGGCATTCCCCGACCACGATCCGGTCCGGCCGCATTCGCAGCGCATTTCGCACCAGATCGCGAATCGTATACTCCCCCGCCCCTTCCACGTTGGCCGGCTTCGTCTCCAGCGTGACGACGTGATCCTGGTGCAGTTGCAATTCCTGCGTATCTTCGATCGTCACGATTCGGTCGCGATGCGGGATGAAACCCGAAAGCACGTTGAGCATGGTCGTCTTACCGGTCCCGGTGCCGCCGCTGACCAGAATGTTCCGCCGATCGACAACGCACGCCCGTAGAAACATCGCCGCCGCCGACGTAATCGAACTGAGTTCGATCAGGTCGTCCATCGTGAACCGGTACGCCGGGAACTTGCGAATCGTCAGGCACGGTCCGCGGACCGCCAGAGGAGGAATAATCGCGTTGACGCGGCTGCCGTCCGGCAGCCGCGCGTCAACCAGCGGCTGGCTTTTGTCGATTCGCCGGCCGACCTGCGCGACGATTCGCTCGATGATTGATTCCGTCACCTTGTCGGAGATAAACCGCCGGCCGGAGAGTTCGACGGCCCCGTCCCGCTCGACGTAAATCTGGTCGCTCTTGACGACCATGATTTCCGTGATCGTCGGCGCCCGCAGCAGATCCTGCAGCGGCCCGAATCCGAACACTGTGTCTTTCAGGTCCTTCTTCAGCGAACGCAGAATCAGGTACCGACGCAGTTCCCGGTGCAGGTGCGGCCGCACCAGCGGGAAGACTTCCGAAAAGTGAGCTTCCGTCTGCCGGATTTTGGAACTCAAATCCGGCTGCTCGGCCAGCTTCAGCCGTTCGGCAGTGAAGTGCAGCAGATTGCGCAGTTCCGTCTCGCGCTCGGGCACCAGCGTCGCCGGGACGTCGAATTCGTTCCACGTCAGTTGCTGGGTCCGCAGCCTGTCGTCGTCGCTCTCCAGAATCAGTTCGTTGATCACATAGTCCCGCAGCGTCATGCCGATCAATTCTTCGAGCAGCGCGTCGTTCTGCTCGGAGAACAGCCCCATCTCCCGGCAGACGTCCTCGATATGCCGCTCCAGCAGCAGGATGCTGTCCTCCGTCCCGAACTGATTCGTCTCCAGTTCGTAGAGATCGAAACGTTCCAGCAGCTTGCGGTGCACCCGCGACTCCAGGTCCGACATCAGCGAGCGGAGATGCGCCTCGAGCTGCTGCCGGCTGATCGGTGCGGCTTCTTCGATCTCGAAGTTGACGGTGTACGGCCAGATGCGAACCGTCTCGCCGATCGCGAACTCCCGCTCCTCCCCGCCCAGAACTTCCGAGTCGCCCACCATGCAACTGTTGATGCCGACGTTCGTCAGCTTCAACTTGCCGTTGGAGCGTTCGATCACCGCCTGCCGCTTGGAAACCAGCGGACTCTTCAGCACGAGCGTATTCGAGGCGTCGCGCCCGATCGAGACTTCATCCGCCTCGATCTCCACCATCGACCGGCGGCTGTCATGAATCTTGTTGTACCAGATCTTCATGGCGCTCCCCTGCGGGTCGCGGCGGATGGCTGATGGCCATCGGCTATCGGCTATTCGCTCTTCGCGTCCTCGCTCCGTGACGAATGCAGCACGACCGAAACTCCCTGGTTGCCCGCGTTCGCGATCGCTTCG
Organism: Planctomycetota bacterium; assembly: GCA_003388505.1. GTDB lineage: Bacteria > Planctomycetota > Planctomycetia > Planctomycetales > Planctomycetaceae > MB-PLM-1. Next base: position 22,903 of record QQVO01000049.1, read on the forward strand.
AACAGACGCACCGCCTCCGGTTCCATGTCCCCGTTCACCATCCGCACCTTGATCGTAATGCTGCTGCCGCTCGTTCCCCGGCGGGCGCCCGACGCCTCATGGACGTTGATCGGCTCGCGGCGGGTGCCCAGCGCCAGCACTTCGAAAGGACCGATCAGCCGGGATGACGCATTGCCGCCGGAATTGCTGCCGGCCGGTGTGGGTCCGCTTGCGACGCCCGGGTCGAACGAGACCATGTCGCCGGGGTTGATCTGGTCGACAACGACCGACCGGGCGTCGATCGGGACCCACCGGGCGATGACGTCGGGCGGCAGTGAGTCAGCCAGGTCTCGAATCGCCGGCGCAACGCGATCAGTGTCGAGAATGATCTCCTTCCCCTGAAACGGGCGGTTCGCCGGAAGCCCGACGATCGAGTCCCGAGCCGACCACTGCGGCGCCCGCTCGATCAGGTTTCCTACCCGCGCGCGCGGTAGCGGCACCGGCTCCAGGTCGCTCTCCTCGAACGTGTCGCCGATATTGAGCTGCACCCCCGGCTTGACCGCGATGAAGTACACGACTTCCTGCTCCTGCGCCAGTCGCTGCAGATACAGCCAGTTGCATACTGCTCCGACGATCCCCAGCCCGGCGGCAATCGCCAGCCCCATCGCACCCTTCATGGCGTCTCACTTTCCCCGTTGTCTTGACTGTCCATGACACCCAAGTTTCCCCGAAACCCGCCTGCGACGGGGTTGGCGAACGCCCACTGCGGGCGACGCTGAAAGCGTCGTACAGCAAAGCCGGGGGTCGCGACGACAGGAGCGCACCCCCGGTCCAGGGTCCGCGCAGGAGAACGCTGAAGGCGTTCGACAGGCTGCTAAGTTGTGGTACGCCTTCAGCGTACGAACTGATTGACGATCCTCCGAACACTGATGATTCACTCTGTTTCAACAACCGCTTCGATTCGACAATCGGCGGCTCCAGTCCAACCTCCGCGGACGGCTGGGGTGAGCGTTAGATCGAGAACAACTCGATCGCCGTTCACTGTCGACTCGTACGCCGCCGAAAACGTTCGGCCGTCGCCCGACCATTTCCGCAGCGTCCGCCACCCGGCCTCAGCGTATGTCTTGTCGAACTCCGGCATCACAGCATTCACCGATTGGCGGCCCGTGAGGCAAACGAACGATCCTCCCTGCGCGCTGCTCACCGTCATCGACGTCCGAACACCGTCAGGAAGCGGGAAGTTCTCCGCCCAACGCCCTGTCTCCCCGGCCGCCGTCCCTCGGCGGTCAAGGACATACAGCATCCAACGCCCGTCCGGTTGCGGCAACGCAAGCCCCCAGCATACCACACGCCCGCCGTCTGCGGCACCGGCTGCCGTCTCGCCTGAGGCGCCCGATTGCAATGTCCCCACGATCCACGGCAACGGCCCGCCCACTGCGTAAACGCGGCCGCTCTCCAATTCCGCAATCGGCGTCCATTCCGCCAGTCGGCGCAGGAGTTCCTGCTCAGCCTGGTCCATCGGCGGAAGTCGTTCGCCGCTGCGGGATGTCTCAACGACGTCGCCGCACAGTTGCACAAGGGCGGACGTTGCAGCCTCTTCCGTCCCTTCAACCGGCCGCCGCTGCAGCGACCAGTCGGCCCCTGCGAAGTCCAGCCGGACTCCCCCGGGATCGTCCCACGGACTCAGCGGCGGCGCAACCGGCGCGGCAATCGGCGCAGCCTCGGTGTTCCACCATTCCGTCACATGGAAGCCGATCATCAAACCACCGGCGAGCAGCACGGCGATCGCCAGCAGGTCGGTTGTGCGACCGGCGATCCGCCGGGAAAGCTCCGCGAAGTCCCGCGCCCGAGAGTGCTTCAGGATTGGCGGACCAGCCGGATTGGAACCGGTCTCCGACCGCTCCGCATGATTCGCGGCGTCAGTTTCGTCCGGGGATGCATTCACCGGTTTGAGCGGGAAAGATTGCGCTGATTACGGTTGGGGCAGAGACGCAATGAATTCATCGAGTTGCTGAATCTTCTGCTGCAGGTCGGACGCATTCGGCGGTGGCGGGTTCTGATTCAACTGTTCCTCGTACATCCGCCGGAATCTCTGAGCAATCTGACGCGGCACGTTCTCAACGGCCGAGATCAGAACATCGACCCGCGGCCGCAGATCGAGATCGCAGCCCCTTGCAACCGGCGGGTAGAAACTCAACCAGTCATAGCGGTCGTCCGAATACGGCGTATAAGGGTCCGAATACCACGTCCGCAATTCGTCGTCGCGATCCAGGATAAACATCGTTTGCCGCATCGGGTTCGAAACCAGCGCATTCGCGGCCGCCATCATCTGCTGTGTCGCAGCCGGATCGTATCGCGCCAGATCGTACTCGTAGGTGACCAGCATCCGGCGTGTATTATTGCTGATCCCCATCGATCCGTGCTGCCACTGTTCGCCGGAAAAGAACAGCGTGTCCCGCGAGTAATGATTCCGGTGCGGCAACTGCTTCCACAACGGCAGGTCACGATCGACCTCGGCGAAACCCGCCTCCAAACCGAGCGTCATGTCGAGAGTGTCGTCGATCACGCGCAACGGCTGCCCGCCCCCCGGAGACGGCACAATCGGTCCCCGCACCACATAATGCTGGGCGAACGGATCAATTTCGACCGGCGAAGGTGAGGCCGAGCGAAAATTCATCGACGCCGACGCCGGCCACCAACTGTCGGGATAGGGGTCATTCTCTCCGTCTCTCGGCCAGATCGAGCGGGCCGCCGCCTGCCGCGAGTTGGCCAGAGTCCGCAGTTTCCACGACCCGGCCGTGCCCACGATGATCATCATCGACAGGATCATCATCAGCATCGGCACGCTGAGCACGAGTTCCAGCGGCGCCAGCCCGGCGCGATCGGAGCCTGCTTGCCCGCGCGGCCTCATCCCGCCTGCGACCAGCTTCTCCCCCGAGCCGCGGGAGCAGGGCCCCGAATTGAGCGAATCGAAAACTCGACGGTTGGTCATCGTATTCGTGTTCACAAAGTAAGGTCCGCTCTGCAGACCATTTCGGGTGATACCGATGTTGAGTGAGGTCCGTCAAAGGGTGCCACTGGCTCTGCCAGTGCGAAACAGAGAGGACGTCAACTCCGCAATGCACTGGCGAAGCCAGTGGTACCCTCCTTCTTGATTCGTAGGTTGGAAGATTCACTAATGCGTGTTAATTCCCTCGTTCCCGAACTTCCGTTGCCCTCGTTATTAAACTTCCGTTTGGGAACGCGTAACGCTGACGGGGTGTGCCCTGACGGAAGTTTGGGCACAAGGTCTTAACTTGTACTAAAAATCACTAATGCGTGTTGATCGCGTTCAACTCCTGGATCGACATTCCGTTCAGGTTCGCCGGCCGGTAACCGGCGGCCGGGCCGCCCGGGTTCGATGAGAGAATCTCCGGCAATCGCTCCGCGGTGGCCGGAACGAGCTTCACCGTCCAGTTCTGATTGAACGTGCTCCATTCGTGCGACCAGCCGTCCGTGTAGTCATGCCAGGTCCGCTGCGGCTGCCCGTTTCGATCGGTCCAGGTGCTCCACCAGCCCCAGGGACAGCAATGGTATCGCCGGCGAGGAACAAATATCGTCGCTTGGGCAAACGTCTGCGCGTCGGCCGCTTCGTCCAGCGGATTCTTGAACAGCCGCGGCGCCGTCTCGCTCACGTGCCTGCGGTAAACCACGCCCACGTACATGTAATTGCCGTCCAGCCGTTCGTTATCCACCGGCCGGTCCCAGTCTCTCAGGATCATCGGGACGTTCGTATTGGGGTAGTCTTCGTTCAGCAGATCTTCCAGTTGCGCACACGCAGCCGTCCAGAACAGCCGCATGAACTGGGACATCCGCGCCTCTTCATCGGCGAAGTCGAGGCCCTTCCTCGGATCGCGGTCGCGAATCCATTGGTCAAGGTACTGGTGCGCAAGCTGGGATCGGCGGCGGCGCGACTCGTCCAGATACGCCTGCCCGTTCGGCAACTGGCCGTAGTCCGGCTGGTACGGTTCGGGATCGACGACCGGTAGCGTCCGGGTGAGCGGATTCGTTTCGTCCGACCAGCCGACCGGCTCGACGGACATCCGCCACAGCACACCCGCCTGCGGACCGCGATCGCCCGCTCCATAGTTCGGGTTGTCCCGCATCTGCTGAGAGAGACTCTCCAGATCCTCCTGCCGCAACCCATGCCGCAGCGACATCTCGTACATCGTGTCTTGTGCCACCGAAGCCGTGGTGCTCAGCACGGCCCGCTGGAAGTTCGGGATCAGATGATCGCCTGCCGTCGGATTGATCGGCTCAGGGGTTCCCAGAATGTGTTCGAACGCCGGCAACGCCTGCTCCGCCGCCGCCGCCGCCATCTCGCTCCAGGCGGTCACGAACTGCTGTTCGAGCGGAGCGGTCTGCGGAATCGCTCCCGCCAGCGGCTGAAACTTGGGGAACTGAGAGCCGGCAAACGACTGGCTCATCTCCACCCAGGCCTGCAGAATCTCGGGCACATACGCCTCCGCGTTGCGATCGCGGGCCTCTCTGAGAAACGCCGTCACCGCCAGCACGTCTGCTTCCAGGTGGTTCGTAAACGCGATCGCATTCATCCCGCGGGCCAGCACGACGCCCCCGGAGTACGTCGCTGCATCGGCCGCGTTCTGCATGCGGACCTTGTCGTCATGCTGCTTCGCCACGTTGAAGAGCATCATCAGCAGCATTGTGAACATCAGCATCACGAAGACCGTGATGATGCTGATCGTCCCCTCCTCGTCGCTGTGAACGCCCCGCAGTCGCTGCATCGCGCGCACAATCATCCTCCGCGTGATCGCGAAAGCACGAGTGCGGCGAATGATTTGCGGCTCTCTCATGACCTCCGAACCTAATGCCGGCGGGCTGCGACCCGCCGGACCCTTACCGGCTACCACCCCTCCTGCACATACGGCCGGACCGACTTGAGCCCCTCCACCGTCAGCGTCGCCGAAGCCGTGATCAAAGTCGTATAGGTGTCGCCCCGCCTCTGGATCCGCGGCGCCACGTCGTCCGTTCCCCCGTCGTGGCGGACCACAAGCTTCGACAGAAACCGCCCCGGCCCCGGAGTCAGCGCGAAGTGATGCCGCACCTCGACGGTCACCGGATCCTGCCAACCCACCTCGTTCGGAATCGGCGGATAGACCGGATGCGTCGACGGGTTGTAGCTCGGACCGGTCTCCGAGTTCTTGTCCACAAACGACACGACGACTTCCGTGTTCTGCAGACTGTAAGCCAGCTTGTTCCGCAGCCGCTGCGGCATCACACGGTTGGAACTCGACGACGGCGCCAGCCGGCTGTACATGTCGACCGTCACTTCGTCCGCCCGCGTCGAGCCCAGCAGGCCCGTATCGGTCCCAGGCTGCGCGCGCGACGGCGCAATCGGCGCGCACGCCAGCGCTGCCGCGTGAAAGACCTCGCTGTACTTCGCACTGCCCGACTGCTGCACCGTCTGATGGGTCAGCGTGAATTCCTGTCCCGGCGAAATCCCTTGCGGCAGCCGGTTCTGTGAGTCGTCCTCGGGAACGCCGTTGCTGTCCGCGTCGATCACGAAGTAGTGCCCGTCCGCAACCAGCGCCGGAACCCACACCGAACTCGACCGCGCCGCGGCGAACGCCGCGTAGTTCACCGTGACGATCCCCACCATCAACTGGCTCACCTGCACGATGAACAGCACGATCATCAGGAAGATCGGCAGCGTGATGACGAACGCCAGGCTCTGCACCCCCCCCTCCTGACAGCGGTGCAGCTCTCTCAGCCGGCGGAGATCGAGCCGGGCCCGGCTCAAGCGGATCAGGCCCCACAACAGCAGCGACAACACGACGAGCGTGACGAGACCCGGGATGCAGGCTTCCAGGACGCCGCGATGCACGTCTCACCTCCCCGGATCGGGCCTGATTATGGAGTGGAGTCGAGTTCCGAACACTCTGACTCAAACGTGGTCCCGCCGACTTCGAAAACCGGGATTTCCCAGATTTCTACACGATCGCAGAGATCACGGCCTGCACCTCCGGCCACTTCACAATGATAACAGAAATCAAGGCCGCCGGACCGAGAAATAACCATCGATTCAGCGGCGAGTCCTCATTCTCAGTCGGCTGGACCCGTCCCCGCATCACGACCGCCTCGCGCAGCAGCGACAGCAGCCGATAGACGAGCCGCACGGCCCCCTCGTTCCAGACCAGGTAGCACAGCCCTCCCACAAAACCGATCACAAAGGTCCACAACATCGCGAGGACGCCGGCGTGCAGGCCCAAACCGGCGCCCATCATCGCGATCAGCTTCACATCCCCCCCGCCCATGTCGGGGAAGAACACATAGCAAACCAGCATCACCAGACCGCAGGCCAGAAAACCGACAACCGCCGCTTCCGCTCCCTCCCAGCCACCGGCGATCGCTCCACAGGCGATTCCAGCGACGATGCCGGGGTACGTCGTCCAGTTGAAGATCTTGTGTTGCCTCGCGTCAGTCCAGGCGGCGACGCAGACAAACAACAGCAAGACCGCTGTTGGGAGCGACACGGGACGGTCTCACCGGCTGCCGGGTGGACGCGGTGCTCAGTTGTTCTGCATCACGCCGGAGCGTTCCGACTCCAGGTCGTTCATGCCGTCGTTGAAGTAGTCCTTGATGCGGGGCCAACCGAAGCGGAGCAGGAAGATCAGAATCGGGATCGCGATCGCCCCGATAATCATGATCGTTTCAATGCTCACCGCGCCGCGTTCGTCATTGTGCACCCGCCGCAACAGGCTCCCCAGGGAGGCGTTCGATTTCATGCTTTGGCTCTCCAGTCTATTCATTCCCGCACTCGCAAGTCACCGCCCGTCTCCACGAGCAACCAGGCGACCCCGCCGGTCTACATGAACGGCCAGGCGACCCCGGCCGTCTACATGAACGGCCAGGCGACCATCGTGCAGGACAACTCGAAAATCAACTGCATCATCCGGCGCGCAGCCGGAATCGCGATCAACATCAACGGCAGGACCACGCCGATCGCCAACATGTAGTCCACAACCGCCGCGCCGCGCCGGTTCCGACGACCTTCGCTCTTCGCAGATACTGCGGTTCGCGTCATTGAATTCGCGCCGTTTCCTCGCCGCGGGAAGCTGGCGAAATCACTCCTGCCATGCTGTCAGGAACGTCAGAACTCTCCATGAATTCATCGAAGACAACCTGCAACACAACGTTTATCGTATCGTATCGGCCGGCCACGGCGTCCGCCACCCGAATCGATCCATCGCCGCCGGGCATAACGATTATACGACCCGGCGGGTCGTAGCGGTCTCGCCGACAGTAAGTCCTGTACAACGCGTGGGGTGTGCAGAATGCCGTTACTCCTCCGTCCCCGCACCGGGTGACCCGCCCGCATAATCGAGTCGAAAAATCCGCTTCGGGAGACGGAGTTCGACCCAGCCCGCGTCGGCGTCCCGCTCGATCAGAAAATAGTTATGCATCGCGGCGGTTTCTTCGTCCAGCAGAATCTCTCCGCTTCTGCGGTCCAGGCACCGCACCCGGCCCCGAAACGATGCACCTCCCTCCGCTCCTGAGTCTCTGCGCAATTCATTGAGAACCAGAACCGGAACATCCACGTCCTGATCGAGCGCGATGCTCGCGTGGTCGATCCGGGTCGACCATAAGTGTCGCTCCGTCGCCCGGTCAAAAGCAGACATCCACCCGTTGACGATCAGTCGCCGATGGTCTTCATTGGATTGAATCCCCGCGCCGGGGGTCGCCTGCTCCAGCAGCGGGTCGTCTCGCGGCCCGGAAACGACCAGAAAAATGCGTTCGGGATCAAGCAGCGTGCGGACGCGCACCATCCGCTCCGGCGTCTCGACCTGATGCGTCGCCGTAATCGCGCCGTCGGCGAGTGAAACAAACTGAACAATCCCCTCCGGCGTCAGCGTCCCGCAGCGACGCGAGTCCACCGGGAAACAAACCGCCGTTTCAGAAATCGGAAGCCGCCAGAGTTCGCGATTCGTCGCCAGGTCCACGAGCACGATCGAATCGCCCGAAGATCGATCGCTGCCTGACGGCCCGCGAATCAACGCCCGCCGGCCGTAGGTCGTCAGCCAGACCGCGTCAGCCGGCAGCTTCAGAAACGCCTCACTCACGATCGACCCGTCCACCGGACTGAGCGTGACCAGCCGATCTTGCGAATTGCTGATGAGGACGACGAACTCGTCGTCGCCCACACTCCGCACGCCGGGGCGCAGGCCGGTCCGTCTCCACAGTTCCCGGCCGGTCGCCGTCTCATAGGCGACGACCGTGCCCGCCTGCTGCACGCAAAAGTACCCGGCCCGGACCGGACCGACGGCCCCCACCAGATGGCCCAGCGAGTCGACTCGCTCCGGACCGTCGCCAAACTCCGCGACTTGCGACTGCAGCGCCGTCACCTGACCGCGGGGGACCAGCATCGCGGGGTCTTCCGTGGCGCGGATTTCCCTTCCGGAATCCGGCCACACGATCGTCGCGCGAGGCTCCCCCGCTGCGTCCAGTGGGGCGATTCCGAACACGTCCGCTCCAACCTGAAGCACGAGCAACTGTCCGAATCCCCATGCTCGGCGGAGATCCGCAAACGAGAACGCCGAACGCAGCGGGCTCCCCTTCAGAGGCAGCGTCAAGCTCCACGGGCGGTGAAACCCCGCCCCCGAAAACCGCACCACCAGGCCGCGATTCTCTCGCGACTCGATGCGGTAAACGGCCACGTTCAGTCGGTCGAACAGGCTGCCCGGGGCTGCGTCGACACTCACCGGAACGAAGTACAATTCCCCCTCGGGCCACTCGCGCATCGAAACGTCCGGCCGGGCGTCCGGCCAACGCGACGGCGGTTCGTCAAGAAATCCTGCCTCGCCCGGATGCTCAGGCGCGACGTCCGCCAGCACCGAGTCGACATTCGTTCCATCCGGCAGCACGACGTCCGCATAGCGATCCCGCAATCTCCGGTAGATCGCTCGGGCCTCGTCGGGGTCGTCGTGCGCCGCGTAGAGTTCTCCCAGCCGTCGCAAACTCGCCGCTGCCGCCGGACCGTCGCCGCTGTTCGCCAGCGACAACAGCCGAACCTGAAGCTCAACAAACTGTTCGGCGCTGCTCCACGCGAGCGGCAGCGACAACCTCAGCCGCCGCCCGGCAGCAAACTGGCTGAGATCGTCCGCCAGCCGGGCCCGCGTCAGTCCGTTCCCGTCACTCGTTCGCTGCGCAACACCCTCCTCGATCGCCGCATCGAAAACGGCGCGTTCATCCTCGCTCGCGCTCTCTCGCCGAGAAAGCAGCGCCGCCTGCACCGCCCGGTCCAGTCGGACTGTATGTTCCTCGCTGATTCGCACGAAAAATTCCCGCGAGTCGAGATCGAAGATTTCGAACGCCCGCAGGACGACCTCAGCAACCGCCGCATCCTGATTCGCCTCCAAACGCAGCCACGCCCATTCGGCCCGTTGCACCTCCGCCGCGAGATAAGGTTCCGCTCGCCGGAAAAGCGACTCCGTGCTCGCCCGCTCCTCGACGGCCAGCAACACCAGCACGTCGAGCAATTCCGCTTGCAGCTTCGAAATCAATTCTTCAGACAAGCCCGATTCCGTCAGTTGCTGTTCGATCAATTCGGCGGCTGAATGCAGTTGCCCGCTCTGTCGTCGCAGCCGCGCCAGACGGAACGCTTCCTGCGCACGGCCTTCACCATCGAGGAACTCCTGCTCGGCGGCGGCGATGGCCGATTTCAGATCGGTCGGAAGCTCCGTCGATTCAAGCGACTGTCGAATCACCCCGGACGAACTCCACGCCAGGCTCACCGGTTGCAGCGAATTCTCCGTGTGCCTCGGAGAACCGCTGCGAACCACGACCGGACGATCCTCGATCCCGTAGACCCTCCGGATGTTCCCATCCGACACGTCCACCGCGGAACATCCCCCGCCGTGGGTCGGTACGAGGTAATGTCCGGCAACAGCAACCCCCTCTCCGCTTGTGACGCCGACCGCCGACTTCCACAAGACCTCCCCCCGCTCCAGCTCAACCGCTGCGACTTCCCAGCGGCCGACAATCAGAATCCGGCCGTCAAAGACCCCGGCGACATAGAGGCCGTCGCCGCGCGGCATCGACCACCTCACAGCCCCCGTCTCAGAGTCAAACACCCACAACCGCTCCGACTCCGGGCTGGCCAGGACGACGCTCTCCCCGGCCCTCTGCAGAAACGTCTCACGCCAGCCGAGAGGCCACACCAGTTGCCGATCCGCCCGGCGGAGCACATCATCCCGGCTGCGCGGAGCGGGAAGCGGTTCGCGCGGATAACGAGTCGCCCACGCTATCTTCTGTGTCTGAAGATCGACCGCGATCAGCGCTCCCCCTCCCGTCGAACAATAGGCTGTTCCTTTGCTCGCAGCGACCGGAGCCACTGTCCCCCATCGTCGATCGTCCCGCTCCGCGGCGAACTCGGTCGAACACAATCGGATCGCATCTTCAATCGTTCCGTCGGTCCTGTTCAGCACCAACAGCGAGAGGATGCCATCGTGTTCCCCGCAGATCAGCAGCCGCGACTCCCATGGAGTGGGCGGGCTTCTGAAATAGACCGGCGGCCTTGCCGTCTGCTCCGGTTCACTCTCTCCGGACGCGATCGATTCGATCGTCCATCGTGGACGACCGTCGGCCAGGCCCACCGCAACCAATTCATTCGCGGGCGGCGCGTCAGGATCTGGTGGAGCGACGCCGACTCCCGCCGTCACCTGACGGGGACGCAGAACGTAGACCTGCTCGTCGTCGACCGTCATCGACGAATGCACCCCGTCGCCGAGCGCCCGCTCGACCGTTCGGGCCGCCGGGGGAGGCGGCGCAATGCCACCGTTCGCAGGGTCGTGACGGGGAGCCGCAAGATCAAACGTCCAATGCACCTCCCCGGTCTCAACATCCACGCAGGAAAGGTCCGTCGCGCTCCGAATCACAACGCGTTCCCCGCGCACAACCGGCCGGCGCTGCAAGTACGAAGGCACACTCCCCCGCGCGAGTCGCCGCAAGTCGTCCGCCACGCTTGCTTGCTCCCCCTCCGGGTGTTGTGACGCCACGATCCACTTCCGTTCTGCGCTCGGTAGCACGCTCGTCAGATCACCTTCGATGCCTCCCGTCTCGGCTTCCTCAAGCGGCGTGCCGGCCAGCAAACGCGCCAATTCGTCCGATTCCGGCCGTCCCGCCAGCGCCGGACGATACCGCGATCCGACCGCATGCGCTGCCTCGACCCGCTCCGCCGATAAGAGCGCCGCAACCCACGCGACCACACCCGCAGCATCGTTGCGGGCGGCTTGGTCCGGCACGGGGGCGCTTTCAAACAGCGCTGAGAAACTTGCCGCTGCAGCGCTGAATTCCCCGTGGTCGAACTGCTGCTGGGCGAGGAGTCGCAGGGCCCGTCGTCCCGCCGCGGTCTGCCGGTAGCGGGATGCGACCTCTTCCAGCAGTCTCGGCTCTCGCTGTTCGAGCGCTGACGTCAGCAACGCATCGGCGCCGGCCCCCGATCTCCGTTCGTACAGCTTTCGTCCCTCCGCCGGCAGTTCCGCCAGCAACCGGTTCGCCTCGCGGCGCGCATTGACGTACCGGTTGCCCATCTGCACCAGCGTCTCGGCTGGTCCGTCCAGCACTTCCTGCAGGGCCTCGACAACACGCACCAGGTCTCCCTCGTCGATGGCCTCGACCGCAGTCCGAATCAAGCGCGATTGATCGCGGTTCCAATCGAACCCCAGCGCCGATTCCAGCGTCTCCTGCGAGTCAGAACCCGGAATCTCGGCGGCGACCAGCGCCGACACGCCGTAAGCGAGCAGCAATCCGCTCGCCATCGACAACCGGCACAACGCCTTTCGCGTCCGGTGAGACATTGACTCGCGTCCCGCAGCCAGTGAGGCGCAAGCGTCCTCATCACGCGCCGAGTTGCGTCCGCAGATCAGAGACCTCTTCCGCGATCTCCCGGATCCGCTCGATCGCTGATTGCATCTCGGACGCCAGTTCGCGTTGCGCGGTGCGAAGTTCATCGATACTCGCCTGAACGTCGGCCAACTCGTCGCTTCCGACCTCGGGCGGCGCGGACGCCGGTCGGTTCACTCCAGTCTCTCCGATGCCCGGCTTCGCTTCCACCTCGTCCGGTTCGGACGCCATCCGAACAGCTTCAGACGACGCATAGAAAGCGTGATCCACGCTCACGCCGCGCCGCTCCAGCGGTCCGTCCGCCTGCACAAAACCCCGGCTCTGCAAATCGGCCAGTTGCGACCGCAGGTCGTCCAGGCTGTCGATGGAGCACATCCGGCTGGCTCGCGACCGAAGTTCCCCGATCTGCTGCCGGCCCCGCAGCCACAATTCAGCCATCACGGCAAGCTGCACTTCGGAAAAGGGAAAGCGCTTCCGGGCGTAATGCCGGAACCGCTCCGTTCTCCCTCCTCCCGTGTGAACCACCGCCGCCAACCCCATCTGCCGCAACTCGTCCACCGTTTCCTCGACGGCGTCCTCCGAATAGTTCGTGACCGGAGACCGGTTGCTTTTCTGGTTGCAGCCGGTCGTCAGAGATTTCAGCGTGAGCGGATATTGATCCGGAGTCGTCAGCCCCTTCTCGATCAGCACGCCCAACACGCGCCGCTGGCTCTTGGAAAGCTCTCGCGGCGGCGCCGATTCCGGTTCGAAAGCTGCATCCTGCTCATTCATTTCGGCGGACTCCGTTTCGCTTGTTTCGGTGGGGGGCGAGACTCCGTACGCGCCCGAACAGGGCACTCAATCGCTGTCAGTTATACACAAGTCGGCTGGGACTCGCCGCGAGGAACCGGGCCCAGGGGATTCTCAAACAGCACACAGATTTTCGCGGATTTGGCGGATCAGCACGGATTTTGCGCGGAATTTCTTCAAGAGGCGGCGGCGACGAGACCGCATCGATCCAGGCGTGAAGACTCTGCACTCCACAGAAAGCAACCAGCGAAATTCGGTCCGATCCGTGGTGATCCGCGTTCCATTCGAATTTCTCGAAGAGCCACTCGATCGGGGATCGAGAGATGTGTGGAAACGACGGCACTCAGTCGCCGAACGCGGCATCGAATGCACGACCCGACGGTTCAAAATCGACGTTCTTGCAGAACTGGGCCGCCTCGGCCGCTCCGATCTCCCGGTCCATGCCCGAATCTTCCCATTCCACGGAGAGCGGCATGTCCTGCGGGTATCCGGCCGCGTTCAACGCCCGAATGATCTCCTCGAACCGCACGCCGCCCCGTCCCACGCTGCGGAAGTCCCAGCCGCGCCGCGCGTCTCCGAAGGCCAGATGGCTCGACAGGATGCCCGTTCGCCCGTTCAGCGTGACCGAGGCGTCCTTCATGTGCACGTGATACAGGCGGTCCGGAAACTCCCGGATGAACTCCACAGGATCCACCCCCTGCCAGATCAGGTGGCTCGGATCGAAGTTGAAGCCGAACTCTTCGCGCTTGTCGAGTGCGTCGAGCGCCGCATGCGCCGAGTAAATGTCGAAAGCGATCTCGCTCGGATGCACCTCCAGCGCGAACTTCACCCCGCATTCCTGAAACACGTCCAGAATCGGGTTCCAGCGGTCTGCCAGAAGCTGAAAGCCCGCGTCGATCATCGACCGGGGCACCGGCGGAAAATCGTAAATCAGATGCCAGATGCTCGAACCTGTGAAACCATTCACCACGCCCACGCCGAGCTTCCTCGCCGCCCGCGCCGTGTTCATCATCTCGTCGGCGGCCCGCTCATTCACTCCCCCCGGGTCGCCGTCGCCCCACACGTACTCCGGCAGAATCGCCTGGTGCCGCGCGTCGATGTTGTCCAGCACCGCTTGCCCCACCAGGTGATTCGAGATCGCGAACAGCTTCAGGTCGTGCTTCTCCAGCAGATCCCGTTTCTTGGCGCAGTACGTGTCGTCCGAGAGCGCCTTGTCGACCTCGAAGTGGTCTCCCCAGCAAGCCAGTTCCAGGCCGTCGTAGCCGAACTCCTTCGCCTTCTTGCACAGCGTTTCCAGCGGAAGATCGGCCCATTGGCCGGTAAACAGAGTCACGGGGCGTCCCATCTGCGGTCCCTTTCAACCTGAAGCAATGCGACCGGAGCAAGCCGGCGATGGATGTGGATTCCGAACGGCCAAAGTAGCCGGACGCCGTGATGTTTTCAATCTGCCGGTCGGCCCCCCCAAGGCGATCGGATTTTCAAACTGGGCAAGACTGGGGAGGGCGAAGCTCCTGCTGAGCCGCTCAGCTCTGAAAGAGTTCCACAGTCCTTCCACCCGCTTGCCCCCTTTCCCTCACCGACCCTTCCCCTTCCGCCGCGCTCGCGCGTCCAGGTAGGCGCCCAGGGATTTCTGGTAAGGCTCGTTCGTCCCGATCTTGTGAAAGTCGACCGCGGCATTCCCGCACACCCGCGTCAGGTCGTCTTCAAACTTCCGAAACTGTTCCAGATACACCGCCCTCAACCGGTGCGGGTCCACCAGAATCCGGTGCCGGGACCGCTCCAGGCTGCGGAACTGCGTCGGTCGCGTGAACGGAAAGTCTTCTTCCTCGGGAGCAAGGATCTGCAGCAGGATCACCTCGTGCCGCGCGTGGCGGAACTGCTTCAGCACCTGCGTCAGCGGCTGCAGCGAATCGAAAAAGTCGCTCAGAATGAAGACCAGGCTCCGACGCTTCAGCAGCGGAACAATCTGCGAGAACACGCCCGCCAGGCTCGTCTCCCCACCCGCCTGAAACTGCTCCAGCGTCTCGGCAATCCGCTGAAAGTTTTTCGGACTCGCCGCAGGATCGATCCGCTCGCGGATGCGCGTATCAAACGTCATCAGCCCCACGGCGTCCCGCTGTCCGATCAGCAGATATCCCAGCGCCGCCGCGAGCTGCCGCGCGTAATCGAACTTCGTGAGCGTGCTCTGCCCGTAAGCCATGCTTCCCGAGCCGTCCACCAGCAGATAGGCGCGAAGATTCGTCTCCTCCTCGAATTCCTTGACGTAGTAACGTCCCGTCTTGCCGAACGCGCGCCAATCGATGTGCCGGATCTCATCGCCCGGGTAATACTGCCGGTGCTCGACGAATTCGACGCTCGACCCTTTGAACGGGCTCTTGTGCTGGCCCACCATGTAGCCTTCAACGACCAGCCGCGCCACGACGTCCAGCTTCCCGAACCGCGCCAGCGCGGTCGGATCAGCCAGCTCAGCAGTCGACGGCGTCGCCATAGCGTTCAACTCCCCCACCAGCGCCCCAAGCGAGCCGCGCAACAGCGCCCCAGGCGAGCCGCGCGGCGTCAGCCCGCGGATACGACCGACAACGCACTGTCACGAATCACAAGCCGGCGTCCACCGGAACACCGGATTGCGGCCCGCCGCCACCTCGTCCGGCCGGCTGATCGGCGTCGTATGCGGAGCGGAATGCAAAAACTCGGGGTCTTCCGTCACAATCGTCCGGATCGCCTTGGCGAAACAATCCAGGGTCTCCATCGACTCCGTTTCCGTCGGCTCGATCATCATCGCTTCCGGGACCACCAGCGGAAAATACACCGTCGGAGCGTGAAAACCGTAATCGAGCAGCCGCTTGGCGATGTCCATCGCCGTGATGCCTCGCTCATCCTTCACCCGCTTGGCCGACGCCACGAATTCGTGCAGGCACCACTCCCCGTCCGGGACCGGGAGAACGTCAGCCAGCTTCGCCTTCAGATAGTTCGCATTCAAGACGGCCTGTTCCGCCACGTCCTTGAGGCCGCTGGCGCCCAGCGTCCGCAGGTAGAAATAACCCCGCAGCAGAATCCCCACGTTCCCGAAGAACGACCGCATCCGGCCGATCGACCTGGAAGGCGTCGCCAACTCGTAACCCTCGCCCGTCTTCTGAACCACCGGCGCCGGCAGGTAGTCGGCCAGAAAATCCCGCACCGCGATCGGACCCGCTCCCGGACCCCCCGCACCGTGCGGACCGGTGAACGTCTTGTGCACGTTGTAGTGCATCATGTCGCCGCCGAAATCGCCCGGCCGCGTGATCCCCACGTTCGCGTTCATGTTGGCGCCGTCGATGTAGACCAGCGCGCCATGGTCGTGCAGCAACTGGCTGATCCGCACGATCTCTTTCTCGAAAATCCCCAGCGTGTTGGGGTTCGTAATCATGAACACAGCGGTCGAGTCGTCGACTTGCGAAACGAGTTCATCAAAATCGACCAGGCCCCCGGCCGACTTGTTGAGCTGCACCGTCTTGAAACCGGCCAGCGCGGCACTGGCCGGGTTCGTGCCGTGCGCGCTGGAAGGAAACAGCACCTTGGTCCGTTCTTCTCCCCGGTCGCGAAACCACGCCGCCGCAACCAGCAGCGCCGTCAACTCCCCCTGAGCGCCCGCAGCCGGGTGCAGCGAAACGGCCGGAAGCCCGGCGATCTCAGCCAGCATCTCCTGCAAGTCGTACAGCACCGCCAGCATCCCCTGAGAGTCCTCGGGATGGGCGTACGGGTGCAGGTCTCCGATCCCGCCGAACCGCGCCAGCCGCTCATGACGCTTCGGGTTGTACTTCATCGTACAACTCCCGAGCGGATAAAAGTGCGTGTCGACGCTCATGTTCAAAGTCGACAGGTTCACGAAGTGCCGCACCACCGTCGGTTCGGACAGTTCCGGCAGCGGCGGCGGCGACTCCGCAAGCTGTTCAGCCGGCAGCAGCTCGTCCAGCGGACCCGCTCCGACGTCCGATTCCGGAAACGTCGTCGCCCGGCGTCCTGCGGCCGAAAGTTCAAACAGTGACTGTGTAGCAAGTTTGTTACGCATCGGCTAATTGAGAAGTGTGCTATCAAGGAACATTGAAGACGGAGGCCAGCTCATCAATTTCCTCGCGAGTTCGCTGCTCCGTCACTGCAACCAGCAACGCCTCGTCCGTGAAGGCAGATCCCATCGACGAGAACCGCGACAACTCCGGACCGACGTCAAACCCGGACGCTCGGGCGCGATCCCGCGCCGCCGCCGCGCCGCCCCGACACCGCAGCGCAAACTCCTTGAAAAACGGTCGATCGAACATCAGGTCGAATTCGTCCGACGACGACAGTTGCTCAGCCGCAAAGTGCGCTTTCCGGCAGCATAACTCCGCCGCTTCTCGCAGCCCCTGTGGTCCCAGCAGCGACAGATACACTGTCGCCCGCAGCGCCAGCAGTCCCTGGTTGGTGCAGATGTTGCTCGTCGCCTTCTCACGCCGGATATGCTGCTCCCGAGTCTGCAAGCCGAGCACGTAGCAAGCCCTCCCTTCCCGGTCCCGCGCCTCACTGACGATGCGACCGGGCATCTTGCGAACGAAATCCTTCTTCGACGCCAGCACCCCCAGGTACGGTCCGCCGTATTGCAACGGAATCCCGAGCGGCTGGCCCTCCGCCACCGCGATGTCCGCGCCATAAGACCCGGGATTCTTGAGAACTCCCAGGCTGATTGGGTCGAACGACACCACCGACAACGCGCCCACCTCGTGCGCAATCTGCGTCAACTTCGCGGCGTCTTCCAGGCAGCCGAAGAAATTCGGATGCTGCACGATCAGGCAGGCGGTCCGCTCGTCGAGCGCCTCCGCCGCCCGGTTCAGATCGCACGTCCCGTCCGGAGTGGGGATCGTAACGACCTCGCAATCGAGGTTGCCGGTATATGTTTCAAGCACTTGCCGGTATTCAGGATGCACCGATCCCAGCACGGCGACCTTCGTGTGACGGTTCGTCACGCGCATCGCCATGAATGCGGCTTCACTGACCGCCGTCCCCCCCTCGTACAGGCTCGCGTTCGCCACCTCCATGCCGGTGAGTTGGCAGATCAGAGTCTGATACTCGAAGAACGCCTGCAGCGAACCCTGGCTCGCCTCCGGTTGGTAAGGAGTGTAGGCGGTGTAAAACTCCCCCCGCCCAGCGATTTCGTCGACGACCGCCGGTACGAAATGGTCGTACGCGCCTCCGCCGAGAAAACAGACTCGAGCCGCGCTCACGTTCTCGGCGGCCCGCTCCGCGACCTCCGCCTCCAATTCCATCTCGGTCAGCGCCGGCGGCAATCGGAGCAAGCCCTCCACGCGGACAGCATCCGGAATCCCCCTGAAGAGGTCGGCCACCGAATCGGCGCCGATCGACTCCAGCATCTTCTGTTGTTGGTCCTCAGTATTCAGCAGATACGCCACGATGTCTGTCCCATTCCGGTTTGCGCCGGGCGCCGCCGGCGTTCCGCCACTGTCTGCTCCCGAGAGAGACACTGCTGAACCCGCGCCGATCCGCTCGATCCGCCGAATCCGTGGTCTGTTCGATATTCCATCGCGACCCGTTCCTCGGGGACGGACCGCGGGCTTGTGTGTCACGCACAGGCCTTTCGCAGGCGTACCCGCGCCTCGCTCTCAACCCTTCTCCGACTCGCAGAACTTCTGATAGGCGTTGTAGTCCATCAACTCAGAAGTTTCCGAAGAATTGTCGGTCTTGATCTTGGCGATCCAGCCCGCTCCGAATGCGTCGTCCGAGAGCGGCGACAGATCGTTTCGCAGCGCCTCGTTCACCTCGACAATCTCGCCCGCCACCGGAGCGTACAGATCACTGACCGCCTTCACGCTCTCGACTTCACCAAACGAATCCCCGATCGAGACCGTCCGTCCCACTTCCGGGAGTTCGATGTACACCAGGTCCGTCAATTCCCTGACGGCGAAGTCGCTGATTCCCACCGTCGCAGTCCCGTCGTCAAGATGCACCCATTCGTGAGAAGTTGCGAATTTCAGGGTGTTGGGATCCATGGGCTGTCCGTCTCCTTCTGTCACTCATCGATTCCTGGTGGTTTATCAACGCTGGATTTCGACCTGTTTTTTCACCCGCAAGGATCGAGCGACTGCATCGTCGCCGAGCGCACGAATGCAGCTCCCTGCAAGCCGCCCCAATGACCCCGTTCTACGCCGAAAGGTCCGCTTCCATCTCTTCGATCTTCTCGATGCGGCGTTGATGCCGTCCCCCTTCAAAATCCGTCCGCAGCCAGATTTCAACGATCCGTCCCAGCAGGCGTTCCCCGAGAAGATCCGCTGAGAGACACATCACGTTCGCATTATTGTGCCGCCGGCTCATTTCGGCCGTCACGTCGTCATGGCATGAAACGGCGCGAACCCGCGGAAATTTGTTCGCCGCGATGCACATCCCCATGCCTGTGCCGCAGATCAGGATGCCCCGCTCCACCTCCCCCGCCGAGACGGCCCGCGCCACCTTGGCGGCGTATTCCGGGTAATCAACGCTGTCCGTGTCTTCGGGGCCGCAATCAACCCCCTCATGACCGAGATCAGCGAGCTGGGACAGAATCTGCCCCTTCACGCGGACTCCCCGGTGATCACTGGCAACGGCGACTTTCATCTCATTCCGACCCTTCGGCTCATTGCTCACGCCGCAACCGCGCGCGTGCAGGTGGCCGTGTTATTGTAGGGAAGACCGGCATCGATCACCGGTCCCCGGAAGCGATTTCCTCAACGATTTCTTCCAGGCAACGCTTGATCTGGACCGCGCACTCTTCGTAGTCCTGCATCGATCCGCCGAACGGGTCAGACACGTCAGACCCGTCGGGCGACAGCGTCCGCACACGATCCTGCAGGTTCGCATCATAGTCCAGAATGAGCGCGCGGTGTTGTTCGGTCATTGTAAACACCGCGTCGGCCTGAGCCAGCAGTGCCGGGGTGACCGGCTGGCTGCGATGCTCCTTCAGGCTCAGACTCCATTTCTGCATCAACTCGTTCGCTTCGGGGCTGGCGGGCCACTGGGGAGCGGCCGACAGACCAGCCGACATCACGCGGTAGCCGCGCGACACCAATTCCTCCGGCCGGCATTCTAGCCGTTCCGACAGCAGTTTGCGAAAGATCGCCTCCGCCATCGGACTTCGACACGTGTTCCCCGTGCACACGAACAGCAACGTCTGACAGGCGTAATTCTCCAGCGTCGCAGCGTCGACGGCGCCTTCGTGTGCAATCTGCCAGGACGTCTCGCTCAGATCCACCACGCTCGGCGTCTGGTTCGCGGTCAGGGGGCCGCCGTCGATCAGAACCTCGACCTCTGCTCCCGCAGACTCCGCGAACGCGCGAGGATCGCCCAATGCAGCCTGCCGCTCCAGCGGAATCTGCGCCGCCAACGGGCCCGGCAGCAATCCGATCACTTCCCGCGTCACGGGAGATTCCGGAACCAGAAAACTCGAAACCGTCTCGACCGCAGCGTCCCGGTCCTCCCCCGAAGTCGCATCCGCGTCGGCGGAAACAAATCGCAAGACAACCGGACCCGGCCAGCAGCGTCTGACAAACCGTTCGCTCTGCGTCGTCGTTCGCGGCAAATGCTCAGCGGCCGCTTCTTGGGAACCGAACAATAAGCACGTGATTGTTCGCGGGCTCGCGGTCCGCCGCAGCCGCTCCGCAGCCGATCGATGCGATTGCAGCCCGGCGATCACATAGCTCGTGTCCGCCGGCAGCGCAATCAGCGAACCGGCCGTCAGCGCCTCCACGGCTCGATCGATGACGTGCCGGGGATCGGGGGACCCGAGCAGGTCCAGCGTTTGAATCATTGACCGGTCGGTCGCTCTTGCAAAGGACGCTTGATGTGGCTGCGCCGAATGGGGATATGCGCTGTCAGCGAATCCTGAATCCAAACGAAATCGGCGTGCGGCGAGTACGACGGGAAAACGAGTGGTTATTCAATCGATAACATCGGGTTGAGCCGTTCTCACCGAAGCGCGAATCCCGCAGGTGTCGTGCCGATTCGCGCTCCGGCCGACCCGAAAAACAAGCCGTGAATCAACAGATTTTCGAGTATAGACCCCCGCATTGAGTGCAGCAAGCAGCACCAATGCCCTGCTGCCCTGCTGCCGAATGCTCAAACCACTTGACAGCCCGGTGAATGGACAATAGCTTTGTGGTGCAAAGTATTGACCCGAACTCGACCTGCAGCCGCCGCTCACCCGCCGAGACGATGCAACTCAGCGACGCACTGACACAAATCGATCAGATTCGCGGCCAGGTCGATCGGGCTCGCGTGTATCGCGGGTATCGCTCGATCCCGGTCGGCCTGTCGGCCTTGTTTGCGGTTGCAGCAGCCGGTCTCCAGGCGTGGCTCCTCAACGACCCGCTGGCTCAACTGGAAGTCTACGTCGCGATCTGGGGGGGAGCCGCACTGCTCAGCCTGATCGCGGCGGGAAGCGAAATCGTGGTCCGCTACACACGTTCAGCGTCCGATGGCGAGCGAGCCCGCACGCGCGCCGCCGTCGGTCAGTTCCTGCCCTGTTTGTTATGCGGAGGCCTGTTGACCCTGGCCATGCTGCTCACCGGGCAGGAGGCCGCGTGGTTGCTGCCCGCCCTGTGGTCAATTCTCTTTTCGATGGGCATTTTCTCGTCGTTGCGCGTCCTGCCGCCGGGATTCGCGAGTGTCGCCATGTTCTATCTGCTGTGCGGAGTCGCCAACGTGCTGTTCGCCCAAGGCGCCGCAGCTCTCGCGCCTTGGACCATGGCGATCCCCTTCGGGGCAGGACAACTCTGGACGGCTGGACTGCTCTATTGGCATCTGGAGCGAAAAACTGATCGGCGGCACGCCCCATGATCGAAAACCCGACCAGCGACAATTCCGGAAGATTCGCCTATCGCGGCCTCGATCGCGTCATGCACGAAAAGGCGCGGCTCGGAATCCTCACCTCTCTCGTCGTGCATCCGGACGGTCTGTTGTTCGGCGAATTGAAGGAACTCTGCGAACTGACCGACGGAAACCTCAGCCGGCATCTGCAATCACTCAGCGAAGCGGGTCTGGTCGAAATCTGGAAAAAGGGCGAGGGTCGCAAAGCCCAAACGCTCGTCTGTGTCACGAAAGAAGGCCAACGCCAGTTCCTCGACTACATCTCGGTGCTGGAAGGCGTCGTTGCTGATGCCGCTGAAGCCCGCTCCGCGACCGTCAGACGTCAAAGCCCCGCCCGCCAGGGCTGGTCTCCCGCGTGATAGAGAAGTTCACCAAATCTCCGCTTTCTCCGGAAGAATAACTTTGCAGTGCAAAGGTATTCTCCGCGGCGGGAGAGTCCGTCGGCGGAAGCCGAGTAAGGAAAATGCGATGCCAGTAGCCGCCGCCCTCGGGACACCCAACAACGTCGACGTCGTCGTCATCGGGGCCGGGCTCGCAGGCCTCTGCACGGCACGATCCCTGGCTGACGCACGACTCAGCGTACTGCTCGTCGATCGCAAACCTTCAATCACATACGGCATTCACACGTCCGGCATTTTCGTGAGACGGACGTTCGACGAATTCGACCTGCCGGGCGGGTGTCTCGGTTCTCCCATCCGCCACGTCAACTTGTACTCCCCCGCCGGTACGAAAATTGAACTGCAGAGTCCTCGCCCCGAGTTCCGCATCGGACGCATGGAACGTCTTTACGCCGAGATGCTCAAACGCTGCCGCCGCGCCGGAGTCCGGGTGCTGTTGGAAACGACCTTCGAGAGTTCGGTGGACCGCTCGCAACATCTGCTCGTGAGTCTGCGACAAAGGGCGCACTCAATTCGCGTCGCAAGCCGTTTCCTGATCGGCGCCGACGGAGCACAGTCGCAAGTGGCGGAAGACCTCAACCTCAGTCTCAACCGAAAATGGATCGTCGGCGTCGAGCACGTCTACCGCAATGTCCCGCCCGGCGGTCCTCCCTCGCTGCACTGCTTTCTCGACCCCCTCTTGGCGCCCGGCTATCTGTGCTGGATCGCTCACGACCGCGACGAAGTGCATCTGGGCGTCGCGGGAAATCCGGCCCGATTTCGTCCCCTGCAAGCCCTGCAGCGATTCCGCAAGCGAGCGGCGAATGTCGTGAATCTGGATGCCGCCGAATTCATTGAGAATCGAGGCGGTCGAATCCCGGTCGGCGGCGTCCTGCCCCGCATCGCATCTCGACGAGGACTTCTGGTGGGTGATGCGGCCGGCGCCGTCTCACCTTTGACGGCGGGCGGACTCGATCCCTGCCTCCGGCTGTCCCGCCTCGCCTCGTCGGTCGCCGCACAATTCCTCACAACCGGAGATGAGTCTGTCCTCAACGTCTACAACGGCAAACGTTTCCGCCGACGGTTTCTCGGCCGACGACTGCTGCGGAGCCTGTTGGAAGCATGCCGCCACCCTTGGATCATGGAAGCCGGCTGTCAACTCCTGAGAACCTCGCCCGGCCGCGCTGTCGCAGCACGCCTCTTCTTCGGAGACTTCTCATTTCCCGATCCGGCGCCCCGCCTGCAACCGATCGCCCCGATCGACGCGAGTTCTTCTCGGTAACGCTCTCACTTTCCGGTGCCGCCAGAGCGTCAGCGCATCTCAACACCATAGCCCAAAGACACTTACGCCCGTTGGGCGGACGATCGCACGTTGACACATCGAGAGGGCGTGGCAATAATCCCCCGATGTTGGACTACGCGGCGGCCGATGAATTCCAGAGACAGGCGGTCGCAGAGCGAAAGAACCCCTAGTGTGAGAGGACGTGACGGACATGGCGGAAAACGTACGGGAATTCAATGACGACAACTTCGAGTCCGACGTGCTTCAGAGCCAGGAGCCCGTCCTCGTCGACTTCTGGGCCACCTACTGCCAGCCCTGCAAAATGCTCGCGCCGACCATCGAGGCCGTCGCTGAAGAATACGCCGGCAAGGTCCGGGTGGGAAAACTGAATACCCAGGAAGCCGGACGTTCCGCGGCGCAGTACCGCATCCAGGGCGTTCCCACGCTGATGCTGTTCAAGAACGGCGAAGTCGCCGACACGATCATGGGCGCCGTGCCGAAAGAGCAGATCACCGCCATGATCGACAAGCACCTCGACCAGGCCGGCTGATCTGATCGCCTTCCAAAACGAACGATCGCGTTCGTTTAGCCGCGACCCGCAGGGGAGGGCTCCCGGCGAAGCAAAGAGGCGGGAAAGGATTCCCATGAGCGAGTCGGCCGGACTTCCAACGACCAGCGATGCCGATGCATCGCAGCGCCGTTCGGCGGCGGGGCCCCATTTCGCGCCCAGGCCGCCGGCCGAAGCGCCCCCGGACGATGCTCTCCTCGAACTCGCCGAGGCGACCCGCATTCTCGCCGATCTCCGCACGCAACTGGCGGAACTCGATCGCCGCGAGCAGAGTCTCAACAGCCAACTCTCTCTCCTGGACCAGCAGCAACGCGCGCAGCGCCTCCAACAACAGGAGGCCGAAGCGGCGCTGCGGGTTCGCGAGGACGAAGTCGAAGACCGCGAGCAAATACTCGAACAGCGCGAAGCGGCCTGCAAAGCGCGCGAACAGGATCTTGAACAGCGCGAGCTACAACTCCATGCCGACCGCGCCGAGTTCACACAGTCTCACGAACATCTGGCGCAGGAGATCGAACGCCGGGCGGAAGAGCAACACGCCGCGCTCGATGCGATGCGGCAGGAGATCGAAGCAGACTCAGCCGGACTGCGGCAGGAACAGCAGGCATGGCAGGCTCAACAGCAAACCGAACGCGCAGCGCTCGCCGCAGAACTCGAAGAACTCCGCAGAGACCAGATCGAACAACTTGAGCGCCGCGAGACCGACGTCCGCCGGCGGGAAATCGACCTCGAGAAACGCGCCGCCTTTCAGGAGAGCCACCTCGCCCGCTTGCGGAACGAGATCGAACGCCGCAACACAGAGGTGGAAAAGAGCGCCGGCCGACAGCGGGTTTGGCGCGCCGAAGTCGACGAGTCAATTCGCCGCCGACTCTCGCATCTGCGCCGCTTCCGCGAACTGATCGATCAGCGCGAATCGGTCTGCCGGGAACAATTCGATCGTCTGCAGGAAGCCCGGCGGGAACAGGCGGAAGCGTTACTGGATGCCAAACGCCGTCTCGATGAGGACCGCGAAGCGATCGAGGCGCAGCGACTGAGTCAGGACATCGACGTCCGGCGTCAGCGAGACCTCTTCCGTCTGCGTGAGCAGGAAGTCGAACGTCGCGCGGCCCGGCTCGACGCCCTCCGAGCCGACCTCGAGCGAAAGCATCGCGAGACCGTCAGCGCCGCCCCGCCTGCTCCCGGCGAGTCCTCCCCGAGTGAGTCGCACGGCAGGCCAGCCGCAGCGGCCAATGCAGAGCCTTCCTCGGAGGTTGTGCCGAGCGAGAAGCTTGACCTAACGAAGCGTGAACTGGAGACCGAAGCCGCACAACTCGCCGGCGAACGGTTGGCGTTCCAGCGAGACCTGGAGGCCCAGCGCGAAACGCTCCGCCGTCGCGACGAGCGCCTCCAGGTGCGGGAAGCCGCCCTCGCGCGTCAGGCGGAAGACCTGACGCAGCGCGAACAGGCCTTTCTGCAGGCCCGCCGGCAGGCGGAAGCCGAACGGATCGAGGCGGAATCAGCGATCACTGAGATCCTTCAGCGAATTGAGCAAGCGCTCCGCCACGCCTGATTGACACGTTCCGGTCCCGGTCTAGAATGGCGGGTTTCCCCGCTCCCCAGCCGTTTTCGTCCGGACAGCCGCCGTTGGACGACGCGATTCAGAAAGCCCGAGTCCTCACCGAAGCGCTGGGCTGGATCCGGCAGTTCCGAGACCGTTACGTCATCGTCAAACTGGGCGGCAGCGCGCTCGAAGATCCCGATTCCGCTCGGAACTGCCTCCGGGACGTCATCTTCATGGAAGCGGTCGGCATGCGGCCGATTCTCGTCCATGGAGGCGGCAAGGCGATCAGCCGCGCGATGGCGTCGGCCGGCATCGAACCGCGCTTTGTTCAGGGCCGCCGATATACCGACGAAGCCACCCTCGACATCGCCGCCCGCGTGCTCTGCGAAGAAGTCTGCGAATCGGTCGTCGATGAGATTCGCAGCCAGGGCGGTCGGGCCGTGGGACTCAACTACACGTCCGAAAACGTCCTCGTTGGCGAAAAACTGCAACTCGCGGGGGAAAACGGCGAACCGGTCGACCTCGGGTCTGTCGGACAGGTTTGCGATCTTCATCGCGACATGCTGCTGGCGATTTGCCGCAGCGGCACGATTCCGGTCCTCCCGTCGATTGCGCTCGACCAGGCCGGCAACAGATTGAACGTCAATGCAGACACCGCCGCAGCGGCGGTCGCCAGGCTGCTCAAAGCGGAGAAGCTCGTGTTTCTCAGCGATGTGCCGGGAATCTTTATGGACCGCCACGACCCGTCCACCCTGTTGTCACACCTGCGCTCGCAACAGGTTCGCGAATTGATCGACAAAGGCGTCATCGACTCCGGGATGGTCCCCAAAGTCGATGCTGCAATCGAGGCCCTGCAAGCCGGTGTGAAGAAAGTTCACATCATCGACGCCCGCATCCCGCACTCGATTCTCCTCGAAGTCTATTCCGACGTCGGGATCGGGACCGAAATTGTCAATTGACGGAATCCTTCTTCAACCACCGTTGGATCGGGAGTCAACCCCCTTGAACGACACGCCTCTCTCCAGCCGCGAAACGATCGAACTGTTCGACCGCTACGTCATCCCCAATTACGGTCGGCACCCAATCAGCCTCGTCCGCGGCGAGGGAGCCTACGTCTGGGATGCCGAAGGAAACCGCTACCTCGACCTCTTCCCCGGATGGGGCTGCAACATCATCGGGTACTCCCCCCCCCGAGTCGTTGAGGCCATCCAGCGGCAGGCGGCCTCGCTCATCCACGTCCCCAACACCTGGTACATCCAGCAGCAGGGGGAATTCGCCGCCGCGCTCTGTTCCAGAGGATTCGGCAAGGCGTTCTTCTGCAACAGCGGCGCGGAGGCCGTTGAAGGAGCCGTCAAACTCGCCCGCATGCACACGCCCGACGGCAAGTACAAGATCATCTCATTCGAGGACGGCTTCCACGGACGAACCTTCGCAGCCGTCACCGCCACCGCGCAACCCAAGTACCACCAGGGAATCTCACCCCTCATTCCCGGTTTCAAGTACGCCCCCCGCAACGATCTGGACGCCGTTCGCGAACTCGTCGACGACGAGACCTGCGGAATCCTCATCGAGCCGGTCCAGGGCGAGGGCGGTGTCAATCTTCCGCAAGACGGCTTCCTCGAAGGGCTGCGCGAGATCGCAGACCAACACGGACTCGTCCTGATCTTCGACGAAGTCCAGACCTGCATGGGCCGCACCGGCGAGTGGTTCGGCTATCAGACCTTCGGCGTTCAGCCCGACGTCATCACCCTGGCCAAGGGGCTCGCCGGAGGGGTGGCCTGCGGAGCGATCGTCTGTAAGGACGAAATCGCCCCCAGCCTCCGGCCCGGCATGCATGCCAGCACCTTCGGCGGCAATCCGCTGGCAATGGCGGCCGGCCTCGCCACCATCGAGACCATCGAAGCAGACGGCCTCATCGAAAACTGTCGCATCATGTCGGAGCGGTTTCGTGAGCGGCTCAGCGCCCTCAAGCAGGAATTGCCGGTGATCGAAGAGATCCGTGTATGCGGACTGATGGTCGGCCTCGATCTGGCCGTTTCTTCCACGCCGGCCGTCGCAAAGTGCATGCAACGCGGATTGCTCGTCAATGCCACCCACGACACCGTCCTCCGGCTCCTGCCGCCGCTCAACGTCACCGGCGAGCAGGTCGATCAGGGCTGCGAAATCATCGCTCAGGTTCTGGCGGAAATGAGCGAAGCGACCTGACGCGTACTGCTTGAAGTAACTCGCAAGAAACCCGGTTTCTTTGAGAAGCCGGGTTTCTCGGTTTTTTTGAGAGGCGAGAGCCAATGCGGAATCTCATCACCCTGTTCGACCTTCAACCCGACGACATCCGCGAAATCTTCGAACGCGCCCGCATCCTTAAATCCGAATGCCGGAATGGAGAGCGGAAGCCCCTGCTCGCCGGGCGCGTCCTCACCCAGGTGTTTCAGAAGCCCTCGCTGCGCACCAGGCTCAGCTTCGAGGCGGCCATGATCCAACTCGGCGGCGGCGCGATCTTTGTCTCGAACAAGGACGCCGGCCTGGAAGGCCGTGAGGCCGCGGCCGACGTCGCTCGGGTCATCGGAGGATATTCCGACGTCATCGTCCTGCGCACGTTCGAGCAGTCGCTGATCGAAGAGTTCGCAAGCTGCGCCGGTTGCACAGTCGTCAACGGCCTCTCCGACGAATCGCATCCCTGTCAGGCGCTCACCGATCTCTTCACGATGGAAGAAGCGTTGGGGAAACTGTCGGGAAGGAAACTGGTCTACGTCGGTGACGGCAACAACGTGGCTCGTTCGCTGGCCCGCGCCTGCGCGATGCTCGGCGTCTCGCTCGCTATTGCCGCGCCGGCCAAGTATCAGCTCTCCGCCGAATGCCTCAAGCAGATTCAGGACCGCTTCCCATCGGCCGACATCACGCAGCACGTCGATCCCGAATCCGCCGTTCAGGACGCCGACGTCGTCTACACCGACGTCTGGGCCAGCATGGGCCAGGAAGACGAGAAAGATCAGCGACAGGCGATCTTCGCCGATTATCAGGTCAACGCCGCCTTGATGAGCGCCGCCGCGCCAGGCGCGAAATTCATGCACTGCCTCCCCGCCCGCCGTGGACTCGAAGTCACCGATGACGTCATGGACGGGCCCGCCAGCCTCGCGTTCCCCCAGGCCGAAAACCGGATGCACCTCGCCAAGGGACTCCTCGCCTGGCTCCTGGCGGATGACTGATGGCCGATGGCACGTGGCTCGTGCCTCGTACCGCACGCAGCATGCGTGCGCCCTCCAACCCAATCACCCCAAGCCCACGGCCTGCGCCCAGTAGCCCCCGAAACAACTGACTCCTCCCCCATTTTCGACTTTGCGCCTTAGCGTGAGCCTCCACCTTTACGTGCCTTCCGTATCCGACAATTCGGGATAAGATGCGCACCATTCCCTGATCCCCCGGCCCCACAAGGAGCCCCCGTGCTCGAACTCTACGATCAGATTCAGGAAGCGTGCGGTGCGATTCGCAAGCAGTGGGACCACACGCCCCACGCCGGGATTATCCTCGGCACCGGGCTCGGAGGGCTCGTCGAAAAAATCAACGTGCAGGCGTCCATCGATTACGGCGACATCCCGAACTTTCTGCAATCGACCGCCACCGGACATCGCGGGCGGCTGGTCTGCGGCGAACTCGAAGGCCTTTCCGTCATGGCGATGGAAGGCCGCTTCCACATGTACGAGGGCTACCCCCTCAAACAAGTCACGCTTCCGGTGCGGGTCTTCAAAGCCATGGGAGCGGAACTGTTCATCGTTTCCGGCGCCGTCGGAGGCATGAACCCGCTCTACCGTTGCGGCGACGTGATGATCATCGACGACCACATCAACCTCATGGGCGACAACCCGCTCATCGGCATCAACGACGACCGCCTCGGCCCACGCTTTCCCGACATGTGCGCGCCCTACGACGCGGGCCTCGAGGAGGTCGCCCTCGAGATCGCCCGCAAACAGAACTTCCAGGCGCATCGCGGCGTGCTCGTGGCCGTGGCCGGGCCCAATCTCGAAACCCGCGCCGAATATCGCTTCCTCCGCCAGATCGGCGCCGACGCCGTCGGGATGTCGACTGTGCCCGAAGTGATTGTCGCCGTCCACGCCGGCCTGCGGACGGTCGGCCTGTCCGTCATCACCGACATGTGTCTCCCCGACGCTCTCAAGCCGGCCAACGTCGAAGAGATCATCGCCGTCGCCAACGATGCCGAACCAAGGCTCACCGCCCTCGTCTCCGGCCTCCTGCGTCACGAGGCTTCAACACATACCGTTTAGCCGCGACCCGCAGAGGAGCGCTACGCTTCGACTCAATACGATGCACCACGCATTCCTCACCCCGATCGACGCCGCCTGGCTAAGGCGGTTCCGGCGGAACCTCTTGAAGTGGTACGCATCGAATGCACGTGATCTCCCGTGGCGGAGCACCCGCGAGCCCTACCACGTCTGGATCAGCGAGATCATGCTGCAGCAGACCACCGTTGCCGCAGTCGTTCCCTATTACCAACGATTTCTGGACCGCTTTCCGTCCGTCCGCGAACTGGCCGCAGCCGAAGAGTCGGAAGTCCTCCGCTTCTGGGAAGGACTCGGCTACTACAGCCGCGCGCGAAATATCCACCGCGCGGCCCGCCACCTCGTCGACAAACACGACGGCCGGTTCCCAACTGACGTCGAAACGCTCCAAACCCTCCCGGGAATCGGACGCTACACCGCCGGGGCCGTCGCCTCATTCGCCTTCGACCGGCCCGCCCCCATCGTTGAGGCCAATACCCTCCGTCTCTACAGCCGGCTGCTCGGTTTCGACGGCGATCCGCGCTCCTCAGCCGGGCAACGCCTGCTCTGGTCCTTCGCCCAACAGATTCTCCCGCAGTCTTCCCCCGGAAGACTCAACCAGGCTCTCATCGAACTCGGAGCAACCCTCTGCACACCGGCGGACCCCGCCTGCTCCGTCTGCCCGGTTCGCACGCTCTGCCGCGCCTGCGCCGAAGGACGGCAGACGCAGATTCCAGTCCCGGCCAAACGGCCCGAAATCACCGAGGTCATCGAAGCCAGTCTCGCCGTTCAAAAAAACGGACGCTACCTGCTGCGTCAGCGCGGCGAGCAGGAACGCTGGGCCGGCCTGTGGGATTTCCCGAGATTCGAAATCGATGGAGCGATCAACGGCGCCCCCACGGCGAAGCAGCGCCGCGATCTCGCGCAACAACTGGCGCAATGCACCGGCATCGAAGCCGAACTGGGAGACGTCCTGACGGAGATTCGCCACGGCGTGACGCGCTATCGCATCCGGCTGTTGTGCTTGAAGGCAGTCCACCGCGGCGGCCGACTGCACCGCCGGAACGGCCCGCAGCAATGGGTCCGTCCTGGAGACTTCGCCGACTTCCCCCTCTCCGTGACGGGACGAAAACTCGCACAGATTCTCGCAGATGCTCTTTAGCCCGGATTATTCGTAGCGCACGCTGCCAGCGTGCGTCACCGTTGTATTCGCGTCGGCGTGCGATCGGTTCGAAAAGCGCGGCGCTCTGGGCGACTCTTAGATAACCAGGTGGTTGACAACCCCTTATGTTGAACCGGACCCTCGTCTTGAATAATCCGGGTTAGGTTGCCTTGTTCCCGGAAGCCGTTGCAGTTCAGTCAAGTTTCAGCGACCCGGCGAGCGGCAGGGCGTAAGCCCGCCGATTCGTTCTCCCACCGGATAGCTCCGATGGTCCGAGGCCCTGCCTCGCTCGTGTTACTTTGTTCTGGGAAGTTGTCGCAGTTGAGACAAGTTTCAGCGACCAGGCGAGCGGCGCGGCGTCAGCCCGCCGATGCGTCCTCCCACCGAAAAGCCCGCTTCGTTCGAGCCCCCGCCTCGTTACAACCCGCGTCCCAATCGTGCGGTTGCGTCGTGCTTGAATGCTCCAAAACGCATCGCATTCACGCTTTTTCGCCGGGAGTTGACCCCGCATCGGGCCGAAACGGTATAATGCCCTCGCGAGAGATCCGTACAGACTCTAGTGGTTTGTCAATTGCGAAGCTTCGGGTGGAGCGGTTCACTCGGAAGCACGAATCCCGCAGGGTTTCGTGCGGATTCGCGATTCAGCCAACCCGAAAACAAAGCCCTGACAGGGCACTATTCGCCCCTGAGGCGAACGAATTCATGTCTCACAGCACCCGCTCCCTGCCGAAGCGCTGCGACGAGTCCGATGTGGAACCGGACTTCGTGGAACTTCCGCAATCGCCGCCGGCCCGAACGGCCCCAGCCCCGAGCGAAAACCGTTCTGACGTACGCCCCCCCCCGCGCCCCCTCGCCGCGCCGTCCGACTCCGCAGTCGATCGACGTATCCGCGCCGCCCAGGGCAAGCCCCTCGCTGAAGAGGACGACCAACGAAACGGGGCCCAACGCCTGGTGCATCGCCTCCTGGGCGACGAAGGCGCCGCTTACGCCATCTCGATGGTGTTCCACATCATCCTGTTGGCGATTCTGGCGATCCCTATCCTGCATCAGGTCCAGGAAGGGCCGATCTTCACCACGATCATGGCTGACCCGGACGAGCAATCCTCCGACTTCACCGAACTGATCGACACGGAACTGACGATGCCCGAGGACGTTCTCGGCGGCGCCGCCAGCCGGGAACTCCCACAGATGGACCTCGACTCCGTCCAGCCTCTCACTTCGGCCCTCTTCGACAACAGCGGCGGTGCGACGGAAGGTCAGGGACTTGGCAATCTCAACGACGGTGCGCTCAGGTTTGTCCCCGAGAACGCCGTCACGGCCGGCAGTTTCACGGCCTGGACAACTCCCGAAAAGCGTTTCGGCTTTCCAGACCCGAAACCGGGGGACTCCCCCCGCCCGAAACAACCCTATTGGATTACGATTCAGATCGAGGTTCCGGACGATCGCAAGACCTATCCGCTCAGCGATCTGTCAGGCGTCGTCATCGGCACCGACGATTACACGCAACATATCCCGCAGGACCGCCGATCCCGCGAACCGACATTTTTTGTCGTCAATGAGGACGGAGAAGCGGTCCCACCGAAACGAACGGTTCGCGTCATCGACGGGAAAGTCCAGTTTCGCGTGCGCGTGCCCGGCGCGCGCGAACTCGTCAAGGACACCATCGAAGTCTCCTCCCGCATGCTCGATGAATCCCAGACGCTCGAACTCATCTTCGAATAACAAGCCCGCGTCGAATCCTGCCGTTTAGCCGCGACCCGCAGGGGAGCGCTCTTCCCCCGATTCCTCCTCCGCCCGCTCATATAGCTCCGCCAACTCAATCAGCAGCGGCTCAAGCTTCCCGAAGTACTCCGCTTCGCTCATCTCGCTTTTCCGGTCCCGCAGCTTGAATACTTCCAGTTCCAGTTCGTCCCGCCGCGCCCGCAGTTCGACGGGGAAGTTTCGTTCGACCTCGCCGGGCACAAGTTGCCACTGATGAGCACGGTATCCGTCGAGAGCGCCTGTCACGGAGTCACGGACCGGACGAATCCCCTCGAATGCCTCCGCCCGAGTCCCCGCGCCGTCGCCGTCATCGTCAATCAGCGCGTGCTCGGTCGGGATGCGGTCCTCGCTCTCATAGAATTCTCTCGTTAAACGCGATGCGCTCAGAAACGCTTCCAGCAGCGAGACCTGCCCGTCCTTATCAAAATCCGCGTCTCCACCCGAGATCGACTGGGACAGGTAATCCCCGAACCTGGAAAAGTTCGTCTCATTCCCGTTTCTGGTCGCCGTGACAATCACCCGGCCCGGCGCAGAGAGCCGCTCCAGAAACGCCCCGCTCGATGAGGCGCAATTGATCACGGCGACGGGACGCCTGATCTCCTCCAGGGAATCAGCCAACTCACCCGCCGGAACGTCCGGTCCCCGCAGATTGAACTTTGCCTCCCGCCCGTCAAACGTGCCGTGTCCGATCAGCACGATCCACAACGGGCGGATTTCCTCATCGGCCTCGTTTGCAATCGCTTCCGACAATCGCGCGCGGTCGCCGGCCTCGCCCACCTCCCCTCTTCCGATTTCGACCACAGAGACGTCCCCGCTCTCAGCCGCCCTCCTCCAGCGGTCCGCCCACTCTGCGAACATCGTGCGATACTCATCCGCACCCGGTTCGCCCATCACCAGAATCAGCGTCGCCGACGGTTCGCCCGCCGCCTCACCGTCTTCCGGTGCGCTCGCAATTCCGTAGGACCGGCTGTGCCGGCCGCAAAAAGCGACAGGAGGCGCCGCCGCAGAGAACGCATCGATCGGGGCGGGAACCGCCTGAACATCCAACAGACAACCAGCGCAAATCGGTCCAATCCGTGACCATCCGCGTTCCATTCGAGCCCCATAGCACCGGCTGTGCCGGCCGCACAAAGCGAGAGCAGGCGGCACCGCGACGACCTGAACGACGACGCACAAGACAACAGCCGCAATCGTCCCACAAGAACACCTCACGGCAGCCCCCTCCAGCGTCTTAGCCCCCACTCCCCCGCCAGACACGCAATCGCTAGCAGCAACACCCACGGCGTATGCCATAACGGATTCATCACCGCCTGCGTCACCGGCGCTCTGCGCGTCGGCAGAGTCTCCACAAACTCCAGCAACTCGTCCGCCGGAATCAACTCGCCACCCGTCTGTTCTGCGATCGTGTCCAGCAGTTCGTTGTTGACTGCGATCGTCCGAAACTCCTCTGCCTCCGGCTCGCTCGTCCAGCCGATCTCGCTCCGCCCGACTTCGATCCCGTTTTCATCCATCGCGACCACGGCAGCGCGGTACGCACCCGGTTCGCGCGGAACATACGTCGTCTCGAAC
Source organism: Planctomycetota bacterium (assembly GCA_003388505.1). Taxonomy (GTDB): domain Bacteria; phylum Planctomycetota; class Planctomycetia; order Planctomycetales; family Planctomycetaceae; genus MB-PLM-1. Next base: position 56,967 of record QQVO01000049.1, read on the forward strand.
AGCCCGGCCGCTTCCAGCGACGGTTCCGCGTCGAGCACCAGAGGCTCCGCATCAGGCGCACGAATCGTCACCTTGACGGCCGCATTGTCCTGCGGGGCAAACTCCTCATTGCGAACCCGCACGCTGATCCGCAATGCGGTCGACGCCCCGGCTTCGCTTTCCTCAATATTCGCCTCAATTCGTTCGGGAACGTCGGCCACCAGCCAGCGGACCATTTGCCGCCAGGCTTTCGCAAGATCGTCCTCGTCCTGCTCCGGCCGCTTCAGGCTCCACCGCCACAAATCGCCGATCAACAAAGCCGCACAGCGGCCGTCCCCATACTGTTGAGCGACAAGAGCAGGAGCCGTCTCTCCCGCCCGGTCGGTAACGGTCGCCAAAACTCTCGCCGCCGGCTTCTCATCCCGCACCCGGCTGAGCGTATAAAAGCCCGGCATCGCAGACAGCCGCTCTTCTTCATCCAATTCGGTGTCCCGCAGCCTCACCCACGGTTGCAGCCAGCCGTCCCGCGTCAATGCCAGCCGATGCTCCCCCGGTCCGGGCGGCGCAGGCCCGCGATCGAGATAGACCGGCAGCACATCCTCGATCGGCGTTCCCGCGTAACCGCCGTGCCTGTAGGCCCCCGGCCCGCCCAGCATCAACAGACCGCCTCCCCGTTCGGAAACGAACCGCTCGATCAGCGAATGCTGATCGCTCGTGAAAAACTCCGCCTCCACGTCGTCCAGAATCAGCGCATCGTATTCGTACAGTTCCTCCTTCGTCTTCGGAAAGCCTCCGCGAAGTTCCGTCTCATCGCTTGTCCCCAGCCGCACGATCACCGGCTCATCGTACGACTCCGTCTCCTCATCGCGATCCTCGTCGAACCCCCGAAACAACGGATTGCTCGACTCGCCGGCCCGTCCCCGAAAGTCGAATTTCGCCTCTTTCTTCGCAATGCGGATCAGGCCGACCAGTTCCACCTGGTCATCATCTTCAACCGCGCGGCGGAGAAACTTGAATTCCCAGTTCGGACGACCCGATACGTACAGCACGCGAAACGGTCCGCCTCCCCGGTCAACCACAATCAGCCGCTCGTTGTTAAGCAACGTCGCTTCGTTCGCAGCGTCCGGACCGTCCCCCGTCACCTGCACGCGGTAGAAATTCAGTCCCGCAGCGTCGGGCTTCAACTGGAATCTCAGCGCTGTCGGCGTGCCGTCATGCGAGAGTGACTCCCGCACCTCCTCCACAAGCGCGCCGTCTGCGTCCAGCAACTGGCCGATGATCTGCTCCGCTCCGCCACCGGTCGTAGTGACGTCAGCCTGAATCGTCACCGGTGCATCTTCAAACGACGTCTGCGTCACCGAGACGGAACCGATCCCGATGTCCGCTGCCGCAGGGTCATCGTCAAACTGCCGCACCGGATACACCGGCGCAAAGTCACTGAGCGCACGGGACGCGTCGGCCGACCAATCGGTCGCGTTGCCGTCGGTAAACAGCAGCACACCCGCCACCGGCCGTTCTGCAAACCGGTCGGCCAGCGTCGACAACGCACCGCTCAGCGCACTGCCCTCGCCGTCAAACGCCAGACCGTCCAGACGGTCTGCCGATGCGATCCGGGAGTCGAATGTATAGCGGCGAACGTCAAAGTCCTGGGCCAGCCGCACCTGCCAGTCCGTCGTGTCATCCCCCAGGAGTCGTTGCATCGACTCTCCCCGTGTCCGCGCCCCACCGGCGTCGTTGATCTGCAGACTGGCGCTGTTGTCGACCAGCACCAGAAACAGATTCTCCCCCGGCGCCACCCGCGTGCGGCTCCACAGCGGCTCAATCAGGCAAACCAGCAGCAGCACAAGCCCCAAGGCCTTCAGCACCCCCGCCGAAACCCGCAACCGCCGCGGCCACGCCGCCAGCACGTACGTCACCACGACCAGCCCCACCGCCAGCCCCACCGCCCCCACCACCGGCCACAGCCAGCCGCTCTCGCCGATCTGAATCGAAGCGATCCTAAGTGACAACGCCAACTCCCTCCCAGGCGAGCGGCCCCCGGTTCACCGTTTCGCACAACCGAATATAGTCAATCTCCCGCAAGAACTCACATCGACGCAACGGCCAGCGCTCGGCGTGAGCCGGCCGTTACATTCGCCTTGAATGTAGACGATCTCCGCACACTCGCACATCCATAAACGACAAAGCGGCGGACTGACGCCCGCCGCTCGCCGCGATACTCGCTTACCCAGCCGACTCGCCTAACCGCCCAACGCTCCGTTCAGAGCCGGCAAGGCATTCTCGAGTTGAGAGTGCGTCTGCTCGATCGTCCGTGTCGCATCTTCCAGCTCCTTCGTCGAGCCGCCCGCCTTCTGATAGAGTCTGAGGAACTCGATGTTCTTCCATTCGCCCTCGTCGCCGTTCTCACTTTCCTCCGGCGCATCATAGCCGATCTGGCAACTCAGTTGCGGGTCGACCCAGTAAGCCGTAATCGGGCAGTCCACGGCAGGGCGACGCACGCGCAACTGCGGGAGCAGGTGCTGCAATCTCTGCACGATGTCGTCCGGCATGCCGGCCGTCGGAACTTTCGCCACGAACTCCGCCGGTTCTCCCTGCACGATCTTCGCCACCAGCACGGAGCGAAGCTCACCTTTCACACTCTTGGTGTAGCCGATGATCGCGCACTGCGACCGGCGGTCCGGGCCCGGCGCCGCGGGCACGCCGACCGGTCCCATGTTCTGCAGTTGATCGACACCGATCTGTTCCGTCAGTTGCGCCACGGCCTCTTCCATGCTCTCCGGAGCGTCTTCCTGGACCACCGGCTGCTGCGCCCCCTGCGCCTGCGCCATCTTCCCTGTCTGGCTCATGATCAGCTTGAGCGGGTTGAACATCTGCGCCTCCCCTTCCTGGGCGCCCATCACGTCCGCCAGTTCAGACCGGCTCACGCCCCCCACGATCAGAAACGCCATCGCCGTCGCCGTCACGCCCCACGTGGCGCGGGAGACCAGAGACCCCGTTTCCGGCAGATTGGAGAAAACCGGCCGCCAGATCTCGATCGGATGCAGAAAGATATCCGTGAAGCTCGCCCGGTCGTTCTTGGAAACATTCCGCAAATACGCCTGGAAATGGGCTCCTACCAGCAACGCCATCCCGACGAAGATCTGCCCCAGCGACCAGATCGTACGCGGACCATCGGCCGTCACGTAGAATCGAGCGTACAGACTCCCCCCGAGAAACAGCGCCATTCCTCCCAGGCTGATCCACAGCCATTGCGGAATCTCCAGCGGGATATTGTCCAGCGGATCCTCGTCCTCGTTGTAGGCAGGCTTCATCACGTCCGAAGACAGTGTCGTCCCCAGCTTCGGATAGTACCCGCAACTCGGGCAGAAGCTCGCCCCGCCCCACGACTCGGTCGTGTCGCAATTGGGGCACGTCCCTTTTGCAGGCGAACCGGATTGAGGATTCTGTGTGTTCGAGGGAGGGGGATTAATCGTTGTGCTCATGGAACTGCCTGTTCGAAGGGCGCAAAGTCGTCAGTCGGACGCACCGGTGGCACGCCGGCGTCGAATCTCAGTGAACGTGAAATGCAAATGCAGGATGGCCCACAGCTCGGTAGGTGATCAGGTGGGTCGGCCCGCCGGTTGATCGCAAATAACCTAGCTCGCATTCCACCATCCCGAACGCCCCGCCCTCCCGCACGGTTCACTTTTCTCCACCCTCATCGGCCGCTCCGGCCGGACCCTGCCGCTCCTGCGGAATGCACCGACAACTCCATTCGTTATGATGCTGCCGATTGCCCGACCTCACATTCAGCCCCAACGGCGAGCCGCCCGCGTCAACCGGCGGTTGCGCCCGATTCGAATTGGAGCAGCCCCCATGCAGCGCGCCATCCTCGCCACCACCGCCCTCACGGCCGCCCTCCTCACCGCCCGCTTCGGCATCACCAACGCCGACGACAATCAGCAACCCGCCGACCCGCAGTCCCCCCACACAATCGACGCCGGCAAGTTCGATTCCCTCCAGGCCGCCATCGATGCCCTGCCCGCCGCCGGCGGCGTCGTCCGCATCCCCCCGGGAACATACGAAATCAACCAGCCCCTGCGGATCACCGGCGAAGACATCCTGATTCAGGGCGCCGGGTCCGCCACCCACATCAGAAACGTCAACACCGGGGGCGCATCGACGATCGAACTCCTCCCCACCGGTGTGACCGACCGCGCCAATCCAGGCCAGCGCACCAACCGCAACCGCTGGAGAATTCAACTCGCAGACCTCCGCATCACCGGCAATGAACAGTGCGGCCACGGCATCGACGCCCTCTGGGTCAACGAGATCTTCCTCCACGGCGTCACCGTCAGCGAACACGGCGGCGACGGCATCCGCCTCGACCACTGCTACGAAGACCCCCGCATCAACGACTGCCTCGTCACCTACAACAAGGGGGTCGGAGTCAACCTCCTCGGCTGCCACGACATCGTCGTCTCCGCCTCCCACTTCGAGGAAAACGGCGACGCCCTGCACTGCATCGACGGCTTCAACCTCTGCATGACCGGCAACAATCTCGACGACCACCTGGCAAGAGGCGTCGTCATCGAGAACACTTACGGCTCGGTCGTCTCCGGCAACATGATCGAGGAATGCCAGGGAACCGCCGTCGTTCTTGATCGCGACTGTTACGGCATCACCCTCAGCGCCAACGTCATCGCCCACAACGGCGGCGGCATCGAACTCCTCGACGCCCACGGCTGTGCCGTCAGCGCCAACACCTTCACGATCATTGCGGAGAAAGCCCTCTACATCGGCCCCGGCAGCGGCCGCATCACCGTCACAGGCAACAACTTCTCCAACAGCTACATCGGCGACGGACAGGTCAAACGCGGCACCGACGACATGGCAGCCGCCGGAGTCACACTCGAAGGAACCAGCGACGTCGCCATCTCCGGAAACGTCTTCTCCGGACTCACCGCAGACGCGCTGATTCTGCCCGATCCGCCCAGTTCCCGCATCGTCCTCACCGGCAACCTCTTCACCGACGTCGCCGCCGATCTTGAATCGTTCGAAGACTCCGTTGTCGCCGACAATCTCACCGCCCAGTGATCGACCCCTCCCAAAACCCGTTGGGTGGCCGGGGCTGGACTGAGCAAAGCGAAGGAAGCCCCGGTCGTGTAGCCGAAGTCGTGAGACTTCGGACGAACACTTCCCGCCACAACGGAGGCTTGGCAAGACGTGTGTGTCATGGACACTGCATATAACCCCCTCCAACCGGACGGATTCTGGATGCGCCGCGCGCTCGACCTGGCCCGCCAGGCCTACGAGGCCGAAGAAGTGCCGATCGGCGCGATCGTCGTTCAGAACGAACGCGTCATCGGCGAAGGATTCAACCAGCGGGAGATGCTCTTCGACCCCACCGCGCACGCCGAGATGATCGCCATCACCCAGGCGGCCCAGACGCTCGGTTCCTGGCGGCTGACCGACTGCCGCCTGTACGTCACCCTCGAACCCTGCCCCATGTGCGCCGGCGCGATCGTCCAGGCGCGAATCCCGTTCGTCATCTACGGCACGACCGACCCCAAGGCCGGCGCCTGCCACACCCTCTATACCATCACCGACGACTCCCGCCTCAACCACCGCGCCACCGTCATCGGCGGCGTCCTCCAACAAGACTGCCGCAACATCCTCCAGGAATTCTTCGCCCTCCAACGCTCCCGCGGCAAGAAATAACCAGCGAATCTCACTAACGCATGTCCCCAACTTTCCGTTTAGCCGCGACCCGCAGGGGAGCGCTCCCCGTCACACCTTGTACCCAAACTTCCCGGCTTGTTGATTTAAGTTAGCGTCGTGGGTTTGATTTTGTAAGATTCGGCGGCGTGGAGGGTGAGGTTTCAGGGAGGGAGTCGATGGATTGGGCGAAGGCGGAATTCGGGCGGGAGCAGTTGGTGCTGTTTCCGACTCGGCTGGACGAGGCGATCGCGCCGCAGCATCGGGTGCGGTTGCTCGATGAGATTCTCACGCGGCTGGATTGGTCGGCTTGGG
>QQVO01000040.1 GCA_003388505.1 Planctomycetota bacterium
TTGAGAACTGGACCGAACGCCGGCACATCGAGTTGACGTCGGCCGCTCGCGCCGCGTTCGACGTCAAGGGGGACGACTTCCGCGCCCGGCACAAGCCGCCCGCCAAAGCGCTCGACTGGATCGCTTCGGGCGTGCCGCTCGCCATGAACGCCGATTCGAGCAGCGCCGAGCACGCCGCATCACTCGGCTTTTCTCTATGTCACCTGGACGAGACAGAGCGCTGGCTGTCAGAAGCCTACTGGAACGAGACCCAGCAGTTCGCAAAAAAGTTGCAGACGACTTTGAACCTCAAGCGAGTTGCCCACACCTGGCTTAACCTGTTGCGAGATATCGCTCTCAGCAGAACGTGTTGAGACCACAGTCAAGTCGAATCTCGGAAAAGCGAGAATATTAAAAAGAAACTTGTTGACAATCCGAATCACCAGTCGTAGTCTGATCTGCCCGCTTTCGGCCGACGACCAATTCAGAGTCATCAATTCAACAATCGTCTGCTGCGGGATCTCAAATCTGATCGGCCTTTCCGACAAGAGGTGTCCGGAAAACCAGGGAAGAATGAAGCGACTGGAGCGTTGTGACGCCGCCGGCAGTCTGCGAAGGTGAGGCCGGGGCGAAAGTAAGGAACAGTGTGGTGGCAGTCGACTCTTTGACAAGCTGCTGTTCAGATCAGGCCGGCGCGCTGCGAGTTTCCGGCCAGCAGGACAAGAGACATCCAGCACCGTTGCGAGTTTCGCAGCGGTGTTTTTTTATGGGTTCCGCACGACCGGTTCCGGGAGGACGGCTGAAAGAACCGTTGCAGTGAAGTGAATAAAAAAAGTCGTCCCGCGGAGCTAGACCCTCCACGGGACGGTGACTTGGCAGTTTCGCATGCATTGACTGCACCAGCCAAGCCGTTGGGAGTGTAGCGCACGGCGCTCCGCTGTTCAACAAGAATTCTGCATGCGACTGCCGCATCCAATGGAAGGGCGGCCCGATGGGGAGCATGCAGGCGGCGGAACCGCGCTCCGCGAAGATTCCCACATCTCTCGGGAATCGGGAAGAATCGCTCGAAAATCACCGCAGAGCGTGCGCCCTGGCGGCGAACGGCCAATACGACGGGGCCGCTCAGTTGCTGGCCGATGTGCACGCCAGTGCCGGCGATAGAGGACTGCAAGCGCTCGCCGGCAACGATCTCGGCGTGCTGCAGGCTGTGGCCGGAGACGAGTCGGCCGCCCTCGCACAGTTTGACGCGGCCCTGACCATCGATCCGGACTGCCGGCCGGCACGAACGAACCGCCAGTACCTCTCGGAACGCAGCGATTCGCCCCCAGGGCGGCCGGGCGAAGACAACCGGCGGACGCGGATCGCGGTCGTCAGCCTGCTGTTCAACTGGCCGTCGACCGGCGGCGGCACGATCCACACCAAGGAACTGTGCCAGTTCCTGACGGCAGACGGCTACGACGTCCGGCACTTCTACGCCGCGTGCGACTCGTTCGGAGTCGGACGGGTCAGCCAAGAGCTGCCCTACGACAGCCTGCCGATCGGGTTCGACGAACGATCCTGGAGCGCGGCCGGTGTCCGGGAGCGGATTCGCGAACATGTGGCCGCATTCGATCCGGACTGGGTGATTGTCACCGACAGTTGGAACACAAAGCCGCTGCTGGCCGAAGCGGTCGGCGACTGGCCCTATTTTCTGCGGATCGCAGCGCTGGAGTGCGTCTGCCCGCTCAACAACGTGCGGCTGCTGTGCGAAGACGGGCGACTGGTCCAGTGCGAGCGCGACCAGTTGCGGCATCCGGACGTCTGCCGACAGTGCGTGTCCACCAACGGCCGGTTCAGTGGCGGACTGCATCAGGCCGAACGGGCGCTGGCCGGATTCGAGAAACCGGACTATTCCGAGCGGCTGCAGCGGGCGTTTGCGAACGCGGCGGGCGTCCTGGCGGTCAACCCGACGATCGCCGGCATCATTCGCTCCCACACGCCGGCGGTGCACGTCATCCCGAGCGGGTTCGACCGGTCCCGGTTTCCGGAAGAGATCACGCCGCCCCCGCGCCGTAAGGGCGAGAAAGTGAAGATCCTGTTCGCCGGCCTGGTGGACGAGTTGATGAAGGGGTTCTCCGTGCTGCAGTCGGCCGCCGCGAAGCTGTGGGAGATGCGGCAGGATTTTGAGCTGATTGCCACGGCCGACCCGCCCGGCCGCGTGAACGACTCCACGCGGCTGATCGGCTGGCAGTCCCAGCGGGATCTGCCTGCCGTCATGAGCGATGCCGACATTGTTGTGTTCCCGACCGTGGCGCAGGAGGCGCTCGGCCGCAGCGCCGTGGAGGCGATGGGCTGCGGACGTCCGGTGGTCGCCAGCCGCATCGGGGGCCTGCCCTGGGTCGTGGGCGACCGGGAAGCCGGCCTGCTGTTCACGCCGGGCGACGCGGACGGTCTGTGCCGGCAACTCAACCGACTGCTGGACGACGCGGAACTGCGGCGGCGGATGGGTCAGGCGGGACGCGAGGAGTTTGAGCGGCGGTTCACCTGGGACGTCGTGCTGGAGAGCTACCGCGCGCTGTTCGGCCCGGCCGTCAACGCGGGCGGCGCAACCGATCGGGGAACTGTAGAGGGAGCATTCAATTGATCCAGCGCATCGCCGTCATCTTCGACAACACGCTCCGGCCGGAGACGACCGGTCTCTACTGCCGCCGCGCCCTGGGGGAACTGGTGCGCGAGGGAAGGCTTTCTGAGGTGGAACACTTTCTGCCGGATGAACTCGATTGCATCGCCGCCAACCGGTTCGATCTATTCCTGTACGTCGATGACGGGCTCGACGGCCCAATCGTCGATCGACTCCGGCCGAGCGTCTGGTGGGCGATCGACACGCACCTGGACTTCGAGCGCTGCCTCGGCAAGGCCCGGCAGGCCGATTTCACGTTCGCAGCGCAAAAGAACGGCACGCTCCGGCTCAACGAATCAGGCTTTGAAACCGCAACCTGGCTGCCCCTGGCCTGCGATCCCGTGCTGCACGGACGATGCGAGACCCCCAAGGTGCGTGACGTCTGCTTCATCGGTAATGTCTTGCCGGGAGAGCGGCAGCGACTGCTGGGACTGCTCCGACAGCGCTATCCGGACATGCTGGTTGACCGGCGGTTTTTCGAGGAGATGGCTGAGGTCTATTCAGCGAGTCGCACGGTGTTCAATCGCGGTGTGGCGGACGACGTCAACATGCGCGTCTTTGAAGCGCTCTGCAGCGGGTCGCTGCTTGTGACGAACGCACTCGGCGACAACGGGCAGGCGGAACTGTTTACGGACGGCCGCGAACTGGCGACGTACTCCAGCGATGACGAGCTGCTCGACAAGTTGAGGTACTACCTGCAGCACGATCAGTTACGCGAACAGGTTGCGGCCTGCGGCCGTGCGGCCGTTCTTGAGCAGCACACCTACCGGCACCGGATGGAGACGATCCTGGCGACGGTCGACCCGTCGGCCGGGAACGGGGGCTGCCAGAAGGGGAACGGTCGAGCCGCCCGCAACGGGCGTCTGAACGGCCGTTTCCCGACGTCGGCTGAACCGCAGCGAGTCCGGTCGGCCGTCGCGGCGAAAGACCGGCTGTACTTTGAATTCCATCGGCCTGACGTGGTCGAGCTTGTTCCGCAGACGGCGCGCCGCATCCTCGATGTCGGCTGCGGCGGCGGCCGGTTGGGCGCGGCCCTCAAGGCTCGGCAGGAGTGTGAAGTCGTCGGAATCGAGCTGGACCAGTCGGCCGCCGCTGCCGCAAAAGAGCGGCTGGACCGTGTCGTCGTCGGTAACGTCGAAGAGGCCGGCCGCGTGGAGTTTTCTGAAGGCGAGTTCGACTGCGTGATCTGCGCCGACGTGTTGGAACATCTGCGCGAACCGGCCGATCTGTTGAAGACGTTGCGCCGCTGGCTGGCTGCGGACGGCGTCCTCGTCACCAGCCTGCCGAACGTCCGCAATCACACGGTCGTCCAGTCGCTCTTGGCGGGGAACTGGACCTACGAATCGGCCGGCCTGCTCGATGCCGATCATGTGCGGTTCTTCACGCGCCGGGAAATCGAGAAGCTGCTGTATCGTGCAGGATTCGCCGTCGACGAGATGCGGATGGCGCCGGGAGAAGGGTTTTCGGAATGGGTGAATGCCGGGCGGCCGCGCGAGGTCTCAGTCGGCGGCCTGCAGATCCGGGCCGATTCGCCCGCAGACGCGGCAGAGTTCTTCGCCTACCAGTACCTGACTCGTGCCACACCGGCGCCGGAATCCAACCACGGCCTGACGTCGATCGTGATTGTCACGCACGGCCAACTGGCCCACACCAAGGCGTGCGTCGACAGCATCCGCCTGCTGACCGACGAACCGTACGAGTTGATCTTCGTCGACAACGGTTCGACCGACGGCACGGTCGACTATCTACGTTCGCTGCACGGCGCGACCGTCATTGCCAACGATTCGAATCGCGGGTTCCCGGCGGCCGTCAACCAGGGAATGGCCGTCGCTCAGGGCGAGCAGATCCTGCTGCTCAACAACGATTGCGTCGTGACGACCGGGTGGCTGAGGCGGATGCTGGATGTGCTGCGCAGCGATTCAACGATCGGACTCGTCGGCCCGGTCTCCAACAACGTCAGCGGTGAACAGCAGATCCCGGTCGGCTACGGCCATCTGTGTGAGCTGGACGGCTGGGCCTGGGACCGCCAGCGGTCGTTCATTGGAGACGGTTGTTTTGCACACAACGCCGCCTGTGGCACGGACCGTCTGGTCGGGTTCTGCCTGCTGATGAAGCGCGAACTCGTCGATCGAATCGGAGCATTGGACGAGCGGTTCGGAATCGGGTGTTTCGAGGACGACGACTTCTGCCGCCGGGCTGTGGATGCCGGGTACCGGGCGGTGATCGCGAACGGTGCGTTCGTCCATCACGTCGGCAGCGCGACGTTTCGGGCGAGCGGAGTTGATCTCGGCGATGTCCTGCAGCAGAACCAGAGACTCTATGACGAGAAGTGGGGCAGCGAGCAAGCAGCGGACAGGGGACAGCGAAGAGAAAAGAGCCTGTCGGGGACGACGACGGAATCGGCTCTCGCTCGTCGCGTCGAGCCTCCACCGCCTCCAGCGGGAAAACCGCGACCGAGACACACAATCGAGGCGGCCGCAGGGGGCGGACTGCTGCTTCGCCCCAACACGATCGGACTCTCAGTCTGCCTGATCGTCCGCGACAACGAACAGACGATCGGTCCCTGCCTGGAATCCATCAAACCTTGGGTCGACGAGATCGTCGTCGTCGACACCGGCTCGGAGGATCGTACTGCGGAAATCTGCGAAGAATTGGGCGCGCGGGTCTTTCACTGGGCCTGGCAAGACGACTTCGCGGCGGCCCGTAACGTGTCGATCGATCACGCCCGCGGCGAATGGCTGTTCTGGATGGATTCGGACGACACGATTCCGGCCGAGTGCGGCCGGAAGCTGCGCGACCTGGCGACCGGCCCGCATCCCGATCACATCCACGGCTACGTCGTGCAGGTGCATTGTCCGGGCCCGCCGTCCGGCGGTTCGGGCCTTCGGCCGCGCGAGCCGGAGGCGAACCTGGAATCCGGCGACCGATCGCGAGCAAGACCTGGAGCATCCGACGTCACCGTCGTCGACCACGTCAAACTGTTTCGCAACCGGCCCGATCTGCGGTTTGAGTTCCGCATTCATGAGCAGCTTCTGCCGTCGATCCGGCGGGCCAGCGGAGAGGTGGCATTTACGGACATCTATGTCGTCCACTCCGGCGCCGATCACACGCCCGCAGGCCGTGCGGGCAAGCTGGACCGCGACTTTCGGCTGCTTGAGCTGGAACTGGCCGACCGGCCCGACCATCCGTTCGTTCTATTCAATCTGGGTATGACGCACGCCGACGCCCGGCAATATGAACAGGCGATCGACTTTCTCCAGCGGTGCATCACGGTCTCGCAGCCGAGCGAATCCCACTTGAGAAAAGCCTACGCACTGCTGGTTAGCTCGTTGCAGCAGACTGAGCAATTTGCGGATGCGCACGCAACATGCCGCCAAGGGTTGCAACTTTATCCCGACGACAAGGAACTGCTGTTCCGGGACGCGATGCTGCTGCACCAGTCGGGGCGTCTTGAGGAGTCGGTGGAGACCTACCAACGGGTTCTCAATCAGGCCACCGACCGGCACTTCACCAGCGTCGACGCCGGGATCGGGGGGACAAAGACGCGGCACAATCTGGCGATCGTCTATGAGGATCTCGGGCGGCTCAAAGAAGCGGAACGGGAGTGGCGGGCCGTCGTGGACGCCGAGCCTGGATACCGATCGGGTTGGCGTGGGCTCGGTCAGGTTCTCCTGAAACAGGGACGAACGGCCGAAGTGGAGGACTTGACACAGAAACTGACCGGCGACCCTGAACTGCGGGGAGTCGCCGCATTGCTGTCGGCCCGGCTGGCGGAGTGTGAGGAGCGGTTCGAAGACGCCGTTTCGATTCTGCAGACCACGGTCGCCGAGTCAGCCGACGACCGGGAGGTCCACAACGAACTGTGCCGGGTGTTGTTTGAACGGGGCGATCCCGAGACGGCTGCCGCAGCCCTCCAGCGACTGACCGAACTCGAACCGACCGACGCGGCCGCCTGGCACAATTTGGGGACGGCCCGGCTCAGAAGCGCCCGATACGAAACGGCCGTCACCGCCCTACGCGAATCTTTGCGGTTGCGGCCGACTTCGCCCGCGACACAACGGGAGCTTGAAGTTGCGCAAGGGGCGCTGGCACGGGCCGGTTCGCTTGAGGGTCGCAGGTCGCCGCGCATTGAACGCGCTGCAGCCGGCCGTCACAAAACATTCGCAGGGGTGAGTCATGGCTAGTCCTCGATCAAACCCGCACGGTTGCTGCGGTGTCGAAGTGTCATGCTGCTCGGGCGCAGCCGTCAACGAGACGCTCACAGCAACAATCACGAACCTTGCCAACTGCCCCTGCGCCGACGGGGCGGAGATCGAACTCAAGATCGAACCGATCGTTCCGACGTGGAGCGGGCGGGGGCCGTTCGGCAGTTGCGGCCGCGAGATCGGACTGACGCTCATCTGCGATGGCAATGAGTGTGAACATTTCAAACTCGACTACGAATTCTCCGACGCGTGCATCGGTGCGGGTCAGATACCCGCACCGGAGTCATGTTCGTGCGATCCGCTCAACCTGGAGTTTCGGCTTGGACCGACGGGCGGATGCTGCAACCACCCCACGCCCGACGACCAATTCGCAATCACGATCACCGAATGACCGCCTGCATCTGCCCTGAACCTGGATACTGTCCCCGGCATCGGTGCCGCAAGACGCCGCACTGGCACAAGCTGTGCCGGCGGAGACAGGATTATTTCGAGCTCTGGGAAGCTGGGCGCGGGCCGGGGCAGGCCGTCGGGCCGCGCACCAGTCCGCAAACCGCAGGCCGACTCACGCGAATCTTGCGCTGGATCGGTCTCGCCCGCCTGAGCGGTCCGAAAGTCGAGATCAACGGACACGGCGCGGGGGAGTGCGGCGTAACCGACGAGACGACCAGTCGCGAGTCGCTGGCGGTCATTATCCCGGCCTGCGATGCAGTCGACCTGACTTGTCGGTGCCTTGACAATCTGGCGCTGCACGGCGACGTGCCGCTGCAGATCGTCTATGTCGACAACGGCAGCCGGGCCGACGCGCCGCGGCAAGTGGCCGCGCACGCGGAGCGGCTGGGGCTTGACCTGTGCGTCATCCGGAACTCCACGAACATCGGCTTTACGGCGGCCGTCAACCAGGGAATCCGGGCCGCCGGTCGACGGCACGTCCTGGTTCTCAACAACGACTGCTTTATCGGGCCGGGCTGCCTCTCGCGAATGCTGGCGCAACTCAAGGAACGGGTCGCGGCGGTCGGCCCGGTGACGGGGGACGACGGCAGCCAGTCGCTCCGGCGAACCCGGATTCGGAGTCGTGTCGGGGTGTCCGGAGAGATCGACGAGAGCGACCCGATCGCCGGCAGCACGGCGCTGGCCCATAACTGTGGCCGGAGCATGCCGGCCGATCGGTTGTCGTTCTTCTGTACGCTGCTCTCTGCGGAGGCGTTGCGCGAGTTCGGCCCGCTCGATGAGCGGCTGGCGCAGCTCGGTTCGGACGACGAGTGGTGCGCGCGGGGCCGCAAGAGCGGCTGGAAGATTCGGGTCGCAATGGACGCCTACGCGGCCCACCTGCACAAGTCGAGCTTCCGGCGATTGGGGCTCGATCGGGCGGCGCTGCAGCGGGAAGCACTCCGGAGACTCGCTCAGCAGAGGCGGCAACCGGCGTGCGTGCTGGTGATGCCGGTCTTCAACCGCCTGGAGTATGTTCGGAAGTCCCTGGAGAGCGTTCTGCAACAGGACTATCCGGCATTGAGGATCGTGGTCTGGGACAACGGCTCGGACTCCGCAACAGAAGAATACCTGCGGAGGCGGCTGGCGGACGAACCGCGAGCCACGCTGATCCGCAGTCCGCGCAACATGGGCTGCATTTACCCGCAGGCGGTCGTGTGGGGCCGCTTCGCGAACTCGGTGGAACTGCTGGCCAAGATCGACAGCGACATTCTCGCGCCGCCCGATTACATCGCACGACTGGCGGACGCCTGCCTGGCGTCCGATCGGCTGGGAGTCATGGGGGCGTTTCACTTCGGAGCGGACGCCGAGACGTGGATCAATCCTCAGCGGATCGAGTCGTTCGGCCGCCGCTCGCTCGTTCGGCAGAAGCACGTGGGAGGCTGCTGCATGCTGCGGGCCGACGTCTACCGCCAAGGGGATCCGATTCCGTGTGAGCCCCGCTGCGCGGATGAGCCGTTTTCCGACGGCAGCTTCACAGTCTACCAGCAGCAACTGCAGCGCCGGGGCCTTTGCAACGGGTATCCGCTGCCGCTGGTGCACATCGAACAGATGGAGGACATCCGCTCGGAGCATTGCGTCCAGACTGACGAGTACGAGACCTACAAGGTCCGGATGCGGGGCCGGACGCAGGCGCAGATGACGAATCACAGTTGGATTCACAACGCGAAGAAGTACCTCGGTTGATGATCGGGTTCTCAGTGAAAGCAGAATTGTGACCACGACAACAGCCACATCCCCGGCGGAACCGGCGGTCGAGCCGATGCGGCAGGTGTTCCTGCGGCGTCTCGACGGGCTGACCGACGTGTTGCACGGGATCGCGATGCGCAAGCACCGGGACGTCGACGACCACGCCGCGCTGCTGTGGGGGGTGGCGGTCGCCCTGCGGCCGGAGGTGATCGTCGAGATCGGAGTCCGCAAGGGAAACTCGACGACCGTGCTGGCCCATGCCGCCCGCACGGTGGGGGGCCGGTTGTTCTCGGTCGACATTCACGAGTGCCCGCTGGCCGAGCGGAGAGTGGCCCAACTCGGGCTGGAGGCGGAGTTCTCCTGGGAGGGGCGCGACGCGGCCGGCCGGTTCGCCGATGGGGCGATCGACCTGCTGTTCCTCGACGGCGACCACAGTCATGCGGGGGTGGAGGCCGACCTGGCCGCCTGGGGGCCGAAGATCCGCCGGGGGGGCATGGTCATTGCACACGACGCAGAGCGACCCGGTGTGGCGGAGCCGCTGCGGCAGTCCGGCTGGCCGGCGGTGTTCCTGGCACCGGGCCGACCGGGGCTGGCACTTCTGCAGCGGCCTGAGACAGATCGACTGCACGCCGGAGCAGGCGCAGATCGCATCCCGGACCCAGAACGAAAGGAGCCGTAAATGGGCAATCCAATCCCGAATCCGTCGGGCTGTTGCGGGATTCCCGCCTGTTGCGACGGAGCGTTCGTGCCTGATGTGATAGTGGCCACGTTCGAATCAATTTCTGGATGTGGATGTGCAGACGGCACAACGGTGGAGTTGGCCGGCTCCAAGCCCAACCCCGATCCGGCGTCCGGCACGGTCTGGGTGGGCGCCGGGCCGTTCGGGACGTGCGGCGGTGACGTCTCGATCGCCCTCCTCTGTGTGGCCGATGCCCATTGCGCCTTCAAATTGGACGTCGACTTCACCGGCTGCGCCGCGTCGGTCGACGGCAAGACGCCCGACAGTTGCGAATGCGATGCGAACACACCGCTCAATGTCGTTTTCGACAACATCCCTGTCGCTGGCTGTTGCAATGCGGGACCTCCGGAAGAGGTCAAGATCACGATTACAGAGTAAGGAGCTTGAGATTGGTAAACAGAAAACGATTGGATACGGCAGTTCGGTGACTCGCGGCAGTTCCAAAAACTGCGAAGGAGCAATTTGTGGCTATTCAAAATCCTCATGGGTGCTGTGGCGTAGAAGTGGACTGCTGCGACGACCCGATGCCGGACGTCCTGCACGCGATGATTGAGGACAAGTCGAATTGTGCCTGCGCGGATGGAAAAACAGTGGCGCTCGCGTTCACCTCTCCTGGGGTCTGGCGCGGCGAAACGGATGTCTGTGGAACGACCTGGCGTCTTTCGTTTATGTGTGGCGGAGAAAATGGATCGTTGTCTCAGTTGGTTGGAGATACTCCTTTTCCGGGGTGCTCAATTGCGCCCCAGTACTGCGATTCGGGAGCCACTTGCGATCCAGTGCACATCGTCTTTTCAGGAATGAGTCCCGATCCCGCGTGCGACTGCGAAGGTCCCGCGCCGAGGACTGTCGACGTGACGATCACGGAATGACGTCCCGCACAACTCCGATGGTGAGACTATTTTGACCGCGACAGATTCGACTGGCACCAACACTCCAACGGGATATACGACGAGTCGAGGGACACGATGAACTCCTGCCAGTGCCAACCTGAATCGTTTCCGTTCATGTGCCAGCGGCACGGCTGCCGGAAGACGGAGCACTGGCACAATCTGTGTCGCAAGCATGCCGGATACTTTCGGATGTGGGAAGAGGGACGCGGCCCCGGACAGCAGGTGGGACAGCCGCCGGGATGGCTGCGACGGGCCTGGAATTTCTGCCGGGCGGTCGTGCGACACGTCCGCAACTGGGCGCAGTACGCATCGCGGCGGGTCTACCGCGAGCGGCTGGCGATCTGCCGGGCGTGTCCGTCGCTCGACCCCGAGCGGATGGTCTGCCGCGAGAAAACGTGCGGCTGTTACGTCGAACGCAAGGCCCGCTGGGCCTCCGAAGAGTGCCCGCTGGGCAAGTGGCGGGCCGCCGGGTCACTGGATCGCGGACCATCCCAACAACAGCCCGGCGATGAACCGGGCGAATCGACCAGTCAGTTACGCACGTTACACCCTCAACCAACGACCAACGACTGACAGCCGACAACCCAGACAGAACACAACCCGCGCTGACGCAGCGCTCAAGGAGAACGAACGATGGCCAATTGCAGCTCCGGTTCCCAATGCGGTTCGGGCACCTGTCCGGCCCCTTCTTACACACCCTTTCCGGGGGACGACTTCGATCCGACCAGGTCGATCGGCGGCGGCGCGCAGCAGACCGGCCTCCCGCTGACCTGCGGACCGGGCGGCGGAGGCGGGAACGGAAGCCCCGGCCCGTGCGACTGCGATTGCGACTGCGGCTGCAACGGGGCCGCAGGCGGCGGAGGAGCGGGCAACAAACCGGTCCGCGGCGGCAACACGGCCGGCGGAGGCGGGCTCGGCAGCGGACTGCAACTCGGCGCGCCGGCGGGGGCCGCCGCGCGGCCTGGGGTTTACGAGGCGTACGGGCAGTTCCAGGGGCAGGTCGGTTCGGGGCAGTCGAGCGGACGCTGGACGGCTCGCGGCGGCGGGATCTACGACGCGCAGGGCGCGGCGGGCGGTAGCTGCGGTTGTGGCGGCGGTGCGGGGGCCGGCGGCAAGGGGCTGGGGGGCGTCGTCAACAGCGTGAACGGCAACCTCGGAGTGCCGGTGTCGCTGCCGCAGACGGTCTTCTCGATCACGCCCCCCTCGTTCGTCTACAACTCCCGCGCCTCGGGCGACGCCATCCAGTTCGGCAGCGGCGTGGCCGACCTCTATAACCCGACCGTCTCGGTCATCAGCAGCACCAGTGCGCAGGTCGTCTCCGGGCAGGGGGCCGCCCGCACCTACACCGGCAAGGACGCCAACGGCAAGTACCTCGCGCCGGAGGGGACCGCCAGCGCGCTGGTCGAGAACACAGGCGGCGGCTGGACCGAGACGCAGCCGAACGGCGTGAAGTGGGTCTACGAATCGACCGGGGCCCTGGAGCGGCTGCAGAACCCGGCCGGGGACCGCTGGACGATCCTCCACACGGGCGATTTGCTCTCGGCGATCGAGGATCCGTACGGCCACCGGCTGACCTACACCTACGACGGCTCGGACAACCTGCGGTCGATCGTCGACCCCGGCGGACGCCGCACCAGCTTTACGATCGACGGGGCCAGCGATCTGACCAGCGTGCGGTATCCGGACGGCTCCCGGCTGACGATGGTTTACGATTCGTCGCACCGGTTGACGGCCTACGTCAACCCGGAGGGGGGCCGCAGCAGTTATACGTATGACGGCATCCGCCGGGTGACGTCGGCCACCGATCCGCTCGGCTGCAAGACGACGTTCGCCTACGGGCTGGCCAACACGATCACCGACCCGCTGGGCGGCCTCACCACGCTGCTCTTCGACGACGACCGCAACGTGACGGCCGTCGTGAATCCCCTCGGCCACCGCCACACCTGGCTGTGGGACGAGGAGGGCCGCGTGACGGCGTCGATCGACGGCAACGGCCGCCGGACGACGTACGCCTACAGTACGCTCGGCAACCGCACGCCCGGGCTGAGCAGCGTCGTTGATCCGAGCGAACGGCGGACGACGGTTCTGTACGACTCGAACGATCGCCTGCAGGCCACAATCGATGCCCGCGGGAATCGCAGCACCTGGGTTTGGGACGGCACCGGCAACCGGACGGCCATCATTGACGCCGAGGGAAACCGGTTCAGCAGCATCTACAACGCGCACGGCCAGATTACGGCCAACCTCGACCCGCTGGGACACAGGAACACGTACGTGTACGACGGCGACGGCCGCCTGGTCGCGTCGCTCGACGGCGAGGGGAATCGGACTTCGTACGTGTTCAACAACGACGGGGCGCAGATCGCGATCGTCAACCCGCTCAGCCAACGCGTGACGACCATCCGCGACGCACTCGGCCGGCCTCTGGCGGTGGTGAACCCATTGGGTGAACGGACGACGACGGTTTACGACGCCGGCGGCGACCCGGTGGCGATGATCAATCCGCTGGGGAACCGGACGACGAGCGTGCATGACGCGGCCGGTCAGTTGATTGCGACGGTCAACCCGCTCGGGAACCGGACGTCGTTCGCTCATGACTGCAACGGCCAGCGAATCCGCGTGACGAACCCGCTCGGCGAGCACACGACAGCCGTGTACGACGACGGCGGACGGATGATCGCGAGCGTCGATCCGCTCGGCCGACGGACAACCCTCGGCTACGACGCGGCCGATCTGCGGATCACGGCAACAGATGCAGCCGGAAATGTCACGACGACCGTCTACAACAGCGACTCGCTGCCGATCGCCACGATCAATCCGTTCGGCGACCGGACGTCGTACGCGTACGACGCGGTGCATAACCGGATTCAAACGAAGAATCCCCTCGGCGACATCTCGACGACCGTCTACGATGACCTCAACCGGCAGGTGGCCTCGGTGACGCCGCTCGGCAATCGGTCAACGACCCTGTTCGACGCGGCGGGTCACCAGGTGGCCCAGATCAATCCGTTGGGTGACCGCTCGACGATGGTCTACGACAGCGCCAATCGGCGCGTCGCCGGCATCAATCCGCTCGGCGACCGATCCACAACGATCTACAACGCCGCGGGCCGGGCGGTGGCATCACTGAACGCCGTCGGTGCGCGAAGTACGACCGTTTACAACGTTGCCGGACGGCCAATCGCGCGGATCAATCCCCTGGGGAATCGCAATACGACCGTCTACGACGATGCCGGACGCACGATTGCCGCTGTGAACCCGCTCGGGAATCGCAGCACGACGGTTTACGACGCCGCCAATCGCACGGTTGCCTCGGTCGACGCGCTGGGGAACCGCTCGACAACGATCTACGACGATGCCAATCAGACGATCGGCTCGGTCAATCCCCTCGGGAAGCGATCGACGACGACTTATAACGCTGCTGGCCAAACAGTGGCGTCGATCACTCCGCTCGGGAACCGCACAACCAGCGTCTACGACTCAGCTGGACGCAGCGTCGCTCAGGTCAACGCGCTGGGGAACCGCAGCACATCGGTTTACGAAAAGAACCGCGTCGTCGCCAGCATCAACCCGTTGGGCAACCGATACACGTCTGTGTTCGACGATGCCGGCCGGACGATCGCCCGGATTGATCCACTCTCGAATCGCAGCACCACCGTCTACAACGCCGAAGGCAACGTGATTGCTTCGATCGATCCGTTGGCGAACCGGTCGACGACCGTGTACGACGCGGCCGGCCGGACGATCGCGTCGGTTGACCCGCGCGGGAATCGGTCTACGACGGTCTACGATGCGGCCGGCCAGCGGGTCGCCGGTGTGAATCCGCTGGGCGACCGGACGACGAGCGTCTACGATGATGCGGGCCGTCAGGTGGCCGTCATCGATGCACGGAACGAACGCACGACCAGCGTGCTCAACATTGCCGGGCAGACGGTCGCCGTCGTCAACGCCGACAATGAGCGGACGACTTCCGTGTATGACGCGGCCAGTCAGCCGATCGCGACCGTCGACGCTAACGGCAATCGCAACACGACGGTCTACGACGCGGCTGGACGAACGGTGGCGAGCATCGATCCGCTCGGCGATCGCAGTACGACCGTGTACGATGCGGCTTCGCAGCCGACTGTTTCGATCGATGCGGAAACCGAGCGAACGACCACCGTCTACGATGACGACGGCCGAACGATCGCCCAAATCAACGCGATGGGAGATCGCAATACAACCGTGTACGACGCAATCAGCGCGACGACAGCCCTGATTGACGCTCGCGGCAATCGGTTCTCGTTCACATACGACGCGGCCGGGCAACGGACGCAATCGATCGATCCGCTCGATCGCCGGGTCACGTACAGCTACGACGCGGCGGGTCGGCAGGAATACCGGATCGATGCGCGCGGCAATCGTTCAACGTATGCCTACGATGCCGACAGCCGTTTGACGAGCCGGCAGTATCCGAACGGCACACGGGCGACATTTGCGTACGACGCAGCCGGCAACCGGACGACGACCGAGAACGCGGCCGTCACGGTGACCGCGACGTACGACGGCTTCAACGACAAGGACTCGGTGACTACCGAGTACAAGGTGTGAGAAAGCCCGCCGACGGTAATCGGCGAGTCCACGACCAGCAAACGCAAACTCAGGTTCCAATTTCGCGAACACAAACCGTACAATCCAGTTAAGGAGCAGCCGTTATGGGCAGCCGCAAGAAGACGATTTCGTACCGGTATGACGCGGTCCGCAACCGGGTGGGGATGACGGATCCGGACGGGGGACGGTTTACATACAGCTACGACTCTGTGAACCGCATCAAGGAGGTCGTCAACCCGCAGGGGGATCGGACGACGTACGGTTACGATCCAGGCGGACGACGAACGGTCAAGAAACTGGCCAACGGCACGCGCGCGTCGTTCTCGTACGACGCGGCGAGCAACCTCACCCGGCTGGCCAATCTCAAGAGCGACGGCACGACGATCTCCAGCTTCGATTACGATTACGACAAAGTCGGCAACCGCACAGCAGTCCTGGAGGCGGACGGCAGCCGGGTCACCTGGAGTTACGATGCCACCTATCAGCTCACTGGAGAACACCGCACCGGCAGTAATGCGTACCGGGACACGTACACCTACGACCCGGCCGGAAACCGGCTGCTGAAGATCCACGACGGCGCCCGGACCAGCTACAGCTACGATGCGGCGAACCAGCTTCAGTGGAGCGAGGACGCCTCCGGACGGACGACGTACGCGTTCGACGCGGACGGCAACCAGGAACTGGTAATCGAGCCGAGCGGAGACCGCACGACAACCGCCTGGGACTACGAGAACCGCACCACGCTGGTGCAGCTTCCCTCAGGCATCCGCAACACAATGGCCTACGACCCGGACGGCCTGCGGGTGAAGCTGGAGGAGTCAGCCGGAACGAAGAAGTTCGTGTGGGATGAGCAGAACTACCTGGCGGAGACGGACGAAAACGACGACACGCAGGTGGTGTACACGAACGAGCCGAGGCTGTATGGCAACTTGGTCAGTCAGCGCCGTGGAAGTGACAGTCACTGGTATTACTTCGACGCCATCGGTTCGACGCGAGAACTGACCGACGCAAGCGAAAGCGTAACTGACACGCGACTCTACGATGCGTGGGGAGTGCCATCGGTCGCCACAGGTCCGACCATACTGTTATTCCAATTCTGTGGTAAACTTGGTTACGCGACGGATCTTGATACGAACATTGCATATGTTCGCCAACGCCATCTCACCCCGGACAATGGTAGGTGGATGTGTGTCGATCCACGCTGGGCGCCAGTCATTCGAGACCGTTTTGTCTATGCTTCCAACTCTCCCGTGTTGATACTCGATCCTTCTGGAGAGAGGGCTGTCGCCAGTGTCGAATACAAAGTATACGAAATGACGATCGAGCCGCCGCGCACTGCAAACACGGTGATTGCCGAAGTAACACTGACCCTTGACGCTACATATGACAGGTGCCACACCGTGTGCGGCCCAGTTTACCATTGTCCGGTGCCGTTGTGCTTCTGCGTGGGGGACATTGACATCTCGTTAGAGTTTGACTGGCACGCGCTCACCGACGGCTTTCAACACACGTTGGGCTCCGGACGGGGAACAAATCCGCTTCCGTCTTACGACATTGGCATGCTCGTCGGCGACGAGTGGATTCCATTGAGGTGGACGGGGAATCTCGACGATGACGGAAGACGTATTGCGAGAGACTCTCATTACCGAGGTACTGCACACCTCGGACAAGTGCCGTGCGCTGGACCTCAAACAGCTCTGGGTCGGGTAGGCGTATTTGGAGGACAGAACTTTCGTCAATACATTGACGCCGTTCGTGAAGACTTGGGATCAAATCAAGCTCGTGACACATACGGTTACTTTACGATCTCCTACGATTTTGCATCATGGGGCCATTCGCCGAAGCCTTTAACCGACTTAGATCGACCGCCGCGAGGTTGCGGCGATGTCTTAATTGCAGAGGTCAACATGAGTGTTACGTCTGGAGGTGCTGTCGCATGGCCCCCAACGTCAAAAAGGCTAGAAGAGATCGATCGTTGGCCCCCACGAATTGATATTGGATACTCCGATGAACACATCAATTAGCGTCCTTTGCCACGAGAATGTTGCAACTGCAGGCCGACCACTTTCACCACGAAACGGGGTCGCATGCTCGATTACAGCGCTAGTTCTGTTAAGTGCCGTATATGTTCTAAGGCCCAGCGTCATGCGACCACACACCACCGACGTCCAGCCAGTTCCGGAGGCGTCACCTTCGAGATCAATTGTACTCACTAGTGATGGGGAAAGCGCATACGTTTTATTTGAACTTGGCCCATCGAGGACGCCTCACTTGAGTGCTGACGACTTCCGATGGTTATCTACCAAATCGCGGATTCGGCGTGTGTGGTTCGACGGCGTTACAATTGAGCCAAGGGGCTTGAGATATTTGCGGAACATGCCCAACCTTCGTGATCTTGGCTTAGGCGCGTACAACCTGCAAGACTCCGATCTCAAGGCAATTTCGACGATGCACCAACTGGAATCACTCTCGATTGGACGCTCTCAGGTTACAGACGAAGGTCTTGTTTATATTTATGGGTTGTCGAAATTGACATGGTTGGGCATCGCTCGTTCACAAGTTACGAGCAGCGGAATCGCGGAGTTGCGTCGCCGATTGCCGCAGCTCCGTCATGTTGAGTAAACGTAAGACTCCTACAGGGAGCAGTGTATGCGATACTGGCAATGCAGCAAGATCGTGGCCTGGATGAGCGTTGCCACGTCTATTCATCTGGAATGCGCCACTATAGATGTCGCCGTTCATTCTGAAGTCGCGTCAATTGCTGGTAGTGATTACCGATTGAAGGTCAAGGAAGGGCGTCGGCTGGCATTGGAGTACTCGGAGAGGGACGCGCATGCTGCGAAGAAAGAAGCAACGCATTCTCCCTTTTCGTTCGACGGTGAGGTGAGCTCATAATTCGAGGATTCCGTTTTGATCGAAACTTCTCAATTCACCGAGGTGGCACTTTCACGGTGGGGGAGCTCATCGCTCGTCGCTCTTGTCGAGGTCCGGCAAGATGCAGGTGTCCTGTACCTTTGCCTGACGTTCACCGCAGCGAAGGCGAGTGAATCGGCGAATGTGATCGAGCCAACTACCACCGTGGTAATGCGTTCAGAGGGGAATCCGCGAATACTAGCATTGCCAGGGACGAGGCAAGGCGATTTGCTTGTTGCGGTCATTGGATGGATGACTCACAATAAGCCAGGCGCGATTGAGACAGGACAGATGCGATTCGATGGCTGCCCTAATCCTGAGTCGATTTCTGGCTGTGTCGGCGCCTCTTCTCTGGAGTATGATGCTCAGTCATTCGATTTTCCTTGACAGTCCCAATGTGCGCTAGCAGTTGTGGCAGTATTTGACTTTTCACACGCCCTCGAATGTTCGGAGGCCGTCATGGGCAGTCTGAAGAAGACCATTTCTTACCGTTATGACGCTGTCCGCAACCGCGTCGGCATGACCGATCCGGACGGGGCACGGTTCACCTACAGCTACGACTCGGTGAACCGCATCACGGAGGTCGTCAACCCGCAAGGGGATCGGACGACGTACGGGTACGACCCGGCCGGACGGCGGACGGTGAAGAAGTTGGCCAACGGGACGCGGGCGTCGTTCTCGTACGACGCTGCGGGGAATCTCACACGGTTGGCCAATCTCAAGAGCGACGGCACGACGATCTCCAGCTTCAACTACGACTACGACAAGGTTGGCAATCGCACGGTCGTGCTGGAGGCGGACGGAAGCCGGGTCACCTGGAGCTACGACGCCACCTATCAGCTCACCGGTGAGCACCGCACCGGCAGCACGCCGTATCGCGATACCTACACCTACGACCCGGCCGGAAATCGGCTGCTGAAAATCCACGACGGTGCCCGGACGAGTTACGGCTACGATGCGGTCAGATTCGACTTGCGCAATTGGCTCTGGCATGTATTCTTCTCGCATTCACGAACATGGAGTGAATGCGAGACCTCACCAACAACAACTTTGGCCATCTGATTGCATACGTCATCCCAGGGCTCACGGCCCTTTGGGGAGCGAGTCATTTCTCTCCAACGCTACAATCGTGGCTGACGACGAATCCGTCAGACCTCCCAACCGTCGGCGGTTTTCTGTACCTGACGCTCGGCTCGGTGACCGCAGGAATGATCGTCAGCACGGTGCGCTGGCTGATCATTGATGGAGTCCATCACGCAACCGGTCTGACGGAACCCCGCTGGGATTTCTCGCAACTCGCACGGAGAGTGGACGCTTTCGAGTCGCTGATCCGAATTCACTACCAGTTCTATCAGTTCAACGCCAACATGCTCGTCGCGATTGTGTTCGCGTACGCCGTGAGGAAATCCACCAGTCCGGTCGAAATCGCGATGATCGGCTGGGAAGATGCCGCATGGCTGCTCGCGGCCGTCATCTTCTTCGCGGGATCGCGCGACACGCTGAAGAGGTACTACCTGCGCGTAGATGGCCTTCTGGGACGCGTGCCGGACGTGAACCAGCGATGAGCGGGAACCGATGCTGGATCACGGCATCAGATCACGAAGGGAAACATTGAGTGCTCTCGCCAATCGATCAATGTTTAGAAGCGAAATGTTTCGTTCGCCTCGTTCAACGCTGCTGATGTAAGTGCGGTGCAAGCCCGCCAGGGCGGCCAGCTTCTCCTGTGAGACGCCCTTCGATCGACGGACGGTGCGCAGCTTGCGCCCGAAAAGTTCTCTGACGTCGGGCAAGTCTGTGGCCTCGACCGGGGTTGCCATTCTCCAACACGACCGTTGACAACCACTGTCGAAGGTTGCACACTATGCATCTACAGACTTTGCGATACGGTGTCGCAAAGTGTGCAGAGAGAATTCTTGCAGAGTACGGAGAACTGAGATGACAAACGGCGGAGGAAAGCACAGCGGCCAGCACCAAACGGAGAACAAGAAACGCACGAACAGCGAAAGGAAGACGGAAGCGATGAACCAGACCGAGAAGGGCACGGCAAGCGAACCGTTGACGACCGAAAAGCGGAACCGGTAGGACGCGAGCCGCCTGATTGATTCAGGGTACGATACCCTGAATGGAAATCGCTCACGGAGCATAAACGACTACGTCAAATCTGTCGCGGCGGGAGTTCGCCGCAACTGGTTGACGCCACACCACCTTCGGCAAGCCCGCGAGAACGGCCGATGAGTTCGGGACGTAGAGGTGGGAGGGAGCCTCGACGCGTAGTGCCCTTGGGTGACACTTAAGCTGTGTTCGCAAGTTGTTGACAGCAGCGTTACCGCCCTCTCGCCCAACACGCTGCATTTGCGTAGCTCGCAGTTGACGATGTGGACACATTCGAGCCGACGCTGATGCTCAACAGTACTCGAATTTGGACTCGATGCCAATTGGCGGCCTGAATGAAAATATCGCCGCCAATGATGCAAGAAAAGGACTGTGGATTTCGCATCACAGCCCGGTATTATTGCGACTGCTCCGCCGAGGAACTTCCAGCGGGCAATACGTTTGGTTTACGGCAGAAGAGGCGATGTCGTCACTCCAATGACCTTTCCTCGCCTACGTTCGAATCTCGATCGAGGGCACTTGCGAATTTCGCGGCCAATGTAAACATTTCTCTTCGCATCGAACAGTATTCGCAGCGACGCACGTGCTCCTCCACTTGTTCCGTAAGTGCGACGGTTAGCATGCCGCACATCATGTCGACAATGAATCCCTTCGCCTCCTCACATGACAAGTCTCCAGCTCCGTCAGCCCGCCGAAAATGTGGTCGCTGCGACTCCGTGCCGCCGCCGCTCATGTCGTGTCCAGTTGTCATCGGTGAATTCTCCCGTGTGCTGGATGGGAAAGGTTGTCGCCCAGCTCGAGAGAAGCCTCGGCAATGACCACACGATTTAACGGTGAGCCACCCGAGCCAAATTGTCAACACTGTCATGCTGTCTTCTCAAACTCAATTCACGCGAGTCTTGAGCTAAGTCCAACCGTGTCCCAAGCCACAAAAAATCCGCCCGACACGCAGCAGCGAGGGCGGAGTATACCAGTGCCTGAAAGTGCCAGCGGTGTTACGGCACGGCACGTTGAAGGATACCGCAGATCCTTGATCGTTCTTTCTCGATGTTTCGTGAGTCGTCAACTCCAAGCCTTTCGGCGATTTCTTGATCGGAAGCGCCGTCCAAATGCAAACCAAGGATTCGCCGCCGCCGAGGGGACAGGTGTTTCGATCGTAAGATCAGGGCTCTGAACTCCGCCCTTTCGGCAGCGTCTTGAGGTGAAACGAGATTCATGGCAGGCAACGTGTCAGCGATTAGTGGCAACGGCGTCTTGCTGGTCGATCTTTGAATTCGCTTTGCGACTCTTGAGCAAGCTCTCCTCAAGACATCGTTTCCAGCAGCCCCTTCTTCGAAGAATTTCGCAACATCACCATTCGAGGTGAGTTCGCGGAGCACACTATGCACTTCGAAGAAAACCTCTTGAACGAAGTCGTCTCGAATGTCCGTTGGAATTTGACTCCACACGCGGTGTTGGCGAGTTTCTCGGATCACGCGTTCGATACAATCCTCTGTCCACTTCATCCGCAGGCCTCCAATTGCACGAGTGGATGCGGGCCACAACCTCCGTGCGCAGACCAGCGTGATTACAACTACATGGACACAAATGGTGAGAGTTGTCGCGATATTTTTTCCGATATTTCTCCGGCGACAATTGAGGGACGCGGCGTCCCTAACCGTTAGCGGACAAACTGATGCGGTGACGGTCGGAAGACGGGATGAACTACATGGGTGGCCATGTCGACGGGCAATGTTCGCGGTGCGGTCGTTTTCACGTCGTACACCCAGACCCGGGGCCTGCTTTCTGTAGAAAGCTGGAGATCCAATCGAGTGGAGCGTCTCTCACTGTAGCAATCGAAGCGAGACGCAACTTTGAGAACGCGTTGTTACCGACGAGCACTGGGTTTGTCGGATCTGTTTCGGTATCGTGAAACAAGAAAGGGAAATCATGGCAAAGGACAGGGATTGCGACTGCGATCACGACGAACCGGACGGCCACTGGTTTCCGGAGCACAATCCCTTCAACCTCTTCGGTTGATGAAAGAGTCTGTGCGCTGGACACAAGCAGGCTGCGTTCGGCAGCCTGCTTGTTCTTTTTTCGCTTAACCACCCTCGCGATTTCAAGCCCTGTATCGAGGCGGGCGTCAACCAAAGAATCCCAGCAGAACGGGACAGGGGGCTGACGAGCACCCAGGCAAGAGTCGAGCCCGATGGGCAATCGTTCGTTAGGGCATCAGATCGCGAAGGGAGACGTCGAGAGCGGCTGCCAATCGATCGATGTTCACCAGTGAAATATTGCGTTCGCCTCGTTCAACGCTGCTGACGTAGGTGCGATGCAACCCTGCCAGGGCAGCCAGCCTCTCCTGTGAGACGCCCTTTGATCGACGGACGGAGCGCAGCTTGCGCCCGAAAAGCTCTTTGACGTCGGGCAAGTCTGTAGCCTCGACCGGGGTTGCCATTCTCCAAGACGACTGTTGACAACCACTGTCGAAAGTTGCACACTATGCATCTACAGACTTTACGATACCGTACCGCAAAGTGTGCATTGTGAATCTTGCAGATTACGGAGAGTTGAGATGACAAACGGTGGAGGAGAGCACGGTGGCAAGCACCAAACGGAGAACGAGAAGCGCACGAGCAGCGAGAACAGCGAAAGAAAGACGCAAGCGGGGAAACAGGCCCAGAAGGCTGCGAATGAACCGTTGACGACCGAAAAGCGGAACCTGTAGAACGCAATCCGCCGAATCGCATTCAGGGTACGATACCCTGAATGGAAATCAGTCACGGAGAATAAACGACTTACGTCAAATCAGTCGCGGCGGGGGTTCGCCGCAACTGATTGGCGCCATACCACCTTCGGCAAGCCCGCGCTGGCAGCCCGTGTGTTCGGGACGTAGAGAGCTCGTCTCGCGGACGTCGCGTAACCCTCTGCGAAGGCACCGACTTCGGTGGAGTCGCTCAGTCCGACTGGTGCACCGTACCCGGAATGTACCCTGAATCAGCGATTGCCATTACGCGCCGCATCCAATCAGCTCGCGGGCGCAGTCCATGCCGAGTGAACGACGGCATTCCGGGGGGCAATGGGGTCAGATCGTGCGACAAGCAGGTATCAGGAGAGACTCCGACGAGATGCCGTGATCCGATGAAGTGATGAGGTCGTTGAGGGACGGCGTGAGAACTCTTCTCTCAATTGCGAAAGCAATCGACGTGACGCGTTCTCTAACAGCGGCAACGGTTTTCGTCTTGAACTTTCGTCGATGTTCGAGAGGTGCGCCACGACGAGCTGTTGGGCGCGCTGGTCTTTCTGACAGTCGATCGCTTCAAGAATGGCAATGTGGTCTTGAATAATTCGCCACGCAACAGGAGGTTCACAAACCTGGTGTGGAGGATGCTTCGCTGCGAAGCCGGCGATTATGATGCCACCAAGAATGTCCAAAACCTCATTATGAGCGGCTTGCAACACACGTTGGTGAAACCTCTGGTCGCACATCACCCAATCCCTTATTGTTCCGATCGTGTCGACCTGATCGTGGATAGATTGCTCAATCGCGTGTAGGTCCTCTTCAGTTCGAAACTTGGCCCCCAAGCTTGCGGCGGCACCTTCGACGCCGACGCGCACTTCGCGAATCCAGTCTCTGCCCTTCTCGCATGCCGGAGCCGTCGTCTCCGACGCAATCTCGCTCGACAGCAGCACGAATGCGCTTGCAATCGCCGCCGGATCAGGTTTCTCACGCAAGTGAGTTCCGGACCGCGTTCGGCGTTCAACCGCGCCGAGTTGTTGCAGGAGATACAGGGCTTCCCTGAGCTTCGGTCGGCCGATGTCTAGGTCCTTCGCAAGATCCTGTTCGCATGGGATACGGTCTCCCGGAGAAAAGTTCTTGCGTAGCGAGTCCCAAACTCGAATCCAGTGTGGTTGATCTGGATCCGGAGATGCTGCAAAGCAATCGAAAGTCCAAAGACCAGGCATTTTCTCGAGTTTTTTCAATCTGCGAATTGCGGAAAGAATCGCTCTTGCCACACCGTTAGATTCCCGCTTATCGTACCGAATAGCAATTAGTCAGACAAATGAGGCTCGGCCGCGAGGAGGGCATTGGCTGCTCTCTAACTGCTGCGTTCATTTGGAGAGTTGAAAAAGGCCCAAGGGCGGATACCCAAGGGCCGGGAACGAAAGGGGCACCGGTCGTCCAACACACCCTGTCGCATTCGAACTCAACCGGGTGTGTTCGGAACAACGCATGATGCCCCTTCCGAAGGTGCTTCTTCCACTGTGGCGGAAGAAGTCACGGATGTCAAACGCCTTTGGCACGACCGGTACCCATTCTCTGAGGGGAGTGGGAGATGGGGGACCAAGAGCGGGAACCACAACAGTATGAACCACATGACTTGAATGAGCGTTGGATTCCGTGCATCTATTGCAACAGTATCCTGGGGAGTGGAGGATGCTGCCGGTGTCAGGCCTTTCTGGCTCGTCCTACCGCGTTCGTAGCGAGCTCCAACGTGCAGGAAAGAATCAGATGCCGACTTCAACAAGTCATTGCGAAGCAAGGACGATTCAGACCGCAGTAACGTTCATTCGATGACGCGATCGAAGGTCGAAGCAGAAGCCCTCACTCCACGATGCTGCGAGCCGAGCGTCGCGCAAACCCTTGCCAAGACACCAGCCTCGGTGGAGTCCTCCAAGCAGATCGGTGAACTGTACTCGGAATGGATACTCTGAATCAGGAATCGAAAATCAAGGCCGATTCAATCAGCTCAGGTCGGCGATTCATGTCGTCCGAATGGCAGCATTCCGGGGGGCAATGGGGGGGGCAGGATTGGCAATCCGGCCCCAATTCAAGTGAAATGTCAAATCGTTGAAGTAAACCAGGAAATCTGCTTTCTGAAAGGGAAATCAACACTTCTTCAACGCACGCTCGACGCACATCCCTGACGCCGAAAGTGGATTTTGAATCCAGCGCGTCTGCCAATTCCGCCACTTCGGCGCTTGCCGCAATGCGCGGCTCGATTTCTCGGACGGCGAGTTTATCAGGAACAACTCCAGCGAGAAATGAACCCCTCGTCACACGACTGACAGCAGCCGGCGACGGCAGGTTCATCCCCGTTGTCCCGCCACCTGAACCAATCCCTATTCGACAACCGCCACCTCACGCGGCTCCACCAGCGCTGTGATCTCGGGCACGTCAAACTCCGCGAGCAGACCGAAGCAGAACATCTCCGGTCCGTCCGGGATCTGCAGACTCTCTTCGATTACCTGCTTCAGACTGGTGAACGGCTGGTGCAACCGCAACTCGCCGATCGCTTCCTCCTCCAGCGCCGCCGCCACCAGTGCGCCGAGCCCCGTCCGCCGGCCGACCGCCACCACCGTCACCGGTCCCGCCTGCTGCTCACCGACCAGCCAGCGCGAAACCGCCGCAATCTGATCCGCCTGAATCCCCAGCGGCCTCTCTCCCACCGTCGCCACCAGGAGCCCATACAGAAAATCCCGCTGCGCGATCTTCGATTCCCCAAAGTAGAACGGGTCCACCGCCAGCACCCGTTTGCCGGCCGCCAGCAGTTCATTGATCTGCGTCGCAGCCGCCACCCGTCCGCCGTCCGCCACCACCACGGCCGCTCCCTTTGCATCGTTCGGAATCAGCTCCACCGCCGGGATCGTCCAGCTGTCACCGACCTTCAATTGCCAGTAATTCGCCTGTAGACCATCCGCCTTCTCCGCATGCGCCAGTTCCGCGGCGGTGACCGCAAGATCGTTGGCCCGCACGATCTCCGCCAGCCGGTCCCGCCGTGCCGCTGCCGATTCATCACCGGCTTCACGCGGCAAATCCTCCATCAGCCGCCGGGCCAGCGCATTGAAATCGGCGTTCCCTTTCGGCAGGTCGACGTGCAACTGCTCCGCTGTCTTGATCTCGTCACTGCACTCAATCTCGCGCCAGTCGAATTCCTCTCCCGCATAGAAGTGCTCGCCGATCATCCGGTACAGCGCCTCGCGATTGTCCTTGCCGAAGTTGTGGTCGCCCGGCAGATGATTCACATGCGCCACCAGGTTCTCCAGTTTGCCGTACATTTGATACACCGGCCGCGCAGCGTCGAGCAGCGGCGGCAGCGCATGTCCCGCCGCGAAGCAGCAGTTGTCCCGGTCGTTGAAGGTCAGCAGCATCGGCCTCGGCGCACGGATCGCCGTCAGTGTGGCATAGTCGGCGTTGACTCCCAGATCGGTCGGCGTCTGCTCCGAGTCGCCCAGGTCGCTCGTCACATCGCCCCGCGTAATGAAGCTGCTGTATCCCGCCACCGGGTCGCACAACGTGACCCGCGTATCGAGCGAACTGATGAAGATCGTCTGCCACCCGCCCCCCGAAAGACCCGCCACCGCGACCCGCTCCGGGTCGGCGTGTTCATGCTCCAGCAGAATGTCCAACCCCCGGCTCATCGACAGAAAGAACGGCGCCAGCCCACTCGTCCCGCACAGGTCGAGTTGGTTCATCCGGTAATGGACAAAGCCTTCGCTCCGCAACTGGCCCATCCCGACCCACTCGAGATTCAGCGCCAGCATCCCCCGCTTCGCCTGGTTAATGCACCGCGTCTGCTTGTACTCGGCCACTTTGCCGTTCCCGTCATGCCCGTTCACGTTGAGCACTACCGGAACCTGCCCCTCCAGTTCCTTCGGCTCATACAGCAGAGCCGGAATCCACATCCCCGGCACGGCCTGAAACCGCAGCTTCCGGATCACGTACTCCGGCCCCCCGTCGATCGTCTCCAGCCATTCCGGCTCCGTCGGCATCTCCCGCCACTCCGCCGCGTCCCCGCGAAACACCACGTTGTTGAGCACGTTCTCCCGCGTCTGGTTTGCGAACTGCTCCCACTGCTCCACGCTCTCCGGCTCGGGCGTCGGCGGGACGCGCGACTTGCAGAACTCCCGCACCTCATTCCAGGCGAGATTCGCATCAATAATCGGCCGCTTGAGCAACTCGGCCACGTCGGCCGCCTCCGCCGCCGTCGCCAGCGCCAGACAGGAAATTACAACCAGACAACTGACGCGAAGCAGTGAACGGCTCATCAATGTCTCTCCATCAATGCTGTTGATTTTCGACCGGCAAGTTGAGGCACGGGCGTTACAAATCCGTCTCGTGCGCACAAGTCGTCCCGTTGGTTGGAAAAAACCACGAAGGCCCAGCGCGGCCTTCGGCCGCAATCAAGGTAGCCGACTCGCTCCGCGAGTCGGATGTCCATGACGAGGAACTTCCTGCACGCGAAATTTGCGCGCCACGTGAAGATTCTCCCCATTAGTAGTACAAAGAACGCCAAGCTGGCTTACGGATTGATCGGCTCTGAGAATTCGCCTGCGGTGACTGCTCTTGGTGTCCTTCGTGCCGTGGTGGTGTACCAGGTGACGTCGAACGTCGGTTCGACAATGTTTACCCAGGGAAAATCACTCCGCCGGGGTCCAGTAGTCGACCACCAGCACGTCCTCCAGCACCGGCTTGAGGATTTCGACGAACGCCTGATGTTCCTCGTGCGGCAGGTATTCGGCCCGGCCCTCCTCGTCGCGGAACGTCACCAGGAAGCAATGCGTGAATCCCTTCGAGTGCATCTCGGGGCTGTTGTTCGTGCCCCACTCGAAGCTCTCGATGGCGTCAATCTTTTCGGGCAGGGCTGCGAATCCCTGCTCCACCTCGCGAATCTGCTCTTCCGTCGCGTCCTCCTTGAACTTGAGCAGCACGACGTGCCGCAGCACGCGATCCGACTTCTCCTTTGCCTCCGGCGCAGCCGGCTGTGTGTGCATCACCATTGCGACTCCCGTGAGACAAACGAAGAACGGCAGAAATCGACGAAAAGTTTTCATATCAGATGCTCCTCACAGGTGAAATCTGTCATCGTAGCGCACGCAGGGCTGCGTGCGCTACGGGTTGCTGCTTCGCAACTCATCGGGAAACTGTGCGACCATCTCCTCAATGCGCCGCTTCAGATCTTCCACGACTTCCGGATGCTTCCCCGCCACATTCCGCTGCTCACCCGGATCATACTCCAGATCAAACAGCATCATCTCGGTTGATTCGTCCCCCGTCAGCAACCCCGGATACTCATCCGGCCGGCTCTGTTCATACGGTGCGAGAATCGTCACGCCGTCCGGCCCGCGCGGATCAACCCACGCCTCGCCATTCTCCCGGAACTGGCTCAACAGCGTCCCCCGCGGCGGCGTGACATGCAATTTGAATCGGCCCATCCGGACCGTCATCAACTGGTCGCCCCGCATCCCGAACAACGGCCTCGCGTCGAACGCAGCACCGTTGACAAACACCGGCATCATGTCGCGTCCATCCAGGACGCGATCCTCCGGCAAATCGATCCCAGCCAGTGTCAGCACCGTCGGCAACACGTCAATCGTCCCCAGCGGCTCATCAATCACCTGCCCCGCCGGGACATGCCCCGGCCAGCGCACAATCGCCGGCACGCGCAATCCCCCGTCCCAGGTCGCCGCTTTCATCCCCCGCAGCCCGCCGGTGCTGCCGCCGAACCACGGTCCGTTGTCTGAGGTAAACAGCACGAACGTCTGCTCATCCAGTCCCAGTTCGGCGATCGTGTCCAGCACGCGTCCCACGCTCCAGTCCAGTTCCGCGATCACATCACCATACAGCCCCGCTCCGCTCTGCTTGTAGAACGCTTCCGACGGCGCCAGCGGTTTGTGAGGCATCGCGTGCGGCAGATATAGAAAGAACGGCTTGTCACGGTTCCGCTCAATGAAGTCGACCGCTCGCGCCGTGTATCGCTGTGTCAGCGTCGCCTGCACCACGGGATATTCGACCACCTCCTCGTTCTCGATCAACTGCACAGGCCGCATGTCGTTCGAGTACAGGATGCCATAGTACTCGTCGAACCCATGCCGCGTCGGAAAGAACTCGGGCCGGTGCCCCAGATGCCACTTGCCGATGCAACTCGTGGCGTACCCTGCCGCCTGAAACGCCTCTCCCAGCGTGACCTCGTCCTCCGGAATGCCGACGTCGTTGACCCCGCCGTTCGGCGCATCGGGAGCGGGATTCCGCCACACGCCGTGCCGCCACGGATACCGCCCCGTCAACAGCGTTCCGCGCGACGGTGCGCAGTAGGGCACAGGCACGTAAAACTGCGTCAGCCGCGCCCCTTCCTCCGCCATCCGGTTGAGCCGCGGCGTCTTGAACTCCGGATGCCCGTAACACTCCAGATCCCCATACCCCAGGTCATCCGCGAAGATAATCACCACATTCGGCGGCTTTGACGTGGCTTCCGCCACGCCCGGCAGCGCGCCGGCAAGTGCCATCCACGATCCAACTGAGATGAGTATTTGCGTCATGCTTCGCTTTTCTTGCAACAGCAGCATTAGGGTCCGCTGTGCGGACCACCCGCGCGAAAGTCAACCCGGTCCGCAAAGCGGACCCTGCTCATGGTCGCTCCACCTGGCCGCTGGAACTCACTCCTGAATCGGCAGCGTCAACTCAATCCGCTCTCCATCCCGAACGACAATGACGTCAACCGATTCTCCCGGCCGCTTTTCGTTCACCGCATAGGCCATCAATTGACCTTCAGTCATGCGAACCGTCAAGCCGTCATACGAGACGATCACGTCCCCCTTCTCAAACCCGGCCCGCTTGGCCGCCGCGTGTTCGTTATACTGACCCACGTAGGTCACCAGCAGAGCCAGATCGTCCTCGCTCACGCCGGCCGCGCGTCGCACCTTACCCGAGGCATCCTCCAGCACCAGTCCGCCCGTCGCGATCCGCCGAAACGGCCACGAACTCACCCGCCACGAAATATCCCCCGCCCGCCGCCATCCCTTCGGCAGCGTCCACGACAGCCCGAACGTCTCTCCATCCCGTTTGACCTCAGCCGTCAACTCATCCGGGTCGTCCGCATGATGCAGCACCCACTGGATGTCGGCCGTCGACAGCACCGGCTGTCCCTCCAGCGAGACGATTTCATCCCCCGCTTCAAACCCGATCTCCTGAACGTGAGACCCGTCTTCAACCCGCAATACCGTCGACTTCTCCTGCGGGTCCATGATCAATCCGAATTGCTTCGGATTCGGATACGGAAACAGCAGCTTTTCCGGGATCGGCTCCCCCTCCAGCAGGTAACCCGCGCGGAGCGCATCCCCCACCTGATGACAGTGGATACAGCTCTTCACCACCTGCCCTTCGTAGTCCAGTTGCGAACCATACCGGCCTTCCAGGGTCGGCAAATTCTCCGGAACCTCGATCTCGGCGGCAGGCCCCCGTTTCGCCGCCAGCGCATCCCGGTGCTTCGAGAACTCGTCATGGATCGCCAACGCGGCCTTGAGCGTCTTCGCGAACCCTTCGACCGAGACGTCGTCGTCCGATTCCGTCTGGTGCGATCGCGTCCCGTAGCGGGCGATGATCGTCTTGTCCGCGTGCAGCACGAAC
The DNA here is from genome assembly GCA_003388505.1 of Planctomycetota bacterium. GTDB lineage: Bacteria > Planctomycetota > Planctomycetia > Planctomycetales > Planctomycetaceae > MB-PLM-1. Next base: position 30,653 of record QQVO01000040.1, read on the forward strand.
GCCGCCCACGACTGATCGTAATCGAACTGAAACAGCGACAGGTCCATCCCGTTCGCGTGCACCATCCGTACGCAGACGAACTCGTCCAGCAGATCCCGCACGCGCGGATCCCGCTCGGCCACCTCTTCATCCAGCTTGGCGCACGCCTCGCACGGCAAACAGCGCAACGTCACCAGCACCGGCTTGCCTGCCTCCCGCGCCTCCTCGAGACCCGCTTCCAGATCGTTGTAGATCCAGAACTCCTCCGCCTCAATCCGCGCCCGGTCCGCACGAACCTTCTCCTCCCGCGTCTGCTGTGCCTCCGCGCAAGAAGCTGAAACGAACACAACGATCAAGAATGATGCAGCGAAGCGCTTCATCGCACAATCTCCAACTGGAATCGTCTCCGGCCGACACGGCGAGCATAAGGGATTGCCCCCACGTTTTCACCGCCCCCAGCCCACAGTTCCCGTCCCCGCCGCAGCGACCTATCATGCGCCCGAGCCGAGCGGCTGACATCGTGCCCATCTCAACCAGGAGCAGAACGCAATGAGCATTCCCCGGACGGCAGTCAGCGCATCTCTCCTGGCCCTCGGCCTTGTCTCGACGGAACTCACCCGCGCCGCTGACTGGCCGCAGTTCCTCGGCCCCGACCGCAACGGAATCTCCACGGAAACCGACCTGATCGAGAAGTTCGGCGACGACGGGCCCGAGATCGTCTGGAGCATCGCGCCGGGAGCAGGAATGTCCGGCCTCGCCGTAGCAGACAATGCGGTTTACACGCTCGTGCAGCGCGACGGCCGCCAGTTCGCGATCGCCCTCGACGCCGCATCCGGAAACGAACTCTGGGCCTCACCCGTCGCGCCGGCCTACAAGAACTCCATGGGCGACGGCCCCCGCGCCGCCCCGGCCGTCGCCGGGAACTCGGTCTTCGTCTTCACCGGCGAAGGTGTCCTCGCTTCGCTCAACACAGAAGACGGTTCAATCAACTGGTCCCACGACGTCGTCGATGAACACCGAGGCGAGCCCGCCGACTACGGCATGGCCTGTTCCCCCTTGCTGGTCGAAAACCTCGTCATCGTCACCGTCGGCGCACCGGACGCCACCGTCGCAGCCTACGATCAATCGACCGGCGAACCGGCTTGGACCGCCGGCAAGGATCATCCGGCCGGCTACTCATCCCCGGTACTGCTCGAAATCGCCGAGCAGTCGCAGATCGTCGTCTTCAGCGGAAACGCCCTCCTCGGCGTCGACCCCGCCAAGGGAGAAGTTCTCTGGCAATACCCCTACGAAACCGACTTCAACTGCAACATCGCCACCCCGGTCTCAATCGACGGCAACGTCTTCATCTCCTGCGGCGAAAACCACGGCTGTGCACTCCTCAGCATCAAGCCGGACGGCGACGGCTTTAGTGTTGAAGAAGTCTGGACCTCCCTCGGCCGCAGCAGCATCTTTCGCAATGAGTGGCAAACCTCTGTACTGCTCGACGGCAAACTCTATGGTTTCGACAACGTCGGCAGCGCAGGCCCCGTCACACACCTCGCCTGCATCGACGCCGCCACCGGCGAACGCGAATGGCAGGAACTCCGTTTCGGCAAGGGCAACCTCATCGCCGCTGACGGCAAGCTCTGGATCACCAACATGGACGGAGAACTCATCATCGTCCGCGCCACTCCCGACGGCTTCGAAGAACTCGACCGCGCCCAGATTCTCAACTCCACCAGGCAGGCCCCTGCCCTTGCCAACGGCCGCCTCTACCTCCGCGGCAACGAAAACATCGTCTGCATCGACATAAACAACTGAGAAACCCCAACCAGCCGCGCCGGTCAGGAAGCGGTCATCTGCAAGCGTCCCACGTAAGCCGACCGACGCGCCCAAACGTTTAGCCGCAACCCGCAGGGGAGCGCTCGCCACGCAACGGGTGCTTGGGGTCGAAGCGCAGCGGAGCCCCCAGCGAACTACCCACTGTCCTCATCAGAACCTGCCCATGCACCCCCTCATAGCGCCCCTCGTCCTCCTGTCCTCGATACTCGGTGCCGACGGCGACCTCCCCGCAGGCATCCAGCCCTACGACTGGGCTCTCCAACAACTCCACATCCCGCAGGCCCACGAAACAACGCGTGGCTCAAGCGACATCATCGTCGCCGTCATCGACCTCGGCTACCGCCACCATCCCCGGCTCGACGGACATCTCTGGACCAACCCCGATCCCGAACGCGGCGACATCCACGGCTGGGACTTCCACGACGACGACGCGTCACTGGAATACACCGGTCCCGGCGAAGACTCAGCCTACCACCGAAACCATCACGTCTTCGTCGCCGGAGAAGTCGCCGCGGTTGCTCCCGAATGCCGCATCATGGTTCTCCGCGTCGGCTATCGCTCGCACGACAGTTGGCACCGCGCGATCCGCTACGCCGTCGACCACGGCGCACGCGTCCTGGTTCTGCCGCACGGCTACATCCAGCGCGCCGAGGGCAGCGACGTCCCACTCTTCTACCAGGGCACCGACTTCGCCTATCCCGAGGAGTACCCGGAACTCCGCGAAGCTTACGATTACGCCTACGACCAGGGCTGCCTGATCTTCAAAGGCACGGCCGACAACCGAGGCCGCCGCGCCGTCTTTGCGCAAGCCGCCTGGGAAACACTGTGCGCAGTCGGCTCACTCGATCGACACGATCGCCCCGCCGACATCACCAACTCCGCTGACTACGTCGAATTCGCCGCGCCGGGAGGCGCCCGCGGCACAAACGACCCGGCCGAATCGGTCTGGGGCTGTGCCGCCGAAGACGGCTACTGCGCCTTCCAGGGAGGCTGCATGGCCAGCGGGTTCGCCGGCGGAACCGCCGCACTCATCTGGTCGCACTTCCCCGATCTGACCAACGATCAACTCCGCCAGATCCTCAGAAACACCGCCCGCCAGGCCGACGGAATCGAACCCGACCAAAACGGCTGGGACAACCAGACCGGCTTCGGAATCCTCGACGCCCAAGCCGCCGTATCACTCGCCGCAGACCAACTCACCCGCCGAGTCGAATGGGCCGATCCAAAGGCGACCGTCACCGAGGACAACGGAACCGGTAAACTCACCGGGCGTCTCGCCAATCGCGGCGTTTTCGATGCCAACCAGGCGATCGCCGTCGTCTACAACGGCAACCCGCGAAAGCCCGCCTCACCCGCAGCCACTGTCGAAAGCCCCGGCCCCAGCCTGCAAGTCCGCCAGATCGGCCACGTCATCACCCCCGTCCGCGGACTGCAAGAAGCCGCCATCACCATCGAACTCACCGAACCCCCCGGCCAATCCCTCTGGGTCGAAACCTACTCCCTCGACCGCCACGACCCCGGCCACCTCCACCGCACCGAGGTCACGCTATCGCAGTCAGCGGGAGAATAGCTCCACGGCCCCCGAAACGGGTGCCACTGGCGTCCCGCCAGTGCGATGCAACGTGCAATCCTGTCGCTTCATCCATCCACGAATACACGAAATCCAGGATACAACCTGCCCCATCACCTTCGCTCCACTTGCGGGCAAGGCGAAGATGCCACCCAAGACTCTCCGCGCCCCCTCCGCGCAACCTCCGTGCCTCCGTGTTGAACTTCGTCACGCCCCTTTCTCGTACTCCGCCAGGTACCCCATAAAGTCCCGGCGGTGCTCTTCTTCATCCGCCAGCGACGTGATGCACAGGTCCTGCGTCACGTAGTCGACTCCGTCGCAGAGTTTGATCAGCTTGTTGTACTGGGCGATCGCCGAGTTCTCCGCTTCGATCACGCCCTTGATGACGGAAATGACGTCGGTCGTGTCGGCCGGCGGTTGCAGCGAGTCCTGCCCGGCCGAAAACGCCTTGCTGCCGGGAACCGTGCCTCCCAGAGTCTTGATCCGCCTCGCCAGAATCTGGGCGTGCCCCAGTTCTTCCTGCACGTCGGCGGCGAGCGCCTTCTTGATCTCCTCGGCCCGTACGCCGTCCAGGTTGATCGAGTTCGCGATGTAGCTCATCACCGTCTCGATTTCCATCCAGTACGCCACCTGCAGTTCTTTGATGATCTTTCCAGTCGATTCGTCGCTCATCGGCTCATCTCCGTCATTCACTGTGCGTTCAAGGCCCCTTGCCAATCACATCCGCCCCCAGGCCGGACATGCCGTCTCCGACGAATCGTAGGCGCGCCACCCCAACGATTCCACCAGCGATTGAAACTATCCCTCCCCCTCGCCAACCACCCGCCACCCGCCCTCGACCCTCGACCCTCGACCCTCGACCATCGACCCTCGACCCTCGACCCTCGACCATCCCCCTCTTGACCCCCTCACCCCCCAACTGCCACGATGCAAACAAGCAAGTTCATCCTCAGAAAGTCGTGAATGTCCACTAATACCGAGACAACCGCCGCAACCATCCGGCTCAGCCGTCGCTGGCATTACGCGCGGGAGCAGGCGATCAGTTTTCTCATGCAGCAGGCGGTCGAGAATCCCGACGTCATCTCGCTCGCCGCAGGCCTCGTCGATTCCCAGAGCCTCCCCGTCGCCGAAACCCGAACCGCCCTCGCCGAGATTTTCGAGGACGAGTCGCGCGCCCGGCAAGCGCTGCAGTACGGCACAACGCCCGGCGCCGAAGACGTCCGACTCGCCGTCCTCGACCACTTCGCCCGGCAGGAACGCTGCCCCACCAAAGACCTCGGCATCGACGCCGGCCAGTTGGTTCTCACCACAGGATCCCAACAACTCCTCTCCATCGTCTGCGAAATTCTGCTCGATGAAGGCGACATCTGCCTCGTCGCCGGACCGACCTACTTCGTCTTCCTTGGCAACCTCAACGGCGTCGGAGCGGAAGCCGTCTCCGTCCCGGCCGATGAAAACGGCATGCTGACCGGCGCCCTCGACAACACGCTCGCGGAACTCGACCGCGCCGGGCAACTCGATCGCGTCAAGATGATCTACGCCGTCAGCTACTACGATAACCCGAGCGGGACCAGTCTCAGCCCCGAGCGCCGCCGGGAGATCGTCGAGATCGCCCGCCGCTGGTCCCGCCGTCAGCGGATCTTCGTGCTGGAAGACGCCGCCTACCGCGAACTCCGTTACGACGGACCGCTGTTGGAGAGCATCTGGAGCTGCGACGAGTCCCGGCAGCACGTGATCTACACCCAGACCTACTCCAAAACCTATTCCCCCGGTCTGCGCGTCGGATTCGGGGTCGTCCCCCGAGAACTGGTCGGCCCCATCTGCGACCGCAAGGGAAACGAAGACTTCGGCTCGGCCAACCTCAACCAGCGGCTCATCGCCTGCGTCCTCCGCAACGGCCTGTACGACAAACACGTCGAGGACGTGCAGACCGCCTACCGCAGGAAGCGCAATGCCATGCTCGCCGCCGCCGAAGAGCATTTCTCGAAACTCGCAGGCGTCACCTGGGTCCATCCGCACGGCGGTCTGTACGTCTGGATGTCGCTCCCCGAACAGATTCACACCGGCTTCAACAGCCCGCTGTTCGACCGGGCCGTCCATCACGAGGGGGTGATGTACGTCCCGGGCGAACTTTTCTACGCCGGCGAGCGCGCCGAGCGGCCCGCGCATCAGATGCGGCTCAGCTACGGCGTCCAGACTCCCGACGGCATCCGGGAAGGCATCGCCCGCCTCGCCCGCGCCGTCAAATCTGTCATCTAACAAAGCCCACGGGTCGCAACCCGTGGGCTGCCCCGTTCACTCCCCCAGCGTCTCCAGAAACTCTCTCATCTCCCCCTCGGCGTGCGCGTCGCCGGTCCGCCCCGCCACGCCGATCCCTTCCTGCAGAATCTGCCGCGCCGCCCCGGCGTCCCCCCGCTCCGCCAGCACCTGCCCCAGGTGGAAATACGCCGCCACGTAATCACCGTCGAGGCCAATCACCTTCCGCAGTCCGTCCGCCGCGGCGGCAAGGTCGCCCTCGGTGCGGTCTTCCATCGCGATCCCGTAATGCAGGAACGGATCGTCGGGACTCGACTTCAGCATTTCCTCGAGTTTTTCGCGTCTCGTCGGCATTCTGATCTCAGTCAGGTGTTCTCAAGGAGGGGCCGCTCGTTCGTCAGTCGTATCCGCTGCAGTTGCAAAAACCCGCTCGAATCCAGGCCATCGCGCACAACCCCCTGTGCCCTCAAGCCAGGTTATTCACTCAAACCGCCCGAATCGATGTCGAATCGCCGAATTGGCGCAGAGCCGCCCGCAAACTTTCACTCCCTCAACATCGGACAACTAGGCAAGTTGTGCGCCATCGGGACCGCCGTTTCAAGCGTGGCGAGAGGCGTGGCCGATTCAGCCCTTTGCGGAGACCGAAGGAGCGCGCTCTCCAGCCGGCTAAGGGATCTGGCCAGCACGTTGAATCGCCCCGACGACACGCCCAGGAACAGGTCCGCTGATGACGCATCGCTCTCGGCCCGCCGGATTGTACTCGCTGCTCCTCCTCTTCGCAGTCGCGTCTCTCGCTTCCGCGCAGGACTCCGCCGCGCAGACCACGACCGTCTCGGCCAACCGCATGACGCCCATCGTCAAAGCGGTCGAGGCCACCAAGCGGTCCACCGTCAACATTCACAGCGAGAAACGCGCACGCACGGCCGACGTCCTCTTCTCAGCCGGAAGGGACAAGAAGATCAACGGCATGGGCACCGGCATTATCGTCGACGAGCGCGGCTACATCGTCACCAATTACCATGTCGTTCGCGACGTCGAACTCCTCCGCGTCACCCTCTTTGACGGAACCGCCTTCGAAGCGAGAATCGTCTCCTACGACAGCCGCGAAGATCTCGCCATCATCAAGGTCGATTCCAAAGAGCCGCTGCCCGTCATGCCGTTCGGAACCTCGTCCGACCTGATGCTCGGCGAAGACGTCCTCGCCATCGGCAACGCCTTCGGCTACGAACACACCGTCACGCGGGGCATCATCAGCTCTCTCAGCCGCGACGTCGAAGTCGATGAAGAGCAGTCGTACCACAACCTGATCCAGATCGACGCCGCCATCAATCCCGGCAACAGCGGCGGCCCCCTGCTCAACGGCGACGGAGAAGTCGTCGGCATCAACGTCGCCATCCGCGCGGGCGCCCAGCGGATCGGCTTCGCGATCCCGATCGACGACGCCCGCCTCATCATCGCCCGCCTGCTCAATATCGAGCGGCTCAACAATCACTTCCACGGGCTCGAAACGATTGACCACAAACAGGGCCGCATCCGCAAGCTCATCGTTCGCGAAGCCGAACCCGGTTCACCCGCCGAGGCGGCCGGACTCCTCCCCGGAGACGTCGTCATCAAGGCCGCCGGCAGGGAGATCGTCGACGCCGCCGATCTCGAACGAGTCCTGCTCGGCCGCCCGACCGGCAGCCAGGTCGACCTGCAGGTCAGCCGCGGAGACGAGACACAGACCCTCACGCTGAAGATCGCCAACCTCAGCGCCGACCGCGCGACGCCGGCCACCCGTTCACTCGCGGGAACGATCCCCTCCCCTCCCACCGCCGCAGGCAAGAAGCCGGTCGATAGCGACAAAGTCTGGCGGCTGTTGGGCGTCCGCACCAGCCGCGTCACCGCCGACGACGTCTCCCTCAGCGGGCACCCCTACCGGGGCGGCATGCGTATCCTGGAAGTGCGGCCCGACAGCCCCGCCGCGAGCAACGGACTCCAGAGTGGCGACGTCCTCGTCGGACTCCACGTGTGGGAAACCGTCACACCGGAAAATGTCACCTACGTCCTCGACCACCCGCAGATTGCGACCTTCAATCCGCTCAAATTCTACATCCTCCGCGACAGCGAAACGCTCTACGGACACTTCGACATCGGCACCGCCGCCGCCGCGCTGTCCAGCAAGTAACCTCGCTCCAGTCGCCCATCGCCCGCTCCGCACACCGGACGCCACCGTGCGTTCGGATCATGAGAGAACGGCCCGCCTTGACCTGCTTGCTGATCCCGGCGACTCGCCCTAGATTGGCCGGTGGCCGGCCGTTGCAGCCGGCAAACCGGATCGATGCGAGTCCACCGGCTGTCTCATGGCTGAATCAAGCGGAGAGTTCGCACTGATCGACTGGATCCGGCGCAACTCCGCCCGGCAACCGCAAGTCGAAACCGGTATCGGCGATGATGCAGCCGTCCTGCGGTTTGACTCCGGGCGGACGATCGTCACGGCCGACATGCTCATGGACGGCGTCCACTTCCGGCTGAGTGAATCCACTCCCGAATCAGTCGGCCGCAAGTGTCTCGCCGTGAACCTCAGCGACGTCGCCGCCATGGCGGGGCAGCCCACAGCCGCCTTCCTCTGTCTCGCTCTGCCGCGCACCGGCGGCGCCCCGCTGGCCGAACGACTCTACGACGGAATGAAACCGTTGGCAGAGCAGTTCAATGTCGAAATCGCCGGCGGCGATACGAACATCTGGGACGGCCCGCTCGTCGTCTCCGTCACGATCCTCGGCGAACCGGCCGGTGTGGAACCGATCCTGCGCAGCGGCGCACATCCGGGAGACTGGCTGCTCGTCACCGGCTCGCTCGGCGGCAGTCTCAGCGGACGGCATCTGACCTTCACACCGCGTGTGCAAGAAGCGATGGCGCTCGCCCGCAGCGCCAGTCTCCACGCCATGATCGATCTGAGCGACGGACTCGCGTCCGATCTGAGGCACATCCTGAGAGAGAGCCAGGTCGGCGCACTGATCGACGCCAACACCATCCCGATCAGCGACGATGTCGACCCCGCGCTGTCACCGGCCGAACAGCTGCACCACGCCCTGACCGACGGTGAAGACTTCGAACTGCTGCTGACCCTCTCCCCCGAGCAGGGCGCCGCGCTCCTACAGAATCCGCCCGTCGAAGCTCGCTTGACGAAAATCGGAACGATCTCCGCTGAGCAGCGCTGCTTAATGGTCGACTTCGACGGCGAGACGGTGGAACTCCCCTCCGGAGGATGGGAGCACAGGTTCGGCAGCACCGAACCGGATGATTCACCACCCAGTCGCGGAGACACGGAGTAATTTCATCGTGAGATCCACGGGGACCGCGCCACATGACTCGGTGGTGACATCCTTGATGAATAATCCGCGCTACCGCGAACGATTTCGATTCATCCGGTGCGTGATCAACAGGGCCATCTCCATCGCCTGCTCGTAATTGAGGCGGGGATCCACGGCGCTCTTGTAGGCCTCCCTCAGATCGGAATCCTTCAGACCCCGTGCACCGCCGGTGCACTCGGTGACGTTCTCCCCGGTCAGTTCAAAGTGCACGCCGCCGAGGATCGATCCCGCCCGCTCGTGGATCGCAAACGCCTCTTCCAGCTCGCTGAGAATCGACTCGAACCGCCGCGTCTTGAGGCCGTCGGCAGTCGTTGTCGTGTTGCCGTGCATCGGGTCGCAGCACCACAACACGGTCCGTTGCTCGTTCTGCACGGCCTCGATCAGCGCCGGGAGAGACTCGGCGATCTGATCCGCGCCGAAGCGATGAATCAGTGTCAGCCGGCCCGGCTCCTGCTCGGGATCCAGCACGCGAATCAGTTGCACCAGTTCCTGACCGGTGATGGACGGACCGATCTTCACGCCGATCGGATTGCGGATGCCCCGGAAGTATTCGACATGCGCCTCGTCGAGGGCGCGGGTCCGATCGCCGATCCAGGGAAAGTGCGTCGTGAGGTTGTACCAGCCCGTGCGGCGCGGCACCTGCCGGGTCTGCGATTCCTCGTAGGGCAGGTGCAGCCCCTCGTGACTTGTATAAAATTCAGCCCGCTTCAACTGCCGGATGTCCGCGCCGGCGACCGACTCCATCAGCGAGATCGCGTCGCTGATCGACTGGACGATCGAGTGATATTCAGCGGCCTGGGGCGAGTGGGACACGAATCCCAGATCCCAGTACTCCGGATGGTGTAGATCCGCGAAGCCCCCTTCCACAAGGGAGCGGATGAAGTTCAGCGTCAGTCCGGCCCGCTCGTAGCCCCGCAGCAGCAGTTCCGGATCGGGCCGGCGATCCTCCAGCGTGAAGGCCCTGCGGTTGATCAGATCGCCGCGGTAGACCGGCAGCGTGGCGTCGCCGCGGGTTTCGGTCTCCGAGGAGCGCGGCTTGGCGAACTGGCCCGCGAAACGGCCGGCGCGGATCACCGGCTTGCGGCACCCATAGATCAGAACCACGCTCATCTGCAGCAGGATCTTGAGCTTTGCGGCGATGTTCGGAGACTGGCAGTCGTCAAAGCTCTCGCAGCAGTCGCCTCCCTGCAGCAAAAACATTTCACCCCGCGCAGCCGCCGCGAGTTCCGATTTCAGGGTTTCGATTTCCCAGCTTGTCACAAGCGGCGGCAGTCGGCTCAAACGGCTGAACACGTCGGCCACGGCCGACTCGGACGGATAAGCAACCTGCTGACGGGCAGGCTTCGTGCGCCAGGAGGAAGGCGACCACTCGTGAGTCATGGGGAGATCCAGCGTGCGGGAATCGGGCGCGGCGACCTATCGTCTCAGGTCCGCCGCAACAGTCCAATGGTAGCTGTTCTCATCCGTATGGCCGACACTCTTGCCGAATTCGTGAAGGCTCGCGAACCCTCGGTTCAACCGCCGCCGATCTCAGAAACCCAGGCCCCGTCGCGCCGTATGAGACCGCGAACTCCCGCAGAAACGCCTCCACTCAGAAGTCCTCGTACCACTCAATGCCATTGACTCCCCACACTGCTCCGGTCCCTTTATATTCGCAGCGCGGTTCACCGATAACCTGAGGCTGAGTGACTCATCAAGAGTTGCAACACTGAGGCACAGAGCGGCCAGCGGACACAACCAATGTCGCCGACTCGCTCCGCCGAGCCGGTCGGCATTGCGATCCCGCAAGACACGCCGCATCCGAATCTCACAGACTCTGAACCAACGACAAAACGCTCTCAAACAATGTTGATTGATCGAATGCAAACTCGCCGGAAAAACACCACCACACTCAAGTGCGGACGGCACGAAGAGCACATATCACGTATGAAGACACTGCACGCTTCACTGATCTTGATCCCGGTGGTCCTCAACGGTTGTTCACAGCGCGAGGCGCCTGATGTGGACGTCGAACCGGTGCCGGTCGCACCGCACGAGTCCGCAACCGACGAGAGCCCTTACCTCGTCGAGGAAGACGGTTTCACCATCCTCTCGCTCGACGACTTCGTCGAGTTTCCCTCACACACCGACGCCTGGCGCGAGGAAGATGGTGTCCTGATCTGCAGCGGCGACCCGCGAGGATACCTGCACAGCAGTAAGCCCTACGAAAACTTCACCCTGCGCGCCGAGTACCGTTTCGCCCCGCTCGACGACGGCGCAGAAAAGCCCGCCGAACCGAACACCGGATTCATGATCCACATTCAGGAGCCGCACAAGATCTGGCCGGTTTCACTCGAGGTGCAGGGCAAGCACTCCGAAATGTGTTCGATCAAAGCCAACGGCGGAGCGGCCGAGTTGACCATCGACGACTTTCCGGAAGGACGAGAGGCCGCTCGCTTGCCGGTGGGTGACTGGAACGCCGTCGAAATCGTTTCGATCGACGGGGCGCTCATCGCACGCCTCAACGGAGCCAACGTCTGCAGCAGCGAACCGGGCGAACTCTCCTCCGGGATGATCGGCCTGCAATCGGAAGGGTTCGAAGTCCAATTCCGCAATCTCCGCATCCGCGAAAACTGATCTTGTAACCGCATTCAGCGCCGCATCGTCACGGCGATTCCGACTCGTCTTCAACCGTCAACAAAATCCCGCCTGGCCCGGTGACGTAACCCAGACCGGCCTGGTCAAGCACCGCCACCAGAATGCCCTGCACCGTTGTATCGACAAGGCTCACGCTGACCGGTTGTTCCAGCAGGTCCGCCTGACCCGCCTCAAAAACGCGACCGGCGTCGATCGGCACCCCGGCCATCTCTTCGACCTGCAACAGCAGAGCCGCTGCCGGAACGGGACTCTCCTGCTGAAACTCGACGATCCTCTGGCGCAGTGCGGCGTCCACGTCGAACAGCGGTTCGTCCGGCGCCATCTCCACTTCGATCGGCCGGTCATCCGCCTCCTCTTCATCCGCCGCAACCTGCACTTCGTCTTCAGCCGGCATCGCGTCCGCGACGGGGACCGGCTCTTCGCTCTTCTCGCCCGGTTCCCCCGGCACGGCCGCATCGAGCGGAAAGCCGTCTGCCATCGCCGCCATCCGCCGCATCAACAGCGGATCGATGTCCTCGGACAGAAACCGGACGCTGCCGTCTGCCATCAGGACGAACATCCCGTCCCCCTGCCCCGTGCCGAAGCCGTCCGGTCCGTTGATATACGGCTCTTCAACAAATGGACGAATCGTCCCCCGTCCTCCCGACGCCCACGAGGCAACGTCGGTCTGCACCCCCGCGACCATCATCGTCGACGACAGCCCGTCAGTAACGTCCTCCGCACGCGCCGTCCGGTTCCATCCGAAGATCCCCGCCCGCGGATGATCGACCGGCAGTGAAGCCGCATCCGCGCCGACGCCGGCGACGCCGGCGAAATTCGTCGCCGGGTACCCCGCTCCGCCGACCAGTTGGCCGGTTGACGGATTCAGCAGCATATCGATCCGCTGCCGGACGAAGCGGTCGTTCAGTGGGTCGCTCCATCCCCGGTCCCACAACGGCTGAGCCCCGTCCGGATCGCTCTCCGCAACCAGCGCCGCGATCCACCCGAATCGCTCACCCCGCGGCAGTGCGGGATTCTCCGACGGCGCGCCCGGAAACTGGCCGAACTGTTCCCGGTAGTCAGCGATCGACCGGCCGACTTCAGCCAGTCTCGCCTCGATCAGCTCCCCCTCGCGCGGATCGACGACAGCCGGCCTCTGAGGTTTCACGCCGTCCGATTCGAAGCCTGAGTCCACCGATCGTTCATCGCCCTCTCCGCCGGCCGGGGAATCGACACCCGTCCCGCGAAAGACGACGAATAACGCCGCGCCGAACACGAGCGCGGCCACAATCCAGCCGATCGCTGCGGGACTTCCCACGCGCCGCTTCGGCCGCGCTGGAATGTTCGTCGCAGCAGTAGGGGGACTCCTCTTAGACGTCACAGAGGCGTCCGGCTTCTTCGCCGATGCGGCAGGCTCGCCCGCTTTCCCTGGCGACGATTTCTCGACGACCGCCACTCCGTGCAGCGTTCCGTCCACAGACGCCTTCACCAGAATCGGCTTCGTGCAGTCCGGACAGTTCACCGTCCGCCCCGCATAGCTGCGATCCCGAACCCGCAATCGCGCTGCACAGGAGGGACAGGAGAACTCGTGAATGTCCATAACGGCGGCTGATTTCGCTTCCGGAGACCGGCTCTGACCGCACCGGCCCCGTTCGGTCACTCCGGATCAGGTTCGGGACCGATCAGATGAATCGTCTGTCCCTTCTGCAGGGCGAACTTCTTCGTGGTGACGATGATCGTCTTGGTTTCTTCGTCAATGCACACGACCATTCGCAGTTCCTCTTTCCCGTTGCTTTCGAGGGGATCGATGATGGCGTGGATCGCTTCCGAGGCCGGAACCACGCCCAGCTTGAATGTCTGCGGCATATTCTGCGTATAACCGGCGTCTTTCAGCGCGTCGCCATCGATGTCGAGCTTCACGCTCGTCTCCTCCGCGATATAGCGAAACGCGTCCTGCAGCGGTGTTCGACTGAACTCCGCGTCGATCTCCTGTTCCAGCCGTTCCGCAACAGTCTCCGGCAATTCGGGCCCCGTCTCGGCGACCGCCGGCGGAGGAGCGGAGCTGCCGCTGAAATCGGTCCGCCCCGCTTCATCCCACGTGATCAGTGTGGCCAGCGCAAGATTCGGAGCCGCCTTCGCCGGCAGCAGCGTGGTCAATCGCACAAACCGAGGTCCGGTCGTCGGCACCGTCGCCTGACGATACACCTCCACCATCGCCGGCAGGCGGCCGATGATCGTCCGCGCTCCCTTCCGGGCCGGATGCATCATGCGGGCCATCTCCATCAGATCCCGAGGAACCTCTTCAAACCGCGCCCCCAGCGTTTCCGCCAACCGCCGGGGCGTCATGATCTCCTGCGCATTGGCGATCCGCGTGCGGAAGATGAGATCGGAGTGCAGAGAGTCGCCGAGATGCACCGTCCAGCAGGCGGTTTCCACGTCGTCGCTGAAGGTGTCGAGCACCCGCTGGAACGCCGGTCGCGTGCCTTCCGAAAACAACCAGTCGTCGTGCCGGCGGACGTCGTCGACTTCCATCACCACCGTGAACAGCCGGCGACGGTCCGTGTAGTTGAGAAGTTGCAGGATCCCGTCCGTCGTCTGGTAGTTGGGAAGCGACACCCAGTCGGCCAGCTCGTCCCCCATCGACGCCGGACAGATCGCAATCGTTCTTGCATCCCGGATCAGGTAAGCGTGCTCGGCGGCGCGATACAGCCGCAGTCCCCCCTCCTCGCGCAGCGGCTCTCCCCGAAACTCTTCGATCAGGTCCGAGAGTTTGGCCTCTTCCTTCAGTCTCACGACAGCCGCAACTTCCGGTTCCGTCCCCCGCGAGCCGAGAATGATCCCGATCAACGCCTCTTCGATCTCAGCCGGCTCGCGACGACACACCTCTTTCAGCTTCGCCGCAATCCAGTCGGTCACATTCTGCGTCAGACTGAAGCGAAACTGCTGGAACTGCGGCTCGTCGCTCCACAACTCGGCCGGCCGCACGTGCAGCAGATAGTTGATCCCGCTCGGCATCATGTACAGTTCAATCGGCTGCGGCTCGCCCGGCAGCGGATTGGCCTGCTCCACCAGAGCCTGATTCTCCTCCAACTGGCTCTGCGTCAAAAACCACACCCCCTCGGTCGTCAGATCGTTCGGTGCAGCCGCCGGGGAGACGTCGCCGGAGGACTTCGATTCCGCCTGCTGCGAATCCTCGGCAACCGGCCGGTCGTCAATCTGCGACCGGATCAGCAGGAACACGCCGAAGGCAATCACCGCCGTCGCCGCGCCCGCCACAATCGCCACGTTCCGCCGCTTCGCCCGCAGCCGTTTGATTTCCGCCAGCCGCGCCGTTGCGCTCACCTCCCCGCCCGGATCGACAACCGGGACGGGCGGGGTGAAGCCGGCCTCCGGCGAAGGCGCAGCAGCGGCCGTTTCGGGCACCCACTTGGCGCCCGTCCCCGTCGGCAGGGAGTCCTCCGCCAGTTCCAGTTCAACCTCCGGCTCCTCCGCCGGCTCGAGAACAAAGGCGTGGCTGCACGCCGGGCACTTGCCTCGGCGGCCGATCAGCGCCGGATCCTTGATCTTCAGATCGCGGCCGCATTCCGGACAATTCACGCGAATCGTTGTCGTGGCCATCTATACAGACTCGCCGTAGTGGTTTGTCAATTGAAGGTTTTCGGGTTGAGCGGTTCGCTCGGGAGCACGAATCCCGCAGGTTCTCGTGCGGAGTTGCAGTCCGGCCAACCCGAGAATAAAGCCCTGAGAGGGCCGTAGTGGGAACCGTGATCGCATCTCGTTTCCTGCCTCGTCTCGCATCGCAAGGCCCGGGACCGGGCATCCGCCCGCAAGGATCAGTATACACGACGGCCTCCAGCCGGCGGGAGTGCGGCCGCCCGTCCTGGCAGTTCGCCCCGCCTCAAAGCCCGCAGGCGGCCGAGGGGGCAGTCGAATTTCATGCACACGAAAGTGGCACGGGGTTGCCGTGACCCCGTGCCCACCGCGCAACTGGCTCAGATTGGTTGACGAGCGGATTCTCCGAGACTTCCTGTTGTTTCTGCCGCCTCCGATGGCTTGTCAGAAATCTTTCCGGAATTAACGCTCGGAGGGCTTGCCTCGCTGGACAATTCCACGGAAACTGCCGACCCAAGTTGTGTTGACACGTGTCAACAGCGGCGTAGAATTGTTGGATGCACCGGCCGCGCCATCCCAACAAGCACATTGAAGCTGCTGTCCGATACGCGGAAGCACAAGGGTGGCGCGTGGTCTCCTCGAACGGCCATGCATGGGCGAGGTTGTTTTGCCCACACCAGAGCCATGAGGGCTGTAAGATCAGCGTATGGTCAACACCTCGGAACCCTGAGAACCACGCACGCCATATCCGCCGCGAAGTGGACGTATGCCCACACTGTGGAGGAGGTGAATGATGTCGCAAGAATTTGATTTCACGCTTGTTCTCTCGGGACTGTCAGAGTCAGACATTGGCGCAGAAGATAAGCTGTTCGAAGCAGGCTGTGACGATGCAACCCTGAGCTTTCGATCGGGACGACCGTACTTGACGTTTTCGCGACAGGAGAGGTCTCTTCGAGATGCGATTCTGAGTGCGATCAACAATGTGCGTTCTGCCGGATTCGACGTGCTTCGCGTGGATGTCTGCGACTTGGTTTCACAGTCAGACATTGCGAGGCGCATTGCTCGCTCCAGACAAAACGTGAGCCAGTACATTCTCGGGCAGCGGGGGTCTGGTGGGTTTCCTCCACCGGCATGCAACATCACTGACGAGCATCCGTTGTACTATTGGTGCGAGGTAGCACATTGGTTGTATGACAACGACATGATCCGAAAGGATGTATTGGACGAAGCTGTTGACGTAGCGGTCGTCAATGCCGTTCTTGAGATGAATTACCACAAGCAGTTGACGCCGGAGAAACTTCGTGAAGTGATCTGTGCCCTTGTGGATCACGGTGCGTTTCTTGCTGAGTCAAGTCGCCAGTAACATGAAACCTGTGCATTGGCCGCTCCCGATTCTGTTGAATCGGAAACCGACCCGCTCCTTGGCGGCGCATCACGCTTAGAATGTGACCGCTTCAGTAAGAAACTGGAGAATCTGGCTGCTGCCGTGGCAATCCACATCGCGTGCTTCAACTTCTGCCGGCGGTCCCGAGAGAATGTGGATGGGGGCTACCGGAGAACGGGCGCGTTGCAAGCTGGCATCGTGAATGAGTTGTGGGACATGGATTGTCTGCACGATGAGGTAGTGCACTGAAGACAATCAGATGACTCGACTTCCCCGCAGGCGGCGACCTGCGGGTTCCACGGACGGCCCGACGACGCCGACTCGGAATGCGCCAGACTACGCTACCGCCGCGGCCGGACCGGAGCGACCTCTTCCTCCCCGCTCAGAATCACCTCCACGTCCACAGTCCGCTCGCCACGCTGAACGGTCAGCGTCACCACGTCGCCCGGTTTCTTGCTCTCGATGTGGCCGAGGAACTCCGCAGCCGTCGTCACCTTCTCGCCGTCCACCGCAATCACCACGTCGGCGGCGCTGCGGTCTTCAATCACCACCGGACCGCGACGCGTCACCGTCGGCCCTCGTAAACCGGCTCGTTCCGCCGGTCCGCCCGGCACCAGCCGCGCAATTCGCAGCCCTTTCTCCGTCACGGAAACATGAGTGATTCCAATATCGCCCCGAATCACCCGCCCGTACTCGATCAGTTCCGGAACCACCCGGCGGACCAGATCGACCGGGATGGCAAATCCGATTCCCGCGCTCTGCCGGGCGTCCGCAGTCGCGATCGCCGTGTTCATCCCGATCAGCCGGCCGTGTGCGTCCAGCAGAGGCCCCCCCGAGTTGCCCGGATTGATCGAGGCGTCAATCTGGATGATCGACTTGATCACCCAGTTCTCGCGGACTTCCAGCGACCGGTTCAGGCTCGAGATGATTCCCATGCTCATCGTCCGGTTGAGACCGAACGGGTTCCCCAACGCGAACACCCGCATGCCGACCCGCAAGTTCGCCGACTCCCCGAACGTCACCGGGAACAGCCTCTCCCCCGGCGCGTCGATCTTCAGAATCGCGATGTCATTCACCGGGTCCGCCCCGACAAGCTCCGCCTCATACGTCTCCTCGTCATACAGCGTCACCGACACCTGCCGCGCCCCCTCCACCACGTGGTAGTTCGTCAGGATGTGCCCCTCCTTGTCGATCACCGATCCTGATCCGCTGCCCGGTTCCGGCACCGCCAGCATGAAGAACCGCCTCGAGCCGATGCTCACCGTCGAGATGTTGACGACGCTCCGGTTCACACGGTCATACACCGCCACGTTCACCGCCTCATCCGGCGTCAGACCCGACTGCGTAAACAGATCCCCCGGAGGACCGACGGGAACCGTTTCCCCCGGCGGGTCCGGCAGAAGCGGCGGAGGCAACACCTGCGCCAAGGCGACCGGCGATCCCGACTCGCTCAGAATCCACACCGTCACCCCCGAAGCGACAACGGCGACCGCCAGCGTCGATACCATGTTGCGCATCACAATTCTCCTCCCGGACCAATCAGCTTCGCACTCATCCAAATGCCCACTGCCGCAAGTGTATACGACGAAACGCAAAACGTCTCAAGACGAACCCCCGCCCAACCCCCAACCCAAAAATCCAACCCCCACTCCCAACACGGTAAACAATCGCAACCAGGCCACCGAAACCAGTGAACCAAAAAAATCAAACCAACAGCACAAGTCGGGAATTCCCGGCCACACTCGCGGCGACTGTCGCAACATTTGAGAACCTTGGAATGCTGCCAACTGAGACCTGCTCTCCAACGCCTCGTTTCACCTCAAGATCCTCCTCGTCTTTGCGCACCTCCGCGCCTTCGCGTTAGAAAACACGAACTCAACCTGCGGATTCGATCACGCCCGGAATCAAACCGGCTTCACCCCGCGAATTTCCCCCGTTTCACGCTCGGTTGTGAGACACCGCCCGCACGGTAGAATCGGGCTGCATTCGGAAGAGCCCCTCTCAAGCGGTTACGGAGAGCCATGATCGCCCCTCGCCCCTTCGCGCATCTGCACTGCCACACCCACTACAGCCTCCTCGACGGCGCCAATCGGATCCCCGATTTGATCGGACGCGTCAAAGAGCTCGGCATGAACGCCTGCGCAATCACCGACCACGGCAACCTCTACGGCGCTCTCGAATTCTTCGAAGTCTGCAGAAAAGAGGACGTCAATCCGGTCCTCGGCTACGAGGCCTACGTCGCCCCGGGACACCGCACCGACCGCAGTGCCAGCCGCATGAAGGAAGCAGCCTTCCACCTCACGCTGCTCGCCATGAATCGCACCGGCTTTCAGAACCTCACGCGAATGGCGTCCCGCGCCTTCCTCGAAGGCTTCTACTACAAACCCCGCATCGACAAGGAACTCCTCGAGGCCCATCACGAGGGGATCATCTGCCTCTCAGGCTGCGCCTCCAGCGAACTGTCCCGGCATCTCCTCGCCGACGAATCGGACAGCGCCAGAAAGCTCGTCGAATGGTACGTCGACCTCTTCGGCGACCGCTTCTACATGGAGATCCAGGACGGCGGCGTCGAAATCCAGCAGTCCTGCGCCGAGGCGACCGTCGATCTGGCGAACCGCATGGGCCTCCCCCTCGTCGCCACCAACGACGCCCACTACCTCTGCCAGACCGACGCCGGTATGCACGACGTCCTCCTCTGCGTCAACACCAAGGCGACCCGCAGCGAGACCAACCGGATGAAGATCGACACCGATCAACTCTTCATCCGTTCCCCCGAGCAGATGTACGAAGCCTTCCCCAACGCCGCCGACGCGGTCGCCCGCTCCCAGGAAATCGCCGACCGCTGCGACATCGACCTCGACCTCGAAACCCGCCACTTCCCCGTCTTCACGCCGCCCCCGGAAAAAACCGACACCCAATACCTCCGCGAAGTCGCCGAAGCAGGCCTCCGCGAACGCTACGGCGACAACCCAGACCCGAAATACACCGACCGTCTCGACTACGAACTCTCCGTCATCGAGCGGATGGGATATTCAAGCTACTTCCTCATCGTGTGGGACTTCGCAAGATTCGCGCGGGAAAACAAAATCCCCTGCACCGCCCGCGGCTCCGCCTGCGGCGCGCTCGTCTCCTACGTGCTCGGCCTCTCCGACGTCTGCCCCATCAAATACGACCTCCTCTTCGAACGTTTCCTCGATCCCAACCGCAGCGAAGCCCCCGATATCGACATCGACTTCTGCCGCGACCGCCGCGAGATGGTCATCAACTACGTCAAGGAGAAATACGGCCACGACAGCGTCGCCCAGATCGGCACCTTCGGCACGCTCAAAGCCAAGGCCGCCATCCGCGACGTCGCCCGCGTCCTCGGAGTCCCGCTCGGCCGGGCCGACGAAATCGCAAAACTCGTCCCCGACACCCTCAACATCAAACTCAAGGACGCCCTCAAGGAGAGCCCCGAACTCGCCGCCCAGTACGAAGGCGATCAACTCGTCAAGGAACTCGTCGACATGGCGATGGCCCTCGAAGGTCTCGCCCGCAGCGCCGGCACCCACGCCGCCGGCGTCGTCATCGGCGACAAGCCACTCATCGAATACGTCCCCCTCCAGAAACTCTCCGGCAAAGACGACATCCTCACCCAGTGGACCGACGTCGAAAAAGCCGGCCTGCTCAAAATGGACTTCCTGGGACTCCGCAACCTCACCATCCTCGACAAGGCGGTCGCCAACGTCGCCAAACACCGCGGCGAACAGATCGTCCCCAACCAACTCCCCCTCGACGACGAACAGACCTTCGCCCTCCTGCAGCGCGGCGAAACCAAAGGCATCTTCCAGTTGGAATCAGGAGGCATGCGCGACCTCCTCACCAAGATGCGCCCCGACCAGTTCGCAGACATCATCGCCACCTCCGCCCTCTACCGCCCCGGACCGCTCGAAGGCGGCATGGTGATGGACTACGTCGAACGCAAACACGGACGGCAACCCGTTCCCGAAGTCCACCCCATCATCGACGACGTCCTGCAAGAGACCTACGGCGTCATGGTCTACCAGGAACAGGTCATGCGCATCCTCAATCGCCTCGGCGGCATCGAACTCGCCAAAGCGTACCAGTGCATTAAGGCCATCTCGAAAAAGAAACTCTCCATCATCGCCCAGTACCGCGAACAGTTCATCGACGGCGCGCAGAAAAACGACTTCTCCCAGGCCCAGGCCGACGAAATCTTCGGCCTCATCGAAAAGTTCGCCGGCTACGGCTTCAACAAGTCGCACAGCACCGCCTACGGCGCAATCGCCTATCAAACCGCCTATCTCAAAGCCCACTACCCCGAAGAATTCATGGCCGCCCTGCTCTCCTGCGGCATGGAGAGCACAGACCGCATCGCCGAACACACAGACGACTGCCGCCGCATGGGCATCGACGTCCTCCCCCCCGACGTCAACCGCTCCGACGTCGAATTCAGCGTCGTCGAAATCGAAGCGGAATCAGCGAAGTCGAAAGACGCACCGTCCGGCAAACCACGCCGCGCCATCGCCTTCGGCCTCGGCGCCGTCAAAGGCGTCGGCGACGCCGTCATGCACGCCCTCGTCGAAGAACGCACCACCGGCGGACCCTTCAAAAGCATCTTCGACCTTACCGAGCGTCTCGACCCCAAGCTGCTCTCCAAAGGCGTCCTGGAAATCCTCATCAAGGCCGGCGCGCTCGACAGCCTCGGCGGCAACCGCGCGCAACACGAAATGGTCGCCGAACGCGCCGTCCAGGCGGCCGCCTCCCGGCAACGAGACCTCGCCCGCGGTCAGATGAACCTCTTCGGCGGCGACGACGAGGCCGCAGCCGACGAATCAAACAGCCCCTCCCTGCTCCCCGACCTCCCCGACTGGCCGCAAAACCAGAAACTCGCCAGCGAACGCGAGGCCCTCGGCTTCTTCCTCTCCTCGCACCCCCTCACCCAGCACGCCGCCCAACTGCAGTCGGTCGCCACCCACACCGTCGCCGACCTCCGCGATCTCGACGACGGCCGCGACACCGTCATCGCCGGCATGATCTCCTCCATCAAAAAGGCCGCCACCAAGAAGCCCAGCCGCAACGGCAACAGCCGTTACGTCAACTTCGACCTCGAAGACGCCGGAGGAGTCGTCCGCTGCATCATGTGGCCCGATGACTTCGCCCGCGAGGGAGAACTCATCGAGACCGACGCCATCGTCGTCGTCAAAGGCCGCATCGACTCCCGCGGCCGCGAGCCCAACATCATCGTCAACAAGGTCCTCACCCTCGACGACGCCGAACGCCAGTTCACAAAACAGGTCACGCTCAAATTCCGCCGGGGCTATCACTCCCACGAAGACCTCGACCGCGTCCGCTCCGTCCTCGCCCAATACCCCGGCAAAACCCCCGTCGCCATCATCGTCGAAACCTGGGAAGAGAAATCAAACGGCAACGGCGCCGACGAGCGCTCCGCCAACGGCGAGTCCGGCGGCACAGCCACCCTCGCCCCCCCCACAAACCGCCTCCGAGCCCTCCTCCAAACCCCCCTCCAGGTCTCCGCCAAACCCGAACTCAAAGAAGCCCTCGCCGCAGTCCTCGGCGAAGACGGCTTCCGCTTCCAGGCCGCCCCGAATTCTACGAACGGCAGTTAATCCCCGTTCATCTCGGCACCCCCGGTTCCCCAACCGGCGTGCCGAGGGTTCTAGGAGGCGCTCTCGTGTGACGATCCAAAGCGGCGTCTTTCAACAGTCACACCATGGCGCTTGCCACTGGCCTCAGCAGCGCCATTGAAGCTATCATGGCAACGCCTAATTCGAACCAGCGCGTCTAAGGGCTCACCATTCGCTCGGACCTACACTCGCAAACAACAGCTTTCGACAATCGGTCGCAAGCAAATCACCTTCTGCAGCCTATCCCGAACGCAGTAACTCTTGACCTGATCGAGGTGTAACATGCAAGGTCCAATCCCAGCCGAGGGTTGATCCCAGCTTCCTCAAAGTCTGCACTTCGCACTACCAGGGCAAGCGGCACGAAATGCGCAAACAAAGGATTAGAGGGTAACAAGTGACAAACGTTATCAGCATCACACGCACGCTCAGAAAGCCTGCACGTCGTCTCAAACGCCTTCCGAAACTGACTGCGCCCCGACTTCGATTGAACGGCCTCTGCCCATACTACACGATGTTCCCACTGCAATTTCCATTTCGCACGCTCAATTGTGCCAAACCGGGGCAGTGGGTGCTCGACCCGTTTTGCGGACGAGGAACGACAATTCTTGCTGCTCGACTACGCGGTTTGCCATCAGTGGGTATCGACAGCAACCCCGTCGCTGCAGCGATCGCTGCGTCGAAACTCGCACAAGTTCGCGCAACAGAGGTCGCCTCCCTTGCAGAAGACATCCTTGATGACAGACAACCAGGACCAGTTCCGAATTGCCCGCGAGGAGATTTTTGGACTCTGTGCTATGCTCCTGAAACGCTGAGGGAGATTTGCCGCGTCAGAAACTACCTTCTACACAGTTGCGCAACACGAGTTGAAGTGGCCTTAAGAGGAACAATGCTTGGCATACTTCATGGCCCTCTCAACAAAGGTGAGCCGACTTACATCTCGAACCAAATGCCTCGAAGCTACTCAACGAAGCCGGGGCCAGCAGTTCGCTTTTGGAAGAAGAATGACATGGAGCCGATGCGAGTCGATGTCTTGGATGCTGTTAGGCGGCGTGCAGAGTTCTCGTTCGCAGACGTGCCGCCGTCATCGCTCGGAAAGATCGTCACTGGCGACAGCCGAACATTCGACCTGAAGAAATTATCGGCACGCTACTCGTGGGTCATCACGTCTCCGCCGTACTACGGAATGCGGACATATTTCCCCGACCACTGGCTACGAAATTGGTTCGTCGGCGGTCCTGCCAACGTTGATTATCGGGCTGACGAGCAGGTGTCGCATCAGAGCGAAGAACAGTTCATTTCCGATTTGGCTTTGGTGTGGAAGCGAACTGCGGAGGTCTGTGTGCCCGGAGCGAAATTCGTCTGTCGTTTTGGTGCGCTGCCAAGCCGGACGAAAGACCCGCAAACGCTCTTTATGCGCACACTAGCGGAAGCCGGTTGCGGTTGGCGGGTCACGACCATTCGGAAGGCCGAGACTTCACAAAAAGGGCGGCGGCAGTGTGACCAGTTTGGAACTGGCAACAATAAACCAGTTGAAGAGATAGACGTGTACGCCGTCTTGGAGACGTAGCGATGTTCGACCCGGATACGCTTCCTGTTCTGCGCCAAGCCATCCGTGAGCGGACAGAGGCCGACCGCAGGCTGCTTGACGAGTTGCGGGACGAAGTGCGTCCTCTCGCATCGAACGTCGGAACGATCAAGCCACGAGGGACCACCTCGGTCTCGCTTGTCGCCAGCGACGGCGGAAACAACAAGCTCGTCTTCGATCCCTTCACCGTCCAACTGGTTCGAGTTGTCGATTCTTACGGCAAGGAACTCTTCTTCGATGCCATTTCTCCGACCACCGATACAGACAAGCTGAGTGAGGTGCAATTCAAGAGCGATGGTTCTCCCAGGACCGCTCTCGGGCGAATGATGGCCGACCTCGGTGTAACGACGCTGACGCAACTCAGCCACATGATCCCTGACGGAGAGAAGACACGAAAGGAGCCGCACGCCGTTTCACCATCATGGGTGCTCGTTTACCGAGACCTCTGTGAGTGGGCAGTCCTTTACGACCGAATCTGTTACCACCAGTTCGCCACAGACACGCTGATCGTGCGGGATGGGTTCCTACGAAGCAAATTGTTCAGGGGCGAGCTTTTTGTCGAATTTCGGCGGCGACTGGAGCGAGCTATTGAACGGATTCGGGAGGAAGATCGTCGCTGGGTCTATCTGGTCGGAATTGCCAAGCACAGTAAAGTGCTCACTCGTTACCAACTCGCTATGGCGATTGAGAGGGTTATGCCGCCCGGTGAGGCTCGCTATGTCCGAGTTCCCCGTGAGCTTGAAGCGAAGGCTTACGTTTGGCCGGAGTATGCTCGTGGTGCCGAGACGGAAGGCGAGGGAGGTGAGGCTCCGAAATACGTCGCTGGCGACATGTACTTCGTGCGGTTCGGAAAGTCCAAAGGTGATCCAGTATGGGCGGTAGACCTGTTCAGCGCCCAATCGAGCAAAGATGCTGAAATCTTTGGTTATCTGCTGGCTGACGCCATCGACGGATTCCCCGTCCCGTTCTACCCAAGATGCTTGCAGAAGGCTCACGAGCACGCACAAATCGTCGATTTCGACCTGACCATCCTTCAAGATGAAGTTTTCGCAGCCGTCCGTGGTCTCGTACCAGACGAAGGAGTGCTTGACGAGTTTCAACTGAACGTCGATTCGGCGGCGAGGAGATACGAATGAAGTTGTTTCCCCGAGACAAGACGGTTGGAATCTTTCGAGGCTTCAGTGAAGGGGGCTTGGAATTCCATGCCGATCTCGTGCTTCCCTACCGCAACGAGTTCCAGAGTACGCCGATGCACGGTCAATTCCTGATCGTGCAATTAGAGCACGAAGACGAGGCCGTTCTGGGCCGTATCACATCTATCTCATCACAGGGGCGACTTGCGTCCACTTCCGGCGAAGATTACGGGATTCGGGCTGTCGCAGATGATCGACCCGTTCCCGAAGACCTTCGTGAGCAGTATCTCAAGTACCGGGTCAACATTCGGGTACTGGGCGTCCTGCGAATCGTGGCTGGCAAACTTCAATTCGCCGCATCCCACCGTCGTCTACCTCACGTCGGGAGCAAGGTCGCCTTTCTGAGCGACGAAGTTCTACAAGAGGTATCCGGTCAGAGACTCGACGGAGCGGAGATTGGGTATTTCGCTCTCGGTGAGTTCATCTACAGCGGCAACGACAGCCGCCTTCAGCGAGAAGAATGGATGCAGGTCAAATCTCCCGCTGTCGTTGCGAGATTCGATGTCGTCCACCTTGTTTCTCGCCGCACCTTTGTCTTCGCCCGAGCCGGGTTTGGAAAATCCAACTTGGTCAAACTACTTTTCAGCAGCTTGTATGAGCAGACTCCAACAGTTGAGAAGAGAGGTGGCAGACGTGTTCCTGTGGGAACGATCATCTTTGACCCAGACGGTGAATATTTCTGGCCTGACGACAAGAACCGCCCTGGCCTCTGCGACGTACCCCACTTAGAAGACAAAGTAGTCGTCTTCACAAAGAAGAAAGGCCCCAGTCCTTATTACGACTCCTTCGTGGCAGGTGACATCAAGTTGGATATTCGACGACTGCGGCCTAGTGACGTGATCTCGATTGCTTTGCCAGCCGAAAAGCAGGACCAGCAAAACGTCGCAAAGCTCGGTAGTGTCCCCATGTTGTGTTGATTGTTTACTGCTTCAGATTTCCGTCGAGAGCATCTTGAATCAACCGACCTATCGCTTCAGCATCGCTGCGATTCACTGTCTTGTATGCTGGACCCTCCAAGAGGTGCTCCGGGGCTTCGTCGTGCTTCTTGAATTGAAACACTTGAACCGTCTCGCCGTCGGGCTGAAGGTACACACGAGCGGAGTATTTCATCGCCTCACCTTTCATGCATCACACGTAGTTACGCTGCGACCACCTTCGCCGATTCGGTCAACAGCTTTTCCAGAGACCACGGCTCGTCCGTCAGTCCCGCAGACACGGCGGGAGTCGTCTTGAGCGTGCTGTGCTTCCGGCACCAATTGTACCACGCATAGAACAGGCCCAACATAGCTTCGTGGTTCTCCCACTTCTTGCTGAAGCCATTCGTCAGTCGCGTCATGCGCCGGACCTGCATTCGCGTCGTGAGGTTGTGGCGCTCGACATGGCTCGTACAAATGTGGTCCTCGTCCGGTGAACCGCAAACCGCTCGCTCGTCTACGCCTATTATCCGGGCCGGTGAGTATCGCCGCTGTCCCTGCTGGTCCGGCGAGCCGTATTTCTTGACCAGTTGGGCGTAGTCGCAGTCGAAGCGCCAGGTCAACGGGATGGCCTGCATGTACGGCCTGAATCCGTCGGTGCTGATCTGCGGTCGACCCGAGACGCAGCGGTACAGCTTCTCGACGAATTCCCACGTGTGGTCGGAGTCGCGTTTCCCAAGGTGGAAACAGATCACCATTTTCGAGTCGCGGTCGATGGCTGTGAACGTGTAGGCGTCTCCCGCGTCCGCAGCGCCGCCCTGAAAGAACGCCGTCTTTTCTTTCATGCCGACGAATCCCCACTGCTCGTCGATTTGAATGTCGCCGAACGGGTGATTATCGATGGCGTCGGCCATGAATTGGCAGCACTGCCGCCCGGCCGTCTCGACGATCCGCTGTACGGTGTCTTTGTCGAGATTCGTGATTCGGGCCGTGGCGCGGATGCTCATGCCCTCCAGCAATAGCCGGAGCGCCATGACAGCCGATTCCAGATCGGTCGCCAGTCCGGGGAGGGGTTTCGGTTCGGAGAACGTCTTGCGGCATTCACGGCAGCGGTAGCGCTGCTGGCCGTCTCGGGTCTTGCCGAACTTACTGGCTTGCTCTCGGCATGATGGGCATTGCATCAGGGTTCGCCTTCACTTCTGCGACGAACCGGGTACAATGCGAGTTGCTAGGCTGCATTTGGGTTCGCCTGAATGTGGTTGCCCGGAGTCGCACCAACGACTCCGGGTCTTTGGTGAAATCGCGGTGGGCAGGGGTTTCGATCCCACTGACACCAATCAGCCCCTCCGCCAGCTTATAAGGCTGGTGCGCCGACCAAGACGCGGGCTGCCCACCACGGACACAAGCGAGACAGGGACCGGAGTCGAACCGGTTTTCCGAGGGTTGCAAGCCACGCTGAGGACCGTCCTCCCCCCTGTCCCTGTCGCCTTGCCCCCGGCGGTCCGCTGGCCGCCAAAACCTGCTACCGCCGGGGACTCGTGCTTCTGCGGCCCCGCCGAACGGCGACTCGCAATCAACGGGGCCTGCTACTCTTCTGGTCATGCGACACCTCCCTTCGTGATCTCACCATCATATCCGTTCAAGCTGACTATTCAAGTCCATTCAACCTGCAACCTGAATAAATTGTCGACTTTGGTTCAGCTAAATGGTTGACTTGTGGGTGAGCAGGAGTCAGAATGATTGTCAGAAAGGAGGCCGAACATGGCCAAGCACCGTAGCCCGATACATCCCAACCTGACAGTCGAAGATGCCGTAAAGTCGGTTGAGGTGATCTACAAGCACGAGCGACGCAACCCGGTCCCCGTCGAGGTGATCGCGAAGCACTGTGGTTACGACAGCTTCAAGAGCAGTTCTGCGAAACGCCTGATTTCGACGCTACTGCAGTACGGCTTGGTAGACGATGAGGGGTCTGGCGATGACCGCAAAATGAAGCTGTCTCAGCTTGCGCTAGATATTGTGCTTGCTGACGGGAGCGATGATCCGAATCGCAAAGCGGCAGTCCGCAGGAGTGCGCGTTTGCCAGCGGTTCACGCCAAGATTCTGAGTGAATTCCCCGATCGTCTGCCATCTCCAGCAACGCTGAAGTCGTATCTGATACGTGACCTCGATTTCAACGACTCTCAGGTTGACACGTTCATCAACAAGTTCCGAAAAACTGTTGACTTCGCAGATTTGTACGGCGAGAATGACGACGAAGAGGGGGAAGGCGCTAACGGAAATGGGCACGATGACGAGTCCCTCGCGCTGCGTAAACCGTCGATCACACTGAATCCGAACGCACCCAAAATGCGTGACCTTCCAATCACCTTGCCGAGCCTCGCCGTTGCAAAGGTGACTATTCCTGAGCGCATGAACGATCTGGACTTCTCTGTGTTGATCTCAACGATTAAGGGGTGGAAGGACGCGCTTGTCGAGAAGCCAGGAAGTGACGCGCCGGAAGTCGACCCAGATGATGGTGGTGAAGACGAAGACGACTGACCAACGACCGCTTTCAGTTTCACGCGGCGAACATCACGCCGCGTTTTTCATGCGCCATCACCAACACAACATGGGGACACTACCCAAAGCTCAAAGGCATGAACGATGCTGACTGGCGAACTCTCGTCGATGAAATCTTCACGAATGGAAACGCCACCGACGTACAAACGATCAATCACCTCTTACGGCTGAATCCAAATCAGGAAGCGGAAGCGGTAGCAGCCCGCTCAAACATGACACGCATCGTCAGGATGCTGCATGATCCGAGCAGCCAGATGATGGACATGCTGATTGCCTCGCTAAAGGAAGGGAAAATCTGTGTCATCGACATTTCGCAGATGCGAGGCACTCCCGCATTGGTGTTGTCCGGCCTTCTGCTCCAACGAGTGTTTGACCACAATCAGGAGGAGTTCACCAAGGCCACCCCGGAGACGATTCCAACGCTCGCTGTGGTCGAGGAGGCACAATCCGTCTTGGGCAGCGGAGGAAGCTCGGGCGAAGGGCCGTATGTTGCGTGGGTGAAAGAAGGACGAAAATACGACCTTGGGGCAGTGTTGATTACTCAGCAGCCGGGCAGCATTTCCCACGAAATTCTGAGCCAAGGAGACAACTGGTTCATCTTCCATCTGCTCTCGGCTGGTGATCTCGTTTCAGTCAAGAAAGCAAACGCACACTTCAGTGACGACATCCTCAGTACGCTGCTGAACGAGCCGATTCCGGGGCACGGTGTGTTTTGGAGCAGTGCGGGAGGGAAGAGTTATCCCATTCCGCTACGTGTCCTTTCGTTCGAACAGGCATATTCTGCACGTGACCCACAGTACAACTTGCCTGCTGGCAAGACATTCTCGCAAGAACTGAAGGGGCGATTTCAAGCGGCAATCTCGGCCAGTCGTACAAAACCGCCATCGACACCAGAGGCAAAGCCAGAATCTCAAACTGGTGGTCTCTTCCCGGCGGAAGCTGGCTCTGACACGGACGATGACTCAACAGCGGACACTCCCGAAGACGTTCTCGCAACGTACTCGAAGGCAGCGATTGAGAAGGTTGCCGGAGATACGCAGTTCATGCAACGGATGCGAAGCAATGGAATGCCTTGGAAGGGCGTAGTCACTGCCCTAGAAGAAGCGCTTCCTGACGTACTCGACGACCGTAACAACATCGCTTACCAGCTCGTTCCACAGTTCTTGCAAGACACATTTGGCGAGCAAGACACGGCATGGGAAACCGAGAGGCGTCCACGCAAGAGCGGCAGCGGAACCACGACATGGATTGTCATAAAGTGAGATCACGACCGTTTTATTCTCCCATGATTCGTCCTCGTGACACGGCGGATTACAGTGTAAGCAGCACGTAATTGGATGCTGCCCTCGCCTCCAACCAACCGAATCGTCGTGCCGCTCTTCGGTTGCCGTATAATCGATTCCGTTCTTCACGCCACAAGTCGTGCTATCATCCGGCGATGACTCGGCCAACCAAGTCTCGCCGCAAGCGGATTGCCCTCTGGGCGGCTGCATCCCTGTTGCTGCTGGCGATGTATCTGTCCAGCCTCGGCCCATGGGTCTATGCGGCGAACGCCAATGTTCTTCCCTTCTGGATGATGCAAGCGCTTCACTACTTCTACCTGCCGCTCGAACTGGTCGCCCGCCACACTGACTTCTTTGAGGAAAACCCCATTGGCCGAGCCTATTAGAGCTACGTCGAATGGTGGGAATGGCTGTCGGTGCAGTGATTCCCTGGCTGGTTCTCACCCTGCAAGCGGTCAACCTGAGCCTGCAGGTCAATACCCAACAAAGCCCCCATGCAAACTCTCCTGATCCCGCTCGTAATCACGTTGGCCATCGTCACCGGCCTCGCCGCAGACGACCGCCCCAACGTCATCCTCTGCATGGGGGACGACCACGGCTGGGACGAAACCGGCTACAACGGGCATCCCTACCTCCACACCCCCGTCCTCGACGAAATGGCCGCCGCCGGACTTCGGCTCGACCGCTTCTACTCCGCATCCCCCGTCTGCTCCCCGACCCGCGGCAGCGTCATGACCGGGCGGCATCCCAACCGTTACGGGACATTCACCCCGAACTGGTCGATCCGCCCCGAAGAAATCACCATCGCCCAACTGCTCTCAGGCGCCGGCTACGCCTGCGCACACTTCGGCAAGTGGCATCGCGGCCCGG
>QQVO01000031.1 GCA_003388505.1 Planctomycetota bacterium
TGCTCGGGTTTCGTATCGGCGATGTCGCGTATGCGACGGATTGCAATCAGATTCCCGCCGAAAGCCGGCGTTACCTGGAGGGACTCGACACGCTGGTGCTCGACGCGCTGTGGGACGAACCGCATCCGGCTCACTTCAGTGTCGGAGAGGCGGTTGAGGTGATTGAGCAAGTGCAGCCGCGTCAGGCGTTCTTAACGCACATCTCGCACCGGCTGGAGTATGAGGCGACGAACGCGCGGCTACCGGGGAATGTTGAGTTGGCTTATGACGGGTTGAGGGTAGGAATTCGTTGGTAGTGGTTAGCTGTTATGTGGGACAGATTTGGAAATCTGTCCTACGTGGTGGGGAGGCTGTCGATCCAGAGGAGGCGGTCGGGGCGAAGGGGATCGACGAGGATTCGCGTTTCCCGGGACGTTCCTCGGAGAGAGAACGCCGTCCGGACGGCCGGGTCGTAGGCATTGATGGTGCCGGTCATGTCGCGTCCGTCAAATTCGTACTGGAGATCGACCTTGTAGCGGCGCTGGTTGTTGACGGTGACGTTGGTTGTGCGGACGTCGGTCACGCGGGCTGGACGGCAGACGCCGCCTGCCAGCAGTCGCTTGTGCCGGCGTCGATAGAGGAACGTGACGACGATCGCGCCCAGGCCGATCAGGGGGATCAG
This sequence comes from Planctomycetota bacterium, assembly GCA_003388505.1. Classification (GTDB taxonomy): domain Bacteria; phylum Planctomycetota; class Planctomycetia; order Planctomycetales; family Planctomycetaceae; genus MB-PLM-1. Next base: position 662 of record QQVO01000031.1, read on the forward strand.
GCTGAAGGGGAGCGCGATCAGGGGAGGCATCTCCCCGGCGGCGACGAGGCCGGCGATGACGGCGGTGCCCGCGACGAGAAACATTCCGCCCCACACATAGAAGAAGAGGCCGGCAAAGCCGAGGTACTGGCGTTTGATCGTTCGCGGAATCGAGCGCGGCGGTGGCTGTTTTAGAAAGGCCTCCAGATCGGCTCTGGGGACGACACGGCCGCGAAGGGCGGGCGAGCGCTGCAGCGCGGCTCGGGCTTCGGCTTCGGGGTCGATTCCGAGAGACTCCAGTTGAGCGCCGCGACGGGCGAGGCTGACGGCGACGTTGTCGGTCTCGTCGATGAAGGCGGGCAGGTCTGCGGGATCGACGCGCTGGCCGGCGCGATAGACGACCAGCCGCGGTCCGTCGGTGCGGACCGTCAAGCCGGGGTTGGCGGTGAGATACTCCCGCAACGCCGGTTCGAGCAGGGCGCGGGTCGATTCCGGCTGCAGCGTCATGACCTGGCAGGCTTCGTGAAACTGCGGATCGTCCTCGAACTGCACCTGCTGGATGCCGGCGAAGTTCATCGCGACCGCCAGGAGGCCGGTCGTCAGACTGCGCGGCTGAATGGTGGCGCCGGGCAGGGTGAGTCCCGGCTGCTCGAAGTAGAGCATGGTTTCGCGTTTCAGCCTGGATTGGCTGTCGCCGCTCGCGCTGCGGTAGGAGACGTCGGCGACGACGAAGCGGACGTCGCCTGAGCGCTTTTCGATGAGCCAGTCGATGTGGAACTGGCTGACGTTGCCCAGAATGCGTTCGAGGCCGTACCGGAGTTCGTCGCCGGGCTCGGTGACGACTTCAAAGCCGAGGTCGTGGGCGACCTGATCAAGCGTTTGGCTCATGGTGCTGCTGAGTTACGGAGCGCTTCCCTGCGGGTCGAGGCTAAACGGGAGGGCGTTGAATCATGGAGCTTGCACTCGTCAGTGAGAAACGGTGTAACGCATCAGCGCGGGCGAACCAAGTGTTGCGCGGGGTGTCGAGACCGAAGTTCCGCGACCTCGATGAATCGAAGGCGATTCCCTATTCTGTCGCACCGACGCCACACGTGAGACTCCGCCGCTTTGCATGATTGAAAATCTGCCTCTCAAGTCGATCTCCCACGCCGGTCTGACGATCGAAGGATATTCGCGCGCGGCGGTGCAGACCTACTGGCGAGTGCCGGAATTGAAGGTCGGTTTCGACATGGGGGGCAGTCCGTGGTCGTTTATGGGAACGCAGACGTTTTTTCTGTCGCATTCGCATCTGGATCACATGGCGGCGTTGCCGGCTTACGTCGCACGGCGGCGGATGATGCGGATGGAGCCTCCGACGATTTACGTGCCGGCGGAGGTTCACGAACCGGTGCAGCGGATGCTCCGCTCGTGGCAGCGGCTCGACCGCGGCCGCATGCTGTGCGAGCTGATCGGCGTGAGTTCGGGCGACGAGTTTGAACTCTCGCGCGAACACGTGCTGACGGTGTTTGACACGAAACACACGGTTCCGTCGCGGGGCTGCATCCTGTGGGACCGGCGGAAGAAGCTCAAAGCCGAGTACCACGGCCTCTCGGGCGAAGAGATCCGCGACCTGCGGTACAGCGGGGTGGAGGTGAGCGAGGATGTCCGTGTGCCGCTGGTCTGCTACTGCGGCGACACGGCCCCCGCCGGACTGGACAACGATCCGGCGGTCTATCAGGCGAAGATCCTGATTACGGAGGTGACGTTTTTTCGCCCGGAACACCGCAAGGAAAAGATTCACAAGTTCGGGCACACGCACCTCGACGACATTATCGAGCGGGCGGAGCGGTTTCAGAATGAGCGGATCATCCTGGCGCACTTCAGCACGCGGTATCACGACAAACAGATTCGGCGCGCGTGCGAGAAGCGGTTGCCGAAGGGACTGTGGGATCGCGTTGAATTGTGGTTGTGAGGGTGAGGGGAGTCGCGCCGGACGCAGCCGGCGGGCGTTGGGCGGGCGCTTCGGCAATTCAGTGGAGCGGTTGGACGAGTTGGCCGGACTGCTCGGGCGTCACATGGTAGACGTCGATTGAATAGCCGAGGCGCGCGACCGGTTCGAGACGCTGGAAGTAACTGAAGGCGTGCAGGTCAACAGGGGAAGCGGTCCCGTCGGGGTGAGGGACGAGGTGCGGTCGACCCATGACGAAGTTGACGCTGACGGCGTACCAGCCGGGCGGCAGCGACCAGGTGGATGCAGTGTCTCCCGTGAGGTCCGGCGGAACCTCGTAGTCGATTCCGAGCGAAGTCGGCGGCAGTGTGCCGAAGTAGGCAAGGCCGATCGATTCCAGTTGCTGATCGTTCATAAACTGCTTGACCAGGTGCAGGTCCTGGCCCCAGTCGATGTTGGAGTCGAGCAGATGATTCCGCCCTCCGACGGGACCGCCGGCGTATTCATTGAAGTAGGCGAGGTGATGCGGATGGTGTCTCAACGAAGCGAAACAGATCAAAGCGACCAGCGCACCGGCGGTTCGACGGGCGATCGTCGGCCAGCCGTTCCAGGCGAGGCCCAACCGTGAGGCGATGAGAATCATGAGAGGCAAGAGCGGGAGGACGTAACGGACGCCGAGCTGCATGGCGGTTGTCCCGGCGATCCCCAGCAGCAGCAGAATGGGAAGCAACAGCATAACCAACGTCCGCCGGGTCATTTGTCCGCCCGGCTTGATCAGGCACAGGATCAGGCCGAGAGCGACGCACACGTGCAGGGGGTGAGGGATCTTGTAAAGGAGTGTCCGCGGGTAGTAGGCCGGGAATCCGGCGACGCTCCATGTTCCGTCAAGGAAGACGGGATGCGGACTCTCCATGATTCTGCGCTGTTCGTCGATGCCGACGAGATAGTCCTCGGGAAACGGCAGCGGAAGCCACGGCGCGGATTGAAGCAAGGTTGCGACTGACTGCATGGCCGAACTGGTGAAGCGATACGAGCCCAGCGGGCGAAAGCTGCCGTGGAACTGGTAGACGGCGCTCAGGACCAGCAGGCTGGTGAGGAACGCAACCGGCATCTGCCAGAATTTTCCGCGCGACCGTTGAGCGGATTCATCGGGCCCGCGCGTCCCACTGCAGATGAACCAGAGGATCAACAACACCGGATAGAGCAGGACGGCCGTGAACTTGGTTCCCTGAGCGAGGCCGAGCACGAGCGCCATGATGAATGTGAGAGTCCAGGTGCGACTGCGGGACCAGATCCAGAACGAATAGAGCGTGGCGAGAAACGCGAGCATCAATCCGGCGTCGGGCGTGACGATCGCCGAGTGCGCCAGGATGTTGGGACAGGTGCAGTAGAGCAGGGTAGCGAGCAGGGCTCCGCCGTCTCCGAACAGTTCGCGGGCCCAGCGGGCCAGGATGAGGGCGGTCGCAACGGAGAGGATGAGATTGAAGACCCGACCCCGGTTGTAGAGTTGTTGAAAGTCTTGCGGATACTGGTCGATGAAGTTGATGCCGACTTGCGGGCCGGTCGCGGTTTCTCCGGTCTCCACGCCTGTGATCCACAAGGGAACGGCGGCCCACATGCGGGTCAGCGGGGGGTTGAGGACATCGAAATCGAAACGGTTGAAACGCAGATTGCAGAGCCCGACCGGGAGATGCCAGAGTTCGTCGTGCGTGACCGACTTGGAGACCGCCGTGTGCACTCCGAGCGCGAAATGCAGCGCAATCAGCAACCAGACGGCAATCGAGACGCCGCGCGATCTGGAGGGTGCGGGGCGGGCGGCGGATGGCTGAGTATCGGACGTCACGATTGCGCCGTCGGTTGCCGTGCCGCGTCAGGTGACCAGTTCGGGAATCGGCCGGGCGGTCTCGGGGAGAATCAGCACGGGCCGGTCGTTGACGTCGCGGACGTAGCTGTGAGGATTGATGCCCAGGTTGTGGTAGACGGTGGCGAGGACATCGCGGTAGTGGATCGGGCGATCTTCCGCGTATGCGGCCGTGGAGTCGGTCGAGCCGATGACTTGTCCTGCCGGCATTCCGCCTCCTGCAAAGAGAGCCGATTGAACGGGCGCCCAGTGATCGCGGCCGGCATTGTCGTTGATCTTTGGCGTGCGTCCGAATTCGCCCCACACAACCAGCGTGACATCGTCGCTGAGTCCGCGGTCGGAGAGGTCCTGCACCAGCGCGGAGAGTCCGGCGTCGAAGGTCGGCAGGTGCGTTCTGAGGTGGCCGAAATTGTTGCCGTGCGTGTCCCAGAATCCGTAGGCGACAGTGACGACTCGCACGCCGGCTTCGACGAGCCTGCGGGCGATCAGGAGTTGGTCGTTCCACAGCGGAGCGCCGTCGCCGAGATGCTTGGGCGACCCCTTGCCGTAGCGCTCGCGCAGCGCCGGGTCTTCCTTTTCAACGTCGAGCGCCTCGACAAGCTTGGAAGAGGTGAGCACCTCGAAGGCGCGCTGGTAGTTTTCGGCAACTTCGTCGAGACCGGTCCTGTCAGCGCGGCGACGAAATCTGTCGAGAGCGGTGAGCAGTTCCTGCCGGCTTGTGAATTGCGGCGGATCGACGTAGCGGAGTTTCATGCTGGCGAGGTCTTCGCCGTCGGCGCGGACCTGGTGATAAGCGCTGCCGAGATAACCGGCCCCGGTGCTGTTGTAAGGGCGGTGCTGCATGGTGGGAAAGAGGTCGATGAACGGCGGCGTGAGGGGATCGGTTGCGCCCTCAACTTTGGCCACGACGGAACCAAAGTGCGGCAGCCGATCTCTCTGAACTTCGGGCATCGGATAACCGGTGAGGCTCTGGAAACTCGAATGCTCGTCGCGTTGACCGACGACCGACCGCACGATGCTGCACTTGTCTGCGACGGCGGCGAGTTTCGGCAGGAGTTCGCCGTATTCGATTCCCGGCACGTTCGTCGAGATCGGGTTGAACTCACCGCGAATTTCGGTCGGGGCGGCGGGTTTGAGGTCGAACGTGTCCTGATGAGCAAGTCCACCGGAGAGGTAGACCATGATGACCGACTTATGGGACAGACCGGTCGCCGCGTGAGACTCTCGTTGCAGCAGTTGAGGGAATGCGAGTCCGCCGACCGCGAGCCCGCCGATCTGCAGAAACGAACGTCGTTTGACGCCGTCACAAAATCGGTATTGTCCACCGAGAAGTCTGAGCATTCTGCATCAGGAATGAAGAGAACCTGGATGGTTTTTGGCACGTCATTAACGAAGGATACCATAGCGGAGGCGGGGAGTATTGTCAGTTCGATCCGTGAGGCGGAATTGCCCAATGTGGGCGCTTGCGCGACCGAACAGATTCCCAGGATCGTCCCGCCTCAACAACATTGAGCGTGACAATCGGATTTTCGCTGTAATAATGGGGTGGTTGTCAGTCTTGCCGAAAGGGCACTCAACAGATGTCGGGCTTGTTGCTCACCTGGACCGCGCTCGCCAGCATGTTGCTGCATGCTGTGTTTGGCTGCGCTTGGCATGTGGAGCATCGAGGCGAGGTGGTCAAGTCAGAGGCTTTCGCGGTCCACGGAACGCGGCACGCCTGTGGTCAGAGCACGCCGCTTGCGCACGACATGTCGGGACAGGGTGATCAACGGCCATGCGGCGGCGACCGTGAAGGGCACGGAGAGCAGGCGGACTGCACGTATCTTCTGTCGAAGCCGCTGCAGCATGATGCTCAGATTGTTGAGTCGGCGATCGATTCCGTGGATGTCGTGCTGTTGAGGGCGAGGGCCGGCACGCTGCTGCGAATTCGTCCCGCGGCTGAGATTGGGCCGCATTGGAGATCGGCGGCTGAGCGCTGCGCGGCGCTGCAGGTTCTGCGCATCTAATCGCTTGTTTCGCGGGAGCCGGTTTGTGCGGGCGCTCCCGCGCTGCTATTGAATTCGGGCGGCGTATCTCTCACGCCGTCGCCGCGCTTGCGGACAGGGAAGTCTCTCTTCTTGCCGTTGGGAATCGAGTGATGAAGTATGCACCACCGAAATGGGCGATCCGCGGGGCGATTGTCCTCGTGATTGCGGCGTTGTTGATCACGGCGTTCGTGACTCGGGGCCGCTGGCTGCCTGGGCTGACGCACGGGATTCAGACGACGATTGCATCGTTCCGCGGTGAGTCGCCTGATGAGGCTGCGGGTGATGCGGACGAGGAGCACGATCACGACCACGGTTCTTCCGAAGTCGAAGCGATCGAATTGTCTCCGCAGGCGCGGCGGATGCTGAAGCTGGAGGGGGACGGGCTGGGTGAAATCCGGTTGACGACGTTTCGTCCTTCGGTGACCGTTCCGGCGTTGATCGTGGAGCGTCCCGGCTGGAGCCGCCGGCACGTTGTGACTCCGCTGACGGGAGTGATTACTGAAGTTCACATTGCGATGGGAGAGGCGGTCGCGCCGGGGATCCTGCTGTTTCAGATCCGGCTGACGCATGAAGATCTGGTGCAGGCCCAGGAGGAGTATCTGACTGCGTTGGGGGCGCTCGACGTGGAGCGGCGCGAGATCGCCCGCTTGAAGGAGTTGCAGGAGCGGGGGACGATCCCGCTGACGCGGCTGCTGGAGCGTGAGTATGAAAAGGACAAGCTGGACGCGAAGATCGCGGCGCGGAGCGAAGCGCTGCTGCTGCACGGCCTCAATGAAGAGCAGGTCGTGCAGATTGCGGAAACACGAAAACTGCTGCGCGAACTGCGGATCTACGCGCCGCCCAAAGGTTCGGCGTCGGGGGAATTGCAGCTCACGAACGCCGGGATCACTCAGGCGTCGCTGCAGGAGGAGGATGCGGAGCAGAACGGCGGAACGACCGGGACGGCGGGGGAACTCTATGTGGTGCATCGACTGGACGTGCAGCCGGGGCAGGCCGTGAGCGCCGGAGAAAGCCTGTGCGAACTGGCCGACTACTCGGAGTTGTATATTCAGGGGCAAGCGTTCGAGCGGGACGCGGCGTCGGTGCTCGAGGCGGCGAGCCGGGACTGGAAGGTGACGGCCGTCCTCGAGGAAGACGCTCACCGGCGGCGGATATTCGACGATCTGGATCTGCTGTTCGTGGAGAACGACGTCGATCCGGAGACGCGACTCGTGCACTTCTACGTTGCGCTGCCGAACGAAGTGGCACGGGACAACGTGGCGGCCGACGGGCGACGGTACATCGGGTGGAAATACCGGCCGGGGCAGCGTCTCGACCTGCAGGTGCCGGTGGACGAGTGGCCGGGCCGGATTGTGCTGCCGGCGCGGGCGGTGACGAAGGACGGCGCGGAGCACTACGTGTTTCAGCAGAACGGGGATGAGTTCATCCGGCGGCCGGTGACGGTCGAGTATCGCGATCCCTATCAGGTTGTGCTGGCGAACGACGGTTCGTTGTTTCCGGGCGACATTGTGGCGTTGCACTCGGCGCAGCAGCTTCAGATGGCGCTAAAGAACGAGGCGGGGGGCGGCGTCGATCCACACGCCGGACACTCTCACTAATCGCGATTTCCAGACGACCAATACTTCCGGACAAAGCAGATCATGCTCGATGCCGTCATTCGCACCGCCCTTCGTTTCCGCCTGCTGGTGGCGGTCACCGCGTTGTGTGTGTGCGTCTACGGCGGCTATGTGATCGCGAACCTGCCGATCGACGTCTTTCCCGATCTGGACCGGCCGCGGGTGACGGTGCTGACCGAGGCGCACGGACTGGCGCCCGAAGAGGTGGAGACGCTGGTGACGTTTCCGCTGGAAGCGGTGCTGAACGGGGCGACGGGCGTGCAGGCGGTGCGGAGTTCCTCCGGCGTGGGACTGTCGGTGATCAACGTGGAGTTCGAATGGGGCACGGACATCTACACCGACCGGCAGATCGTGGCGGAGAAGTTGTCGCTCGCGGCCGACCGGCTGCCGGAGGGCGTGCAGCCGCAGCTTATGCCGATCTCATCGATCATGGGGCAGATCATGCTGGTGGGGATGTGGAGCGAGGACGGGAGCACCGATCCGATGGAGGTCCGCAGCCTGGCGGACTGGGTGGTTCGGCCGCGGCTGCTCACGATTCCCGGCGTGGCGCAGGTGATCACGATGGGGGGCGGGCGGAAACAGTTTCAGGTGCTGGTCGACGCGGAGATGCTGCTGAAGTACGACGTTTCGCTGGAGGAGGTCGAACGGGCGGTGGCGGAGAGCAACGCCAACGCGCCCGGCGGCTATCTCGACCTGGGGGGCAATGAGTATCTGGTGCGGGGGATCGGCCGGATTCAGGAGATCGAGCAGCTCGAGGACGTGGTGGTCAAGCCGCATCCGACGCGACCGGTCCTGTTGCGTCAGGTCGCGCGGGTCGAGGAGCGGGAGCAGATCAAGCGGGGGGACTCTGCGGTGAACGGGCGGCCGGCGGTGGTGTTGACGATCGCCAAGCAGCCGGGGACCGACACGCGGCATCTGACCGATGAGGTGACGGAGGCGCTGGAGGAACTCGCGGCGTCCCTGCCGGACGACATCCGCATCATGCCGGACGTCTACCAGCAGAAGCAGTTCATTGAACTGAGCATCTACAACGTGGAAGAGGCGTTGTGGCTCGGAATCGGGCTGGTCGTGATCGTGCTGTTTCTGTTCCTGCTGAACTTTCGGACGACGTTCATCACGCTGACTGCGATCCCGCTTTCAATCTGCATCACGGCGGTGATCTTCAAGTGGTTCGGACTGTCGATCAACACGATGACGCTGGGCGGGCTGGCGGTCGCCATCGGGGAACTGGTCGATGATGCGATCGTCGACGTGGAGAATATCTTTCGACGGCTGAAGGAGAACCGGCACGCCGAGCGGCCCCAGCCGGCGCTGCGCGTGGTGTACGACGCCAGCCGGGAGATTCGCAATTCGATCGTCTTCAGCACGATCCTGGTGGTGCTGGTGTTCATCCCGCTGTTCGCGCTGGAAGGGATCGAGGGTCGGTTGTTTACTCCGCTGGGAATCGCTTACATCGTGTCGATTCTGGCGTCGCTGCTGGTGTCGCTGACGGTCACCCCCGTCCTCTCTTACTGGCTGTTGTCCCGAGCGAAGCTGATGGAGCGGGAGCAGGATGGATTGCTGCTGCGGGTGTTGAAGTGGATTGCGGGTTATGTGATCCGCTTCAGCATCCGGTTTTCGTGGCCGATTCTGGGCGTGGTGTCGGTGTTGGTGGCGCTGGCCGCGATCACGGTCACGCAGCTTGGTCGGGACTTTCTGCCTCCGTTCAACGAGGGGAGCGTGCAGGTGAACGTGGTGCTGCCGCCGGGGACGTCGCTGGCCACGTCGGACCGGATCGCCGGGATGGTTGATCAGAAGCTGCTGGAAATCGATGAAGTGGTCGCCCTGGGGCGACGGACCGGCCGGGCGGAACTGGATGAGCACGCTGAAGGCGTCAACATGTCGGAGATCATTTTGACGCTCGACCCCGACAGCGAACGGTCTCGCGCAGAGATCATGGCGGAGATCCGGGAGCAGGCGAACGAGGTGCCGGGCGCGGTGATTGCGGCGGAACAGCCGCTGCAGCATCTGATGTCGCACATGCTCACGGGGATCCGGGCGCAGGTGGGCATCAAGATCTACGGGGACGACTTGACGGTGCTGCGAGAGACGGCGGACGACGTGAAAGCGGCCATCGAAGAGGTGGAGGGGGTAAAGGACCTGCTGGTCGAACCGCAGGTGGAAGTGCCGCAATTGAAGATCGAAATCCGCCGCGAGGATCTCCGCCTGCTGGGGCTGAACACGGACCACGTGAACGAGTTTGTTGAGACGGCTCTCAACGGCCGGGTTGTCTCTGAAATCGTGGACGGAGAGCGGAAGTACGATCTGCTGGTGCGGCTGGACGACCGGTTCCGCAAGAATCCGGAAGAGATGAAACGGCTGGCGATCAATCTGCCGGGGGGCGGCCGGGTGCCGCTTTCCGACGTGGCCGACGTGTATGAAGACACGGGACCGAACACGATCAACCGGGAGCGGGTGCGGCGGCGGATCATCGTGCAGTGCAACACCGCCGGCCGCGACCTGGGCAGCGTGGTGGAGGACATCCAGGCGCGTATCGCTCCGATCCGTGAGAGTTTGCCGAGCGGTTACGTGATCGACGTGGGGGGGCAGTTCGAGAGTCAGCAGGCGGCGACGCGCAGGCTGGCGGTGCTGAGCGTGATCGCGGTGGTGGGAATGTTCATCGCGTTGTATACGCTGTTCCGCTCGGTCAACATGTCGCTGCAGGTGCTGAGCGCGCTGCCGATGGCGGCAATCGGGGCGGTGACCGCGCTGGTGGTCACAGGGCAGTCGCTGACAGTGGCCAGCATGGTGGGGTTTGTTTCACTGAGCGGGATCGCGTCGCGGAACGGCATCCTGCTGATCGCTCACTATTTGCATCTGGTCGAGCATGAGGGGGAGAAATTCACGCCGCAGATGATCGAACGGGCCGGGAAGGAACGGCTGGCGCCGATGCTGATGACGGCGCTGACGGCCGGCTTCGGACTCATTCCGCTGGTGCTGGCGGCGGGGGAACCGGGGAAGGAAATTCTTTATCCTGTGGCGACCGTGATTTTCGGAGGACTGATCAGTTCGACGCTGCTTGATTTCTTCGTGCATCCGGCGCTGTTCTGGCTGTTCGGCAAGCGGGCTGCGGAGCGGCGGATGCAGGGCGAGGCAGAGGAAGCGGAGTGGTGGCGGGACGAAACGTCGAGGACAGCTCCGGAAGCGGCAGCAGTGTCGTAGTGGTGTTCGATTCTGAATCGGCGCGTGAGGCGCTACTGCATTCTGCAAGTGCATTGCCAGGTCAACGTCCTCTGTGCTTCGCACTGGCACAGCCAGTGGCACCCGTGAATTGAATGTTGCCGAAGCACTCGATGAACTCAACGAAATCAACAGACCAACCCAGGGAGGTTTTCATGCGCAGCCTGGTGACTGTCATACTCGGCGCGGCGGTCGCGACGATGCTGGCGGGGTGCCCGTCGTCCGAATCGCCGGAGGCGGCGACCTCGGCATCGAATAATCACGACCACGGCCATGCTCACGACCATGGGCACGATCATCCCGATCACGGACCGCACGGCGGCGATCTGATCGAACTGGGCAACGAGCAGTACCACGCCGAACTCGTCCACGACGAAGAGGCGGGAACGATCACCGTGTATGTTCTGGACGGGGCGGCCGTGAATCAGGTGGCCATCGACGCCGCCGAGGTCAGGATCAATCTGGTCCACGACGGGTCGCCCGAACAGTTCATCTTGCAGGCCGATCCGGAAGCATCCGATGAGGATGGGAAGTCTTCGCGCTTCATTTCGAGCGATGAAGAGTTGGAGCAGCATCTGCACGATTCGACGAAGCCGCGGCTCTCGCTCAAGATCGACGGGACGCAGTACAGCGGAGAGATCGTACACGATCACGACCATGCGCACTCGCATGCTCACGACGATGCGCTGGTGTGGCGGCGGAAGGACATCAAGCACAATGGATTCGTCATCAAGCTGGGGCATCACGCGGCGCATCTGCATGCGGGGGAGCGGGTCGAGCCGGCGGTGAGCGTCACGCGTGACGGAGAGCCGGTGGACGATGCGGAAGTTTTCAATGCGCTCGTTTCGACCGACGGGACGGCGGTGATTGCGGAGGAAGTTGCGACCGTGTACGAACCGACGGCCGATGAGGAGCCGGCTCATTACGCGCAGGGCGCGCTCTCGATTCCTCCGAACATGGAGGAGATCGCGATTCGTTATCGCATCGTGCTGCCGGGGGACGGCGGAGAATTGACGCAGGATGTGACGATCGATCTGGAGTGAGTGGATTGCAGCGAGTATCGTGGAGGTCAGGAGCGATTGCGAAGAGAACCTGTTTGGGTCGAATTCGCACTGGCGGGACGCCAGTGGCGCCCGACTTGAGTGCCCCGTCATGGGCGGAGTTGGGGTACGCCAAGTTGCGGCCGGCACAGCCGGATCTTCATGCGCTGAGTTTATGACTGGCGCCGATCCCAGCGTTCGACAGAGCGATGCCCACAGTTTCGAGAGTTGGTCCGTACCGTTTCTTTTTCTATGCTGGTGATGGTGAAGAACCGGTTCACGTGCATGTGGAACGTGACGACTGCGAGGCGAAGTTCTGGCTCGAACCAGTCCGTCTTGAGCGCAGTGGCGGTTTTTCAGCGAAGGAATTACGCCGAATCGAGAAGATCGTAAGCGATCATCAAGAACGATTGATGGAATCCTGGAATGACTTCTTCCACGGTTGACATCCAGCATGTTCGCGTTGCGACCCTGAAAATCACGGACGATCTCTTGATCGCGGAGCTATCGGATGGTCGCACGATTTCCGCACCCCTTTCGTGGTATCCTCGGCTTTGCCATGGCACGGACGAAGAACGGGAGGATTGGCGGCTGATCGGCGGTGGACGAGGCATTCACTGGACTCAACTGGATGAGGACATCAGCGTGGAAAACATCGTCCTCGGAAGACCGTCGACCGAGAGTCAGGCGTCCCTGAAGCGATGGCTCGACAACCGAAACAATCACCCTTCCGCGTGAGTCGTTATGCCGCTCAAACTGGAGCCGATGGAGGAGCCGAGCCTGAACCTCACGCCGATGATCGACGTGGTGTTGCAACTCGTGATTTTCTTCCTGGTGGGGACGGAATTCATCAAGACGGAGCGGCAGTACGAGGTCGACCTGCCGGAGGTGACCGAAGCGCAGCCGTTGACGAATCTGCCGGATGAACTGGTGGTGAACATTACGCGGGATGGGAGATTTTTTCTGGGGCGGAAAGGCCTCTCGGCCGAGGAACTTCAGGGAGAACTACGCGCTGCGGCGGATCGTTACGCGGATCAGTCGGTGGTGATCCGTGCGGACGGTTCCGGCCCGTACCAGCACGTGATGACGGCGCTGAACATCTGCCACCGGGCCGGGATTTCTAATATTCAGTTGGCCAATCGCGTGGGAAGCGAGTCAGCGCCATGATGATCGCAGCACTCGACCTGTCGCAGCAGCGGTGGGAACTGGTCAAGCTGGGGCTGGCGATCGCGCAGCCGGTGCTGATCGTGCTGCTGTTCGCCGGGTTCGTCCTGGCTTCGGCGCACCTGTTGACGATGCTGGGCACGCGGTGGGGCAAACGGCGGGTCTCGTCGAAGGCGCTGGCGTTTTCCGTTGTGCTGCATCTCTGCCTGGCGTGCGGAATTCTGGCGATCTGGCCGGAGGCTGTGCTGAGGACGTCGGCCGCGTCGGATGTGGAAGAACCGGCTCCCGAGCGGTTCGAGGTGGTGACGATTCCCGAGGAAGAGTTGCCGGAGCCTCCCGAGGAGCAGGGGACGACGCCGGTGTGGGAAGAGCTGCCGGATACGCTCTCGCCGGAACTGGTCCGCAGCAAGCCTGAATTCGAGCCGAGCGTCGAGTCGCTTCCATCGCGGCCTTCGGTGGCGGAGATAGCGCGGGCCGAGACGGTTGAACGGACCCCGTTGACTGTTCCCGAGGAGGCGATGCCGTCGCCGGAGACGCAGTCGCTGGAAGGTCCGTCCGATCCGGCCGCGGTTCCGCTGGAAGTGGACGATCCCCGTGCGGAGGCGCGGGCCGACGTCGAAACGCCGTCGATGTCCCGCGAACGGAGTCCGGCCGTGTCGGTCAACGTGCGGGAGAGCGAGGACGTCCCGCGTCCGCAGGCGGGAACGGTGGAGCGGCTTTCGCCCGACCCCGATCCGAACCGCGACGTGACGTCGATCGGCGGATTCAGCGCGGAGACGGCGCCGTTGCAGAGGGCCGATGAAGCGGCCGAAATGATGCGGCGCACCGCGCCTGCGCCGGACACGCTGACGGTTGACGACGTGGGCGTTGGTGAACGAGAAGTGGCCGAACCCGGTCAGAATACGGCGCCGCTGCGGCCGCAGGTGGCGCGGGAGAGGACGCGCACGCCGCAGAGCATCAATGAGACGGGGGTCGAGCGGTATCGCCCGTCCGACATTCCGAAGCAGCCCGAACGTCCTTCGCTGGACCCGGTGCAGTCGCTGGCGGCGACGACTCCGGCGGAGATGCCGAGCCTGGAACGCCCCGATTTGGAGATTCCCGCGCCGGGCGATCAGAGCCGCGTTCCGGCGCCGTACCGGATGCGGACCCAGGACCAGCGGGAGGAGGCCGCCCGCAAGTATGGGGGAACCGACGAGTCGGAGCGGGCGGTGGAACTCAGTCTGCAGTGGCTGGCGGCGAACCAGACGGCGGGGGGATTCTGGGACTCGGACGCTCAGGAAGGGGGGAGGATTTCGGTCGGTTTCGACGGCGTCGACCGCGGCGCGGCGGGGAAGAACGCAGACACCGGCGTGACGGGGCTGGCGGTGCTGGCGTTTCTGGGCGCCGGCCACACCTACGAAAAGGGCGATTACCAGAGCGAAGTGCAGTCGGCGCTGAGATGGCTGATCTCTCAGCAGCGACCGGACGGGTCGCTCTCCGGGAATGCGAGCAATTTCGACGCCGCGTATTGTCACGCCATCGCCACTTACGCAATGGCGGAAGCTTACGCGATGCGAACCAGCGAGTCCGCCGGCGATTGGCTGGCCGCCCCGGTGCGACGGGCGCTCGGCCACACGCTCGAGCTGCAACTGGCCGACGGAGGCTGGCGCTACATGAAGAACCAGCGGGACGGTGACATGAGCATCTTCGGATGGCATCTCATGTCGCTGAAGAGCGGGGAACTGGGGGGCATTCCGATTCCCGGCGACGTTCGCAAGAAGATGATCGACTTTCTCGTTGCCCGCGGCCGGGGCCAGCACGGCGGACTGGCGGCCTACCGGGCGGACGAGCGGCCGTCGCCTCCCATGACGGCGGAGGCGCTGTTCTGCAAGCAGATGCTGGGGATCGACCGGACGAACCCGGCGGCGATCGAAGCGGTGGAATACGTCCAACGATTTCCGCCGCACCGCTCGCAACTCAACTATTACTACTGGTACTACGGCTCGATGGCGATGCACGAACACGGCGGCGAGCCGTGGGAGAAATGGAACGCGGAGATGCGCGATCTGGTGGTGAACGAACAGATCCAGACGGGCGTCAACGCGGGGAGTTGGGATCCGCGCGACCTGTGGGGACCGTACGGCGGCCGCGTGTATTCGACCGCCGTGGCGACGCTTTGCCTGGAGGTCTACTACCGCTATCTGCCGCTTTACCGGCTGGGTGAGGAGTTTGAGGCGGAGTAGGGGGCGTCGTGTGGTTCGCGGAACCCGCCGGTTGCAACCGGCGGGCGTTGGGTGTTGTTACCGGCGGGCTCTGTATAGCGGGAGACGCACTACTCGGGTTCGGGGGTGAAGCAGAGGAGTTGGCCGTTTTCCAGGGAGACGTAGACGCGGCCTGTGTGGTCGAGGGTGGCGCCGCCCTTGACGGCTTGAGCGGGGAGGTCGATTTCCCAGGCGGTTGTGCCGTCGTCGATGTTGATCGCGGCGAGAAATGCGGCGTCCGGCTTGGCGTCGGGATGGCCGGCGACCAGCAGACGCTCGCTTGAGACGATGAAGCTTGTGAATCGGCGCTGCTGGTCGTCTTCCCAGACATTGACCGGCTGCGGATCCTTTGGATTACGGCGAATCCAGCGGGCGGCCTCTTTTTTCGGTCGCGGCGTGCCGTCGGGCAGCGGTTCCTGCAGAGCGAGGTTGCCGAACAGGCTGCCCTCGTAGCTGGCGTCGTGGCAGAGCGTGCGGCCGTCGCCGCAGGTGTGTTCGAGGGAGAGATACTTGCCGTAGTCGGGATAGTAGGGATAGAACGCCGTGCGGAAGGTCGACGTGACGTCGTTGCGTGGTTCGTTCAGGCATTCGAGGGATTCGAGGTCGAAGCGTGCGGTTTCCTGAACGCCGCCGGCAAGGAATCGCAGTTCTCCGTCGACGATCTTGAGATTCCCCTGCAGGCTGATGCCGCTGTTGACGTCTGCGTTCAGCTTTCCGGAGGTTGAATTCTCGGCTTTCAGTTCGCCGGTGACGGCGTCGAGAGCCACGACGTAGGTGCCGTCGTAATGTGTGAACCCGGCTGCGGCGTAGACGATGCCGTCTTGAACGACCACACCGCCGGCGACAGGCCAGCGGGAAATCAATCTGCCGAAGACAGGGATCCTCCGAATCTCCGGAGCGACGCGGTAAGTCCAGAGGAGCCGGCCCGTGGCGGCCTCGAAGGCGTAAACACGGCCGTCGGCTGACCCGACGTAGAGACGCCCCTGGGAGATTGCGGGCGGGTAGTAGACTGGTCCCGAGGCGTAGCTTTCCCAGGCGGTTTCGCCGTTGTCGCTGAACGCATGAATGACGCCGGTGCGATCCGCGACGAAGACCATTCCGCCCGCGGTGACGGGAGCGGTGGGGAGTTCTCCGGCGACGACGTCGGCGGACCAGGCTGTCTGCAACGAAATCGGAATCGCCGTTTCAGTTGTGTCGGAACGGGCGTTGTCCCCGCGATACGTCGGCCGGTCTCCGGGTCGGACTTGGAGTGGTTTCACATCACCGGCATCACCGAAGCTGACGAGAGCGGTTGTCGGTTCGGCCGGCAGCTCCGCTTGCGGAGCGAGGGCGATGTTGCCGTAGAGGGAGAGTTGGCAGCCGCACATCCACGGGCCCCAGTAGAGGTGGCCGTTGGAGATGATGACGCCGTCCTGGCAGGGGGGCCGCATGGGGGCGATGTGCTGGGCGGTGTTGGTTTCGGTGAGCACGCGGACCGTCCCCCCGTTGGCGCGGAAGAAGATGCTGTCGATGCAACCGGTGGCGCGGGTGCAGGCCCGCCGGGCGGGGAACTCGGCCAGGACGCTGCCGGTGTGATAGTCGAACTTGTAGCCGGTGGTGTTCTGCGGACCGGCGGCGTAGACGGCGTCTTCTCTCAGCACGAGTTGCAGATTGCCGACCGGGTTGGTCCAGGCGAGAGCGCCGTTGATCGCGGAGACGACGACCATTTGCCTCCGCTGCGGGCCGGCGAAGAACAGGTACTGGTCGCTGCATTTCATGTAACAGGTTGTCGCGTAGCCGGTGACATAATGCTGGGCGGCTTCGTTCGGCCCGATGGCCGCGAGGAGATCTTCATCGGTGTTCTTAAACAGCAGTTCGCCGGTCTCGCGGTCGATGCAGGCCAGGAATTTCTCCGGACAGAAGCAATAGATGTTGTCGGAGTTCATGCAGACGGCCCGCGCGTCGAGGAATTCCTCGTCGCGGTAATGCCAGATGACTTCCTTCGACTCCATGTCGATCGCCACGAGCGTGCGGCCATAGCCGAAGGCGGTGCGCGGATCGTTGTAGTCGTGTCCCTTCCACATGCCCCACGGCCAGTGACCGAGCCCGCGGCGGTTGGAACGCATGGTTTCGACCGAAACCTCCAGGTTGCCGACGAGTCCGTAGAGCACGCCGTTCCGCAAGGCCATCCATTTCCAGACCGGGCCGTCGGTGATTTCTTCGGGGACGGTGATCTCGTCGCGAATTCGCCCCGTTTCCGCATCGAAGAGTTTGCACGATTCATGGTCGCCCATCAGCAATCCGTCGTCGGTGGCGATCATCGTGTTGCGATGGATCATGAAGCCTTCCGGCAGTTGTCTCCGCCAGAGGATCGTGCCGTTGTAGGCGTTGATGCAGAGCAGCGAATTGAGCCAGGCGTTCTGATTCTCTTTGTGGGCGATGTGCCCCATAACCTTGTAGATCCGCCCGCCGCCGGCGACCGACTGCTCGGGCATGGGGCTGAACATCGGCTCGGCGAGAAACTGCGTCTGGAACTCGCCGCGCACGTACTGATCGTTTGACTGCGGGTTGTTGTCCGGACCGTGGAAGGGGTGCGTCCATTCGTCGATGCCTTCGGGAACCGGTTTCACGATGCGGTCGTCGCCGATGAAGGCGGTTCCCAGCGGGCGGAGGATGCGCAGGAGTTCCGCTTCTGTGACGTCAGCGGCTGCCGATTCCGCCACGAGGACTGCGTCGGCGACGTTGTTGGCGAGATGAATTGAGCCTGGCGGTCCGCCGTCGACAAAAATGCGGCGTCCCAGCAGGTGTGCTTCGTCGGCGGCCGCTCGGGCTGCGGCGAGATGATCGGCGTCGGCGGACTGCAGATAGATGTGCAGGCCGGACGTCCCCGCCAGATCAATGAGCGGTGCGGCTTCGCCTTGCGGCAGGCCGACCACGGCGAGGATGCCGCGCCGCGCACCGATGGCCTCGAAGAGTTCTTCGGTCGGCAGCGCCGCGTCAGCGGATGCGGACCAGAAGGCCGTTACGAACATCGATGCGATGGACAGTCGGGTCTTCATGTTCGCCTCTTCAGGTTTCTTCCGGACAGGTCAGTATCGGAGAGCGATCACCCCGTACCGTACCCGAGCCGGAGCAGAAACTCCACGATTG
Organism: Planctomycetota bacterium; assembly: GCA_003388505.1. Lineage (GTDB taxonomy): Bacteria > Planctomycetota > Planctomycetia > Planctomycetales > Planctomycetaceae > MB-PLM-1. The sequence continues at coordinate 18,864 of QQVO01000031.1, forward strand.
AGGCGGAGGGGTATGAATGATGCAATCAGATCGGGTTCGTCGGGTCGAGTCCGCAGAGTCCGTCACCGGGACGCAGAGTGAACTCGAGTGCTGTGCGTTGCTGTTACAACGTGTTGTCAGCGAGTTGCTTAGAGCGACGTCGCGATTGCGGATTGCAATCGAAATCGGCTGAAGAGAGAATCGATGCGGCGGGAACGAAAATCGGGCGGGAAGCGAGGTGATCCGTGAACGGCATCGATGACAACGCCCCGGTCAATCTGGACTCGAGCAGCGTGACCGAGCTTGGCCGGGAGGCCGCGTGCCAGATGGACGATTGCCGGTCCGGCGATTCGTTGACGCCGGAGTTTACGCCACACGGCGCGCGGTGCCGCACGCAGGAGCGGGAACTTCTGTGGTGCGAGTTTCCGCCTGAGTCCGCTGCCGGGACTGCGGCCCGGCGTTGACGCTCGGGCGGCGTCGGGCGGCTGTGGTGCGAGATTCGTCTACCTCTGCGGGGCGATTGCGCGTAGTATCCGGCGTTTTCACACGGTTCGCCCGCGCGCCATTGCCATGCGACGTATTTCGAGTCATCCGTGCTTCGCTGCGATCGGGTCCGGGCTGCTGTGGCTCGTCGTAGCCCCCGGAGCGGTCGCGCAGAGTTTTTCAGGCGGCGATCCGTTTCTGGCGCAGACGTGGGAGAGCGATTCGGCGACCGCGCAGTTCAGCCCCCATGCACCGTTGCCGGATTCGACGGCCGTGTTCGCTCCCGGGGCCGCCGCGCCCTGGACGTGGCATTTGCTGCCGGATGATCTGGTCTATCGTTCGTATCTGGGTTCGCCGCACGAACCTCGGCTGACGAGCGCTATCCTTCACGAATCGGACGCCGGCTGGCTATGGGAACTGGAAGTCGGCACGCGGGTTGGTCTGGTCCGATACGGCACGCCGGACGGCGCGAGGCCGCCTGAGGGATGGCAGATCGACATCCAGGGAGCGGCGTTTCCTCGATTGAATCTTGAACGGAATTACGATCTGGACGCGATCGATTTCGAAGTGGGCTTGCCGGTCACCTGGAGAAAGGGGCCGCTGCAGACGAAATTCGAGTTGCGGCACATCAGCTCGCACGTGGGCGATGAATTCCTCGAACGCAATCCAGGCTTCATGCGGGCGAATTACGTCCGCGACTCGCTTGTCTTCGGCGTGGGAATGTTTCCGACTCCGGACGTTCGCGTGTACGGCGAAGCCGACTATGCTTTCAATTACGACGGCGGAGCGGAGCCGTGGCATTTCCAGTTCGGCGTCGATTACAGTCCGACTCCGGTCGTGGAATGGCTCGGCTGGCACGGGACGCCGTTTGCCGCCGTGAACGGCGAGTTGCGGGAAGAGGTTGACTTCGGCGGCGGATTCAACGCCGTGGCGGGCTGGCAATTGCGGGGGCCTCAATCGGGCCGGCTGTTCCGTTTCGGGCTGCAATACTACAACGGGAAGTCGCTGCAGTTTTCGTTCTTCGATCAGCACGAGGAACTGTTCGGAGCGGCGATCTGGTACGACTATTGACCGGCGACCGTCTGCGGCGCGGTCACGTCGGAGGTCCATCGCTGCGAGAGAAACTGCGCGATCTCACTAATCGCCTCGCGCCCCTCCGGGACGACCGCGGCGTAGAGGTGCCAGTCGTGCCAGAGTCCGTCGCGCACGTCGCAGGCGACGTCGACACCGGCGTTTCGTGCGGCGTCGGCCAGTCGCGTCGAGTCGTCGAGCAGGACTTCGTCTGTCCCGACATGAATGAGCAGCGGCGGGAGGCCGGTGAGATCGGCGTAGAGCGGTGAGATACGAGGGTCGCGAAGGTCGTGGTTTCCCGCGTACTGTTTCGCGCAAGCCTGGATGCGATTCGCGGGCAGCATGGGGTCGATTTCGGCGCGAGTTCTTAGCGAATCGCCGGTGCAGGCCAAATCGGTCCAAGGCGAGAGACAAACGATCGCAGCCGGAAGCGGTCGGCCGGCATCCCGCAGCGTGACGGCGAGCGCCAGCGACAATCCGCCGCCGGCGGAGTCGCCCACGATCGCCAGGCGATCGGCGGAACAGCCCTGGTCAAGGGTCCATTGATACACCTTCTCAGCGTCTTCCAGCGCCGCAGGGAACGGGTGTTCGGGGGCGAGCCGGTATTCCGGAAGGATGACGGTTGCCCCGCTGGCGGCCGCGATGCGAGCGGCGAGTTCGTGGTACAACGTGATCGACCCGAAACAGTATCCGCCGCCGTGCAGGTAGAGGATTGTTCCGGCCGGTTCTGCCTCCTGCGGCGTGAGTCTCTCAGCCGGCGTCGCGTTGATGTCGATCAAGTCCGTCGAAACCGATCGCGGCGGGAATCCGTAACGAGCCAGTTTGTCGGTTCCGCGGCGGACTTCCTCAATCGGCGCGTCTGAAGCGAGGAGCCGCTTGACGGAATAGCGGATCCACGTGCGAACGAGGCGGCTGCGAAGACTGGGCATCGGGAATCGGTTTGGGGGCTTGGATCGGACGGAGCTTGTCGAGAGTAGCCTCGGCGTCGACTGAAGTCTATCGCGCTGATGCGGTGTGCGGCCGCCGTGAGCAGGGCGGTGGCGAAGCGTATCTCCGACGTCGGTGCGCACGCTGGCAGCGTGCGGCTACGAGTGTGCTGCGAGATTACGAACGGCGGCTGGATTCGTCTGATCCAAGGTCGCTTCTCTGACGTTTGGTGCTTTAGACTGGACGTCCAAGAAGAAGGAGACGGCCGATGGCTGCAAGCGAGTCTGCATCGCTCGAGGAACTGAGCTGCAACAACTGCGGGGCGCCGCTCAGGGTTCCGGCGAGCGCCAACTTTGTGACGTGCAACCACTGCCGGACGCAACTTGTGATCCGCCGGTCAGCCGAAGTTTCCTATACGGAAGAACTGGCGGAAATGTCACGGAAGACGGACGAGTTGACACAGCAGGTCCGGCATCTGACCTGGCAGAACGAACTGGCCGCCCTCGACCGCGACTGGGAGCGGGAGAAGGAACGGTACATGGTCAGCGACAAGCACGGCAGAAAGCATGTGCCGAGCGAATTTGGTGCTGTGATGGGTGGCGTGGTGTTCGTGATCATGGCAGTCGTGATGATGGGAGTCGGATTCTCCCATGGGGGCGGTATTCCGGCATTGTTTGGTCTGGCTGCGCTGGCCATCGGAGGTTTCGCCGTGGTGCACGGTTTCAGCAAGGCGAAGGATTACCGCGCAGCGCACCGCCGCTACCAACGACACCGCGCGTCGCTCTCGCCCGAGACGGTCGATATCGGTCGTTTCCAGCCGCAGCGGATCGCCGAGGGAGTCGAGCGGATCCCGACGCCGGAGGAGTACCTGGCTGAGTTGCAGCAGCGGAGTGTTGAGTGAGCGATCATGGTTGCCTTGGGGCAGCGGACATCCGAAAATACAAACCCGACCGGCTGACCCCCCCCCGTACCGTCGATGCACTGCACATGGCGACCGTTCTGCAGAATCAGGCTGGGACTTCGGCGCCCAATCGCGTCATCGTCGAAGACGTGACATGGGAGCAGTATGTCACAATTTCGGACGCCCTGACCCCTCAGCGGGGATTGCGTCTGACATTCGACGGACAGAGGCTTGAGTTCATGACGCTGTCATATCTTCACGAGCGATTGAAACGGCTGATGGGGCGCCTCATCGAAACGCTGACGCTTGATCTGGAAATCGAAATGCAGAGTGGCGGCAGCACGACGTTTCGCCGCGAGGACGTGGAGCGCGGCCTCGAACCGGATGAATGCTACTGGATCGCTCACGCCGCCGAGATGGTCGGCGTGACGAAATGGGATCCCGGTCTCCACCCTCCACCGGATCTCGTTGTTGAGGTGGACGTCGCGTCCAGTTCGCTGAACCGGCAGGAAATCTACGCGCGGTTGCAGGTTCCGGAACTGTGGCGATTCAGCGGGTCGGTTCTTCGCGGCCTGAAGCTGACGGACGGCGGTGAATACGAGCCGATCGAGAAGAGCCTCGCCTTCCCGTTCCTGACGGTGGCCGATCTCCAGGAATTCCTCGTTGTTGATGAGCCGGCCACGGAGACGCAGATCGTGCGGCGGTTTCGGGATTGGGTGAGAGAGCAGAAATTTTCCACCTGATACTCCGGTGGCTCGCGTCTCGGTGCAATTTTCGCGAGACTCCGTTCCTGGACAAACGCTTTGCCTCAAGGATCAGATACGTTATGGCAACTGCGCAGACCTCGACTCCTCCGTCCCCCAAGTACAAGGTCATCGGCACGCGCCCGGTGCGGCATGATGGGATCGACAAGGTGACCGGCCGGGCGAGTTACGGGGCTGATGTGCAGCTTTCGGGGACGCTGTCGGGCTGGATTGTGCGCAGTCCGCATGCCCACGCCCGGATCGTGTCGATCGATACGTCGGCGGCGGAAGCAGTTCCCGGCGTGCGGGCTGTGGTGACGAACGCCGACCTGCCTGAGGTGACCGACGACATCGAAGACCTGGGGGAAGGCGCGGTCAGCATCTCCGACCTGAATGCCAACGTTCTCGCCAGAAACAAGGCCCTTTACCGCGGTCACGCGGTGGCCGGGGTGGCGGCTGATACGGTGCACATCGCGGAGGAAGCGGCCGCGTTGATCCGGGTCGAGTACGAGCCGTTGCCGCCGGTGCTCGACGTCCGCGAGGCGATGCACGAAGACGCGCCGTTGCTGCACGATGATCTGCTGACGAAGGAATTCGGCGAGACGATCACGCAACAGCCGTCCAACGTCGCGGCGCGATTCTTCTACGAGCAGGGCGAACTGGAAAAGGCGTTCGACGAGGCGGCGCTCGTGATTGAGCGGGAGTTTCGTACGGCGACGGTGCATCAAGGTTACATTGAGCCGCACTCCTCGACGGCGATGTGGAACGCGGACGGTCACCTGACGGTGTGGACCTGTACGCAGGGGTCGTTCGCCGTGCGTCAGCAGCTTTCCGATCTGCTCGACATTCCGCAGACGTATATCAAGGTGATTCCGACGGAGATCGGCGGCGGGTTCGGGGGGAAGATCAGCGTTTATCTGGAGCCGGTGGCGGCGTTGCTTTCCAGGAAGACAGGTCGTCCGGTCAAACTGACGATGAGCCGCGCCGACGTGTTTGAAGCGACCGGTCCCACGCCGGCGACCTACATGCGCGTGAAGCTGGGAGTCGACAAAGAAGGTCGAATCGTCGCCGGGGACGCCTACCTGGCGTATGAAGCGGGGGCGTTCCCCGGATCTCCGATCAATCCGGGGTGCATGTGCGTTTTCGCCTGCTACGACATTCCGAATGCGCGGGTGGAAGGCTACGACGTGTGCACGACGAAGCCGCGCACCAATGCCTATCGCGCGCCGGGGTCGACGAGTGCGGCGTTCGCGACCGAGACGGTGGTCGATGAGATTTGTCGGGAGCTGGAAATCGATCCGATCGAGTTCCGCTTGAATAACGCCGCGCGGGAAGGGACGCGACGCGTTGACGGTGTCACCTATCCGCGGATCGGCATGTGGGAGACGGTGGATGCGATCAAAGCCAGCGAGCATTGGAACTCGCCGATCAAGAAAGAACCGCCGCCGGTTCTGCACGCGACGGGGAACGGATCGGCGGCGCGTCTGGCGTACGGCAGAGGGCTGGCCTCTGGATTCTGGTTCAATGCCGGCTTGAAGTCGTCACTCTCCGCGACGGTGAATGCGGACGGAAAGGTTTCGCTCGTGGAGGGCTCGACCGACATCGGCGGGACGCGGACCAGCATCGCGATGCAACTCGCTGAGACGCTCGGCATCCCGGCGGAGGACATTAATCCGCTTGTCGCCGACACCGACAGCGTCGGCTACAACGACGTGACCGGCGGGAGCCGCGTGACGCACACAACCGGGATGGCCGCTTACGAGGCCGGCATGATGATCCGGGGACGGATGATCCAGGGGGCCGCAGCGATCTGGAACGTGGACGAGGGCGACCTGCAATACGAGGAAGGCGGCGTGGCTGGGCCCGAGGGGAAGCGTATGACCTTCGGAGAACTGGCTGCGAAGCTTTCGCAGACCGGCGAACCGCTGAGCGTTACGGCGACCGTCTCGGCGCCGTCAGCGGGAGGCGCCTTCGGCACGCATCTCGTGGACGTCGCGGTTGACATCGATACCGGCAAGGTCGACGTGCTCCGCTACACGGCGGCTCAGGATGTGGGAACCGCGATCCACCCGAGTTATGTGGAGGGCCAGATCCAGGGGGGCGTCGCGCAAGGGGTCGGCTGGGCGCTGAACGAGGAGTACTTCTACGACGAGACCGGCCGGATGCGGAACGCGACGTATCTCGACTACCGCATGCCGACCTGCCTGGACCTGCCGATGATCGATTGCCTGCTGGTGGAAGTTCCGAATCCGAACCATCCGTACGGCGTTCGCGGCGTGGGGGAGGTTCCGATTGTGCCACCGCCCGCTGCGATTGCCGCCGCGGTGTACGACGCAACTGGTGTGCGGCTCTACAGCCTGCCGATGTCTCCGGCGACGGTCGTGAAGAAGCTGACTCAGCAGGGCGGCGCGGCGGCAGGGTCGAGTGAGTGAATCGGGCCGCAGTCGTCGTTCGCGGACAAGCTCTGTGCCGCGAAAGAAAAGAGTGCGTGTGTCGATGACCGATCGAGGTTCGCGCGGGCCCTCGTGCGGATGCCGGGGGGCTGGCTGGGAATGTGCCGCGGCATCGATTAGATTCGTGGCTGGCGACTGTGACAGTCACCTGGGGTTGTTCGCTCTTGTTGGGAGCGTGCGGCTCTTCATTTCCCAGCCGCGCATCGCTCGTGCGGATTCACCTGCGCAGAGAGCAGAGAGTGGATTTCCATGGACCCCTACGACCTGTGTCCTTGCGGCAGCGGCAAGAAGCTGAAATTCTGCTGCCAGTCGATCCTCGGCGAGATGGAGAAGGTTGAGCGTCTGCAGGACAACAATCAGCCGCGGATGGCGTTGCAACTCTTGGAGAGTCTCGGCAAGTCGCACCCGGACAACCCTTGGATCGTGACGCGAACGGCGCTGTGCCTGATCGAGGACGAGCGTTCCGATGAGGCGGAGGCGGTTCTGCGGCCTTTTCTGCGCGAGCATCGCGACCATCCGCTCGCCAACGCACTCTACGGCGCTGCGGTTCTGAACCGGGACGGTTATCCGGAGGCGAAGCGCGCCGTGCATCGCGCGTTTCGCCTGGCGGCGCGTCACTTCCCCGAGATTGTCGCCAACCTCGCGATGAACGTCGCGGCCGGATACCTCGATCAGGCTCAGTATCTTGCCGCGCGCGAGCACATGGTGTTCGCACTTCGTTTGGGGTCGGAAGAGCAGCGGAAACGGGTTTTCTCCGCCCTGCTTGAGTTCGACGGCGACCAGTCCATTCCGTATCCGTTGCGGGGACCGCACAAGGCGCCGGCTTATGTCGGAGCCGAGGCTGACGGCGAAACGATCGAGAAGGCGCGGCGGCTTGAGCTGTTCGGGTGCTGGCGGGAGGCGGCCGAGCGACTGGAAGACGTTTCGAACCGTGATGCGGAAAATCCGCAGATCTGGCATTGGGTCGGTCTGCTGCGCGCGTGGGACGGTGAGGACGGGGCAGCTGCGCAGGCACTGCACCGCGCGGCGGGGCTCTACACCGATTTTGAAACGGCCGTCGAATGCGAGACGCTCGCGCAACTGCTGGACCAGTACAGTCCCGAACAGACGCGTTACATGCGTGCGCAGCGGCACTCGGTCAGTTCGCCGTCGCAGTTGTTGACGAAACTGGATGCCGTGGGTCGGTGCGTGCGTCTGAATGCCGCCGAGGCCGAAGAATCGACCGTTGCTCGTTACCTGATCCTCGATCGGGAAATGGACGCGGAATCCCCGGCGTTGACGCGGGATGAGACTCCCCGGCATGTGGCTCAGGCGGCCGTGCTTGATTCGCCGGAATCCTCGGACGCGGGGGCCATGCTGATCGTTTCGGCGCTGGAAGGCGGTCCCCTGGAGTCGGCTGAAAAGCTGTTGACGGAGGAGGTCGGGAATCTGCTTGACGTCGAGGGAGACGTACCGCCGTCGGTGGTGACAGGCATCGTGCCGACTGAGCAGATCGATCTGTTTCAGAACTATTACTTCCCACCGAAGACGTCAGGCAGGAAACGCACTGAGATTCAACAGGAAGAATGGGACGAGATCGTCCTGGAGCGCTGGCCGAACATGGCGCTGGCCGGTCTCGGAGGGCGGTCTCCCCTGGAGGCGGCGCGCGACGACTCCGCACGAGTCGCATTGACGGCAGCCGTCACCGTGTTCGACGCCTATTGCGCCGTGCGCGGCTACATCCTTCCCGAGGCCAAGCTGTTTGAGCGACTTGAGATGCCTGTTCCGCAGGCTTTCGAGTTGAACGCCGAGACCGATCTGAATGAACTCTCGTTGACTCAGCTCCGCCGCGTGGATCCGGCCGCCCTTGAGGGAAAGCGGCTCGAGCAAGTGGCCCATCGGGCGCTGCTTGTGCGGCATCCCGCGCACGCTCTCGCGGTCATTCGTACCGTGATCGACCGCGGAATGGCCGGCCGGGTGAGGGCCGATACGGAGTCCTTGTGCGCGGCGGCCGGCGAGATCTGCCGGGCGTCGTTGCGCAGCGAGGAATCGCTGGAATGGGTCGAGCGTGGAAAGTCGGCGGCTGAAGGGGCGGAGCAGCGTTTCGAGCATGTGCTGCAGTGGAAACTGCGGGAGATGGGGTATCGGCTGGACGATCCCGAAGACCCGGTGCTGAGGGATCTGCTCCGCGAACTCTGGGACCGCTACGGCAGCAAACTCCCCTGGCTGAGAGAGCGGCTCACCGCCCTGGTCGATCAGATGGAGATTGATGCTCCGTGGGAATCCGTGGTGGTTGCCGGATCGATGCCCGATCAAGGCGGAGCCGGGGTTTGGTCGCCCGGCGAAGCCAGTCAGCCCGCTGCGGAGGGTGAGAAAAAGCTGTGGCTGCCCGGTGATCGCTGAGCGGGGATCTGCAAGAGGACCGGCATCTCTGGTTGGAGTCCGATTTGTGGGGTTCGGTGATCGCCTGGCGGCGTGACGATCAAGCAGGATGGGTCTGACTGTCAGTTATGGCCGAGAGATTCCCAGACTCTGCGTCGGTCATGCGGCGTGCGCTGGAACTGGCCGCCCGCGGCCTGGGGCGCGTCGAGCCCAATCCTCCCGTGGGGGCGGTCGTGGTGGACGGTGACCTGCGGCTGCTCGGCGAAGGCTTTCATGAGCGGTACGGGGGACCGCATGCAGAAGTGAATGCGATTGAGACGTGCGGAGCAATTCCGTCGGGTGCGACGTTGTACGTCACGCTCGAACCGTGTGCGCACCATGGGAAGACGCCGCCGTGTACGGAGTTCGTGATCAATTCCGGGATTCGAAAGGCTGTGATTGCGGTGCGCGACCCCGCCCCCCACGGGCAGGGCGCCGGGGTGCACCGGTTGCGTGAGGCAGGGATTGAGGTCGACGTGGGACTGCTGTCGCATGAGGCCGGGGCACTCATTGCGCCGTTTCGCTGTCTGGTGAAGGAGGGGCGTCCTTACGTGCACGCCAAGTGGGCGATGACGCTCGACGGCCGGATGGGCACTCGCACGGGGGATTCCAAGTGGATTTCATCCGAGGAGTCGCGGGAAATCGTTCACGGCCTGCGAGGACGGATGGATGCGGTGATTGTCGGAATCGGAACGGTTCTGGCCGACGATCCGCTTCTGACAGCGCGTCCTGCCGGACCACGGACGGCGACGCGGATTGTGCTCGACCGTCATGCCCGCACGCCTGTCGACTCGCGGCTTGTGCGGTCCATCGACGAGGCAGCGATTCTGGTTGCGGTGGGCGATGATGCACCGGTGAATCGAATCGAGCGACTCGCCGAAGCTGGAGTCGAAGTCGTCAGGTTGCCGGCCGGATCCGGTGGAGGGGTGCGAATCGGCGATCTGCTGCAGGAGCTTGGCCGGCGAAAGATGACCAATGTTCTGGTGGAAGGAGGCGGCCGCGTTTTGGGAAGCTTTTTTGACGCGGGATTGATTGATGCCTGCCATGTGTTCATCGCCCCGAAGCTGACGGGGGGGACTGCGAATCCGATTCCCAATCACGGGGCCGGTTGTGAGGGGATGCAAGGGGCGGCCGGCTTGTGCGACGTGACAGTGGCTCAACCGGGAGGGGATGTCTATTTGCGCGGCGTGCTCGATCGCTCCGCCGAATCAGGAAGCACGGACGATGACATCGGCGAGCCAGTTGGCGATCAGCAGGATGAGAACGCAAATCCCCGCGATGGTGGGAAGCCGGCGCCCCAGCGGAAGTCCTGAAGGACTGCGCAGCGCCCACAGCCGATAGGGAATCTGCAGGACGACTCCGAGCGCCAGCAGCCACCCGACGCGATGGACCTGGAGCGACGCCGCGAGTTCCCCGTGTGCGAGATAAATGAAGCTCCGCGTCAGTCCGCAACCGGGGCAGTTCCAGCCAAGCAGACTCTTGCTCTGGCACAGCTCCGGAAGAGGCCAGTCCGGGAGGAAGCCGAGTCCGACACGCTGATCCTCGCGGACGCTCATCACGAACGCGAGGACGACCACGGCGATCGATCCCCAGAGGAACAGCCGATGGTAGTCATCGTGCCGGGTGTCGCGAGTCTGGCGGCCGGCCGCCTCGGGACTCTCTGAGTGTGCCGGAACACGTTGCAATTCTGCCGCCATGCGGAAGACCAGGAGGGACATCTGACAGAGGATCAACGAAAATGGATTTTCGGCGGCGCTGTCGGTGATTGCAAACGAATCCGCTGTTTGGAGCTGCCTCGGAGTTCGCTCTGCCTGGCCAGTCTTGAGCCGGATGTCGTATCGGAGTAAGCTGATGTGAAGAGGAGAGTGCAGCGCCCTCGATGACTTGCAGGCTGCAGATCGTCGTCCACCGACCGGCCCCTGCCCGAACCGGACCCATGATGCAGTTCGATCATCCAACACGGATTTCCCGGCGAACCGCGGTGCAGGCGGGCTCGATCGGCCTGCTTGGTCTGGGAATGAATCATGTGGCGGCGCTGCGCGAGGCTGCCGCTTCGGCGGGGGATTCGGCGACCCCTCCCGCGCGGACCTGCATCTACATTTTTCTCTCTGGCGGTCTGGCGCAGCATGACAGTTTCGACATGAAGCCGCATGCTCCCGACGACATTCGCGGGGAGTTTACGCCGATCTCGACAAGTACGTCCGGAATTCAAGTCTGCGAACATCTCCCGATGCTGGCCCAGCGGAGTCATCTGTGGAGTCTTTGCCGCTCGTTGACGCATCCCTCGAACGAACATTCGGCCGGGCATCACATCATGTTGACCGGCCGGACGATGCTTCCGCCCGGTTTCAGCGCGAGCGCGCCGCGGCCGACCGACTGGCCCTGCATTGCCAGCGTGGCGGGGTCGGCAACGCGACCGAGGAACAATCTTCCGCCGGCAGCCTCGCTTCCTGAGCGTCTCGTGCATTACTCCGGGCGTGTGATTCCGGGCCAATTCGCCGGCCAGATGGGGGCGGCCCGCGATCCCTGGTTCATTGAGGCGTCGCCGTACCACAGCACCTCGTATGGCGCCTACCCGGAATACGAGTTCGATCACCAGGAGCGCGGAAACGCGGATGAGCGGGTGTTTCAGGCGCCGAACCTGTCGTTGCCTCACGGCCTGACGGACCGGAAGCTGAGCCGCCGCGTCGATTTGCTGGGCGAACTCGAAAATCAGCGGCGCTACCTCGATCACCATGCGCACATCGAGAGTTTCGACCGCTATCGGCAGGGCGCGTTGTCGCTGCTGACCGATCCTCGCGTTAAGGCGGCTCTCGATGTGACGAATGCCGACGATGCCGTCCAGGAGCGGTACGGACGGAATTCCTTCGGTTGGTCGCTGCTGATGGCGCGGCGGCTGGTCGAATTGGGTGTGAATCTCGTGCAGGTGAACCTGGGCAACGACGAAACCTGGGACACGCACGGTGAGGCGTTTCCGCACCTGAAGAACAAATTGCTGCCGCCGACCGACCGGGCGATCTCGGCCTTGCTGGACGATCTGAACGAACGCGGCCTGCTGGACGAAACGCTGATCGTGATGGCGGGAGAATTCGGCCGGACTCCGAAGATTACGCACCTGCCGCAGCACTACAAGCTGCCGGGGCGGGACCACTGGGGGGCGGTGCAGACCGTGTTCTTCGCCGGAGGGGGAGTGAAGGGGGGTACGGTGGTCGGCGCATCGGACAAGAACGGCGGGTATCCTGCTTCGAACCCGCAGAAACCGGAGAACATGGCTGCGACGATCTACAAGTCGCTGGGAATTCCCGCGACGGCCGTGTGGCGCGACGAGGCGGACCGTCCGCACCATATCTATCACGGTGAGCCGATTGCCGGGCTGACTTGACGGCGACAACGGCGAAGTCGCGGGCACATTTCTCGCTGACGATTCGGGAGACGTCGTTCCAGGCTGCCTCGGGACGACGTCGCGCAATCGGATTGGCGCTTTCCGGCGCGAAAATCCGGAATTTTTCCGGCCGCAGCAGGCTTCCCAAGTTTCGACGCCACTTGGAATTGCGCACCGGGTCCGTTGTGCGCCGGTCTCCAATGAACGTGCAGCGTGTTCCCGTCCGCGCGCAGAAGTGCGCACCGACCACGGGTCGTTATGAACGGCGAAGTGAGTGAGGCTCTTGGCGAATCATTGCCAGGGGGCACGGGGGGCGCGAATCCTTGGGGGGGCGAATGGACGAACTTGAAACGGTCGTCGAAGAGTGCGCGGATTGGCAAGCGGGGGTGGAGGTCGAGCGGCAGTCGAGACTGGTACGGAATGTGGCGCTGGTGGGGCGCGTCTCGCGGAACGGACACGAATACTCCGAAGAGGCGCTGCGATCTGCGGCCAGGCTGTACGAGCGAAAGCCGGTGTTTCTTGATCATGCGGCCGACGCGCGGCGGCCGCAGGAACGGAGCACGCGGGATCTGGTGGGGTCGGTCGTGAACCCCCGGTTCTCCGAGGGACGGATTCGCGGCGACATCCGCGTGCTGGACACGGAGTCGGGACGGACGTTTCTGGCGCTGGCGGAATCGGACACACCGGGGGTCGGCATGTCGCACGTCGTTCTGGCCCGGCGGAACGGAGACGGGACTGCGGTGAACCGCATCGAGGACGTGATCTCGGTCGACGCGGTCGTCGGGCCGGCCACGACGACGACTTTCCACGAATCGACGTCGAATGCCGACATCGATTCAGCCGACGGACCAGCGGCTGACGTCGCGGAGGAGATCGCCGAGTTGCGGGAAGCAGTCTCGCGCTTGAGCGCCGAACGGGACGAGTTGCTGGCGCGGCTGGCGGACCAGGAAGCGCTGGAGCGGTCGCGGCTCTTTCAGAACGAGTGGCAGACAACGGCGGAAGACCTGGGCCTGCCCGGATTCGCCGTGACCGGGGAGTTTCTGACTCAACTCGAAAACGCGGAGAGCGACGAATCGCGGCGTTCGCTGATCGCCGAACGCGTGCAGTTGCTGCATCGCGCCGGTGCGGAACACCCCCGCAGCATCGAGCGAAACGGGGGACCGGGCGGAGGCAACACAGGCGAGGACGAGGAGTTTGTTGCGGCAGTGCGGGGATTTCGCGCGGCTGCGTCGGTTCTGGCGGGATAGTCGCCCGCTTGCGATTCGGCTTCGGCGGCGCTGAACAACGAGATGTGTGAAACGGAGATCTTCCGGGTCCGCAGAGGGCGGGCCTGATCGGTCGACTCAATTTGTGAAGGAGCGCAATGAACAGACTGCGATTTCGATCGGGACAGGTGCAGATGCGGAAGGTCCGCGTCGATTCGGCGACGGTCATCGAGGCGGGCGATCTGGTGTGGCTGGACGGGGACGATGCCAAGCCGGCTTCCGATTTCACGTGGACGACCGATCTGGCGACGACACAGGCGGCGTTTGCGGCGAAGTTTCTGGGAGTGGCGCATCAGCAGTCGGCGGCGGGCGATGTCGATCCGATCTCGGTCGATGTGAGCCCGCACAGCGTCTACGAGTTCGACGCCAACTCGGCGGCCTATGAAATCGGCGCGCCGCTGGGACCGGACGAACAGAGCAGCGCTCTGATGAACCAGCAACTCGAAGCGGCCGCCGCTGCGAATGCGGTCGCGCGGGCCGCCGAGTCTACGCCCGGCGCTCAGGCGACGCTGCGGGTGACGATCGCTTCGGCCTACGCAACCGGCAGCGCGAACGTCAACGCCGCTCTCGGCTGAACCAGTGCCAGTGGCACTTGTTCGTGGCGGCGTCTGGTCGCATTTTTGTCTTTGTTTACGGCGTTTAGAGCAATTTGCTCTACCATGTGTCCGCGTCGAGCAGTGTTTGGACTGTCGAGGACGACAATCCGCGAGACAGATCGCCAACACTGATTTGCAAATCGCTATAACGCCGCCAGAACCCCTTCGGTCGAATGAAACGCGGTCCCGGGAACGGCCCAACCGCGATTCTGCGGACTTGTTTTTCAACTGTCAGGAAGGACGAAACGAATATGCACGGGACCTCACTCCAGGCTCTGGTCGAATCTCACGGACCGGCCGGCTTCTATCGGAAAGTGTGCGAGCTGCTCAACGAGAAGAAACTGTCGGTGGACGACTTCTCGTACAACGAATTGGCGGACGCCTGCGGCGTCCTTCCGCGGCTGCGTTCGATGAGGGGATTCACGCCGCGGTCCGGTCCGCTCGGCGAAGTGCTGAGCGAGTCGAATCCGGGCGTGGGGACGAACCTGTTCCAGGTGGTGACGGGAGAACTGCTCGGCCGGAAAGTGATCGAGGGCTATGAGGACGACGCCGGATTCATCGGGGACCAGTTGGTCATGGTCGTTCCCAGCCGGCTGCGCAACTCGAAGATCGCCGGCTTTCGGGCGCTGGCGGGACCGACCGAGGTGGCCGAGGGACATCCGTACGAGGAATCGACCTTCGAGGAGAAATACGTCACCACGGCGGAGAGCAAGCAGGGTCGGATTCTGAGCATCAGCGAAGAGTTGATCGCATTCGACCAGACGGGGGAGATCAACCGCCGCGCGATGGCGCTCGGATATTACCTGCGGCAGGAACGGGAGCGAACGATCGTCCGCGCGGTGACCGATGCGGACTCGGGAAGCGGGACGTACGTGTACCGTCCGAGCGGTTCGGGGGAGGCCCTGTATGCGAGCGACGGATCGCACCGCAACTACGTCGGATCGGGCAACACGACGTCACCCGGCTACGCCTCCGCCGTGCCGCTGGTCGACTGGACCGACATCGAAGAGGTGCTGCAGTACCGGGCGACGGAAGTAAAGGACGACCGCATCGACGGCGAGCAGCGGCCGATCGTCGCGCCGGCGCGGCAGATCCTCGTGCCGGAGGCGCTCCGCGGGACGGCGCGGAGCATCGCGCACGCCACGGAGATCGACGTGGCAACCGCCGACGGCGAAATGCGGATGGCCAATCCGATCCACGGCCTGGTGGACGTGCTGTCTTCTCCGTTCATCGACGAACAGGGGGGCGACGCGCTGACCGACTGGTATCTGGGCGACTTCCGGCGGCAGTTCGTGTGGACGGAGATCTGGCCGGTGCAGACTCTCTTGCAGCGGGCCGAGAGCGAAGCGGCCTTCGAGCGCGACGTCGTCCTGCGGGTGAAGGCCCGCTACTACGGCGGCATCAGCGCGGTGGACACGGCCTTCGTGACGAAAGTGGACGGCGCCTGACAGTTGCCTTGTGCGAGCGGCGGCCGAACAACGCTCGGCCGGCCTACGCGAGCATCACCTCGCTTTGAACGAAAGTTTGTGAACCGTGAAGATCGCCGGACGGAACAACCTGAATGAGTTTCACGAGGTGTGCCGGCTGCCCCGGCCGAACGGCGAGGAGCTGGCGCTGACAATGCGTCCGCTGCCGCTCGGTTTCTCGCAGCGGTTGCGCCAGCGGGGAATTGCACCGCCGTCGCCGCCGCGGCGGGTGGCGCGGGATTCGTCGGGCCGGGCGATCCGCGACGAATCGGGCCTGGCGGTGATGGTCGCCGATGAGCAGGACGCGGAGTACGGCCTGGCGCTGGAAGCCTACCATCGCCGTGTGGCGGTGCTGGCGGTTGCCGAGTCGCTGCAGGCCGATGCTCAGATTGAGTTCGAATCCGGAGCACCGGATGGCAACGCCGGCTGGGAGGCGTACGCGGACTCGCTGTTCGCCGAGATGGAGGAGAGCGGCTTCACTGCAGGGGATCTGGTGCAGTTGTGCACGTTCGTGTGCCGGCTGAGCAATCTGACGGGCGAGCATCTCACGCAGGCCGCAGCGTCTTTTTCGTCGGTCATCCGGGAGGGGCCGGGATAGGCGCGGGGACTTCGGAGATGCGGTCGTGCGATTACTTCGTGCTGAGAGCATGTGAGCGGCTGGGGGTGATGGAAGCCGACTTCATCAGGCTGCCGTATGCACAGCAGTTGAAGTATCTGGCATATGACCGGCTGCGAGCGGCCGAGGAATCGGTTGGAATCCCGATGATCGAATGAGCCGGAACAAGGAAACGACATGAGCGACCTCGCAGACCTTTCAACCGTATCGGGAACCGATCTGACGGCCGGGCAGATCAAGGGCATCCTGGCCCAGATCGACCTGGACATCACGAATCTGGTGCGGGACGGCAAACTGTCGGCGCTGAAGTACAGCGTGGGGGGAGCGGGCGGACAGCGGACCGACCGGGCGGCGAACCTGAAGGCGCTGCTCGATGCGCGGGCCCACTATGAGCGACTGCTGGCGGCTCAGCCGGGCTGGGAGATTTCGCAAGCAACCTGTGAGTCCGATTAGAGCGCGTCATTCACTCATACGAGGCAGGGAGAGACGGGATGGAGATCGAATCAGGGATGATCGCCGCCGACCGGGATCAACTGTTCGCCGACTGGGGCGTTGAGGTCGTGTTGAGGGCCGTTGAACAGGCGTATGACCCGGAAGACGGTGCGATCGAAGAGACGCCGACCGACTTTGTCGTCACGGCGGTGACCGGCGGTGCGGCGAAACAGGCGGCGCAAGGGACGGCGGGGCAGCACGGGAAGATCGATGCGGTCTTTCTGATTCGGGGCGAGGACGTTCCGGAGGGGGTCGAATTGAGGACCCGCCGGGTTGTGCAGGGCGGCGTTGAATATCGCGTGATGTCGACAGAGACGGACGCTGCGGAGGCGATCGTCACGCTGCACTGCCGGCTGATCTGAGGACGATTGCCGACATCGAAGATTACGGAGGACGACGCATTGTTCCGAATAGCAGTCGAGATCGACGATCGGGCGAGCGAACGGCTGGACGAACTCGCAGGTGAGGAACTGGACGACGCGCGACGGCAACTCGTGGACGACTCAATGACGACCGTTCTGGAAAGCGTCGTGCGGCTCAACCCGGTGGAGACGGGGCGGGCGCGGTCGGCGTGGGTCCGTGCGCTGAGAGAGGCCGGCGGAGAGGCGCCGGCGGGCTGGAGGGGGTCGCGTTCCCGGAGTGGTGCGGTTGCGGAGGGCGCGTCGCTGGGAGGACTGAGCAGGTCGGCGGGACGGTCGCGAGACGAGGTGAGTGCGACGAACTCTGTGAGCTACATCAGGTACCTCGAATACGGAACGTCAAAAATGCAGGCATTCGCGATGGTGCGGCGTTCGATCGCTCAGGCGGTCCCGCGGCTGAGAGAGGTGTTCTCGTTTCCACCGGAGTGATCGCCGAACGCGGCGATGGGAGTCGGAGATGGTCACGGCTGAGGCGATCACGCGAAGCGTGCAGACATTCTGGGCGGCCGGTTTCTCGGCTTCGGCCACGGTCTATCCGGGGCAGCAGGCGGACACGTCGGCGCTGGAAGAGTGGGTCGAACTGTGGATCGAGTCGTGGGAAGAGGCGGTTCGGAGGGACGCGTCGCCGCACATTGTGCGCGTCAATGTCACAGTGCACTGTTTCAGCCGTTCTGCGACGGCGGCGACACGGGTTCAAGAACTGGCGGACGCGGCGCGCGACGTCTTGGCGCGGCAAACGATCGTCATTCGAGACTATGACGAGAGTGGGACGCCGGTGCTGGGTCACGTGCGGCTGCGCGAGGCGGAGATGCACGACATGACGCGACCGCAGGGCGCCGAGCACCGTGGCGTGTTGCGTCATGCGGTCGTTGCAATCAACGGGCGAGCCGAGTCGCTGGCCGAAGCGATCTGAGCGGCTCAAAGGGATCTTGACCAGGGAAGGGAAACAGCATGGCTGTGTCGAATCTGACGCGGAATCTGAGAGACGGCGAACTGCGGATCAAAGACGGCACGTCCGGGACGCCGCAGTCGCTGACGGTGCTGCTGGATGAAGGAGACCTGCGGTGGGCGGTGCGGTCGAACACGATCGAGGTGAAAGACCGGGGTTCGATTACAGACGGGCACACGCGGAAGGGGGACGAAGAACCGGTGTCGCTGTCGTTTACGGTGAAGTGGACGCAGTTGATCGGAAAAGCGGGGAACCCGGCCGATCCGCTGCAGCTCTATGAGATGCTGATGTTCACGTCGGGAGCGGACGTCGTGAGTACGTCGCCGGACGGTGAGCAGGAGACGCTGACGATGGAATTCACGGTGGTCGATCCGGCCGGAGTCGCAGGCGAGAAGATCACGTTTTCGAAGGTGTATCGCGAATCGTTGACGATGACGGAAGGGGACGACGCGAACCTGATCGCGTTCAGCGGCCGGGCGTTCGAGACGGAGCCGCTGGTGGAGCGGGTGTAGAGCGCCTTGCAGAACTGTGTTTGTGCTGAGGGGGCAGGTTGGCTGGAGTTCGTCATCTCCGGCGAAGTGGCGGGTCGAGAGCCGAGAGTCAAGGGTCAAGGGACACGAATCGTTGACGTGTCGTTAGTCAGGTCTCTGGACTCTCAGCCCTCAGCTCATTTTCGGTCATGCATCCGCGAATCAAGAGCGGATCGTTCCCGGGACAACATACAAAACTGCAGAGCGCTCTGGCCGGCGCGGGTGTGCGTCGAGCATGGATCGGATGATACGGCCGGCTGACGCCGGGCGCTCGCCAGGGGACGTGGTGGGCACAACGAAGGTCGAGGAACTTCGATGGCGTTTACGGAATCGTTGACGGTTCGGATTCTCGGGGACAGTTCGCATCTCAAGAGTGAACTGGAGTCGGCGGCGTCCGATATTCGGAATCTGCAGACCAGCCTCAATCAGGCCGGTCAAGCGGGGGAGCAGATCGGCCAGGGCTTTGCGCGGGCCTCATCGGCGATGCGGCCGCTGCAGGAGATCAGCCGCATGCTCAGTCGGCTGACGACGCAGGCGGAGACCCTGGGACGGACGCCGATCCGGTTGAACGTGCAGCCGGCGCTGCAGGCGCTCGGCACGTTGAGCGGAGCGATCCAGGCGATTGCCGGCCAGTTGCGGGCGTTGTCGGCGATCCCGGTAGGAATCGGTGCGGGGCCGATCGGCGGCGGGGGACCGATCCGCCGGTTCGCGGAGGGAGGGCTGGTGACCGGCCCGTCGGGGAGGGACGTCGTTCCTGCGCTGCTCTCGGCCGGAGAGTTCGTGATGAGCCGGCGGGCGACCGAGGCGCTGGGATCGCGGTTTCTGGAAGCAGTCAATTCGGCTCCAACCGCTCGGTCAGTGAGTCGCGGAACAGCGATGAGCCCTCCGCCCGCCCGAGTGACGACTAACAATTTCGGCGGCGTAACGATTCAAGTGGCGGATGGTTCGCAGGTGAACGGGATCGTGCGGGATCTGCGACTGCAAGGGGTGCATTTGAGGAACCGGCGGGGATAGGGCCGGGTTTCCCACGGGCTGCCTGGTGAGAAGGCGAGGTTCGAGGTCATGAATACACGCCGGCGGGAAGCGGTACGGGTCGCACGCTGGCAGCGTGCGGTACGGGAGCGGGAGAGATGTTGACATTCAAGCCTTGCATCTGGCGGGACGGTGCGCTGACGGAGTTGCCTCGGCCGGTGGACGTGGTGCGGGTGCAGGACAGTTGGGACTTCGCGCAGTTCAAGGTGCCGCTGGCATCGGGTGATGCTATCGAGGGGCGCTCGCTGAACGGGGTGGACATTTCGCTCGAAGGCCGCGTGGGACGGCAGGCGGGCGTGCTGACCGCCGACGAGGGCGACATGCTCGCCGCGCTCGATGCGCTGCGTGCGGCGCTCGGCGTGAGTGCGCCGGAAGACGAGTACGAACTGTTCCTGTATCACGATTCCAGTTCCGGGACGTACCGGTCGTTTCGAGAGTGCACGACGGTGCGGTTCGAGTACGACCTCTCCGCACCTCAACTCTTCAGTTATTCGGCGGTGATTCACGCCAGCGATCCGGCGATCTACACCGACGCGCCGTCGTAAGCAATCCGGCTGAGGCGTGGGACTTCAGAGAATTCATGTTTGAGCGACGCATACTCCATCACGGGGAGACGCCGACTGGGCCGGCGGTCGACATTTCGCAGCGGGCCGCGGCAGGGTGCTGGTTCGAGCTGCTGCGGCAGGGGGGGTGCGGGGCCGGGCAGCTCGTGCTCAAGGACCGTTTTCCGGACCGGGATGAGATCGAGATCGGCGACTGGATTTCGTTCGAATATGAAACCAGCGACCGCTGGTATCTGGGACGCGTGGAAGAGCGGTCGGCGGTCAGCCCGGCGGGCGTGTCGTTCCGGCTGGAAGGCATGGGCATCGAACTGAACGAAGTCTTTCCGGGCGGATTCTCCGTGGACGCGGAGGGGGTGCCGCCGCACCGCTTCGGGCGGACCGACCTGTTCAGCAACGATCCGGACTATCCGCTGGAGACGTTTGACTCCGCATCGGTCGCCGCAGACGTCGTGACTTTGCTTCTGCAACGCTACGTCACGCCTGCGACGCATATCGCCCACGATGCAGGATTGATTGAGTCGCCGCCCGATCCTGCGACGGTGGCCAGCCTGAAGTTCCGCGGCGAGGAGTCGGTGCGGTCGATCGTCAAGGAACTGGCGATGGTCGCGCGGGGCAGTTCCTGGGGGGTGAACGCGGAGGGCGTCTTCTTTTTCCTCCAGCAGCGGGAGGAGACTGCGTTGACGCTGCGCGAGGGACGGGACGTGACGCTGCTGGAGGAATCGCGGGACCGGGAGCATCTGTTCAACCGGGTGCTGCTGACAGGCGACTACGTCTACGACGTGCGGAATTCATCCGGGATCATCGCGCGGCGCGCGTATCGATTCCGGGGCAACTTCGTGCAACCCGACAGCCGGGAACTGCACGGGGAGCGGCGGATCCGGATGTGGATTCCCTGGTTGCGGACACCCGAGGACTCGATCGCCTTCATCCGTGAGTTCTTCCGCATCTACTCGCAGCCGACGAGCCGCTACCTCGTGGAGACCGACGGCCGCTCGGCGTTGCTGCAGCCCTGGTTGGGCCGCGTGCGGTTGGAAGACCGGGACGGCAACGAGATTGTCACGTCGCACGTGGAAGCGGTGCGGGTCGAATTCGACCGCGTCCCGCGGTTTCGGCTCGAACTGGGTTCCGGTGATCCGCGCACGCTCTGGCCCGAGCCTCCGGAGGACGAGCGCTGGGAACTGCCGGAAGCGCAAATCGCCGGCGGCAAGCTTTCGCTCACCGACGCGTCAAGTTCGGAAGACGGATCGTCGGCCGCGAGTTCGGAGAGTTCCGGATCGGAAGGGTCGGAAGCATCGTCGGGGTCGTCCGGGGTCTCGTCGGCCGGGGGCACGAGCAGTGCCGCGTCCTCTTCGGCGTTGAGTTCAGAGTCGTCTGAGGAGGCTGGGAGTTCTCTGTCGGAGGACGGTTCATCGGCTTCGAGCGAGACGGCGACGAGCAGTGCGGACCGGTCGTCGAGCGCGGTGAGTTCGAGCGCGCCGCCGGCAAGCAGCACCGGCGGCGCGCCGTCGTCGACCGGATGGAGCAGCGGCGGGCCGTTCAGTTCGGATGCGGGTACGTCGTGGTCGTCTTCGCTCGGCGAATCCTCGCTGAGCTGATCGACGGCCGTTGGGAGCGCGAACGGAGGGTCGCCGGTTGTACTATCGCATGCACACGGACGGCACACGGAGCGCTGCGGGGCTGGAGTCGTTCTTCGGCGGTCCGGCGCGAACGGCGTGCTGGATCATCGGCGGGGGACCGTCGCTGGCGAAACTGCCCTGCGATCTGATTGGGGCAACGCCGGCCGCGAAGTTCGCAGTGAACCTCGGCGGCAGTTCGCTGATCCGGCCGGACCTCTGGACCTCGTACGACCCCTCAGCGAGGTTTCACCGTTCGGTTTACCTTGACGCTTCAATCATCAAGTTCGTTCACGAGCGGCGGGCCATGGACCTTGTGCCCGAGACGACGTTCAAAGTCTGCGAGTGTCCGGGCACGGTGTTCTTCGACCGGGACACAGAGCGGGGTTTCGCCGATCTCCTGAGTCCCTCGCAGCGGAAGGTGATCGACTGGAACGATTCGCTGCTGCAGGCGATCGACATCGCGTATCGGCTGGGGTTTCGCAGGCTGTACCTCGCCGGATGCGACATGCATGTCAGGCCGTCTCCCGAGCAGATGGCCCATGCAATGCAGGCGGGAGTCGAGTATGCGCGGCTGGAGACGCTCGAAGCGTTCTTTCGCCGCTGCGACGAGGCGGGTTGCTCGCGAGAGCGGCTGGCGGAAATGCAGTCGCCGTTGCAGTACCACTTCGACGAGCAGAAGAAGCTGGCCTCCGCCGTGCAGACCGACCTGCACTATTTCCGCGTCGTCCAGTACCTGCGGCTGGCGCGTCGCTCGCTGGCGCTGGCCGGGATGGACCTCGTGTCGGTCACGCCGGAAAGCCGCTTGAACGACCATTTCGAGCATCGCAGCGCGGAACAGGCGGCTGCGGAGATCTGCGCCGCCGTCGGGGATCCGGCTGCCGAATCGACACGGGGCCGTTATTCGCTGACGGCGGCGCGAACACCGGCGGGCATCGGTCCGATGCGGGACTTGAAGCCGCATCACTGGAAGAAATCGGGCGAGCGACCTGCGTCGAATCGGCCGCCGGGCGGAGAGGCGGAGGAGGCTCCCACTCTCCGGCGGGCTCCGAGGGGATGGGACGAACTGCCGGCGGTCTGCGTCGATGTGCGGGAGGAGGGGTAATGTTGGACGGAAAAACACCCGCTCTCACCGAGCGCGATTGCACGGTGGTGATTCCGCAACACAACGAGGCGCACTTGACGGTGGAATGCGTCCGCTCGCTCAGGCGCGCGGAAGGAATGTCCTGCGACGTGCTGATCGTGGACGACGGGAGCGACTCCTCGCAAGTGCGGATCGTGCAGCGGGAACTGCCGGGGGAACGGGTGCTGACGCAACTGCACCGGGGAGTCACCGTGGCATGGAATCACGGCGCGCGGGCCGCGTCGTCGCGGTTTCTCGTCTTTCTGAACAACGACACGCTGTCGCGCGGTCCCTGGATCGACGACTTGCTTGCTCCGCTGCGAAGCGGCGAGGCCGTCATGACGGGCGTCTGCCGGCGGCGGGAGAGAGCGGTGGGACCGGAGTTGCTCGCGCGATTGCCGGCTCAGCAGTTTCTTGAAGGATGGTGCTTTGCGGCGGCGGCGAGCGATGTGGAACGCGCTCGCGGATTCGACGAGTCGCTACGGCTGTATTTCTCCGACACCGACGTGCAGTTGCGGCTGCTGGAAGAAGCGGGGCTGGGGGGCGAGGCGCTGCAGATCGCACGAGGACTGCCGTTGTCCCATGCGGGACATTGCAGCACGCGAATGTTGCCCGACAGGAGAAAGATCTGGCGACGGGACCGTGAGCGGTTCATTGAGAAGTGGACCGCGCGGCTGAACGGCCAAGACAAGCTGGGGGCGGAATGACGCGGCTGCTGCAGGTCTGCAACGTGGGCCGCATCCTGGGCGGGACGGCGGCCTGCGCCTGGACCGTGACGCGCGCGTTCCCGGACGTGGAGCATTCGGTGGCGTTTCTGTCTCGCGTGCGGCCCGAGACGGCGCGCGCATTCGCAGGCTGCCGGATCGAGGAATGGAAGTCGGTCACCGAGCGGGTGGCGGCGCGTCATCGGGCGGATCTCATCGTGCTGCACAACGTCCATACCGACCGCTGCGAAGAGCTGCGTTCGGGTCGCGTCGTGCAGTACGTGCATTCACGGGGACGACGCGCCGCGGCCGATGCGACGGTCTATTGTTCGCGCTGGCTGGCGGAGGCCTGCGGGGCGGGCGCCGCCGGGCCGGTTCTGTATCAGGCGGCGCCGAAGCCTGTGCGTCCTTCGGATGGGGCGCGTCGCGCCCTGCGGGACGGCTTGATCGTCGGCCGCATCTGCACGCCGCATGCCCTGAAGTGGCCGGAGTCAATCGCCGGCTTCTACCGGCGACTGGCCGAGCGGCACCCTGCCGTGATGTGGGAGTTCGTCGGTTGTCCCGCGGCGATCGAGCCTGCGCTCCGGGAGGCGTGTCGCGGACGGGCGAAGTTTCACCCGGCGGAATGGTCGGCCCGCAGCCGATTGTGGGAGTGGGACGCCATGCTGTATCACCATCCGCATGTGACCGAGTCGTTCGGTCGGACGGCGGCCGAGAGCATGCGGGCGGGGTGCATTCCGGTCGTCGACGCGCGCGGCGGATTCGTCGAACAGGTTTCGCCGGGCTGCGGGTTTCTGTGTGCGAGCGACGAGGAATTCGCCTCCGCACTGGAGCGGCTTGCCGACCGGGGCGAGCGATATCGCCTCTCGCGCGCGGCCATGGCGCACGCGGACCGGGAATTTTCTCTGGCGCGGTTTCGTAGGGAGTTTCTTCGCGTGGTGCGGAACAGACGCGACTGACAGTCGGCGACGACCCGCGGGTTGCCACCGGCGGGTTTGGGGCGGACGATGGATGTGCCGGAGATCGATTGGTGCGTCGGGACGCACGTGACGTCGCTAGTGGTTCATCGAGGCTGAGTTGACGGGTGCCACTGGCGTTCCGCCAGTGCGAACCAGAGAGGACGTCTACTCCGCGATGCACTGGCGGAACGCCAGTGGCACCCAACCCGTCAATTCAGGATCGAACAACTACTCGAGCGCTCTGCAGTTCGGTATGTGGTCCCGGGAACGATCTGTTCTTGATTCGCGGATGCAAGATCGCCAATAGCTATTAGCCAATAGCGACCTCTTGACTCTCGGCTCTCGACTCTCGACCCGCCACTTCGCCGGAGATGACGAACTCCAGCCAACCTGCCCCCTCAGCACAAACACAGTTCTGCAAAGCGCTCTAATTGGCGGTCATCTCGACGTTGTACGAGTTCTCACCTTCGTTCAGTGTGACGGTCAGGCCGCTTTCCCCGGGATTCTGGTATTTCGGGGGAATGTCTTCCCGTGCTTCGGGCGGCACAAAGTCCTGATCTCCCTCTTCCCCGGCCACCGGTGTCTCAAAGCTTGGCATCACGCTGACCGCGTATTCTCCGACGGGAATCGGTTCGGTCACGGTGTAGCTGCCGTCAGAGCCGACTTCCGCGACCGCCGACATTCCGGTCGACGTCGGGTCGAACTGGACTTTGGCGTTGGTGACGGGGGCGCCGTCGAATGTGACTTTGCCGCTGACGGTGGCGACCGGCGCCGCCGGTTCGCCGCACCCCAGCAGCAGCACCGTTCCGATGGCAAGGGTCAGTCGCGTTCTGCTGACCAGTTCGGCGATCCGCATCAACAAACTCCGGTTGAATGACTATCAGAAAGAGGGAAGTCCGGCAAACATGGACCGGACTCCCCCTGAAAAAGCGAGTGAGAGAATCAGAACTCGCCGAGAACGAGTTCGTCCTCGCGGTTGGACAGCCGCATCAGCGTCGTCATGTCGATGTTCTCGGAGATGAACCGCACGCCGCCGTCGCCGAGAGTGACCTGGACGCCCCCTTCGTGGCGGGACGAGAGCGGATTGTTGAAATGGTATGGCTGGTCGGCATAAGTCAAGCCGGTGGCCAGGTTGTTGGGAGCGTAGAGCATGGCGGCGATATTCTGGCAGAACTGAGATCCGGCGACTTGAATCGAGTAGTAGCAACCTTCCCAGGCCCCACCGCAGTGCATGCAAGAGCGGTAGTCGGTTCCATCCGTCCGCTTGCGGCCCTGCTCGCCCAGCATGATCGTGTTTGTCGTGCCGTCGATGATGTCGCGGATCGTGACGTTTTCGACGTGATTGAGGACTCCGTTATACACGTACCGGCCGTACGTGCCTGTCGAGCCAATCAGAGTGACGCCGTCAACGGCGCTGCGGGCTGCACCGGCAATGCCGACATAGTTCGGCCGCTGAACTTTAAGCCCGATCCCGCAGCGAACCGATGTCGCATGAGTATCGAGTTCGGAGGAGGGACAATTCAGGCCGGGCACTTCCAGTTCGTTGTAGATGGCACGTTGTTGTGCAGTGAATGTTCGCGTGCCGCTTCTTCCGTCGAAATCGGAATTGAAATCAAAGCGGTTATACGCGGCCGTCTGGTCCATGTAGGGGAGCAGCATCACAAAGAATGAGGCGTAGCCCCAGCCGTTGCCGCCGGGAGGAAAGGTGAGGTGGGCGTCGTGGTAGTTGTGCAGCGCGAGCCCGAGTTGCTTCAGGTTGTTCTTGCAGGAGGTGCGGCGGGCCGCTTCGCGGGCCTGTTGCACGGCGGGGAGCAGCAGGGCGATGAGAATCGCAATGATGGCGATGACGACCAGCAGTTCGATGAGTGTGAAACCGCGGCGACGGGAGCGATGCTGGAACATGGGAGAACTCCGGTTTGCAAGGACGAATGTGGATAGAAGGCCCGACCAACGCCTAGAAACGCTGAACACACAGTATGCATCGCCCGGCCGGGAAAATCAACTTCATACGTTTCCGGGAGAGGGCCGGAGAATCCGCGAGTCGGGTCCGCTTCGCGGCCGGGAGTGCGGATGCTGCGTTCGGTTCGCAGAGCGGACCCGAATGATGCGGGGCGGA
The DNA here is from genome assembly GCA_003388505.1 of Planctomycetota bacterium. GTDB lineage: Bacteria > Planctomycetota > Planctomycetia > Planctomycetales > Planctomycetaceae > MB-PLM-1. The sequence continues at coordinate 45,646 of QQVO01000031.1, forward strand.
CCCGCCGGTTGCCACCGACGGGCGTTGGGGAGCTTTTGGGCGTGGGTTGTCGGGGCCGGAGTGGTCAATAGGGCCGCTTGCGGGCTGCGGCCTGGACGCGGAGGGGGAGGCCGGTGATGCGGAGGAAGCCTTCGGCGTCGGTCTGGTTGTAGTCGCCGCCGGACTCCATCGACGCGATCGCTTCGTCGTAAAGACTGTTGGGCGACGTGCGGCTGCTGGGACGGATGTTGCCTTTGTAGAGCGTGAGCGTGACGTCTCCCGTCACCGGCTGCTCCGCTTCGCGAAGAAACGCCATCAGGGCGTCCATCTTGGCGCAGTACCAGAATCCGTAGTAGACCATCTCGGCGACCTCCGGCGCGAGGCGGTCGCGGAGGTGCGTCAGGTCGCGGTCGAGCGTGAGTTGTTCGAGCGCCTGGTGGGCGGCGTAGAGCAGCGTCATCCCCGGCGCCTCATAGACGCCGCGGCTTTTCATCCCCACGAACCGGTTCTCCACGATGTCGATGCGGCCGACGCCGTTGCGGCCGCCGATCTCATTCAGCGTTCGCACAACCTCATACGCCGTCAGCGAATCCCCGTTGACGGCGACCGGGACGCCCGAATCGAAGCGGATGGTGACCTGTTCCTCCTTGTCGGGCGCGTCGTGCGGGGAGACGGTCATGCCGAAGTCGACGACCGTCTGTCCGTCGACGGCGGGATCTTCCAGCTTGCCGGCTTCGTAGCTGATGTGCAGGCAGTTCTCGTCGCTGGAATAGGGTTTGGCGGCGGTGGCCTTGACTGGAATGTTCTTCTTGTCGCAGTAGTCGAGCATTTCCTTGCGGCCGGGGAACTGCGTGCGGAACTTTTCGACCCGCCAGGGAGCGAGAATTCTCACCGTGGGGTCGAGCGCTTCGGCGGCGAGTTGGAAACGGCACTGATCGTTCCCCTTGCCGGTCGCCCCGTGAGCGAAGGTCGTCGCCCCGACGTCGCGGGCCCGCTGCAGGCAGGCTTTGGAAATCAACGGCCGGGCGATCGACGTGCCGAGCAGGTAGATGTTCTCGTACTTCGCCTGCCACTGCATGACGGGAAAGGCAAAGTCGCGGCAGAGTTCCTCCTGGACGTCGACGATCTCCGAGGAGGCGGCGCCGATGTCGCGGGCCTTCTGCAGGATCGCGTCGCGGTCTTCGCAGGGCTGGCCGAGATCGACGTAGAGGCAATGCACTTCGTAGCCCTCGTCCATCAGCCAACCGACGAGGACGGAGGTATCAAGGCCGCCACTGTAGGCGAGAACGGCTTTTTCAGGCACGGGTTGGTTTCTCCGGTTTCGCGAAAGAGCGAATGTTGTCGATCAAAGCCAAGTGAGTTGGACCACAAAGGCACGAAGGGCACAAAGGGTCAAATCAAGGGGCCGATCTGGGACTTGTCAGTTTGTCAACAGACCAATCGTTTCAGTCCGTCTTTGAGCAGTGGGACATTGAAATTGATCAGCAGTCCGAGTCGGTGTCCGGTCAGTTTGAGATACGTGAGAAGCTGGGCTTCGTATAGCGGAATCAACTTCTCGACCGCTTTCAATTCCACAACAACACACTCGTCAACCAATACATCGATCCGCAAACCAGCGTCGAGACGAATCGAGTCATACACGACCGGAAGATTCAGTTGTCTTTGAAACGGAATGTTTCGCCTGGAGAGTTCATGACAGAAACAGGCCTCGTAAACCCCTTCCAGTAATCCCGGCCCGAGTGCCCGGTGCACCGTGATGGCCGCGTCGATCGCCGCCTTCGCCAACTCCTCCGTTGCTGCAGGAATCGGCTCAAATTCCGGCTTCATTTCTTCGTGTTCTTGGTGTCTTTGTGGTCCAATCCACAACGCGGCGATTCGGCGTTGGCGAACTCGCTTCATCAGACAACGAGCGGACAGGGCGGGTTCACCGGCGGACGCGGCGCGAAACAGCAATTTACTCCGCCGTCAATTCGGCGTAGACGTGTTCAATATTTTCGGTGCGTTGTTTGACGTCGACGCCGGTCCACTCGGCGTACCAGGGGAGGTCGATCTCGGCTTTGATTTCGTCCAGCGACTTGCCGTCGTCGATGCCCTGCTGCACGGCGGCGCGGAGTTCGACGAAATAGCGCTTCTGCAGCCCGAAGAGTTCGGCCGTGGCGGTTTCCCCATGACCGGGAGCGACGACTTTGACCGGCAGGCCCTGCATCTGAGTCAGCGCGGCGATCCAGCTTGCGGTGTCGCTGTCGCCCGTGTAGTTGAAAGGGCCGTTCACGCAGGCGTCGCCGGTGAACATGATGCCGTGCTCGGGGAGCCAGGCGACGGCGTCCCCGGCCGTGTGGGCGTGGCCGAAGTGGAGCAACTCGACACGCTGCGTGCCGTCGTCGATGACCAGCTTCGTGGGAAAGTAGAGCGACGGTTCGTCGTATTCGAGCGGACCGTATTCGTCCGGCTTGGCCTCCTGCGACTCGCGGAAGCCGGCGATGCCCTTGGTGGCGAAGAGTTGCTTGCTGTTTTCGTTGGCGACGGCGATCGCGCCGATTTCGGTGAACTGCTGATTTCCGTCGGCGTGGTCGCCGTGGTAGTGCGTGTCGAAGACGTAACGGATCGGTTTGTCGGTCTGTTTGCGAATCAGCCGGATGACCTCCTGGGCCTGGTTGGGGAAGTTGGCGTCGATGACGAGCACGAAGTCCTCAAAGATGACCCAGCCCTGGTTGCAGCCGATGAACTCGGGTTCCGTTTGCGTCTTGCGAAAGAAGACGCCGGGGGCGAGTTCTGTGACGGTCGTGTCGGTGGGGGCGAAACGGCCTCCGGCGACGCCGGTCATGACGATCGCGGCGACGGCGAGCAACAGGGCGGCGCGTGGTTGCGTGATTTTCATGGTGAAGTCAGAAGTCAGGTGTCAGTGGTCAGAAGTCAGGTGATCGTAGAGCGACCCGGAGGCGGGGGCAACGCAAGGGTGGGGGGCTTTACTTGTTCCGCGCGCACGACGCCTTTGGCAACGCCGAATTCTCAACGCAAAGGCGCGGAGAGGCAAAGGGACGCAGAGGCGTCTGGAGATCACAGTCACAAACAGTGCGCCGGCATCATTGTTTCAGGTCCGCCCGGCGCACTCCCGCTTCTGAAGAACTCGGCAGGTTGAGCGTTGACCACTCACTGACCGACACGACGAGGAACGCCGCTCTCCCCACTTCAACTTTGCGCGTCTTTGCCCCCCGTTGAGACTCTGCGTTGAAAACGACAAAGCGCCTCGTGCCTCCACCAGATTCGATCAACTCTCAACCAGCTTGAGAAATTCCTCTTCGGTGAGGACTTGGATACCGAGATGGCGGGCCTTGTCGAGTTTGCTGCCGGCGGCTTCTCCCGCCACGACGAAGTCGGTGTTCTTCGAGACGCTCCCCGCCGCTTTGCCGCCGCGGGCGCGGATCAACTCCTTGATCTCGTCGCGCGTGAAGCGCGACAGCGTGCCGGTGACGACGATTGTTTTCCCCGCCAGCGGCGAGTCGGCCGGTTCACGCCGTTCGGCCGGCGCGCCGAAGTTGAGCCCGCACTCGCGGAGGTCTTCGACGATTTTCTTTCCGGCGGTGGAGTGGAAGAACTCGTGGACGGCGTGGGCGATGACGGGGCCGACCTCTTCGACTTCGGCGAGCGACGCCTCATCTTCGGCGGCGATGGCGTCGAGCGTTCCGTACCGGTCGGCCAACAGTTGGGCCGTGGTCGCGCCGACGTGGCGGATATTGAGCGCGGTCAGCAGCCGCCACAGCGGGCGGTCTTTGGACGCTTCAATGCCCGCCAGCAGGTTGTCGAGCGACTTCTGCCCCATCCGCTCGAGTTGCAGCAGTTCTTCGGTCCGGTTGCGAAGCTGGTAAATGTCTGCGAACGAAGCGATGAGCCCCGCGTCAACCAGTTGCTCGGCGAGCTTGACGCCCATCCCTTCGATGTCCATCGCCTGCCGCGAGGCGAAGAACCTCACGGCCTCACGCAACTGGGCGGGACAGGTGGGATTCAGGCAGCGGATGTAAACGCCTCCCTCGTCCTGCACCAATTCGGTCTTGCATTCCGGGCAAAGCGTGGGGAACTCGAACGGCTGCTCGTCTCCGTCGCGGCGGTGCTCCTCGACGCGGACGACGTGGGGAATGATCTTGCCCGCTTTTTCAACGACGACCCAGTCGCCGATCATCACACCGAGTCGCTGCAGTTCGTCCCGGTTGTGGAGGCTGGCCCGCGAGACCGTGGTTCCCGCGATCTCAACAGGCGCGAGGTGGGCGACCGGCGTGACGGTCCCCGTCTTGCCGACGTTGACCGAGATCGATTCGATCTGCGTCACCGCCTCGTACCGCTCCCATTTGTAGGCGATCAGCCAGCGGGGGCTCTTGCTGGTGGCGCCGAGCCGCTCCCGCAGGGAGAAGTCGTTGACCTTGAAGACCAGCCCGTCGATCTCCAGGTCGAGGGCGTGGATGTTCTCGATCAACTGGAGGCCCGTATCGAGAGCGGCGTCGATCCCCGGACACGCTTCGACGTCCGGCGTTGTGGGAACGCCGAAATCGCGGAGGCGCTTGAGAAAGCCGGTGTGGTTTTCAAACTCCGCCCCCTCGACGTACCCCACGCCGTGGGCGATGAACCGAATCCGCCGCGCGGCGCACTGCCGCGGGTCGAGCAGCTTGAGCGCGCCGGCGGTGGCGTTGCGGGAGTTGGCGTACGGTTGCTCGCCGCGCTTTTCCTGCTCGGCGCGGAGGTGGGCGAAATCGGTGTTGGAGATGATCGCTTCCCCGCGGACTTCGAGGATGGCGGGTGGATTCTTCGCGTCGAGCCTGAGCGGCACGCCGCCGATGGTGCGGGCGTTGTGCGTGATGTCGTCCCCGTGGCGTCCGTCGCCCCGCGTGAGCGCTTGTGCCAGCCGGCCGTCTTCATAGGTGAGAGACAGCGCGACGCCGTCGATCTTGTATTCCACTGTGTATTCGACGCTGTCGGTCTCCAGCAGCTTGCGGACGCGGGCGTCGAACTCGCGGAGTGAGGCTTCGTCGTAGACATTGTCGATCGAGAGCATCGGCAGCCGATGCGGGCGGGTGACAAAGCCTGCGATCGGCTCGCCGCCCACCTTGTGGGTCGGGCTGTCGGGCGAGTCGTACTCGGGGTGCTGCCGCTCCAGTTCTTCAAGCTGCTTGAGCAGCATGTCGAAATCGTAGTCGCTGATTTCCGGGCGGGCTTCGACGTAATACAGGCGGTTGTGCCGCTCGATCTCTGTGCGGAGCGTTTCGATCTGGCGTTTGATCCGGGCGGACATGGCGGTGACTGCTGATTGGACTTCAAATGCATCGGCCGGCTGATGCCGGGCCGCTCGCCGGTTCGTGCAGCAAGTTATTTCGTGGCAGAGAGTTATGCGCTCATCGGGATGTAGCCGAAGTCGTGAGACTTCGGACGAACAAGGCACAACGCTCGGAAATCTCACGACTTCCGCTACGGGACTGAGGCCGCGCGAGGAATCCGGACTAGGAGTCGTCGAGAACGGCGCATATACTCCCCCGCTCTGCGGGCAGCGGAGATCATACCACCCGCCTCGAAGAATCGCCGGTCTGCGGCGGGCGGCGGGACAGGGACGTCGAACGGGGTCATGAGGACCGGACCATGCGCAGTATTGCGGTAATGAACCAGAAGGGTGGCGTCGGCAAGACCACCAGCAGCGTAAACGTCGCAGCCGGACTGGCGCGCGCCGGACGGCGGGTCTGCCTGATCGATCTCGATCCGCAGGCTCATGCGTCGTTGCATCTCGGGATCGAAACGACCGGCAGCGCGGACTCCGTTTATCAGGTGTTCGCCGGCGCGCGGACGATCGAACAAGCGCGACAGATGGTGGCCCCCAACCTGTGGGTCGTCCCGTCCGACCTGGACCTGGCGGCGGCCGAGGTGGAACTGGTCGACGCGCCGGGACGCGAGTACATCCTGCGCGGAGCGCTGGAGAATCCGCCGGCGGCGGAGCAGTTCGACTACATCGTGATGGACTGCCCCCCCTCGCTGGGCGTCCTGACGATCAACGCGCTCTGCGCGGCCCGTGAAGTGTTCATTCCGCTTCAGCCGCATTTCTTTGCGTTGCAGGGGCTCTCGAAACTGTTCGAGACGACGGCGCTGGTCACCCGCCGGCTCAACCGCGAGCTGCGGATCTCGGGCATCATGCTCTGCCTGTACGAAACCGGCACCCGGCTGGCCGCCGACGTCACCGACGATTTGATGCGGTTCCTTTCCGAAAGCGAACCGCAGTCCCCCTGGTCGGGCGCGAAGGTCTTCGACTCGCGCATCCGTCGCAACATCAAGCTGGCCGAAGCGCCCAGCTTCGGGCAGTCGATCTTCGAGTACGCCGCCGATTCGGCCGGCGCGGTCGACTACGGGGCGCTGGTTGATGAAGTGATTGCGGCGGAGGCGGGGCGGGCAGTAGAGCGGAGCGCGGCGTGAATTCCAAAGCCTGCCGCGTGAAAGCCCGCCGGTTGCAGCCGGCGGGCGTTGTACGGAGTTTGGCCGCTACTCTTCCTCAACCGCAACGAACTGCTCGTAAGCCTCAGCGACCTGTCCCTCTTCCACGCCGCCGGCGTGCACGTAGAGCCCGTAACGCAGGTTGAGCGTTTCGCCCGGCTGAAGCGTGACCGGCTTCGCCTCCTCATCGCCGCGCGAGTAGGCGGCTTCGCCGAAGGGGTTGATCGAGAACAGGCCGTAGTCGCGGACGTGATATCGCGAGGGGCGGAAATTCTCGGGGTGGTCCATCAGCGTCACGCCGAACGAGTGACCGTCGACGGCGCCGACGTAGTCGATCCAGGCGGCCGGCTTGCCCCACAGTTCGGCTGAGCCAACCACGCCGTCGGCCCCGGTGATGGGCCCCTCGGAGATGAACTCCCGCATGCTGTTGGGCAAGCGGATGCCGAACAGGCCTTCCTTCGTGTCGTCGAACGTCACCGGCTTTTCATCGGCGGCAAACGTGATGTCATACACGAGCAGCCGGTTGGCGAAGACGCTGATCGTGGTGGTTTCGATCGCGACCGGCTTTTCGTCTTCACCCAGCCAATGATTGGTGACTCGGAACCGGGCCGGGTCGCCTTGCTCTTCAAGGATCTCGACGCCGACATTCCTGATCACGCCGTCTTCCGCCCAGAACCGGATGCCGTTGACCTCGTCGATCGAGAGCCAGATGCCCTTGTGGTGGGGATGGTCGTAGTACAGCGGATGCGTCCGATCGAGCCCGGTCGGCGGGTCGGCGTCGACGATCCGCGTCACGTTGGACTTGAGCGGTATGATGTCGTGCTGGTGGATCCAGCCGTTCTTCTCCGGAATCCAGAGCCATTCCCCATCGACGTCGGCGATTTCGACGATCTCGCCGAAATCCACTTCGCCGGTGGCCTGATCGAGCACGCGAAGTTCGGCGTTCTCCTGGGCGACGAACACCTTGTTGCCCGGCGCGTATTCGTCGGCCGGTTCGTCCTCGAGTCCGTCTTTCAACAGTTCCAGCCCCCCCGGACCGGAGACCGGGAACATGAACGGCTTCTTCCACTGGTCTCCGAACTGGTAGACGCCGAACACCTCGTCGCCGATCGTAATCTTGATCGTGCTGGCGTTCTCGGTCAGTTGGACATCTTCAGCATGGAGCGGAAGCCCCCCCAGAATGATGAACAGCATCGCGGCCGGGATTCGCGTTCGCATGAGGTCTCTCGCTCGATAGGTTTTCGGTTGTTGTTGCAGTCTAACAGCGCGGCGACAATCGAGCGCTTTGCAGGACTGCGTGTCATCGGGTGCCAATCTACGTCGTGAACCGTTCTTTGGGAGGTCAGTTGATTGAGTTCAATGAGCCTGGGTCAAGAGACCGCTTGTTCTTCTATGGGTGGCACGACCCGGAACGGAATGAAATGGAGTGATGGGCGTGGCTGGATGCAAGGTTGACGCAGATCGCGATCGGTCGCTGAATGTTGACTCCTACCGACCACGCTACGTGAATTTGAACCACGAAGGCACGAAGCACACAAAGCCAGGACGCCGGCTTGTTCCTTTGATCGCGCCCTCGCAAGCCGCATCGTTGACGCCTCTTTGTACTACAAACGTTCAGAATCTTGTTGTCCTGCGCAAATTCCTGCGGCGGCCCGTAGCGCACGCTGCCAGCGTGCGTCAACCGCCTGTGCGATCAGCGGGACGCACGCAAGGCTGCGTGCGCTACGTTTTTTCCTCGTTCCCCAACTTCTGTTTGAGAACGCGCCTCCGTCGTGCATTTTCCGTGTCAATCTCCGTGCAGTTGCCGCAGTCGTGACGACGTGCGCAGCATCCACTGAATTCGTTCAAACTCGTCGAGCCAGTCGCTGACGACCTGCTGTGTCAACGATGCGTCGGGGTCGACTCCCGTGGGACAAAACGCGCCGGCGAACTGCGAGACCATGTTGCGATACGCGGCGAGCGTCCGGTCGCCGTATCGGCCGCAGAACTTGCCGTCTTCGCTCAAGAACACGACCGCCGGCACGCGAGCGCCGCCGCAGGTCTGCAGTTCGGCGGCCAGGTCGGGGTTGTCGTCCCGGTCGAAGTACCGGACGTGAATCTTCGGAGACGCGGCCGAAAAATGCTCGAAGATCGGACACTGGTTCACGCAGTCTCCGCACCACGCGCCGGCCAGGACGAGGACGTTCATCTCCCGCGCCCAACTCTTCAGCAGCGCCTGCTGATCGTCGGTGAGCGAGACGATCGCGTGGAAATCGTCCCAGCGTTGCCGTTCCTGGGGGTTGGCGTACTTGTCCAGAAAGGCTTGGTAAGGGAGTCCGGTCTCGAACCTGGCGGCGTAATCCATGGGATGGCTGATGGCTGGTGGTCGTTCGGCAGTGGCAAGTCGATTCGGTTACTTTTTTCCCGGAAGTCGCCGCACTTGAGTCGAGTTTCAACGACCAACGGGCGAGCGGCGCGGCGTGAGCCCGCCGATTCGTCCTCCCAATCAGCCGCACGAATGTTCCGAGGCGCTGCCTCGTGAGAGTATTGCGTTGCGGCATGCGCGCACGGTGCGCGGTTGTTCGGAGTGTAGTCCACTCGCTCCGCGAGTGGAGGCGACTCGCGGAGCGACTCGCCTCCATTGGTTGCGGCCCAGGCTGCGTTCGGGCGAATCATTCGTTCGGCGGAACCAACATCGTCGCGTGGCGCTCGATTTTGTCAACCGCGGCGACGATCTGTCGCAGGTCGGCTGCTTCGCCCAGCAGAACCGGGTGGTGCAGCACGAGCGCCTGCCGGTCCGTTTCGTCCGCGATCGGGAGTTCCCCTGCAGCGCGAAACCTGCGGCGCGAGTGAATGAAGTGCAGGGCCCGGAACCCGGGATCGAGCGCGATTCCTTCCGCACGGATTGCTTCAGCGATGCGATCTCTCGTGAGCCCCTCGATTCGTGCTCCATCACATCGAAACGCCAACTTGTAATAGGCCGGGTCGCAACCGTCTCGCTGCGGCGAATTGAGTGCGTGGATCAGTTCTGGAGCGCCCGGCTCTCGTTGAGCCAGCATTTCACGCAATTGAGCGACGCTGGTTTTTCGGCGCTCTTGTCTCTCAGGCAGAGCCTCGAGTTGCGGGAGCAGCACCGCCGCCTGCATCTCGGACAACGGATAGGCGTCGTTCCCGCGCTGAGTGTAAAGCTTGATGCGCTGCGCGACGTCGTCTCGCCGCGTCAGAATCGCGCCGCCGCGGCCGGCAGTCAGCAGTTTGGAGCCGCCGAAGCTCAGCACGCCGACGTGCCCCCACATGCCGGGGGGACGCCCGTGGATCGTCGCCCCCTGCGCCTGGCAGGCGTCTTCGATTATGGGGACGCCGTGTTCATCGCAGACCGCCCGCAGCCGGGACATGTCGACGATTTTGCCGTGCAGGTGTGACGCAATGACCGCAGCCGTCCGTCCGCTGAGGGCGCCCGCGACCTGTTCCACGTCGAGTTGCCAGTCGTCGGCCCGAATGTCGACCAGCACCGGCGTCGCGCCCAGCGTGAGGACGTTCGTGAAGTTGGCTTTGAAGTCGTAGGCCGCGAGGATCACCTCATCCCCCGCACCGACTTTCAGACCGCGCAGAGCCAGTTCAACGGCCGCCGTTCCGCTGGAACACAGAATTGCGTGTTCGCACTCGTGACGCTCTCGCAGTGCTTCCTGCAGGCGCCGGCAGTGCGGTCCATGATACCGTCCCCAGGCGCCGTCGTCGGCCATGCGGGCGAGCGCCTCGCGCACGGCCGTGTCGTCGATCGGCCAGGACGGCGGACCATCGGGACGTATCGGCGGACCGCCGAGAATCGCGGGGAGTTCGGAGGCGGACATCGTGGAAGGCGAGGCAAGTCGTGGCGCCCGCCGGTTGCAACCGGTGGGCTTTGCGAAAAACACATCATACCCGTTCAGGCGGAAACACTTCGACGTCAACGCCGCGCGAGAACAGCATGTGGTCAGGCGATCGCCCATCGGCGGGGAGACCGGCAAGTCGAATCAGGTTGTCGTCCCAGGCAGAGACGTTCGCTGGAGCGAGCGGATACGGCGTGTGATAAACGCGGCCCGAATAGAGTCGGCCGCGATGGTGAGCGAACAACACGTACCGCTCGGCGAGAAAAAACTCGAGCGACCCAGGTTCCGCAGGAACTCCGGGACCGGCGGGCGCGTATTCGAACCGGCTCCGGAACTCCGGATCCATGCTCCGGCGTTGGGTCTGATACGTCACCGCACCGGTCGATTCCTCCTCGGAGAACTCCATCCGCGCCCAGTGATAGGGCAGGCCGAACAGCTTCCGTCCCCATTGCACACCCGGCCATGAGTTCGCGTCCAGCGAATAGAACCAGACGCCCGGTGTGCCGTCGTCATCGAACACGTACGTGCGGACGTTGATCTCCTGAAAGTCTGAGACGCCGGGGACGGCCGGAAACCACGTCGGGCGGATGTTCCTCATGAAGAACGGCACGATCGCGACCCAGGCCTGCTCTTCAAACGGATCCACGTGGAGACCGCCCGGCAGCGTCGCCTGGATCACATTCGGATCAAACCGCCAGTGCAGAAACAGCAGGTTCGTCCAGGAATGGTACATCGCCGGCCGCCGTCCGGCCGGCTACGGGCGGCGAGCCGCTGGTCGAGCGTGGGCTGCGCAGTGGCGGCGGATTTCATGGGGGCGCGATCATCCAGGTGAACAGACATCCGAGGATGACCGCAGTCCGTGCGACGGATTCACGCGCTGCGAAACGGCGAGCCAACGGAATCGTTCATTTCGTCGCAATCGCCTGCGCGAGAGGCTGGAGAACCTCTCCCACGACATGGTCGTTCAGCAGCCTTTCCGCATCCTGGCTGAGTTCGTCGAGCGCGTCGGGATACGACGTGTCTTGCGACAGGCTGCCGTACTGCCGGACGGTGAAGTAGACGCTGATCGATTCTTCCGCGAACTCGTTGCGGCGCACCTGATAGGCGTTCGTCCGCGTCTCGATCATCAGCCGGCACTGCCGCCGACCGCTTTCATCCAG
>QQVO01000042.1 GCA_003388505.1 Planctomycetota bacterium
CAGGATGTTGGCGCGTTTCACTTTCTGGCTGGTTCCTTTGAGCTTTTTGACCACTTCCCGGCAGACAGCTCTTTCCTCATCGGACAACTCAACGACATACTTCTTGACACTCATGGCGACTTCCTTGCCGATTGGGAAACACGAAACCGACGAAGAAGACCATAATTTCAAAGACACCCCAACCCCAAAATCCATCTGGACCAGACCACGAGATGCCCCGACTGGACGGCGCGGCGGGGGTCTCAGGTGGGGCGGCCGATTGGGACAACCTGCGGAACAGAAAGCAGCACAAGCCGCGCGGCGACTGCATCGCGAGGAAGGCTGTAAATCCGGGAGACGACGTCCGCGTACGCTGAAAGCTGCTGCCGATAGCGGTCTGCAAAGCTCTTGACCGCGTCGGTGCTTTGTGACGTGAGCAGATCGGTCTTGTAATCGAGCAGATCGGCTGCGACCACGGCCCCGTTGTGATGGAAGAGGACCAGCCGATCGATGCTGCCGGAAACGACCCGGCCGCCGATCTCGGTTTCGAACCGCCGCTCGTTCCGGACTTCGAGTTCAATCTGATCCGCGGCGTGGTCCGTAACCATGGGGGCTGCGTGCTGGAGGTAGTCCGCCTTCGACAGGAGCGACTTCAGCACGGGATGGTCGAGCAGAACGTCGAACTGATGACGAGCCTCCTCGACGAGATCGGCCTGCAGACCGAGTCGCGTTGCGGTTTGCCTGAGGTCGTCTGCCGCTGGAGGGGACCGGTCGAGCCATTCGATCTGCTCGAGCCAGGCGTGGATGAGCGTGCCTTTGTCACGGGCTTGTGAACCTGCGGCCCGGCGGCGCAGTTTGATGGTTCCGCCGCCGGCCAGTTTCGAGGGCGCCACGAACTCCCGGCCGCGGCGGCGTGGGCCTCCCGGATCGGCAAATACGATGCGCACGGGCTCATCATGCGGAATTGCGTCGTGCGCTGCCGGTGAGGTCTCCGATTCCGGCCGAGCCTGCGGGAGACGGCGATACCACTCCGGATCACCGCACTCAAAGAGCAGTTGGTTCGGCTCGGGACGTTGCCCGGAGGCGAGTTGCGCGTGCAGCAGTGCGGAAAACGACTGGGACGCCGGCTTGTGGGAGGTGAAGATGTAAGTGGCGTGGGCCGCGCGCGTCAGCGAGACGTACAGGACGCATAACGCTTCTCTCAGTGCGCGCTCGGCCGTCTGCCGGACGGCGGTCTGGATGTCGCCCGGCATCAGTTGCTGAACGGCCTTGTTGCGGTATCGACAGACGCGGACCGGAGGCGAGGTGGGATCGTCGCGGAGCGCAACGAAACGGGGCGTGCGCGTGAGCGCGCCGTCCAGTTCGGGAAGCACGACGACGTCGAACTCCAGCCCCTTGGCTTTGTGGACGGTCATCACGCGCACTTGGGCTGCGCGGGGGTCTTCCACCTTCTGCGTTTTCACGAAACGGATGAAGTCGCCCGGCCTGAGCGTGGCCAGCGGGTCGTAGCTATCGGCGAGGGCCACCAACTGCCTGAGGCGATTCAGTTCGCGGGCGTTGCAATGGGGGGCCAGTTCGTGCATCCAGCCGTTGAGCACGACGCCGTATCCTTCGTCAATGAGCCGGCGCCTCAGCGACTCAGCCAGAGCCGCGGCGTCGGCGTCATCGTGCCCAATGGCCAACTCGAGCACCGAAGCGAGGGGTGAGGTCGCTACGTGATGTCGTGCGATCGTGTCGCCGGGATGGTCGGCCAGTTTGATTGCGGAGAGAACGAGTTGCACGGCCGCCGAATCGGTCAACCGGTTGCCCCCTTCCTCGCTCGCGTCGATGCCCTTGCGCTGCAACTCGTAGATCATTTTTCCGACAGCCTCGTTCGTTCGCGCGAGGATGCCGATGGATGTCTCGCGCGGGAGGTTCGGCAACAACTCCGCGACGTGAGCGGCTGCGGCGCGAAAGACGGGCGCTGCAGGCTTCTCACCCGGTTCGGGGGGCGGTGCGACTTGCAGGCCGGCGTATCCCGGTTTGTCGACGCGGTGCGTTTCGTGTGTCGGAAAGTCGCGGACCCAATCGAGAAAGACCGGTTCCAGCTCTCCGAGAATCGGAAAGGTTCCCGGATCGGCAAACGTGCGGTTCACCGTTTCAATCACGGGGGGCGCGGACCGGAAGCTGGTGTTGAGCGGCGTGGCGACGACCTCGGGCAGTTGCTCGGTCACGCGGTCAAAGATCTCCGCGACGCCGCCGCGCCAGCCGTAGATCGCCTGTTTGACGTCGCCGACGCAGAAGAAGGATGCGTCGCTCTCGCGCGTCACCGCTTGCGCGATCGGTTCCAGAACGCGCCATTGCGGGAGCGAGGTGTCCTGAAACTCGTCGAGCAGCAGGTGGTCGATCTGGCCGTCGAGTCGGAACGACAAGCCTGAGGGATCCCTGCGAGAGAACTCTCCCGCGAGGCTGCGGGTGATATCGTCGAACGTCAGTCCCCCGGCCGCACGCTTCAGCCGGCGGTACGCGGCATCGAACCGCTGGAGCAGATCGCGGCTCGCGGCAAGTTGCTCGGAGAGGACCGACATCAATACGGCCGCGGCGTGATCGCGCAGGGTTTGATAGCAATCCAGGAGCGGAGGCTCGATCGGTTTTCCGTAGTATTTCAGCGAACCATCCAAGACCTTCGCTGCGAGGCCCTTGCCGATGAAGTTCTCCCAGTCGCCGGTCTGCGCCCGTTCGGCGTCTTCGTTGCGCGCCTTGGTCGCTCGCTTGTCCTTGGGCGGCGGGGCGGCGCGGAGTGCCTCGATCGTCTGGGCCAGTTGTTCGGAGGAGAGCAGCGGAGGATGATCGATGGCGCGCCAGGCGTGTTCGTCGGTGTCGAGATAGACGTCGTAAAGGTCGTCGATGGTGTCCCTCACCAGCCGCGTAACGCCGCGCCCGGCGCGGCCTTTGTCGAGCAGGTGGATGAGTTGCGTCAGGTCGCGGGCGTCGCCTTCGCGAAGCACGGTTTCGATGGCGCGGCCGCGAAGCTGCTCGTCTTCCAGGTCGTCCAGCAATCGCCATCCCGGTGGCAGCCCCAACTCCAGAGAGAATGCGCCCGCCACGCGCGAAAAGAAACTGTCGAGCGTTCCCACGCGAATCCGATGGAGTTGGGAGGTCAGTCCGGACAGTAACTCCTCACATTGCTGCCGCGCCAATTCGGTTTCACCGATCGAAGCGGCCAATTCACTGCGGCGGTGGGGATCGCGACACGCCTCAGCCAGGCGCTGCAGGACGCGCTCCAGGATTTCCCCGGCTGCCTTGCGCGTGAACGTGGTCGCGAGAATCCGGTCGGGCGCGACTCTTTTCAGTTGGGCGATGTATCGTGATGAGAGCTGATAGGTCTTGCCGGTTCCGGCCGACGCGCGGATCACTTCCCGGGGGTGAAGCCGTTGCACTTCGATCGCGAGAGAGGAGTTGGCCGGCATCAGACAGTCACCTCCCGGTCGAACACGCCGTCCTGACAGATCGGGGCGTATTCACTCAGCGTTCGCGGCTCGTTGTCGAGCGTTTCCCAGAATTGGCCGTCCAGAATCGACGCGATCACTCGCCGGGCCGTTTCATCCGCTGTTTCCAATTGGTCCGCGGACCAACCGGCGATCTGCTCGCTGACTGCGTTCGTATCGCGCGGGAGCCGGAGATAGGCAAGCTGGACGTCGCCATCGACACCGAGCGTTTTGGCCAGATGCCGGTAGAGAGGTAATTGCAGGTCGATCCAGTCGTCGCCGGAGAGATGCGTTTTGGCGGGACCGTCTGCGTTTTCGCCGGTCTTGTAGTCAAACACCATCCACTGGCGGGCCGCCGGGTGAAAGTCGATGCGGTCAATCCGTCCGACAAGCTGCACGGTCCGGTTCCCGTCCACGCGGAAGTCAATCCCCTCACTTCCGTCGGGCTGTTCGGTGAATCGAATCTCCCATCCGGAAGCGGACCAGTTCGCCTGCCATTCGGAAAACGCTTCGAGGCGCATTTCCGCCTGGGCCGCCTGGATCTCGACCGCCATCGACGGCGAATCACCGTAACTTTCACGGACGACCGCTTGCAGCTCCGACTTCAGAAACGCACGAATCTCGCGGGCATCCCTGCTGCCTCGGGCAGCCGACGTCCCGAAACGGCTCAAGACCTCGTGGACCAGGTTGCCGAACGCTCCGGCCGACAGTTCCTCGATCCCGTCGTCCGCTTCGCTCAATTTCAGGATGTGTCTGAGGTAGTAGCGGTAGGGGGATGCGAGGTAGTCGCGGAGTGACGTCACACGAATGACGTCGGGAGCGTCCGCGTCGGGCGTTGGGCGGGGCACGCTGAAGCCGGAGGCCTCGCGCGTGGCGGTGAGCACGCCCGCCAGCGGCGGCCGGCCGGAAGCGGGTCGCCGCGAGTAAAAGTCCCGCACATGGTCGGCGACCCGGTCCGCCGAACCGGCCAGCAAGAGCCGGCTGGGAATCAGTGGGTCTCCGCGGGCGTCGCGGCGACCGGATATCAACGTGACCTGCGACCGGGCGTGCAGCAAGGCGGAGAACGCATGCGCATCGCGCGCATAGCGTCGCGCGTTGTCTGTCAGGCCCAATTCCGTGCGCAGCCGGTCGGGAAGGAACGGATCGGCGTTCACCGAGTCGGGGATCAGGCCTTCATTCACGCCGCACAGGATCGCCGCCGGCGCGTCATCCAGCGGCACTTCGAGCCACCCCAACAGGTCGACGGCGGACGGATCGTAGGGTGGGGGAAGAGTCGCACTCGACAACTCCGCGAGGGTCAACCGGATCGCACCGGCCGCCGTCAGACCTGGTGACAGCCCGCCCGGAATGCTCGCATGCCGCGTAAGAACCTGTTCAAGTTGTTCGCAGGCCTGGATGACCGCCTGTCCGGCGGAATCCTCCGCAGAGAATGTCATTTCTCCGTAAATGCGATCCAGAAACTCGAGCAACGGCGGCGACCACTCTCCCAAGGGACGCGCGGGACCGCGCAAAGGCTCGAGCAGTTCGTTCACCTGCCGATGCACCTCCCTTAAGCCGCTCGGCCCGCGTCCGGACGAGAGCCACCGCCCCAGACGGACCGGGATGTGATCGGAGATAAACTGATCGAGTTCGCTCAGCCATGTCGGGGCCGCATCCTGCAGGACGAGCCAGGCGCTCACGTCCGGGTGCCGAACGAACGCTGCAAAGGCCTCCGTGTGATCGTCGACCAGGGATTCGGCGGCGGCGGCCAGCAAGCGGCAGGGACTGGTGCGGACGATCGGACTGCCGCCCGCCCAGCGGGAACTGACGCCGCACTCGGAAAGAATCCGCTGCACGTGGGGCGCCAGGGCGTCGATCGTCAAGCCGATACAGACTTCGTCAACGCGATACCGCCCGTTCAGATTCGCCAGTGCATAGGCGATCTCGTCGGCTTGTTCGACCGGACCGTCGGCCACGACCAGTTGAGACGGGTCGTATTCAATGTCGACATCCTGCCATGCTTCCGCAATCACGCAGCCATGTTCGTCGAACCGCTCCGACCACGACTCCGGCGCATGAATGAACGCCGTGACGCGGTCGGCGACGGCGTTCAGAATGCGGCGGTGCGTCTTGGTCAGGTCGGTCGTTCCGATCAAGGCGATGTCGGAATCGGTTGTGAACTCCTGCTGCTCGATCGCCACCAGCCGCGCGGTCTGCTTATCCCAGAGTTGCAGTTCATCAAGGATCCCGAGATACCGCCGCTGCACCTCGGCGAGCACCTGCCAGCGCTGCACTTCGTTGAATTGCGCAACGGCTGTCCCGCGTTCGACCACCTCCGAGAAATCGAGGCCTTCCGCCGCGAGTTCCCGGTGCTGCCGCCACAGCAGTTCCGCGAACGCCAGCCAGCCGGCCGCATCGTTCTCATCGGGTGAGCGCTGAATCAGCAGATTGAGTTCCGTGGGGTCGAGCGACTGCAGCGCACGTCCCCAGGCAAGTCGCTGCGCCAGTTCGTCGGCGAACGGTCGCTGCGGTTCGTAGAGGAGTTCCGGGAGATCGCCGACGGTGATGATTCTGGGTGGCACGTGCCGGCCGCCGGTTTCGTCGACCAGCAGTTCTCGCAAGCGACGCCCGGCCCGCCCGCCCGGCACAACGGCGATCAGGCTGCCGAGATCAATGTTGTCGCCGCGACCGAATCGCTCGACCAACCTGCGGGCGACTTGCGGCAGGAGGGGAGTATCCCAGTTGATGAAGATTCGCGAGATCGACATTCACGGCCCAGAATTGAAAGCCTCGATTCAGCACTCGCACCCGATGCACGATCGGGCGGGGTGATTGAAGGTGGATGTTCACGCTCAGGATAGCGGGCCGGGTACCTGTACATCAATCCACCACTCCGGTTCTGACAGTCTCCCGTTCATGAACCACGAAGACACGAAGGATTTAGCGCGGCCGTGACACCCGGGCTTCCTTCACGTCGTTCAGTCCAGCCTCGGTCACCCAGCCGATTAGCATTCAAGTCGTCGATTAGACAACCACAAAGGGACAAAGAGCACCAAGAAGAGTCAGAGACGGGGAATTCCAATGGCCGAGAGGTTCGAGGACTGACCCGGACCGTTGGCTTGGTGTCCTTTGTGTCGTCGTGGTTCACGACCGCTGGGTGGCGTGTCCCGGACAACGAAGACTCCACAATCGCGGTTGCACAGGACTGTTGCGGACGGAAGGTTGCTGCCGCCGCATTCGCGGCTCCGGTCTTGCGTCGCTGGTGTTCTGCGGGCTTACGCCCGCAGCTAAATGATGCCGCGGCTTCGCCGCTCCGTTCGCATTTGCCTCCGGTTGGATTGCGGGCGGAGGTCCGCGCTCGGCTACGACCGGGAAGAATCTTCGCGTCGTGCGCAGATCTCGCTTGCGACAGATTCCACGTCGTGGACATCCGACTCGGCGGAGCGAGTCGGCGACATTGTTGCGGCGTCACTCTTCGACGAAGGCTTCGCCGGAGCGGAACAGCTCCAGCCGGGATGCAATCGAGGGCTTGCTCTCCTCGGGGGCGCGTTCCAGGGCCTGCTCGGCCGTTTCCACGGCGGCGTCGAAGTCGCCTGCGGCGGCCTGCGCGGCGGCCAGAGTGTCGAGGTAGTCGCCGTTCGTGCGCCCCGTGAGTTCGCAGGCCCGTTGGGCGAGTTCGACGGCACGGCCGGGGTCGCGCAAGTCCTCCTGGGAGCATGTGGCGAGCAGCCACGCCAGATCGTTCATCGCGCCGGCGGCTCGGTCGTCGAGTTCGATGGCTTTGGAATAGTCTTCGATCGCCTCGGCGAATTGTCCCTGCCGCTTGCGGGCGTAGCCGCGGTTGGCGTAGGCGGCGGAGTAATAGGGGAAGAGTTCGATCGCTTTGGAGTAGTCGCTGATCGCCTTGTCGAAGTCGCCCATCATGCGATGGGTCACTCCGCGATTGTTGTACGCCTCCGGGAAGTCGGGGGTGATCCGCAGCGCCTGTTCAAAGTCCGCCAGTGATTCTTCGAACTGCCCCAGTTCCGCCAGGGCATTCGCCCGGTTGTCGTAGGCACGGGAGTTTTCGGCGTTGAGCGTGATGGCTTGTGTGTAGTCCTCGACGGCCTGCTCCAGGTCGCCGCTTCTCTGGTGCGCGGCGCCGCGGTTCACGTACACGCCGGGATCATCCAGTCCCTCCCTGATGGCGCGGTCGAAATCGGCGATCGCCTTCTCGTAGTCTCCGGTCGTGAGGCGGGTGATGCCGCGATGGTGGTACACCTGGGGGGCGGGTTTCTTGATCAGCAGTTCGTCGAAGTAGGCCCCGGCCCGCTCGATCGCGACGACGTGTTCCCGGTTCACCCATCCGCCCCGCCGCGGCACCATGAGCCAGGGGCCGTTTTCCTGCGAATAGGTCAGCACGCTGCCGGGGGAAATGCGTCCCACGGACTCGTTTCCGGCGAACGCCTCCGCGTTGTCGCTGACCACTATCACGGTTCGCGACGGCGAAAGCTCCGATTGATCGTCGCCTGCGGAGAGGGGCGATCCTGCGGCTCCTGCGAGGAAGAGCGCTTGCAGCGGTCTGAGCAGTGATTTCAAGTCCAACGATGGGGGAATCTGCATGTTTCGCTGTGTCAACAAAATTCACCTCGAATTGCTTGCAATGCGTCAGGGGCCTCGTATCTTATGTAAGTACAGCAGACAGAACAGGGCGCTTGTTTTACGCCTGTTCCCCGTCTTATCTGATCGTGCACGTTGGAATCCAGTTTCTGCGGGGTTGTCACCGCAATTCCAGTGTCGCTGTGGGTCGAATACTCGAGGAGGACCGCAAATGAACTGTTTGAAGTGGGTTTTGTCAACCGCCGCCATGCTGACAATGGCGACGTTGGCAGAGGCCGGGGACTGTGGCTCGCACCGCACGTCCTGTTGTCCGTCGCCGTGTGTCAGCGCCTGCCAGCCGTGTCAGCCGGCTTGCCAGCCCTGCTACCAGGAAGTCCAGCGGACGATCTGTGTTCCCGAGATGGTTCGGGAAACCCGCACCGTGTGCTGCACCGAGTACCGTCATGAGACTCGTGAGCGCACCGTCACTCGTTGCCGTCCCGTGTGGACCGACGAGACCCGCGAGTACACCGTGATGGTGCCCCGCACCGTCGAGCACACCGGCACGCGGACGGTTTGCCGTCCCGTGTGGCGTGAAGAAGAGCGCAGCTACACCGTGATGGTTCCGCATCAGGAAGAGCGGACCGGCACGCGCTGCGTTTACGACACGGTTGAAGAACAGGTCGAACAGACCTACTGCGTGATGGTTCCCCACCAGGAAGAGCGGACCGCGACCCGTTGCGTCTACGACACGGTTGAAGAGCAGGTCGAGCAGACCTACTGCGTGATGGTTCCCCATTGCGAAACCCGCACCGGTTGCCGCACCGTGTACGACACGGTTCAGGAAACCTGTCACCGCACTGTTTGCGTTGATCGCGGACATTGGGTTTGCGAGCAGGTTTGCGACCCGTGCAACCCCTGCTGCACCCGTACGGTCCGTCGCTGGTGCCCGAACATCGTCCAGGAGCAGGTCCCGTACACGGTTTGCCGCCGGGTTCCGCGTCAGGAGAACTTCGAGTACCAGGTCACCGTCTGCAAGCCGGAACAGCGCACCCGCACTGTCACGGTCTGCCGCCGGGTTCCTCGCGAAGAGGAATACACCTACTGCGTGACCGTCTGCAAGCCGGAAGAGCGGACCCGGACCGTCACGGTCTGCCGTCAGGTTCCTCGCGAAGAGGAATACACGTACTGCGTGACCGTCTGCAAGCCGGAAGAGCGGACCTGCACCGTCAAGGTGTGCGACATGGTCGAAGAGCAGGAAGAGTACACGTACTGCACCACCGTGTGTGAGCCCGAAACCCGCACCTGCACGGTCAAGGTTTGCCACATGGAACAGTACGAAGAGACCGAGACCTACACCGTCTGCGTGCCGGTCCAGGTCGAGAAAGAGGTTGAGGTTTGCGTCTGCCGTATGGTGCAGAAGGTCGTGACCTGCAAAGTGCCGGCCTGCAATCCCTGCCAGACGAGCTGCTGTGCTCCTCGTAGCTGCTGCCGGACGGCATGCCGTCCCTGCTGCGACGACGACGATGATGATGACTGCGACGACTAGTTCGTCCGTTCGTCACGACTGACATCGCTGCGGCCCCGGTGACTCGCCGGGGCCGCTTTTTTTGCGCGCGATGGAATGCTATCGCGATGGATCGGCCGGTTTTTCGATTGTCGTCTGCATGTAGCGGGCGTAGGTGTCGTTGAAGATCGCGTAGCATTCGCAGGCGGCCGCTTCGAGGCCGGGCCGATCCTGGATGGCGACGTGCCCGCGGCGGTAGTTGATCAGCCGCCGCTCCTGCAGGGTGCGGGCGGCGCCGTTGACCGTCTGGCGGCTGACGCCGAGCATCTCCGAGAGGAACTCCTGCGTGATGAAAAAGTCGCTGCGTCCGGCCCGATCGCTGGTCTGGAGCAGCCAGCGGCTGAGACGTCGATCCATCGGGTGGTGCAGATTGCACGCTGCGTTCTGGCCGCTCTGCTGGAGCAGGGTGAAGGTGTAGCGTTGGATGATGTCGCGGAGCGACCGGCTGGCGGCGAGCGCTTCTTCAAAGTGGTCTGCGGAGATTCGCAGCGTTTCCCCCTCCACCTGCTGGATCACGCGGTAGGGGCTGGCGCGCTGGCTGATGAGCAATCCGACGCCGGCCATCCCCTCGTTGCCGATCGTCGCAGCTTCGACGGCGATGCCGCCGGAGAGCACGACGATCGACGACAACATGCTGGTTGTGGGGAAGTGGGCGTAACGGATCGGGTCGCCCGGCTGGCAGATGACCTGCCGCAACTCCATTGTGACGCGCTCGAGCTTCGGGGCGATCTTTTCAAACTCCCTGCTGGGGAGCATGGCGAGCAGGCGATTCGCGGGTTCAGCAGGGTGTGCCATCGGTCACGTCTTGGGCCGGAGGAACGCAGCACGCAGGGCGAATCGGGCCGCACACGCTTCGGCGGGAATCTTAACAGTTGTCCGGCTGCATGAGAAATCGGCGGGGGTCTGTGTCGGGTCGCTGACAGACAACGGCGGAGAGGCTGCCTATATTCTTCAGGGGCCGCATCGATCTGACCGCGGCCGCTATCTCGCGGTGTGAACTGAAACGGAAGCCGGGCTGCCCGGTGGGTGTTGTTATGTTCGGGGAGGCGCACGTCGTGACCGGGCCGAGGCAGGATCCCGAAACGTTTTCGGGCGGTGAATCCGCCGGGAATCGAAGTCGACCGGGGAGCTTCGTCGAAGGGATCCCCTTCGGAGTGTGGATCTGCAACGCGGACGGCGGGCTGGAGTACGCCAGCGAATCGTTCCTGGAACTGCTCGACATGCCGCTGGAGGAGGCGGCGGGATTCGGCTGGACGAGGAAGCTCGTGACGGAGGGGGGGAATTCGCTGCAGAGGTGGAAAACCTGTGTCGAGCGCGAGGGAGACTGGGACGACGAACACCGCATCCGCGACCGGGAGGGGAACGTTCGCACGCTACTCACGCGGGGGCACGCCGTTCGCGACGACGATGGCCGCATCACGTCCTGGGTTGGCGTCCATCTCGACATTACGCGGCGGAAACGGGAAGAAGAACGCCTGCACGTGCTGAAGATCGCAGAGGGCCGCCGGCAGGAACGGGAGCGGATCGCCCAGCGCCTGCACGACCACTTGCAGCAGTTGCTGATCGGGGCGAACCTGCAGGTGCAGGCGCTGCAGCAGGAGGGTTCGGACGAGAGCCAATCGGCGTCGCTGGAACGGGTGGGCGAGATTCTGACGCAGGCGATTGAGGCCTCGCGCAACCTGGCGGCGGAACTGAACCCGCCGGTGCTGTACCAGTCCGGGCTCAAAGACGCCCTGCGCTGGCTGAGCAAGTTCATGCGCGACACTCACGGCATGCAGATCGAACTCGATTGCGGTCTCGACCCCCAACCGCCGCCCATCGAGATTCGTGAATCGTTGTTCGACGCAGTGCGAGAATTGTTGTTGAACGTCGTGAAGCACGCCGGGGTCGACCGGGCCCGCGTCTCGATCGATCAAGCGGACGGTCAGGTGCGGACCGTGGTGAAGGATGAAGGCGTTGGTTTCGACCCCGCCGACCCCTGCCGGGAAGACGATCCGGCGGCCGGGATCGGCCTGTCGGGGATCCGCCGCCGCGTTGAGGCCCTGGGAGGAGTGTGCCGGGTGGAGAGTTCACCGGGAAAAGGGACGAGCGTGGAAATCCTCGTGCCTGTGCAGTCCGCGTCACAAGGCGGCGCACTGCCGTAGGGTCTGCTCTGGACACGCTGTGGGAGAGCCCGCGATTCCAGAACAGGGGAAATGGCGACGCTGCCTGCCAGTCGGCTGGGGCGACTCCCGATGCCGGGGAATGACGAATGCCCCTAACGAGCGGTCCGGTGTGGCCCGATCTTGCGAGAGCCGATGAACCGTAAACTGAGTGCGTGCGGCTGCGGGCCAAAGCTCGTTGCGGCCGCGAGACCAACTGTTTTGGCAACTTCGATCAACGACTCAGGAGGAACCTCATGGGACTGTTCACATCCACCGAATTCGACTCGCTCGACTGTCTTCTGACCGACCAGTTGCAGGACATTTACGACGCGGAGCAGCGGCTGGTCAAGGCGCTGCCGAAGATGGCGGACGCGGCTTCGAACGCGGAACTGCGGAACGCGTTCAATCATCACCTTCAGGAAACCAAGGAGCAGGTAAGGCGGCTGGAGCAGGTGTTCCAGAGCCTGGGCCAGAAGGCCGAGTCCAAGACGTGCGAAGCGATGAAGGGGCTGATCGCCGAGGGTGAGGAGATGGTGAACGCGAAGGGAGACGACGCCGTTCGCGACGCCGCCCTGATTGCAGCCGCGCAGCGGGTCGAACACTACGAGATGGCCGCATATGGAACCGTGCGGACTCTTGCCCGGCAACTCGGGCACGAGAGCGCGGCTCAGTTGCTGCAGCAGACTCTGGATGAGGAATCGGCGGCTGATTCGAAGCTGACGCAAATCGCCGAGTCGAGTGTCAATGTTCACGCTGCGACCTGATTCGGATTGCAGCGTCACCCCCCGGTGCGGAATGGCGGACAGGCGACGTTGGACCGCCATCGCTGCGCCGGGTGGCTTTTTCTTCAGCGATCACGATCCCGCAGCCGGTCGCTGGGAAGCAGCGCGGCGAATCACCGGCGGTCGAGTCAATCAAGAAAGGACGGCCGAAATGGCGACACACGATCTGAAGGGCAAGACAATCGCGTTTCTGGCGACGGACGGAGTGGAGCAGGTCGAACTGACGGAGCCTTGGGAAAAGTTGAAAGGGGCCGGCGCGGAAGTTCGCCTGGTGTCGATCAAGACGGGTGAGATTCAGGGCGTGCATCACGACGAGAAGGGAGACACTTTTCCCGTGGACAGCACGGTCGGGGATGTGAAAGCGGATGAATTCGACGGCCTGGTGCTGCCGGGAGGGGTCTTCAATCCGGACTCGCTGCGGATGGATGAAAACGCCGTCAAATTCGTGCGAAACTTTTTTGAGCAATCGAAGCCGGTGGCCGCGATCTGTCACGGGCCGTGGATGCTGGTGGAGGCGGGGGTCGTCGATGGCCGGCGGGTGACGTCCTGGCCGAGCGTTCGGACCGATCTGGAGAATGCCGGCGCAGAGTGGGTAGACGAAGAGTGCGTCTGCGACAACGGCCTGGTCACGAGTCGCAAGCCGGATGATCTGCCGGCGTTTTGCGCGAAGGCCGCCGAGGAATTTGCCGAAGGCCGCCATGCCAGACAGACGGCATGACGGCCTTGCGGCTGATTTCGCGTGGGGTCGCTGCTACAGCGACTTCACGAATTGATCCATTTCGCGTTCAGCCTGCTCTTTCTCGTAGCCGTAGCGTTCCTGGAGGCGGCCGGCGAGTTCGTCCCGTTTGCCGGCGGCGACGTCGAGGTCGTCGTCGGTGAGCTTGCCCCACTTCTGCTGCATTTGCCCTTTGAACTGTTTCCAATTCCCTTCGACTTGATCCCAGTTGGCCATGACTGTTCCTCTTTCCGTTATGTGATGCAAATTGGATTCGCTGAGAAGTTCGACGGGGTTGACGCTCACTGCGAGCCGTCGTCCCATCGAAGAGTCTCATTCCACGGGAAGTTTACGATCGGTCGAATGGGGCGGGGATGGGCGAAACCCCCACCGTTGACCTCCGCTGTTTTTCGCAGGTCGGGGGAGGGGATTCACGGAATGTGCTCGCAGGTGCAAGTCGCGCCGCTGTGGTTCCCGCCGGTCGCGGATGGGCGATTCCCGCTGTCGACGATAGGGGACGTCCCCAGCCGGCTGACAGTCCTTTGACGAAGCACTAGACTCGGAGGAGTGTTCCTTTCGCCGTGATGCCGTCATGCCGTCGAAAATCGAAGACTATGGACTGATCGGCGACTGCCAGACGGCGGCGCTGGTGTCGCGCGAAGGTTCGATCGACTGGCTGTGTCTGCCCCGCTTCGACTCGCCGGCGTGCTTCGCCGCGCTGCTGGGCAATGATGAACACGGGCGCTGGATGATTGCGCCGACGGAGAAAGTGAAATCGGTTCGCCGGAGCTACCGGGAGAATACGCTGATCCTCGAAACGGAGTTCGAGACGGACAGCGGCCGGGTGCGGCTGATCGACTTCATGCCTCCGCGAACGACGGAACCGGACCTCGTTCGCATTGTGGAAGGCGTGGAAGGTCGGGTTTCGATGCGGACCGATCTGTGCATTCGGTTCGACTACGGCTCGATCGTCCCCTGGGTGCGGCGGCGGGATTACGGATTGCGGGCGACGGCCGGGCCGGACACGCTCGACCTGCACACCGACCTGGAACTGCACGGGGAGAACGAACACACGGCCGGCGAGTTCACCGTCGAGCCGGGCCAGCGGGTGGCGTTGACCCTGCTCTGGCGGCATACGCACGAGCCGCCTCCCAAGTGCAGCGATCCCGTGGAGCAACTGGAGGGAACCGAGCATTGGTGGCGGGACTGGTGCGAGCACTGCACGTATGACGGCGAGTGGCGGGAGGCGGTGATGCGCTCGCTGATTACGCTCAAAGCGCTGACCTACGCGCCGACCGGGGGACTGGTGGCGGCGCCGACCACGTCGCTGCCGGAAAAACTGGGCGGCGTCCGCAACTGGGACTACCGGTTTTGCTGGCTGCGCGACGCCACGTACACACTGTATGCGCTCGTGACGGGCGGTTACCTGGAGGAGGCCGGCGCCTGGCGGGACTGGCTGATGAACGCCGTAGCCGGGACGCCTTCGCAGACGCAGATTATGTACGGCCTGGGAGGGGAAAGGCGGCTGACAGAGTGGGAAGTGGACTGGCTGCCCGGTTATGAGAACTCTGCGCCGGTGCGCGTCGGCAACGCCGCAGCCAAACAGTTTCAGCTCGACATCTACGGCGAAGTGATGGACGCCCTGCACGTGGCGCGACGCTACGGCATGGAGGAGGATGAAAACGCCTGGCGTGTGCAGCGGGCGTTGCTGAAGCACCTGGAAAACGTCTGGCGGGAGCCGGATGAAGGAATCTGGGAGGTGCGAGGCAAGCGGCGGCACTTCACGCACTCGAAAGTTATGGCGTGGGTGGCGTTCGACCGGGGTGTGAAGGGCGTGGAGAAATTCGGCCTGGAAGGCGATGCGGAGAAATGGCGCAACCTGCGGGACGAAATTCGCGACGAGGTCTGCCGCCGGGGTTTCAACAAAGAGTTGGGTTCGTTCGTCCAGCACTACGACAGCAGCGAGCCGGACGCCAGCCTGCTGATGCTGCCGCTGGTGGGATTTCTGCCGCACGGCGATGCGCGGGTTCGGGGGACGGTGCGGTTGATTGAAGAGCGGCTTGTGAACGACGGACTGGTCCACCGTTATCGGTGCCATGAATCGTTGGACAACCTGCCACCGGGGGAAGGGGCGTTCCTGTTGTGCACGTTCTGGTTGATCGACAACCTCGCGCTCCAGGGCCGGCGGGACGAGGCGCGCGAGATATTCGAACGCCTGCTATCGCTCCGCAACGACGTCGGGCTGCTGTCGGAAGAGTACGACACAAATGAGGCCCGATTGCTCGGCAACTTTCCGCAGGCGTTTTCGCATCTGGGGTTGATCAACTCCGCCCGCAACCTGACGGAATCCGACGGCCCGGCGGAAAACCGAGCGGACGGAGAAGACGCGAACTGACACGCAGTGCCGGTTGACGCGGTCTGACTTATTGCGCAGCCGCCTTCTGCGGAGACCGGAGGAAGCTCCACAGTTGCCGGGCGGCCTCGTCCCGCGAGATGCCGTACTTCTGAATCAGAGCGTGGTAGAGCCTCTCGGGCCGTGTGCCGATCCGGTCCAACTCGAACTCACTCAAGTCGGGCCACTGGCGTGCAATCCGGTCTCGCATCTGTGCCGCATCGGTTTGTGTGGCGGACTTTTTCATTGTCATCTCTCGCTGCATCCGTCTTAAGTCTTTGTCGTACGTCGTGCGGTCTCTTCTACCGACCATTCATCATGCACTGAAACGGTTAAGCGGACGCCCCGGAGAGCGTCGAATGTTGGAGCCCGCCGTTTCCCCGTCGCGCCGGTCGGGAGATCCCGGAAGAGATCGTGAGCATGCGGGGGATTTCCCCAGGCGCAACGCGGCCAGCGTGCGTCAACCACCTCTGCGATCAGCGGGACGCACGCAAGGCTGCGTGCGCTACATGGTTGGGTTGCGGGCGACGCCTGCACTGGGCGGATCTGCAGTCCGGCCGGCCCCAGATAACAGCCCTGACAGGGCGCTCAGTCTCCGTCGCCGATGACGGCGGCGGTGTGGTCTCCCAGATGGTCTTCGACATACAGCATCTTGACCAGCACGATGACGGTCGCAAGCAGCGGGGTGGCGACGAGTGCGCCGAGGACGCCGGCCCAGCTTCCCAGGAGAACGATGGCGAGGATCACCAGGGCGGGCGGGAGTTCGACGGCCCGCCGCTGAACGAGCGGCAGGATGATGTAGCTCTCCAGCAATTGCACGCCGAGGTACAGCAATGCGACGTAGACGGCCAGTTGCGACGACTCCGTCCAGGCGATCATGATGGCGGGCACGGCGGCGATGAAGGGGCCGAAGTTGGGGATCAGTTCGAACAGCGCCGCGAGCAGGCCCAGCAGCAGAGCGAGCTTGACGCCGAGCAACCAGAGACCCACGCCGGACATCGTCCCCACGATGGCCATGGAGCAGAGCTTGCCGACGATCCACCACCGCAGCGTACAGCCGAGGCAATGCAGGATTTCGTCGACGCGGTCCCGTCTCGCCTCGGGAACAAGGTGTCGCAAGCCGCGCTTGTAGAGTCGAGGTTCCGCCGCCGCGTAGAGCCCGACGAACAGAATGACGAGCAGGTCGACCACGACTCCGGCCGCTGTCGACGCCGCCCCGGAGATCTTTTGAACCGTATCGGCCCCGCCAATCAGACGACTCGGTTCACCCAGGGGGGGCGAGATCAGGTATCCCAGTTTGAACCGGTCCAGGGTCTCCCGCAGCCTTTCCAGTGAGGCGGGCCACGACTGCGAGAATTCTGCGATCTGCTGAGACAACCGGGCTTCCAGTTGCCAGATGAACAGTCCGCAGACCACGACCAGCCCGGCAATCACAACAGCCAGGGACCGCCGATACGACAGGGGCGTTCGCCGTTCGACGATCGCACTCGCGGCGTTGAGCAACACGGCCAGCAGCAGGCCGGCGAAACCGAGCAGCAGAATCCGGCCGGCGAAGTAGAGCAGCACCGCCAGAGCAATCAGCCCGAGCCACAGCCAGCCGCGCGGTACGCCCGATAGCCGGGCTCCGTCGCGGGCGGCTTCTCGCGGTTCGCTCGGTGCTTGTGCTTCGGCGGGCGCGGACATCGATGCGGGATTCTGTGAAGTTCGACTTCTTTGATCGTCTGCCGGCGGCGACCTGAGCGGTTGTGCATCACCGGTCGCTGAGGGCCGGCGGGGCTTACGGCCGAGGAGTCACTCGTCACCCCGTCAGAGGCGTGACGTCGTAACGGGTGAGGTAGTCGCTGAAGAGGAAGACGAACAGCAGCGCGAGCCAGACGAAACCGGCCACGGAGAAGACCTGGACCAGTTCGGGACTGTGACGGACGTGCATGAAGTAGAGGATAATCAGCGCGGCCTTCAGCGCCGCGATGCTGAGTGCCACCGCGACCGACCAGTCCCCGAGCGGAATCATTGCGACGAGGACCGTCGCCGCGAGCAGAACGAGCAACAGCCCGAAAACGATGAAGTAAGCTGTTCGCGATATCACATGCCGGCTCATGAGGAGTCTCGCATTCGCAGTCGGTGTGGCTGACGAGGAGTCACGTGCGGTCGATCAGGTACAGGAGCGGGAACAGAAACACCCAGACGATGTCGACGAAGTGCCAGTAGAGGCCGGTCATCTCCACGGGCGTATAATACTCCGCGTCGAA
Source organism: Planctomycetota bacterium (assembly GCA_003388505.1). Taxonomy (GTDB): domain Bacteria; phylum Planctomycetota; class Planctomycetia; order Planctomycetales; family Planctomycetaceae; genus MB-PLM-1. The sequence continues at coordinate 17,853 of QQVO01000042.1, forward strand.
GCGGTCGCGGCGGGCCTGAACGATCAGCCACGCCAGGATTCCGAGTCCGATGACCATGTGCAGCGCATGGAAACCGGTCATGACGAAGTAGAAGGAAAAGAACAGTTCCGCCGGACCGGACGGCGAGGCCTCGTGCCACTCGAAAGTTGCGCCGGGGACGTGGTGCTCGTGCCACTTGTGCCAGTATTCGTAGGCTTTCACACCGAGGAACGCGGCGCCGAAGAGGATCGTCAGACTCAAGTTGCGGACGACGCCCTTGCGGCTGCCGGTCTGCGCGGCGTGGACGGCGAGTGCCACCGTCAGGCTGCTCGTCAGGAGTACAGCCGTGTTGACGGTTCCGAGCAGCAGGTCCAGGTGGCGGCTGGCGTCGGCCCAGGTCGGCGGGTACCACGCGCGATACACCCCGTAACCGGCGAACATCCCGCCGAAGAACAGCACTTCCGTCGCCAGGAAGGCCCACATCCCGAGTGTCGCGGCGAGCTGCTGCTGCTCGGCGTCGTCAAACTGCGGTGCGAGATGTGTTGGTGTCGTCGACATGGAACGATGATCCGAACTCTTCACATTGAGTCGCTTGCGGTATCGCCAGGCGTGACGCCTGCCGGTTCGTCAATCCGTTCTATTTAGGTCGAGCGGTTCGCTCGGAAGCACGGATCCCGAAGGGTTTCGTGCGGGTTCGCGGTTCGGCCGACCCGGCAGCAAAGCCCTGACAGGGCGCTATTGCACGGTGACTTTTTCGGGGTGTTTTTCCGTTTCCAGCTCGACCGGTTCAGTCGGGTCGTAGTCGTACACGTCGCCCGTCACGATTGGCGTTTTGTGGAAGTTGTGCGTGATCGGGGGGCTCTCCGCCTCCCACTCGAGTCCGCTGGCCCGCCAGGGATTCTTGCCGCTGCGGCGACCATACCGGAGGGACCACACCAGGTAGCCGAGCGGCAGCAGGTAGCCGACGCCGAGAATCGATGCGCCGGCGGACGACATCACGTTGAGAATCTGCCACTCTTCCGGATAAACGTGATACCGGCGGGGCATGCCGAGATAACCGAGCACGAACTGGGGGAAGAACGTGAGGTTGAAACCGAAGAAAATCAGGATCGCGGAGATCCTGCCCCACCCCTCGGGGTAAAGTCGGCCGGTCATCTTGGGCCACCAGAAGTGCAGCGCTCCGAGGTAGGCCATGAGCGAACCGCCCACCATGATGTAGTGAAAGTGAGCGACGACGAAGTACGTGTCATGCACGTGGACGTCGACGCCGAGCGTGGCGAGGAACAACCCGGTCAGACCGCCCATCGTGAACAGTCCGATGAACCCGAGTGCGTAGAGCATCGGCGTATTCCAGATCACCGATCCTTTGTAGAGGGTCGCCGTCCAGTTGAAGACCTTCACGGCGGAAGGGACGGCGACCAGCATGCTCAAGAACGAGAAGACGAACCCGGCGTACATCGACTGCCCGCTGACGAACATGTGGTGTCCCCAGACGAGGAAACCGAGCACGGCGATCGCCAGACTGGAAAACGCGATGAAGGTGTAGCCGAAGATTTTCTTGCGTGCGAAGCAGGTGATCAGCTCGCTGATCACGCCCATCGCCGGCAGCACCATGATGTACACGGCGGGGTGGGAGTAAAACCAGAACAGGTGCTGGAAGAGCAGGGGATCGCCTCCCAGTTTGGGATCGAAGATGCCGACGTGGAAGGCCCGCTCGATCCCGACCAGCGCGATGGCGATGGCGAGCACCGGGGTTCCCAGCAGGACGACCAGGCTCATCGCGTAGTGCGCCCAGACGAACAGCGGCAGCCGGAACCAGGTCATGCCGGGCGCCCGCATCGTGTGCGTCGTGACGAGGAAGTTGAGCGCCGTGAGAATCGACGAGAAGCCGGCGATGAACGCAGCGATCGCGGCCGACAGGACGCTCGTGTTGCCGTAGGTCGTGCTGTAGGGCGTGTAGAAGGTCCAGCCGGTGTCGACGCCTCCGGTGAGGATCACCCACACACCGAACAACCCGGACAACGAATACAGATACCAGCTTGCAAGGTTCAGTTTGGGAAAGGCAAGGTCGCGCGCGCCGATCATCATCGGCAGCAGGAAATTCCCGAACACGGCCGGCACGGCCGGGATCAGGAAGAAGAAAATCATCACAATGCCGTGCAGCGTGAACAGCCGGTTGTAGGTCTCCGGCAGGACGAGGTCTCCCTCGGGAGTCATCAACTCCAGACGGAACAGCACGGCGGCCGCTCCTCCCACGAGGAAGAAGACGGTGATGGAAATCAGGTACAGGATCGCCACCCGCTTGTGGTCGGTGGTGAAGAACCACGACCAGACGTTGTAGTTGGCGTTGAGGTAGTTGCGGTTGGACACGGCGGGGTGTGTTTTCGGTGTTCGGTTGTCAGTCGTCAGTTTTCGGTTTCCGGCGGTTGGTCATTCCCGTCGCCGGTGTCTTCTCCCGAGGCGGACGCGTTGCCCTCGAGGGTCTTCATGTACGCGATAATCTTCAGGACGTCCGATTCGTTGAGTTGACCCTGGTAGGAGGGCATCAGGGGTTGGAAGCCGGCGACGATGTGCTGCTGGGGATTGAGGATGGAACTCCGCAGGTATTGCTCGTCGGCGACGATCGACTCGCCCGACTTCAGCGGCACACGGCGGCCGAAGACTCCGGCAAGCGAGGGGCCGCTGCCTCCCTGCGCCTTGTGACACGAGCCGCATCGGTGCCGCTCGAACAGCCGCGCCCCGGCGACCTCGGGCGGATCGCCCGTTTCTCCCGAAAGCCAGTCGGCGAAGGCGTCCTGCTCCAGGACTATGACGGAGCCGATCATCTGCGCGTGTTCGGTGCCGCAGTATTCCGCGCAGAACAGGTGATACGTCCCCGCGCGGTCCGGTTGGAACCACATCTGCGTGTAGTAGCCGGGGAGCACGTCCTGCTTCACGCGGAAGGCCGGGATGTAGAAACTGTGGATCACGTCCTCGCTGACCATCCGCAACCGGACCGGACGCCCCAGCGGCACGTGCAACTGGTTGATCTCCGACTGACCGCCGGGGTGGTGGACCTTCCACATCCACTGCTTGCCGACGACGTCGATCTGCAGCGCATCGGCGGGGGGCGTCTTGATGTCGTAGAAGACGTCAGCCCCCCAGACGAACATGACCATGCTGAGCAGGAAGGGAACGACCGCCCAGGCGAGTTCCAGCAGGTTGCTCCTGGGGGGATTTCCCCGCTCGGCCAGCGAACCGCGGCGATACTTCACGCCGAAGTACAGAATCAGGACGCAGATCAAAAATGTGAAAAAGAGCGCGACCGCGACGAGAAACAGATACAGCGCATCGACGCGATCTGCGATCTGCGAGGCCGATTCCGGAAAAAGTTGAAAGGTTGAGTCCATGTGACTGTCTGTTCAACCGGCGGCGGCGGTCGTTTGCTTGTGGACGTTTCGCTCCCGCCACAACATCCGCGCCACGAATACGGCCAGCAGCGTCAACGTCAGGATTCCGCCGGCGCGAACCAGGTTCATGATCGCCAGGCCGTACTTGCCGGTCGTGGGGTCATAGAGATAGCAGTACAACAGCACCTGGTCGGCCAGTCCTCCGATGCGGTTTTCGGACGCTTCGACCAACGCCAGCCGCAAATCGCCGGGAGGAAACTCCACGCCGTAGAAGTAACGGGCGAGCCGACCTTCGGGCGTGGCGACCATGATGCCGGCGGCGTGGGCGTATTGGCCGGTCTCCTCGTTGTAGACGGTCTGGAAGCCGAGAGCGTCGCAGAGCGGGCGCACGTGCTGTTCGTCGCCGGTGAGAAAATGCCAGCCGGCTTCCGCCCCCGGGCGGGCGTAGACGGCCAGCATCGACTTCTTCTTCTGCTCGGCGAGGGAAGCCCTTTCCGTCGGATCGATGCTGAACGTGACGATCTGGAAGTCCTCCCCCGCCGATAGTTCCAGCGTCCGCAGCGACCGCACCAGGCCGTTGAGTTCAAGTCCGCACAACATGGGGCAACGGTAGTAGACGGGGGTGATAATCACCGGTCGCTCCCCGTCGAAGAAATCGCCGAGGCGGACTGTATTTCCCGCCTCGTTGCGAAACTCCAGATCAAGCGGAAGCTCGGCGTCGAGGTGTTGTTCGATGGTGACCTGCCCTTCCGGAGTCGACTGGGCAGGGGCGGGGCGCGCGGAGGCGGCGACCGCCAACGCGGTGAGTGCGCCAAGGAGTGCACGTTGGCGAAGTTGCGTGCGAAGCCACAAGCGGGGGTGGGACGCGCGATGTTCGGGAAAGGTCATTCGGCGACCTCGTTCTGTTCGACGTAGAGGCGCATCGCTTCGTCGATCGGGATGCGGGCGACCCCCTGCTCGCGATCGACCCAGCCGTAGCCGTGGAGCAGCTCCTGCTGTTCGGCCAGGTACTCCAGCTTGCGCTGCTTCTGATTCGGTTCGAGCGGCGTGCCGCGAGGCGGGGCGCCGGGCTCACGCTCCAGCGGCGCCGCCGCCGGTCGATCTGCGGAGAGAAAGCGGTCCAGCCCGGCCACAATGAACAGCGACGCGACGATAATCACGACCAGCCCGGTCGTTGCGATGATCACGTGCCGCGGGCGGAGAGAGACGCCCTCGTGCCCCTGGTCAATGGTCTCTTTCCGTGGTTCCAATCCGGTCATCACACGGCCTCCAGGGAATCAGCGGAATCACGTTTCGCGGACGGCAACATCACCGGATCGGCCAGGATGGCAAGCTTCTCCCAGCGGAGGCGGAAGACGAACAACCACAGGCCTCCGAGCGCGATGAAGGCGGCCAGCCCGTAGACGGCCGTCATTGCGCCGGCGACGTCGTAGGCCGGGACGATGCACCAGGTCAGGTCGATCAGCCGCGCTGCGAGCAACAGCGCCGCCACTCCGGCCAGCCTGCGGCTGTGAGCTTTGACGTCCTGCGAGAGCAGCAGGGCGAACGGGACCACGAAGTGCACCACGGCCAGCGTGGGCGCCGCAGCGGCCCACAATCCCTCGCTGCGCCGGAGATACCATGTGTTCTCGATCGGCAGGTCAGCCGACCAGATCAGGAAAAACTGTGAAAAGGCGAAATAGACCCACAGCAGATTGAACGCCAGCAGCATGCTGCCGAGATCCTGCGTGCGCGCGTCGGGCTCGGACGCCGCTCGTCCCGAAAAATGCCGGACAATAATGGCGAAGGCGAACGCCGAGACGGCAAAGCCCATGGTGTGCTGGGCTCCGTAGATCGTGGAGTACCAGCCCGGATCGACCGACATGATCCAGTCGAAAACGGCGAAGCTGGCCAGCAGCCAGAAGACGATCAGCCCGAGCGCTGCGCGGCGGGCGCCGCCTCCCGTCACGCCGTGCTCCCTGTCCCGCTTGTAGGCGCGGCTGACGCCGAACGACAGGATGTTCCAGACGACGAAATACAGTGCCGCCCGACCGAAAAAGAACGGCAATAAGAAATACAACTCCTGCTGCGCGTTCAGGCTCGAATGCGAGTCGTCCCCCCCGAACGCATACAACGTCGGCAGACTGAGAGCGAGCGGGAGCGACAGGAGAAAAAGTACCGGAATCGTTTCCGCGCCGGCCACCAGCGGGCGGCTGACCGACCATCCCCAGCGGCCGCCCGTCAAGCGGTGCAGCAGAGCGATGCCCAGACTCCCCAGGCCGACGCCGAGCCAGAACACGAACGCCGTGAGATAGCCGGGCCAGAACTGTCCCGGCTGAATGAGCGCTCCGGCCGCGCAGACCGCCGCCCCAACCAGCCCGGCGATGAGGCAGGGGGTTTTCCACGGGGCGGCGAGACTGGTGCGGGATGAGTCGGTCACTCGTCTGTTGCCGTCAGTTCGTTTCTCAGGTCGGCGGGAAGTTCCGACGCGTCGGCGTGCTGGCTGAGCTGCAACGCGCGGACATACGCCACGATTGCCCAACGGTCCTGCGGTTCGATCCGCGCTTTGTAGCCCGGCATCCGTCCCAGGCCGTCTGTGATGACGGCGAACAGGTGTCCGTCAGGGACGTTCAGCAAACGTTCGGAATAGTAAGTGGGCGGATGAGGAAAGCCGCGCTGCACGACCATCCCGTCGCCATACCCGGCCGAGCCGTGGCAATGGTCGCAGTAGATGCCGTATTGCTTGCGGCCCTCCGCCAGCAACCCGGCCGAGACCTCGATCGGGATCGTCTGCACCGGCTCGCCGTCTTCGCGACCGGTGGTGGCTGCGTTGTCTGCATAAAGCTGACCGCGGGCGATGGTGCCGGGAACCTGGGGACGCGCTCCGCTTCCATCCGGAAAGAATGCGCTCGGTTCGAGTGGATCGATCCGCGGCTGGTTGGCCATCTCCTGCACGCAGCCGGGCAACAGAACCAGGCCGAGCAGCAGACCCAAGATTGCACTACGGCTCACTGGGGACATCCCACACCTCCTGAGCCTGAAGTTTCCGGAGCGCCTCGCGCGTTGTCTGTTCGTGGAACTGCGGGTCTTCTGATTTCACCCACAGGAAGTAAGCGTCCGACGACGCCCGGCTGAATTCCCGGATGTGAAACAGCGGATGATGCGGACGCGGCAGGCCGTTCAACCCCAGCATGCCGAGCACCGCGAACAGCGCCGCCGTGAGGATCGTCAATTCAAACGTCACCGGCACGAACGACGGCCAACTGTGCAGCGGCCGGCCGCCGATGTTGAGCGGGTATTCAATGACCGTGGTCCAGTACTGCAGCCCGTAGCCGACGACGAGTCCCAGCAGCGCGCCGCACAGCACGACGAGCGGCATCCGTGTGCGGCGAAACTCCATCGCTTCCGCCAGACCTTCCACCGGAAACGGCGTGTAACACTCGAACTGCCGGTAGCCCTCCGCATGCAGGCGCCGCGCCGCCGCAATCAGCGCATCGGTGTCGCCGAATTCGGCCAGCAGTCCGGCAGTGGGCTGAGTCGTTTTCATCATGCGTTGACGATTTTCGGATGCCGGCAACAGGCGGTCTGAACCGTACGGGACGCCCCTCGATCAACTCGTTCCGGCCTCAGCGGAGGCTCCTCCGCTGTGCTCATGCTCGTGCACCAGTTCACGCATCTCGAAAATGGAAATCATCGGCAGCAACCGGATGAACAGAAACAGCAGCGCGGCGAACAGGCCGATCGTGCCGAGGTAAGTCGACCAGTCCCAGAACGTCGGTTCGTACATCCCCCACGACGAGGGGAGAAAATCACGGTGCAGACTGGTCACGACGATGACATAACGCTCCAGCCACATCCCGATGTTGATCACGATCGCAATGAAGAACAGCGGCAGCGGCCTGGCGCGGACGCTCTTGAACCACAGCAGTTGCGGAATGAGGATGTTGCAGCCAATCAGCGCCCAGTACGACCAGGCGTAGGGGCCGAACATGCGGTTGAGCAGCATGAATTCCTCGAGCTGGTGGCCGCCGTACCAGGCCAGGAAGTGCTCCATCAGATATCCGTAAGCGACGACGAGGCCGCTGGCGAGCATCACCTTCGCCATGTTGTCGAGATGGCGGTCGGTGACGAAATTCTGCAGGCGATAGACGGCTCGCAGCGGGATCGAGAGCGTAAGCACCATCGCGAAACCTGAGTAAATCGCCCCCGCCACGAAGTAGGGCGGAAACACGGTGGCATGCCAGCCCGGCAATATCGAAATGGCGAAATCGTAGCTGACGATCGTGTGGACCGAGATGACGAGCGGCGTGGCGAGCCCGGCCAGCAGCAGATAGGCCGACTGATAGCGCTTCCAGTGACGCGCCGATCCGCGCCACCCCATCGCAAGGAAGCCGTAGATGATCCGTCCGCGACCGGTCCTCGACCGGTCCCGCAGCGTCGCCAGGTCGGGGATGAGCCCCACGTACCAGAACATCAGTGAGACGGTGGCGTACGTCCCCACGGCGAAAAAATCCCAGATGAGCGGGCTGCGGAACTGCGGCCACATGCCGGTCGTGCTGGGATACGGAATGAACCAGAAGAAGAACTGCGGCCGCCCCATGTGCAGCAGAGGGAAGAGGCCGGCGCACGCCACGGCGAAGAGCGTCATCGCTTCCGCGAAACGGTTGATGGACGTCCGCCATTCCTGCCGGAACAGCAGCAGGATCGCCGAAATCAGCGTGCCGGCGTGTCCGATTCCGATCCACCACACGAAGTTGACGATCGCGAACCCCCAACCGACCGGTTGATTGATGCCCCAGATGCCCACGCCTTTGGCGAACAGCCAGCCGACGCTCACCAGCAACAGCATCACGAGCAGGAACGAGACGAGAAACCCGGCCCACCAACCGCGCGGAGGCCCCTCGGTGAGCACAATCGCGCTGATCTGCTGAGAGACGGAGCGCACCGTCTGCCGCGGCTCAGTCGACGGATCGGATTGGACGTGCGTGTCGGTCATCGGACTCGTCCGCGGTGCGCGCGGTTTGCACACGCCCACGGGTTGCAACCCGTGGGCTTTCGTGCATCAGTGTTCCTCTTCAGGATCAGAGTCTTCGTGGAATTTCAACGCGGCGAGTGGATTGCGGACCGCGGCGAGGTACGTCGTCCGCGGCCGCGTGCCTTCCCCTTCCAGCAAACCGTAATTGAGCGCGCCGGCCTTCAGTTTCGAAACCCGGCTGTCAGGATCGTTGACGTTGCCGAACGTGATCGCCTGCGCGGGACAGGCCGACTGGCAGGCCGTCACGACTTCGCCGTCGGCGATCGGCCGGCCCTCCAACTGCGACTGGATGCGGGCCGCGCTGATCCGCTGCACGCAGTAAGTACACTTCTCCATCACGCCGCGGCTGCGGACCGTGACGTCGGGATTCTGCAGCAGGTGCAACACCGGCAGCTCGCGCGTCTCTGCGGTGTAGTCGAGGAAGTTGAAACGCCGCACTTTGTACGGGCAGTTGTTGGAGCAGTACCGCGTGCCGACGCAGCGGTTGTAGGTCATCTCGTTGAGGCCCTCGTCGCTGTGCGTGGTCGCGGCCACGGGGCAGACCACTTCGCAGGGAGCGTGCTCGCAGTGCATGCAGGGCACCGGCTGGTGATACACCTCCGGGTTTTCCAGCAGCTTGTCGGGAACGTCCCCCTCGAAGGACGTCGTCGAATGCGCGGAGAAATACGTGTCGACGCGAATCCAGTGCATCTCCCGTCCGCGGGCGACCTCTTCCGGGCCAACCACCGGAATATTGTTCTCCGACTGGCAGGCGATCACGCAGGCGTTGCAGCCGGTGCAGGCGGTGAGGTCGATCGCCATCCCCCACTGATTCCCTTCCCATTCGCGATCCGGATAGAACGATGGAGGATCCCCCTCGTAATCGTGGTGACCCGGGGGGTGCATGAACGGCGGATGCTCGGGATGTTCCTCGTACTCTGTGAGGGTGCCGGACCGGACGAGATGCCGGTTCTCCATCAGAAAATGATTCTGCGCACTGGGCAGTTCCCTGCGCTCGCCGGTCGGTGTGATCGATGCGCCGTGAGCACTCCACCGCGCATCGCTGGTGCGAAGCGGATAAACGTTCACGCCGACGCCGTTTCCGACGCGGCCGGCGCGGGTGCGACCGTTCCCATAGTGCAGGGTGACCGACTGCGGCGGATGGCCGGGGACGATCCAGACCGGCATTTCCAGCGACCCGTCCCCCAGGGCAATCTGCACGACGTCGCCGTCCTGCAATCCGTGTTGTTTCGAGAGCGCGGGGCTGATGAGCGCGGCGTTCCCCCAGGTGAGCTTGGTGAACGGCTTGGGAAGTTCCTGCAGCCAGGCGTTGTTTGCGAACCGGCCGTCGAAGAGCGACGGGTCGGGGCGGAAAATCAAATCAATCCGATCGGCCACACTGCCGGACGAATCTTCCCCGGATTGACCGAGCGCGTCCGTCCACTCCCCGGTGAGCGAGACGTCGACCGTTTCAAACGCCGTGTCGGGAACAACTCCGTCGTGGACCGCTCTCTTCCAGAATTCTTCGAAGCCGTCTGCCCCGCGCTGTTCGCGCCAGTAAGCGCGCACCGCGTCGTAGCTGGAACCCGCGCCCTCGTCGAGAAGGACGCCCAGGATCTCGCAGGGCGAATGATTGTTGTACAGCGGCCGGATGAGCGGCTGAATGATCGTCGCCGTGCCGTCTTCACTTCGCACGTCGCCCCACATCTCCAGCGGATGCGTGAGCGGCACATGCCACTCGCAGCCCGCCGCCGTTTCGTCGACATACAGACCGACGTGCGCCGTGAAAGAGACTTCGTGCAGAGCGCCGGCGAAATCGAGTTCGGCCGGCGCGTCAAACACGGGGTTGCCGTCGAGTATGACCAGCGTTTCGACGTCGCCCGCCCGCATGTCGTCCACCAATGCGGCGATGCCGCCGTCCTCCGGAACACGCGCGACCGGTTCCGTGAAAGTGACGGTCTTGCCCAGGTTCCCCAGTTGCGAATTGATCGCGTGCGCGAGGGCGTGGATCTCCGGCGGCTGAGCTTCGCCGACCATCACGACGCAACGGCCCGCCAGGCGTTTCAATTCGTCCGCCACAACGCTCAGCCACGCCTCGGGAACTCCGATCGGCGGCGCGGAGTCACCGACGCCCTCCACGCCGAGTTGAACAGCGAGCGCTTTGAGATACTGACCGACCTCACGCGGCCGCAACGGGAGGCGATTGTCGGCGGCCGCTCCGGTGAGCGTGGGCGTGCTTTCGACGACCAGCAGACGATTCATGTCGCGCGGCCCGTCGCCGGGACTCGTGCGGCGGCGATCGGCGAATTCACGCGAGAGCCGGAGCCGGGCCGGGCCGCCTGTGAGAAAGTCGTCGTCAATGGAGAGAATGAGGTCCGCTTCCGAAAGGTGATAGCGGGCCTCAACCGCTTGACCGAACGCCAGCCGCGCGCCTGCAGCACTGTTGTCGCGACCGACCGGTTCGTAAACGTGCCAGCGTGCCTCCGGGAATGATTCCTGAAGGCGCTGCAACTGGTTCAACAGTGTGGGGGAGGTGATCGACTGCGTCAGAATCCGCAGTCCGGCCCCTTTCTGTTGTCGGTGAGTGACGATCTGCGGCTGCAAGTGACCGACAAACTCCTCCCAGTTGCTGATCTCCCCATTCTGCAGCACGACCTGCGAGCGGTCAGGGTCGTACAGACCCAGCACGCTTGCCTGGGCGTAGATGTCGGTCGAACCGGCGTTGACGGGATGCTCCGGGTTGCCTTCGACCTTCGTCGGCCGGCCCTGATGGCTCTCCACGAGAACGCCGGTCGCGAATCCGCCCAGGGGAACAGCCGACGCAAAGTGGAGCGGCTGACCCGGCACAATGTGCTCGGGGCTCTCCACATAGGGAACGATCGACTCTTCCGGTTGGGTGCAGCCGTGTAGCCCGGCCAGCGCCACAGAAGCGCCCATCAGCTTGAGGAAGTCCCGCCGGTTCGCGGCGTCCGACCAGACCGACGCATCGACCGGAAACTCCCGCTCAACCGCCTGCCGGAAAGTTTCCGACTGTGCGAGTTCGTCGAGAGAACGCCACGTGTGACGAGTTCTGTCCGCTGTGTCGGTTGCGTTATTCACAGTTGAAGTCAGTCAGGGATCGATTTGCCGGATGCACGCCGGATGCACGAATGTCGAAACGGAATCAGCGGATGTTGGCTCGTTGCGTCGGATGAATCGCACTTTGGAATCGTTTCGTCATCTGAATTTCGACATTCGCCATTCCTCATCACCGGTGACAGGTCGAACAGTCGGTCTTGCTCTCGATGCCGTGCAGGGCTGCGAGTTCCTCACCGGTGGGAGTTGATTCGTCCGGTTCCCAGTCGAACGCGAAGACGTCCTCGCTCGGCCGCAGAAAGACTTCCGGGTTGCGGTGACATTCGAGGCACCACTGCATGTGCAGCGTCTCCTCGCGGTACATCAGGGGCATCTCGTCGACCCTGCCGTGACAGGTCTCGCAGGCGACGCCTTGCCGCACGTGGATCGCGTGGTTGAAATAGGCGTAATCCGGCAGGTCGTGCACTCGGTTCCACGCCAGCGGCTCGCCGGTCCGGTAGCTCTCGCGCACCGGTTCCAGCATCGGGCTGTCGGCCCACAACACGGAGTGGCAGTCCATGCAGACGTCGGTGGAGGGGAGGCCGGCGAATGCCTCCGTTTCGACCGATCGGTGGCAGTAACGGCAGTCGATGCCGACGTCTCCCACGTGATGCTGATGGCTGAAGGGCACCGGCTGCACGCGAACGACGCCGACCTCCGTCGCGTACGGCGAGCGGACGATCGCCGCCCCGACTCCCACCGCAGCCATGACGAAGAACACCGCCCCGAAGATGCTCACTCGGGAGATCGTGTTCATGCTGGGATGAAAGATCTGCGGCATCGTCCTTCTCAGCAGTTTCGAGCAGCCGTGCTGCGGAGCCCTGAAAGCGACTTTCGGGAAAGCGTCACGTCTTGCTGGATCATATCCACATCGCGTTGATTACAAGGGCAAATCCTCCGCGGAGCGCTCCGTTCAGAAGAGTGAGAGTCCTCGTTCCCGACTCTGGAAACTCCGTTTCCGGCTCGTGCGGATCGTCAATTTCGTGCCGTTTCGCCCGCCCCCGGGAACTCTTGTTCGATCGCCTGCCGCAAGGCCTCCACGCCGATATCGTCCGGCAGTTGCTGCAGAAAAATCAGCCCGCGGCCGGCCGGCACCTCGTACACAGCCTGCGCGGTTTCCAACCGGAGGCGACGGTTCGCCGGCGACTCGGTCTCGATGTCGGTGGCTGTCACGCCTTCGCCGCCGACGATTCGCTTCAGTTCTTCTTCGACGCGCGGATCCATCTCGCCCCTCCGTTTGCATTACAGAACAGATCGCTCGCATGCCCATCGGGCGGACTCGACCCTAACGAATCTTTCGAATCCGCGGCTCATGGTCGGCCCGAAGGGAGTCTGGGGCATTCCCTGAAATCCGCACTGCGCACGCAACTCAACGAAGTCGGGTCCGCGCTGCGGATTACGAACGGCCGTCGACCTTCGGTCGCAACAGTGTAGCCGACTCGCTCCGTCGAGTCGGCCGGCATCACGCTCCCGCGTGTCAGGCCGCATCCCCAGCCTATGGACACCGGACCAATCACAAGTCGAAATCGGGGAGCGCTGATTGATAGAGCGCACGCACGACTCGCGGAGCGAGTCGCCTACATTGTCGCCGACTCGCGCCACGGAACTTCTCCGTGACTCCGTGGTGAAGAATCCGCTCTAAGCCGTCACGAGTTCAGGTGCGTGCCGCGCCTTCGGTCTGACGTCTGTCTCCCTGCGCCACGCCTTCCAGTAAATCCGCTGACGTCTGCAATAATGCTTTTCCTTCTCAGCGTAGATCCGCGCCCCGAGCGTGCGCGCTTGTGTCCTCAGTTCCACCTGCCGCTGATTGATCAATCCGATCAGCGACTGAATCGTCCGCTCCTCGCCAAAGTTGTCCGGTCTCTCGAGCAGCGTCCGCCGCAGGATCGAGAGGTCATGGTCGTCGCCGAGCAAGTCCGAAAGCAGGTCTGCTGCGTCGCGGCGCGCCTTCTGCGGACCTTCCCAGGTGAGCCGCAGCAGCCGCATGTGGTACCAGTGATACTTGGTCCGCTTCCGCCACTCGTGAAAGCTTTCGGTCTGCGGATCCTCAAACGCCTTTCGCATCGTCATGCGCCCGCGCGCGTAAGTCTTCCGCAGCCCGCCTTCCACAGCGTCGAATTCGTCGTCCTTGACGCGCCAGGCGGCGACCCGCTCGCGGCCCTCCAGCAACAGTTCCCGGAATTCGTCGAGTCGCTCGCGCAGTCCGACTTCGTCCTCGGCGATCCGTCTCCGGCGGTCCGTCAGTTCCCGGCGCACTTCAGCGATCTCTCGTTCGTCGATCTGATCCTGGAAGTGCTCCGTTAAATCGTCGAACGTCTCGACCAGCGCCTGCGCGTCCCGAACGTAAGACAGGGGACGCGCCGCGTCGCGATACCATGCGTTCTCCCGTTTGTAGGTCGCTTCAAATTTCGGGCGGACCAGACGAATCAGGCCGCGAATTTTCTTGCAGCGTTTCCGCACCTGGTGCACGGTCTCATGGCGGCCGACCTCGTCGTCATCGAGTTCGTCGATCGCCTTGTCGATCTGTTCGCGGGCGATGCGCTGGATTCCTTCCTGCACCAATTCGCCGGGAAGGATTCGGTAGGCCATGCTGACGTTTCTCCTGTTTACGCGGGACGGCGCTCAGCGAAACGGGCGCAACGGGCGCAACGATCAGACCGTTCGCTATAGACCTTTGCGAATGAGTGTTGGCGGTCTGTCTCGCGGGTTCTCGCGCTCGATAATGCAAAAAACCGCTCGACGCGGACACAGGGTAGAGCGATTCGCTCTAACTCCATTCCGAATACGGGTGTGAGACGAGGTTGGCGTTGAAGTAACGGGGATCGTCTGTGACCTCGTCTCCCACCCAGGACGGACGGGCGAAGTCCTGGTCCTCGCTCTCCAGTTCCACTTCCGCGATCACCAGCCCGGCGTTTTCCCCTCCGAATTCGTCCACTTCCCAGATCAGGCCTTCATGCTCGACTCGATGCCGCGTCTTTTCGATCAGCGGGCGCTCGCAGAGACTGTCCAGCATTTTTTCAGCGTCTTCAAACGGAACGGGGTATTCGTACTCCGCGCGGGATGCTCCCTCGGTCTCTCCCTTGATGGTGAGACAGGCGATGTTGCCGGCCGTGCGGACGCGAACCGTCCGTTCCTTCGCCGTGTTCAGATACCCCTGCCGGTAGGGCGTTCCCTCAGCCTGCCGCCAGTCCGTCCCCCTCACCAGGAATTTGCGTTCAATCTCCAGCGGCATGTTTCGCCTCCCGCGGCCAGGGCTCCAAACCCATGATGCGTCGGATCACACAGGGATAGTTCACGTTTTCATAGTCCGTCAGCCCGAGTCTGTCCAACATCGCCAAAACGTCCTGCTTCTCTGCTGACTCGACCGCCACAGACTGGATCGCCGCTCCGTTCACCAGCACCTCGTCGAACTCGCTGAGGCAACGGCCTGCGGTGAATCGAAATCGCCGTTTGAAGACGCGGGCCTGCCACAGATCGCGACTCGCCCCCACGATCTCCTCGAGAATCTGATCCGACGAATAGGAGGCGCGACTCAGTTCAAAACCTGCGGCACCCAGCGCCGGGAGAACCTCAGATTCGAGAAACTCGCGCGCCACGGGAAAGCTCGCTTCCGCAGCGGGCGCCCAGCGCTCGAGTCGGTCCGTGCGATCGAGGAGCCGCTTGACTTCGATCCGCCCGTCACGATGCTTGATATTGTGCCCCTGCATCGGCCGCGAGAGCAGGTACGTCTCTGCGCTCTCGCTGATCTGCGAGCAGATGCGATCCCCGCGCATGCTGTCCACAACGCGCCCGAACGACTGTGCGAACGCACGGAATTCGAACCTCGCGGGGGTTTCACTCATACTGCTGTTGCTCGCGTTGAATCGAAGTGTCCGGGATGGGCGCACGGTGGACGCTCACGTGAGTCTTGCTGAAGTCCGTGACGCATGAAACGGGAGGCGACTGGGGCTTCGCATGGGTGAATCCCCCATGCCATTCGCCCGAACACGGCCCAACTTGAAAACCGACGCGGCGGGCTATCCTTTACATACATCAGTACGGAAACACAAAGGTGGGTGAACGGCCAGCGTCCGCCCGCCGCAGCAGAATCGGAGTATGCGCAACATGACTTCTCACACCCGCCCGGATCGAAAACAGCAGACGCCCTCCCAAAGGACATGGGGCCTGCCAACCTTGTTCATCGCCGTCGGCCTGGTCGCTGCAGGCTGCGCGGCGTGGTTTCTGGTCGACCGCAAGGAGACGAACCGGTTGGCCCGCGACAGCCGGGTCGTCGTCCGCGTCCCGGAATCGGTCGTCGACAGGCTGACGCCCGACGAAATCCGCGAACAATACGAGATCGACGAGTCGACCGGGGACATGGACGTGACCGGAACCGCCGACGTCGTCGGCCGGGTCAGCATCGAAATCGAACCCCACCACGAACCGGAAGGCCACGACGACGCGATGATTCTGGTCCGCGTTGTCGGCGAGACGGACAACGACCTGATCGGCGTGCAGTCTCCCATACGAATCCTCGGCGACGGTCGGGGTGAATTCGAAGCGGTCACGGAAGTCCATTTCGACGGGCGCGTCTTTGAGGCCTCCGAGGACACGCAAGTCGACGCGACGCATGAGACCGAGATCGTCGAGGTGGAGCCCGCGCCGGGGACGCCGCTGCGGGGAACCGTCCGGCTGCTCGCCTCCCGCAAGGCGCGGGAAGCCCTGCCGGACCTCAACGCACTTGCGGCCGGCCGTATCGAAGAGTTGGTGCGGGAACGAGTTGATGAGTTGGTCACGGGCGCTGTCGACGAATTGAACCGGTTGAACCAGTTCGACGAAACCGTCGCCCGCCTGCATCCCGACTCCGACGAGTGGCGAATCGTCGTGGATTCGAAAGATGGTTACGTTCAGGCGGCGCTGATGCCCGAAGGGAGCAGCGAGCCCCAAGTGCCGACGGACGAACCGAAGTCCCTCGAAGTCTGGATGCGGTTGACGCGCACGCAGCGGACCGGATTGAAACTGGTTTCGCAGTGGAAGCAGTCGCATCGCCTGTTCAAAGAATTTGTTCCCGAAGAGCAGGCCCGCAAGATCGCCGACGATCTCACCATCGCGACGGTCGGCGACTGGACCCGCCTTCGCGTCGGCACGCGGGCATTGCAGAATTAGCGCACGACACCACGCCTGTCGCTAGCACGATCAGTCGGCAAAGCCGGACCTACTGTTCATCAAATAGACACAAATCCCACAGCAGGTCGATGTTGTGCAGATGCTGCATATGGGCTTTTCCGGATGTGCCGGCGAAGCCGAGGATGAGAAACCTTCCATCAGCGGCGCGGGTCTGCTGTTCCATTCCGGGGCGTATCAGTTCGGACGATGATTCGCGTTCGATGCCGAGTGCGCTCCGCAGGTAGTCCGCCGTTTCGGTGGTGCTGGCGTAAGGAGTCGGCTGGGACGAGTGCGAGAGTGTGAAACGCTTTTTCTCATCGGCAGCGCTGCGGGCGAACCGTAGAAAGTCGCGCATGTGCTCAGGCTTGACGGCTCTGGCCTCCGATTCGGGATCGAGGCCGGCGTAGATGGAGTCGGCCGTAATGAGGGCGTCGATGCGTTTGAAGTTCGAGCCCGTCTTGAGAATCTCCCGCACCGCGCCGTAGCCGGCGCTGAAGCACGAGAGGTTGACCTGATCCCATTCGGCCGGCCCGGCGTTCTCCGTCACACTGCGCGAATTCTCCCAGGCACGGTTCAAGACCCAGTCGAACAATTCGGGATTGTTGGCCACCGGCGTCGAATAGGCCCGCGAGAGGCCGGGGAAGTTGACGACCACGAGCACGCCCTCAAAGCGGCTCGCCCTGTAGGCCTGTCTTACAGTCTCGACCGCGCCGTGAAAGTGAAGCAGTACCGAGTCCGCATCCGGTGTTTTCCAGCAGACGACGAGGTTGCCGCCGGCAATGGGAATCGGCTCTGTTGCGGCGATTCCCCGCGTGTCGTCATCACCAACGGCGATTCCGCACACGAGCCAGACCGCCAGCGCAACAGGAAATGAACGCCGTCCACATTTTTCGTGAGCGAAGTTTCCCATCAGTTGAACCGCTCCAGAATGACCGGGCCGACGACGAGCAGGCCGACGATGACGGCGCCGACGGACGTGATCAGGACGGCGGCCGCTGCGACGTCTTTGGCCTGCCGGACCAGCGGATGAAACTCGGGGGAGGCGACGTCGCAGAGAAGTTCGAACGCGGTGTTGAGCGCCTCGGCGACCCACACGGCCACGACCGCGATCGTGACCCAGCACCACTGTTGAGCGTCCAGTCCCAACAGCGCGCCGCCGATGACGACCAGAATCGTGGCGACGGCGTGCAGCCGGGCATTGTGCTGCGTGCGGAGCATCACGCCGATTCCCCGCAGGGCATACGCGAAACTCCTCGCCCGCCCGGAGAGCGTGAAGCGCTGTTCTCTCTTCGGCGGCGAATCGTCGCTCATGCCGGGTCGTTCCACTGAGCCACATTCCGGCCGGCGGTCGGTGGGGGCAGGGGCTTGCCGTCGCGCTCCAGCGTTTCGATCCGTTCGTCCACGATGTCACACAACGTCGCGTAAACCTCCGCCTCGTGCTCGCCGTGGCAGCAGGGACCGATCAGCCCGGGACATTGGCCGACGAAGCACTGGTATTCATCCGACCATTCGACAATCTTGACGTAGCGTGCACTTGGTTTCACGACGATCCCACAGCCATGTTATGCACCTCATCATGCAGAAAAAAACGGAAACAGCCGGTCGCGGTTTTCGTCGTTCAGCGGGGAGCCGTATTCGCACGGTTCGAAGGCTTCGATGTAGCGGATCTGCCGGCCGCGCTCTTGGCCGTATGTCTTGACGATCAGATCGCGATAGCGTTCGGCGAGCGGGGCGATCATCTTGCAGTATTCGTTCTTCAGGAACGCCTTGCGGGCGTCGGTGCCGTCCGGAACCGGTTCGTCGAAGAAGCGGTTGTAGGCCAGCCATTCGTAGAACTGCGATTCGTGGCAGTGCAGCATGTCGACGACCGTGTCGAGCACCGGTTCGATGTCGACCACCACCGTCGGCGAGAAGGGGTACGGCCGCGTGAACTTGTCGGACAGGAAGGCGATGACCGGGTTGTCACGCAGCGCCGGGACTTCGGGCACGACCGGAGGCACCGTGACCATATAAGCGGCGTCGCACACAAGCTGCGAGGTGTAGCGGTGGTCGGGGTGATAGTCGTTCGGACGGTGCGTCAGGATCAGGTCGGGACGGAATTCGCGGATGAGGGCGATGATCTCGAAGCGGGCGTCGAGCGTCGGCTGCAGGCGGCCGTCGCGATAGCTGAGCACGTCGTAACGGATACCGATCACGTTGCCGGCGGCGGTGGCTTCCTCCATGCGCCGGTCGGCCAGCGCCGAGCCGGACATTTCGTGATGCCCTGATTCGCCGTTGGTCATGCTGACGAAACGGACCGTATGCCCGGCCGCCGCATACAGCGCGGCAACGCCTCCCGCTTTCAGGTCGCAGTCATCCGGGTGCGCTCCGACGACCAGGATGCGGAGCTGTTTCTCAGCGGCTTCTGCCATTCGCAATTCTCCGGGGTGGTCCACCGGTCCACCGGGTCAACAGGCCGCCGCAGGGAGACTTCCGCCCCGATCGGTTACGATGGGGCCGATCGCCACCACGGCGGCGCGACGTGATGGACGACAATTGATGATACAAGCGCTCTCCGGGTGAGGGGAGCGTCCCACGGTTGCCAAAGGAACTTCGCAGATGGATCAACAGACTGCCAAACCGGTCTCCCTGACGAAAATCTCCTCCATGGGCGACCTGGGAACGTCGCTGTGCCGGACCGAGGAGCGGGACCGGGAGTTGTTCGCCCGTGAACTGGCAGCGTGGGTGCCGCCGCGGAGTTTCGACGCGCACGCGCACCTGTACGACCTGCGGATGCTGTATGACGGCGCGACGGACGACTCCTTCGAGGGGCCGGCGGAGATCCGCTTCGCCACGTATCGCGAGAGAACCGCAGACTGGATGGGAGACAAGTGCCCCCGCGGAGGACTGTTCTTCCCGTTCCCCAGGAAAGGGCTCGACCGCCGCGCAGCCAATGCCTTTCTGCTGGAAGAGGTGCAGGCGCATCCCGACGTGGAAGGATTGATGATGATCGCGCCGCAGGACGACCCGGCCGACGTCGAAGCGCAGGTCAAGCGCGACGGGTGGCGCGGCTTCAAGGTGTATCACGTCTTCGCCGAACGCGAAAAGACGTTTCATGCCGAGTCGGAAGAGTTCCTGCCGGAATGGGCGTGGGAGATTGCCGACCGGCGGGGGCTGGCCATCATGCTGCACATGGTGCTCGATCGGGCGCTGGCTGACGAGCGGAACCAGGTCTACATCCGCGAGCACTGCATCCGCTATCCCGGTGCGAAACTGGTGCTGGCCCATGCGGCGCGGGGCTTCTGCGCGGCGCATACGGTGGAGGGGATTGGTTCGCTCAGGGGCCTTTCGAACGTCTGGTTCGATACGTCGGCCGTCTGCGAACCGGCGGCGATGGAGGCGATCCTGAGGACGTTCGGAACCACCCGGCTGCTGTTCGGGACCGACTTCGGAGTCTCCGAGGTGCGGGGCGAGGCGATCACGCTGGGCGACGGTTTCTGGTGGCTCTACGAAGACCAGTTCGACTGGAGCAACTGGACGCTGGGCCGGCCGACGAAAGTGGGAATCCAGTCGCTGCTGGCGGTCAAACAAGCCTGCCGCACGCTCTGCCTGCGCGACGATGACGTGGAGCGGATCTTCCGCGGCAATGCCGAGCAGATGCTCGGGCTCGGCGGATCAAAATTCACACGCGACGAATCGGGAGAAAAGGTCCGCCTCACAACCGGGGGCAGCGGCGCACGGCTGTACGCCGAGGCAAAGAAGATCATTCCCGGCGGAACGCAACTGCTGAGCAAGCGGCCGGAGCAATTCGCGCCGGACCAGTGGCCGAGCTACTTCTCTGAAGCACATGGCTGCGAAGTGGTCGACCTCGACGGGCGGCGGTATCTCGACTTCACCCACAACGGCGTCGGCTCGTGCCTGCTGGGGTACGGACATCCGGCGGTGAAGGAAGCGGTCCTGCGGCGGGTGAGCCTGGGATCGATGAGTTCGCTCAACAGCCCGGAGGAAGTCGACCTCGCGCGGGCGCTCCTGGAACTGCATCCGTGGGCCGGACAGGTGCGGTTCGCACGCGGAGGCGGCGAGGCAATGTCGATCGCGGCGCGGATTGCCCGGGCGGCCACCGGGCGGGACGTGGTTGCGTTCTGCGGGTATCACGGCTGGACCGACTGGTATCTCTCGGCCAACCTCAACACCGACGACGCCTTGGACGGGCATCTGCTGCCGGGGCTCAGTCCGGCCGGTGTGCCGCGGGGTCTGGCGGGGACGGCGTTGCCGTTCTCCTACAACGATCTCGATGCCGTGCGGAAGATCGCACGGGAGCACGGTAAGCAACTGGCGGCCGTGATTATGGAACCGACGCGAAACACCGAACCTGCGCCCGGCTTTCTCGAAGGGGTCCGCGAGGTCTGCGACCAGAGCGGCGCCCGGCTGGTGTTCGACGAAGTGACGACCGGCTTTCGCTTCCAACGGGGAGGCATGCACCTGAAGTACGGGGTAGAACCCGATGTGGCCGTGTTCGCCAAGGCGCTCGGCAGCGGGCATCCGATTGCAGCCGTGATCGGGCGGACGGCAACAATGGAAGCCGCGCAGGAGACGTTCATCTCCAGCACCTACTGGACCGAAGGTGTGGGCGCGACCGCCGCGCTGGCGACGCTGGGCGTGATGCGCTCAGTCGACGTCCCGGCGCATGCGCAGCGGATCGGCGAGCGGTTTCGCGAGGGGATCCGCCGGCTCGCTGCTTCGCACGGTCTCCCGATCACGATCGGCGGCTACCCCGCGCTGACACATTTTCAATTTGAAGACGAGCAGAACATTGCACTCGGCACATTGCTGACGGTGCGGATGTTGAAGGAAGGATTCCTGGCCTCCAGCGGGTTCTATCCGACTCTCGGACATGAGGAGCATCACGTCGACGCCTACCTGGCGGCGGCGGATCGCGTGTTCCCGGAGTTGGCCGAAGCGATCGAGAAAAAGGACGCCGTCGAGCGAATCGGAGGGCCGGTGCACCACTCAGGGTTCGCGCGGCTGACGTGAGAATGGACCATTGTCGATGGTCGAGGTCGATGGCCGGGTGTGGAGAAGGATTGGGCGATGAAATTTGATCTTCAATCTTCGCGTCTCAGGAATCTCGCTATGTGCCAGGCTCTCCGTGTGCTGCTCGTGTGTGCCCCGTTGACGTTGGGACTTTCCGTGGCCGCCGCTGACGTCGAGAACCTCGAGGAGGGGAAGACGTACGTCGTGCTCACTGTGGAGGGACGGGTCTGGAAAGGTGTCAGTTACACACATCGCTCGATCCCCGATTGAGTGACTCTTCGAGAGATTCGAATGGAACGCGGATGACCACGGATTGGACCGATTTTCGCTGATTGCTTTCTGTGGAGCACAGAGTATTCACGCCTGGATCGATGCGGTCTCGTCGCTGATGACTCTTGTAGGAATTCCCCGCAAAATCCGTGCTGATCCGCCGAATCCGCGAAAATCTGTGTCCTATTCGAGAATCCCCTGGGCCCGGTTCCTTGCGACGGGCCCCAGCCGAATTGCGTGTCACTGACAGGTCTGGAAAGGTGAGCTTGCCGAAGACAACGGAAATGCAACGTCCCGTCGCGGTGATGGAGTTCTGGCTGAATCGGGTGTTTGCCGAACTCATGAAAGTGGAACAGGGGCGCGAAGCGTTCACGGACCGGAGATGGCGGGCCGACTTCGATCTTTCGCTGGCCCGGGTGCGGGCCGCGCGACTGCGATTGCGCGTCTACTCGCACCGGCTGGCGGAGATGAAAGCAAACGTGCGGGCGCTGGAAGAGGGCAAGCGGGCGTGGGAACTCGCGGCGGTGCGCATCGAGGACAACGGGCCGCTTGAAGCCGCAGAGCAGGGGCGGAAGCCGAGTTGCAGCGAATCGTCGACGAATACCCCGGCACACCCTAGACCGCAGCGGCCCAGGCTGAGTTGGACACACCCTTCGGCTTCGAATAGCGGCAGGCGGAGTAGGGTGCGCCACGAGTTTACGCCGAACTCTTTTTGACGAGCGCGTCAAACAGCGCCTGTTGTTCCTTAAGAGCCGCGATGCGGTCTTCCGGTTCGCCGCCGGCTTCGAGGAGGATCCAGCCGGCGTATTCGGTTTCGACGAGCAGGTCGAACAGCTCTTGATACGGGTACTCGGGGTCGTCGAGTGGGTGGACGTGGAGTGTGTCGCCGAAGCGGTCGCGGACAAGGCGGAAGTTGGCTTCCAGGCCCTCGCCCTGCAGGTCGGTGGGATTGCTGTTCCAGCAGAGGGCGACGTTTTCGTTGTCGGCGATGTCGCAGATCTGTTTGATGGTCGGGAGTTCGGCGCACTGTCCGTGGACTTCCAGCCGGACTTGCTGGCCGAAACCGGCGGCGAACTCGCCCAGTTCATTGAGAGCAGCGGCGATCTGCTCGATGGTCTTCTCTCGCGGGACGCCCTCGTGGAACCGGTCCGGCTTCACTTTCACGCCGGTGCTGCCGATGTCGTGGCTGAGGCGGATGAACTCCTTGGAGGCGTCGATCGCCTGCTGGACGACGGCAGGGTCGGGGTTGTCGAATCGTTCGTTGCTGCCGAGGCCGGTGCAGGTGACTCTGCTGTCGGCGAAGCGTTGTTTGACCTCGTCCCGCTCGGCGGCGGTGAGGGAAGGTTCGACGCCGTGGGCGTGCGTGGTTCTGAGTTCGACGCCGGCGATGCCGGCCGCTTCGCAGTTGGCGATCAGCGTGGGCAGATCCCAGTCGGCGCCCCAGAGATAAGTGACGAGGCCGAACTGCATGGATGATCCACCTGCGGCGAAGCTGCGCCTCAGATAAGCGGGCAAGAGTGCAGCAGCGCTGCAGGCGGCAGTCCGGATGAGCAGATCACGGCGAGTCGGCATGGCGGGCGCTCCCGATAAGGATTGAGGCGGCGTTTTGGCTCAGTCTGACCTGCTCGGGGCGGCATGTAAACGCAGGAGCGGTCCAGAGTAATGTAGCGACTCGCTCCGCCGAGTCGGCCGGTGCGACGCTCTCGCAGGTTCCGTTGCTCGCGAAAGGGACAGGCTTTGTTTGAACGACGAACAGCTCTTGAGCGATTTCGAATGCGTCGACCGCACGTGCGACTCGCGGAACGGGTCGCGTACATTACCCTACGCTACGAAGCGCGGAAGTAGTTGACGGCGTTGCGGAAGAGGGCCATGCCGGCGCCTTCGCCGCGCTCGGGGCGGCGGGTCCAGGTGGGATGCTGCGTCGCGAACAGGTAACGCTCGGGGTGGGGCATCAACCCGAGGATGCGGCCGGTGGGATCACTCAGGCCGGCGATGTTGGCGATCGATCCGTTGGGGTTCCCCGGATAGGGGAGCGGCGCCTCGGGAGCGGTTGCCGGTTCGCCGTTGGTGTAGCGGAGCGCGATCTGACCGGCCGCTTGCCAGACGTCGACCAGGGCCGGGTCGCTGACGGCGATGCGTCCCTCAGCGTGCGCGATGGGGAGTTCGATCTCATCGATGCCCGAGAGGAACACACTGTTCGCGGAGGCGACGGCCAGGCGGACCCACAGCGCGGTGTACCGGCCGTTCTCATTCCAGGTGAGGGTGACGTTTCGCTTGTTGGTTTCAGCGACAGGCCAACCGGTCGATCCGGCGGGGAGGATGCCCGACTTGAGCAGCACCTGGAACCCGTTGCAGATCCCGAGCACGAGTTTGTCGGCATTCAGGAACCGGCCGACGGCCTCTCCCAAATGGCTGCGGAGTTGGGCGCCGAACACCACGCCCGCCCCGACGTCGTCGCCGTAGCTGAAGCCGCCCGCAATGCAGAGCACCTGGTATTCGTCGAGCAGATTGGGCGATTCGAGCAGCCGGAACAGGTGGAGTCGATCCGCACGAGCGCCGGCGGCGTCGAAAGCGAATGCGGTTTCGACGTCGCAGTTGGTTCCGGGAGCACGGAGAACACAGACGCGCGGGGAGGCCATTGAATGCGTAACGTGTTGATTTGATTCGGGTTCGGAGACGCGACCCGGCGTCAGCCGGCGGGAACTCGGAAACGGCGCATTCCGAAGTTGGGTGTGATTCTAAGGACGGCCCGTGGAAACGGGAAGCGGTCGCGAGGCCGGTTCTACAGAGCGGGAGTCCAACGGCGAGCCGCGCGGCGTAAGCCCGCGGATGCTCTCGGCGGCGCTCGGCGGCCGCATGGCCCGTTTCCGTCTACGCGCGGATTGGCAATTCTGATTTAATCCCGCGCCCAACTGCAAGGACGCAGCGCTATGAATCAATCGCAGGAAGCAGAGATTGCGGCCCGTCGGATCGTGGTGTTGGCCGGCGGACCCTCGGCCGAACGGATGATCAGCCTGCAGAGCGGCCGGGCCGTCGTTTGCGCATTGCAGTCCCGCGACCGTCGCGTGGTTGAAGTCGACCCGGCGGTCACCGATCTCGAGACGTTCGACTGGTCGCCCGTCGATCTGGTTTTCAACGCGCTGCACGGCAGTTTCGGGGAGGACGGCGGAGTTCAGCAGATTCTCGAAGCGCGGGGCGTTCCCTTCACCGGCAGCGGGTCGCTCGCGTCGCGACTGACGTTCAGCAAGTCGGCCTCGAAGGTTCGCATGTTGCAGTGCGGCGTGCCGACGCCAAAGTTCGCCGTCGTTCATCGCGGGCGCGGATCGGACCCCTTGCCGCAGATCGCCGCCCGGATCGGATATCCGCTGGTAATTAAACCGGATCAGCAGGGATCGAGCCTCGGCGTCAGCCTGGTGACGGAGGACAGCGAACTGGACGCCGCGTTTCAGAGAGCGGTCGAGTTCGGTGATTGCATCGTTCTGGAATCGGCCGTGATTGGAACCGAATGGACGCTGGCCGCGATCGACAACGATCCGCTGCCGCTCATTCAGATTCGCACGTCGCATACTCTGTTCGATTTCGATGCGAAGTATGTCGACGACGCCACCGAGCACTGCTTCGAGTTCGATGCTCCGTCGTCCGTGACGAACGGGATTGTGGCGGCTGGGCTGGAAGCCGTGCGGATTCTGGGAACAACCGGCCTGGTGCGGGTTGACCTGATGCTGGATCACTCGGGCCGACCGTGGGTGCTGGAGGTCAATACGGTCCCCGGTCTGACGGACCACAGCCTGGCGCCGAAGGCGGCCGCCCGCGCCGGCATGACGATGAGTGATCTGTGTGACCGTTTGCTCGCCGGGGCGCTGGCGGCGCATCGCGGGGAAGCCAGCCGTCGACGGGCAGGGTGAGTTCGACGGCGGATCGGGGAATGCGGCATCGTCCCGGTGGCAGGCGTCGGCTCCGTCTCCTTATGCACGGTGGACGTCGCCTGAGCGGTCTTGTTAACTGCTTTCTTGGGCGCGGCTTAGGGTTTGCCCCCATCGGCGATCGCCGGCCCGGCTGATAGAATGACGGTGCCGCCGCAGTGCTTGATGCGGCGTCTTTCGAGCGATCGATCTCACCATTCGTGTGTCAAACAGCGCAAAGGATGCCGCAATGTCCGCCAAAAAGGTTGCCCGTAAGCCGACTCGAAAGAAGAAGCCAGCGAAACGCCGCCGCGGGGGGACTTCTTCCAATGGGGCGCCGGACACGATCGGCGGTTATCTGATTCAGCGGTTGCAGGATTACGGCGTGACCGACGTGTTCGGAATTCCCGGCGATTTTGTGCTGCACTTCTACGGCATGCTGGAAGAGAGCCCGGTGCGCGTCATCGGGACGACGCGCGAGGACTGCGCCGGCTATGCGGCCGACGCCTATGCGCGGATCCACGGACTGGGCGCGGTGTGCGTGACATACTGCGTGGGCGGGCTGAGCCTGTGCAATTCGATCGCGGGGGCGTTCGCGGAGAAATCTCCCGTGGTCGTCATCAGCGGCGCCCCGGGGATTGACGAGCGCGAAAGCGATCCTCTACTCCACCACCGCGTGCGAGACTTCAACACCCAGCGCGAAGTGTTCGAGAAGATTACGGTGGCCAGTGCATCGCTCGACGATCCGCTGACGGCGTTTCGCGAGATCGACCGTTGTCTGGAAGCGGCGGTGCGATTCAAGCGACCGGTTTACCTGGAGATCCCGCGCGACCGCGTCGACGCCATTTCGCTGTATGAGCACACGCCGCTCAAGTCGAAACTGCAGAGCAACAAGGACGCGCTCGATGCGGCGCTCAAGGAGGCGGCGGAACGGATCGAAGCGGCGGAGCAGCCCGTAATCGTCGCCGGCGTGGAGATCCACCGCTTCGGCCTTCGCGAGCAGGTTCTCAAACTGGCGGAGAAGCACAACGTCCCGATGTGCGCGACGCTGCTGGGAAAGAGCGTCGTGAGCGAAAAGCATCCGCTCTATCTCGGCGTCTACGAGGGGGCGATGGGGCGCCGCCCTGTGACGGAGTACGTGGAGCAAAGCGACTGCGTGATTCTGCTGGGAACCTTCATGACCGACATCAATCTCGGCATCTACACGGCGCGGCTCGACCCCGGTCGGTGCATCTACGCCACCAGCGAGAAACTGCGGATCGGACACCATCACTTCCACGATGTCTTGCTGGATGACTTTGTGACTTCGCTGGCGAAGTCACCGTTCAAATCCAAGAAAAAGCCGAAACTGCCCGAGCGGGAGGAGACGGGGCACGCGAAACGGCCCGGCGACGAGAAAGTCACGCTGGCCAGCCTCTTCGAACACATCGACGACATTCTCGACGACGAAATGGTGGTGATCGCCGACGTGGGCGATTCGCTGTTCGGCTCTGTCGATCTGACGATCCACAAGCATACGGAGTTCATCAGTCCCGCGTACTACACCTCGATGGGGTTTGCGATCCCCGCTGCGGTGGGCGTGCAGGTGGCTGACAAGAACCTGCGGCCGGTGGTCCTGGTCGGGGACGGGGCCTACCAGATGACCTGCCTCGAACTCTCGACCGCCGTGCGTCACGGATTCAATCCGATCGTCGTGGTGCTCAACAACAAGGGCTACACCACCGAGCGATTCCTGCAGGAAGGACCGTTTAACGACATCCTGAACTGGAACTACCACCGGATGCCCGACCTGCTGGGGGAGGGCTGGGGCTTCGAAGTCGAAACGGTCGGCGATCTGCACCAGTCGATGCAGGCGGCTCTCGCGCATCAGGATTGCTTCAGCATCCTGAACGTTCATCTCGAGCCGGACGACATCAGCCCCGCACTCGAACGACTGGCCAGTCGGATGTCGAAAGTGATTTGACGAGGCGTGGCCTCGGGCCATGCGAAGATTCGTACCGTTGGTAGCACGGGGCTTTCGCGCAGGGCGTTTGCCGAGAGGGACTGCCGGGAACGCCTGCACAGGAGAGCGATTATGAATTCCGATTCTGAGAAAGCGGAATCGACGGAGGGGAGGCCGCTTGCAGGAAGGTGGCGCGGCTACTACAACCGGCGCAGATTGCACTATTTATGACGTGTGCTCGCCCACCGAAGACTCCGCCGGAAGGAGCGGTCCCCTCGTGAGAGGGACGATTCGGGCGCCTGCGGATCCTCGATCCAAGGCGCCTCGCCGGGGCGGACCCCAGGGAAATACAGTTACCCCCCTTACTCTATGCGGCATCGGATTCGGATCAGGAAAGGGCTTGATATTCCGATCGCCGGCGCACCGGATCAACAGATTGAATCCGGTCCCCCGGTGAAGCGCATTGCGTTGGTCGGTCCGGATTACGTCGGCCTGAAGCCGACGATGCTCGTGGCGGAAGGAGACCGGGTGCAACTCGGCCAACCGCTCTTCGCCGATAAGAAAACCGAAGGGGTGGTCTACACGTCCCCCGCTTGCGGGCGGGTGGTGGCCGTCAATCGCGGTGAACGGCGGGTGTTTCAGTCGCTGGTGATCGATCTCGAAGGCGACGACTCGGTGACGTTCGAGTCGGCCCTTTCAGGCGGACCGGCGAACGCTTCCCCCGAGCAGATTCGGGAATTGCTGGTTGAGTCGGGGTTATGGACCGCTCTGCGGACGCGCCCGTTCAGCAAGGTGCCTGCTCCCGAAACCTCTCCGGCGGCGATTTTCGTGCAGGCGATCGACACCAATCCGCTCGCGGCGCAGCCGCTGGTGGTTCTCCGCGAACGGCCTGACGAGTTTCACGCGGGGCTCGCGGCCCTGACCCGGTTGACCGAGGGGACAGTTTACCTGTGCAGCGAGCCGGGCGCCGATTTGCCCGGCGCGGACGAGGCCGGCGTGAGCCAGGTTGAGGTGGACGGTCCGCATCCGGCCGGCCTCGCCGGCACGCAGATTCACTTTCTGGAACCGGTGAGCCTGAGCAAGACGGTCTGGTACGTCGGTTATCAGGACGTGATCGCGATCGGCGCTCTGATGACAACGGGCCGTCTCGACGTGCAGCGGGTCGTCTCGCTGGCCGGGCCGCAGGTGGAAAAGCCGCGGCTGCTTCGTACGCGGCTGGGGGCGAACCTCTCGGAATTGACGGCCGGGCAGTTGAAATCGGGAGAGAACCGGGTCATTTCCGGATCGGTCCTTTCCGGTCGAAAGGCGGACGGGCCGTTCGATTTCCTGGGCCGGTATCACCAGCAGGTGTCAGTGATCCTGGAAGGGCGGGAGCGGGAATTCCTCGGCTGGCAGCGTCCCGGGGCCGACAAATTCTCGGCGACCCGCGCGTTTCTGGCTGCATTCGCGGCCGACGGACGGCGGTTTGATTTGACCACCAGCCGTCACGGCGGAAAGCGGGCGATGGTGCCGATCGGAGTGTACGAGAAGGTCATGCCGCACGACATGCTGCCCACGTTCCTCCTGCGGGCGCTGATTACGGGCGACACCGAGCAGGCGCAGGCCTTGGGGGCGCTGGAACTGGACGAGGACGACGTGGCGTTGTGTACGTTTGTCTGTCCGGGCAAATACGTCTACGGTCCCATGCTCCGCCAGACGCTCAACCATATTGAAAAGGAAGGGTGACCGCGCCACGGCCGATGATGACTTCCTGGTCCGTTTCAAGAACGTCTCATGGTCACAAGCATCCCGTTTAGCCGCGACCCGCAGGGGAGCGCTGCGTTTCACTGAATACAAATGCTGTGAACAGACAGCGACATGAAAGCACTTCGCAGATATCTGGATGAGCTGCATCCCAAGTTCGCCCGCGGCGGACCGTGGGAGAGGTTCTATCCACTGTACGAAGCGGCCGACACGTTTCTGTACTCTCCAGCGGACGTGACCGACGGCCCCTCGCACATCCGCGACGCGATGGATCTCAAGCGGATGATGAGCCTGGTGGTGTTCGCGCTCGGTCCCTGCATTCTGATGGCGTGCTACAACACCGGTCTGCAGGCGAATCTGGCGCTGGAGTCGCAGGTCTCGGCCGGTGTGATCGCGAGTCCCGCCGACACCGGATGGCGGGCTGCACTGCTGGAGGGACTCGGCCTCGGGTTCAGTGCGGGCAATGTTCTCGCCTGCTTTGTGCACGGGCTGCTCTATTTTCTGCCGGTCTATCTGATGACCCAGATCGCCGGCGGTTTCTGGGAAGTTCTGTTCGCCTGCATCCGCCGACACGAGGTCAACGAAGGGTTTCTTGTGACGGGCATGCTGTTCCCACTCACCCTGCCGCCGACGATTCCGCTATGGCAGGTCGCGCTGGGGATCAGCTTCGGCGTTGTCATCGGCAAGGAGGTGTTCGGCGGAACCGGGAAGAACTTCCTCAATCCGGCGCTCACAGCCCGCGCGTTTCTGTACTTTGCGTACCCCGCCTTTATGAGCGGCGACAAAGTGTGGGTCGCGGTCGACGGCTACACCGCGGCCACCCCGCTGGGCGCTCTGGCGACCGCTCCGAAGGAGATGGGGATTCAGTCGATCGAAACGGGGCTCGATATTTCCTGGGCGGACGCCTTTCTCGGGACGATTCCCGGTTCGATGGGAGAGACGTCGACCCTCTGCTGCCTGCTGGGGGCGATCGTCTTGATCGCGACGGGCGTCGGGTCGTGGCGGATCATGCTCTCGGTCCTCGTCGGCGCGCTTGGTTCGGCGGCGTTGTTCAATCTCGGCGCGGAAGGCAGCGACAATCCCATGTTCCAGATGACGCCGTTGTGGCATCTGGTGACCGGGGGGCTGGCGTTCGGGCTGGTGTTCATGGCGACCGATCCGGTGTCGGCGTCGATGACCGAGTCCGGAAAGTGGGCCTACGGGCTGTTGATCGGAGTCATGACCACGTTGATTCGCGTGATCAACCCGGGTTATCCGGAAGGGATCATGCTCGCGATTCTGTTCGGAAACGTCTTTGCTCCCCTGATTGATTACGTCGTCATTCAGGCCAACATCAAACGAAGGCTGGCCCGCAGTGCTCAAGCCTAACAGCACCTCCGGAACGTTCCTGATCGCGCTGATCCTGTGCCTCGTGTGCTCGGTCGTCGTGTCGTCGGTCGCGGTCGGCTTGCGCGGCAGGCAGCAGGAGAACAAGCGGCAGAAGCTGCGTCGCAACGTGCTGATCGCCGCCGGTTTGTGGGACGCGGACGCCGGGAACAAGCAGATCGACGAGAAGTTCGAGCAGGTCGAGACGGTCCTTGTAAATCTCCCCCCGCGCGAAGAAGGCGGCATCGGAGACGGGGAGGTCGAGGGGCTCCTTAACACAACGATTGACGTCGGCACGTATGACGCCCGCAAGGCTTCGACGCAGCCGGTTTCCAGCGTCGAGATTCCGCCCGAACTCGATCTGGCCGGCATCAAACGCCGCGAGCGAGTCGCGCCGGTGTACGTCGTCCGGGACGAAGCAGGCAACTTCTCGAAACTCGTGCTGCCGGTCAACGGGAAAGGGCTCTGGTCGACTCTCTACGGCTTCATCGCGCTCGATGCGGACCTGGTCACGATCCGCGGGATCACGTTTTACGATCACGCGGAGACGCCGGGCCTCGGGGGCGAGATCACGAATCCGGTGTGGCAGCAGCAGTGGGACGGAAAGATCGCCTTCGATGAAGACGGGCGGCCGTGGATCGACGTCGTGAAGGGGTCCGTCGTGCCCGGTAATCCGGCGGCCGACCGCCAGATCGACGGGCTTTCCGGCGCCACGATTACGTCCGTGGGCGTCGAGAACCTGGTCAATTACTGGCTCGGACCCGATGCGTTCGGTCCGTTTCTGGACGCGGTGCGAACCGGCGAACTCGATCTCACCTCGGCTGCCGCGCAGCCCAACGCCTCTGCGGAGGAGGAGTGATGGCACAGAAGAAACCATTGAAGGTTCTGACGGAGCCGCTCTTTGACGATAACCCGATTGCGCGGCAGATCCTCGGCATCTGTTCGGCGCTGGCGGTGACGACGAAGCTCGACGCGTCGGTCGTCATGGCCCTGTCTGTGATTTTCGTCACGGGGTCGTCCGGACTCATCATCGGCGCGCTGCGGGAGTACATCCCCAACAAGATCCGCATCATTTTTTACATGACGGTCATCTCGTCCCTGGTGATCGTGGTCGACCAGGTGCTGCAAGCCTTTCTGCCCGACATCGCGGACCAGCTTTCGGTGTTTGTGGGACTGATCATCACGAACTGCATTGTGATGGGGCGGGCCGAGGCGTTCGCGCAGAAATCGCCCCCTTTGCTCAGTTTTCTCGACGGCATCGGCAACGGACTCGGCTACGGGTTGATTCTGGTGTTTGTCGGGTTCTTCCGGGAGCTGCTCGGTTCGGGGCAGTTGTGGGGCCATGAGGTGCTGTGGTCGTCAACCTGGTACGAGCGCAACCTGTTCATGCTGGCGCCCCCCAGCGCCTTGATCCTGATCGGCCTGTTCATCTGGCTCCTCCGAACATTCAAGCCGGAGCAGATTGAGAAAGAATAGACGAGAGTCGAGGGCTGAGTCGTCCGTTTCAAGAACTTCGCATGGTTTCCAACGCCCAGTTTAGCCGCGACCCGCAGGGGAGCGCTGCGTTTCTGACAACTGACAACTGAAAACCGTCCCCCATGGAATCTCATCTCAGCCTGTTCTTCGAATCGGTCTTCAGCAAGAACCTCGCGTTGGCGTTCTTTCTGGGGATGTGCACTTATCTTGCGCTCTCCAAGAGCGTGAAGACGGCGTGGGGGCTGGGGCTGGCTGTGATCGTGATTCAGACCATCACGGTCGCGCTGAATAACCTGATCTTCCAGTACCTGCTTCGTGAAGGAGCGCTCTCCTGGACGGGAATCAGCGGCGCAAGCGAAATCGACCTGCGGTTTATCGGATTGATCTGCTACATCGGCACGATTGCCGCCATGGTGCAGATCCTCGAGATGACGCTCGACCGGTTCTTCCCCGCGATGCATCAGCAACTGGGCATTTTTCTGCCGTTGATCACCGTCAACTGCGCGATTCTCGGCGGGACGCTGTTGATGATCGAATCGGACCTCGATTTCGCGCACAGCGTAACTTACGGATTCTCGACCGGGGTCGGCTGGGCCCTCGCGATTCTCGCCCTGGCCGGAATTCGGGAGAAACTGAAGTACAGCGACGTCCCGCCCGCGCTGCGCGGACTGGGGATCACCTTCATCACCGTCGGCCTGATGTCGCTGGCGTTCATGTCGTTCGCAGGGATCGACATTTAAGCCAGCGATTTACCACGGAGGCACGGAGAGTTCCCAGCGCGGCCTTCGGCCGCAACCAATGTAGCCGACTCGCTCCGCCGAGTCGGATGTCCACTACGTGGAATCTGCTGCACGCGAAATTGGCGCAACACACGAAGATTTTCGCCGTCAGTAGCACGGAGAACAGTTTCAACTCCACTGACCTTTTCCGACAACCGTTCACCGAAGACGGACAACCGATAAGAAATGGAAGTAATTCTCGGCGTCTTACTCTTCACCGGGATCGTACTCGCGCTGGTCGCATTGATCATCGTCGCGAAGAAGTATCTCGTCCCCAGCGGGGACGTGACGCTGACGATCAATCATCAACAGGAACTGCACGTCCCGGCCGGCGGAAAACTGCTGGCGGCGCTGGCGCAGAACGGCATCTTCGTCTCCTCCGCCTGCGGCGGCGGCGGAACCTGCGCGCAGTGCAAAGTCCGCGTGCTGTCGGGAGGCGGAAATATCCTGCCGACCGAACGGTCGCACATCAACAAGCGCCAGCAGCGGCTGGGCGAACGGCTCTCCTGTCAGGTGGCCGTCAAGCAGGACATGGAGATCGAAGTCCCGCCCGAGGTGTTCGAGACGCAGCGGTGGGATTGCACCGTTCGTTCCAACCGCAATGTGGCGACGTTCATCAAGGAACTGGTCCTCGAACTGCCCCCCGGAGAAAAGGTCGACTTCAAGCCGGGCGGTTACATCCAGATCGAAGTCCCGCCGCACGAACTGTCGTACGAAACATTCGAGGTCGCGGAGAAGTACCACGAGGACTGGAATAAATACAGTCTCTGGAAGCTGAAGTCGAAAGTCGACGAAGAGGTGTTTCGGGCCTATTCGATGGCCAACTACCCGGGCGAACGGGGCATCATCATGCTGAATGTGCGCGTGGCGACGCCGCCGCAGTTTCTGGTG
>QQVO01000001.1 GCA_003388505.1 Planctomycetota bacterium
GGAAATTGTCGGGACGGTACGCTGGCTGATCAGCCTCGTCGCCCGGACTCCCGCGACGGCGGTCGTCGAGTTCGCTTAACCGGTCATTGCGGCCATCGAGCACAAGCTCATCGCTCTTTGCGGGTTCGTGCGACCCCACTCAAGTCGCTGAACCTCCGCAGTGAATTGGGGGGATTGCCCCATCACGCTCTCCGCGGCCTGGGGCGTGCTCCTAATCCATTCCAATGTCTTTCCCCCTGGGCTCGGCAAGACCGGCTCGAAAGGATGAAGCAGTGCGACCGCCAATCGACCGTGCGCTACAAAGCCGGTTTGACGGCGACACGACTCACTCCGAACGAATTCTCGTATTGATTGAAGTGAAAGGAGAAACAGATGTTATTCGTGGACGTTCTGTTTGCCCTGCTGGTGGCGGTGCTGTTGTCGATGTTGTTTCTTCCGTTGGCGGCTCCGTATCGTGAGCGCGCCGGCGGATCTTCGGGCGCGTTGTTGTTCTTTTTTTTAGTCCTGTTCTTCGCGACGTGGGCTGGCGGAGTCTGGCTCACGCCCGTTGGACCGGCCCTGTGGGGCGGTTACTGGCTGCCATTTGTACTGATCGGACTCTTCGTCGCCCTCCTGCTGGCCGCTGCCGCCGAGCCGACGCGCCAGGACTACCTCCGGCGAAGGGCGACTCCCGTCGAGGAAACAGAAGCCGAAACGGCCGCAGTGACATTCTTCGGTGTACTGTTTTGGATTCTGATGATCGGATTGGCGGTCGCAGTCATCGCACGCTATCTGTCCGGCTGAACGGGCTCCAGCGATGCTGAGCGTCATCATATTGGACCAACCCGGCCGGCGCCTCAGGCTGCGGAATCGGAGTGCGCTCTCGGCAGACGTCAGGTGTCTCCTTCCGCCGGTGTTCGCTCGTTGGAATGGGGCGTCTGAAGTTCCACCAAGCGATCCCGCAGCTTCCCTGCGATCTGCTCGGGTCGCCGGTCTTCATCAGCGCCCCCGAGCAGTTCGCTTGCTTCGATGGGCGTTCCGAACGTAACCGTAATGCGGTGCAGCCGCGGCAATCGCCCGCCTCGGGGCAGAGCTGAGTGCGCTCCTTCGATCCACACGGGGATGACGACGGGATGGAAGCGCTCGATCAGCATTCCGATCCCGGACTGAAATTCCTGCAATTCTCCCGTGGGGGAACGCTCTCCCTCAGGAAACCAGACCAGATTCTTCCTGCGTTTCAGCAGAGCAGCGGCGAACGCCAGGCTTGAGAACGGTCCCCCGTCCGGATCGACCGGCACGACCTGAGCGTGCCGGCTGACGAAGCGCGTCACGACGTTGCCGAACGCAGCCCCGGTCCATCCCCCCCAGTAGAGATCGGCCAGTCGCTCGGGTGGCAGTGCCGCGCCGATCGCGAATGGATCAAGGTGGCTCACGTGGTTCGGCGCGAGGATGTACGGCCCGGTCTCCGGCAGGTGCTCGCGGCCAAGCGTCTGAACGCCGAACAGTGTCCGCATGAGTCTCCGGTTGATCGTGTATTGCGCGCGGGCCACGGCCTTGCCTTTCGATCCCAGCGGCTCGAGCCATCGCTTCTGTTCATCGCTGAGCACCTCTTCGGGCTGTTCCAGCGGATCGGCGTCGCCCGCACCGACGCTGCTCGAGGAGGCTTCCTCCAACAGATCGCGAACCGTTTCCATGCGGCCGATTGCTTCCTCCGTGAACTCGACGCCGACGCGATGCCGCAGTTCAAGCGTCAGGTTCAGCCATTCGAGTGAATCGATTCCCAGATCCAGTTCAAGAGCGGAGTCCGGGGTGAGGCGGCGATCGGGGAATTTCTCTGTCAGCAATTCCCAAGCCCGCCCAGCGGGCGGCTGTTCGAGCAGGTTGCGATCATCCGGCGACATCTCGTCCGGCGCGATCGGCTGTTGCGAACTCTCCTCTCCGCCGGCCGACGACTGTTCGAAGCGATCGCCGAGTTTGTGACGCCGCAGTTTGCCCAACCGCGTGCGCGGCAGCGGATCGCGCGTGACGACGACCTCGCCTGGCCGCTGGTAAGACGGAAGCTCGTTCCCAATGCGCGAGATTTCTTCCTGGACGGTTTGCTGTAGATTATCGGCGTCCCGCGTGCCGACTTCGCCCGGCTCGGGAACGACAAGGGCTGCCAGACGGCCGCCTTGCTGCAGGATTCCGATTTCTCGGATCGCTGGACTTTTGGCGTAAGCCTCTTCGAGGCTGTCCGGCTGTATGTTCTCCCCCGCCTCCGTGACGATCATCGTCGACACGCGCCCGGTGACGTGCAGGCGTTTGCTTTCGTCGAAATAGCCGAGGTCCCCAGTGCGGAACCACCCGTCGTCGCTGAGAACCTCTCGCGTTTTCTCCGGCAGATTGTGATAGCCGTTAAACACTCCGGGCCCGCGGGCCAGTATTTCGCCGTCACGGTTGTTCCGTCCATCACCGACGCCGTCTGAGTTGCCGATGCGCAATTCGACGTCTTTCACTGGCCGCCCGACCGTTCCGGGATGCAACTCGCCGGGACGATCGATGGTCAACAGCGGCGATGTCTCGGTCAGGCCGTAACCGGTGGCGACCTGCCAGCCGAGCCCCTGCAGCTTCCGTGCGAGACCGGCGTCGAGGGCCGATCCTCCGGAAGTCAGCAGCCGCAGTCGTCGGCCGGTCTTTCGATGGATCGGCCCGAAAAACGTCTTCCCTGCCTTGGTCCCCAGGCGCCGCGTCAGCCGTTCGCTCATCGCAAGCAACAGGTTGAACGCCCGCTTCGCCAATCGGCCTCGCGACGCGACTTGCGACTCAATGCCCGAATAAAGCGCCTCATACAGGCGAGGCACGCCAATGACGACCGTCACATCGCCTTCGTTGAGAGCGCGGAGGACTTGGGGACCGGTCAACGAATACGGCAGGACGATTGGAAGCCCCAGCTTCAGCGGCGCGAGCAATCCCGCCGTGAACGGATAGACATGATGCAGCGGCAGCGGCAGCAACACACGGTCATCCTCGCGCGTGAGATCCGATTCCGTCAGCGTTCTAATCTGAAAGAGCAGATTGCGGTGGCTGAGTGGAACACCCTTTGGCGGACCAGTCGTCCCCGACGTATAGAACAGCACCGCCGGTTCATCGACGTCGACCTCGGGGAATTCGTTCCGTTCATCTGAGCAGACGGAGCGCCAGTCCTGTTCGACGCCTTCGTCATCGTCGAGCAACACCAGGCGGGGAGACCCTTCAAGGTCGACCCGTTCGATCCGCTCCTGGCGGTCCCTGGTTGTGAGGATCAACTCAGCGTGACTGTCCGAGAGCACATGCTGCAGAACCTCCTCGTTGAACTGGGCATCGACCGGGACGAGCGTCGCACCGGTGCGCAGGACGGCCAGACAGGCGAGGATCCATTCTGGACTCGGCGGCGCAACAATGGCGACGTAGCTGCCTGGTTTGACCCCACGTCCATGCAGCCCGTTCGCCAGACGCGCAGCGCTGTCGATCAAATCGCCCCGTTTCCAGGTGGAAGCGGTGTCGCGATTCAGCACCAGGATCGCACAGCCGTCAAGGGGGTGGCGGGAAAGCGACGGCAGAAGCTCCTGGAGAGTATTCACGGAACGTTGTCAGCGTTGAGTTCCAGCCGGGGGGATGATCCGCGCGGAACGCGCCCAACCGGAAGTGCAGATTATCCCGACTCCGTGCAGTCTCGATTCCTGCTGCTCCTGATCTGGCCATGGGCGATTCCCTGAAAATGAAACCTGCTTGTGATCCAGTCGCTTCCGCCGGATCATCGTGACTCCTGCTGTTTCGAATTCGACGCGTTGGTCCGCACCTTGATGAACACGTCGATTTGCTGACCGACGTACAGATCGGGATTGCTTTCGCGCGGTTCGACGGCGTAGATAACCTGCAGGACACGGCTGTCGACTCGCTCGGTATTGCGGCCTGTCAGAGATTGTTTGGGGATCACGTACGGCTCGACGCGCACGAACTGGAGAGGGAATTTCAGCTCGGACCAGCCTTTAAAGAAAATTGCTCTACCATGTGTCCGCGTCGAACGGTGTTCAGACCGTCGAGGGCGAGAATCCGCGAGACAGATCGCCAACACTGACTTGTTAGGCGCAATAGCGTCCATCTCTCCCCCGTTCTTAACCGACATTCTGAATGAATGCGTTGCTGCGAATTGGGTTGAGCCCGCAGCGCCCCGCCTTGGGGCGAGCCCTGATGACATCCATGGCAATTCAACCGACCCGGGCCGCAGCAGCGGCGTGATAGCCTCCATTGTGAGAACCATCCGGTGCCGACAGAGTCGCGACATGGCGAACAACAACGCTTCGGGGAAGTCTACGGTGACAGAATGTCGACGCCGACCGATATTCAGAACGCGTGCCGCCAAGAGAGAGGAAGGTTCGTCGCCATCCGTCCGGAGGCGTCGGGACACGACAAGTCAAATGCAAATGAAAGACAGGCGAATCCCACCATGACCTCCCGCTTGGAGGTGTTGTTCGGGCGAGCGCTGCGACAAAGGGGCTGAGTGGATCACGTTGGAAGAAACGCTGATGATTTGCCGAGTTGACGGAGCATGTGATGACTGACGAACAATTGACAGTCACTGACCAACGGACGGGGCGGACGCACGAGTTGCCCATCGAAGCCGGCACCATTCCCGCGCCGCAACTCCGCGAGGTCAAGACTGGCGACGACGACTTCGGCCTGATGAGTTACGACCCGTCGTTCAAGAACACGGCCTCAACACGCAGCGCCATTACGTTCATCGATGGCGACAACGGTGTGCTCCGCTATCGCGGATATCCGATCGAACAGCTTGCGGAGGAGGGAACGTTTCTCGAAACCGCGTATCTGCTCCTCTTCGGCGAGCTTCCGGACTCCGGCGAACTTGACGATTGGCGCATGTCGGTAACTCAGCAGATGCCCGTGCCGGGGACCATCGAGCAACTCATGAAGTCGTTTCGCGACGACGCCGACCCGATGGGTATGTTCATCAGCGCCATAGCCGCACTTTCCACGCTGTATCCGAAAGCGGGCGACGTTCGTGACAGCAAGGCCCGGCTTCTTCAAATCCGGCGACTAATTGCCCAAGCGGCGACGATTGCAGCATTGGTCTACCGGCGGCATCACCGATTGCCGTACGTTGCCCCCGACGAGGAACTGAGTTACGCCGGCAACGTGCTGAGGATGATGTTTAAGAAACCCGGCGAGCCCTATCGGCCCGAACCGGTCCTCGAACGCACGCTCGACATGCTGTTGGTTCTGCATGCGGACCACGAACAGAATTGCAGCGCCACGACGATGCGGGGGATCGGCTCGTCACTCGCGGACCCCTATTCGGCCGTGGCCGGCGCAGCGGCCGCCCTGTCCGGCCCCCTG
This sequence comes from Planctomycetota bacterium, assembly GCA_003388505.1. Lineage (GTDB taxonomy): Bacteria > Planctomycetota > Planctomycetia > Planctomycetales > Planctomycetaceae > MB-PLM-1. The sequence continues at coordinate 5,353 of QQVO01000001.1, forward strand.
CATGGCGGCGCCAACCAGGCCGTCATGGAGATGCTCGAGGAGATTGGCGAAACTTCGCGCGTCCCGGAGTTCATCGGACAGGTTAAGGCGGGCGAAGGTCGGCTGATGGGCTTCGGGCATCGCGTGTACAGGAACTACGATCCGCGCGCAAAGATTGTCAAACAGGTTGTCGACGATGTCTTCGCAGTCACGGGCCGAAACCGACTCATTGATGTCGCGTTGGAACTGGAAAAAGTCGCGTTAGAGGACGACTACTTCGTCGAGCGTCGTCTGTACCCCAACGTCGACTTCTATTCAGGCATCATTTACCAGGCAATCGGTTTCCCCACCAACATGTTCCCCGTGCTTTTTGCCGTCGCCCGCACGGCCGGGTGGCTCGCGCAATGGGTCGAGATGCTGGAAGACCCTGAGCAGAAGATCGCCCGTCCCCGGCAAATCTACATCGGACCGGAAGAACGCGAATACGTTGCACTCAACGAGCGATAGAAGCCAGGCAGTCGCTGCAGGAGGCGAAGTCGCTGCCAGTCGAAGCGAATACGATTGCGGAAAGACGACAGCCACAGCCCATTCCTCGGAGTTCCAATCGAACGGATGTGCGACATCCTCACGCTGACAATGAATCCCGCTGTGGACGCAACGTTTCGCATCGACCACGTGTCCTCCGGCCGGAAGCTGCGCTGCGACCGCCCGCGCTACGAACCGGGCGGCGGGGGCGTGAACGTTTCGCGTACGATTCGGGAACTCGGCGGCGAGTCGCTGGCAATCTGGACATGCGGCGGGACGACGGGTGATTTGTATCGAACGCTGCTTGATGAAGCCGGTTTGAATCACAAGCCGGTCGCGGTCCAGGAATGGACGCGGCAGAACGTGATTGTCACGGAAGAAGCGACGAACGAGCAGTATCGCTTCTGTTTGCCCGGACCGGAACTGAGCGGGGACGAAATCGAATGCTGCCTGGAAGCTCTGAAGAACGTGAAGGGGGTTCGATTCGCGGTTTTCAGCGGCAGCCTTCCAACGGGTCTGGAGCCGGATTTCTACGCTCGGGCCGCGCGCGCCGTGGGACCGGAGGCGCGCGTGATCGTTGACGCCGCCAATACCGTGCTGCGGGAGGCAGTGACGAGCGGCGTGTATGGTATCAAACCGAACGTGGATGAGTTGGGCCAACTCGTCGATCATGAACTGGATGGCGAGCACGTTGCCGATGCGGGTCGGCAGTTGCTCGATGAAACGGAACTCGAAATCGTGCTGGTCTCCTGCGGTTCTGATGGCGCCGTGCTCGTCACTCGCGACGAGTCGCACGAACTGCCGGCTCCGACCGTCTCCCCTCGCAGTCGCGTTGGAGCGGGGGACAGCATGGTGGGCGCGTTCGTGTGGCGTCTGAACGCCGGAGACGCTCCGCTCACGGCGGCGCGCTACGGAGTCGCCGCGGGAGCGGCTGCCGTCGTGACGCCGGGAACGGAACTCTGCAACCGCGAGGATGTCGAGCGGCTGTTCGAGCGGGTCGCTTGAGAACCAGCAATCTTGACTTCTGAATGACTTGATGCAGGCAATCACATATCGAGATTACGGCGAACCGTCGGTGCTGGAAGTCGCCGAGCGACCACGTCCCGAACCGGCGCGGCACGAGGTCCTGATCCGGGTGATAGCCGCCGGCGTGAACCCGGTCGACGCGCAGCTGCGCAGCGGCGAACTGAAGGGGTTCCTGCCGGGCGGGTTTCCACGCATTCCGGGATACGACATCGCCGGAGTGGTGGAGTCGGTAGGGAGGGACTCACCCTTCACGGTGGCTGACCGTGTGGCGGCGTTTCTTGACCACTTCTACGCGGGGGCCTACGCCGAGTTTGCCGCCTGCGGCCGAAACTGCATCGTGCCGATTCCGGATGGAATCTCCTTTGACGAAACGGCCGCAATTCCCCTGGCCGGTTCAACGGCCTCCAGTCACTCCGCAACAACGCACACCTGACATCGGGACAACGCCTGCTGATTGTTGGAGCAACCGGCGGGGTGGGGGCATTCGCCGTGCAGATCGCAAAAGCCTGCGGCGCGACCGTGACGGGCGTCGGCAGCGGCAAGCACCGAGACTTCGCGATATCGATCGGAGCGAGTGAGTTCATCAACTATGAACAGCAGGACTTTGCGGAACTGGATCAGAGGTGGGATGTCGTGTTCGATGCGGCCGGCAAGAGTTCGTACGGCGAGGCGAAGCATGTTCTGAAAAGCGGCGGCAGCTACGTGTCGACGGAGCCGAGCCTACGCGGCCTGTTCATGCCCCTGGCGACATTGCCGCTGGAAAGGCGCGGCAAAGTCATGTTGGCGCGGCCGCGTGGGGACGATCTGCGGGAGTTGATGCAGCTCTACGCCGCCGAAAATCTGCATGCGTGTGTGGAGCGAGTGTTTCCCCTGGAGGAGGCGGCCGAGGCGCACCGCTGGATCGAAGCCCAGGGCTTCTGTGGAAAGCTGGTGTTGAAAGTCGGGTCCTGACGGCGCCCTCCGTATCCGTTCTTGGGCCGGGCGACCGGGGACCGAACTAGATCCGATTGAGGCCTATTCACTGTCGTCGAGTGCGAAGACCATATCGACGGTCGCACGAAGCTCCTGCTCTCCAGTGGCAATCGGCACGCTCGCATCGGCCGCCTTGCGAGCAGCGAGCCGCTGAGGCTGCGGGGTCCGAACGGTCTGCTCGCTGATCGTGAGGACCTTGCCGAGCGCGACTCCCGCCGACTGGGCGTACAACTCGGCCCGGCTGTGGGCGTCGGCGACGGCGCGCTTCCGCGCCTCGTTCAGTAAGCCGGTCGGGTCGTTGATCCCGAAGCTGATCCCGGACAGTTCGTTGCTTCCGGCGGCGACCAGCGCGTCCAGAATCTTGCCTAGCTTCGGGAGATCGTGGACGTCGACCCGCAACTGGTTCGTGACTCGGTAGCCAACAACTTCCGGCTGCCGCCGCCCCTGATCGTCGTGTTTGTACTGCGGACTGACATTGAAATTCGATGTCTGGATATTTTTCGGCGCGATGCCCTGCTCTTCGAGCACGCTCATGATCTCATCCATCGCGTCGTTGTTCGACGTCAGCGCTTCACTGGCCTTCGCAGACTGCGTCACGACGCCGGCGCGGATCGTCGCCATGTCCGGCGGCGCGGTCGCCCGGCCTTCACCAGTGACGCTGATGGTGCGCTGGGTCTCTGCAGCGAAGCCATTGGCGACGAGAATGGCGGCGTTGGCGAGAATGATTGCGGCGGACATGAGGCGGTGCATGGGATGGTCCTTCTGAATGGTGGGCGCGTGATCGAGACCAGGGGAATCAAGGGAGGCCTTGGAAGGCACGACGCAGGTGCAGGCAAAAATTGCGGAACATCCGTAGGGCTCCACGATTGTGCAGCGTCCACTGCGTGAACTCTATGGGGGCGATCGTAATCTGCGCATCGGGAGAACTCCGGATACGGTGCACAGCATGAGCTGATCCCGCTTGCCGGGTAGTAATTTCCAGTAGGTGGCCGTGGAGGAGTCCCCTTCACCCGGCTCGGGGCGTCCAACATGGTGAACAACTGTTAAGCGAGGAATGTCCCCAGCTCAATTGGGGACGAGTCCCATAGTAGAGGAACAGCAACTTTTTAATCTCAACCATTAACGATGCGAACCAGAACAATTTGTTGTGCGCGATGGAGGCACGTTTTACTTCGAGCAGGAACCGGAAGGAGGATTCAACAATGAAGGCCGATATTCGTGAATTCAGGAACACACTTCAGACGCTGTTGGTGGCGGCAGTCACGTGTGGAATGCTGAGCCTGAGTGCAGGTGTCGGCGACGCCGCGGTGGCCGAGGACTTGGCGATTTGCGACCAGGTGGAAGATGAATTGCTGCTCGATCAAGCCGTTTCATCGGTGAACATTGATGTCTCATGCAACGAGGGAATTGTGACTCTCGACGGAACGGTCGACAACATTCTTGCAAAGGATCGGGCGCAGCGGTTGACGGAAACGGTCCGCGGAGTGCTTTCGGTCGTCAATCTCATCGCCGTCCAGCCGCCGCAGGAGAAATCCGATCCCGAGATCCAGGACGCGATCGAGACGGCACTGCTACACAATCCCGCGACCGAGTCTTACGAAGTCACAGTGACGGTTCAGGACGGAGTGGCGACGCTGGACGGGACGGTCGATTCCTGGCAGGAGAAGCAACTCAGCGCACACGTCGCGAAAGAGGTGGCGGGAGTCACCGAGATCGACAACCAGATCGGGATCGAAGTTGGTGAAACGCGGATTGATTCGGAAATCAAGAATGACGTCGAGCAGTCATTGACGCGAGACGTTTTCCTCGACGGTGCCGGGTTGATCGATGTGTCGGTGGAAGACGGCAAGGTCACGCTGACGGGGACGGTCGGAAGTGTCTTTGAGAAAGGGCGGGCGCGAACACAAGCCTGGGTCACGGGAGTCAGCGACGTTGACAATTCGGCGCTGGAGGTCGCGAACTGGGCCGATGAAGAACGCGAGCGGAACACTGCTTACCCGACCTTAAGCGATTCGGAGATTGAAGAGGCCGTCAACCACGCGCTGTTGTACGACCCGCGGACGAATTCGTTTGCCATCGACGTCTCATGCGTAGACGGATACGTCGCGCTGCGGGGCACGGTCGACAACCTGAAGGCGAAACGGGCGGCCGAGCAGGACGCGCGGAACACAATCGGTGTGTACTCCGTGAACAACCGGCTGCAAGTGCGCACCGACGGGGAACTCACGGACGCCGACATTCAGGAGCGAGTTGAAAACGCGTTGCTGCGAAACCCGTACACCGACAGCTTCGAAATCACCGTGTTAGTCGAAAACGGGACGGCCAATCTCTACGGGACGGTCGATTCTTACTTCGAAAAGGCGGAAGCCGACGACGTCTCTTCCAACGTGCGAGGAGTGAACTTCGTCGATAACAACCTTGTGGTTTCGGACACCGTCAACAGCTACGTCTACGACCCTTACGTCGATTCCTACGATCCCTACGGCTACGACTGGTACGACTACGATCGGCCGTACACATTCGAGACCGATGCGGATATTGAAGACGACATCGAGGACGAATTGTGGTGGAGCCCGTTTGTCGACTCCGACCAGGTTTCCGTGACGGTCGAAAACGCGGAAGCAACGTTGACTGGAACCGTCGATTCTGTGATGGAGCGGCAGGCGGCTGCCGAGAACGCCATCGAAGGAGGCGCCGTTTCCGTGGACAACGAACTTACAATTGAGTGAGTTTCCCCGAATAGAGTTCCGAAGAGTTCGAACCGGGGGAGGCCATCGGGCTTTCCCCGGTTTGTATTGCAGCAACACCGCGAGCAGACAATTACAGGAGTCAATCGTGGAATACCGATGGGTATACACCGGATGCGACGCCGAAGACGAGCGAACGTTGGCCGCGCACTGGGAGGACTTGCAGCCGGGTTGGGATGCACGGCTGAAAGCGTTGGATCGGTTTCCAGACGACGCAACGATTTCCATTGTCCATCGTGCCCAGGAGACGCCGGCTTGGTCCGCACAGGCGACGCTTGTCTTTCCCGGAGAGGTAATTGCGGAGGAAGCGGAGTCACTGCAGGCGCGAACCGCACTGGAGGAACTCGTGAACCGTCTCTCCCGCCGCGTGGATGAATTGCAGGATCGGCCGGAAGGGAGGGTGCAGCGGCGTCGCGGCATCGAAGGGGTCGTGCCGTTCCTGGAGCAGGCGTGGAGGTCGAAACGGATGAACGGATTCGCGGCGTTCTTGCGGCCGATTTTGACATCATTCCGGCAGTACGCCCGGAGGGAACTTGCGATGCACGAAATCGAAGGTGATGTGGCGGAAGGGGAACTCGAAGTCGAGGAGTTGCTGGACGAGGCGCTCTTGCGGGCGTGGGATCACTTCGATCAACGACCCGGTGGGCTGGCGCTGGACGCCTGGCTGGCGGGGCTGATCGGACAGGCTTTGGAAGAGCAGGCCGCAGCCGCAAATAACGAGGTCTCACTGGACGAGACGGTGCGAGCGGAGCCCCATCGTCCCTTCGACGCTGAGTCGTCGCGAGACAGCTGGGTCGAGCAGCCGGCGGCGTCAGACGCGATCGCGTTGGCCGACCTGCTTCCGGGAAGACCGGCTCCCGACGCATGGGAACAGCTTGATTCCGATCACCGGCAGGCTGGCCTCAACCGGGTTCTTGCGCGGTTGACGCGGGAACAGCGACAGTCGCTGCTCCTCTCGGCCGTGCATGGCCTTGCAGCGGCGGAGATCGCTGCGATCCAGGGTGAGGGGATTTCATCAGGCCAGGCGCAAGCGGCTGTCGAAGCCGGCCGCGACTCATTGACCCGGCTGATCGATGATGAAGAAGTCTGGACTGACTTTCAGGAAGAGTTCGAGCGACACCGGCATGATCCGCTGCGCCGGACATGACCGAGCGAAAGGCGACGACCAGTTGCTGCTGGCAACGAAGGACAGGTGTGTCAGGCCGTCGAGCGCGCCGTGTAGCCGAAGAAAGCCGCGTTTTCACATCTTCCGCGGCGGGAGGCAATGTCCGGGGCTGCTACTCCGGATCGGCGCCACGGCGGTGTCAGCAGCACATTGGGCATCAGCGTGCGGAAGCGGCGCGCGGGTGCGGATTGGTCAGTGTCGACCGAGGAGAAGAGAGCATGCCGGTCCGAAGGAGAAATGACCGCGAAGATTGAAACCCGCCCAGGACACAGGGCCGCGAACTGCCCGAGTCGGGTGCACAAATCAGATGTGATCCCGCGGGATGGTCTGGTCCCAGTTGCGGCTGAACACACGTTTGTCGCCTTCAAACGCATCAAGTTCCGCCCGGACTTGGAAGTGCGTGCTGGTACAGGACATCACGGTCCGCCCGCGCGTTTCGATCTGCCAATCGCCGCGCTTCAGACCGCGCAAAAAGAGCGTCTCGCCGCGGCAGGATTCAAAATCGTCACCTCGAAAGCTGTACCGTTCCTCGGCTTTATTCTTGATTTGAAGGTCGATTGCATTGAGACGACGCACCCCCTCATCCTTGATGACGCGCAGGGTGGAGACATCGTTCTCCAGATCTCGAATGACCAGCCAGTTGTGTTGCGCTGGCTCAATCAGCGTCGTCGCCAAAGGCGGCGCCGACAGGGCTTCTGGGAACGGAGGCAGGTTGGCGTCCGCAGAACGCGGCTCACGGACCGGCAACACCAGTTGGCTGGCGCCGCTGTAGATGGTCAGCCGCACAGGCACCGGCGGAGCCCAGGCCAAAGGCCAGTAAGACGTTGAAATAGCCACACGCAGCCTGTGTCCGCGAGGAAAGGCTTGCGCCACGCCATTCAGCGGTACGCGAACGCGGTAGCGCCGGCCCGGCTCCAACGGTTCCGGAGTGGCGTGGCCGTTGCGATGCGTCAGGTTCAACAATCCATAGGTCACGCGAGTGGCCTTGTCGTCGTCGGCCACATCGGAGAGCCGAATCGCAACCATCCCCAGCGGCCGATTGGACGACAGCTCCAGCTCCACCACCACCGTCCCCAGGATTTCCAGCGGTTCGTTCAACGGCGGACTGTCGAACACCAACGCTCCGCCGTCTTCCTGCCGCTGATCGTGCGGCAGATCTGGCGTGGCGGCATAGGAACACCACTTGCCTGCAAAAAGCCCCACGCTCAGCGGAGACTGGATCGTCAACGGGATCTCGGCGGCCTCCTGGAGCGCGGGCACGATCTGATTCCGACCGAGTTGAAACGTCTCCGGTTTGATGTCCGGCGACGGCCAGGTCGCTTCGGCGACCCAACGACCCGGCCTCGTCTGGTATCGCGTCGTGGGCGGCACGCTGTCCTGCATCCAGACCCGCAACATCGGACCATCCATGATGTTGTTGTTGATGCCCTTCAGCCAGCGGTCCCACCACGCGACGGCTTCTTGCAGGAATCCGATCGCCGGGCCGGGCACTCCGATGTGAGGATACTTGTGGCTCCAGGGACCGATAAAGCCCAGCCGCGGAACGCGCAGGTTCTCGAGAAGGCGGAACACCGCGTTGGAGTAGCCGTCGGCCCAGCCGCTGACCGCCATGACCGGGCAGTTAATGGCGGAGAAATCTTCGCACACCGAGCCGTGCTCCCAATAGGCATCGCGGCGCTGATGTTGGAGCCATGTGTGCACCCAGACGCCGCTCCCTTCCAGCCGCTCAAGCCACATCTCGCGCCACCGCTGGCCGACCAGTTCGGGATCGGGAGGCAGCGAGTTGTAGGCAAACATGGTCGAGGCCCAGGAGAGGTTGTCCCCCAGCAGGCAACCGCCCATGTAGTGCACGTCGTCCGTATATCGATCGTCGGTGGAACAGAGTGTGATGACGGCTTTCAGTCCCGGCGGCCGGCGGGCTGCAATCTGAAGGCCGTTGAAACCGCCCCAGGAAATGCCCATCATGCCGACGTTGCCGTCACACCAGGGTTGTTGCGTGAGCCAGCCAATGACCTCCTCGCCGTCGGCGAGTTCCTGTTCCAGGTACTCATCCGTCAGCACGCCGTCGGAGTCTCCGCTGCCCCGCATGTCCACCCGCACGCTGGCGTATCCATGACCGGCAAAGTAGGGATGGTTCAGCGCATCCCGTTGGGCTGTGAAATCTCGCTTGCGGTAGGGCAGATATTCCAGGACGGCTGGAACGGGACGGGTCTCGGCATCCTCGGGCATCCAGATGCGGGCCGCCAAACGGACGCCGTCCGAGAGCGTGATCCAGGTGTGCTCAATTTCGCGAACCGCGTGCGGAAACGTGCTGACAGTCTTCATGACGCCCTGCGGCGCTCCTCATCGGTGAACTCGAACGGCAGCAGTTCGAAGGCGCGTTCCTTCTTCTTTAGCAAGTCACGTTGATTCTGCGCGCCGATGTAGACGTTCGCCAGTTCGAAGCTGTAGCTGTCCTGATGCTGCAGTTCCGAGAGGCGGGTCTGCTCTTTCACGCCGATCTTGATGAGCGCGTCCGGAATCTCGGCTTGGACGCGTTGGATGTCGTTTTCCGAGGGCGTCTGCGTCACCAAGGCGTCTCCGTAGTGACGCATGAAGAATTTGGCGGCGCACTTGAACTTGCCCTCGCGTGTGGGCGGCGTTGGCTCTTCTCCCAGCGCAAGTTGGATCATCACTTTGTGATTCGAGGCCCCGTCCACCTTCTCGAACAGGTCACAATGCGACTGGCTGATGCGGGGATTGATCTCCAGCAACCAGATTTTGCCGTTGTCGGCATTGTAAAAGAACTCCACGTTGAAAGGCGCCATGTCGTAGCCAATATGCGACATGACTCTCTCGGCCGCATCGATCATCCGCGATCGAACATTCTTCGGAAGTTGCGAGGGGTACTGGTATCGCGAGAATGTTGAGCGGTTGCTCGCGCGGAAGGAATCCACCACTCCGTAGACACGTACTTCACCGGAATAGACGTAGCCCTCGACGGTGCACTGTCGCCCCGTGATGATCTCTTCGGCGATACAATGCAGGCCGTCGACGCCGTCGACCTCCTGCGGCAGATCGACACGTTGCAGCGCATCGTTGAACTCGTTACCCAACCGGCCGATGTTGTTGCGGATCTGTGGAACGACCGCCTCCAGATCCCGCCGATTCTTGATGCGGAAGCCGAGGTATGAGGCAAACGACTTGATCGGCTTCAACCAGTAGGGGTAGTCCAACGAAATGTTGTCGACTTGGGCGTCGTCGAAAGGGTCGACGGAACGAAACTTCGGCACCATCTCCGGAATCACCTTCCGCGACTCGATGCGGCTCCAGTACTTGTGTTCGCACTTTAGAACACTTTCCAGCGACGCGGACGGCAGATTGCGCCGTTGCGAAAGCACCGGCACGAGATCGGTAATTGGGAAGTCCCAGTAACCGACGATTGCATCGATCGAACCGGGGAACTCGTCAAGTTGCGCTTCCGCCCGTCGGAGCAGGTGGTCCAGCGGACATGGTTCCGCGGACCGGATCTCGCTCAGGTCGAGGAGCCCGTGAATCTCGTAACGGTCGGCGGCAGCCAGAGAATGCAGTTTGGCAAAGTTGAACTCGTCGCGTCCGACAACGAAAATGTTCTTTCGCGGACCGTCCGCCTTGTTCGCTGTTTCCATGGGTCGACTGGTCCAGGGTATTCTTCAGTCGGGACGCCTCTCCCGTCGGTTCGGTCATTCGCGGCTCGCGCCGACGGCGACCGCTTCGTGCCACAGTTCGCGAATGCCGGATGACAGGCTGGTGAACACGTGCTCCACCTCACCCGCGGAAATGCGTCGCGTCAACAGCCGGAAAACTCCGATTGCCGCCTCGACAGGTTCGACGATCGGCTCTTGACCGGGGGTGACGCTTAATTCCTCGCCGAGTTGCTTGAGGAACTCGTCGCGGCTGCGATCTTTCTTCGGATTCTGAGACGGGCGCCAGCCTTCGTAGTAGAATCCCCGCACCAGCATCGGCAGTTGAGCGCCCAGGTCGGTCGCCTCGTCGACGCTCAACCGGTCGCGAACCGCGTGGAGCACGCTCCGCAGCGCGTGATACGCCCCTTGCCGGTCTTCGCAAACGGAATCATTGATCAAGTCGTCCAGCCACTCATTGGTCGTGTGGACCGTACTGTCAAACGACCGCCATCCAGTCATGGCTCGCTCCTTTCGTCATTGTCTGTTTCAACGGACTTCCGCTGATCTCTCACGTTGCACGGCTCCCGCCTCTTCCGCTGAATCGGCTTGAGTCGCGGCTACTTTCAATTATGAGCGATTGCCGGGTCATGCGCGCACGGGACATGGGCGCATCTTCCGGTGGAGCGAGTCCCCGTCACCGGCTGGGGCCGTCCCCCAGGGCTCGTTGAATCCCCCTGGCACGTTCCAAGAGACGCTTTGACAGCGCCTTGCGGCGACGATGCCACACGCTCTCGTCCCACAATGCCAGAAACGAAGGCACCAGCAGCGGTCGGACGACAAACGTGTCGAGAATAATGCCGAATGCCAGCGCGAATCCGAGTTGCATCATCCCCGAGAGACTGCCGCCGATCGCCAACGTGGAAAAGGTCCCGGCCATGATGAAGCCGCAACTTGAGATCACCACACCTGTGCGACCGAGGGCCGCGGCAATGGCGGGCCTGGTTTCGGCACGTTCGCGCTCTTCGTCCGCCCGCTTGACAAGCAGCACGTTGTAGTCGGCGCCGACCGCCATCAGCACGGCGAACAGGAACAAGGGAACCGTCCAGTGCAGTCCGGGAAAATCGCCGTTCGCAAGAAACGCAAACAGATGAAACGTCGCTCCGACGGTGACGAAGTAGGTCAGCAGGACCGTCAGCACGAGATACACCGACACGGCGAATCTCCTCAGCATGGCGACCAGCACTGTGAGGACCCCGGCCGCGATGAGTGGCTGGATCAGCGATCGGTCGCGTTCGGCGACGGCTTTCAGATCACGGACGCCGGCTGTGGCGCCGGCGAACCGGACGTCCGCGCTCTGAAACCTTGCCGGCAATTCCCCGTGTACGGCGTGGCGAATCTCGTCGAAACGTTGAATCGATTCTCGCGAGAGCGGATCATTCTTCAGCACCAGTTGCAACCGCGTGACGCGACCGTCTGCGGTGGAGGAGACATACCGCTCGACCGCTTCGCGGCGCGCGATGCGTCGCTGAACGAGACTGAGAACGCCGTCCGTCGTCGACCCGACTTCGCGGCCCACGCCAAGCGGTTCCGCCACGCTACGGATTTCTGCAATCCCGAGTTCATCTTTCCGCCGGGCAAGGCGGCCGGTCCATTCATCGATCAGTTTGATCGATTCACTCTGTGTGAAATCGATGTTCGGCGCCCGGAGAAGGACCGTGATCGGGCCCGCCTTGCCGGGTGAGAAATGCTGGGCGAGGAGTTGCGTCCCGCGCACGCTCGGCGCATCGGCCGGGAGGTTGTCAACGAGTCCGTAACTCAGTTCGTCGTTTCGGACGGCGCCGCTGACCGCGGGCAGGACCAACACAGCGACCGTCAGCACCCAGACGAGTCCGGGTCGTGCGACCACACTTCGGCCGATGCGGTTCCACAATCGGTCAGCCGGATTCCCCGGCGGACCACCGTCGGCGACATCCTGCGAGTTTCGAGGCCAGAACGTCCATGTTCCCGTAAGGCAGAGGAGCGCCGGCGTGAGCGTGAGCGAAGCACACAGCATAGCGAACAGGCCAAAGGCGATCGTGATTCCGGCCTGGTGAAACTTGTCGAAGGTGGCGAAGACGAGCATCCCGATCCCGAAGATCTCCGTGCCGGCGCTTGCGGCGACGGCGACGCCGACCCGGTGGACGGCGATCGCGACCGCGTGCCTCGAATCGCCGAGGGCTGCCAATTCCTCCTGAAAACGCGAAACGAGGAACAGGCTGTAGTCGACTCCCGCCCCATAGACAAGAACCGTCGTGTAGACCTCGATTCCCTCGAAGAGATTGACGTAGCCCCGTTCCGCCAGCAGAGCGAGAGAGTTGAGCGCCACGGTGATGCCACAAGAGAGCGTTGCGAGCGGAATCAGCGCCGCAAACGGGGCGCGAAAGGCGATCAGCAGCAGTGAGATCACCAGCCACGGAGTCCACGACTGGATCCGGCGACCGCTCTGTTCACGGGCCGTCAGGTCGTCCCGACCCACCGTCGCGCTGCCGGTGAGCGCCAGTTCGAGCCCTTCCGGCACTTTCCCGCGGGACGGCAGGGCGTCGATCGCTTCTGCCGCCTGATCGACGAATCGTTTCACCCGGTCGTGCAAGAACTCGGTCGTCAACTCCACGACGACAAGCGTGGCCCGTCCGTCTTCGCTGTCAAGGAGTTCTTCAGATCTGACGTCTGCCGTGAGCACGTCGGCAACGAGCGGCAGCTTCTGCGACGAATCATCTGCCGCTTGCGATTCTTCAAGAGACTCGAGTTCCGGAACCACGGTTTCCCGGATAAAGCGGCGATCCGTCTCGGTCAGTTCTTCTCCCTGACCGCTGCGGCGAACAAGGATCACCAGGCTGCTGTCGGCGCGTCGGTCGGGCCAAGCCTGGTCGAACAGCCGTTCCGCTTGACGGCTCGGTTGAGAGCGGGGGAGGAACTCGAAGTGGCCTTCCTCAAGGACGGAATCCAACGGAGGCGCAAAAAGCGTGAGTGCCGCCAGCAACGCCGCCCAGCCCACAGCGACCGCGAGCGGCTGACGCGAGACAATCCTGCCGATGGCTTCGAGAAGCATGAACGAACCTGATACGGGCGGCGTCAACGTGGTTCCGAACGCGACGTCATTGACGACATCGCTCCCAACAAGAACGCAGCCGACGAAGATGGTCGCAACAACCCCCGCAGTGACGCAGCCGAACTGTCAGTCGCGATGCCAACCAATATCCGCAGCATGCCGACCGGCACGGCCGCGCCGCCAATCCACATCGACCGGCGTGCCGTACGTCTGCTCGAGGTGTGTTCCGCTCTTTGTGCCGATTACCGGCTTGAGGACTCCCCGCGTTCGTTCGCAGACGCCTGTGTCTCCGATGTCGAACTCTCAAGCTGGTCGAGCGCGTCGTTCAGCGTTCGCAGGCGATCGGCGGCCGTCGAGAAGTCTTTCTCCGCCATGGCCTGCAGGTATTCTTCGAAGGCGCGATTTGATTGCCGCACGAGCCGGGAGATCACCTGCGGTGTGTCGGACGGCGTCGTCGGCGCAGGCTGCGGCGTCGTTCCCTGCAGCAGCGACCGGAGCGCCTCGTCGAAGCTCTCCGCGTAGACCAGTCGATCGCCGTGCATCAGCACCACGAGCCGCAACTCCGGATAAGCGGCTGCTTCGGCCCGGAGATAGATCGGCTCAACGTAGAGCAGCGTGTCGTCGATCGGAATCACGAGCAGATTGCCGCGAATCACGGTCGAGCCGCGCTGGTCCCACAGCGTAAGTTGGCCGGAGAGGAAACGGTCCTGGTCGATCTTCGTCTCGACCTGGAGGGGGCCAAGAATCCGTCTTTCTTTGGGGAAGCGATAGGCCAGCAACCGGCCGTAATTCTCGCCGTCACACATGCCGGCGATCCAGCCGATCATGACTTGCCGATTCTTCGGAGTGAACGGCTGCATCAGGATAAACTCCGCCTCGTCCGTATCCGGCGGCTCCCAAAGCACGTAGTACGGCTCAACCTGCTGCACGTCGGCGTAGTATTTCTCCTGTGCGGGAACCCACAGGTCTTCCTGGTTGTAGAAGACGGCCGGGTCGGTCATGTGGTACTTCGCATACAAGAGGCCCTGCGCAGTCAGCAGCCCTTCCGGGTAGCGAACGTGCGCCTGGAGCCCGACCGGCATTTCGCTTCGAGGTCGCAGCAGACCCGGAAAAATCCGCTGCCAGACCTGGATAATCGGATCCTCGGGCTCGAACACGTAGAAGTTTACGTCGCCGTCATACGCGTCGACGACGGCCTTCACCGAATTCCTCACGTAGTTCGCGCCGTAGAGCCCCTGTGCTGCACCGTCTGCCGACAACTCTTCGCTGTAGGGGTAGTTCGCGGACGTCGTGTAGGCGTCAATAATCCAGTACAGCTGGCCCTCATGCAGGACGATGTAGGGGTCGCGATCGAACGTCAGGAAGGGAGCCAGCGTCCGCACTCGATCCTCAACGGTGCGATGAAACAGGACGCGGCTTTCCCGAGTGGGGTATTTCGAAAGGAAGAACCGCGTGCCGCCGAACTTCCAGCCGAGAACGAACTTTCTCCAGAGGTTACTCAGCCTGACGCCTCCCGTGCCGGAGTAGTGCGTGTATTCGTTCTCCTCGCCGCTGGGGTAATCGAATTCCGGCTCCCGAGTATTCACGACAACGTATTGATCGGTGTGTTCACCAAAATAGATCTGTGGACGGTCCACGTGGAGCGTTTCCGCGGCCGAAACGGGAGGGATGTCTTTGACGAGCAGATCGGGGAGCCCGTTCGACGTGAATTCGCTGACGGGCGCGAGGGTCAGTCCGTAGCCGTGCGTGTACTTGAAGTGTCGGTTTACGAACGTTTGGCTCTGTCGAGGGAGATTGCCCGGCTCCATCTCGCGGGGCGAGGCCATGACCTGCCGGTACCGGCCGTCGACGTCGTAGCGGTCGATGTCGACGTCGGTGAACTCGTAATAGAGCCGGATCTCCTGAAACTGCTCATAGGTCTCCTGCAGCGCCCGGGGATCCCAGAGGCGAACTTCCGACAACAAGCGGTCGTTCTTGTCGACCGACTGTTGGTCGAGTTCTTCGGAGACCGGGAACTGTCGTTCCTCAATGTCGTCCAGCCCGAACGCCAGCCGTGTGAACTCAATGTTGTGCTCGATGTAAGGCGCCTCGACGGTGATTTCGTTGGGCGAGACCCACAGCCACTGCGAGAGAACTGGTGTGACGCCCAAGGCCAGAAACCATACGGCCAGGAGTCCGCCAATCCCGAACACCCAGCGGGGCCGCTGTGATCGATCGTGCGCACTCGGCATCCACCACCTGGCAAACCGTGCTGTGGTGGCCGACGTGAGGAAGAATGCTCCCACGACAACCAGTCCGCACGCGACGACCAGATCGCCGGGCATCCGCACGTACACGTCAGTCCAGCCGGGACCCGTCACGGCGCCCAGCCGCGAATACATGAGGTGACACAGGTCGAGAACTCGCCCCCCCGCCAGCACCAGAGCGAGAACTCCCGCGTTGAGGGCAAGGGCTCGCCGCAGATGAACGTTTCCCGTTGCTGCAGTTTGTGGTCGCTGCCACGCGTATTCGCTCCCAACCCGGTGCAGCACTTCATCGCGCCACGTTTGGAATCTTGACAGCGATCCCGCAACGGCCAGAAGTCCAATGAGCGTCAACCAGAACACGCCTGAATAGACGCCATCCCAGAACGGTAGCGAGAACAGGTAGAACCCGATGTCGCGTCCCAGGATCGGATCGGACACACCAACGTCAACCGCGAACCACCACCTCAGCACCACGTCCCAGTTCGCCAGGCCCCAGAATCCACCGAGCAACGTTCCCAGAAATTCGGGCCAGGCGCGAGCGCTGCGGACCTCGCGCGGAATTGGGAACGTCAGCAGGTAGACGGTCAGGAACCCGATCACCGCACTGACGCCGACCGCCAAGGCCTGTGCAATCACGGTCGTCCAGAATCGCCCCTCGTACGCGACGGCGTCGAACCACAGCCAGTCTCGCCAGAATTCGAGCAAGGCCGGAAGGGCGAATGCGCCCAGGAGAACCAGACCACCGGCTGCAACAGCTCCCCAGCGGCGACGCTGCAGGCCCTTGAACAGCGTGACAGCGGCGATGGTGATGAGCGCGAGAATCAGAAGGACGTACACAATCGCCTCCAGTCTTTAACGCAGCGGCGAGGTCGTATTCCGACCGTAGTTGTTGCCGAAGGTGTCGCACATCCGGGGTGGTGAACACGCTATGCTGCAATTCCCCCTGAGAGAAAGATGGGGGAAGGCCCCATGCGTCGTGCATGGAAGACGTCAGCAACCGGCGTTTCCTTGCGGCGCCCGATCCATCTGAGTCTCCGTCGCCGCAGCCTGTGGGGGGCGTTTGCAACGACCGCTCTTGGAAAATCAAGCGTTCCCCGACCCGCACTGGAGGTTTCTCCCAGGGCGAGTCAAGGGTTTCGACGATGTCGGTTCCGCATCAACTCCGATCGACGAACCCAGCGAAAGCGGTAGGGTGTGGATATCCATTCTTCGAAATGGAAGGGTTCCTGCATTGCCCGCTTTCCTCAGAAACAGAAATTGAGCACGTTTAGGGAGTGTTTCCATGAATCGTGTCACCGCCGAACAACTGAAGAGTCTGCAGGACAGTTCCGAGGACTTCTTGCTGATCAACACACTCGACGCCAAGCATTTCCCGTCGACGAAGATTCCGGGGGCGATCAACATCCCCCAATCCAACGACGAATTCGTGGAGCAGGTTGAAAACCAGGCAGGCAGCAAGGATCGCAGGATCGTCGTTTACTGCGCGAGCGAAGAGTGCAACTCGTCTTCGGAAGCCGCCCGCAAACTTGAAGCGGCAGGGTTTACGAACGTGCATGACTTTGAGGCGGGCGCTGAAGGCTGGAAGGAGTTCGGCCAGGCGCTCGCGACCGCGTGACGGCCACTGAGATGCGTATCGTGATTGGAACAGACCACGCCGGTGTCGACTTGCAACGGTCACTGAGGAAGGCCCTGCAGGAAGAGGGGCACAAGATCATCGATGTCGGCGCGCGCGATCATAAGCCGGTTGACTACCCCGATTATGCGGCGGCGGTGGGTCGGATGATTCAACGCGGACGCGCCGATCGGGGAGTATTGATTTGCGGCAGCGGCGTCGGCGCGTCGATCGCCGCTAACAAGCTGAGCGGCATCCGTGCGGGGCTCTGCCACGACTCGTACTCCGCTCGTCAGGGTGTGGAACACGATGATATGAACGTGCTCGTGCTGGGCGCGCGTGTGATCGGAGTCGAATTAGCACGACAACTTCTCAAGGTGTTCGTTGACGCGAAGTTCTCGGGCGAAGAGCGGCACCGGCGGCGAGTGGAGAAGATCTCTCACCTGGAGCAGGCTTCGCAACCCGAGAGCGACAAGGTCTCTGTCGAGAAAACAGCGTGAGCGATGGACGCAATTTATATCGCCACAGGAGACGATTTCGCCAAAGCGATTCGGAATGGGTCAACCTGGGACGTTCGAAGAACCTTGGAGGACGCCGGAGTCCAGTGCCTCGCCGTTCACCCGCGCGATCCGGACGTCGTTTTCGCCGGTTCAAGAGGCCGCGGTGTGTGGTGCAGCCGAGACGGAGGAGATTCCTGGCGCGAAACGTCCTTCCCTCAGCCGGATGTCTTTTCTGTCGCGGTGAGTGCGGCCGACGAAGCGGTCTATGCCGGTTGCGAACCGAGCGCGTTATTCGTCAGCCGCGATCTGGGGGAAAGCTGGCAGGAACTTGAAGCGCTGAAGTCAATTCCATCCGCTCCGGAGTGGAGCTTTCCGCCCCGTCCGTGGACGAGTCATGTTCGTTGGATTGCCCCCTGTCCACACAATGCAGATCTGCTTCTGGTTGGAATCGAACTGGGAGGCCTGATGCGCTCGGCGGACGGCGGACGCACCTGGAGCGATCATCGGCCGGGTGCGCAGCCGGACGTGCATGCAATCGCCTGGCATCCCCGCGTTCCCGGACGCGCCTATGAAGCGGGCGGAGGCGGCGCTGCCTGGAGTCGAGACGGAGGGGAGACGTGGCACCCGGCGGACGAGGGCCGCGAGCACGACTACACCTGGGCCTTGGCGGTCGACAGCGAGGATCCCGAGTGCTGGTTTGTCTCGGCTGCTCCCGGCCCGATGGAAGCCCACGACAATGACAAGTCGGCCCAGGCGGGACTCTACCGCTGGCATGTCAACGGCCACTGGGAACCGCTCGATCGTCTTCCCCAGCCGCTGGACAGTTTCCCCTACGCGCTGGCTGTGAGTTCGTCCGGCCTTGTCGCGGGCCTGGGAGACGGCCGCCTGTGGTTCAGTTCGGACAAGGGCGACTCGTGGGAACTCTTGAACCTCCGCGGCGACGCGCTAAGCAGCATACGCGCCCTGGCGTGGGCGGCCGCTGTCATCCCAGCGCGACATCCAGGACCATCATGACGGAAAAGCCCACCATGAACCACAGCGTCGACCAGTCGACGCGGCCGGCTCGCTGCGACTCGGGAATCAACTCTTCGACGACGACATAGATCATCGCCCCGGCGGCGAATGAGAGCGCATACGGCAGGATCGGCGCCGCATAGACCACCGCGGCTGCGCCGATGACGGCGGCGAGCGGTTCCACAACGGCCGAGAGTTGACCATAGAAAAAGCTCTTGCCTCGCGACATCCCGTCTCCGCGTAACGGCATAGCGACCGCAATTCCTTCCGGGAAGTTCTGCAGCCCGATGCCCACGGCCAGCGCGACAGCCGCACCGACACTGGCCGACGGCAACCCGGAAACGACGCCGCCGAAGGCGACTCCAACGGCCAGGCCCTCCGGCACGTTGTGAATCGTAATCGCACTGACGAGCAGCACGCTCCGCTCCCAACCGGTTTTCGGACCTTCCGCCTCTTCGAGCGGCATGTCCGGGTGCAGGTGTGGCAATGTGCGGTCGATGATCCACAAAGCTGCGCCACCAGCGAGAAACCCCACCAAGGCTGGCAACCACGCCGGCTCCGGACGCGCCTCGGCGATTGCGATCGACGGCGCGAGCAACGACCAGAAACTCGCTGCCGTCATCACTCCGGCTGCGAAGCCCAGCATCGCATCCAGCAGTCTGCGGTTGATCGACTGCGTGAAGAAGACGAGCGCAGCCCCCGCCGCAGTGACGCCCCACGTGAAGCACCCGGCAACGAGCGCCTGCCAGACCGGGTGCGCATTCTCGAACCACGAGGAAATCGCCAACACCAACTCCCGCCTCTCCTCACGGAACCGGCTCCGTCCGTCGTGTTCGCCGAGCCGAATCTCAGACGCGCCTAGCGCACGTCCTGCAAGGCCGACTGATACTTTGCCGGAAGCTTCTTGTCGCGGAACTTGACGTTCTCGGCGTCCTCTGGAATCTCGATCACTTTCGAATAGCGCGAAACGCTCGGCTCAACCGTGGTTGCCGGAACTCGGTACGTTGTTCCGTTTCGTTCCGCAGTATAAGCCTTGCGCCGGTAGCCCTCACGTCTCTGTTCGTAGTGAATCCGAACGCCATGCACCGTTCTCCCGGACTTCTTTTCGAAGCGGCCCACCTCCCAGTTCTGCACGTCCCCGGCGATGTAGACCCGCTTCACTTTCGGGTACACCGCCGTCTTTTCGCCGCGCGTCGTCTGCTCGAGGTCATACGTGATGTACTGCTCCCGGGCGGTCCCTTTGTACTTCGCTTCCGTCGGTGTGTAGCTTGAGTCGCCCATTGTCAGTCTCCCCACGATTCATCGTAGTCCGCATCGGTGCCGATCTCCTCCGCGCGGCGATTGATCGTCCGCGCGGTCGTGGCAAACTCTTCCTGTGCTACACTGCGAATCTCACCGATATCGTCACCGAATTTCTCCCGCCACGAATTCGCGTGTGAAAGCGTGACGAGATAACCCGCCCGTCGATAAAGCTCGGTCAACGCAGGCCGGTCGTCGGCGTTCCGAACGTCGTCGCGGATTTTTTTGCAGACATCGCGCAGATTGGTCTTGTTGTCGATCTCGCCGTAGATCTGTCTGTCGTCTGCCATGGTGACTCTCCCGCTCGCGCTGACCGAAACGGCCTTTACAAACTGGAACCAGTCCGGCGGGTGGGGAGCCCCCTTATTCCGCTGAGACGCTCTGCAGGACTTTGGAACGAAGGTGATCGTCCCCGCAACCGGTCGCGAGATCGCCCAGCGACACAACACCCGTGAGCCGGCCTTGGGAGTCTGCCACCAGCAGCCGGCGGATCTGACGCTCTTCCATCATCTTGCCGGCTTCTTCCACGTCAGCCTCTTCGGAGAGGGTCGTGATATCAGTCGTCATACAATCGTGAACCGTCGTCTCTTCCGGATCGCGATGCAGGGCGAGACACCGCACCACGATGTCGCGATCGGTAATCACCCCCTCGGCGGTCTGTCCGTTCGAGACGGCCAGAAATCCGATGTCCTTTTCAGCCATCCGCTCTGCCGCATGCTGCACCGTGGCGTTCCCCGCAACGTGTTCCACGGCTCGCGTCATGATGTCTTTGATAGCCGGCATGATTTGCTCCTTCGCGTGTAAAGGGCGTGCGATGGTCTTTTCAGCACCAGCACACACGATGTCATGTCGCCGCCAACGTCGGCACCAAACATACGTCCAGCCTATTGATGCGTGACGCGACCGTAATGGGGCATAGACGCAGAACGTCACCCGAATGCCACCAGAATGCTCGTGGGGAAATTACCCAGGCGGCGTTCTGATGTTGAGTGACTCCCGGCGGACCGCAAATCCGCCATCGCGTCTACCGCATGGCGAGATCGGTGGGCGCCCACGGAACGCGGACGGAGTTTCTTCCGTCGCCAGCAGGTGAGCCAATGCCAGCGGCGCAACAGGCGAATCAGGGCCCCCGCGACGTCGCACACGACGCGCACCGCGACGCGTAGGGGACCGCGTCCAGCCGTTCCTGTGAGATCTCCTTGCCGCATTCCTCGCAGGTTCCAAACCGACCCGCGTTGATGCGCTCCAATGCGGCCTGGACCTGGTCATAAACGGCCCGTTCGCTCCGGGCGATTTCGACCTCTTTTTCGACCCCTTCGCTGTCGTGGTCGGCCGGATGCGTGGGAATCCCGGAACTTTCAAGAGAACGGACCTGCTGGGCGATGGCGTCGGCCCGCTCCCGAAGTTCGTGACGCCAACCGTCGCGGAGGGCGATGAGCCGTTCGCGCCAGGCGGATAACTGTTTCTCGTTCACGTCGCGTTCTCCGATTCGCGGATTCAGAAGCACTCGTTTTCAATTTCTGCGGCCACCAGTTGCTTGAGCCGGCCGACGTTCTGTTGATCCTGCTGCTTCAGTTCTTGCCAGAAGCCCTGCAACTCCGATTTCCCTTCGGCGTTTGCGATGTACTGATCGTATCGCCACAGCGCGTCGAGACGCTTGTTGAGTTCGTGAACGAGGTCGTGATCGTGATCGGCACAACCCTTTGTTTCGCCAATGTGCTCCATTTGCTTTTCGGCTGTCAGGGACATAGCGCATTCCTTTCCGAGTTCTCGAGAATTTCCCAACCAGGAACCGGCTCCACAACGGTGTCTGTTCCCAACAGCCGTAGCGTGACACAATGCGGGCTGCCCGGCCTTGGGGATTGATCGGGATACCGCCTCGGCGCATTCCCGAGGAGCGCGGCCCGACGTCAGGAAATCTCCGATTCGCTGATCAGGATTGGTTACGGTGAATTTCCAGAGTTGCGCCGGTCGATGGCGCGGGTTGATTTTTCTAAGAATCGCGCTCAGGGCGGAACGGGAGTTCGATCCATCGAACGCGGCGGAAGCAGGATACCGCCGCCGAATGCAGGTGCGTCCCGGTCCGTCTCCACGAGTGAATTTCTGTCATCTGAGCGACGAAAGGAGGACCGACATGGCGACCTTGATACCCACCCGCCCCGGACGCTGGAGCAGTCACGCACCGCGCGACCCGTTCGTGTCTTTCCAAGCAGAGATGAACCAGTTGATCTCCGATTTCTTTCGTCACAGCGACGGCGGCGACTTGCGGAGCGTGATCACGCCCTCGTTCGATCTGTCCGAAACAGACGACGCGTATCAGATTCAGATGGATCTCCCGGGTGTGGATCCGAACGACATCGAAATCGAAGTTCAGGACAACACGGTCCTGATCTGTGGCGAGCGCAAGTGCGAAAATGAGCAGGAAGGCAAATCGTTCCATCGCGCCGAGCGGCAATGGGGTCGGTTCTGCCGCAGCGCGCAGCTTCCGTCCTACGTCGACCGCGACAAAGTCGACGCCGAATGCCGAAACGGCATTCTAACCGTCACTCTGCCCAAGAGCGCGGAGAGCATGACGCACCGTGTCCCCGTCAAGACCGGGTGATTCGGCGCGGCCTGTTGCGGCGAAAGGCGTCAGCCGCGCGAACGATTCGAGTCGTTTCCGGTTCTTCGTCCAGTGCGGCGGCACCAGTGAGGCGGCAGTTGACAGAGAATCGGTGTGGTCGTAGTTCCAGCCGGACGTGCCGATGCGGATCTGGCCCGACATATCAAGGGGTGTGCTGCGATGAGTCGGCGGATTGTTCCGCTTCCGCTTCGCGGGCCGTGCGGACCATGCTGACGTTCTCCAACTCACCGTCCGGATCGGCCGCCAGCGCCCGGAGGACGACGCTGATCAGTTCTTCCAGCCAGTCGCCGGGCAGCATCTGATTCGGCTTGGCGTGGTATCGCTCGAACGCGGTGAGGAACACGTCTTCGACAATGTCGGCCAGTTGCAGCCGCTCGCCGATGAGCGCCTCCAGTTCCGGATCGCGTTGCACCCACCGACCGATCCGCTTGCGCACCGGCTCCTCGTACATCAGCATGCCGTTGCGGAAGCGGGCGTAGTCACCCTCGTCGACCGCCCGCCGCAGGTCGTCGTGATCCGGAATCTGCGTCGGAATGATCTCCTGGTGTGTTCCCTTGATCTGTTTTGACCGTTCGCTCGCGTTGTCCAGATCCTGCTTATACGCGATGACCTTGCGCAGCAGCTTGTCGACGCACTGCTTGTAGGCGGCGTACGAGTCGCGATGGCGTTCGCCGGTGAAGAGCGTGCGTCCGGGAAGAACCAAAGCGAGTTTGACGTGAAAATCACCGCTGCGGGGATGATGGATCACCGTCACGTACAGGTCCGACACCGGAAACGACTGCGTCGCGCGGTGCAACGCCTGCAGCGCCCCCTCCATCTTGCTGATCTGTTCCGCTGAGAGGCTGCAGTGCTTCGTATCCAGTTCGATGCGGAGGTTGTACGTTTCGTCGGAGTAAGGCATGAAGACTTCCTCATCAAGTCGGCCGTTGCGTTCCGAGTTGCAGGCGTCCGCCGCCGGAGGTCAACGTCCGGAGACGCATGAGGGCCCGGCAACGAGCGAGTTCCTGAAACTGAGTCGCGGCGTTAGCGCGGCCAGAGCCGGGGCCAGCCTCAGCGACAAAAAACTCCGACTCCTCAGGCCGGATCATGCGGAATTCCTTCGCTTCGCTCAGCCCCGGCCAGGCGGTACGCATGCGCAACGACATCGTGGAATGGAATTCGGTCAGATCGCCGCCCGGTGTTGTTCGACGCGGGCGACGGCCTCGTTCAGGGAGTGACCGCCGTCGCGGCGGTCGTCGATCATGATGTTGGTCACGATCCGCGAATGTCCTGCGCCGGCCACTGACTCGTGGCAGCGGTGGATCACGCTCATCACGTCCTGCCATTCCCCTTCGATGCTCGTGCTCGTCGGCCCGAGCTGGTAGCTCAGTCCGCTCTCGTCCAACAGGTCGACGACGCGCGCGATGTCCTCGCTCAGATGCGCGTCATCCAGCGGATAGATGCTGAATTCGGCCAACATGAATGATCCCCCCAAGTATTGCTGGATTGTGACTTTCAACAGCCAGTTGATCGCTTTTCAAGCGCAGCGACAATCGGGATGCGTTGATAAGTGGTCTGGGGGAATCCCCGGTCACGGCGGCAGCGCAAAACAAGCACCCAGCGCGGCCTCCGGCCGCAATCAAGGTAGCCGACTCGCTCCACCGAGTCGGATGTCCACGACGTGGGATTGGCTGCACGCGAAATTTGCGCACCACACGAAGATTCTCACCGTCAGTAGCACGGGAGACGCGGACCTTGCGTGATGGCGCGAACGGCCGGGCGACTCGACCTCTTTGACTCACAGCCTCCGCCCGATTAACCTCAACAGTGCCGTCAGCGGGAGGGCAGGCCCGTCGGGGGTTCGTGTTGCGAAGGCATCCGGTGGAGGGGAGTCCCTCATCCGCCGACCGTCGTCAATTCCAGATGCGATCCTGACAATCCAAGCACGATGCGGGCCTTCTATTTCGACGCCGATTCCAGGCGGCGATGCAGGAGGCGTTCCTGCGGTCAAGGAGGCCCATGCCGAGGATTCCATGGCCAAGAGGGCGTCAAAGAAGAAGTCCGTTCGCACTTCCGGCAAGGGCAAGCAGCGAACGAACAAGCAGCCCGCCGAAAAAAGATCCGCTCCCTCCGAATCCGCCCCCGCTCAGCCGGCGGAGACGCAGCAAGCCAACAGCCGCGCGGTGACTGCTGCTGAGAGCGACCCCGCGAAATCGGACGCCGCCGACCCGTTCTCCATCGTCGGGATCGGCGCGTCCGCCGGCGGGCTCGCCGCGCTCAAGGCGTTCTTCCAGCATGTCCCCGCCGACAGCGACCTCGCCTACGTCGTCGTCGTCCACCTGGCCCCCGAGCACGAAAGCCACCTCGCCGAACTGCTGCAGCCGCACGTCAAGATGCCGGTCCAGCAGGTCGCCGAAACGATCGCGCTCGAGAAGAACCACGTCTACGTCATCCCGCCGAACGCCAATCTCGACACGATCGACACGCACCTGCGGGTGACGGCCCTGGAGAAGGAGCGGCGGGAACGCGCCCCGATCGACCATTTCCTGCGCACGCTCGCCAAAACGCACGACGGCAGCGCCATCGGCGTCATCCTCACCGGCACCGGCAGCGACGGCACCCTCGGCCTGCGCGAAATCAAGGAGGCCGGCGGACTCTGCGTCGTCCAGGATCCCGCCGAGGCCGAGTACGACGGAATGCCCCAAAGCGCAGTCGCCACCGGAATCGTCGACCTCGTGTTGCCGGTGGATGAAATTCCCGCCGCGCTGCTGCGATTTGCCAAGACTCGTCCGCACATTCCGCTGCCTGAATCGGGCGAATCGGTCGACGGCGACGTCGCGCGGCTGTTGCAGAAGATCTTCGCCCAGGTCCGCGCCCGCAGCGGACGCGACTTCAGCCGCTATAAGCGGTCCACCATTCTCCGGCGCATTCAACGCCGGATGCAGCTCTCCCAGATCACCGAGCTTCCCGCCTACGTCGAACTGTTGCGACAGCAGCCGGGCGAAGTCCGCACATTGGCCGACGATCTCCTCATCACCGTCACCAATTTCTTCCGCGATCCCCCCGTCTTCGAAACGCTCCAGCAGGACGTCATCCCCAGGCTCTTTGAAGGGAAAGACGAGACGGACGAAATCCGCATCTGGAGCGTCGGCTGCGCTACCGGCGAGGAGGCCTACTCGCTCGCCATCCTGCTCTTGGAGCACATCGAGAGACTCGAGCGGCCGCCCAGAGTGCAGATCTTCGCCAGCGATCTGCATGAACATTCCCTCCAGAAGGCCCGCGACGGCTTCTATCCCGGAGACATCGAGACCGACGTCTCCGCCGAGCGGATCAAACGCTTCTTCGTCAAGGAAAACGGCGGATTCCGCATCCGCAAGGAGGTCCGCGAACTCGTCGTCTTCGCCTCGCACAACCTGCTCGGCGACCCACCCTTCTCGCGGGTCGACCTCATCTCCTGCCGCAACGTCATGATCTACCTGCTCCGCGAAGTCCAGCGGGAGGTGGTGGAATTGTTCCACTACGCCCTGCGGCAGAACGGCTTTCTCCTGCTGGGCAATTCGGAAGCGGTCGACGTCACCGACCTGTTCCGCATCGAGCACAAGAAATCGTGCCTCTACCGCAAGCGAAACGTTCCCGCCCCCGAGCCCCGCCTGCCGGTCTTCCCCATGACCCAGGCGAAAGTTCCGCACGAAATACCCCAACTCCGGATCTCCGACGATTCACGCAGCTACGGAACGCTGCACCAGCAGATCGTCGAACGCTACGCCCCCCCCAGCGTGCTCGTCAGCCCCGACGACCGCATCGTCCATGTCTCCCAGCACGCCGGCCGTTATCTGCTCCATCCCGGCGGCGACCTGACCGCCAGCGTCATCCGGCTCGTCCGCGACGACCTCCGCGCCGAACTGCAGGCGGCCCTCCGTGCGGCGAGAGCACACGGTGAACCGGTCACGACGCAGCCGGTCGAGGTCCGCTTCAATGGCGAGTCGGCGGCCGTCGTGCTCCATATGCGTCCGGTCCCCGACCCGCCGCAAGATGATTTCGTCCTGATTATCTTCGACGAACTCGACGCGCGGAAGCCGCCTCACGAAGACGCTCCAGAGTCGGATGTTCCGGCGCGGCAGGCGGGCGGTGAACCGCGAGAAGAGGTTCTCGCGCGCGAATTGGCCCGCACCCGCCAGAGGCTGCAAGCGATCATCGAAGAGTACGAAACCGGCCAGGAGGAAATGCGGGCCTCCAACGAGGAGATGCAGTCCACCAACGAGGAACTTCGCTCCACGATGGAGGAACTGGAGACCAGCAAGGAGGAACTCCAGAGCATGAACGAGGAGCTGCAGACGCTCAACCAGGAGAACCGCCACAAAGTCGAAGAACTGGCCCAGCTCTCCAGCGACCTGCAGAACCTCATGGCCGCCACCGACATCGCCACACTCTTCCTCGACCGCGACCTCCGCATCCTCCGGTTTACGCCGCAAATCAGCGAACTGTTCAACGTGCGGACCACCGACCGCGGCCGGCCCCTCGCCGACTTCACACATCGGCTCGGTTACCCGGACCTGCTCGCCGACGCCCAGGCCGTCCTGGAGCGGCTGATCCCGATCGAACGCTCCGTGCAGGCAGAAACGGGACAGTGGTTCCTCACCCGCCTGCTCCCCTACCGCAGCACCGACGACCGCATCGATGGCGTCGTCATCACCTTCGTCGACATCTCCGCCGCCAAACGCGCCGAGCAGGCGGTGCAGGAGAGCGAGCGGCGGCTCGCCCGAGAACTCCACGCCATGACCCGGCTGCACGACCTGGTCTCCGCTCTCCTCGTCTCCCCCAACGTCTCCGCTGCCCTGAACGAAGTGCTGAATGCCACGATCGACATCACCGCTGCCGACATGGGGAACGTCCAATTGCTCAACCCCGAGGAGAACACGCTCGAAATCGTCGCGCAACGAGGCTTCGGGCCCGACTTCCTCGATCACTTTCGCGTCGTCAAGTACGACGGAACGTCCGCGTGTGGACGCGTCATGCAGAGCCGGGAGCGCGTCGTCGTCGAGGATGTGACGACCGATCCCGGCTACGAGCCGCATCGGGAGGCCGCTGCCGCCGCCGGATTTCGAGCCGTGCAGTCCACGCCGCTGATCAGCCGCCGCGGGGAGTTGCTCGGCGTCCTCTCGACGCATTATGCCGAGCCGCGCGTGCCATCGGAATCCGAGCTGCGACTGCTCGACCTGTACACCCGGCAGGCGGCCGACTTCATCGAGATGAAACGCTCCGCCGAAGCGCTGCAGCGTCTGACGAAGTCCCTGGAAGAGCAGGTCGAGCGGCGGACCTGGGCCGTTTCGCTCATGCAGGACGTCGCCGTCATCGCCAACGAAGCCGATTCCGTCGAAGACGCGCTGCGGATGGCGCTCGAGCGGGTCGGTTCCCGGCTGAACTGGCCCGTCGGCCACGTCTTTCTCCCCCGCCGCGAAGACCCTCGAACGTTCGCCAGTGCCGGCATCTGGTATCTCTCCGAGCCCGACCGCTTTGCAGAGTTCCGCGAGGCGACGGCCGGGATGGTGGTCCGCCCGGGCGAAGGGCTGGCCGGCCGCGTCATCGCCGCCGGCGAACTCCGCTGGAGCCGCAACGTCCTCACCGACCCCGATTTCATCCACCGCGGCAACATGGCCCGGTCTGAGATCCGCGCCGCCCTCCTGCTCCCGATCCTCGTCCGCGACAAGGTCGAAGGCGTCCTGGAGTTCTTCGCCTCAGACGTCACCGAACCGGACGACGAACTGGTCAACGGACTGGCACAGCTCGGGACGCAACTTGGCCGCGTCATCGAACGGCAACGCATGAAAGAGGAGATCGCCGAGGCCAGCGCGCACGAGAACCGCGTCATCGGCCAGGAACTGCACGACACCGTCAAGCAGGAAATCGTCGGCGTCGGCATGCTGGCCGAACAACTCGCCGCAGAACTCAAACGCACCGAGTCCCCGGGCGCCGAGATCGCCGAACGAATCGTCTCCCTCCTGCGCGAGACAAGCACTCACGTCCGGCAGGTCTCCCATACCCTGATGCCGGTCGAGGTCCAGCCCGACGACCTGGGGAACGCGCTGGCCATGCTGGCCAGGAATACGCAGCAGTTGCACCAGGTCTCCTGCCGGATCGAAGGCCCCGCCTGCGTCGTGTTGGAGAGCGCATCGATCGCCTCGCACGTGTACCGCATCGCCCGCGAGGCGGTCCAGAACGCCGTCCGCCACGGCGGTGCCAACGAAATCCTGCTCCGCCTCACCGACGGAGACAACCTGCTTCTCGAAGTCATCGACAACGGCTGTGGATTCGGGAACACCGACAAGGCCAACGGCATGGGACTCCGCATCATCCGCTACCGGGCCAACCTGATCGGCGCAAAAGTCACGATCGAAAGCGCCCCCGGCCGCGGAACAACCGTCGCCTGTTCCGTCCCACTGCCGCGCTAGCCCGGAGTATTCATCGGGGATATCAGCCATGTAGGGCACGCAGCCCGGCGTGCGTCCCGCTGATCGCAGAGGCGGTTGACGCACGCCGGCAGCGTGCGATACGGGCCAGCGCAGGAATTGGCGGAGGACGACAGACTTTCGCAGGTGAGTCGCACGGATTGGACCGACTTTCGCCGATTGCTTTCTGGCGTGTCGACGCCATGCGCGCCGGAATCGATGCGACCTCGGCGCTGCCGCCTCTTGAGGAATATCCCTCAAAATCCGTGCTGATCCGCAAAATCTGTGTCCTGTTCGAGAATCCCCTGGGCCAGGTTTCTCACGACCGGGCCCCAGCCGAGTTGTGTGTCACTGACGGCCTTCCAGGGCCGTGCCCTCTCGTAGACCCACATCCCCCCTTCCAGCGGGGTGGGGAATCCACCGTAAGCGCTGACCGTCAATCCCCGGATAGCGCCATCGCGCCGGGCAGCCATCATGCAGCTTGACCCATCAACCGGACCAGAAGCCTGAAGGATACAAACATGCGATCCCTGAAACTCACCGCCGTCGCCCTCTCCCTGATCGGTGCATCTCTCGCCCTGGCCCAGACCCGCCAAAGCGAACGTCCCGACCTCGACCGGACGGAAGAAGAAGTGTCGATCCCCAAGGAGGCCGTCGCCGTGCTCTCGCCGACGAAGGGCAACGACGTCGAGGGGACGCTGATCTTCCGCCAGGACGGAGACATCCTGCACGTGACCGGTGAGGTCAAGGGCCTCGAACCGGGCGAACACGGCTTCCACATCCACGAGTTCGGCGACCTGCGTGACCCCGACGGGAAGTCGGCCGGCGGACACTTCAATCCGCATGGTGTCGCCCACGGCGGACCCGACGACGCGGAGCATCACGCAGGCGATCTCGGCAACATCACCGCGAACGACCGCGGCGTGGCCCGCGTCGATAAGAAAGCAGAGGGACTAAAGCTCCACTTCGTCATCGGCCGCGCGATTGTCGTCCACGGCGGAGAAGACGACTTCACCAGCCAACCCTCCGGCGACGCCGGCCCGCGCGTCGCCCTCGGAGTCATCGGCTTCGCCAACGTCGAACACGCGAAGGAAACAAGGGCAGAATAGCGCGCTGGCAGTCCGCCTTGGGAAGGTCATTCTGCGAAACCCACATAGACGTCCGCACTGCCGATCTCGCCGCGACGTGTGGCGCCGTCCCGCAGCTTGAGGCTAATTCCCTGCCCGCTCTGTCCCCCAAAGACATTGCGCTTCAAAACATCGTCGCCAAGTACGGGTCGAGTTGTCACTGAGTGAACCGGGAGCTGTGGCAGCCGGTAATTCGGCATGGCAAAAGGCGAATCAGGACATGAAAGCTCAATGCACGCTCACCCAGTCGCCAGACGGCACCTGGAGAATCCACCATGCCGGTTCGACACTTGGCGACGTAGAAGTGACCGGTCGCACCCGTGACGAAGCGCTCACAAAGATGCAACGAGAACTGCAATACCGGCTGGAACTGTGCCCTTGCAGCGGTCAGTCCCTGGGCACCGTGGAGCTACAGGTAAACAGCGTCGGCAATTCAGAGCAATAGTCTCAGACAAGTGATGCTAGCGATCGGCTTCATCATCATCGGCTTGATCGCACTCGTCATCGGCGGCGAGCTGCTCGTGCGAGGAGCCTCTCGTCTCGCTGCGGTCGTCGGCATCTCTCCGCTGGTCATCGGGCTGACAGTCGTAGCCTTCGGCACAAGCGCGCCAGAGCTCGCTGTTTCGATCAAAGCAACGCTCTCTGGTCAGACCGACATCGCGGTGGGCAACGTCGTCGGCAGTAGCATCTTCAATGTGTTGTTCATCCTGGGCGTCTCAGCCTTGATTTCACCACTGATTGTGTCCAGCCAACTGGTGCGGATCGAGGTTCCGTTGATGGTGGCTGCATCCGTCGCGGCGCTGCTTCTCGGAATGGACGGTGCAATCAATCGGATCGAAGGAGTGGGGCTGTTTGCCACATTGATCTGTTACACGGCCTGGACGGTAGTAAAGAGCCGTAATGAGAGCGAGAAAGTGAAGGGCGAATTTGAGCAGGAGTTCGCCACGAAACCGAAGCCCACATTGAGCCAGATCGGACTGCAAATCTCATTGATCGCTGGCGGCTTCCTCCTGCTCACTTTCGGCGCCCGATGGCTTGTCGACGGCTCGGTGACGATCGCACGTTGGGCCGGGATGAGTGAATTGCTGATCGGATTGACGATCGTGGCCGTCGGGACATCGCTCCCCGAGGTTGCTACGTCTGTGTTGGCGAGCTTCCGTGGGGAACGAGAGATTGCCGTGGGCAACGTCGTCGGCAGCAACATCTTCAACATCCTCTGCGTGCTGGGGCTGACGGCCACTGTCGTGCCGGGCGGTGTCGAGGTTTCCGACACGGCGCTTCGCCTCGACCTGCCGGTCGTGATTGCGGTATCGGTCGCCTGCCTGCCGATTTTCTTTACCGGTCACCTGATCGCTCGCTGGGAAGGTGCATTGTTTCTTGGCTATTACGTCGCCTACACAACTTACCTGGTTTCGGCGGCCACAATTCCATCGATCAGCCGGACGTTTGGATTCGTCATGGTGGGCTTCGTCGTGCCGCTGACAGTGATTACTCTGGTCCTGGGTGTGGTGCGTTCACTCGGAAAGGCCAAGCATGGCGAATCGAAGTGAGTGAGCAATTGTGGCGCAGAAAAACACCATTTCGATCAATCGTGCGCCGGTCCTGACGCTGTGGGCCATTGTCGTGGCTCGCCGCCTTGGTTTTCGCAAAGTCGAAGCGTTGACGCTCGGCAAAGCGGTCGCCGGTCTCAACGCCCAGGCGAAGGGGTAGCGGCTCGGCATCTATCATCCCAAGGAAGAGAAACCGAAAGACGCCCGAGAGAAGCGGAAGAAAGACGAGGGCTTTCTCGTGGAAGTCTGCGGTCGCACGGTCCCGGCAAAGCATACTGATGACGGCATTCGGGCCACCGAGAAGGACGAGCCGATCGACCCCACCAGCGTCGAGCGTTATCTGGATAAGAAGTTCGGCGACGACCTCGACTGCGCAGAGGCGGAACTTCAGACACTCGCCAAGGCTTACAGGCCGAAGGAACTGGCTGAAGCAGCCTACCCACTGTACGAGAAGTTCCGCCCTGACATCCCCTCGGGGAAGAAAGGCTGGGGGGCCGAAGGTGATCTCGACCTCGGCTTGATTGCGAAGTTGTCGAAGAGAGACTGACGATGCCCAATTTCATCTGTACGACCTGTGGCTCCCAGTTCGAGGAGTCGGATCAGCCACCAGGCGAATGCCCGATTTGCACTGACGAGCGGCAGTATGTCGGGTGGCAGGGGCAAGACTGGACCACGCTAGCTGACCTTACGGCGTCGCACAGGAACGTCGTCCGACTGAAAGAACCCGGCCTTTACGGAATTGGGATGGAACCATCGTTTGCAATCGGCCAGCGATCGCTACTGGTCACGCAACCCGAAGGCAACGTACTGTGGGACTGCATCCCGCTGATCAACGACGGCCTCGTCGAGATCGTAAAGGGAATCGGCGGTATCTCGGCGATCGCCATTTCCCACTCGCACTACTACACAAGCATGATCGAGTGGAGCCGAGCGTTCAGTTGCCCGATTTACCTGCACGCTGCCGACCAGGAGTGGGTCATGCGACCCGATTCGGCGATCGAGTTCTGGGACGGGGAAACGAAGGCGATCGGCGATGGGCTGACCCTGATCCGCTGCGGTGGGCACTTTGAGGGGGGCACGGTCCTGCACTGGCCTGAAGGGGCTGACGGGGACGGTGTGCTTCTCAGCGGCGACATCCTGCAAGTCGTTCAGGACCGCCGTTGGGTCAGCTTCATGTACTCCTACCCGAACCTTATCCCGCTCCCGGCTTCAACCATACGTCACATTGCCGCATCCGTCGAACCATTCGAGTTCAGCCGCATCTATGGAGCGTTCTGGTCAAAGATCGTTGCCACGGATGCGAAGGCGGCTGTGCGGCAGTCAGCAGAGCGGTACATCCGAGCGATTCAGGAATAAGTGAAAACCAGGTTTTCACATCATCAGAGCGAGCCATGTCGGATCAAGCACTGCGAGACCATCTCCTCTACTTGCTGAAAGGTGGCGGGGCACACTTGAACTTCGACCAAGCGATTGGCGGTCTTCCCGCAGAGCTTCGTGGCGCAAAAGTCGGTGACGTGTCGCATACCGCATGGCGGTTGCTCGAACATCTCCGAATCTGCCAGTGGGATATCCTTGAGTTCTCTCGTAATTCCTCGCATGTCTCCCCGGATTTTCCGGACGGCTACTGGCCCGAGACGGATGCCCCTCCGGGTGCAGGATCATGGCAGAATAGTGTGGCCGCGTTTCGAGCCGATTTGCAGGCGATGATCGACCTGGTTTCCGATCCTGTAACCGACTTGTTCGCTCCGATTCCCCACGGCGACGGGCAGACGATTCTGCGTGAAGCGTTATTGCTCGCCGACCACAATGCTTACCATCTCGGACAGCTGGTGTTCCTGCGGCGTTGTATTGGTGCATGGACAGATTGACTGATGCCGCAAACGAACAATCTCTTTGCCGGACTTCCGAACCAGCTTGCTGAGGAACTGGTCGAAGTCCTCGTCGAAGACCGGGACGTTCGCATCGAGCGGATCGTCTCCACCGGTCACACCAGTCCCGAAGGGTTCTGGTATGACCAGGATGAAAACGAGTGGGTGGTCGTGTTGAAGGGCGAGGCGAAGCTGGTTCTTGAGAATGGCGAGTCGGTGCAGATGAGGCCGGGCGATTGGATCAACATCCCAGCACATGAGAAGCATCGAGTCGAATGGACAACAAATGATGCACCGACGGTTTGGTTGGCGGTGTTTTACGGAAGCGACTGACGTGGGCAGGTCATTTTTGCTGGACCGGTTGACGGCAATCTGCGCAACAATTGCGAACGACCGTGTAAGACTTCTTCCTTGCCATCAAGCATCCGGTGAATATCAAAACAGCCAAGACTGGATACGACGCAAGAGTGGCAAGGACGCCGATCCCAAACTCCGACATCTTTCCTGCGACAAGACCGACAATCGGGCTGATGTAGAGGGGAGTAAGAAGCGCGATCTCAAGAGAATCCCCGATCTTGACTGGTATCAGCTTCTCCTCCGCGACTTTGACAGTGCAGTTGTAGCAAATCAATTTGCCGTAGTCGTCGCATTGCTGGTTGACACACTGACACTGCCTGTCTCGCTTGGCGAGCCTGATTCGGCACTTTGAGCAGAAGTAGATCCCGCATTTCAGACAGCGATACTTTCCTGCCGGGACGCTGCCTCCACAGGCAGGACACTTCGTCTTTACGGCGGTTTGATGCGACTCCACCATCTTGTTCTCGCGTGATACCTGGGTTTCAAGACACGCAACGAATGCGAATCTTCTCGGGAAGGATTGATTCAAATGGTCCTTCGGCGTCAGGCGAGCAGCCGCGTTGGCGCAAAAAGAAAAGAGGCGCCGAACCAAGGCCGCTCCCGCTACCCCCGCCAAGGGGCGTGTAGAACAGCACCTGGCCGACGCCCCCTTTCGGGGGCGCGGCAACAGGTAGCTGCCTCTACACTTGCATGGGCCTCGAGGCCCAAATTGGCGGTATTTGCGGGAAGCAGTTCCTGACGCTCGCGCGTCGTTCGAATTGTCAGACCGGACAAAGTCCGGCGATCATCAGTTTCTCTCCTCAGATTGAAATCAGGAAATCCGAGCCGAAACTCGCGTTCGGATCTACCGGAGGCATTCTACCGCGTTCGCAGAGCGGCAACCAACTCTGCTGGTGACGAAAGCGGCGCTTCGGTCAACTGAACTCCTGGTTCGATCCGCAGGCTGCAAGCCTACTGGCCTCAGGCGTTCGAAGCGACCACTTTTCCCTGAGCGCTGCCCTTCCGCCGCAGACGATTCTCAGCTTGCTGGACGGTTAACAGGTGCCGTACGGCGGACTCGTGAGCTCGCTGCGCGCGGTCTCGCTGCTTCACCCAGAATTCTGCCCACTCCCGCGAGTTCTCATCGAGTTTCGTGCAGCGGTATTCAGTGAACTGTAGCCGTAACCAACAGATCGCGACTTCATCGACTGACAGTTCTTCCAGCCGGCTCGGGTCTTCCGACAGCAGTGAACTCTTTAACTCGCCCACTCTGCGACGGACAGATTCGGCAATCAGCTGGTCATCGCACGCGATTTCATTGACCAGCGCAGACATCGCAAGTCCGGCCAGGTCACTGCAGGATTTCCAAACTTGTGGGTTCCAATCGAGTAGCTGGTGTAGCCGCTTCCGTGCATCTTCGTCACCGCCATTTGCAGCGTCGATGATTGCTTGGAATTCCTCACTCGGAAGCTCCCTCATGCCCTCCTCATGACTGCTTTGGCTGTCGTGTTCTCCGCCACGTTCCCCGTTCATGCTGGTGATATCCTCCAATGATCAATCCGGCTTGGATGAGTTGTCGCGAAGCTGCTAAGAATTCATCGATTCGGACAGCTGCGGTCTCGAAACGCTGTCGATGAATCCGTTCCTGCTCGTCGCGGCGCTGATCGCGCTCCTTTCGGATCCGGTCCAGTTCGGCCGCGATCTGGCCGGCGAGACCACCCCCGATGTAGCGGCGGACAGCTCGTCCATTTACTCGCCGGCTGCTGATGTAGTAGGCACTTCCACGTCTCCGTCGTTCCCACGGCATGTGCAGATGACTCTTGTTTGGCACAGAAAATCGAATGCACCGTCCAGACGCGTGATCGAACGTCGTCCGAGCGGTGTTTTCGACTATTGTCGCATCGCCAGGGTCACCTGTCTCCCCAATTTCTATCCTGCGTCGCGGTTTCGTCGCCGCTCAACGGGAACGACGACGCCGTTCTCGACGGCTGCACGACGGCTGGAGGCCACGAATGACTGCAGTTGCGCACCTAAATCTGCTCGACGAGTCGAATAATCGCAGCTGGAGCACAAGTCCTCATCAAACGCGATTTCCGCGATTCTGAGCATGGCCTTGGGCGGAATCCGTTCGGCGATCATGCGTTCCATCAATGCCAACTGGCGTGTGAGACGTTGACGATCTGCATTGGTAAGCGTGAGTTCTTCGGGCAGGATTCCGGACATTCCCAAGCAATGCAGAGCAAGCTCAGCCACGACGGGGCCTCCCGCATAAGCCAAGTGCTTTACAAATCGTTCGCGCCTTTGCTCGTCGTCCGCAGCCGTCTCGATTTGACCGATGGTAGTGCAAAGTACCCAGTCGCGGGCGTTCAAGTGCTGTCGGACGTCGAAAAAGACCTCCTCGAAAAGCTCAACGCCGGCGACCGACATTTGGGATCTCACCGCGATGTCCTTGGGTGCCTCGTCGGCAACAACCCGCGCCTCCAATGCGGTTTTCGTGGATCCTCCGGCACGGTAAACCGCATGCGCCTGAGCCAGCGCGGGATACCCTCTTAAGAGGCTCTTCATGTCCCTTTCTGAGCGGCAGCTTTTGAATGCTCCCAGGTACCGATAGGCGAGCACGACAGCCTGATCTTCCTCGGCGTGCGACACGTCTTCAGCCGTCATCTGGCCGGCGAGCCGCCAGCGCCAATCGGGGGGACACAGGGGATTAAATTCCGCATAGCGGATGTTGAGTAACATGGCTCTCTCCTCCTACCGATTGTCATTCTGGGTGGTCCGGAACACGGATTCCAGCGACGTTGCGGGCGAACCACGTAAGCCGGGCTTGGATATGCTCTACCGACATCCAGTCGGAACTCAGCAGGTCGGACGAAATGCCCCCGGCGACGTGCCAAGCCATCACAAATCGGAAATCACTCCGATCCGCCATCATGTCCCCGACCCAATCGACCGCCCACGCGACTCGATTTCGGCGCTGGACGATGCGCTCCGACACGCCTTCCTCGTCCTCCGCCTGCTCGGAGGAGAGCTCGGTGTCGATCCCCAATCGCTGGCGCACAAGCTGACAAACTGCCGGCGGATTCCGCGAGCAGCGAACACGCAGATAGCCGCTTTCGTCTTCGGCGACGATCAAGAAGACGAGGTCCGGGAGGGCATTCACGAACCTCAAGAGGGTATCCAGATTTGCCGTGCTCAACGGCTCCAGGGCCGGCTGTACCAAACGGTCGTCTACTTCAGCGATCAATTCTCTGGCCGCATCAATGTCCTGCCTCCGCGGCTTCCTGAGGGCCAGACGACGCCAGTCACGGGGCGCTATTGCTGTCCGCATCTCCGTGAATGAAATCGAGGGCTCGCGGATGACTTCCATTTAATTCTTCCTGACGAATCCTGAGTCGCATCTGTGGACGTCCCGCCGACGAATCAGCACCCGCGCACCAGGAAACAAAGGACATGTCTGCGGTCAGATGACGCTCGCCGGAATTCACGGTGAATACAGCCAGCCTGGTACTTGGCATGATTAATTCGCCGTCCTCCCCGTTTCTCGGACATGACTCCGTTCAGGCAACGGATCTGTAAGCGTGCGCCGTGCATCTGTGTCCTGCTATCCAGTCTGCTGCTGCTGGTGGTCTGCTGGACCGAACTGGTTTGCTGTGCTGGTGGTGCTGGTGTCCGCCTCCCCTAAAGGAGGCGGCGGACACCAGCACACTTTTGGTGGACGGACCGGTGGTCGACCACCAGTCCAGCGCGTTGGACGGACCGCCGGTCGACCGGCAGACCAGCGTGATTAGTGATTCTGTTCCTCGTTCCAGATTTCAGCGGATTGTTCTCCGTGGGATGCGAGCCGGAATCCATCCTCGGGGCGGTTGTTGCGGCGGACCTTGCACTCGCATAGGTATCCATCTCGATGCATCCGAGAGACGAGTCCTCTCACTGTGTCCTTTCCCATCTTCGCACCGTGTTCTCTGACCGCCTCGTAGATTTGGTTCTTCGTCGCACCGGTGGGTCCGCGTTCGCCCAAATAGTCTTCAATGAGCTGCCGAACTCGCTCCTCCTTCTGTATCTCTGCCTCGGATTTCTCCTCCTGCTTCTTCCTGTCCGCCTCCATTTTGTTCATCAGCGTCACGTTCCAGATCCGAGGATTCTGCGGTTGCCGTCCGTCATCCCCACCGAAGAGACCTCCGTCCGTCCTGCCCTCATTGAAGTCGGCTGCAAGCAGAAACCCATGACCAGCAGAACCGCCAACGCTAAGCCACAGTTGATGGAATCCGCTACCGATCTCGTAGGGTGCTCGCCGGTTGACTAGCAGCCACTGACGGGCGAACTCGGCGAACCCGGCCATCGAGAGGTCCTGCAGTTCGGGTGGATCGCCTTTCACGGCAGCGCTTCGGGCGGAGCCCTTGCCGAAATGGTGATTGATTACTGGTGTGGCTCCGCTGGCCAACATGACATTCGCAAGGTCCCGCAAGACCGCACCAATCAAGAAGACATTCGACGCATTCCCCGCCTGCTCGGCACTGAGCAGCATGAGATATGCGGGGTCGAGGAACAGCACCTCGAGTCCCCGCTCTCGAATGCGCTTGGCTAGATACGACTGCCACTGCGGATCAGCCAGCTGGGGTATTTCGAAGCATAGGTCGATCATTCCGGCATTGTTGCCAGATGTGATGTTACGCGCCCGAGATACACGCCGAAGCGTGTCCCGGATTGTCGCGGCTCCGCTCTCGGCGCTCACGACACCTACTCTGTGCTGGCGCGGCACCGGAAACCGTTCCAAGAAGCGCGTCCCCGTTGCCAGACTCACGGCCATGTCCACCATGATCGACGTCTTCAGCGCCTTCATGGGGCCGCCAATAATGGCCGGCTGGCCTCGTACGAGAACTCCTCGGATGAGGTAGTCAATCGACAAATCGGCGGTTTCGAGTTCCGACCAGTCGAACCACGTGGCCTTCTCCGTCGTCCTCAGTTGATCGATTCGATTGAGGACGGCGGCTTGTGTTTCGATGAGGTTGAGATAGCCGTCACAGGCGCCATTCACGTCACACAAATTCGACGCCTGCGACTTGAAGTCCACTTCCACGATCTCACGGAGCAGCGGCACGTAGCAGTTCGGGGCAATCAGTTCGCGGCTAACATCGAAAACACTCTGGATCGCAAGTACAGCCTGTTGTAGTTCGGCCTGCTGTAGCAGCTTCACGTCGCCGAGTCTGTCGGAGCGCCATTGCATCAATGCGATCAGCCTCTCGTTTCCGCTCATGAGAGTGTGCTGAATCGTCTCTCGGGTTATTGCGAGTCCGTTCTTGGCGGTGAACTCGATCGCTGTGATGAGCAACGCTTCGGTCGTGCGTCCCTGACGAGCCAGCGTCTGAGGGATACGGAGCGAGATCATCTCTCGACGGACCTCGTCGCTCGATGCAGCGACCGCTGGCAGCAGCGAGGTCCTGCTCGGCAACTGATGCAGGCTGACTGGGACTGAAGGTTCAGCGGCTGCCGGCGCAGAGCGTGCGTGCGACTCGGTGCGAAACTCCTCGAGGAGTGGCATGCCATGTTTGCGGAAACTGTAGTTTGGCCTCCGCTGTGGCGGACACTGGCGAGGTTGAACACCGCCATTAGCATTGGAGGTCGAGTGAGCATCGTGTAGACTCATGGGTATACAAGCCTCCCTTTCTGGCAGACTGGGTTTGGTTTGTTTGTGCCCCGCGTGTTGCGACGCGGGGTTTTTCGTTCGCGTTTGCGTTACTGCCGGCTGCGGTGCAACAGGTAGCCGCGCGGACGCCCTTGGCGATCCTCGCAGGCGTCAGCGCTTACGAGCTTGTGCATCAGTTCTTCGTCCGACCACGGCGGCTCACAGCGGAGGTTGAATTCTTGGAGGACGGGCAGCGCCTTTTCGATCGTCAGGCCGAACGCGTGAGTCAGCCGGCAGGCAACCATGAACGTCTGAGCATGGCCACCCTGACCGCTGACGGCGGGCGGGATGCGAGACACGTAGGTACGGGCTCGCTGGACGACGGGATCGTTGGTGTCGAGGACAACGCCCTCGCAGTGGTGCGTCGGCTGCGAGATTGCCTGCTTGCGCGATGCGATGAGATCTAGGAGCCAATTCGGTGCGATCGCCGCAGAGCGCCAATCCAGCCACTCATACCGGCGACCGGACCGATGCAGTGAAGGAGGTAAGAGGATGTACCCCTTGGTCGAGCGAACGTCGACTCCGTCAAGGATCTTGGTGCGGTTCCGAATTTCCGCATCCGGCGGCAACAGGAAGAAGTAGTGAACCCCGCCACCGCCGCTCTGCGCAGTCAATGTCGGTGGCAAGCGGCCGCATTTGGCGGTCGCGTCTTCCATCGATCGTCTTCCAGCCTCACCGTCGAGATCGACCACGAACAGGCCCATCCCTTCGCCTGTCGCGCCCCCGATATTCATGCCTTCGAACTCTCCCCCCCACCATTCGGCTATCTGTTCGACGTCGGCGTTGGCACCTCTGACGCCATTCCAGAGGGCGGGATGCTTCCCGTGATTCGTGCAGCCCGGATCCCGGCAGGTACATCCATGCGTCTGGGGATCAGTCGTGTGGACGGGGAGCACTGGCCAATGCAGTTGTGCGGCGTAGTACTGGGCGGCCTGCAGCATCATTGCGCAGTGAGCTCGATATGGATCGGGTGCTGGACCTGAGCATGAAGGTTGTTCGCCGCGGGGTGCCGGCGGAGTCCTGATTCGGGGATCGCGATCGTTTGCGTCGGATGGTTGCATTTGAAGTTCTCGTCGTGTCTCACCGGTCTGGCGTGGTGCTCGGTCGTATTTTTTTGTGACGTGTGCTGATGCCCAGCACATCGCGTCAATAGAACTCGACGACGTCCTCCGTCCGTTTCCGGCGCTGACGTGGTCTCCGTGGCGGTGACGGTCCGTGCGTCGCCTCGTATTCAGCGACCGCGTCTCGTGGAATCCGCCAGCGGGGGCGGCGCGAACCCGGACGGGAAAGAGTGAAGGCACGGAGCTCACCCGATCGGATCAGCTCGAGGACTCTCTCGGACTTGCATCGCCACTCGGCGGCGAGTTCAGGTGGAGTTAGGCACTTGAAAGCGGTCATTCTCCGCCTCCTTCAGCGTCGGCCGCTGCGTGCTGGTCAGCGAGAAACAGGAGCCGGAGGAACGCCGCTCTGTCATATACGTCGCAGCCATCCGCCGTCGCTGTCGGCTGAATCTCCGGGTGTTCATCGAGCAATTGACGAACCTGCGAGACTGGTTGTCTCAACAGCGCAGCCATCCGGCGGACGGTCAGGAGTGGGAACGGGATTCGGACGGACATGGACATTCGACATCTCCTCAAGAGATGCCCGATATTCCGTCTCGCCGCCCAAGAAAAAACGCCTCGCGATGATGCAAGGCGTTGTTATGTATGTGGTTGGGTCAAACTCGGTGTTTGCGCACTCGCCTAGATGAACGCGCATTCTTGCGCATTGTCGGTCATTTGAGATCCGAGTTTCTGACCGTCTCCCGAACCTGATCAGAAACCAGGGCAATCATTTCTGCGCGTTCCTCG
>QQVO01000067.1 GCA_003388505.1 Planctomycetota bacterium
CATGCCGTGCCAATTCCTCAAACCCACCCCCGCGTCGCACTCGCGCTCGCCGCGAATCATCAGCGCACCCAACATCGTTCGAACTCCCCCCCGAGGCGTGTGAAATGATCGTCGAACAACTGTCGACCATTCCGCCCCCCACCGCAAGCGCACAACACATCTGCATTCCGCAATGTTCGACCACGTTCGCAATCCTGTCGAGCAGCCCCCGTTTGTGGTATCACAGACAGATTCAAGTCGCCCCCATGAGGACTCCCCATGCCGAACCCGCGCGCTCGCACCAACACCCCCGCCGCTCACCTGCTCTACGACGAAGCAACATCCCTCTCGACCACAACTCGCAGAGGCAACACCTGGCTCCTCTTCCTCCTCACCATCGCCCTGCTTACGGGCTGCGGTAACGGAAACGCCCCCGACGATTCCTCGAATCCCTCAACGCCCCAGACGGAATCTCAGAATGAAGCACCCCCGCGCGGAACCATCGGCTTCTCAGCCCTCACCCTGAAGAACCCTTTCTTCAAAATCATCGCCGACAGCCTCACCGCAGAGGCAGAAGAGCACGGGTTCAACGTCATCATCAACGACGCCGAACGCGACGTAAACACCCAGGCCAAGCACATCGACAACTACATTGCTCAGCAGGTCACCGCCATCGTCATCAATCCCGCCGACCGCGAAGCGATCGGACCCGCCGTCAAGCAGGCCAACCAGGCCGGCATCCCCGTCTTTACCTGCGACCTGCAATGCACCGCTCCCGACGTCGAGATCGCCGGCCATGTCGGAACCGACAACTACCAGGGCGGCCTCCTCGCCGGAGAAGCGATGCTCGAAGCCGTCGGCTCCGAATCCGGCGGAAAGCTCCTCATCCTGCACTTCGCCCAGGCCAACTCCTGCGTGCTCAGAGTCGACGGCTTCCGCAAAGTCATCGATGCTCACAACGCCGAAAACTCCGACGCCCGGTTCGAAATGATCGAACTCGAAGGCGGCGGCCTGCAGGACGAAGGCTTCCGCGCCACATCAGACGCACTCCAGGCCCACCCCGACCTGAGCGGCATCTTCGCCATCAACGACCCTTCCGCCCTCGGCGCATGGACCGCCCTCAACCAGGCCGGCAGGGAGGACGACGTTGTCATCGTCGGCTTCGACGGCCAACTCGAAGGCAAGCAGGCCATCCGTGACGGAAAAATCTACGCCGACCCCATCCAGTTCCCCGAACAAATGGGACAAATGACCGTCCGCAACATCGTCGCCTATCTCGACGGCGAAGACTTCGAACAGGTCCACCTCATCCCCACCCAACTCTACACCCAAACAGACGCCGAACAGGATCCCGACCTGTAACCCTCATCGCGCTCATCACACCCCGCCACCCTCCGGCGAATCACCCATGCACAAGCAATTCCACGGCGTCTGGCCGGCGATGATCACGCCCCTGGACGAAGCCGGCCGGCCCAACCACGAAGCCGTCGAGCAACTCGTCGAACTCTTCATCAGCCAGCAACTCGGCGGCCTCTACATCCTTGGCTCGACAGGTCAATGGCCCCTCCTTCCGCCTGAGCACAGGCGCTCCGTCGCGGAGCGCGTCGTCCAAACCGCTGCCGGAAGAATCCCCGTCATCGTCCATGTCGGCGCGGCTGCCACCGAAGACGCCGTCGAACTCGCCCGGCATGCCGAGTCCATCGGAGCCGACGCCGTCTCAGCCGTCGCGCCGATCTACTATCCCGCCACCGTCGACGACCTGTTCCACCATTATCACGCCATCGGCGAGGCGTCCCGTCTCCCCCTCTTCGTCTACCACCTCAGCACCGTCCAGCAGGTATCAATCGATCCCCCCGAATACGCCCGGCGCGTCCTGGAAGTTCCCAACATCGCCGGCATGAAAGTCACCGACCGCGACCTTTTTCCCCTCGGCGTCATTGCAGCCATTGCCGGAGACCGACTCCGCCTCTTCAGCGGGGCCGACTCCCTCATCTGTCATGCCGCCCTCAGCGGCGCCTGCGGAGCAATCGGCACCTTCTTCAATCTCTACGGCGCCCCCGCCAAACGCGCCCGGGCCGCCTTCGTTGCCGGCGATTTCCAGGCCGGCCTCCGCTTCATGTCCGCCTTCCAGAGTGCCCTCGCCGAAGTCCTCGCTTCCGGCTCAATCTGGAGCTTCCTCCGCACCGCCATGCGCCTCCGTTTCCACATCGAAACCGGCATGCCCCGCCCACCCCTCGGCGCAACAGACCAACCCTGGGAAGAAGCAGACGTCCACCGCCTCGTTCAGCAAGTCGAATCCGCCGCCGAGTAGCCCCCCCGCTCTCGGTTTCGCACCTCCGACCTTCTTTGCAAAGACACCGCAACGGACCATTGGGTTGTGACCGAGAATCAGTTGACCGCCGGAAGGGCCGGAGCTGAGGCGGACTACCCTGAATGACGAGAACAAGCGCGCGCGG
The DNA here is from genome assembly GCA_003388505.1 of Planctomycetota bacterium. GTDB lineage: Bacteria > Planctomycetota > Planctomycetia > Planctomycetales > Planctomycetaceae > MB-PLM-1. The sequence goes on from QQVO01000067.1 coordinate 2,436, forward strand.
GTCAAAACGATTCCCGGCTGTTTACGGACGAACCCAGCCGTAAATCGCCAGTGCAGCACCGATGATGAACATCAGTGCGGCGGCCGCCAGGCCGGACGCGCCGAATTGAACGACCGCCAGCGCAGCCGACGCGACGAAGCATCCGGCGCCGGTTTGGAATTCGCGCCGCTTGTAGAATGGCTGCAGTGTCTCGCCGCCTGTCGTGAGTGACCGTTGGGCGCGCTCGATATGCGACCGCTGGACCGTTTCCAGTCGCTTATGCCGTGCGATGCGTTCAGCAATTTCTTCCAGCGAATCAGCGTAGCTCTTTCGCAATTCCGTCACCGCCTGCCGTGCCTCTTTTGAGTGCTTGGGACGCTCAGCCATTCGGAGTGCTCGTTAATTCTCTCCGGTCGCATTCGTTGAGCAGCATTTGGAGGCGGTTGATCATCGTCTCGCTTGCGATGCGATGGTCGTCAGAGTTCGTCGTCTTCGCGGATTGTCTGAAGGCAGCAATCAGTTGTCCAAGCGCCTGTTGCACGTCCTGCACGCGCACCACCGTATCCCCTCGACGTTCCGCGTACGATTCCGCAAGAATCGCCAGACCGGCATCAAACATATCGGACGCCGTGTCCAGAATCTCACCGGCTTCGGCATCGTAAGCCGTGACTTTCGGTGAGCCGCTGTGCTTAAGTTGATTGCCGCCGTTTTCGTTGGGCATGGAAGTGGCTCAGTTGGGTTACGTCTTTTCCCGGAGGTCGTTTCATTTGAGTCATGTTTCAGCGACCAACGGGAGCGGGTTCCCGTCTTCGAGCAGTAGCTCGCATGGGCCGAGGCCCTGCTTTGTTCGAATGCTTCTCACTGGTCGCATTATGCACACTGAATCGAAACGGCGGAAAGCGGGCGAACACCGCCTCTCTGAACCGCTGTAGCGCAGCCACAAGAGGGAACCCGGCGTTCACCCCTCAATCCCCCTCCTCAAAAAGTCTCTGCGCCTCCGCGAGACCCTCCCCACTGAACCCCGCCCTGCAAACTCGGCTCGCCCCCCGCACCCCACCGCAACGCCCGAGTCACTTCTGCGCGTTTCGAGCGAGAGCCACGATCTCGGCCACGATTCCCTTCAATGGCTTCACGCCGTCTTCTTCAATGGTCTTGCACAAATCGGCAACTTTGTCGGGCTCGTCCTTCACTCCTTCCAGCGCGAAGAGCCCCATCGACACCACGTTCAAGTACGACTTGATGTCGTGTTCAAGTTGCCGCAGGTCACCCGCCCGTTGTTCATCAGCAGCGGGCGTTGGTTCGTCTTCCACCGACATGGAATCTGCTCCCATCGAACGTTCTATAGCGCTCTGCAAGTCAGTCTTGGCGATCTGTCTCGCGGATTGTCGTCCTCGACAGTCTAAACACCGCTCGACGCGGACACACGGTCGAGCGATTCGCTCTAGCCGACAGGCTGCAGCCCCGCCATCGTGCCGGTGCTGGAGGCGAACTGGTCCACCTCCAGCCCCATCCGCTGCAGCATGCTCACGTACAGATTCGCGAGCGGGGAGTTGTCGTCCTGATCGAAGGCGAGGTGCTGCCCGTGGCGGAAGCCTCCGCCCGCCAGAAGAATAGGCAGGTTGCGGTTGTTGTGTCCGCCACTGTGCATGTGCGAACCCATCAGCACCATCGTGCGCTCCAGAACATTGGAGCCCTCTTCCCCGAAGTCCTTCAGCCGCGCCAGAAACTCACCGAACAGCTTCACGTGCTCCGCCTCGATCACACCGAGCTGCTTCAGCTTCTCCGGATCCTGCCCGTGATGGGAAAGGTCGTGATAGTTCATGGAAACGCCCGGTAGCGTAGCGACCGCGTTCGAATCGCCGACACCGTACGCGATCACCCGCGTCGAATCGGTGATGAGCGCCAGGTACATGATGTCGTACAACTGCCGCGCGCGGGCGATGATGTCGTTCGCGTCCCGCACGTCGGCAGGCGGTTCGACGTCGACCTGCGGCTTGGGCCGGTGCTGCCACTCCTCGGCCTTGTGCAGCCGTTGTTCCGCCTCGCGGACCGATGTGAAGTATTCGTCGAGTTTCCGCCGGTCCTGCCGGCTGACGCGCTGCTGCATCCGGCGGGCGCTGTCGAGCACCGTGTCCAGAACGCTCTGCCCGTCCTGCAGCCGCACCACCTGCTCTCGTTTCTCCTGTTCGGTCCCTTCGATGAACAGCGCCCGAAACCAGCCCGACGCATACGGACTCGCCGGAACGGGGACGCCGTTCGCGGAAACCGAAATGCCTCCGCTGCCGACCGCCATCGACGCCAGCCTCGTTTCCAGCCCGACCGCCTGCGCGGCAAGCTGGTCCATGGAGATTGTATTGCTGAAATTCGCCGCCCCCGGATGCGGTGCACCCGTCAGCCATGACTTGGACGCCGCGTGGCCGCCGTCGACATCCGGATGCGACGTGCCGGAAATGATCGTGAAATCGTCCCGCAGGTCGACGAGCGGTTCGAGATACGGAGTCGTCTCGTAGTCGCGTCCCGCCCGCTCGGGCATCAGGTTCGGGGGATGGAAGGAGAGTTCAAAGTTGATGGCGACAATCCGTCGCGGGACCGATGCCTGCGACTCACCCGCGGCGAACGCCGGCGACATACAGTCGAGCGCCGGCAGTGCGAGCGCGGCGCCCGCGCCCCGCAGCAAGGCACGCCGCGAGAGCCGACGGCCGCGCGTCAGCGAGTCGATGTTGTTCGTAAAAGTCTGCATGGCGGATGGCTCCCCGGCTGCACGGTCGGTTCACGGTTGACGGAATGCCGGACTCTGTGTGACCTGGTGAACGATCGCGCGGAGGCCGTAGTTTTCCGGTTTGGTGGCGACGACGATGCGTTCCACCTCCGGCCGGTCGGAGAAACCGAGGTTCCGGCCGATCGAGTAACTGAGCAGCAGCCGCGTGAGAGCGCGCGGCATGGCGGTTTCATCGTCCAGCAGGAGCTGTTTGTACTGGCGAACGCCGTCGAAGCGGCGTCCATCCGGCATCGTCCCGGAGGCGTCGACGTCGTGCCCCTGCTGATAGAGGACGTGATGGTTGGGAGCCTGCGGGTGCCGAGGTTTGGAGACGGGCCGGCCGCCTTGCGCGACCCGATACCAGTCGCGCTCGCCTCCAATGACGTCGAACGATTCGAGCGCAAAGCCGGGCGGGTCGATCTTCTGATGGCAGCGATTGCAGCTTTCGTGACTGCGGTGCAGTGCCAACTGCTCGCGAACAGTTGTCGCGCCGCGAATGTCCGGTTCAATGGCGGCGATGGTCGGAGGAGGAGGCGGCGGGGGATCGCCGAACAGGTTCTTGAGGATCCATGCCCCGCGGAGAGTGGGAGACGTTCGCGTCCCGTCCGCCGACACCTTGAGCACGCTGGCCTGCGTGAGGACGCCGCCGCGCGGGCTTTCAGGCGGCAGTTCAACGCGTCGGATCTCGAGACCCTCAACGCCTTCAATGCCATAGAACTCGGCCAGCGGACCGTTGAGCATGGCGAAATCGGACTCGATGAAGTTGTTGACGCTCTGATCGCGATCGAGAATCTCGCGAAAGAAAGCGTGTGTCTCATCGAGCATCGATTGACGCAGCAACTGATCGTATTCGGGATAGATCCGGTCGTTCGGGACGGTGAAGTCGATGTCGCGGAGTTTGAGCCACTGGCCGGTGAAGTTCTCGACGAAACGCAACGATTTCGGATCGTCCAGCATCCGCTCGACCTGCGCTTGCAGCGTCTCCGGCTGATGCAGTTCACCGCCGCCGGCGAGTTCGAGCAGTTCCCTATCCGGCAGCGAACTCCAGATAAAGTAGGAGAGCCGCGACGCCAGAGCGAAATCGTCGATGACCGGCGGCGCGTCGCCCGATTCGTCCGGGACCGTTCGTTCTTCGAGATAAAGGAATTCGGGGCCGCAAAGGACGCCCTGCAGCGCGCGGCGGAGCGCCTCTTCAAACGGCCGCCCGTCGTCAAACGCCTGCGCAGCCAGTTGCAGGTAGGGCGCCGCGTCTCCGTCTTCAGTCGTCCGGCGGAAGGCGCGGGGCAGGACACGGTCCAGGATAGCGCCGACGTCGTCGAGCGTCCCCTGTTCCGGATCGATGTCGCCCAGCAGTTCGATCCGGCTGCGGCGGGGCCATTCTTCCAGGGGGCCTTCGATATGGATGTCGCCCACGAACAATCCCGGCCCTTCGTACGCATCCCCGCCGACGCTCCACCAGGGAAATCCTCCCACGAGACCGAACGCAAACGTGTCGTCCTGTTCGATCGCGCGGTCGGTCCATTCGATCGTGGTGAGTTCGTCGGGGGGAATCTCGAAAAAGCCGGCGACGTGTCCGGGAACACGGCCGGTGACGCCCCCTTCGGCCCGCATAATCACAGGGCGATCCGATTGAACGGCCTGCACCTGGACCCGCAGTCGATAGAAGGCCGGGCCGCGAACGCTGACGCCGTACAGCGGGAGGGTCTTCGCGCCGCTGAAGAGCACGACGCCGTTCTCATCAATGCGGTCGGCGGTCGTGCGAGAAATGAGATCCTTGATGTTCACCGTCTGGTCGATTCGCGGCGGAGACTGCGGCGGTCCGAAGACTTCGTCGAGAACCAGATCGGCTGCCTCCAGATAGGCCAGCATCTGCTCGGCCGACACGAAGAGTCCGGAACCGACAGTGTCGAACCCCTGCTCGACCGAGTCATCCGGCAGGACGGAATGCAGGTCGACGAAGATTCCAAACAGGTCACGGACCGTGTTTTCGTACTCACGGCGATTGAGCCGCCGCAGAACGACTTCGCGCGACTCGAGATCGGCCTGTGTGAGAATTGCGCCGAGCGACTGCAGGAATTCGTCCTTCGCCGCAGCCTCCGGCCGCTCCTCACCGTCCGGCGGCATCTCACCATCAGCGACCCGGTCGTAGAGGTAAACCCACCGCCTGCGCACTTCGGCGTCTGTCAGATCGGGAGCGCCCGCATCCAAACTGAGGCTTCCCTCAGGCGCATCCCCCGAATGACAAGCAACACAGTGCTGCTGCAAAAAAGGAGCGAGCCTGTCTTGTGGCTGCGCCGTCTCCCCTGCCGCGAGGGTGTGCACCAAGGCGGCGATTGCGAAGGACTGGGTAAAGAGGTGGCGGATCATGTTGCTTGATCGGGAGCCCTTGATCAGAAATGCGCTTACGCAATTTCCGGCAGCTCAAATCCTTCGCGATGCTCGCGGCCGACGAGCTTGTTGGCGTCGGGGTCGTCGAACGTTTCGGTGGTGGCGTCGAAATGAAGGGTCTTTCCGGTCCGCCAGGCGATGTTGCCGGCGTGGCACATGGCAGTGCTGACGTGGCCGGAGTAGATTTCCTGGTTGAGTGAGTCGCGATCGCGGCTGCGGACGGCGTCGAGAAAATTGCGGATGTGGGCCTGCTGGCCGATGTCGCTGCTGCCCTCTTTGACGAGTTTGCCGTCGGCGTCGAAGGCCTGCCACGACCGGTTGGTGACCTGCATCCAGCCGTCTTCGCCGTAGATGTTGGCGCCTTCGCCGAAACCGTCGAGTTGCGGGCGGGACCACAGCCGCATTTCGTATTGCAGCACGGCCTCGGGATAGCGGTAGTTGACGATCATCGTGTCGGGAAACTGCTGATCGTCCTCAAAGAAGAACATGCCGCCGGTGCAGGAGATCGTCTCGGGCATGTCGTCCAGTCCCATCACCGCGCGGCAATAGTCGATGCGATGCACGCCGTCGTTCCCCAGGTCGCCGGTGCCGTAGTCGAACAGCCACCGCCACGCGCTGCCCACGATGCTCGCGTTATAGGGCCGTTCGGGGGCGGGGCCCTGCCAGATGTGGTAGTCGATGTCACTCGGCGGCTCGCTGTCGGCGGGAAGGTGAACGGCGCCGTTGCGGGCCGTTTCCCAAGCCCTGCCGAAGATGATCTTGCCCATGGCGCCGCTGCGGGCGTATTCGACGGCTTCGGCGAGGAAGGGCGCGCTGCGGATCTGTGTTCCCATCTGCACCATGCAGTCTTTCTGCCGCGCGGCAGCCACGGCTGTTTTGCCCTCGAGGATGTTATGGCTGGCCGGCTTTTCGACATAGACGTCCTTGCCGGCCAGGCAGCCCTCGATCGTCAGCAGCGCATGCCAGTGATCGGGCGTCGCGACCATGATCGCGTCGATCGACTCGTCCTGCAGGAGGTCTCGGTAATCGTTGACGAGCTGCGGCATCTTGCCCGTCTGCTCCTTCACCTCGGCGCCGCGCTGGTCGCGGACCGACTTGCGGACGTCGCAGATGTGGGTGACCTCACAGTCGGACTCGGCGATGAAACTCCGCATCACGGAGTTGCCCCGTCCCCGGACGCCGATGCAGGCCACGCTGATTTTGTCATTAGCCGACGCTGCCCGACTGCTGGTTGAAGAGGCGAAGGTCAGACCGACTCCGGCTGCGGCGGACTGCCTTAGGAAACTGCGACGGGATGTGTGCTGCGACATGATCGAGCCTCCAGACTGAACGACCGGGAGATTGTTTGAGTGCTGTTATAGCGATTTGCGAATCAGTGTTGGCGATCTGTCTCGCGGATTCTCGTCCTCCTGCGCGAATCGTGGCGGTTGCCCGCAGCGCACGCTGCCAGCGTGCGTCAGCGGCCTTTGCGATCAGCGGCACGCACACAAGGCTGCGTGCGCTACGTGGAATCATGCACTTGTCGGCGGCAAAGTGCCAGTGCGGGAGTGGTCCGCGCGAGTCGTGTTGATGCAGATAGCCGCAGGATGATCGGTGATTGCGCCTTGCAAAGACCTGTTCCCTGGGAGAGCCGAGCAGCAGGTTGATCGCTGAAGGCGGTTTGTCGGCGCATAAGAAAAGCTCGCGTGTCGCGTGCAAGGGCGGGCCAGAACTTGCTCAGCGACTCCACGAGCTTGACACAATTAAAGCACATCGCGGCGATCAGACCACCCGGAGAACTCCCTTTGCCCGCATCGGGAAATCCCCCGGTCCGGTGACTTCCCAGCCCTCGGCATGTCAGCCCGATACGGCGACAGAGCATCAGATTGACTTTGTCCCCCCTTCAAAGCCCACGGGCCGCGTCCCGTGGGTCGCGAGGCACAGTATGACGCATTTCTCAATCAGGTCCTCTGAAAGCTGGGGCAGCCACCCGTGCAAAAAAAAGCGACAGCTTCCCACGTCACCCGGAAGCTGTCGCTCGACTCATTCAGTCTTCATCAACAAACATCCTCACTCATCGTCCCTGCGATCCCGGTTCCGTGTTCGGTCCCGGTTCCGCGACGATTCCTCCACATCCTCCTGTTCGTCGTCGTCTCCCAGGAACGGACGCGCCACCGTGACCGTCTCTCCATCATGCGTCACCCGCGTGGCAACGAACATCGAGCGGTCCCCGCTTCGGCTGCGCAGCAGCACGCCCTTCACGGTGATCGTGTCGCCTTCGTTGACGTCCACTTCCAGCCGGTCCCGCGCGCCGAGATCCACGGCGATCTTCTGTCCCTCGTCGGTCTCGATCGTCGCGATCCGGCGGCGTTCGTCGCGCACCTTGACGTTGCGCAGGCGGATGATTTCGCCGGAGACTTCACGCCGCTGCCGCCGTTCCCGATCACTGCGGCTGGAGGGAATCTCGAGCGTCTGGTCGTCGGCCTTCACGCGCGTCGCAACCAGCACACTCGTCTCACCCGACCGGGTCAACGCTCCTCGCGCCTCGATCTCGTCCCCCGGCTGCACGTCGGCGTCGAACTCCTCCGCAGGCCCCAGGTCGACCACGACCGTATTGCCACGATCGGTCCTGATCTGGGCCACTTGTCGCCGGCTGTCGCGGACCTTCACCTTCCGCATCATCGTGATTTTCCCGACGACGCGCCCCGGTTTCCGTTCCGTTTGCCTCGATTGCTCATCACGGCGCTGTTGTGAGGCCGTTTGCGAATTGTCGCTGGTGGTCGTCCGCGCGATCTCGTGTGTCCGTCCGTCCTGCCGGACCTGATGCGCCATCAGAATCGTGCGGTCACCAATCTTCACCCGCGGGCCGGACACGGTCACCTCGTCGCCCTCTTCGAGATTCAGGTCGCGGGCCGAACCGACGTCACCCAGATCGACGGCCAACCGGTCACCGTCCTTCTCCAGAATCGCCAGCAGATGGCGGCCGTCCCGGGCGCGCACCTCGCGCGTCGAAGTGATTGTCCCCTGTGTTTGCCGCGTGTTCCGGTCGATCGACGTGGCGTCGCCGTCAACAGTCAACGAGTTCGCAATCAGCACCCGCTTCCCGCCGATCCGCGTCATCGGCCCGGTCGCCTTGAGGCGGTCCCCCGACTGAATGTCGAGATCCTCAATATGTTCCTCCGGCCCGAGGTCGACGGTCAACCGCTCGCCCGATTCCGGCGACAGCAGAACGACCACGTTGTCCGAGTTCTTCAGCGAAACGGTCTTCACGTTGCGTACGGTTCCGCTGACCTGCCGTTCGCGCGATTCCTCATCCGCCGAATCCCGCGCCCGATCCTCCTGCGCCGACGTGACCGAGTCCGAAAACGTGTCGAAATCGCTTTCCTCGTAGATTCCGTCGTCATCGAAATCGTACTGCGTCAGCAGCGCGTCGTAGTATCCGTCGTCGTCGTAGTCGAAGTACCGGTACCGGGTGTCGAAGATTCCGTCGTCGTTCCAGTCGTACCACGTCGCGTAGCCGTCGTCGTACCAGTCATAGAACCAGTCGTCGTCGTCGTACTCGTCATACCCGTACCAGGTCCAGCCGTAGTCATAGTTGTCCGGATAGGCGTCGTCGTAGTCAAAGACTTCGTAGTTGCCGCTGTAGAATCCGTAGTCGTTCAGATAATCGTCGTAGGCGTAGTCACGATCGAAGTCGTAGTCGTAGACGCGGTCATTGTCGAAATCGACGTCGTTGCGGCCGAAGTCGTAGACCTCGTCATTGATGATGCCGATCTCTTCATCCGTCGGGTTGTAGTCGTTCCCGTCGAACCACTCCGAGATGTCGTACCACGCGTCGTCCTCGTAGTAGGGCGTCGTCTCCTCCCATTCTCGATCCTGCCCGAGCAACGTGGTCGTTCCCGTCAGTCCGGCCGTCGCCACAGCGACGATTCCCCACACACCTTTCCGCCAATTCATCTCAAACCTCCCTCTTCTTGCAGATCCGCGTGCCCGCGAGTGTTTCGGGTCCGCCCCGACACTCACCCCCCCGCTGCTCCAGAGTCGCCTGCAGTGAGAACTGCCTTGACCGGCTGACACTCGCCCCGGCACGCGATGGGGGAAAGGCGATCGATGCCCGTCGGCAGGTCCGACTGCGACGCCCCGATTCGAAAGAATCTCCGCCGGCGTCGATAGAGGGGTGCGTCCGACGTCGCGTTGGGCGAAGGACCTTTCCCGCCGTGGGGCCGATCCCCACCGCCTCCCCGCCCGCCGCCTCCCTGCAACCAGCGCTCTCCCGCATGGGGCGTTTCCCCAGGCATAAATGCGAGCATCTTCGCATGCGGGCGATTTGTCCCCGCAGCACACTATCGTATCGAGTCGACACGGCGAAAACGGTCTCGCCCCTTCGGACGGCGAGCCACCTCAACCAGGAGAATACGATGCAATCGAGAATTCGGACATTACTGACCGGCGCAGTCTGTCTCTGCGCCGCGTCGCTTCTAACGGGCTGCGGGGACGGGTCTGCCCAATCCGCCCTTACCGAGGCCGAGGAAGCCCGTCGCCAGGCGGAAGACCAGCTCTCCGACGCGGAGGACAACCTGTCCACCCTCGAAGACTCGCTCGATGAAGTCCGCGCCGAACTGGAAGAACAGCGCGAAATCGAAGCTCAGTTGCGGGAGGAACTGGACGAGGCCCGCGACCAGAACGCCAGGCTGGAAGCCCTGTTGGCCGCGGCGCAACAAGCCGACCCGGCCGACCCCGCAGAGGAACCCACGACGGAGTGACATGCCGGATATCTTGCACACTACTCGTCCCCATAACACCGATCACCCCCGGATTGACAGGGGGGTCGAGTCAGTTCCTTCCCGATGCGGTCGACTGCGTTTCGCCTGATTCGTACTCGGTTCCGGTTTGATAGCCTCTCGCGAGTTCATCGCGAACGCCACGGAAGGAACCTTGAAAGTGAGCCGATCACTTCCCTTCCCACGACATCAGACACCACGAACAGCAGGGAACACAGCATGATCGACTCCACTCGATCCTGTGAGCGGATTTCACTTCGCCCCGGACTTGATCCAACGCCCTCGGAAATCCGCGAGGCGTGCCTGGAGATTCAGCAGGAATGGTCGGCCTCAGAACGTCGCCGCCGCGCCGGGCTCCCGGGCCGTCGCGGCCGTACCGCCCAGCCCGCCATCATGTCGGTCCGCGTTTCGCTGCCGAACCGATTCCGGTGATCGATGGGACAGCGCGGGGGGCCGGGCTCATTGGTCCTCGGAGAGCGCCCACATGACGGCTTGCCGCGTCAGTTCGTTGGCGTTGCTGCAGTTGAGCTTGCGCTTGATGTTTTCCCGGTACGTCTCGACCGTCTTGGGGCTCAGGTGCAGCTTCTCGGCGATCTGCCGCGTTGTTTCCCCGTGTCCGATCCGCTCGAACACCTCCAGTTCCCGGTCTGAAAGCGTCTCGATCGGCGTCGCGCTCTGGTTGTCTCCGGGGCTGATGCTCCGGCAAACCATCCGTTCCGTCATCGATTCGCTCAGGTAGACGCGTCCTTCCAGAATGCGGCGGATCGCCGAAACGATGGCGTCCGTCGCCTGATCCTTGTTGATGTACCCCCGCGCGCCCGCGCGGAGCGCCCGCTCGGCGTACAGCGCCTCATCATGCATCGAGGAAACGAGAACCTTGATCTCAGGATCCTGAGCCAGCAGTTCCTTGATCAGTTCCAGGCCGCTTCCGTTCTCGAGAGAAATGTCAACCACCAGCAGATCGGGCTTCTTCTCCCAGAACTGCTGCATCGCCTGCGACAGCCCTTCCGCCTCCCCGCAGACCTCGAGATCGTCTTCGGAGGAGATCAGAGCGGCGAGACCCTGCCGCACGATCGGATGGTCGTCCACAACCAGGATCCGCTTCACCGCCGGCGGCGCCGCGCTCGTTGTGATTCCCCTCATGGTATGGCTTTCTCGACAACGTCGAATGGATCAAATTGCCCGGTTCGACTCGAATGGCACCGGGAACCTCCCAAGCGAGGGGAGATTTGGCTTCACCGCCGTAACCGCCCGTTATCTTCTCTCGGGGAGACCCCCAATGCAACAGTGGCAGTCTCCCCGAGGTCGCTGTAGATTTGTTGCGGCTACCAATGAAGGTTTCATCAAGGGCAGGCGATAAGGGCGATCATGCCGGCAGCCGAACAATACGCCACCAGCGGCGTCGACGGATTGGACGAAGTTCTCGGCGGAGGCTTTCCCGCCGGCCAGATCTGCCTCATCCGCGGCAACAGCGGCGCGGGAAAAACGACGCTCAGCCTGCAGTTCCTCATGGAGGGCGCCCGCAACGGCGAATCGACCCTGTTCATCGGAACCTCCGAGACCGAACCCGAACTCCGCCGAATCGCCGCTTCTCACGGCTGGTCGCTGGAGGGCGTCACGATTCATCACCACGCCGTCTCTGCGCCCGACGCCGAGCAGACCATGCTCCATCCCGCCGAGATGGAACTGCCCCAGACGATGCAGGCCCTCCTCTCCGTCATCGAACAGACCTCCCCGAAGCGCGTCGTCATCGACTCCCTCACCGAGATCCGGGCGCTGGCGCGGGACGAGTTTTGGTATCGCCGGCAGTTGGCCCTGCTCAAGCAGTTCTTCGCAGACTCCGACGCCACCGTCCTCCTGGTCGAACTCCCGTCGACTCAGGCGCTGCTTTACAGCATGGTCACCAGCGTGATCGAGGTCGAGCACGCCGCGCCGTCCTACGGTCCCGACCGCCGCCGACTGCGGGTCGTCAAAGTCCGCGGCCAACCCTACGCCACCGGCTATCACGACTACAAGGTGCGCACCGGAGGCCTCGAAGTCTTCCCCCGCCTCACGGCCGCCGACCATCGCAGGCGATTCCCGGAGGAACGCGTCGCCACGGGACTGACCGAGTTCGACGCGATGCTCGGCGGCGGCCTCGTCCGCGGAACAAGCACCCTTCTGCTCGGCCCGAGCGGCACCGCAAAGTCGCTCTTCACCACCCAACTGCTCGTTGCCGCCGCCGAGCGGGGTGAACAGTCCGCCATGTTCGTCTTCGACGAACGCGTCCAGACCCTCTTCCACCGCTGCGAAAGCGTCGGACTTCCCCTGGAAAAACACGTCGAGGAGGGCCTGATCCAGATTCAGCAGGTCGACCCCGCTGAAATGACCCCCGGCGAATTCAGCCACCTCGTCAAATCCCTTGTGGAAGAGTCCGGCATCCGCCTGATCGCCATCGACAGCCTCAACGGGTATTCCTACGCGATGCCCGAAGAACAATTGCTGACCGTGCATCTGCATGAACTGCTGAGTTACCTCAGCCAGCAAGGTGTTTCGCCGATTTTCACCATGACCCAGCATGGACTCCTTTCACCGGACGTCAAGCAACCCTTCGACGTCAGTTATATCGCCGACACGGTGATCCTCTTTCGACTGTTCGAGTTCTCCGGCGTGCTGCACAAGACGCTGTCCGTCTACAAGAATCGAAGTGGCCGGCACGAGACTTCGATTCGCGAATTGAAAATCGACGCCAACGGCCTGCACGTCGGCGAACCGTTGCGACAGTTTCGCGGCATCATGACCGGCTCGCCGCAATACACCGGCCGCTCGCTCAACAGCAGCGAAGTTTGCAGTGATTCCGACCCCGACTGAAATCCGAACCGAACAGCGCGTCTTGATCGCCGCGCCCACGGGGCGCGATGCGGACGTTTTAAGCACCGTCCTGGATTCCGCGGGCGTCGAAACCTACGTCTGTCCCGACGCCGAATGTTTGTGTCGCGAGATCCGGAATGGCGCCGCAGCCGCGCTCGTCGCGGAAGAACTCCTCACGTCCCGCTCCCGCGCACTCCTGGCGGACGTTCTCTCGCGGCAGCCGGAGTGGTCGGACTTCCCGCTCATCGTGATCACCCCGTCCGAGGCGGCCCGCGAAGGGGCCTGGCAGCCCCTCGACGGCAGGGACCGCTGCGTCCACGCTGTCCTCCTCGAACGTCCCATCCGAAGAGTCACACTGCTCAGTACGGTCCATGCCGCCCTGTTGTCCCGCGCACGGCAGTACCAGGTCCGGGACGAACTGCAGCAGCGCGTCCGGGCCGTCGAGGCCCTCGAAAAGAGCGAACATCGATATCGCACCCTCTTCGAGTCAATCGACGAGGGATTCTGCATTGTCGACGTCTTGTTCAACGACGATGGCGAAGCAGTCGACTACCGCTTCCTGGAGGTGAACCCCGCCTTCGCCAAGCAGACCGGCCTGGAATCGGCGGCCGGTCGGACGGCCCGCGAGCTGGTGCCCGACCTCGAAGACCACTGGTGTGAAACTTACGGCCGCGTCGCCCGCACCGGCGAACCGGTCCGGTTTCAGAACTCCGCCGGAGCGCTCGGCCGAACTTTCGACGTCTACGCCTTCCGCTTCGACGCCCCGGAACTGAACCGCGTCGCGATCCTCTTCCGCGACGTCACAGGCCGGGTTCACAGCGAACAGCAGTTGCGCAAGGCCCGCGACGAACTCGAACAACGAGTCCACGAACGGACCGCCGAACTCGCACAGCAGAATCGCCGCCTCAGGCGGCTCGCCAACGAACTCAGCCACGCCGAACATCGGGAACGCAAACGACTCGCCAAACACCTGCACGACGGCCTGCAACAATTCCTCGTCGCCGGAAAAATGCAACTCCCGCTCTGCCGCAGCGAACAGTCCGCAGAAGCGGTCGAGAGACTCGGGGCGCTTCTCGACGACGCCATCGCCGCCTCCCGCTCCCTGGCGCATGAGTTGAGCCCCCCGGCGTTGCACACCTCCGAACTGCCGGAAGTCCTCGCCTGGCTCGCCCGCTGGTTCCGCACCAATCACCACTTCTCGGTCCAGGTCGAAACCGATCCGAACTTTCCCGCGCTCCCCGAACAGATCAAATCGTTCGTGTTCAGCGCCGTGCGCGAACTGCTGCTGAACTCGGTCAAGCACTCCGGCAGCGACTCCGCGACCGTCGAACTGCACACCCTTCGGCCCGGCCTCGTCGGAGTCACCGTCTCCGACAAGGGACGCGGCTTCGAGCCGGACGTACTGCAGCCCGACGACGAACTCCTCCACGGCTTCGGCCTCTACAGCATTCAGGAGCGGATCGTCGCGCTGGGAGGAACCTTCGAAATCGATGCCTCCCCCGGCCAGGGGGCCGCATTTTCTTTGCAAGTCCCCGTCGCCGAGGAGCGGGAAGAGCATGATCCGGCAGGATCGACCACCTTGTCCCCCGCGCCGAAAGGCAGTGGACACCATGAGCGGAACGGAGACCGCCCCATCCGCGTGCTGATCGTCGACGATCACGGCATCGTTCGCGAAGGGCTCAGTTCGCTGTTGCAGCGGCAGGAGCAGATCGACCTGGTCGGCGAGGCCGCCGATGGAATCGAAGCCCTCGAACAGACGGAAAAGCTGCAGCCCGACGTCGTCCTCATGGACGTCAACATGCCGCGCATGAACGGCGTCGAGGCCACCCGCCGCATCAAGCGCTCCTACCCCCGCACGTCCATCATCGGGCTCTCGTTTCACGAAGAGCAGGACATGGCCGAAGCGATGTGCCGCGCCGGCGCCTCCGCCTATCTCCAGAAAGGCGGAGACGCCGAAACGCTCTTCGAAACCATCCGCGACGTCTCTCGCCAGTAGGGTCCGCTCCGCGGACCCTACCGCGCCTCCGCTGCCTCCGGGCGTCATCGGGAGAAAAACCCGCCCGTAAATCCGGGTATTCCCGGTTCCCAGACCGCCCACGCTCTCTCTACTGTCGACGTCCGAACCGACCCACGAGAACGCGATGAGGGCCGTCCGATGCAGATGGGAGAACGCGGAGTCACCAGGCCAATGGCCGAGCAACAGGTCGACCAGGCCGATCAGTCGGAATCCTCGCACGAAGGCAAACAGAGCGACGAACACGAACACAACAGCCGCGAGCACGGCGACGGTCACGAGATGACCGAAGAACACCGCCTCCAGATGCTCCGCAGGCACCACCAGCAGACGTTGTGGGTCTACTGGACGCTGGTTCTGCTCGGCGTCTGGATGCTCCTCTCCCCCTTCACCCTCGGTTATCTCAATGAACAGCTTTGGGTCGATCCCAGCGGCGGGCGGGGCGTCTGGTTCAGCGACGCGACGCACACCTCCCTCCGCGCCTGGCTGATGACCGCCAGCGACGTCATTTCCGGCGGGCTGTTGCTCATCTTCGGATGGCGCTCCCTCACCCCCAACCGTCCGATCAGCCTCTGGGCCTGCTGCTTCATCGGCGTCTGGCTTGTCTTCGCGCCCGTCCTGTTCTGGGCTCCGGTCTCGGCGGCGTTTCTCAACAATTCCATCGTCGGCATCCTGCTCATCTCACTGACGATCCTGATTCCTGGCATGCCCAATATGATCATGTACATGCAGCACGGCCCCCCCACGCCGCCCGGATGGACCTACAATCCCTCCAGTTGGCCCCAGCGCTGGATCATGATCGTCACCGGCTTCGCCGGCTTTGTCGTCTCCCGCTATCTTGCGATGTTTCAGCTCGGATACATCGATTCCGTCTGGGATCCCTTCTTCGGTTTCGCCGCCAATTCCAAGAAGGTTCTCAACTCCAACATGTCCCACATGTGGCCGATCTCCGACGCCGGCCTCGGCACGATCTCCTACACCTTCGAATTCCTCATGGGCTACATGGGCAGCCCGTCCCGCTGGCGGACGATGCCCTGGATGGTCGCCTTTTTCGGAATCCTCGTCATCCCCCTCGGCCTCACGCACATCATCCTTGTCATCTCGCAGCCGCTGATCGTCCATCACTGGTGTACGATGTGTCTGCTCGCGGCCCTCATCATGCTGCCCATGATCCCCCTTGAGGTCGACGAAGTTATCGCCATGGGCCAGCACATGATCGACGCCAAACGCCGCGGAGACCGCGGCGGCTCGTTGTGGACGATCTTCTGGAAAGGGGGCAGCGCCGAGGGCTGCACGCCCGATGAAATATCACCCGAACTGATGCAGTTGCCCGAACGCCCCGGCCGCGTCCTCGCCGCATCCATCTGGGGCATGAGCTTCCCCTGGACTCTCCGGGCCTCCACGCTGCTCGGACTCGGGCTGATGTTTCTCCCCACCCTGTTCGGAATCAGTATCCAGTCCACCGCCGCCGACGTCGGCCATCTCGGCGGCGCCCTGATCGTCACCACGTCGGTCATTGTCATGGGAGAGGTCGTCCGCATCGGACGCTATTTCAACACGCTGCTCGGTGTGGCGATTGTCGCGGCCGTCTGGTCGTTTTCGGGAGACGCGATCGGTTATGCTCTGGCAGTCACCGTCGTCGGACTGCTGACAGCCGCGCTGTCGATCCCGCGCGGACCCAAGACCGAGTTATACGGCCGCTGGGACAAGTACGTCCGCTGACGGAAACACTCCGGGTCCGCATTCTGAACGACTTGTTCCTTCCTCTCGCGATCTGACACACCCTGGGGAGCGCTCTTGCATTCCGATCTCGACAACGCACCGGCCGAAAACACCCCGCTAGAGGCCGAACCGAAAAAATCCTCGCGCCGCATTCTCCGGCATGAACTGCGGGAAGCGTTCGACGCATTGGAGCGGTCCGCCGGCAGACTGTTCATCTCCGGCCTCTCCGCCGGGCTCGATCTCGGCTTCAGCCTGTTTTTGATGGCGATTGTCATCTCAATGGCCGGCGACGCCGCGCCGCAGCCGTGGCTGAAGTTGCTCACCGCCGCCATGTACTCGTTCGGCTTCATCATCGTCATTCTCGGCCGCTCTGAGTTGTTCACCGAACAGACCACACTCGCCGTGTTGCCGCTGTTGTCCGGGCGCACCACTCCCTGGAAGGTCGCCCGCCTGTGGGGGCTCGTCTACACCTCCAACCTCCTCGGCATCGCCGCGGCCGCGTTTTTCGTCACCCAGATCGGACCGGAACTCGGCGTGATCGACAAGCGCGTCTTCGGGGAGATCGCCCACCGCGTCGTCGATCATCCGGGTTGGCTCATCCTGTGCAGCGCAGGCCTCGCCGGATGGCTCATGGGCCTGCTCTCCTGGCTGGTCGCGGCCGGCCGGGACACGATCAGCCAGATCGCCATCGTCTGGATGATTACCACCGCCATCGGACTCGGCCACTTGCACCACGTCGTGCTCGGAACGGCCGAGGTGCTCGGCGGGGTCTTCTCGAACAGCGGCGTCACCTGGCACGACTTCGCCCGCTTCCTGCTCTGGACCACGCTCGGCAACGCTATCGGCGGACCTGTCTTCGTGGCCCTCTTAAGATACGGCCAGGTCCAGCTCAGCCGGCAGGAAGAGGAAGAAGCCCAATCCCAGGCCGAGGCCGATCAACCGGAGTGAGCAGGCAGCTTCGCTGCTCGGATCATACCGAATCCACCCACACCGATTTCACGTTCACGAACTCCCGAATCCCCTCCCGAGACAGTTCGCGGCCGTAACCCGAGCGCTTGATCCCCCCGAACGGCAGGTGCGGATCGGACTTCACGATCGAGTTGATGAACACGCACCCCGCCTCGATCTGCCCGGCCAGCGCCTCAGCCGCGTCGACGTCGGACGACCACACGCTCGCTCCCAATCCGAACGACGACTGGTTCGCCAGTTCGATCGCCTCCGTCCGGTCGCCCACCGGGACGATCGCCGCTGCCGGACCGAACGTCTCCTCGTCAAACGCCGCCATCCCCGGCTTCACATTTGTCAGCACCGTCGGCGGATAGTAATACCCCGTTCCCTCCGGTTCAGAGCCGCCCAGCAGCAGTTCGGCGCCCTGCTCACAGGACCGCGACACCTGGTCATGCAGCGTCTCGCGCAGGTCGCTCCGCGCCAGTGGACCAAGATCGTTCGCCTCGTCCAGCGGGTCGCCGACTTTGAGCGCCGACATCGCGTCGACGAACGCCGCCTCAAACTCCTTCAGAATCGGCTGTTCCACCAGGAACCGCTTGGCGGCGATGCAACTCTGCCCGGTGTTCTGAGTTCGCGCCTGCACCGCCTGGCTGACGACCGCCCCCACGTCCGCGTCAGCCAGCACGATAAACGGGTCCGAACCGCCCAGTTCCAGCACCGACGGCTTCAACTCCCGGCCCGCGGCGGCCGCCACGGATTTTCCGGCCCGTTCACTGCCGGTCAGCGTCACTGCGCGAATTCTGGGGTCGCCGAGGAGTTTTTCCGTCCGCTCCGACGACAGCAGCAGCGATGTGAAGACCCCCGCGGGAAAGTCAGCTCGCACGAACAACCGCTCGATCTCCTGCGAGACCCCGCTCACGTTCGATGCATGCTTGAGCGCCATCACGTTCCCCGCCGCAACAGCCGGCACGGCCGCACGAAATACCTGCCAGTACGGAAAATTCCACGGCATCACGGCCAGCACAACTCCCAGCGGATCGTACCGCACGTAACCCCGGCCCCCTTCGACCGGCTCGGTGCGGGGTTCCAGGAACTCTTCCGCGTGTTCGGCGTAGTAGTCGCACACCCAGGCGCACTTCTCAACTTCCCCGCGCGACTGGGCGATCGGTTTCCCCATTTCATTTGTCGCGAGGTCGGCCAGCGAGTCCACTTCCGCTCGCAGCAGTTTCCCCAGCGACCGCAACCGCGACACCCGCGCGTCGAAACTGGTCTTCCTCCAGGAGAGCTGCGCCTCGTGCGCCATCTGCAGCCGCAGATCGACCGACTCGTGCGCAGTCTCCGGGTATTCCTCGAACAGCTCTTCCGTCGCGGGATTGATCGACTGCATCGGCATAGATCTCTCCGGTGATAGCAGCGCTGGCTCGCCCCCTCTCCGACCACGTCCTTCGTTCAGGCTACGACGCGATTCACTCCACGTCCCCCAGTGAAACCACCGTGCGGTCCGCAGGGGAAACCCCGACGAAGAAGAACAAGGAGTGCACACCAGTTCATAATCGGGCAATCCCCCAGGGTGGATTTCCGGAAAAACCCTTTTGAAACATGCGACCGAGAACAGCATTCTATCAGGCCGCATGAGCCCGCTCTTCGCGGGACGTGCTCAACTTTCCGATGCCCCGGTCCTGACAGCTCACTACTCCAAAAACAGTTCCCATCCTCAGGGAGGAAAGAATGCCCAAAGTTCGAACACGGCGTCGACGCAACAACTCGGCTGATTTCCCGGATCAAGCTGATTCCCCGGATCAAGTGGTCAAGCAGGCGCTTCACGAAAGCGGAGACTGGGAACTGAGAACACTCGATGTGTTCCATGTCGCCGATGGTCTTCGCGTCGCTGGTCGCGTGCGCAGCTACTTCGTCAAGCAGAAGGCGCAAACGATCGCAATGTCCGTCGCTCCGAATCACCCGCTGTTGAACGAGGTCGTTGTGCAATGAGACTGAATGAAACCCTGCAGGCAGACCTCGCTCCGCAAGCCCGCACTTCGCAGGCGGTTGCCTCACGCGTGGATGGCGTTCCGCCGCCCGGCTCCAACCTGTTCTCGGTTGCGTCGGAACTCGATGTCAATATCTCGCAGATGAGCCGCTGGGAACTGGTCGATTTCATCAAGCAGGCCGATGTGCCGCTGTGCGACGACACCGTGGCCCGTCTCGATTACCTGGCCCGGCCCGATCTCGAGCGTCTCGCCTTCCTCACCCGCCGTTGCTGCCGCAATCAGATCAACACCTTTCGTCAAGCGCGCGGAGAAGCGGCCCCCTTCATTGCAGACCTGTAGCCGAATCGCGCCCGGCTCCCCGGCTCGAACATCGACGACGGCGCCCAAGCCGACGAACATGCGCGCCCGCTCAATGGGCGGTCACTCGCGAACCCCCCCCGCGGGCTCAGGGATTCCCCCATCGTCCCGGTCGTGCTCGTGCGGATGCGGTCCGTTTCCGCGATCTGCAACACTACAGCAGTCAACAGCGGCCCCTGCAGCGCCGACATCTCGAAATCGGTCGTTTCATCGCCCCATCGGCGTGGAGCGACGGAGAATTCGACGCTCCCGGACCAGTCGATCCGCGCCATGAGCCAACCACACACCGACAACCTCGAGTCAAAGTGCGCAGGATTCGTCACCGACGCCTTGGAACGTCTCGGCATCAACGATGAAATGCGGCACGTCCTGATCTCACCGTTCCGGGAGATCAAACTTGAGTTGCCGATGCGAATGGACGATGGATCGCTGCGGCTCTTTCACGGCTTTCGCGTGCAGCACAACCACAGCCGCGGGCCGTTCAAAGGCGGCCTCCGCTACCACCCCGACGTCGATCTCGACCACTTTCGCGCGCTTGCGTCGGCCATGACCTGGAAGTGCGCCTTGGCCGACATCCCGTTCGGGGGTGGCAAAGGGGGGATCAACTGCGACCCGCGTGGGATGTCCCGCGTGGAACGGGAAACGCTCACCAAACAATTCACCGAGCGGATCAGCCCGATCATCGGACCCGACCGCGATGTGATGGCGCCCGATATGGGGACCGGCCCCCATGAGATGGCGTGGATCTTCGAAGAATACTCCCAAGACTACGGCCACGAACCGGCCATCGTCACGGGAAAACCGGTCGAACTGGGGGGCTCCGCCGGACGTCTCGCAGCGACCGGCCGCGGCGTCGCGCTGGCCGCCCGTTGGGCCGCCGAAACGCACGACATCGATCTCAAGAGGGCCCGCGTGGCCATCCAGGGCTTCGGAAACGTGGCCCGCAACGCCGCACGGCTTCTCGCAGAAGACGGCGCATCGGTCGTCGCAGTCAGCGGAAAGCCGGGCGGATTGCTCGACCAGGACGGACTCGATATTTCCGCCCTCCACTCCGCCACCGAGGATCGCGAACATCCGCCTTCCGTCACCGAACTCGACGTCGAAGCGGAGCGGATTTCCAATGACGATCTGCTGAAACTCGACGTCGACATCCTCATCCCGGCCGCGATCTCCGACGTCATCAATGAAGACAACGCCGGCGACCTGCGGGCGAAACTGATCGTCGAAGGCGCCAACCTCCCCACAACGTCCGAGGGCGCTGCCGTACTGGAGGAACGGGGCATCCCGGTCGTCCCCGACCTCCTCGCGAACGCTGGCGGCGTCATCGTCTCCTACCTGGAATGGGTCCAGAACCGGCAACGGTATCGCTGGGACGCCTCCCGCGTGAAGGACGAGCTGAATGCCTTTCTCAAGACAGCATGGAAGACCGTATTGAAACGAGCCCGCGACGAAAACATCTCGTACCGGCAGTCCGCCTACGCCACCGCCGTCGAGCGCGTCCGCGACGCCATCGAATTGCGGGGCTTTTAGACCCGTTGAGCCGCGACCCGCAGGGGAGCGCTCATTGACTCACCAAAACGAACGACCTGAACAGGAGCCCGATAATGGCCACTCAATCCGCTGCTGCACTCCGCGAAAAGAAATGCGAACCCTGCGAAGGAGGCGTCTCGCCCCTCTCTGCAAGTGAAGCGAAAGAACTGCTGCAGAATCTCGACGGCTGGGAACTGACCGACGGCGACAAGAAAATCCGCCGCAAATGGGAGACGGCCGACTTCGTCGCCGGCATTGAATTTTTGAGCAAGGTGGCTGACCTGGCCGAAGAGGAAGGTCACCACCCCGACGTCCACCTGACCGGCTATCGCAACGTGACCATCGAATTGACCACGCACGCCATCGGCGGTCTCTCCGAAAACGACTTCATCGTCGCCGCGAAGATCGACGAACTCCCCGTCAAACTCAACGCCGACAACAAGTAATACGTTCCACGCTGTACGACGGCCTTCCAAGGCCGTGGCAACTTGGTCATCGGTCAGAACTGACTCTCAACCCCCCGCGAAGACACGCGTGGCGGCGCCACCCGCGTCTCGGGAACCGTCCAGTGCTTAACCTCTTCCCCGGCCCTTTGCCGGCGGGTCGTGTCGGACCATTCCTCCTGAATCTTCCGGCAACGGGCGCGAATCTGATCTCGCGTCGGCGGTTTCCGGCGTTGGTTTCTTCCACGGCGGTTTTCGGTCGTGGTCGGCATGGTGTCGCTCCCTTCCTGTTGATGAGTTCTCCTGGTGTGACTTCAACGGTGTGAGCACTCTCTCCCTGGCCTTGATCGAGTGGCCGCTCGCTACTCCTCGCTCTGCAACCGGATCGGCTCCGCTCCCGATTCCCTGAAAATCTGCTCGGCCCGCTCCAGACGCTGCTGACGGCCGTCTTCATCAAAGTCCTCGACCGCCACCAGCAGGTCGCCCCGCGTCAGGGCCTGATCGTAATAGTCGGCCAGTTCTCGCTCCTCGCCTCGGGTCTGCATCGCGCCGATGAATGATCCGGCCACCGCTCCCCCGATCAGGAAGCTCGGTCCGGCCGCCAGCAGCGAGATGCCCGTCGCCGTCGCCAGGCCGGCCGTTGTCAGCCCCCCGAGAATCGCGCCGGCAGCGCCTCCGGTCGCGGCCGCTTCCGCCGTGTGGCTTCCGGCCGGCTCTTCATGTTTGTACTTCGCAAACTCCCGTTTTGCCGCTTCGTCCGAGCAGACAACGGAAATCTGCTCCTGCGTGAACCCCGCAGCCGACAATCGATCGACAGCATTCTGTGCCGCCTCCGCGCTGCGAAAAGTCGCCGCGCGGATTGGCTTCGAAGTCGCTTGCGTGTCTGAACTACTCATCACTACGTCCTTCCTGCTGGAAGTCGTGGAAAATCTCTACGCGGGAGGCTTGCCGCGCCTCCTCTTTTCCACCCTAGCGGAACAACCACGCCCTCCAATCCGACTCGTTGTGCATTCCGGCGTCAGGACACCCCCGCGCAGCTGCCTGGGTGAATCCCCCATGCCACGAGGACAGGGGGCTCAAGTCGCTTCAATTCCCCTCCTCCGCACGGCAGCGTCCGGCAATGGCCCGAACGAGACGAATCTGTGCCGGCGATGAAGTCTTTCACGTGCCCAATCGGCCCGTGGCTCGAGTGACCATCTTCGAGAAAGCGGACGATTAGAGGCGTTCCTCCACGTCCTCGCGGAAACCTGGACGCTTGGAAACAGGGCAGCGCGTGTGCGCGACGGCAGCAGCCTGCCGCACTTCCCAGGTCACGGGAATCTCTCCCAGCGACGGCAGTCCAGAATCCTTGTAGCCAGAGTATGAGGAGTGGCCCTCAATCATCCATCGCCCACTCCCTTCAACACATCCTGAAACCAGAGAATGGCCGCTTCGCCTTCCTTGCGGACAATGTCGGTGACGCTGCGACTGTGGCGAATGCTGTTACGCAACTCCGCCAGTTGATCGAACTTGGAGGTCAACGTGTTCTTGTTCTTGAACCGATCCACAAACTTCTCCCACAGCGCTTTGCATTGCAGCATCTGCTGGAGTTCACGGAGGTCGGCGAACTGAAGCATCGCCAGCAATGCCTGATAGTCGTCCGGATTGAAGGTCGCATCTTTCTTGGCTGTCCGTTCCAGTCGCTCTTTGGTTTTCTCCAGCAAGTTGTGAGGAATCTCGTCCGGCTTGTTGTCGAGCGTCACAGCGATCAGTTGTCGCAATGTGAGCTCCACTTGCTCAATCGCTTCATCGAGTTCTTTCAACTGCGGCGGCAATCCGATCCGCTGTTTGACGATCAGGTCTTCGATCGCTTGCAGAATCGTTCGATGCCGCTCATCAACGAAGTCCTGAAAATCAACGGGCGTAAAGGGATCGCGGAGCAGAATCGCCTGAGCCTCGGCGGAAATCAGGTGTGATTCCAGAATCTTGCGAACCTCGGCTTCGCCATTCGCCTCGATCATTTCCGGGATGTACTTATTCGGAAGTTTGCTACCGATCACGTGTCGGTTTGTCTCGGAGGTCAGCGGCGTGCGATTGAGAATCATGTCGACCATGTTGCCGCGCAGATTCTTTTTGCCCCACGACCGTGGAACGATGTGATGATTGTCCAGCTCGTTGTTCTGAACGATGTTCCCTGAAATCCAGTCTCTGGCTCCCGATATCACCAGCAAATTGAAGATGCCCCGATAGATTGAACTGCTGGGCTTGCGTTCTTTCCGGAGCGGAAGAGTTCGAAAATCGCGGCGGAACTGAAGAATCGGGTCTGGCTCATCTTTCTCACCGTTGATCCAAGCGGTGACATCGAGGTAGTCACGACGACTCAACGATTCGGTCTGCCCGGAGTAGCGATTCGTGAACACCGAAGACCAATACCAGAAACGCAGTTTCTGCTGGGCCTTCATCCGTTCCTGCGGTGGAAGTTCACTCACATGGAGGTCCAACGCTGTGAAAACTGGGAGGATCGACGCATAGGGGAGATAGTCGGGAGAAATCACTCCGTATTCCTGCGGATGTTTCAGGCGGTTGAGAGCTTTTTCCATCGCATCGACAGCGATCTTCCACTGTTTGCGAAACTCGGACTCGTCCGCAACAAGAATCTCCTTCTTGCGTGTGCCATCCGGCAGGCGAAGGGATTTCTCTCTACCTGGAATCAGGTAATAGAGATACCGGGGCGAACAGTAGGCTTGTTTACGGATCGACATGACCTGAAGAACATAGATGTTTGTGCGACCTGAGCCTGCGAACTCAAGTCGCGGCTTGGCATCTCGATACAGGCCCTTGAGCTGAATGTCCTTCGGTTTGAGCATGGCGTTCATCAAGTCAAAGATGTCGAGTTGTACGCCACGGCTGTTGATCTGTGTGAAAATGTCGCAAACCTTGTCAATCGGCAGATCTCGATGCAGCTCGTTGAAGGAAATCTGGTATTGCTCAACGATGGCTTGCATCATGTCCGCAAACTTGAGAGCGTTCTGGGCATGCACCTCGGCCTGCTCGGCAGCCTGTTCGTCCCCACACTTTTCTGCCGCCGTCACCTTGTCACGCCAATACTTGGTATAGTCTTGAAGCCAGTTTGGGAGTGCGAATCCACCAGCACCAACCACCGAGAGCGGAAACCGGTGTGAAGCGAACTGAAGTTCCTCAGACCCCATCAGTTTGTTGAGCAGGCGTTTCGTCCATTCGTACTCGAACGCCTCTTCCACATGATCGCTCATCAACAAGTCCACGCGGACGAAGTACATGTAGCGATTTTTTCGACGCGGAAGGGGAACGTCGGGAGCGCAGAAAGCGTAGTGCATTGCGGTCAGACGCTGCTGACCATCCAGCACGATGTACTCGGCTTTTCCTTCATCCTTCTTCCGTCCCCAGACAGGTTCGCATGACAAGGTCTTGAAGTTGTCGTCGGACCCGTTCCACAACAGCAAGCTGCCGATGTAGTAATCAAGAAAGATCGACCTCATCAATTCCCGGATGTCGGTCGCTGTCCAGGCGAACTCCCGCTGAAAGTCGGGAATGACAAAGCGGCCTTCTTTGAGCCAGGAAATGATCGTATTCAAGCTGGCGTGATCTGGCTTCTGAGCGTTTTTCATTTCGCACCCCCGACGATGTCCATCAGCAAGCCTTCTGTTTCCTGTTCCAACGCGAAATTGTCCGCCCGAATCTCGTCCAGACTGCGGAGCGGGTTTGTACAAGTAGCGGCTGAACTTGATCTTGTAGCCGATCTTGATTGAGCTTTCGCCAAGACAGGCATCGCGAGCATGGGGCGAGACTTCCCGCTGAATGGAGCGAGCAAGCAGGTCGCTACCCCGCCCCCCCTTCGCCCGCCCCCCGCGCAACCCTTCAGCATTCTCTGAAGGACCACCCGAATTCACCAGCCGCCTCCTGCCAACTGCCAACCGCACATGCCACCAGTCGAATCCGCTTCCCGAACCATCCGATTCCAGGAATCCGGTCAGCGAAACGGACCCTACCACTGCCTTTTGCAGCGTACCACCCGCCTACAGCCACCCACCATCCCCAAACAGTGTTCGGCCCACGTCCTTGATGCACTTTTCCCTAAAGACTTAAAGACTTGCCCCGAATCCCCGCAAAAACGACGGTCAACTCTACGGAGCAGCGCCAAAACCTCAAACATTCCGACCCGCCACCGCCGCTGCCGCTCGAACGCGACGTCCGGTGCTGCGTGCGCGGCTCCGGTCTCGCAGCCGACGAGACCGCCGAGGGCAGTGAAAAAGAGACCTGACCCGATTACTCCCCTGGACTCCCACCCCATGACTCCCGAGCGGTGGAGTGTTCAGCGCGTTCGCCTATAATGCGTCGTCAATCTTGGCAGTTTGACACTCAAACCGGGGAACCTGATGGCGGATCGACCGAGAATTATTCTGAGCGCCTTTGCGGATGAGGCCGCGAACCACAAGACGGCGGTGGAACAACTGGCCGTGCTGGCGGGACTGGGATTGCGGTATTACACCCCCCGTTTCGTCGATGTGACCGGCGAAGGGGAGGTCGAACACGTCGTCGATCTGAGCGATGAGAAGCTGGCCAGGCTGAAAGAACTCCATGCTGAGTACGGCATGTCGGTGACGAGCATCGGCTCGCGGATCGGCAAGGTCAAACTGCTCGACGTCGACGACGGCACGCACAACAAGTACGTCGACTTCGACGAATACATGGACACCGAAGTCGCGAAGACGATTCACGTCGCGGACGCGCTCGACGCAAAGCTGATTCGCGGATTCTCCTTCTACCATCCGCGGGGCGAAGACCCGATGGAATACGTCGACCAGGCAGTCGATCGCTTGCAGCGAATGGCGGACGAATGCGCCAAACACAACCTGACGTTCGGGCTGGAAGTCGAAGCGAACCTGATCGGTCAGAGCGGCCGGCTGCTCGCGGCCCTGGCGGAGCGGTCCCAGCGGAAGAACCTCGTCTGCATTTACGACGGGGGCAACATCTCGTCGCAGAATCTCGATTGGAACGAAGTGTATGACGAGTACGCCGCGATGCGCGACTGGATCGGTTGGGCCCACATCAAGGACTACCGCGTCGATACCGACCTGGAGTGGACCGGCGTGGTCGACGAAGAACGCCTGAAGAACTTCGTCCCCGCCAATGAGGGAGATTCAGCCCACGAGATGGTCCTGCGCGACCTCCGCGATCACCTGCCGCAGTTGACTGAGCGGATGCAGGCGCTCGGCGCGCCGGGCGTCTTTCTCGAACTCGAGCCGCACCTGAAAGGGGGCGGACAGTTCGGCGGCTTCAGCGGTCCCGACGGCATGGGGGTCGCCGTGCGAGCGCTCTGCTCGGTGCTGGACTATGTTGGCATCGACTATTCCCTGCGAACCATGGATGATATCCGCGAAGCACGAGGCTTTTGACGATGCGGCGCTTCGGACGGTCCGAGCTGCCGGTTGGAGGACGCAACGGCGGGCTGACTCCCCGCCGCTCGCCCGCCCGTCGCTGAAACCGAATCAACCGCAACGGCTTCCACGAAGTAACTGACCGCATGAGTACGCCCGAGGAGATCGGTATTCAACTGGTCTGTCCCGATTGCCGGAGCGAACTGCTGCGTCAGCCGGAGAGGTACGTCTGCACCGACGCCGACTGCAGGCAGACCTATGCGATTGTCGACGGGATTCCGAAAATGCTCATCGACGACGCGGAGACGTTGCCTGAGGAGGATTGGCGAAAGACAGTCACAGGCGAGCGGCAGGCGTAAGCCCGCCGTTGCGTCCTCCAACCGGCAGCTCGGACCGTCCGAGGCGCGGCCTCGTCAGACAATCAGGAGAATATCCCATGCCGATGCTGAAGCGGCGTTTGACCCTCTTTGCCTTTGCTGTTCTGCTCGCTGCCCCACTGAGCGCCCAGGACGCGGAGGAACCGACCCAGCAGGACTCAGACCGCTACACGTTTCGTGAGGAGCACGACCCCAACGGCATCGGTAAGTTCTACATGGGCCGCGAAATCGCGCGCGTCATGGGACATCAGGGGATTTACTGGCTGGAGCGGCCGGAGCGCGAGCGAGAAGAGAAGCTTTCACTGCTGATCGAGAGCCTGGAACTCGAACCGGGCATGGTGGTGGCCGACATCGGGGCCGGCTCGGGCGTCATCAGCGTTCTGGTCGCCGAAGAGGTGGGAGAGGAAGGAACGGTGCTCGCCGTCGACATCCAGCAGGAGATGCTCGACGCCCTCGCGGTCAAGTGCAAGGAACTGGGAATCGAGAACATCGAACCGGTGCTGGGGACGAACAAGTCGCCCAGGCTCAAGCCGGAGACCGTCGACCTCGTCTTCATGGTCGACGTCTACCACGAGTTCGACTTCCCCTACGAGATGTTGCTTGAGATTTCCCGCGCCCTCAAGCCCGGCGGTCGCGTTGCGTTCGTCGAGTACCGCATGGAAGATCCCGACGTGCCGATCAAGCTCGTGCACAAGATGTCCGAAGAGCAGGTGAAGCGAGAAGCGTCGCTCCCCGAATTCGGCCTGCGCTGGCTGAAAACCGTGGACAAACTCCCGCGGCAGCACGTTGTCATCTTCGAGAAGCAGCCGCCTGACGCCGACAAAGAAGACGACGGCGGCGCACCGCAGTGAGACTCATCTCTCGTTCCCAAACGTCTGTTCGGAACGCCTGGCACACACTCGGCCCGCGCCAGCAGACGATACACCGCAATTCCCACCGGGTGTGCCCGAACGGAAGTTTGGGCACAAGGTGATGACGGCTCGCAACCCTGACCTCAGGGCCGCATGACGACGCCCACGAGCAGGTCATAGATCGCGTGACATCCGACCGTCACGCCGAATCCCCGCCACAGGAACAGCACGGCGAACAGACCGCCCGCCACGGCCCGGAAGACAAAGCCGAACCAGAGTTCCGGTTTCGACGAGATGCGGCCTGCGGTTGCGCTCAGCATCGTTGTCCATCCACCGCCCGACGACGGCTCCACGTAATGAGCGGCGGCGAAGACCAGGCTGGTCAGCACCACCGCGAAGCAGATTGCGGCCTGCCGGGGCAGCCACGCCTTCATTCCCAGGAGACACGCCGGCAGCAAACCGAGCCGGAACATGACTTCTTCGTAGATTCCCGCGCCCACGTAGCTGACCGCCAGCGCTGCGGCACCCGCACTCGGCAGTGTCACCGACGCCGTGCACATCGCCGAGAGCGGCGACTTCTCGAAACCGAGATGCATCAACTGACCAAGCACGACCAGCGCCATCGCAAACAACAGGCTCTCGGCGAACATCCCGCAGATGGTGTCGAGCGAACAGCGCCACGGATGCCGTTGCCACAGATGCCAACCGCCGAGCAAGGCCACAATCGCAACCGGCAGCAGCCACGGGTGCTGCAGACCCGCCGAGACCAGCCACCCGCGCATCCAGCAGTCGGCCCCGTTCCGAATCACCGTGTGCCGGCTGTCGGCGAAAAACATCACGCCGAATTCATACACCGTCAGCAGCGGCAACAGAAACAGCAACGCAGCCAGGGGACGCCGCGCCTGGCTCCAGTAGTCGTCGGCGAGCGGCTTGCCAGAATCGGCAGTAGACATCGGAGCCGGTGACCGGGTGAGTGCAGAAAGCCCCGGCGCACAGCGCCGAGGTTCGGGTTCATGATTCGGTATCGGCAGAATGGAGGCGGCCGAACCATCCCCAATCCCGGTCGGCAGATTCGTTCAACTTCTTGCGGTTTTTCCGCCGATTGGAGAGGTACTTGATTCACCGGTTGTGACGTCCATAAGATGGCAAACGGCGGGGTTGAGGAAGTCTTTGAGGGGCAACCGGCGGTGATCACGCCATGATTCCGATGTTGAAGTCCTACCACTGCTATCGGCGAGCATCCTGCGCCGTCGCCTGCTGCGCGTGTTGACGTCCGGGAACGCCCGGACGCGACCGCCTCCCGGGTCGAGCAACCGCAGGCTCGACCTCCCTCTGCGAACCCTCTCGTCGCCGGTTTTCTGAACGGGATTGCACTATGGCCACCGATTTCCGCCGCAAGGAACAGCTCACCGATCTCACCGACCAGATTGTCGAGAGCTACCGCGACATCGGCACCATCAACCATCTCGGACATTGCCCCCTGCCGAGCACGACCGTCATCGCGGACGCGCTGCAGGATCTCAAGGAAGTGCTCTACCCCGGCTATCGCAGGCGTCAGAATCTCCACCTCGGCAACGTCACCTATTACGCCGGCGATCTCATCGATTCGCTGCACGACACGCTGACCGAACAGATCGCCCGCGCCCTGCGCTACGCGGACGATCTCACCGCAGACGGCAGTTGCGACGCCCAGAAGCTGATCGACTACGAAGCGGCCGGACAGGACCACGCCATCCGCCTGCTGGAGTCGCTGCCGGAACTGAGGCGCATGCTTGCAATGGACGTGCAGGCGGCCTACGACGGAGATCCCGCCGCCGGCGGACTCGACGAGATCATCTTCTGCTATCCCGGCCTGGAGGCGATCACCATCCACCGCATCGCTCACCAGTTGCACCAACAGGGAGTTCCTCTCATTCCGCGAATCATGGCGGAATGGTCGCACGCCCAGACGGGCATCGACATCCATCCCGGAGCGCGCATCGGCGAGTCTTTCTTCATCGACCACGGCACCGGCGTCGTCATCGGCGAAACGACCGACATCGCCGCCAACGTCAAGATCTACCAGGGCGTGACGCTCGGCGCGATCAGCTTCCCGCGCGACTCCGAAGGCAATCTCCTGCGGGGCGCCAAACGTCATCCGACCATCGAGGAAGGCGTCGTCATCTACGCCAACGCCACAATCCTCGGGGGCAAAACCGTGATCGGGTCGAATTCGGTCATCGGCGCGAGCGTGTCGCTCAACAAGAGCGTGCCGCCGAACACGCTGGTCACGATCGAGAAGCCGTCCCTCCGCTTTCGGGAAGCCGGCTGACGCTCGCGAGCGGCTGGCACGAGCCGGTCGAGGCAACCGGTCTGCGCACCGTCGCCCCGCTCCGCTCACCGCGGCGAGTTCTCGTACCAGATCACGCCCAGATTCTCGCGTTCTTCGCAGGTCAGCACGTCCAGGTCGCCGTCGGCATCGAGGTCGATCAGTTGGATGAGATCGAACTTCGTCCCTTGCGGGCCGCTGATCTCGTGCGAGTTCCATTCCGGCTGGTCGGACGGGCCGTCCTGCGACATCCAGAAGACGCCCGAAACGTTCTTCGCATTCTCGCAACTGACGACCACATCGGTGCGTCCGTCGCCGTCAACGTCCGCCAGGCGAACCGCCTTCCCGGTTCCCGTCCCCGGCGGCATGCTCACCGAGGTCACAGTCCACTCGTCTCCGCTCTCCCTCGTCTGCCGAAACATCAGCACACCATCGTCGCGCGTAGCACACGCAACCTCCAGCTTCCCGTCGCTGTCGAAATCGCCAACGTCCGCGAACATCACTTCGTGATCCGTGCCGCCGATCGTGTGCACCACCCAGTCATCGGTCAGAGCAACCGCCGCCCCCGGATTCTCCAGCCACTTGCATCCGCGAGTCGGTCCTTTGCGATCCGTGAGGAGCAAGTCAGCGTCTCCGTCCCGGTCAACATCCGCGCTCTCGAGAGACATGATCCACCCCG
Organism: Planctomycetota bacterium; assembly: GCA_003388505.1. Classification (GTDB taxonomy): domain Bacteria; phylum Planctomycetota; class Planctomycetia; order Planctomycetales; family Planctomycetaceae; genus MB-PLM-1. The sequence continues at coordinate 33,784 of QQVO01000067.1, forward strand.
CCTCGTAAAGCGGCATCCACACCCAATCCTCCACCCGCCGAGGATTCGCCGGCGACACCAGACAGCCGATGCGCGCCGGCTCTCCTTTCGACCCCGCGATCAAATCGATTCCGTGACGACCGTCGAAATCGAATGGAACACAATACATCCATTGTCCCATGTCGACCGTCGCAGGGATCGTCTCCGTTTCCCAGGCCGACTCCTCCAGCACTCGTGAGGAATCGCGCGGCCCCCAGTGAACCGACATCGTCCGCGTCCGTCCCTCACACGAACTGATCACATCGAAACCGCCGTCCCCGTCGAGGTCGACCAGCACAGCGTCCTCCGGCGACCCGACGCGCCCTACCACCACGAGAGGCCACGGCTTCCTCACGTCCGACGTGCCGGGATTCAAATACAAGCGAATCTGCCCGCCTTCCTCCCAGGCGCTCACCAAGTCCAGCAGCCCGTCGCCGTTGACATCCCCCGGCCGGACGCCGTCCGCACCGCGCGAGCCGTCGTCAATCGTGTGCCGCCGCCACGGCTGTCCCCGCACCTCGACCGCCCCTGCGATGACGCATGGAATCAACGCCAAAATCGACAATCGTGTTCGAGACTTCATTCCACGATGGTCTCCTTGGCGAACCGTTGGTCCTTGGGAAATCATGCCCGGTTCGCTCGATGGACCAATCTGGTCGACTTGCCGCTTGGGTTACTCCGGCCGCTGAAGTATAAATAAACAATCTCCTACGTGTTCTCAAAGAGCCTGCCGTGTCGAGTGCCGCCGAGTTCTTGATTCGACGCCGTCTGCTGCAATTCGCCGGAGGTGCGCTCGGGCTCAACCTGGGCGGTTTGTGGCGGGCCCAGGCTGAAGCTGCATACGGAGCCGAATCGCAGCCCCGCGCCTCCGCCTGCATTCTGGTCTTCTACTACGGCGGTCCCAGCCAGCTCGAAACATACGACATGAAGCCGGAGGCGCCGGCCGAAGTCCGCGGCGAGTTCCAGCCGATTGCCACGTCGGCCCCGGGCGTCCTCGTCAGCGAGCACCTCCCGCACATGGCGCGGGTGATGCACAAGGTGGCCCTCATCCGCAGCGTCACCCACCAGGCCCGACTGCACGACTCCGCCTCGATCCACGCCCTCACCGGCCGCCCGCTCGAAGGCCCCGACCGTGAACTCTTCAGTCCGCTGCCGCAGCGTTACCCCAGCTACGGCAGCGCCGTGACGAGCCTCACACAGAACCGCACCGCCGACGTCCCGTATGCCGCTCTGCCGTTCGTGTTTCGCAACGTCCACCCCGTTCCCTGCCAGGGAGGAGGATTCCTCGGGTCACGGTTCGATCCGCTTCAGATCGAGGTCGATCCCGCGGAACGCGCCTACCGGGCGGCCGCACTGACGCGGCAACCTGATCTCGCGGCGACGCGCACCAGAAATCGCGAGACGCTCCTGGCGTCGCTCGAAACGTCCGCCGCGACCGAATCAACCAATCTCCGCTCCTTCTACGAGCGCGCCTATCGACTGCTCGACTCCGTGACGCTGCACGAAGCACTCGATATCTCGCGCGAACCGGACGCCGTCCGCGACCGCTACGGCTTCGGCCCGGAAGCAGTCGCCGTCGGCGAGGGGGGCGGCGGAGGCAACGGTGCCGAGATGGGTTACGCCCGCCACATGCGCGGGCAGAACCTCCTGCTGGCAAGACGCCTCGTCGAATCGGGCGTGCCGTTCGTCAATGTGTACGACTTCTTCCAGCAGGGCCAGAACTGGGACGCCCACTTCGCCTGCGCCAACCAGCACAAGCAGTTCCTGTTGCCGCAGGCGGACAGGGCGCTGGCGGCTCTCATTGGGGACCTCGACGAGCGGGGCCTCCTCGACACGACGCTCGTGGTGGCGATGGGCGAATTCGGCCGGACGCCCCACATCAACGGTCAGGCCGGCCGCGACCACTGGCCAGATTGCTATACCGTTCTCATGGCGGGCGGCGGCATTCAGGGCGGCTCAGTCTACGGCGGGAGCGACCGCATCGCCGCCTATCCGGACCGCAACCCGGTCACGCCCGGCGACATCGCCGCCACGATTTACGACCGCTTCGGTCTCGCTCCCGACACCGAGATTCACGACGCCGCGGGACGCCCGCACCGGTTGGCGCCCGGCGGGCCGATTCGTGAAATCTTTTCGGCATAGCGCGGGATCTGATTGTGGCTCGGCCCACGGGTCGCGGCCGGTGGGCGTTGACATGGCACAACGGTTGAGTGACAGAGGGTGTCACTCGTTTCGGCGCGCCGCCTCTTCGGCGGCTCGAATCCTCCGCGCTGAGATGCTCCGAAACTCGAACGGCAGCTTTGCGTCCGGCGGCAGCGAGTCGAGAACGCCCTGGAGATGCCTATGCCCCGCATTCGTCGCTTCATCAGCGACGAGACGCTCAGCATCCGAAAGATCATGCTGCTCCAGCGGATCTTCCGAGAGATCGAAGAACTCCCCCGTTGAATACAGTTTGAACCGCTGCGAACGGACGACGCGCCGCGTGTAGTATTGCGTCAGGCACCACGTGCGCCACGGCCGGTCCGGTTCTTTTCCCAGAAGTTGCGGAGCGAACGACCACCCGTCGATCACGCGATCGTCCGGCAGCGGCGCGCCCGCCAGACCGGCGAGCGTCGGCAAGACGTCCGACGCGTCAATCAGGTCGTCGCTGAAACCAACCGGCACGATCCCCGGGCAGTTGACGATGAACGGCACATTGATCCCTCGTTCGGTGAGCGAGTAGATTCCCTCGCCCGAGACGCGACCGTTGATCCGACCACCCAGGCTGTGTTCATCTCCCTGATCGGTGCCGTTGTCCGTTCCGTTATCGGCCGCGATGAAGACGATCGTGTTTTCGCGAAGCCCCGCCTCTTCGAGACCGTTGATGAAGCGTCCAATGATCTGGTCCGCATAGGAGACCATCCCCTCAAACTTCTCGCGGGCCGTCATCTCTTGGCCGCGGTTCGCCGGCGTCTCGACGACCGGGATGTGGGTGAGAATCGCCGAGTAGTACGCCAGGAACGGTTCCTCCCGATGCCGGGCCATGTAGTCGATCATCCAGTCGCAACAGACGTCCGGACCAAACTTGCCGGTCATATCGACATGCTCGCCGTTGATCAGGATGTACGGGTCCCAATACCGCTGCTTGTGCGCAGGATGCCCCTTTGGCCCCTCCGGCCAGAGGCAGTGCTCTTCAAACCCGTGTTCCGCCAGCGCGTCCTTCTGCGCCGGATCGGTGAAGTCATTGATCTGCCATTTGCCGGAGATCGCCGTCCGATAACCGGCTTGCTGGAGGACGCGGGCGAACGTGATTTCCCGGTTCCAGTCGAAGTACCCGCCGCCGTAGATCGCCGGGTCGTGATGCGTATGCCAACCGGTCCGGAACGGGTACCGCCCGGTGAGCAGCATATGCCGGCTCGTGCTGCACACCGGCGTAATGTAGAAGTTGCGAAACTGCAGCCCCTCCCGCGCCAAGCGGTCAATGCTCGGCGTCACATCCTCCTGACTGCCATAGCAGCGAAACCAGTCCTTCCCGACATTGTCGAGCAGAATAAACAGAATATTGGGCCGCTCCGCGCGGTCATCCGCGGCATTCACAGGCGTGTACGTCGCAAACAACGCGCAGCCGACAACCAGGGAAGCGATCCAGGAGTTTGAAAGTCGACGGTGCATCTGCTTGCCCATATCCGGATTTGTCGGTGGTGTCTCCATGACACCGGTTGCCGAGAACGGTCTGTGAGGAATGGACAGCTTGAAAACCTGTCCGACGGATGCCGCATGAGCCTCACGTCACAGCTCTTCGTGATCCCTCCGTGTCTCCGCGCCTCCGTGGTGAAAACATCACGCTATTCGCGATCACTTCCCTCGCGCGGCAGCAGCGGGCGGTGACGTTCAATCTGCGCTTTGAAATCTCCCAGGCTCTGCCACAGCAGCGGCTGATTCAGGTCGACCTCGGCCACCGCCACCGTTCCCCACTGCGTCGCCTGCGCCAACGGCCGCCCGTCGTGACCGAAGATCGCCGAGATCATCCAGTCCGACGAAACGTCGGTATACGTGCTGCTGACGACGTAGGTGTGGTTCTCGCACGCCCTCGCCGCGCTGAGCATCGGATTGCAGCCCGCTACCGGAAACGCGATCACCTCCGCGCCGTTGTTGCTCAACTCCCTCGCCACTTCCGGATAAAACCCGTCGTAGCAGATCATCATCCCGACTTTTCCGAACCGCGTCTCGAACACCGGGTACTCGTCCCCCGGCATGATGCCGGCCTCAATTTCCCCGCGCGGCAGCGTGACCTTGCGGTACTTGCCGACCAGTTCTCCATCGGGCCCCATCAGAATCGAGACGTTGTACATCAGGTGCTCATCCTTCTCGATGATTCCCGCGACGATGTACATGTCGTGCTCCTTCGCCAGGGCGCCGAAGAACTCGGTCGATGGTCCGGGGACCGGCTCGGCGCAGTCCGCGTAGGAGAGTCCCGTTCCCGAGAATGTCAACACTTCCGGCAGCACGACCAGATCAGCGTCCTGCGCCGCAGCCTCCTCGATCAGCGGCGGGAACTGCTCCCGGTTCTCCTGCGGATTGCTTCCGCCGTTCGGGCGATAATGCACGGTCGCCAGCCGGACGATGCGCGGCGCCGGCGGATCGATCGCCTCCAGGCTCACATCGCTCCAGGCGACGGACGAATGGGGCGGTCCCCAGCGGAAATGAAGTTCGACCACTCCCTGCGCCGCATCGCTCGGAACCAGATAGGTTCCCGCCACTTCGGTCCATTCGCCGTCGGTTCCGCCGTCGACCGGGAACTCGGGCTCGGCGCGCGGCCGCGTCCCCTCCATGAACGATGCAACCGAAGGCGCATCGTGCGACACGCGGCCGCCGTCCTTGTCCAACCAGGTGATCCGCGCCATCGCGGCCCGCCGCACCAGGTCGATTCCGTCGGTCTTCCGCCAGACCGAAAACCGGTGATACTGCCCGCCTTCGACGTCGAATGTCTTCTGCCAGTGTCCCTGCAAGCCCTTCCGATCGTCGGCCGAGATCACCAGCGCCCCGTGTCCTTCCCGACCACCGCTGGCATCCCACGTGAATTCAGGACGCACCTCATCACGCGGCGACTCCTGCGTCCAGCCGTCCGCCTCGGGTGGTCCCGCGAACGCAGAGTGAATCGTGAGTGACCCGACCAGGAACACCATTGAAACGAGACGAAACATTCTCACGACTGATCCTTCCGTTGCTCGCGAATGGAAGCGCACGCAGTCATGGCGCGCACGATGCCACTATGACTGTTGGAGGGAGGAATGTGAACTGTGAATGACGGCTCCCCGAAGCCCACCGGTCGCAGCCGGTGGGCTTCGGGAATTGCGCGACGTGTGGGGTTGGCGTCAGCCGATGATTTCGGTGATCGGGCTTGCTTCCGGGTCCGCCAGCCGGATTGGACGGCCGACGTTGGACATGTTTTGCTTCTGCGGATCGAGCCCCAGCGCGAGGCAGAGCGTCGCCAGGAAGTCCGGCATCGAAACCGGTCGGTCGACGATCGTCATCCCGTCTTCCGAACTCGCGCCAATCACTTGCCCGCCCTGAATGCCGCCGCCGCAGAGCACGGTGCTCCAGGCGGCCGGGAAGTGGTCGCGACCGGTCCGGTCAGACACAATGCCCGGCGTCCGGCCGAATTCGCCCATCCAGACCACCAGCGTCGAGTCGAGCATACCCCGCCCGTCGAGGTCTTCCAGCAGCGTCGACCACGCCGGGTCGAGCACGCCGCACAATTGCTGCACCTGGTTGAAATTGTCGTTGTGCGTGTCCCAGCCGATGCCCGCATTCCCCTGCACGCCGTTGAGCGAGACTTCGATGAACGGCACGCCCCGCTCCACCAGCCGCCGCGCCAGCAGGCACGCGTCGCCAAACGGGTTACGGCCGTAAGCGTCCCGCAGTTCGGGCGCCTCATCTTCGAATTTAAAAGCGCCCACCGCCGAGGAGCGCATCATCTTCACCGCCTTCTCGTAGGCCGTCCGATGGCTCTCGACCGGCATCGCCCGCCGCGATTCCTGGAAGCCCGTTTCCAGCACGTCCAGCAGTTCCAGCCGCGCATCCGATTGCGAGAAGTCGACTCCCTCCGGCAACTCGATGTTGCGAACGCTGAGATTCGTTTGCTCGGCCATCTGTGGATTCGGCGTCACACCGGGGTCGCCCACCACCAGCGGGGCGTACTGCGGCCCAAGAAACCCCGGCCCGAACGCGCCCGGACTGATGAACCGGTTCGGTGCGACGCTCACGAAGTTCGGCAGATCCGCATCGAGGCTGCCGAGTTCTTTGCTGAACAGCGACCCCAATGTCGGATACCGGATCGGCCCCTGCGGCAGATACCCCGTATGCGCCAGGTACGTCGCCCGCGTATGGTCGCCTTCCTTGGTGCTCATCGAACGGATGATCGCCATCCGCTCCATCTGTTTCGCGACGCCCGGCAAATGCTCGCAGACCTGAATCCCAGGCACACTCGTATCGATGGCCTCGAATTCGCCGCCGTTCTCATGCCCCGGCTTCGGATCGAACGTATCGATCTGGCTCGGCCCCCCGCTCATCCAGAGCAGGATACAGGCCCGCTTCCGCTTCGGATCGGCGGCCGCTTCTTCCGCAAACGCGGGAAACCAGCGACACATCGAGCCACCGAGTACCCCGGCGGAGGCGAGACGGAGCCAGTCACGACGGTGGGTGTGGGTGTGGAGCATGGTGGGTTTTCGGTTGTCGGTTTTCAGTTGTCGGTGAGGGCGAAGCCGCAAGCGGCGGGTGTTGTGGTGGCTCAGATTCCAGCGACGTCAAGCGCATACGGAAAACTGACAACTGAATACCGACAGCCACCTCAATGATTCATCAGAAACTCACTCGAATTCAACAACGCCCAGAACACGTCGCTCAGAGCGTTCTGTTCATCCTGTGTCGGCCCGCCGGACGCGACGTAGGTTCCGAACTTCTCTGCTTCCACGGGTGACGGCCCTCGCGCGAGAGTCGCCAGGAACAGTGCCTCCACCTTCTCATTCGTATCGAGGAACGGCGCATCGATCACGGCCGCCAAGGTTTGGCTGTCGGTCAGGTCGGTCGCGCCGGCGATGAACTCGCCGTTCATCAGTTGCAGTGCTTGAAGTATCGTCGACGCCCGTTCGGTCGGTGAATCGGCTTCGTTCCGGAACGTCTCCAGAAACTCCTGCCGGGCCGGGTCGTTGTTGAAATTGAGCGCCTCTTCCGGATTGAACGGCTGCCGATACCCGACCGCCTGCGCCAGGCTGTCGAAGATCTGTTCCGGCGTCATGGCGCGAACCGGCATCCGCGCAAAACTCCGCGGCGTGTCCTGGCTCTCGTGCGTCAGCTCGCTCGTAAGCTGGTACGTCCTGCTGGCCGTGATTGCCCGGATCATGAACTTGAAGTCATACCCGTTCTCGACGAACGCGCTGGCTAACACGTCCAACAACTCCGGATGGCTCGGCGGGTTCAGCGTGCTGAAGTCGTCCAGCGGATCGACCAGCCCCACGCCGAAATGATGCGCCCAGATCCGATTCACAGCCGCCCGAGCGAAAAATGGATTCTCCTGCGAGACAAACCAGTCCGCCAGCACGTCCCGCGGCGACGATGTGCGAGAAAACTCCGCCTCGTCGCCTCCCAGAAAGCGGGCCGACACAACCCGGTCCGTTCCCGGAACCATCAACGAGCGATTGTTCGGCGGCGGAGCCGGACCGTCCGGCATGCCGGCCGTCGCAGGTCGAACCCCCGCAAAGAACGCCGCATATCCCCAGAATTCGTCCTGCTTCCAGTCGTCGAAAGGGTGATCGTGACACTGGGCGCACTCGATCCGCACCCCGAGAAAGATCCGCGATGTCGCCGCTGCCAGATTCTCCGGCTTCCCCTCCTTCGCCCGATAGAACGCCACCGGTGTGGCCGTCTCCGGCTGGTTGAACCCCTGCACGTCCTGCGCATCCACCGGCAGTGTGAGCACCTCCCGCGCGATCTCCGCAAAGTTCCGGTTCTCCGCCAGCCGTGACCTGAGCCAGGCCTCGAACCCCGGTAGGAAAAACCGGATCTGCTGGTCCGCGTCCGCCTCCGGCAGCATCGCCGCCCGCCACAGATTCGTGTAATGCACGATGTAGGTCGGGCTGGCAAGCAACCGCTCAACCAGTCTCCGCCGCTTGTCCGGAGACGCATCGTCACGAAAATCGCGCACATCCGAAGCCGGCGGAATCCGCCCCGTGATGTCGAGAAACACCCGCCGAATGAACTCCTCATCACTGGACAACCCCGCCGGCTCATTCCCATCCGCTTCCCACTTCTTAGCGATCAATCGATCAATCTCGGCAGCAATAGTGTCAACCGATGAAGAATTCTCAGTTGACTGGGCAGCCGTGCACTTCGGCACAGCGCCTGAGAGAATCAGGGCGATGATTGCAGTACACCACCAGTTGCGCGTCGCCATGCCGACACCTTCAAGGACATTTTTCACATTGCACGCCTCTGGTGCTGCTGCGCGGCAACGACCAGTCGTCGCAAGCTGACAAGACTCTTCAATCTCGGCTTTCGAAAATATTCCCGGAGCGATCGATTACAGGACCGTTCGCTTATCGATCACTGATTCTTCAATCATCTCCCGCCGGATCGGTTCCGAATTGTCAAACTCCATCGGTCCGATCCGCTGCTTCATTCGAATGCGAAGCAACTCTAGTTGGTCCTCCCGGAGGGACCGCGGAAAACGCTCCAACCGCTGCTGACATTGACGCTCGGCCTGGATCACGTCCTTCAAATTCGAGAACAGTTCGGCTTCAAATTGTGTGGCAGTAATCATGTCAGGTTCAGGATGACTGACCTCACTCTCCGCCGATCTCGCCGTATTACCTGTCGCGGCAACGCGATTCTCAACGGGCCGGCTGCACGAGGCCGCCACACTGGCGAGGAGGCAACAGAGCGCAACCCGCTGCGGAGATTGCACGAACATAGGACACTTCATAAACCTGGATGCCTGGGAGGTATCGGATGGAAATATCTTCTGATCCATACTACGGCCGAACCGTCTCATCCGTTGGCCTCTATCAGGATACCCGCTCGATTTCAGCGCGTCACTCCCTTCTGTAGGCGGCCTCACCGAGGCCGCACGATTGCACAAAACCGGGCTCAATAATCCCGGCTACAGAGTAAAGAACGCCACCCAGGAATTGTGCCCAGAAGCCTCACACACCGACAATCGACTCGATCCGCTCCGCGACTTCTTCCGCAGAGAGACCGACAATCCCAAACACCTTCTTCGCCGACGTCTCCCCCGACTGCAGCGAAATCTGCGACCGCCTGACCCCCAACTCTTTCGCCAGCACTTGGGTCAACGCCTTGTTCGCCTTCCGCTTCTCCGGCGCCTGCGTTACGGCCACCTTCAGACGCCCGTCATGCACGCCGACAATTCCGTCCCGCTTCCCCCCCGGCTGAGCCTGCACCGGCAGCAGAACCTCCCCATCAATGATGCGCAATTCGATCACCACAACATCAAACCCCACCCCATCAAAGCCCACGGGCCGCGCCCCGTGCGCCGCACTCCCTCAAACCGTCGCCTCGGCCGGCGTCAGACACTTATCAACCTCGTTCGCTACGATCACCCCGTAGTTCACCGCCCCCAGCCAGCCCGACATGATGATGCCGACTGACCCGGCGTGAAACAGACCGTGAACCTGCTCCGGCAGCGTCTGGGACACCTTGAGCCCCTCGAACTTCGTCCCGAACGACGCACCCTGCACGTGCCGCGTGTAATGCTGAAACGTCCGCGGCGTCGACGCCTCCACCCAGTCCGCCTTCTCGCGGATGCCCGGAACATACTGCTCCAGACAGTCCAGCGTCGTCTCGCAAAGCTGCTGTTTGTCCCGCTGATAATCTTCTTCGCTCAAATCCGCCCAGTCCGAGAAATTGGCGTTCGTCGAAGACACGATCAGCCAGCGGTCCGAACCGGGACGCGTCCTCGGGTAGTAGAACGAAAACGTCCGGCTGGAAACGTCCTTGCTCAGCATCGCCTCAATGTCGAAACCGGTGTGCTCCGAATGGAACAGCAGATCGCCGCAATCGTCGAACCCCACCCCCGGCTTCAGGCCGATGTAGACCTGGCAACTGGAATTGTTCAGCCGCACCGCCCGCGTCTCTTCCACGTAATCCGGATCAAGATGATCCTCGCCCACCAGCTTCAACACGGTCGACTTAATATTCGCGTTCGAGAACACCGCACCGGCCCGGATCAATCTTCCGTTGACGACCACCCCTTCCACCCGCCGGTCCGGCGAAACCTCAATTCGCTCGACCAGTGCGCGAATACAGATGTCAACGCCGTTCCTCTCCAGTTCCGCCTTCATCTGCCGGATCAGTTCGTCCGTCCCGCCCTGAAACGTAAACACCCCCTTGCTCATGAAGTTGGAGAACACAATGCCGTACGTGATCGCGGGATCTTCCAGAGTCGATCCGTTGGCATACGTAATCGGCTCCATCAGCAGCCGGACGACGTCGCTGCGGCCGGGAAAGAACTTCTCAAACAGTTCTCCCGTTGTCATCTCCTGGTCGTCGTAGAAGTTCATCTTCCGCGCGGTGGTGAAGAACTCATCCACCGTTTCCTGCGGAATGCCGAACTTCGTGGTGATAATCCGCGTGAAGTCTTCGCGGTCGAAGGTCGTTCGCAGCGAGAACTGCGGGTTCTCGAAGCGGATCCCTTTAAGCTGGACGATCGAGTCAGCGATCTCCCGCGTCCAGTATTTGCGGCACGACTTGACCATCCCGACGGGAAACCCGTGCAGCGAGATGTCGAAGATATGCCCCCCGCGCCGCTTGAACCACGTCGCCATCCCGCCGAGCTGGTAGTGATGCTCCAGCAGCAGCACGGAGTAACCGGCCTTGGCGAGCACATTCGCCCCGGTCAGCCCGGCCAGACCGCTGCCGATGACGATCACGTCATAGCGGTCCTTGCAATCTTTCAGAAAATCCTTCGGCATGTCGAAGCGTCGGGCTCTCTTATCAAATGGAAAAGGACGGCTTTCTGATGTCGCAGAATCCGGGTGGCCGGGACTGGACTTAACGAAGTGAAGGAAGCAGCGGATTCCAAGCCGGGGTGGAACCCACGGCAATCGCACGTCGAACCGGAACTTTTCGGTGCAAATCTGACAATTCCGCGCTGTCGTTCCGGTTCGACACTTGGCAGTCAGTTGGACACCGCGAAAATGGTCGCCCGTCTTTTCGCAGGCGACAACGCGAAACCGGCGGGGCGCCGTTTTTCGGGCCGCCATTTTCGCAGTCGACCTCCGGCTGGCAAGCACCGACTTCTCTTGATTGCAGGATCTACCAGAGAAAGTTGCTCACTTTGAAAGTTTGAACGTGCGATTGCCGTGGGGTGGAACCGCCTCGAAACATCGTCGACACGCCATGATAGCGGTCGGACGCGCGAATGAAAGTGGTTGAATTAACTCTCGCAGAGGCGCAGAGTGATTGCTGCTTGATCCGGTCAGAGAGTCGACGTTGCCCCTCTTTGTCCTCAGTGGCTCCGCGCCTCTGCGAGAGAATCAGGGCAACCGTTTAGTTCGGGTAGCCGAGTTTGGATAAGAGGCGAAAGGAATTCCGCGCGAAGCTGCGTAAGCTGGCGGTGATGTTGTCGGTTTTCTGCGTGCGGAGCCAATTGAGTCCGGCGTTG
>QQVO01000057.1 GCA_003388505.1 Planctomycetota bacterium
CCCAAGCCGACCAATCCAGCCGCGTGAGAATCTCATCGAGCAACCGCACCCGATGCTGCGGCGCGATCGCCTCGTCCAGCCGAGTCGGAAACAGCACCAACTGCTCCCGCCCGAATTCCGCCTTCGCCCAATCCATCGACTCCCTCCCTGAAACCTCACCCTCCACGCCGCCGAATCTTACAAAATCAAACCCACGACGCTAACTTAAATCAACAAGCCGTTCCGTTTGGGAACGCACGCGCGAGCTAGTGGTTGTTCGATCTTGAATTGACGGCTCGGGTGCCACTGGCGTTCCGCCAGTGCATCGCGGAGTAGACGTCCTCTCTGGTTCGCACTGGCGGAACGCCAGTGGCACCCGTCAACTCAGCCTCGATGAGCCGCTAGTTGGCTGTGCCCAGACAGAAGTTTGGGCACAAGGTGAAAAGTCGTAATGTAGGCGACTCGCTCCGCGAGTCGCACGTACGCCCGATGTAGTGACAACCGCCAACCTCCCTCAACGCTCCCGGCAACACCGTTCCAGCAACCGGGCGAGGTACTTCTCCGCTCTCTCACCGATTCCGGGACACGTGCTCTCCCGCGGACCGGCGACGTTGAGAATCCTGATCCCGCTGTTCTCAATCCACCTGGCGACCGGCGCCACGGCCCGCGTGCGGCTGAGGTCGACGACGTACAGCGGACGCTTCAACCGCTCTGCGTAACGACGCGTCAGTTCGGTCCCCCCGGTAAGTTCGCCCACGGTGAGAATCAGCGTCCCGTCGGAATCGCGCACGTTCCACCGCGTTCTCTGCGCGTACTTGGCAGACGACGATTCCTCCAGGGGATAACGCCGATCGATCGGCCCATCCTCCGCCTTCCGCCCACGCGGGCACCAGCCGCCGCAGGGGATGTTCAGCGACAGAGCGACATCCAGCGCCGCACGATCAACGCCGGTCTGTCCTCCGGAGACAACTCGCAGGGCAGGCGCACTCAACTCGACCACTCCTGGACTGCGTGACCGGCCGATTCCTCAGCGCTGCACTTCACGCGTGCCAACACACTTTGACACGTTCCGTCTAGCCGCGACCCGCAGGGGAGCGCTCCATTCTCAGACGGCCGAACATGGCAGAGCCGGGTGACGCAGGATACCATCGCGATGGATCCCTTGCAGGAGGTTTGAGATGCGTTCGTATCGTTTCGTTTTCGCTCTCGCCGTCGGTCTGATTCTGATGCAATCAGCGGCCCCGGCTGCGGAGGCGCCGTATTCCTTCGGATTCGCGAAAGCCAACGTCACGCCGACGGTCCCCGTGCGGCTCTCGGGTTACGGGAATCGCAGCGAGCCGTTTGAGGGAATCGACGAATCGCTGTTCGCCCGCGTGATGGTCATCAAGCCGAATGGCGGAACATCTCACGTGCTGGTGTCGGTCGACACGATCGGATTTCCCGGCGTTCTGACGAAGGAGATTCACGAACGCATCGAAGAGCAGCACGGCATCCCCCGCGAGTGCTTCGTCCTGGCCTGCACCCATTCCCACACCGCCCCGCACGTCGGCCGGGGACTCAGCAATCTGTTTTCCACGCCCTTGAGCGATGATGAACGGGAGCAGACGGAAGCCTACACAGATTTCCTCCGCGATCAAATCATCGCTGCCGTGGGCGACGCGCTGCACGATTTGTCGCCGGGACGACTCTTCGTCGGCGCCGGCGAGGCGCACTTCGCCGTCAACCGTCGCGTTCTGCAGGACGGCAAGTGGACCGGCTTCGGAATCAATCCCGGCGGCTCCGTCGACCACTCGCTGCCGGTGCTCAAGATCACCGATGCAAGCGGCGAGACGATCCGCGCAGTCGTCTTCAATTATGCCTGTCACTGCACAACGTTCGGCGGCGACTACAACCGCGTCAACGGCGACTGGGCCGGTTACGCAGCCAGGTATCTGGAAGAGTCGCATCCCGGGGCGTTGGCGCTGTGCACCATCGGCTGCGGCGCCGACGCCAATCCGCAGCGCGTTCCCGACCGCGCGCTGCAGATTGCGCAGGCGCAGGGTCGGGAAATCGCAGACGAAGTCGAGCGGGTGACGACCGAGGCGATGACGGAAATCACGGAACCGCTGCAGGCGAACTACGGCTTTGCCGGACTTCCGATCGACCGGCCTGCGGTCGAACAACTGCGGGAAGCATTGAACGACAATCGCCCGCAGGTGCGCCGGCATGCGGAGGAGATGCTGGACATTCACCAACGCATGGGCCGCCTGCCGGAAACGTACCCCATGCCGATCCAGGTCTGGCGGTTCGGCGACCAGTTTGTCCAGGTCTTCCTCGGCGGCGAAGTCTGCGTCGACTACGCCTTCCGCATCAGAGACGAACTGCCGGCGGAGGACGCCTCCTCGGCTCTCAGTTCTCAGCCCTCGGCTCTCGTCTGGGTCACCGCCTACGCCAACGACGTCTTCGGATACGTCGCGCCCGAACGCATGCGCGACGAGGGAGGCTACGAAGTCGACTATTCGATGATCTACTACCTGCAGCCCGGTCGGTGGTCGAGCGGCACGGAAGACGTGATCCTCCGCCGCGTCCATGAGCTGTACGATAATTCGCTCCCGGCCGGCCCCCTCTCGCCCGAAGATGCGCTGCAGTCGTTCACGCTGCCGGACGGATTTTCGATCGATGTCGTCGCTGCCGAGCCGCTGATCGCCGATCCGGTCAACTTCTCCGTCGGACCGGACGGCCGGCTGTGGGTGGCGGAAATGGGAGACTATCCGCGCGGCGCGCACGACGACGGAGCGCCCGGCGGACGCGTCCAGGTGCTCACCGACGTCGACGGCGACGGACGGTATGACGAAGCGGTGACCTTTCTGGACGAACTCACCTATCCGACCGGCGTCTTTCCGTGGCGCGGCGGCGCGCTCATCACGGCCGCGCCGGATATCCTCTATGCCGAGGACACGGACGGCGACGGGCGTGCCGATCACACAGAGGTGCTCTACACCGGATTCGTCGAGTCCAACCCCCAGCACCGCATCAACGGGTTCTGTTACGGCCTCGACAACTGGCTCTATCTCGGCAGCGGCGCGTCGAGCGGCGACATCACGTCTGTGCGGACGGGTGAAGTCGTCAACGTCTCCGGACGCGATTCGCGAATCCTGCCCGATGCCGGCCTGATCGAAGCGCTCAGCGGAGAAACGCAGTACGGCCGGGTGCGGGACGATTGGGGAAACTGGTTCGGCAACAGCAACAGCCGCCCGCTGTTTCATTTCGTGATGCCGGACCGCTACCTCAGGCGGAATCCCTACGTCGCCGCGCCGCACCCGCTCGTCAACCTCACCAATCCCCCCGTTGCGCCGCCCGTCTACCCCACCAGCCGCACGGTCGACCGCTTCAACGACCTGTTCGCCGAAGACCGGTTCACGTCGGCCTGCAGTCCCACCGTGTTTCGAGATCGCACTCTGGGAGAAGACGTGCACGGGGCCGTGCTCATCTGCGAGCCGGTCCACAATCTTGTCAGCCGGCTGATGCTCGAACCGGACGGCGTGACGTTTACCGCACACCGGCATCCGGACGAACACGAATCGGAATTCCTGAGTTCGCGCGACAACTGGTTCCGCCCCACTCGCCTGGCGACCGGACCGGACGGCGCCTTGTGGGTGGCCGACATGTACCGGATGGTGATCGAGCATCCGCAGTGGATCCCGGAGGCATGGCAGGAGCGGCTGAACCTCTACGCGGGAAACGATCGCGGCCGCATCTACCGCGTCTACCGGACCGAGACGCCGCCCAACAGCATCCCCAATCTGGCGGCAATGGGTGAGCCAGCGCTGGTTGAACAACTCGGGCACGCGAACGGCTGGCGACGGGACAACGCGCAGATGCTGCTCGTTCAACAGCCCCTGCTGGATGACTCGACGCAGTCGCGGCTTGAACAAGTTGTGGAAGCCGGCGACTCGCCGCTGGCCAGATTGCACGCCCTCTGTGTCCTCGACGGACGCCACCTGCTGCGACAGGAGACTCTACTGATCGCGCTCGCGGACAAGCACCCGTGCGTCGTCCGTCAGGCGGTTCGCGTCAGCGAACGGTTCCTGGCGGAGGGAGTTCTCCCGCCGGCCGCGCTTCCCGATGTCTCAAACGGAGACGCTCGAGTCCGATTTCAGACAGCCCTGGCCTTAGGTGAGGCGGATGGAGACCGGGCCCCCGAAATTCTGGCCCGGATTGCGGCCGAGAACGTTGACCATCCCTGGATGAGAGCGGCCGTTCTCTCCTCAGCCTCACGGAATGCAGACGTCATCCTGACCGAACTGCTCAAGATCGCAGACCCGTCGGAAGGCCGCACGCGGATCGTCGCCGATCTCGTGGCAACGGCGCTGGGCGACGACCCGCAGTCGGGCGTGGTGCAGATGATCGCGACGATCGCAGAGCCCGGCACGAACGAGCCGGAAGACTGGCAGTTGCTCTCGCTGGCCGAGTGCCTGAACGCGTTGCAGCGGCGGCGGGTGACGATCGACGAACTGGCCGATTCCGAGTCGCCCGAAGTATCACAGGCTCTCTCGCAGATGGATGCGCTGGTCGCGGCCGCGCGACAGATCGCAATCAACGAGAACGCAGACATCCAACGCAGGGTCGCCGCAGCGGGAGTGCTGGCCCGCGGCCGCGACCAGCGGCACGAAGATCGAGAGTTGCTCGCGTCCTGGCTTTCTCCGAGGGAGCGCCTCGAACTGCAGACGGCGGCAGTCGAGTCGCTGAGCGATACCGGAGCCGACGACGTCCCCGCCCTGCTGCTGTCGGAATGGTCCGGCATGCTGCCGCAGCTGAAGGGGCAGATCCTGCACGCGCTGTTGTCCCGCGAGCCCTGGACGCAGGAACTGTTGGCCGCTCTGGAGAAAGAGTCCGTGGGTGCGGCCGAACTGGACGCCGCCGCGCGGGACCGGCTGACCGAACACTCTCTGGAAGAGATTCGCACCGCCGCAACGAAACTGCTCGGCGCGCCGACCTCGGAGGACCGCCGCAAGGTGATCGACGATTACACCTCCGCGACGGAACTGACCGGTGACCCAACGCGCGGAGCCACCGTGTTCAAGAAACGCTGCGCAACCTGCCACCGGCATAAGGAAATCGGCAACGACATCGGCGCCAAGCTCTCGGCGCTTCAGGACAAGTCGCCGCAGTCGCTGCTGACAGCCCTGCTTGATCCGAATCGCGCCGTCGAAGGAAAATACATGGCCTACTCGGTCGTCACGCAGGACGGTCGCGTTTTCTCGGGCATGATCGTCGAAGAAACCGCCACCAGCGTCACGCTGGCCAAACCCGACGGGACCAAAGAAGTCATCCTCCGCGTCGACATCGACGAGATCGCCGGGACCGGCAAATCGTTCATGCCGGAAGGACTCGAAAAAGACCTCTCCCCGCAAGACATCGCCGATGTCATCTCCTTCCTGCGTTGATGCGGGGCGACCACGGAATACACGCAAACGCCTCCCAATTCACCTCGTTCCCAAACTTCCGTTTGGGAACGCCGCAACGACGAACTCACGACCAAACTGGAGAAGTCAGTTGTCAATGATCGGTAATCACACCTCCATGACGAAGCTTCGCAGCATGGTTCTGCTGACCCTTACCTGCCTGGCAACCGTCGCTGCGATCTCCGCAGACGACGACGCACCCGAAGACAATTCCCTCAAACTCAGTCTGCGGCTCCAAAGGCTCGAAGCCGACCTCACCGACCCCGAATACGCGGCCGTCGTCGAGACCATGATCCCGACCGACCTCGCCGCCGAATGGGAACGCGTCGCCACGCCCGACAACTACCACCTCTTCGCCCAACAGCACGGTGGGATGGAGCAGATCAACGCCAATCCGGAACTCAAGCAGGCCTGGCAGCGCCGCCATCAAATCGCGCAGGACTTCCTGGCCCTGATGCGCGACGCCTACGCAGCACTCGACCGGGACGCCCCGTTTGACGACGAGGAACTCCTGCTCCGCACACTCGAAAGCGCCGGCAAGAAAGGCAGCTCGCCTCGCGATGCCGACGTGCAGATCACGTCCATCCTGCCCGCCGACGGCGCGGAAGATCAGTGGCCCGCATTCCGGGGCCCAACGGGCCAGAGCATCGTCTTCGACGAACGGATGCCCCGCCAATGGAGCGCCACCGAAGGCATCCTCTGGCGCACGCCCCTTCCCGGACGAGGCAACAGTTCGCCCGTCATCTGGTACGACAAACTGTTCATCACGGCCGAGGAGGGCGAGTCCTCTCAGGACG
The DNA here is from genome assembly GCA_003388505.1 of Planctomycetota bacterium. Classification (GTDB taxonomy): domain Bacteria; phylum Planctomycetota; class Planctomycetia; order Planctomycetales; family Planctomycetaceae; genus MB-PLM-1. Next base: position 6,221 of record QQVO01000057.1, read on the forward strand.
GCGAGTCCGAAACCGGTCCCCAGCGGCTGCTGCTCTGTTACGACCGCACCAATGGCGAACTGCTCTGGCAACAGCAGGCGCCCCCCGCCGCCGAACTGGAAACCCTCTACTGGAAAAACTCGTTCGCCTCATCAACGGTCGTCACCGACGGTCGGCGCGTCGTCGCCTTCTTCGGGAACGGCGGCCTCCTCTGTTGCGACCTGGACGGCAAGCGCCTCTGGCATCAGGATCTGGGGACGTTTCCCACCATGCACGGGCCGGGCTCGACGCCCGTCATGTACGAAGACCTCGTGATTCTCGTGCAGGACCAGACCAGGGGAGACTCGCTGTTCGCCGCCTACGACAAGGAGACCGGTGACGAACGTTGGCGGCACGAGCGGCCCAACCACCCCTGCTGGTCGACGCCCGTCCTGCTCCGCGTCGGCGACCGCGACGAACTGATCTTCAACGGCTCCCACGTCGTCGTCAGCTACGATCCCGAAACGGGCGAGGAACTGTGGCGCGTCAACGGATCGTCGCGGGAGTCGATCCCGATGATCGTCAGCGGCGGCGGTCTGCTCTACTCCACCAGCGGACGAAACGGCCCGGTCATCGCCATTCGGCCGGGAGGCGAGGGGGACGTCACCGAATCGCACGTCGTCTGGCAGACCCCCCGCGGCGGACCGCATGTCCCCACCCCCGCCTATCACGATGGCCGCCTCTACATCATCAGCGACACCGGCGTCATGGACTGCCGCGACGCGGCCACAGGCGAATCCCTCTGGCAGGAACGGCTGCCCGGACGCTTCTCAATGTCCCCCCTTGTGGTGGGAGACGAGATCCTGCTCTTCAGCGAATCGGGCACGTCCTACCTGCTTAAGAGCAGTCCACAATTCGAACTGCTGGCCGAGAACGAACTCAACGAAACCGTCCTCGCCACCCCCGCCATCCTCGACGGCAAAATCTACGTGCGAACCGACGAGCACCTGATCTGCATCGGCGGCGAACACACCCCGTAGCAGAGCACAATACACTGCCCGAAACCCTCGTGCGACGTTGACCAGAAACGCCGACTGCGAGCGACGCTGAAGGCATCGCACAGCAAAGCTTGGGGTCGCGACGACAGGAGCGCACCCCCGGTCTCCGAGGAACCTCGCCCGCGGGATTCTCGAACAGGGCACAGATTTTCGCGGATTTGGCGGTTCAGCATGGATTTTTGGGGGGGGTAATTCTCAAGAGGCGGCAGCGCCAAGACCGCATCGATTCAGGCGCGCATCGCGTCGACACGCAAGAAAGCAATCAGTGAAAATCGGTCCAATCCGTGGTCGTCCGCCTTCCATTCGAATCTCTCGGAGAGTCACTCGGACGCGGATTGAGAGATGTGTGTCACTGACAGCCTTCCAGGGCCGTGGCGTCAAACTCTCATCGCCGGGAGATCCTTGCAGAAGAACAGGATCTCCCACGTCAGTACAGACAGAACAACAACCGCTGCCACAACACCGGCGCAGCCGGCTCCGCCGGTGTTCGCGACAATCCTGTGCTCGCGCATCATCGCTTCGACCGCTTCCTTCGCGTCCTTGAGTCCGGAGCCCGTCGCTTCGCGATATTGCTTGATCGCCGCGATCTTGCCCCGAGTCGCCGCCGTCGCCAGGATCTCCCGCACGAACGGGTCGACCGGCCCCCCCTCGGGCGATGCCGTATCGTCCAGTTGCCGCGCGGCGGCGACATCCAGCGGCGCGCCGCACCGTTCGCACTGCGTGGCGTCCTCGGGATTGAAATGGTCACAATGGCTGCAGCGATGCATCGGGGCGACTCTCCTGCCTGCTCAGTCCGCGGACTGCCTGTCAGAACCGATTGTAACAGACAGGCGGGTTTCACACTGTCGCGGCCGTCACCGATGATCCGCAGGGACGATCGGTCCGGCCGGGAACACCCAATCACGGCCCGGCAGCCTTTATAGCGCTTTGCAAATCAGTGTTGGCAACCTGTCTCGCGGATTCTCGTCCTCGACAGTCCAAACACCGCTCGACGCGGACACATGGTCGAGCAATTTGCTCTAAACCGCCGATTCCGCTTGCTGCGGCGTTGACGGGAGGTATCAGTAGTGAGAAAAACCAGCGCGCGATCAGCGCCAAGTTGCAACGACATTCGCAGATGTAGCGATTGCAGCGAAGCTCCCTCTTTTTCACAGGCGGCCCTCCCATGCGAGTCCTCGTCACCGGCGGCGCCGGATTCATCGGCAGCCACGTCGTCGACGCGCTCACCGAGCGCGGTCACGACTGTTTCGTCATCGACAACCTCTCCAGCGGCAGCCCTGACAATCTGCCCGACGGCGTGAAGCTGTTCGAAGTCGACGTCTGCGACAAATCGGCCGTGGCCGGCGTCTTCGACGAAGTCCGCCCCCAATGGGTCTGCCACCAGGCCGCCCAGATGTCGGTCAGCCGATCGGTCCGCGAACCGCAGTTCGACGCCGAAGTCAACGTCCTCGGCCTCCTGAACATTCTGACCCAAGCCCACCGCTGCGACGCGGAGCGCATTGTCTTCGCCTCCTCCGGCGGAGTGCTCTACGGCGACGTCTCCGAACCCGCCCCCGAAGATCATCCGGCCGACCCGATCTCGCCCTACGGCATCACCAAATGGGTCGGCGAGCGTTACCTGCAGTTCTTCGCCCGCGAGCACGGGCTCACCTGCGTCGCGCTGCGATACGCCAACGTCTACGGTCCCCGGCAGAACCCGCACGGCGAAGCCGGCGTCGTCGCCATCTTCTGCCAGAAAATGCTCGCCGGTGAAGCCCCCACGATCAACGGCGACGGCAAATACATCCGGGACTACGTCTACGGTCCCGACGTCGCGCAGGCCAACGCCGCCGCCTTTGAAGCCGACGTCCCCGGCAAATTCGCCGCCTACAACATCGGCACCGGCCACCCGACCGACGTCAATCAACTCGCCGCAACGCTCAGGGCCGCCTGCCAGCAGGCGCTGGCCGAACAGGGATCGGACGTCACCGTTCCCGATCCCCCGCACGGCCCCGCCCGGGCCGGCGATCTGAGATCCAGCCTCGTCGACGCCGCCAAAGCCAGGCAGGAACTCGGCTGGACGCCCCAGGTCGATATCACCGAAGGCCTCCACCGCACCGTCGACTGGTTCGCCCACCGCGCGAGCTTGTAGACTCCGCCCATGGGAACCATTCACCGATTTGAAATCGTCGGGGAATCTTCTTCCAATAGGTAGGGATCCGGGTGGCCGATCCTGTAGCTGCCGATGTTGTGAGACATCGGACGAGCCGGGGTTTCACCAACTCCTTTTGGGCCGGTCGTTGACACACATCTCTCGATCCCCGATCGAGTGACTCTCCGAGTGATTCCAATGGAGCCGACTCGCTCCGCGAGTCGGATGTCCATGACGAGGAACTTGCTGCACGCGAAATTTGCGCCCCTCCTCCCACAGGACACAGCCTGTGGGCATTGATTGATCCGCTCCCCAAAGGTGTCATGAAATCATGGCGACAATCACAGTCACCGGAGGAGCAGGCTTCCTCGGCAGTCATCTCTGCGAACGCCTGCTGAATGAAGGGCACGACGTCATCTGCGTCGACAACTTCTTCTCCGGCAGAAAAGCCAACATCGCGCATCTCATCGGCAATCCCGCCTTCGAGCTGATCCGGCACGACATCGTGCAGCCGCTCTACCTCGAGTGCGACCGCATCTATCATCTCGCCTGCCCCGCCTCCCCGGTCGCCTATCAGTTCAATCCGATCAAGACAATCAAAACCTCCACCGTCGGCATGGTCAACATGCTCGGCCTCGCCAAGCGCTGTCCCGCCCGGCTGCTGCACACGTCCACGTCCGAAGTCTACGGCGACCCCGATGTCCATCCCCAGACGGAAGACTACTGGGGCAACGTCAATCCCCTCGGCCCGCGAAGCTGCTACGACGAAGGCAAGCGCGTCGCCGAGTCGCTCTGCATGAACTACCACCTCGCCCACGACGTCGAAGTCCGCATCGTCCGCATCTTCAACACCTACGGCCCCCGCATGGCGCCCGACGACGGCCGCGTCATCTCCAACTTCATCCTGCAGGCCCTCCGCAGCGAGCCGCTCACCATCTACGGCGACGGCACGCAGACCCGCTCCTTCTGCTTCGTCAGCGATCTCATCGAGGGTTTCCTCCGCATGATGGAGCAGAACGACGACGTCGGCCCCGTCAACCTCGGCAACCCGGTCGAGAATACGATGCTGGAACTGGCCCAGGCCGTCATCGAGGTCACCGGATCCAAGTCCAAGCTTATCCACGAGCCCCTCCCCAAAGACGACCCCCGCCGCCGCTGCCCCGACATCTCCAAGGCCAGGCGCCTCCTCAACTGGGAACCACAAGTCGACCTCAAAACCGGCCTCCACCAGACCGTCGAATACTACCGCACCACCCTCGAATAACCGCCCCCCTCCAACATCCCCTCCCCCGCCGCGCAACACCCCGCGCCTGGTTGCCACACGCCTCAATCCAGGCGCACCCACAGGGCCTGCAGGTATTCGGTTTCCAGGCAGTTCGCGGCGATCGGGTGGTCGGCCGCCGCTCCCGTGCGATCCACAATTCGCGCCGTTCGCCCCGGCGGAACGGCAGCGGCGACCGTCTGCTGGAATTCCCGCACCGGAAGCAACCCCGAGCAGGTGCACGTCAGCAGCCAGCCGCCCGGCTCCACCAGTTGCATCGCGAGGCGGTTGAGGTCGAAGTATTTCTGGCGGCCCGTTTCGTGTTCTTCGCGGTTGCGGATGAACTTGGGCGGATCGAGAACAATGACGCCGTACCGCCGCTCGTTGCGCAACATGTCCCGGAGATACGCGAAGGCGTCGGCGTGGACAAACCGCATCTTCGCCTGATTGAGGTTGGCGTTCCCCTTGGCCGTTTCGATTGCCGACTCGTCAAGATCGACTCCCGTGACCTCGGCGGCCTCCCCGCGAACGGCCGCGTATAGCGCGAAACCGCCGGTGTAACAACAGGCGTCGAGCACCGTGCGGCCGGACGTCAATTCGGAGAGCCGCCGGCGGTTGTCCCGCTGGTCGCAGAAAAAACCGGTCTTGTGACCGGCCTGATGATCGATGCGAAACCGAACCCCCTGCTCTTCAATGATGCTCGTCGGCCGCAATCCCGACGAACCGAACGGCTCGGCCGAGAACCCTTCCTGATCGAGCGTCTGCGGCCCGCAGCGAACGACGTAGTCCTCGACGCCGGCCGCTGCGGTCAGCAGCTTCAGCAGCGCGTCGACCCGCTGGAAACTTCCGAGACTGAACACTTCCACCGACAGCACGTCCCCGAGCCGATCGACAACCACACCCGGCAGCCCGTCCCCCTCGGCGTGAACCAGGCGGTACGCGTTCGTCTGTTCATCAAGCTTGAGCACGTCGCGCCGAAAAGCGACGGCGTCTGCAATTCGCTCGCGCCACCAGCTTTCTCCCGGAGGATCCGGCTGCGTGGTCAGCAGGCGGACGGTGATCTCGGAGCGGGGATTGAACAGCCCGTAACCGAACGGCTCGCCGTCCTGCAGGACCAGCCTGACCAGGTCGCCGTGCCGGCCGCGGCGGTCGAACGTTCCGAGCCGCTTGCGATAGAGAAACGGATGCCGCGTCGGGGAGAGGACCGGAATCTCCGGGATCTCGCCGGCAGGCGGAACTTCCAGGGGCCGCTGGGCGAGATGTTCCGGAGCGAGCGGAGATTTCTCGGCGGAGGCCGATCGGTCCGGCCGGCCGGCGCGGGAGCGCGATGTCTGCCGGGAATTCATTCGGCGATCGTAGACGGCGGAACGACAAGCGGCAATGATTGATCCCACACGCGAATCGCGCCGCTGGACGCGCCGGCGGAGGCCGCGAACAATAAGAACTGACAACACGAAAATCGGGTTTGAGGGGAGTAAGTGCAGGTGATGCTCAGTGTCGAAGACGCTCTGCAGATGATTGTGGATACGGTTCGTCCGTCGAACGCATGTGAAGTAGAACTGTCGGCGGCATTAGGGCACGTTCTCGCCGCCGACGTGCTGAGCACGATCGACTCGCCGCCGTTCGACAAATCGATGATGGATGGTTACGCCGTCCGGACGGCCGATCTGAACGGCGGCGCGACGACGCTGCACGTTGTGGCCGAGGTGACGGCCGGCATGACCCCGCAGCGGGGTGTCGGCCGCAATGAGGCGATCCGCATCATGACCGGCGCGCCGATTCCGGAGGGGGCCGATGCCGTGGTGCGAATCGAAGAGACCGAATTCGACGAATCGGCGGGCACGGTCCGGATCGAGTCCTCCGGCGTCGATTCCGGAACCAATATCATTCGCCGCGGCGCCTCGATGCGGGCGGGAGAGCGCGTCCTCCCCGCCGGGCGCAAACTCCGCGCGCAGGAACTCGGGGCGCTGGCGGAGTCCGGCGAACACCGTGTGAGCGTCCTGCCCATTCCGGAGATCTCCGTCCTGGCGACAGGCGACGAACTCGTCCCGATCGATCAGCAGCCGGGGCCGGGTCAAATCCGGAACTCGAACGAAACGATGCTGCTCGCACAGGCCCGCGCGGCGGGATGCCGGGCGAAGTCGCTCGGCATCGCACGCGACCGCCGGGAGGAACTGGAAGAGCGGATCCGCGAGGGGCTGAAATCGGACATCTTGTGTCTTTCCGGCGGCGTCTCGGCCGGGAAATTCGACCTCGTCCCCTCGGCACTGGCGGCATGCGGCGTAAGACAGGTGTTTCACAAGGTCCAGGTCAAACCCGGCAAGCCGGTCTGGTTCGGGGTGCTGGAGCCGGAGAAGTCGGCCGACGGCCGTCCGCGCTGCATATTCGGCTTGCCCGGAAATCCAGTCAGCAGTATGGTTTGCTTCGAATTATTCGTCAGGGCGGCGGTCAATCGACTGCAGGGCATCGAACCTGCGACGCCCCGCACGACGGCGTCAAAGATCGGAACCCGCTTTCACCACTCAGGCGACCGGCCGACCTACTTTCCCGCCAGACTCGAGTGGACGGTGGACGGAGCGGTCGCAACCCCGCTCGACTGGAAAGGGTCGTCCGACTTACGATCGACGGTGGACGCTCAGGCCCTGATCGCCTTTCCGGCGGGAGATCGCGAATACCGGCAGGGTGATCGAATTGAGGTGGTCCCGCTGGGCGCCGCCTGTGGTCTGTGAGCCGATTTCCGGACGTGGTGAAGTCAGGATCTTCACCCGATGAATCCAGGGATGGAGACTAGCGATGGCGACTGCCGAAATGCAGGCGGCGAAACCGGTTACGGCCGTGCGTGAGCCCGAAACGGATCGCAGCGTCGATGACATCATCGATGCCGCGCGATCGGCCGGTCCGCCTGCGCGGGGCGCGCTGGTGCTCTCTTTGCTGGCGGCCATTTCCCTGTGGGCCGCGTTCACCCCGTTCGATTTCGGTCCGCTGGCGTGGGTCGCGCTCGTTCCGCTGGTGATGCTCGTCCGGATGCCCCGCGCGGCGCGGAACATGTACCGCGTCGTCTACCTCGGGGGACTCGTGTTTTCACTCGCCGCACTGCAATGGATGCGGCTGGGCGACGTCTGGATGTACCCCGCCTGGTGGGCGCTGGCGGCGTATCTGGCGCTCTATTTTCCGCTCTTCGTGGGACTTTCCCGCGTCGCCGTCCATCGCTGGGGAGCGCCCCTGACGCTGGCGGTCCCGGTGGTCTGGGTCGGACTTGAATTCGCGCGAGCCCACATCCTGAGCGGGTTCTCCTGGTATTACCTGGGACATACGCAGCACCATTGGAATCGCCTGATCCAGATCAGCGACCTGTTCGGCGCGTACGGCGTCAGTTTCGTGGTGGCGCTCGGGAACGCCGTGCTGGCGGGACTGATCCCGCTCGCCGTGCTGGGACGTCTGCGGCTGCTGCCGCTCGATGCGCCCGAGGGCGATGCGACGACCAGGCCGGACGTTCGCCGCGCGTGGTGGTCGGTCGCCGCGCTGCTGATCGTGATGACGCTGGCCGTGGGCTACGGGTTCGTGCGGCGCAGCCAGGCGCGCTTTGACGCCGGACCGCGCGTGGCGTTGATTCAGGGGAACTTCCCCTCTTCGCTGAAGCACGATCCGAACGCCTGGCAGGAAATGTTTCAGACGCACATGCAACTGACGATGCGCGCCGTGCTCGAGCAGCCGGACATCGTCATCTGGCCGGAAACAATGTTCACTTGGCCGCTGCTGGAACTCGACGGCGGCATGACGCCGGAGGAATTCAAAAAGCAGCACGCGGAGATGAAGAACCTGGTCGAGATCGATGAAGAGGCGCGGCTGGGCCTGATGGACATCATGGAAAACTCAGGCGCTTCGCTCATCATCGGGCTCGAAGCGTTCCGCGTCGGTCCCGACAAGTTGCAGCGGTTCAACTCGGCCCAATTCGTCGATCGGCAGGTCGGGATCGCGGGCCGGTATGACAAACTGCATCGCGTTCCGTTCGGCGAGTACGTGCCGGGGTCGGACCAGTTCCCCCGGTTGCAACAGATGCTGCCGTTCACCGGGCCGGTCCCGATCTCGGCGGGTGAGCGGGTCCACGTGTTCAATGCCGAAAGCTACCGACTCGTGCCGCTGATCTGTTTCGAGGATACGGTCCCGCATCTGGTCCGCAAGATGGTGGCGGCGGGCGAAGCGAAGGGAAAAGACGTCGACTGCCTGGTGAACCTGACGAACGACGGCTGGTTCCACGGGTCGAGCGAACTGGACCAGCACTTGATTACCGCGAGTTTTCGCAGCATCGAGACGCGGACGCCGATGGTGCGCGCGGTGAACACCGGCATCTCGGCGATCATCGACGGAGACGGCGTCGTCCGAGACCCCGAAGTCTTCATCCGACCCGCGGGGAACGGCCGTCCGGAGATCGTGCAGTCGTCGATGCGCGATCCCGAGACGGGCCGCTATCTCAAGCAGGTCGACGCGGCTCTGGTCGGAAACGTTCCGCTGGACAACCGGAGCAGCCTCTACGTCCGCTGGGGCGACTGGTTCCCGGCGTTGTGTGCAGCGCTGTGCCTGCTGCTTATGGTCTCCGCGCTGTGGCGGGGCGGCAAGCACGTCACGCCGGCGTCGGCGGAGTGATTTCCCCGTTGACCAGCGCGGACAGCACACGCGTCCATTCGTCGAGGAACTGAAACAGTTCGGCGGAGCACGCTGCGGCGTCCGACAGATCGTCCTGCGTCCCCATTGTCTCCAGTTGGGCCGCCAGATCGTACCCCCGCTCTGCACCAAAGGTTTGCATCACCGATTTCAGGGTGTGAGCGACTCGCGCGATCGTCGGGGCGTCGCCGGCCGCAACCGCCGCCTGAAGGTCGTGCCGGTGGATCGGGCACTCGGTCAAAAAGGCGCCGGCCACCGCTTTCAGCAGTTCGACGTCGCCTTCCACCGATTTGAGAGCCTTCGACCAGTCCATCAGATCGCTGGAGGCGGCCGCCGCAGGCGCTGGGCCTGTCCCCGCAGCGCTCTCCTCGCCGGAACTGTTGTTCTGATAGAACTCCGCGATGGCGGCATAGAGTTCCCTCACCCGGATCGGCTTTGACACATAGGCGTCCATGCCGGCTTCGAGACAACGCTCGCGATCTCCTTTCAACGCGTGCGCCGTCATCGCCACGATCGGGATGGGAGTCCGCGGCTGGTGCGAGAGTTGACCGTCGGCTTCGATGCGGCGGATCACGGCCGTCGCCTCCAGACCGTCCATCTCGGGCATCTGCACGTCCATCAGCACCAGATCGAACGCTTGCGTCTGCAATTGCGCCACCGCTTCCTTGCCGTTGTTGGCCACCGTCACCTGATGCCGGCCCTTCTTGAGCAGCCCGACCGCCAGCATCTGATTGGCCAGCGCGTCTTCGGCCAGCAGAATGCGGAGCGGCGGAATTCGCACATCGCCGCCGATGGCCTCCGCCCCCTCCGGCTCGGGGTCGGCCGTCTGGATGTCGAACGCCAGCACGATGGCGTCGACCAGTTCCGACTGCTTGATCGGCTTCATGAGGTGGGCGGCAACGCCCAGTTCCTGACACTTCGTGCGATCGCCCGGCCGGTCGCCCGACGTGAGCACCATGATCGTCACCCCCCCGAGTTCGGCGTCCCCCTTGATCTGCTCGGCCAGCGTGATGCCGTCGACTTCCGGCATGTGCACGTCGGTGAGGACGAGGCGGAAGTCCTCGCCCCGCTGGTGGGCCTCGTGCATCAGCGACAGGGCCTCTTCGGCTCCGGCGGCGACGACCGGCCGCATGCCGCGGGTCTGGAGCATCTCTTCGAGGATGAGGCGGTTGGTGGCGTTGTCGTCGACAACCAGCACCCGCATGCCGGAGACCTCGTCGAGAGGAATCTGCGGACGCGCTGCGGGCTTGTCACGGGATTTTTCAAACCGCGCGGTGAAATGGAAAGTGCTGCCGTTGCCCAATTCGCTTTCAACCCACATGCGGCCGTGCATGTGCTCGGCGATGCGGGTGGAGATTGCCAGGCCGAGACCGGTGCCGCCGTGTTGCCGTGTCGTTGAGGCGTCCGCCTGTTCGAATGCTTCAAAGATCCGCGCCCGCTTCTCCTCGGCGATTCCGATTCCGGTGTCGGTGACGGCGAAGTGCAGCATCACGTCGCCGTTCGTCTGCGACTCGCACGAGACGACGACCACCACTTCCCCCTCTTCGGTGAACTTGATCGCATTGCCGACAAGGTTGACGATCACCTGCCGCAATCGCCCCGGATCCCCCACCAGATGCTCGGGCACGTCCGGATGGATGTGATACGCGAGTTCGAGCTGCTTGCGATGCGCGCGGAGGGCCAGGGACTTCATGGTGTCGCCCAGGCTCTCGTGCAGGCTGAACGAAAGACGCTCGAATTCCAGCTTGCCGGCTTCGATCTTGGAGAAGTCGAGAATGCCGTTGATCAATTCGAGCAGCGACTCGCCCGATTCGTGCACCATGCGGACGTATTCCCGCTGCGCGTCGTCGAGCGACGTGTCGAGCAGCAACTCCGTCATCCCGATCACGGCGTTCATCGGCGTGCGGATCTCGTGGCTCATGTTGGCGAGGAAGTCGCTCTTGGCGCGATTGGCGGCGTGCGCCTCGTCCCGCGCGACAAGCAATTCTTCCTCGGCCCGCTTCCGCTCGGTGATGTCGGTGCCGATGCCTCCCACGTGCAGCGGCTCCCCGTCGTCGCCGTACACCACGCTGATCCGGTCCTGAATCCAGCGCACCTCCCCATCCGGACGAACGATCCGGTACTCCTGGTGCACCTGCCGTTTGTCGATCAGGGTGTGGAGGTTCTCTTCGACGGTGGCGCGGTCGTCGGGATGGATGGCTTCCGCCCAGACGTCCTGATTCCCGGTCAGTTCCGTGAGCGGACGGCCGTAGATGCGTTCGGCGGCGGGATTGACGTAAATCAACTCCGTGCCGTCGACTGAGGTGCACCAGACCAGGTCGTTGACGGAATCGAGCAGACTCCTCAGCGTCGCGGCCTGATCGGCGGAATTGGGAATCGGAGAGTCTGCCATCGTTCGCTGCGTGATATGGTCCCGCCCGCACCGTTGCACGGATCAGAGTATCCTCCCGCCCACAGGATTTCCATCAGACCGACCCGCCCCACAGCGTTGGCCCAGGGGATTTCGTAGCGCATGCTGCCAACCTGCATCACCGTTGGGGCCCCACGCAAAGTCGCAAAGACGCCAGGAGCTTCAAGGCCCCGGATGATACCCCGTCCACTACACACATCTTATCCGGGTGGCCGGGGCTGGACTGAGCGAACCGAAGGAAGCCCCGGTCCTGTAGCCGAAGTCGTGAGACTTCGGACGAAAACAATGTGGCCGACTCGCTCCGTCGAGTCGGCCGGCGTCACACTCCCCGCGTGTCATGCCGCATCCCCAGCCTATGGACTCCAGACCAATCACGAGTCGAAATCGACAACCGCTGATTGATCGAGCGCACACGCGACTCGCTCCGTCGAGTCGGATGTCTACGACGTGGAGAATGCTGCACGCGAAATTCGGACACCACGCGAACATTCTTACCGTGAGTAGCCCAGCGCAGGCGTCGCCCGCAACCCAAAAACGTAGCGCACGCAGCCTTGCGTGCGTCCCGCTGATCGCAGAGGCGGTTGACGCATGCTGGCAGCGGGCGCTACGGACAAACGCGACAATTTGCGCAGGACGACAAACTCTCGCCAGTGAGTAGCACAGCAGCGGACACTTCGAGGCGCGTTCCCAAACGGAAGTTTGGGAACGAGGTGTAAGTTGGAGAACGATGTCTGGGCGCAAGACCGAACTGCTGCGCGACTACTCGGAGACGTTCTGGTACTTCCCGACCCGGCGGAGATCCTTGAGCAGTGCGGTGGCCGAAGCAAAACGATCCTCGGGCCGCTTGGCGAGCATCCGGAGGACCAGGCCTTCGAAGGCAGGCGGGATCGCGAGATGATGCTTCGTGGGTGGTTCAGGCGGTTGGGTGATGACCTTGCCGATCACGTCGGCCGTCGTGCCCTCGAAGGGGGGACGGCCGGTGAGGACCGCGTAGAGCGTCGCTCCCAGGCTGTAGAGATCGGCCCGTCCGTCGACGTGGGTTTCACCCGAGACCTGTTCCGGCGCGAGGAAACAGACGTCTCCCACAACTTCGCCCGGTTTGGTGATGCGGGCCGTTCCCATCTCGTCAATGGCCTTGGCGAGCATCAGATCGCCGAGTTTGACGCGGTCGTCGGACTCACGAATCAGGATATTGCTCGGCCGGATGTTGCGATGGATGATGTTCCTCTCGTGCGCGAATTCAAGCGCCTCCGTCACGCCGAGGGCGATGTGAAAGGCGCGGCGCCAGTCGAGCATGCCGGCGATTCCGACCCTGGCGATGATCTGCGTGACGCTTTGTCCTTCGATGAACTCGCTGGCGGTGAAGCAGAGATTCTGAAATCGTCCCGCCGCGTGGAGTTTGACGAGGTTCGTATGCTCCATGCCGACCATGGTCTTGACCGCCCGGAGGAACCGCTGAACGGCGTTCTCGTCCTGGAAGAAGTCGGGCCAGTAGACCTTGAGGGCGACGGTCCGGTCCTCCTCCGAATCAAGGGCACGAAAGACCATGCCGCTGCCGGCCCGTGCGACGACCGAACCGACGCGGTACTTGAGAAACTTCTCACCGACCAGGTCCGTGAGTTTCTGAATTCCGTAGGGGGCCGCCGGAGCAGCGGGCGGACGCTCGGGACCGCTCTCCGGCGAGTGCGGGTCTTCTTCCAGTGATGCCGCGCGTTCAGGTTCTGCGGTGTCGTTCAGAACGCGCCTTCTGGCGGGAGCCACCGTCTCGGCGGCGGGCGACCGGAGTTCGAGTTCCAGTTCGGTGTCTCCGATCACGATCCGGTCGCCCGGCTTGAGTTCCTGCGTCTCGATCGGAGTGCCGTTGATGAGAGTGCCCCAGCGGCTGCCGGCGTCTTCGACGAACACTCGTCCTCCCGAAACGGTCACGCGGCAATGCACGCGGGAAACGCTGCCGTCGGAAAGCTGCAGCCCGCAGGCCTCGCCGCGCCCGATGAGCAGCGTGTCGCGGCTCGTCAGTTCCCGCCGGAGCCCGGCGTCCGGACCGGATTGGATGTTGAGTAAGAGCATCGGATTGTTTCGATTTGTCGTGGAGCATTCAATCCGCTCGCCAATTCGCTTGGCGAGCCGGGAGGCGTCAGCCCCCGGATCACGCTGTTCTTTCATCCATCACTCATTCAATCCCGATTCAATCCCCGCATCCCGCGCAAACGCCTCGTCCACATACAGAGCCAGACACCCCCGTTGGCTCGCGACATACCGCACCGCCGCGTTGACTGCCGAACGATTCGGCAACTTCCTCCGGGATCCGGAGTCGGTCCACCAACGGCGACGCCGAAACTGGTTCAATCGTCGCGTGGCGTACGCCTTGAGATCGCCGAGAAGTTTCTCCGGGTCGGGATCGCCCGGCACACCCAGCACGACGTGGACGTGATTTGACATCACGGCGGCAGCGCACAGTTTCCATTGCCGAATCCGCGACGTCTCCTGAACCTGATCGACAACCGCCTGAGCGTGAACGACCGTCAGCCAGACGGCCTCTTGTGTCAGAGTTTGTTCAACGTGTTTGATCAGCCTTGGCTGTGATTGGGCATAGGGCGTTCCAACACGATTGTGCCGATGTCGATTTCCGTCCTTGTCGGGAACATTCGCAACGGACCCTCGCCGATCACCCGGCAGCCATGTGCCGTAGGTTGTCCATGTGAGGAGCCAGAAGCGATCCACAATTCGCACTCGTTTCGGAGTCTGATGGTCGTGCGTCGTCGTTCCTGTATTCAGGCGAGCCGGGAGGCGTCAGCCCCCGGATCACTCTCTTCATTCATCCATCACTCATTCAATCCCAATTCAATCCCCGCATCCCGCGTTATTATTCGATCGCCCGAGCCACCCGCAACTGCATCTCCTGGTACGGCCGCGGACCGATCGGGTGTGTATAAAACAACTCGCCGGTCGCGGCGCAGTACCGGCCGCCGCGGGTGATGAAGCGTTCTCCGTCCAGCAGGAGCGGGCGCGAGTTCTCGAAGACGAGCGGATCGTCGGTGCTGTCGGCGACGCCGCCCCATTCCAAGTAGCGGCTGCCCGGCTCGGAGAAACTGAACAGCAGGTGCTCGCCTGAGACGTCCAGTGAGGGATGGGTCAGCCAGGAATCCGCCGGCAGTTGTCCGGTGACGGTCACCGGCCGGGCCGGGCCCCAGTCGTCGGCCGGATCGTCTCGCTGACACACAAGGATGCTGCGAGGATGCTTGGCGCTGCCGTTGCTGGACTGGAGCACGATCAACGACAGACCATCGCTGCTGATCGCCGTGCCCTTGGGCAATGGAACCTCCTTGAGCGACTCGATCTCACGGGGCCGTGGAAACGCGACGTCGTCTCCGGGGCGTCGACTGCTGCCGAGTTCATCGTTCTTGCCGTCGCCGTCGGCATCGAAAAGACAGACGATCTCAAGGCTGTCGGGCGAGAGGGACGCTATACGTGCGTCCTTCACGATGGTGAACTCGCCGCGGAACGGCTCGCTCGGGGATGGGCGCGAGGCCTGCAGAATCGACGAGACTTCGCCACGGCCCTCCCGCGTCCAGTAGAGCGTCAACCCGTCGGGCGAAATCCACGGATAGGCGTCGACAACGCCGGGCTTGTTGAGTTCGTCCAGCGACCGGGCGTTCGTGAAGGCGGCGTTTTCTGGAAACGGAACGACGCCGCCCGACGAGTTCGGTTCGTCGCCGGGACCATCGGGCGGTTCGAGCGGCAGGATGCGGATGTTGCGAAACTCAACGCGCGCCGGACTCCAGTGTTGCAGGGCGATTCGCCCGGAAACGCGTTGGAGGCCGGCGTGATCCGGCTTGCTGCGCAGAAGATGGTCAAGATCGACGTTCTGAATGCGCTGACCGTTAAGGTCGACCGAGAGCCGACGGCCCTCGGCGCGGATGAAAAGCGTGTTCCATTGGTCGTCAGTATGGGCGGGATCGTCCGTTGGACCGACGAGATCGACCAAGGCACCATTCTGGAATCTCGGGAATCGCTGTGCGCGATCGGGGAGATTTTCGTTGTCTCGCACCTGGACTTCGATCGATTCACTCATGCGATTCTTATCTGCGGGGACGCGAAGGCTGACTCCGCTGTCCGCTCCGGGCTCGACGCGGTACTCCAGCGAAAGCTCGAAGTCGCTGAAATCCTGATCGGAGATAAGCCAGCCCTGTCCAGGACCTTCTGCGACAATCGTACCGTCAACGACTTTCCAAGCGTCGGGATTGTCGGCGATTTCCCAGCCGGTGAAGTCATGACCGTTGAAGAGTTCGATGCGCTGATCGGCGGAGACCGGCGCGGTCTCATCAGTCGAAGTCGGGGAGAACTCCGTCCAGACCACACGCGGGAGACGCCAGATATAGACGTTGGTGTCCACCGGCGCACCCTCATCTTTGCTGCGACAGACAAAAGCCAAGAAGCGTCCGTCGGGGGTGAAGACACATCTGTGCCCCCTCCCAGGCATTTCTGCAGAGTAGATTTCATCACCGGAAGCCGTATTATAGATGTGCAACCAGTTCTGCTCGCTGAAGATCGCAACATGACGCCCATCTGGCGAGAAGGTTCGTGCAGCAGCGACCCGTGGATGAACTGACCAGGAATTGACGACATCGCCTGTACCGATGTTGACAACTGCTGCTTCAGTTCCCTTAGCAAGGAGCATTTTCGTCGCATCGGGACTTACTTCGATTTCACCACGATGCGGCACGTCGAACGTGCGAATCAAGCTCCCATCGTTTGCACTGATCAAACGAACGTCGCCCGGCTCGCTGACAATAAAGCCTTCACGGCTGACGGCAGCATAAAACAAGTACCCTCCGCTACCGGCATCAACCTCGCGAGTCGAGACTGGGGCATCGAAGTTCCAAACGCGTATTTTTCCGGTCCAAGCGGCCGTGACGAAATGCTGCGCATTGCGCGCTAGGCCCAAAAAGATCACGGAATCGGATTTGGCGGGCCCATCTTCGGCGTGACCTTCATAAGTAAGCAGTTTTTCGCCCGTCCTTGAATCAAACTTCTCGACTGCCCCCGCAGTACCGGCACAGATCAACTCACGCCCGTCACGGATAAAGAGGAACCCGTAACTTGCGCGTGTGGTGTCGATCTCGTGGCTGACCTCTTGCGCCCCTAGATCCCACACGAGCGGAGATCCCCGCTGTGCTCCGGTGACCAACATTTGCCCGTCCGGCGAAACGGCTAGTGCGGTCATTAAATGGGTATGGCTCTCAAGTCGCACGACCTCACCCGGCGGGCCGTCGGGCAGAGGCGTGCGAGTGTCGGTGATCTGCTGCGCGGCAATTGGTGCGTCGTCGATCGTTATCCGCAGAACATTGCTCCCTTCCTCCTGCACCACGAACTCCCGCAGGCCGATGATCTGCTGGTCGCCGCGCGTCAGTTGCCAGTCGTACTCGCCCGGTTCGAGATTGATCGTCTCGCCGATGCCGTCGATCGTGACGGTGTCCCCGTCGATGTGCAGCGTGACCTCGCCGTTCTCGAGGAGCATCTCGTCGATCTCGATCTTGACCAGCTTGTCGTTGCCCTTGAGATACACAGTGACGGCCCAGAGCGTGAGCCCGAAGGCGACGAGCGCGACCGCCACGCCGATCCACGGAATCCAGCTCCCCTCCCCGATCCGCCGCCCGTCCGGGGTCCACCCCCCCGCTTTCCAGAGCCGGCCTTTCCCGTAGCGACTCAGTTCCTCCTTGATCTGCCGCGCCCGTCGATGCTTCAGCTTCAGCAGCTCGTCCACTTTCACGGCCAGCGCTTCGTTGTCGTTCAGTCGCTCGGCCTCCTCGATTTCCGCAATGAGGAAGGCCACTTCGTCAGCCAACTGCCGTGCCCTAGCGAGAAGTTTGTCGACCTCGTCAGTCCGCTTGCGTTCGGGAAGTTTTTCCAGAAGCTGGACGACCTGTTCGTAATCGTGCTTGCGCATGCATTTCTGAGCCGCTTCGTAGAGTGAAGAAACGTTGCTCGCCGTAATCGACGCCGCCGCAGCCTTTGTCGTTTTCTTTTTCTTCCTTTCCACCGCTTGCGGCTTCGCCCCCCCCGCTTGCGGCTTCGCCTCCCCCGTAACCTGCCCACCGCCCGCCTGGCTCAAAATCCCACGAATCTCATTCGCCACCTCCCGCAGCGAAGCAAACCGCTTCCCCGCCTCCTTGTGCATCATCCTCTCGCACAGCGCCACAATCCGCGGATCGAGGTCGCTGCGCAACTCCGCAACCGGCGTCGGCTGTTTCGTCAGAATCGCGCCGATGACCGCAGTGATCGAACCTCGGAAGGGGAGTTCTCCGGTCAGCAGTTCATACAGCATCACGCCCAGGCTGTACTGGTCGGCCGCCGGGGTGAGTTGGTCCGAATCCCCCTCGACCTGTTCGGGCGACATGTAAGCGGGGGAGCCCACGATCGTTCCGCTTTGCGTGAGCCGGGCCTCGCCGCCGCTCGACGCCTTCCGCGCCAGACCGAAGTCCATCACGATCGGCTCGCCCTTCTCGTCGATCATCACGTTGCCCGGCTTCAGATCCCGGTGGATGATCCCGTGCTGATGCGCCTCGTGCAGCCCCAGGGCGATCTTCCGCACGATCAACAGCGTATTGCGTTCCGAGGGCAGATGATCGGGCTGGATGTAGGCCGACAACGGGCGGCCCTCGATGTAGGCCATCGAGATGTAATGCGTCCCGTCGATCTCGCCCACGTCGAACACCGGGCAGATGTTCGGATGCCGCAGCGTCGCCGCCGACCGCGCCTCGCGATAGAACCGTTCCAGCAGTTCTTCGGTGTTGTCGCCGTCGAAGCTGGGGGTCTTCAGCGCCACCCGCCGTTCGAGTTGCGTGTCTTCCGCCAGATAGACCGTGCCCATCGCCCCGCTGCCGAGCGGCTTCAGCACGCGGTAGCGTCCGAATTCCGGGGGCAGCGTCCCGCTGCCGGTGGGACCGGTCTCTTTCCGCACGCGCTCGGGAATGATCGTCTCCTCCCCTTTCTCAGCGACCGACTGCGTGGAGACGTCGGGAGAGCCGGCGGCCGGCTTGTCGCCGGCCGGGTCGGCAAGTTGTGCGACTTCCTGTTCGGTCGCCAGAAACGAGCGGAGATCGTTCGCAATGTCCTTGTGCTCGGCGAGAAAGCGATCCCGGTCGACCGGTTCGCCGCGATCGATGCGGTCGAAATAGTCCGCGAGCGCGGCTTTGACGCGCGGATCCTGGTCGGTCGTCGTCTCCTTGCGATCAGTCATGGCCTCGGCCCTCTCGTCGTCGTACGACCCATTTGCAACCTGTCAATTCTCAATGTGCGTTTAGCCGCGACCCGCAGGGAAGCGCTCTTCCCCGGTCGTGTAGCCGAAGTCGTGAGACTTCGGACGAACACTTGCGACGACCGTCGCTTCACTCCCGTTGGTCGCTCCAGCCCCGGCCACGTGGTCGAGAGATTCGAATGGAACGAGGATGACCACGGATCGGACAGATTTTCGCTGATTGCTGTCTTGCGTGTCGACGCCCTGCGCGTCTGAATCGATGCCGCCTCAGCGCTGCCGCCTCGTGAGGGATACCCCGCGAAAATCTGTGTCCAATTCGAGAATCCCTTGGGCCCGGTTTCTCGGCGCCCGTCCCCAGCCGAGTTGTGGGGAACTGACACGGTTGAAACCCCCTACCCGGGGGAATCAAGATGCTTCCGCACGTTCTGCATGGCTTTCCTGAGCAGCCAGACCAGCGCGTCGCGGGTGACGCCCATGTCGCGACTGATCTCGGCGATCGTTCTCCCTTCGAGATACCGCATCCGGAGCGCTTCCCGTTGATCGGCCGGGAGTTGCTCCAGGGCGCGGGACAGCCGCTGCGCCTCTTCACCATGAATCGCATGCTGACTCGGCGAGGGCCGCTCTTCCGCCTGGTGCGCCGGATCGACCTCCGGCCGCTCCCGCCCGGCGGCTCGCTTCCCGGCGTGCAGTTGATCCCTGATTGCGTTCCGGACGTTGTGAACATGGACCTCTCTAAGCCAGGCGACGAACTGTGGAACGTCTTCGCCGTCGAATTCGGTGATCCGTTTGTGAATGGAAAGGCAGGTCTGCTGGACCAGATCGCTGGCATCGAGACGGGCGTTGATTCGCGAATCGAGTTGCCCGTCGGCCAATTGCCGAAGATAGTCGCGATGTGCATTGAGCAGTTCTCCCAGTGCGGTGCGATCGCCAAGTTTGGCGCGGCGCAGCAACTCAGCAGTCTCGGCATCGTCCACGGTGATTGCCTTCTGCCTGCCCTCTTAAGCCCGCGTGGGACGGGGATCGGTGTGAAAATCTGTTCGCGATCGAAAGAAACCACAAAATGCCAGTGTGCCGGGGACGTATCCCGTTGTCCAGCAAGCAATTGAGACGGCAGAACAAGAAGGCGGATTTCCCGCCGAACAGGCCGTCATGCGTCGCATCAGAACGGCAGCTGCTATTTGTTCGCAGAATTCGGGGCCCGAATTTCGGCGTCTCAGCGCCGCGTCTCGCGCGTCGGTTCAGCGCGCCTTGCCGGCGCGTTCATGAGCCGATTCTCCACGGCCAGCGCGGCTTTCCGAAGATGATCGCGGGCCACGTTTTGGCGGGCCTGTTCGCGGCTCTGGAGGAGACGGCCGGGAAGAGGCGCGATCAGAGCGAATCCCAGCAGGAGGATCGCCGTGGCGGAAAACGTCGCCCGCGGAGCGCGGAGACTGGCGAGGCTCCACAGAACGACCACAGCCAGGCAGAACACGCTGAGCACAAAGGTCGTCGGCGAGACCACGACCCACGCCAACAGGCAGAGAGCCAACAGCGCCTCCGGCAGGGTCAGGGCGGCGCGCCGTGAATTCCCACCCGCGCGACGGTCCGCAGGACAGCGATTCGACATGGCGGGTTGCCCTCAGAGCATGAAACGCGCTTGATCGTAGGCGTTCCCGCATCGCGATGCATCCCCTGCGAACGCCCTGGCTCGGCTGCAGAGTCAACGAACGTCGATCGCGGTGCGATGCCAGGCGTTGAAGAGATAGCCCTTGAGATTCCACGGGACCGTCTCCGGCTGCCGGTTTCCAGCGGAATCAGTGGCCCGGACGATCAGCCCGCTGGTGTTGGAATCAACGGCGACGCGCGCCGTCCACAATCGCCAGCAGTAGGGCCGGGCTTCTTCTTCAAACCGGGCGCTCCGCCAGGTCCGGCCCTTGTCGGTCGAGACTTCGACGTTCCGGATGGTGCGCTCCGGCAGCCCGGCGGCGAGGGCGTAGCCTTTGACCGTGAGTTCGCCGGGCGCCACGGAGGCGCCATCGGCGGGCAGACAGGTGACGGAGTTGATGACATACGTCTCGATCGGCGACGCGGCGGACCACTGGCGGTCGGTGTCTTCCTCGACCAGCTTGTAAGCATGCTGCACATAGTGATTCGGCGATGGACGATCGCTGACGACGATCTTTCCGAGCCACTTCACGCTGCGGGCGCCGATGTAGCCGGGCACCACAGTGCGGACCGGGAAGCCGTGATCGGGGGACAGGGGCTCGCCGTTCATGGCGGTCGCGATCAGCGCGCCGGGCATGTCGGGTTCATCCTGCATCGCCTTGTCGAGGGGGATCGACGCGCCGAACGGGATGACGCCGCTGGAGCGCTCCACCTGGTCGAGCCCCTCGAACCAGACGTGCCTTGCGTTCTCTTTCACGCCGGCCTGCTTGAGGACGTCCGACAGGCGGATCCCCGTCCATTCCGCGTTGCCGATCGCGCCGGCCTGCCACATCACGCCGCTGACCGGCTTGACGGCGTTGTGCTCGTTGCGGCGGTTTCCGGCGCAGGTCATTGTGGCGACGACCGACTGCCTGCGGTCGCGTTGCCGCAATTCCGCGAGCGAGAGGGACAACGGCCTGTCGACGAGGCCTTCGACCTCCAGGCGAAACGAGTCTGCGTCGATTTCGGGAACCGGCGCGTGGCTGCGAATGTAGAACAGGTCGTTGGGCGTAATCCACGACTCGACGAGGCGGTCGAGCGGAGGTTCCGCGTTGTGCGGCACCCGTTCGTGGACGATCAGACCGGTGGCGGCGTCATCCGCCAAGGCGGGAAACGACCGTGCGACAAACCAGGCCGGAGCCGCGAAGGTGGTTCGTTGCAACAAAGCGCGACGGCTGAGCATCTTCAAAGTGGCCATTTCGTGAGGAGATTGCGGAGCGATTCAATCCACAGAGCAGAATGACTCATCGCAGGACGATCGCCACAAGCCCATTGCAGCCGACTCGTTTGCAGACTCTCGTCTATTTCAGAAACGCAATGGCCCCCGGGTACTTCCATGTTTCGCCGTTGTTGGCTTTGATGCCGCCGATGATCGGGTAGACGACGCCCAGCACGATGAGCACGAGCAGGAGCAGGAAGCCGACGAAGACGATCGTGAGCACGCCGCTCACGACCGCGTAGATCAAACTCGAGATCAACCAGTTGGTGACGTTCTTTCCGTGCTCTTCCAGTTCGGGAAACTCGTCCTTCTTCATCTGCCAGAGGACGATGGGGGCGATGATACCGGCGGTCGGGACGATGAAGTTCGCGAACTGCGAGAGGTGAATCGCCATGGCCCAGGTTCGAGATTGCTTGTCGTGCTCGGAGGGCAGCGGCGCGTCCTGTTCTGCGAAGCCTGGATCATGACTCATGTCGAGTTCGATTCTCCTCTGGTTTGTGCGGACCGAAATCGATCAGGATTGCGGCCGCTGGATGTTATGCCGCTTGAGCTTGCGGTCCAACGTGGACCGCTCGATGCCGAGGATTTCGGCGGCGCGGCTCTTGTTCCAACCGGTGTGCTCCAGCGTCGCAAGGATATGCGAAAGCTCGACCTCTTCCAGAGACCGCTCGGCGGCGTCGAGCACATCGCCGGTGAAAAAGGTCGACGTGTCGCTGAGATCGAGTGAACTGAAGCGGAGATCCGCGAGTTCAATCGCGTCGCCGGCCGCGAAGATGACGGCCCGGTGGATCGTGTTCTTCAGTTCGCGGACGTTGCCGGGCCAGTGATAGGCGCACAGCCGGTCCATCGCGGCCGGCCCGACCGTGGGCGGTTCGCGCTGCGCCTGCCGCGCCGATTGTTCCACGAAGTGCTCGACCAGCAGAGGGATGTCGCTCTTCCGCTGGCGGAGCGGGGGGACCGGAATCTGCACCACGTGCAACCTGAAGTAGAGATCCTCTCGAAACTTCTGTTCCTTGACGGCGACTTCCAGATCCCGGTTCGTGGCCGCGAGCAGGCGGACGTCCGCCCGGATCGGATCGCTGCCGCCGATCCGCGTGAACGGTTGTCCTTCCAGAACGCGGAGAAACTTGGCCTGGATCGACTGGCTCAGCTCGCCCACCTCGTCGAGGAAGAGCGTGCCGGTGTCGGCCAGTTCGAATTTTCCCAGTTTGCGTTCCGCCGCCCCGGTGAAGGCCCCCTTTTCGTGCCCGAAGAGTTCACTCTCCAGCAGCGTTTCATTGAGTGCGGCGCAGTTGAGGCAAACGAACGGTCCCGTGAGGCGGCGGCTGTGTTCATGCAGTGCGCGGGCGACCAGTTCCTTGCCGACCCCGCTCTCGCCGCGGATCAGCACCGTGGCGTCGGTCGGCGCGATCCGGCGGATCTGATCGAGCAGGGAGTTCATCGCCGGCGACTCCCCGATCAGCGCCCGTGTCGCCCGATCAAACGGAATGGAAATCGGCGCTCGGGGGCGCAGATCGGGCTTGCGGCTGGTCTCGGAACGGTCTTCGCCCTTTCTGCGCGGCAGGATCGTGTCCTCCGCCGTCAGATTCACCGTAGGGATGTCGACTTCGGTGTCCCCCATCGTCTCGCCGAGTCCCGACGCGGGATTGTCGTAAGCCGATTTGAGATCGGTCGTGAAGACGAGGCGGTGCGGCCCCAGACGGATCTCGTCCCAGTCGCGCAGCTTGGCGGGAGAGTCTTCACCGACTTCACGATCCCAGACGTACGTGCCGTTGCGGCTCTTGCAGTCGCGAATCATCCACGCGCCGTCGACCACCGCGACCTCGCAATGGTGGCGACTGCAACGGCTGTCCGCCAGAACGATATCGTTGTCCGCAGAACGACCGACGCGCGTGACGCGCCCGCCCGAGATCTTGTAGATCTGCGACCAGTATTGCTCTTCTCCGACGAGAATCCAAGCGGTGTCCGTGCTACTTGTCATCGCGATGCCGCGGGCAGCCGCAAAGTTTCAGTTCGCGGAAGGGCCCGTCCCTGTCGAATCCAGGCGCTCCAGAACTGTATTGTGTCGAATAGCGCGCCGCGATGCGAGCCATCGTGTTCGTTGCCCGTCGTTATGTCTGCAACCCGACGTAATGGCTCGCGCTGCACGGAATCTGCTGGCGGAATCTGACGGAACGCCGCTGTTCCATTCGAAACGGTTCCGCGCGATGGCATCGCGGCCGCTCAAACCGCTTTGCAGCGCGATGTGTGGCCTTGAGAACGATCCGTTCCTGGTCGCGGATGCAATTCGCCAATAGCTATTAGCCAATAGCCGTCAGCAACTCTGGCCCCTTGGGCCTTGACTCTCGGCTCTTGACCCGTCACTTCGCCGGAGATGACGAATTCCAGCCAACCTGCCCCCTCAGCACAAACACAGTTCTGCAAAGCGCCTGAACGACCGGCAGGGGCGCGTTGCTGACGTGGCGCAAGCGCCCTAAAATCGACCTCATCCAGAGAAACCTCCGGTACACCGCACCTCAAGCAGAGACATGTTCGAGAGCATTACCCAGAGTTTGACCGACGCCATCGGGACCATGACCCGAGGGCGGTTGACGGAGTCCAACATCCGGGACGGAATGCGGAAGGTCCGTCAGGCCTTGCTCGAGGCGGACGTCAATTACGACGTCGCTAAATCGTTCACCGACCGCGTGACCGAGCAGGCGGTCGGCGACCAGGTGCTCAAGTCGCTCAAGCCGGAACAGCAGATCGTCGGGATTGTCTATCAGGAACTCGTCAACCTGATGGGACCGGCGGAATCGGGGATCGACCTCCGCCGCGGGGAAATGACGGTCCTGATGATGTGCGGCCTGCAGGGTTCCGGAAAAACGACCACCTGCGGCAAACTGGCGCGAATGCTGCGCGAACAGGGCGCCAAGCCGATGCTCGTCGCGGCCGACCTGCAGCGCCCCGCCGCCATCGAACAGCTCAAGGTCATCGGCGAACAGATCGACGTCCCGGTCTACTCGGAGCCTCCCAGCGAAAGCACGCCGGTCAAGGTCTGCACCAACGGCCGCAAGGAGGCCAACAAGCAGGGCTGCGACGTGCTGATCCTCGACACGGCCGGCCGGCTGCACGTCGACGACGAACTGATGGGCGAACTCACGCGGATCGACAACAAGCTCATGCCGCACCAGGCGTTGCTCGTCTGCGACGCGATGACCGGCCAGGACGCCGTCAATAGCGCCAAGTCCTTCAACGAAGCCTTGGAACTGGACGGCGTGATCCTTACCAAGCTGGACGGCGACACCCGGGGCGGAGCGGCCCTGTCGGTCAAGGCGGTCACCGGCGTGCCGATCAAGTTCATCGGCGTCGGCGAGCAACTCGACAGGCTCGAGCCGTTCTATGCAGACCGGATGGCACAGCGGATTCTCGGCCACGGGGACGTGGCGACTCTGCTGGAAACCGCCCAGCGCGTCCTCGACCAGGAAGAAATGGCGGCCCAGCAGGAGAAGATGCTGGCTGGCAAATTCACCCTGGACGACTTCTTGAAGGCGATGAGCCAGATCAAAAAGCTGGGGTCGATGGGGGGATTGCTGAAGATGCTCCCCGGCGGCGGACAGATGGCGCAGGCGATGGAAGCCATGGACGGCGCCGATCCAGACCGCGATCTCGGACGCGTCGAGGCCATGATTCGGTCGATGACGCTTGACGAACGCCAGAATCCTGACAGAATCGACCGTTCTCGACGGAATCGCATCGCGCGCGGGAGCGGCACCGACCCGGCCGAAGTCCACGATCTGCTCAAGCAGTTCGACGGCATGGCCGGCATGATGCAGCAGATGGCCGGCCTCTCCAAGAAGGACCAGCTTCGCCAGGTGCAGGCCATGCAGAAGGAAATGGTCAACCCGGGCGCCAGCATTCACCGGAAAAAAGAGCGGAGCAAGCGGGGACCGACCGACAAGAATGTGATCAAGGACCGTCGCAAGCAGGAGCGGAAACGGGCGAAAGACGCCCGCAAGAAGAACCGGCGTCGACGATAATCGACGGAGACAATGCGGCGTCTGCCGCCGCCGTCAACACAGCGGCGACAGCGGCCGCCGTCAACACAGCGATCAGGAGCAGCGAGTGTCAGTACGTATTCGTTTGAAGCGGCTTGGCCGCAAGCATCGGCCTTTCTACCGAATTTGCGTCATGGACCAGCGGGCGCCGCGCGACGGGCGGGCGATCGAAGAGATCGGGCACTACGACCCGATGGTCCGGGACAAATCGAAACGCGTCGTCGTGAGCCTCGATCGCGTGGACCATTGGCTGTCGGTCGGCGCGCAGCCGTCGGAGAAGGTCGCCGTCCTGATTAGAAAGGTCAAGGAAGGCAACTGGGGCGTCGCGAAGGAACCGCCGCCGATGAAGCCGCCGCAGGAACCCAAGCCCGAGGCGCCGCCCGAAGAAGAAGCCTCCGCCGAAGAAGGCGCAAGCGGCGAAGGCGATGCTGCCGCCGAGGAAGCGCCGGCCGAAGAGAGTGCAAGCTCCGAATAGCGCCGCCGGCAATGCGAATTTCCGAACCAGCAACGCCCACCGGTTGCACCCGGTGGGCTTTTTCGTATGCATTTACACACCTCTCGGTGAACCAATGCGTTTCGACGTCCTCACGCTGTTCCCCGCAATCTTCGAGGGCTATCTCTCCCAGAGCCTGCTGAAGAAGGCGATCGACGCCGGGCTCGTCCAAATCCACCTGTGGAACTTCCGGGACTGGGCGACCGACCGGCACAAATCGGTCGACGACACGCCCTACGGCGGAGGCCCCGGCATGCTGATCTGCTGCCCCCCCGTATTCGACTGCGTTGAGGCGGTCCGGCAGGAAGCGGAACCGCCCGGCAAACTCGTAATGCTCACCCCCCAAGGCCGAAGGCTCGATCAATCGCTCGTGGAGGAACTCGCGGGCGAAGACAGGCTGCTGCTCCTCTGCGGGCGCTACGAAGGCTTCGACGACCGCATCAGCCAGGGGCTCCAGCCGCTCGAGGTCTCGGTCGGCGACTTCATCTGCAACGGCGGCGAAACGCCCGCCATGCTGCTGATCGACGCCGTCATTCGGCTCGTGCCCGGCGTCCTGGGCGACGAAACCAGCAGCAAGTACGAGTCGTTTTCCGAGGCAGGCTTGCTCGAGTACCCGCAGTACACCCGGCCCCGCGAATTTCGTGGCATGCAGGTTCCCGATGTGTTGCTGAGCGGCAATCACGAGGAGATCGCTCGCTGGCGGGACGAGCAGAGCCGGCAGCGGACTCACAATCGTCGAGGGCAGGCCGACGACCGGGCGACAGACCGGGATTGCCGGCAGAAGTGAAAAGACCTCTTGCAAGATCTCCCTTTCCGTGCCGCCAGCGGCTCATCCAGACTGAATTGACGACCACCACCGACGTCCCGCCAGTGCCTTCCCGCCGCGTCCCCAGTCGCCTCAGTCCGCCTCCTCGCTCTCGTCCGTCTCTCCCTTCGCATTGCGGCCCAATTCTCCCACCCGCACCCACGTCGCCCCGCGGATCTCCCCGTGATGCCCGTTCCCCGAGGAATCAACCAGCGTCTCCCCCTCCCCCTCGTCGAAGTGATACAACGCCAGCGTGTGCTCGTCCGGCTCGAACCGCCGCTCAGGCGTGAAGTCCTCCGTGTAGCGGGCAACGTTGGAGATGCGGACTTCGTCGATGATGCCGTGGAACATCGCTCTCGATGTTCCGGAAGAAGAACTCGCGATCTTTGTGACGAATCCGGGGCTTGAGGGAAGCGCGGGCAGCGAAAATTCCGTTGAATCGGAAACGGACCATTGGCCGTCGGTTTCGAGCAGCTGTCCGTCCCGGTAGATGCGGGGTTCATCGCCATCGTAGACCATGGCGATGTGCGTCATGCGTTGAAGGTCCTCTGTTTGTATCGCGTCTCGGGAATTCACGAAATACCGTGAATTCCGGCGCGGAACGACGTCCGCGCCCCAAAACCTGTAGTGCTGCGCGATATTCATACGGCTGCCGTAGCTCACGATGTCTGCCGCTCGCCCCGTGTTCGATTCTGCGGGAATCACGTAGGCTTCGATCGTCACCGGATGTGTCCCGTCGTATCGCAGCGACGGAATGTCGACGTAGTCATCCACACCGTCAAACTGCAGGGCGAAGTTCTGAGTTGCTCGCCGAAAATACCCACCTTCACGACGTACGATCTCCGGCAGCCGCCAGATGCGAATCGACTTGTCGCTCTCGTGCGTGGTCGCCGCGAGTCGTCCGTCTGGGGAGAGATCCACACCGACGACCGTGGCGACCTCCGGAGCGAACTCGTAGATCACCTCTTGTGCCGCCACGTCCCAGAGGCGGGACTCTCCCTTCGGCGTCTGCAATGTCGTGACGGCGAACCGCCCATTGCGACTCACGGCAATGTCGAGCACAGACACCCCGGAGTCGAGCGTGACTGGGTCTGCACTCGACTGGTAGTGAATGATCTTCGCGTAGCACTCCGACGGGTCGCTATCGCCTCCGGTGCGTCTGGCGACGCTGATGATCGGTGCATCAAGCGCCATCGTGACAGCATGACCACCGGAGTCCTTTCGGATTTCGATCGCGTCGGTCTCGGGATTCCAGAACTTCACCGACGTGCCCCACAACGCGACCGCCTGATTTGAGTCGACGGAGTTGAAGACGGCGTCGTAGATCTGACTGGGCGCATCGTATGTGTGAATCTCCTCGCCCGTGGCCAGGTCGAACACCCGGAGAAGTTCGTCGTTCCGTGCCGCCATCAGGCGCGTCCCATCTTGCGAAAACCGCACGCAACGGACCTGGCTGTGTTCACCGTCGCCGGGCCGCTCGCCAAGAGGGAATTCGTGGACGACATCTCCGCTCTCGATGTTCCAGACGCGAATCATCCAGTCGTCACGCGGTCCCGCGAGGAATCGTCCATCGCGCGAGACGTCGATGGACGGACTCTCGTGTGACCGAGAAGACGCGGTCTCAAATTGCCGCAGGATCTCTCCTCCGGGCAAACGGCGCTGGTCGATCGTGTCAACTTTATCTCTTCTGCCAACCGCAAAAAGGGATCGCCCGTCAGGGGCGAAACGAATGATCCAGCTGGATTACTTCTCCAGTTGCAATCGCGCCACTTCGCCGGGCGGACCATCCGGGTAGACGCCGCCGTGATCGATCGAATCCGAGACCCGTACCCAGCTTGCGCCGTGGATCTCGCCGTGGTGATCATGCCCGGACGAGTCGATTAGCGTGTCGCCGTCTCCCTCGTCAAAGTGGTACAGGGCCAGCGTGTGCTCGTCCGGCTCGAAGCGATCCTCTGGTGTGTAGTCCTCGGTGTAGCGGGCAATACTGGAAATCCGGACTTCATCAATCAGACCTTTGAAATACGACTCGGCGCCGCTGGCATGTGTTCGGCCGATCCGATACGGAGTCCGCAGAATGTCTTCCTCAGCAATCAGGTCTCCTGTAATCTCGGCCACCTTCTCCCCGTCCTGATACAACCGGATCGATTCTCCGTCATAGACTGCCGCCACATGAACGCGCCCGGACGCATTCGCCTGATACGGACCGATCAATGACCCTGCCGGATTTCCAGAATGGCTGCTCGTCGCGTTTCTGAGATTGTTGTGGACTTGCCAGGCATACATTGAGATCGACTCGAAATAGCGATACGCGAGGTGCATCCCCAGTCCGGTCACAACGGTCCCGCCGGTCGAGGTCGGTTCTTCCGTCTGCACCCAGGCTTCGATCGTCTGCGGATGTTCGCCGTCAGACGCCATCGGCAGTCGGACATAGTCGTCTTCGCCGTCGAACTGCAGGGCGTAGTTTCGTTGGTCTGGCGACGCGTGTTCGAGGCTAGAGTTGACCCACGACGCCCCATCGATCTCCCCGTGGTAGCTGTTCCCAGATGAGTCTCTCAGCAGGCTACCTTCGCCCTCGTCACAGTGGTACAGGGCGATCGTCGCGTCATCGCGGACGAACCGCGTCTTCTGCGGTGTGAACTCCTCGGGGTAGCGGACCGTGTTGGAAACACGCAACTCGAGGATCTGTGCGTGGACGGTATCCCGCCCGTTCGGCCCGGGGGTTCCGAGGACGAGTCCCGTGTCGAACGGCGCAGCCATCTGAAATGTCTCCGGCAACCCGGTCGTGTACCGAGACTCTCCCCGCCACTGCCCGATGACGTCTCCCTGAATTGTCCCGTTGACGTAGTACTTAAACAGGTCGTCATCGACGATGACGGCCACATGTACGAATTCTCCAACCGGGAACGGCATCCGCGCCAACTGGGACAGACTGTCTTGACTGGAGATGAAGAGAAACGCCAGAAGCTGGGGTTCGCCGTTGTTGGCTTGATTGATGTGCAGCCCCGAGCAACCCAGCAAGGTCGAAGGCGTGTCGGAGTTATTAGCACTCAACAGTTTGCACCAGAATTCGACGGTCAACGGACCGTCGAGCCCCCTCGGAAACTCTGGAAAGGCGACCCGGTCGCGGGGGTCATCAAACTCCAGTGCGGTAACGTTGGCGAAATCGATCACTTCAGACGTCAGGGCGGACGCCCCGGACGCCTCGGGAACGTCGTCCCCGACGGCTAGTGTTGCCTCTGGCTCAGTTACTTGATGGCGATTCAACCAGCCGATAGCACCGGCTGCGATCGCGCCAACAACGAGCAGTAGTGCCACGCTTGTCCCGATCGGGCGTGCGAATCGTCGACGAGTCCCGGTCGCTTGCAACCGTCCGGCAGACTCGGCAGTGCCCGTCACCCGTGTCGGCTCGGCCTGAGCGCTCTCCACCGTCTCCGCCCCGACCTCAATCTCCGGCATCTCCTGAATCGCCGTCGTCGGCGCGGCCTGCGCCGCCAGGAACCGCTTGAGCGCCTCGTCGCTCGATGAGTCGCCGCCCAGCGTAGCGGCCTGCGTCGACGACCCGCCCCGCTCGGCTTGCGTGCTGCTGCCAGTCTCGGCTGGCGGCAAGAGGGGCTCCAGGTCCGCGATCACCCCACCCATCGTCTGGTATCGCTCGTCCGGGTCGCGGGCCACCATCTTCTGGAACACTCGTTCCAGTTCGTCCGGGATCTCACGCCGATGCGTCTGCAACGACGCGCTCTGTTCGCTGGAGGTCGACAGCAGCGCCTGCATCTTCTTCCCGTGCGTGTCGCCCGGCAGCATCGGCCGGCCGGTCACCAGGAAGTTGAGCGTGGCCCCCAGACTGTAGATGTCGGCCCGGGCGTCGACGCTCTTGGTGTCGAGCGCCTGCTCGGGCGCCATGTAATCGATGGTGCCCATGATCTGTCCGGTGCCGGTCAGTTCGGTCTGTTCTTCGACCTCAGCCGCGTCGATTCGGGCCAGCCCCATGTCGAGAATCTTGACCCGCCCCTTCCGGCTGAGCAGCAGATTGCCCGGCTTGATGTCCCGGTGAATGATCCCCTCGCCGTGCGCGTACTCCAGGCCCCGCGCCGCCTGCACGATGCTCTCCACCGCCGTCGCGATCGGCAGCGGACCGTTCCGCTTGACCAGCGAAGACAGGTCGCTGCCGTTCACGTACTCCATCACATAGAAGTGCACGCCCTTCGCCTCGTCGGCGTCGTAGGCCGTCACGATGTTGGGATGGCTCAGCCTGGCCGCCGCTTTGACCTCCCGGTGGAAGCGACGGATCGAGTCTTCCGAGTCGGTCGCCGAGTCGGGCAGAATCTTGAGCGCGACCTTGCGCTCCATTCGGCGATGCACCGCCTTCAGCACGACCCCCATCCCACCCGCGCCGATCTGCTCCAGCACGGTGTAATTCCCCAGCACAAGCCGCCGACCGTTGCCCTCCAGCAGCGTCTTCGCCTGGAACTCCGTCAGCCGGCCTCCCTCAACCAGCGACGCCGCCAACTCCTCGGTCGACTCGATCAGTGCGCGCGGCGTCTCCCGCAGGATCTCGACGTCGGCATCCGACATCAGCCCGCTCTCGGCCAGTTCCTGCATGAACTGTTCGACAGACAGCGACATCTCCGGGACCGCTACGGAGACGGGACGGGACTTCACAGAATGTTAATAGAATACCCGGTGCAACGTAGTTTCAACAAGCAGCATGCCGCATCGCGACATCAGCATCCGATTCTGCCCGCTTCCCACCACTCCAGCAACGGGATTCAACTCTGCGCCTCCGCGAGACACCCCCCAGAATCAAACCACTTCGCAACCTTCGTTCCCTTCTGTGTCACCCAATTCACAACGCAACCCTGACACGGCACGACGCCACGGTGTCAAACCGCTCGGCCGCGCCCAACACGCGGTCTCGTCGGGCGGGCTTCGTCGCGACGATGATGACCGCGCGGAAGAAACGACTCTGACGACATCGTCTTACAGCTTGATTGCCCAACCGGTTTGACTGCCCGACACCGCCGTCAACGAAGGCAACAAGCGCCGAGCCTCAATCGATTCTCTGGCGGATCGGACATTCAAACAAGAGTGAACGTGTGGCCGCAGGCGCAGTGCGGGCAATCACGGTTGGGGCGGCCGGAGACGGAGGCTACTTCGGAATCTGACTGTTGGCGAATAGTCCGCACACCCCGATGATCAGGAGGAATCCACCCACGAGAGTTGCAGCGCCACCGAATGCGACCACCGGACTGGTTGATTGAGTCACCACGTCCCAGACGCGTCCAGTTCCGAAAAGATCCTCCATGCGTTCCAGTCGATCCGCCTGGAGACTCACACCGACAATCGAAACAAGCACCCCGGAGAAGATAAACAGGCTGTGCATGCATGTTCGACGTCGCCACATCGCTGCTCTGCTGCCATTCGTCATCAGCGTCTGCCCAACGGTTTCGCACGGTGCCACCGGTTCTCTGTACCGGTGTCGCGCAACTACAACAGGTCACGGTTGCCAACAAGTCAAACTGCCCGACACCGCCGTCAACGAAGGCAACAAGCGCCGAGCCTCAATCGATTCTCTGGCGGATCGGACGTTCAAACAAGAGTGAACGTGTGCCCGCAGGGCCAGTGCGGGCAATCACGGTTGGGCGACAGCGAGCTTGCCGTCAACTCCAACCGTCCTTGGTCGCCCAATAGTACGAGAAGAATACGAACCAGTTGTCGGAGAGCTGTCGAAATCCCGACCACGGGAGTCCGTATCCCGCGCCGTCGATCGGTTCAGTGGTTCCGCCGGGAATCCGAATGAATCCGTAATAGTCGTGAGGTGAATCTGAGTCATCGAGGCGGAGTATTACTGCCCCGTTCGCCACATGACCAGTGACAACGTGATAGTGACCTGTTGGTGCGTCCAAAAGCACTGCTGCACTCTGATTTGCGGCCAAGACCTGGTCAGCGAGCTGGTTCAGATCAGTTTCGCTTTCTCGAAACGCAGCATTCAATGGTCGAAAATGACGCACAACGTCATCGGCGTAGATCAGAAACCCCGCCGACATCATTACGGGCAATACGACTCGGATGAGAAGCCGCCATCCCTTGGGCAGTGAGAACCACACGGCGAGTGCGCCAGTCACCGCGATCGCAATCGCTTTAAACTCGTATCCAAAGTAGAACAACGCGAGGAAAGCAACTTTAGGGAACCGTAGTTTTGACAGGTCGTCGAAGAACCAACTCAGAAACAGTCCGACGATGCACCACAAGCCGATCGCAATCAACCCACGCTGAATGCGCGTATCGCGAATGGACACTGGAGCCGACCTCCTAACCGGGTCTGACTGCGCGACACCGCCGTCAACGAAGGCAACAAGCGCCGGGCCTCATCCGATTCTGTGATAGATCGAGCGTCCGAGCAAGAGCGAAGGTGTGCCCGCAGGGCCAGTGCGGGCAATCACCGTTGGGCGCGCCTTCAATGCGCACCGCTCAAGTGCCCTTCTCGCATCTGCTCCCGCATTCCCGGTGGAAAGGGTTCACCAATGCCTTGTGAATAACGCTCGACCCACTCTCGATAGGCGGGTGAGTCCCCGCGCCAGTGAAGAATCGACCCATCAGACAGCAGCAAGAGCGCGTCCTCCTGGCGGACCCAGCGAACTCGCTCCGTCATTCCGTTCCCCAATGTGCGCAAGTGATTCCCAGGACGATCGTAGAGAAGAATCGTAGGACGGATGCTGTTCGTGCTTCCAATGTCATCGGGCCCAACATCTCTTCCCAGTAAGTAACACCAGGCGATGCTGTCATCGCAACACGACTCCGTCTCGAAATGCGCGCGCTCCCGAACGTTGAAGTCTTCAACGAGTAGACGCCTCTGATCGTCGATTGGAAGACGACCGTTCGCGTCCACCGATTCTTGAATCAGCGCATACAGAATCTCAAGATTGTGTTCGCAACCGAGCGTCGAGTTTCCTCCGTGTGCCATGGCTCCCGCTAAGGTGAAGAGGGCGCCTGCGCCAAGGGCCGAGAGCACCGAAGCAAGGATGACTCGCTCTCGTCGAGAGTCGCGTCGCGGGGAAAAGAGATAGGCGACCGTCCAGATTGGGATCGCGGCCAAAAGGAAGAAGCTCCACACAGGTACCAGCCAGACGCTCAGACCGATTGCGACGGTGGCAGACACTGCCGCAAGTGCAGGTCGCGCTATCATTGCAAACGTCACCGTTGCGGCGAGACCGACAAGCAGGACAACTGAGACGGGTAGCGGCGGAATGCCAAGGCATACGGCACAAAGCCCGATGGGAACCGTAATCAATGCCAGCCAGAGAACGATTGTACGGCAGCGACCACGTGCGGGTCGGAAGTCAGAACGGCGCTCGGCAGCGTCGGGTTGATCGCCGAGATTAGCGCTGGGCATTCTGGATTTCCCCCGACGACTTGCACCGGAGTCCGGCGACTCGGATGTGCCTTGCTCGTGCCCGAATTCCACCAGTCCGGCTAACGGGTTCTCACGGGCGTCGCCGCTGGTGCGGCAATGATGGCAACCATGCTCTGATGTGATTCTATTCCACGGGTCTCCGTCGGTCACAGTTCGAGGCGATCCGACGCAGCCGGACTCTGCGGCCTGCGCTCAGTTGCGCGATCAGGCCATCACCATTCGGTCATCGTATGGAGGGTGCCATCATCTTGGATGAAGACGTAAATGCTGCCACCGTCTCCAATCTCCAGAAGATCCTCATGTCGTGGCCACTTGCCCGGCGGGCAAATTGGCTCTTCAACGTTCACCCAGGGGAACGGCCTGTGAGGACTGGGATAAACAGTGGAGACTGTACACAGCGGGAGAGCGGGAGCCTCGTCACGGTGTGTTTGTGCGAAAAATGGCGCACGGCCGATTTGCGTTGCCTGGTATTCGGGCAGCAAGAATGGCTGCCACACGTCCTTTCCGCTGTACTGTGGGTACTTTCGACGCTGGTCCAAATGGATGGCATCCGGAAAGCTTTCCGTGCGGCATCTGCTTCCGAAGCACGGTGCAATCCGCATGCAATCACCAGGAAGATCCCGGACAAGATTGTCGATACCGACGTTCTGCCATTCGCAACGCAACGGCTCGACGATGCCATCGGCGTCGTCACCAAATATGAGCAATAAGTCCCCTGGCAAGTCACCAACAATGTCGATCGAGTCTGTGAAATTGAACTGTGCAAGCAATGCCATCGAGCGCCCCGATGGTGTGTGCGGCCAATCAATCTCTGCGTCCCGGTAGGGGAGACCGCCGATCTTCGTGACGTGACGATCCTTCGGCTCACCCTTTGACATGACGAAGACGTCCGTCGGAACGGGATCGCCCCAGTCGAACTGATCACGCATCCCGTGCCTCAGATGCTCGTTGTTGCACAGCTCGCAGGGGCTGGTAATCACTTCAGCGGAGTAGTGACCGTGCACTTCCAGGGGCAGAAACTGTGGAAGCCAATCTTCAAGAATGAACTCGTAGCTCATTCACGTCGCCCAACGGGAACCGCACGGCCGTGGTCGCTCATGCGACTGTTCACAGGCCATGCTTATGATTTGATTCTATCCAGCGAAAGGGCGCTGGCTACAGGTCAAGGCGATCCGGCTCGATGCAGGACATTGCGGCCTGAGCGTTGTTGGCAGACGAGGGATTACGTGTTTGCCAGGCGATCCCGTTTCCGCCTCAGTCCGCACGAGTTGCAGCAATATACACCGAACCGACCATCCCAACCTTCCCATGGCCCGGCATACAAATCGGGAAAGTGCCAGAAAATTTGCCGATCCGCGAGTTCTTGGAGTTCGACGCGGTGTGGATGCTGCTTCAAATCGCGTTTGAGCTGGTCTATCTCAGAGGAGTCGAGGAACAGCATCGTATACGGAATAGCGAAGTCGCAGCGGTCGTGACACTCCGGACACTCCATCTGCGAACTGTCAGGAACAGGAATCACCTTGGCGCCATTCGGATTCCTACGCTGCCAACGGAGTTTCAATCGACGACGTGTCCTACAGCGGGGACCACCGCGACCTCAGCATCCAATTCTGCCCGATTCCCGCCACTCCGGCAACGGGATTCAACTCTGCGGCTCTGCGCCTCCGCGAGACACCCCCCAGAATCAAACCACTTCGCGACCTTCGTTCCCTTCTGTGTCCCCC
>QQVO01000011.1 GCA_003388505.1 Planctomycetota bacterium
CGCTTCGGGATCAGCACCCACGCGAAAAACCTTCGCGGCACGAAGCCGCGACACACCGACAGGACGTCGCCCCCTCAACTCGCTAACGCCGACCAAGCAGAATTCCAGTTCCCGCTGAACCAGGACAGACCCGCGTGAACGACCCCGGCCCATCGGTCGTCAGCAGCCACTCCGATCCGTGCGAATTGGTGACGATCCGCTCCCGCTGGTCGTCGACCGTCTCCGTCCCGTCGGCGTGCCGGTCGATCGACTTGCCACCTGAGTTGCACGTGTCGCTTCCACACGTACATCAAGTGACTGGCAACGCGCGTTAGTTCCGCCACCACTCGCGATCTAAGACGTGAATTTCAGTCACGGGCATTTCGTCGGGAAGTTGCGAAATGAAATCCACGTCATCGAAGCACTCATCTCTGAATACTTCGGGAAAATCGAAGGCAACTCCAAACTCATTGTCGACGACAATCATCCCGTGGATTACCAGCGTCTTATTCGCAATCTCTTGCAGTTGTATGATAGACATCCCGGGGAAGTAGCGTCTCCTGTATCTTCCTTCATACGGCTTGGCGCATGACACACGAATTACTGTGCCAGTCGAATCTCCAATGACAGTAATGCCATAATCGGGCACAGTTACTTCTTGATACTCTTGTCCGAAATTCGAGAATCTCCGGTCGACGGATTTTGCGCGGACTTCAGACAATGCTTCCAGGACATGGCCCAATTCGCTCCCAAGTACGATACCACCGATGGATTCGGCCGGTAGAATGTCGGCGTTGATGCTTACCATTGGCTTCACGAATGAATCGTCTCGTCGAATCACCAGGAATCCGGTCGATTCCAATGCTCCGAAGTTGCCTGCCGTGCCGCATGCCCCGGCACGGCAAGATCACGCAAGCAGGTCAGCGAAGTGGTCGTGGATCAACGAAATGAGTTCTTCATTGCTATCCGACGTCGCCGCGGCCTCATAGATGGACTCCACCGCAGATTTGAATGCGTCTTGATCGGTTGCACTGAAGATCGTAGTAACCGCCCGTGCTTGAGCGAATAGAGTTATCCACTCTTCGTTGTCTTGTTGATTTTCGTCTACTTCCTCCTGATGGGAGAGATATCTATCATCCAATTCAGCAAGCAAGCACTTCAGTCTGCCTCGCTGTTCTCCTGTCAGTCGAGATCCTCCTAGAATCGTCTTCATTGCGTCAACGACGCATGCATCATCCACACCTGTCTTGGACAGAGCACACTTGCATGCAACAATCGACGCAGCGCGAAGCTGCACTTCCGATGCCTCGCAGAGCGCGTTCCATATCTCTGGTTGAAGTTGCTCAAGATGATGCATGACTCGTTTGCAGCGAATTCGGGTACGTCACTCCTTGATTGGCGTCGAAATGTTTTCACCACATTCTAGAATCTCTGGTAGGCACAGGGTCCGACAGATCGGCCTCGTAGCCCAGATGTCTATGACCTTCAAGTTTTATTCGCCTTGGCGTATTCGATGAAGTCAAGCTCCGCATGACTCGTTCCTGATACCACGATATCCGTTGTACGAACGGCGTCTCGAACACCCGGTCGAAGATATCCCCTCGGCTCGCTTGTGGAAATCAGCACACTACGCGCCCCGTTCGCATCTTCGACGACGCCGACTGCCATCGTTATGGAGGCGGACCCGTTCCGCAGAGCCATCCGTACGGCTTTCGATACCCTGTCCGACACGGACACAACAGCGCTCGGCGGGCGTCCCTTTGCGATCAGAGCCTTCCTCGCAACCGGCGTGACAGACCATCGCACCGCGCCCATCCCACCCCCACGCTCCGCCCCAAACCGCGCCCCCACCCCCACCGCGCAACCCCTCCCGAAAGTGCGCCATGACCTTCCCACCAGCCATCTGCCACGAGCCATCAGCCAAGCTCAAACAGCACCGCCCCCCACACCGGCGTACGCAAATCCCTAAAGACTTAAAGCCTTGCCCCGATTCCGCAGAAAAACGACCTCCAACCCTTTAACCCGGCCTACATTGCCAGGACAGCAAACGCCCCTCCGTCGCCCAGCCGGGGGCAGATGCACGGGTTGCTGCGTCGGATGGGCCAAACCAACCCACGCAGCGCCGCCTGGGGGCCGCGATCAAGAATCCCGGGATTTGCCTCAAGAGACGGGGCGAACTTTACCGATTGTATCGATAAGTCCGATCAGATCGGGAGCCCGCGCGCGGTCTCCCGGACGTCCCTCCGGTTCGGACTCATCGTAAGTTGCGGCCGAAGCACAACTTGCGACCCCTCCTCACGCTTGCTTCGGCGTCGCGCCCGCTGGGTGCAAGGAGAAATCCTCTCATGCGAAGGTACTGGAAACTCGTCGTGGTCACGGCGGCGCTCGCTTTGGCCCTGCCGGTCTCGACCTCAGCCGGGCAGTTCGGCATCGGCATTTTCGGCAACTGCGGCGGATGCGGCTTTTCGCTCGGCCTCGGCGGCTGTGCGAACTGCGGACTCTGCCAGCCTCCGCGTCCGCATTTCGCGTGTCCCCCGCCCGTGGCGCCGCAGCCGGTGCTGCCTCCGCCGACCTCGTACTGTCCGCCGCCGCAAATCTCCTACCGCCAGGAACAGTACACAACTTATCGCGACGTGCCGCGGATTCAGCATCGCCGGGAGGCGTATGTCGAACAGGTTCCGGTGACGACGTATCAACAGGTGACGCAAACGGTCTACGTCCCGCAGCAGGTCACCAAGATGGTGCCGCAGACCACGCTGCAAGCGCAGACCCGTTACCGCGACGTGGCTTACCAGGTCACGGAGCGCATCCCGGAAACTCACACGCGGCTCGTGCCGGAGCAGCGGTTCAGCTATGCCCCGCCCACGCCGGTCGTCTCCGACTGCTGTGGGGGAATCGGCTCCACCGCCTACGCTCCCCCGATCGGACTTCCAACCGCTGCGGCGCCGATTCCGCAATCGGCCCTGCTTCCGTACCAACCCACGCACACGCACGTCCCGGTGCCGGAGTACAACTATCCTGCGGAGACTTCGTGGCAGACCGTTCCCAGTCGAACGGCTGAGCAGCCGACGCCGGCCGCCAATCCG
This sequence comes from Planctomycetota bacterium, assembly GCA_003388505.1. Classification (GTDB taxonomy): domain Bacteria; phylum Planctomycetota; class Planctomycetia; order Planctomycetales; family Planctomycetaceae; genus MB-PLM-1. The sequence continues at coordinate 3,066 of QQVO01000011.1, forward strand.
GTTCGCGGAGCGTCGCTGTTCCGCCCGGCGCCGACGGCGGCTGCGGTTTGGCAGTCTCGATTCTGAAACACGCGATCGAGTCGTTCGTATTCGATCTGGATAAGCCCCTGGAGGCCGCGCCGGCGTTTTGCCGGCGCGGCCTCGGTTGCATTGAGTCTGGGGTCTTGGAAGCAATCCGGTTCGCGGTGGATTGTCCGGGTCGGTAGTCCAGTCGAACTCCGCGAACGACTCACGGCGGGAAGTCTGGCCGGAACCGGTAGAAGTCGCTCCCTGGTATGCGTACAATCCGGCCACACGCCAATCTTCGGAATTTCCGGGGAATGACTGACTCGTGCATGGGCCCCTGTCAGAGCCCGATTTTTGGCATCGATCATGGACGAGGAGGATCTGCACGGGACCGTCGCCGTCACGATCGACGGCAGTGACGACGTCGGCGAGATCACGCACGACCATGGACATGATCATGGACATGACCACGGGCACGATCGTTAACGTGCCGCACTTCAATGCCTCTCAGGCCGGGGCGAACACCCGGCCGGCCTCAGCCGGGGGGTTCACCGCACAGGCCGCCCGTTGGGCAATGGGGGCGGCTTGTGTGCTCGCGGGTTGCACCGGAGAGGAACCTCCCCCTCCGGTCGTCGCCCCGGCGGGCGGGGCTGGTCCGTATGCATCCTACTACACGGCGGGGGAGATCAAATTTCTCGACGCCGTCGCCACGAACGCCCCGACCGACGCCGTCGCCGCGCTGGCGTTTACCGATGTCAACGGCAATCAGGTCGCGCTCTCCGATTACGTCGATCGCAAGCATGTCGTGCTGGTCATCACGCGAGGCAACACGAATCCGATCTGTCCCTATTGTTCGACCCAAACGGCCCGGCTGATTTCCGCGTATGATCAGTTCGTGGAGCAGGACGCCGAAGTCGTGCTGGTCTATCCGATCGAATCGACCGGCGACAGCGACAAGTTGGCCGCCTTTCTGGCGGACGCCCGCGGACGACTGGACGACCCCGGCCGCGAAGTGCCGTTTCCGGTGCTGATTGACGTGCAACTCAAGTCGGTTGATCAACTGGGCATCCGGAAGGATCTCTCCAAGCCGGCGACCTACATCATCGATAAAGAGGGCCAGGTCCGTTTCGCCTACGTGGGGGAACACCTCGCCGACCGGCCCAGCGCAGACTCGCTCCTCGGTCAGCTTGCGACGCTGAACGCCGACGCGCCTGAGACACAGGCCGCAGCGGAATCCGATGATCCCGATGCGGGTTAGAGCAAATTGCTCTACCATGTGTCCGCGTCGAGCGGTGTTTGGACCGTCGAGCACGAGAATCCGCGAGACAGATCGCCAACACTGATTGGCACAGCGCTATATTCGTCGGCCGTCCTTGCGGTCTTGAATCCCGCCGAGATGAGATGTCCTCCGAGTCTGCTTCATCGACGACGCCGGACTTCTGCGACATCGCCGCACGACTCGGGTTTCTGACGGCGGCCGAGGTCGAAGCGATCCGCAGCGACGCCGTCAAGGGGTCGACGTCTCCCGCCCAGGTCGCCATTCGACGCGGCCTGCTCGACACGGTCCAGGTCGACAGCATCGAAACTTTGCTGCACCCGACCGACACGGTCCCCGGCTACGAAATTCTCGATCTTCGCGGCCGCGGCGGCATGGGCGTCGTCTATCGGGCCCGGCATCTTGCCCTCGGTCGAATCGTTGCGCTCAAGACGGTTCTGGTGAGCCGCGCCGCCGATGCGAACGCACTCAGCCGGTTTGAGCAGGAAGCGCGGCTGCTGGCCCAGTTGCGGCATCACAACATCGTCTCGATTCATGACTTCGGAAAGGCCGACGGCAGGCTGTACTTCGCGATGGAGTACGTCGAAGGCACCGACGTCGACCAGATGATTGCCGCCGGCGGTCCGGTCGCAGAAAAGGTCGCCTGGGGGCTGGCGCGGCAGGTCGCCGCCGGACTTTCGCACGCCGCGAAGCACGGCGTGGTGCATCGGGATATCAAGCCGGCCAACCTGCTGCTGGTCGACCCCCCGGAGGGATATCCCCTCCCCGCCGGTCTGCCGATGGTCAAGATCGCCGACTTCGGGCTTGCCCTCCTCGATGACGGCCGTTCACAGACGCGGCTGACGACCGACACGGCGACCCTCGGCAGCCCGCAGTACATGGCCCCGGAACAGTTCGCAGGCAGCCGCGTCGATCTCCGCGCGGACATGTACGCCCTCGGCACGACCCTGTATCACATGCTGGCGGGACGGCCTCCCTTTTCCGGAAGGTCGCTCGCGGAAATCGCCGGCCTCAAAATGGCCGGCGAACTGCGCCCGCTCGACCAGTTGCGCAGCGATCTGCACCCTCGTACTCATGACCTCATCCGGCGTCTCACCAGCCGCGACCCGGACGGTCGGCCGGGCGACTACGACACACTCATTCAGCAGATCGACTCCCTGTTGCCCCTTCTGTCCGTTTCCTCGTCGTCCGTGCCGGTCGACTTGCGCGGCGGGGGCCGCGGAGTCGGTGAATCCGACGCGCTCGAAACCCGTTCGGCAACGGAGCTGTACACCAGGACGGCGGTTGTGGGGCGGCAGCCGCGCCGTCGGCCGAAGTTGCGGTGGCTGATCGGCGCCGCGACGCTGCTGCTGCTGCTGCTGTTGGCGGTCGGGATCATCAGCCGGTTCAACCGGCTGCAGCAGCCTCCGCAACCTGTGCCGATGGAGGAAATCGGCAACGCCCAGTTTCTGTTCAACGGGGGGACGATCGTGGACTGGACCATTCGCAGCGGTTCCTGGTCGGTCCCGCCCGGAGACGCGGTGATCCGCGGTGAGAACGGTCTGCTCGCGCGAACGATCTTCAAGAACGTCGATGGCGCGCCGGTGGCCCCCCTGTATTACCGACTTGTCGTATTTCCCCAGTTGCACGAAGCGGAGGCGGCCGAATTGCATTTTGGTCTGGAACCGGTGCAGGCCCGCAACGGCCCTCGCTACGTCGTCAGAATCACCCGGCAGGGCGTCGAATTGGGCGAGAGACCCAGCGATTCGGGGGAGTTCAGGAGGTCGGCTGATCCGGTCCGCGTGGAACTCAATCCGGCCGAACAGCAGGCCGTCGTCATCGAGCGGCTGCCGACCGGCTGGTTCGTTAAAGTGAACGGCCGGGACGTCGGTTCGCTGGCTCATCATGCCGAAGAGTTGCCGGAGTTCCGTCTTGCCGCCATTGAGGGGGCCGCCTTGTTCTCCGATGTCGAACTCGTCGAACTCGTGCCAATGGCACTTCATCGTGGCGGCGTTTGGTCGCGTTTTCGCCTTTGTACGCCGCATTCTACGCCGCCAAAACCGGTACAGTTCAATGAAATGCACTCTCATCCCGACGGAATGATCGGCCAAGCTGCGGATCGGGCTGTCGGCTCCTTGAACTCTTCCCTGGATACCCGTAGTTTGGTTCCACGACGACGCACCGTGCGATTGAATACGGCGTTGTCACAGCCATCGACCATCCTCTATTAATCATCAGCCAGCAGTCAGCGCCATGTCGAACGCCATTGAGTCGGTCCTGCATGAAAACCGCTCCTTTCCGCCGCCCGAGGAGTTTTCCGCGAACGCGCTGATCTCCTCGGAGGAGCAGTACCTTCAGATGTGGACCCGCGCCAAGGACGAACCCGCGGCGTTCTGGGGAGATCTGGCGCAGAGCGAACTCGACTGGTTTCACCCGTTTGATGAGGCCATGCAGGGCGAGATGCCGGAAACCAAGTGGTTCACCGGAGGGAAGATCAACGCGTCCTATCAATGTCTCGACCGACATCTGAAGACCTGGCGGAAGAACAAGGCCGCGATCATCTGGGAAGGCGAGGACGGCGCGCAGCGGACCTTCACGTATCAGGAGCTGCACCGCGAGGTCTGCAAGTTCGCCAACGTGCTCAAGAAACTCGGCGTCGAGGCGGGCGACCGGATCACCCTCTACATGCCGATGGTCCCCGAACTCGCGATCGCGATGCTGGCCTGCGCCCGGATCGGGGCGACGCATTCGATCATCTTCGGGGGTTTCTCGGCCGACGCCATTTCCGACCGGAACAACGACGCGCAGTCAAAGCTGGTGATTACGGCCGACGGCGGCTGGCGGCGCGGCAAGGAGGTGCCCCTCAAGGCCAACGTCGATGCGTCGATGGAGAAGTCCCCCTCCGTCGAGAAAGTGGTCGTCGTCCGCCGCACCGGCGCCGACGTCAGCATGGCGCCCGATCGCGACTACTGGTGGCACGAACTGATGGAAGGGGTCGACGCGGACTGTCCCGCCGCGCAGCTCGACAGCGAGCACCCGCTCTTCATTCTGTACACGTCAGGATCGACCGGGAAGCCGAAGGGCGTGCTGCACACAACCGCCGGCTACATGCTGGGCGTGACCATGACCACCCGCTGGGTGTTCGACCTCAAGGATGAAGACACCTACTGGTGCACGGCCGACATCGGCTGGATCACGGGCCACTCGTACATCGTTTACGGGCCGCTCTCCAACGGGGCGACGACGCTGATGTACGAAGGCGCGCCCAACTGGCCCGACGAAGGCCGCTTCTGGAACATCGTCGAGAAGTACGCCGTCAACATCTTCTACACCGCGCCCACCGCGATTCGGGCGTTCATCAAGTGGGGGGATGAGTGGCCGGCGAAGTACGATCTTTCGTCACTGCGGCTGCTGGGGACGGTCGGCGAGCCGATCAACCCGGAAGCGTGGATGTGGTACCACCGCACGATCGGCGGGGAACGTTGCCCGATTGTCGACACGTGGTGGCAGACGGAGACGGGTGGCATCATGATCAGCCCGCTGCCGGGCGTGACGGCGACCAAGCCGGGTTCCTGTACGCGGCCGCTGCCCGGGGTGGTGCCAGCCATCGTCACCGAAGAGGGGGAGGAACTCGAAGCCAACCAGGGGGGGCTGCTGGTGATGACGCAGCCCTGGCCGCACATGCTGAGGACGCTCTACGGGGACCACGACCGGTTCCTCGAAACCTACTTCAGCAAAATTCCCGGCTGCTACTTCGCCGGCGACGGCGCCCGCCGCGACAAAGACGGCTACTACTGGGTGATGGGCCGCGTCGACGACGTGCTCAACGTCTCGGGCCATCGTCTCTCCACGATGGAGGTCGAATCGGCGCTCGTCTCGCACGACGCGATCGCCGAAGCGGCCGTCGTCGGCTTCCCGCACGAACTGAAGGGCGAGGGCATCTGCTGCTTCGTGATCCCGAAGGGGGACATACCTCCCGACGAGATGAAAGAAGAGGTGAAGCAGCACGTCCGCCAGCAGATCGGCGCGATTGCGACTCCCGACCAGATCCGCTTCACGAACGCGCTGCCCAAGACGCGCAGCGGGAAGATCATGCGGCGGTTACTGCGGGACATCGCCGCCGGCAAGGAATCGGCGGGGGATACGACAACGCTGGAGGACTACACGGTGCTGGCGAAGCTGCGGGAGCAGGACGAGGGGTAAGAGCGCGCGTCCCACACCATCATCGCTACCTCAACTTGACCCCGCCAAAAAACACCGGCCAGACCCTCTGATTGCAGCAGCGACAAAACGGTTGCGTTCCGTAGTCCGCATGGGACAATGGGTTCGTTCAGAATTCGCATGTCGGTTTGCAGCTTGTGACATCCGGTCAAACTGTCGGGCCGGCGTCGATTGCCGAGGGATTTTGCTCTTCATACCGGACTGAGCGACGGTTGTGCGGACGCCTGCCGTGGGCCGCAGCGCCGCAGAAAATGGCCCCGGTTGGTTGGAATTCGAGGAGAATTCGGTGGTATTCGGTTTTGGAAAAAAGCGCGGGCCGGAACCGCCTGACGACGATGACGAAGAACTCGAACTCGTGCTCTTTCAGGGGGCGCTGAGCGGCGCGGAGACCGATCTCGCGTCCAACGCGAGGCTGGTTCAGGCCGGGCTGGTGCGGGCGAAGGAACTCGTGAGCGACGCGCTGTCGCGCCGCGCCGAGATGCTGCGGCTCGAACCGAAGGGGAAGGCGAGCATCGCCACGTTCTTCGTCGACGGGGTTCCGTATCCCGGTACGCGGATGCCCTCGCAGGCGGGTCTGGCCGTGACGCAGATGCTCAAGCTGCTCGCGGGCCTCGACATCCAGGTCCGCGACAAGCCGCAGAAGGGAGGGATCAAGGCGGAGTACGAAGAGAGACCGTTCGTGCTGAGGCTCAACACGTTTCCGGTCCAGGGGGGCGGCGAACGGTTGATCGTCCGGGCGGAAGAACCGGACAAGCGCCTGCAGACGCCGGACGACCTCGGGTTCAGCAACGATCTCAGGCACAAGATTCGCGAGTTGGCGGCTCGCAAGCAGGGCGTTCTGCTGGGGGCCGGGGGGCCGATGTCGGGCGTGACCACACTGACGTTCGCAATGGTTCGCTCGATCGACGCGTACCTGTATCAGATCTACTGCATCACGGACGTCGAAGGCCGGGATCTGGGGAATGTCTCGGTCTTCAAGACCAATGAGGAAGACACATTGGCGCAAACCTTCGGGCGGGCAGAACGCGCTGAAGGGGATGTGCTGTATATCGATCCGATTCTCGATGCCGAAACCTGCAAGACCGTCTTGCAGGAAGCTGAGGAGATTTGCTTTGTCGCGGAGACGCGCGCGCCGGACGCAGCGAATGCGATTGTTCAGTTCTGCAAATGGACCGGCAATCCGAAACTGGTGTCGGAACAGGTCTCCGGCGTGGCCAGTCAGAAGCTGATTCGACTGCTGTGCCGGCGTTGCCGCAAGGCTTACCGTCCCAACCCGAAGTTGCTCGCGAAGGTTGGATTGCCGCCTGAGACCAAGGTTCTGTATCGTCCGCCGCAGGCAGAGGACATCGAGGACGACGAAGACGTCTGCTCGCGGTGCGGAGGCGTGGGCTATTTCGGACGGACCGGCATGATCGAGTTCATCGAAATGACCGAAGACATGCGGCAGGTCGTCGCAGGCGGGGCGGCCGCCGACGCCATCAAGGCGCAGGCCCGGACGGAAAAGATGCAATCGTTTCAGTCCGACGGATTGCGTCTGGTCGCCGAGGGCAAGACTTCGCTGGAGGAACTCCAGCGCGCTTTCCGGGGCAAGTGAGCGGGCTGACCGTCGCGCCGCTCATGTCACGGCGACCGGCGTTCCGCGGGCGATGCTCTCGGCTTCGGCGTGGCACAGCTTGAGCGCGTCGCGAGCGAGTTGGCCGTTCAACGTGGGGGGCTGATTGCCCGAGGCGACGGCATCGACGGCTTCCTGCAGTTCGTCGGTAAACGCTCCGCACCACTCGCTGCGACCTCCCGGGGCGGGTGTTTCGATGTTGTCGTCGTCGGTGATGACGGTCAGCGGGCGGTTGACGACCCAGTCGCTGCCGTAGGTGCCGACGTCGAACTGGAGGGTGGCTTTCTCCAGGAACAGTTCGAAACTCTGGGCAAACTTCAGCCCGCCGGCTGCGATGCCGCCGCTGATGCAACTCACCGTTTTTTCGGCGTCGCCGTAGACGTATTGCGTCGAGACGTGATTCACAAGGCCGTCCATCAGAATGCCCCTCGAGAACACCGACTGGGGAACGCCGCACACGAGGCTGATGTAGTGATTGTCGTGGATGTGCAAGTCGATCCCCCAGCCCCCCAGTTTGCGGAAGTCGTTCATGTCCTTCGACCAGGTGGGCGGGGTGATGACGCGACGGAACGAGGCGGCGCGGAGGGCGCCGTATTCGCCCGACTCGATCGCTTCCCGCGCCCAGCGGAACTCGGGGAAGAACGGCAGGACGTGGGCCACCATCAGCAGTCGGCCCGCGTCGGCGGCAGCGGCGACCATGCGATCGGCGGCGTCGAGTTCAATCGCGATCGGTTTTTCGACCAGGACATGCTTGCCAGCCGCCAGCGCCTCCATGGCAACCGCTTCGTGTTGATCCGTGGGGAGACAGATATCGACCAGATCGATTTCGTCGCTGGCCAGCAGGTCGCGGTAATCGGCGTACGTTTCGACCTCCGAGAGGTTGACGCTGCTTGATCCGGGCGGGCCGAAGTTGCCCTGGATGTCGCTCCAGTCGCCGTTCCGCTTTTTCTCGCTGCGGGTGGCGATGGCGGCGACCCGGCCCCCGGTCAGATCTTTGGCGCCCTCAAAGTGCGTCATGCCCATGAATCCGACGCCGATGATCCCGATGCGAACGGTCATGAAATCCCTCGATAGGTGTCAATCTTGCGTTGGATGACTGAACATCGCCGGAATCGCGTCTCGATCCGGCTTGAAGCGGCTCTCCGCAGATTGCCACAACGATACTCCCCGCAAGGCGATACAGCAACCGGCGCGGGTTCGCTGCTTCGTCAGTCAACGGCGCGAACGTCGACTGCGGGTGCAGTCTGATCGCCGAAAATGCCGATCTGAGGGGTAAGTGGGGTTCGCAGGAGAGGGGGGAGGGGAGATGAAGCGGTTTCTGAAGGGGATGTGTCTGCTGGGTGTCTGCCTCTCCGCAGGTTGTCACACCGCGCTGTACCAGCCGCCGGCGTGCTGCCAACGCCTCGAAAACCGGTGGGGCGATTGCGTCGACCGGATCGGACGCTCCACGTCCGTCAGCAATCCTCGTCTCAACCGCCGGGTCAATGAATGCATGCATGAGTGTGAGACGCCGTTCTTCCCGTGGTGATGCGCCGCCGGAACGGAGCTGACGCCAGGTTCCCGTTCCGATCGGTGCACGGACTCGACCTCGCTGTTTCGGCTGGAAACAAGCGGCTCGCGAGACGTCCGAACGGCCTCCCCGCCGAAAGCCGTGTCGGGCGCCGCGCCCAGGTGCTAACATCAAATGAGGGCGCGTCGAATCACGCGGAGAGTTGCGGCCTGCCAACCGCAGTCTTGGAATTCGCACAGCAGATGTCACACGCAGGACACGATCACGGACAGAGCGGTTCGTCGGCGGCCGGGCAGCGGAACCGGCTGATCATCGCATTCGGGCTGTCGACGCTGTACATGGCTGCGGAGGTGATCGGCGGTCTGCTGAGCAATTCGCTGGCGCTGTTGGCGGACGCCGGGCATATGCTGGCCGATTCGGCGGCGCTCGGCATCAGCCTGTTTGCGATCTGGGTGGCGTCCCGGCCGGCGACGGCCCGGAGGACGTTCGGTTATCACCGGGCCGAGATTCTCGCCGCGCTGGTGAATGCGGCCACGCTGATTGCGGTCGCCGGCGGAATTCTGATCGAAGCGTGGCATCGCCTGCGAGATCCAGCGGCCGTGCAGTCGACAATGATGCTGGCGATCGCGATCGGCGGCCTGGTCGTGAATCTCATGATGCTTGCGGTGCTCCACGGCGGTCGCGAGGAGAATCTGAATCTCCGCGGGGCCTGGCTGCACGTGCTGAGCGACGCGCTCGGCAGTGTCGCCGTGCTCGTGGCCGCGTTCTTCATTCGGTGGCAGGGGTGGATGTGGGTCGATCCGGTCGCCTCGGCCGTGATCAGTCTCCTGGTGCTGCATGCGGCTTGGAGGCTGCTGGCTGCGGCCGTTTCGGTGCTGATGGAGAGCGCCCCGGCGTCGATCGCGGTGGAAGACGTTCGGAATTGTCTGCTCTCGGTTCCCGGTGTGCGTGACGTGCATTGCTTGCACGTGTGGACGATCAGCAGCGGGTTGAACTCGCTCTCGGCGCATGTCGCCGTCGACTCCGGCCACCAGGGCCCGCAAGTCCTGCAGGTGCTGCGGAACGCAATCGCCGATCGGTTTGACGTCGGCCACGTCACGCTGCAGATCGAACCGGACGAGTTTTCTGCCTGTCGAGAGACGGAGATTCCGGAGCATCAGCTTCCCGGCGCTGCATGTCGCCCCGGTGCAGAACCGGTGCAGGCGACGGACGACTCAGGCGTTCAATGTTGAGGGCTCCGGCTTTCTTGACGAACATACCGCAAACATCAAACGAACGAACGCAACCGGACGACCCGCATGGCGATCATCGACGTTCACAGTCACGCCTGGACGTATCCCGATCATTTCTCGGACGACTTTCGCGAGCAGGCGCGCCGCGCCAAGGCGGGAACGGAACTTGACCTGACGGTGCGGCTTGAAGATTACGAGCGACTTTCCGTGCCGGACGTCCGCACGATCGTCTTCGGAGGCAAGGCGCGGCTGAGCGGATTGTGGGTCGATGATCGATACGTCGCCGAGTATGTCGCGCAGCGGCCCGAGACTCTGATCGGGTTTCTCTCCCTCGACCCGACGCAGGACGGTTGGGAAGATGAGCTGCGGGCCGGTCACAACGAGTTGGGGCTGCGCGGGATCAAATTGATGCCGATGTACGCCGGCTTCCGTCCCGATGACGAGCGGCTTGATCCGCTGTGGGGATACGCTTCGGACCACGGGTTGCCTGTGCTGCTCCACACCGGCACGACATTCATTTCGCAGGCGCCGCTCGAGTTCACGCTGCCGCGGCACCTCGACCGGGTGGCGACGCGATTTCCGCAGGTGAAGCTGATCCTGGCCCACCTGGGGCATCCGTACGAGGGCGAGTGCATCGCGGTGATTCGCAAGCACCCGAACGCGTTCGCAGACATCAGCGCGCTGCACTACCGGCCGTTTCAGCTCTATCACAGCCTGATGCTCGTGCAGGAATACGGCGTGTGGGACAAACTGCTGTTCGGCACGGATTATCCATTTACAAATGTCCAGGCCACCTTGGACGGTGTCCGCGGCCTCAACGGGATGCTGGAAGGCACGGCCCTCCCGCGACTCGATCGAGATGAGATCGAGAATCTGATTCACCGGGACAGCCTGTCGCTGCTCGGCCTGGAACAATCCCGCTGACGCAAATCTTCGGAGTGCGGCGACCTGTCGCCGCTCTGGGACGAACGCAGTCCAACGCGTCGATTGGCTGGGTGGCCGGGGCTGGACTGCACAAAGTGAGGGAAGCCCCGGTGCTGTCGCCGAAGTCGTCAGACGTCGGACGAACCGTGGTTTCACGGCGCTGGCGGTTGTCCCAACCTCGGCCACCCGAATTCGCAACTCGCTTTCCCCCAGTTCCTGAAAGCGATCGCGGTGCAACGCGTCGATTGGTGCAGGCGGGAACAACAGGGATGCGGACCGGGCGTCGGCGGGGGACGGAGTGGAGCGCGGCATCGAAAGGCGGCGACAGGTCGCCGCACTCCAAAGTGGCCCTGAGTCGCCGCTTTTCGACGGAATTTGATTTCGCGCCGCGCGGGTGGTACGATTGCGAACGAAGAAGTTCAACGTTGGCCGACTGAGGAACGTGCAGATGCAGGCAACCTGTTCCCGTTCAAACCGTTCCCGCTGTGCGGATCGCCGGGGGTTCACGCTGATCGAACTGCTGGTGGTGATCGCCATCATCGGGATTCTGGCGGCCATGCTCCTGCCGGCCGTCCAGCGTGCGCGGGAAGCGGCGCGGCGGACGGAATGCATCAACAACATCAAGCAGATCGAACTGGCGGCGCACAACTACGTGGACGCCTTCAAGGTGTTTCCGTCGGGATATGTGCAGGGACAGCCGCTGTGCGATTACGCCCTCACGTTTACGGACCCGGTCATTCTCAGCATCTCGGATCCGATCGGCGCCTCGCCCCGTCCCGCCGGAACGCCTCCGCCGCAGGTGATTCTGAACGACTGGTCGCTTTCGCCGTATTGGGGCTGGCATTCGCTGCTGTTGCCGCAGATGGATCAGCAGACGATCGACATCAATTACAACTATGCCAAGAACGATCCGTACAACTGGAATCTGATCCAGGTGCCGGTCAAGCCTTACGTGTGTCCCAGCGCGGACCTCCCTTCCAATCGACCATCGAATCTTGGTTACACAACGTATCGCGGTTGCATGGGCTGGTGGGCGACGAACGATCCCAACGCTCCTTTGAACAACGGAATGTTTTACGCCAACAGTTCGCTCAGGTTCCGCGACATCAGCGACGGCACCACCGAGACGATCATGTTCGGCGAGACGCTCTTCGGTGGCTTCTGGGGAGACGCCTACGCCTGCTGTGCGCGAGCGCGAGACGACCAGCCCAATTTCGACGCCTACTGGTCGACCCCCGGACAACAGGGATGCCCCAGCAGCGGCAACATCCACTTCTTCGGGTTCGGGAGCCATCACGAAGACCTGTGCATCTTCTCCTTTGCCGACGGGCACGCGCAGACGGTGAGCAAGAACATCGACACGGGCCTGTTTCGCGCGCTTTGCACGCGGAACGGTCGGGAACCGATCGCCCAGGAGTTCTGAGCGCTGCGAGAGCGGCCTCTCAAGCCCTGTCAAAGGGAAACGCGATGACGTCGCGAATGTGGTGTGCGTTCAGGCACCACATGACGAGCCGGTCGAAACCGAGCGCGACGCCGGCGCATTCGGGAAGTCCCTCCTGCATGGCCGCCAGCAGTCGGCTGTCGACCGGAAGTTTCGAGGCGCCTGCGGCCCTGCGGAGATCGGCCTGCCGCAGCATACGATTCTTGAGTTCGACGGGATCGGTCAATTCCTGATACCCGTTGCAGATCTCGATGCCCCGCAGATAGAGTTCGAACCGTTCGGCGACCGGCGGGTCGCCTTCGCGGACTCTCGCCAGCGCCGCCTGCGTTGCGGGATAATCGGTCAGAAAGACGGCCGGCAACTCGCTCAATTTCGGTTCGACCAGGGCCGTCAGCAGCAGGTTCAGCCAGCCGTCCCGGTCATCGGTTGCCAGTCCGGCCGGCGCCGCGACGCCCTTTCGCCGGGCCAGGTTTCTCAGTTGGCGGCAGCTTGCGCGGAGGACCGGCTCTCCGGCGAAGCGCGAGAACGCTTCGTCGTATGTCAGTCTGGGAATTCTTTCAGGGAGCAATCCGGCTCGCTCCCGCCGTTCCAGTCCGGCCGCAGTTTCGAGCGTTGCGCGAACCAACTCCTCGACCAGTGACATCTGCTGCGTGATTTCGTCGCCGACGCGATACCACTCGACGATGGTGAATTCCGGATTGTGCAGCGGGCCGATTTCTCCCTTTCGGAAGGAACGCGTGACCTGATAGATCGCGTTGCATCCGGCCGCGAGCAGGCGTTTCATGGCAAACTCCGGAGAGGTTTGCAGAAACATCGGCTCCTCGGGAGCGCCGGCGCTCGGTTTTTCGCGAAGGATGAACGGGTCGAGCCAGGCGTCGATGCAGACGTCGCCTGAGAGCAGCGGCGTCTCGACTTCGAGATACCCGCGCTGTTGGAAGAACTGCCGGACCGTCTCAAGCAGCGCCGCCCGCTGCTTGAGCGTGGTCAGCGCGACCGTCGGTCGGTGGGAGTGGCGAATCGAATCAGCCATGCGGGGGAAGAATCGATCGGTTGCTGCACGACGGATGCGTCCCGTACTCCGCCGGGAACTCACGCCGGTGGTTCGGTGTAGCGCGCGCGGACTTCGATCGCGTCCGCGATGGCAGTCCGCAGGTCGCGGAGCTTGACCGGTTGGACGAGGACGCGGCCCAGCGGATTGTCGTTCTGGACCTTGTCGCGCAAGTGGGATTGCTCTTCACCGAGAATCATGACCACGACCTGGAACCGGTCCCGTCCCAGCGAGAGCGCCCGACGGAAATCGTCGACGGCGCGGTCGCCGATCGATTCGGCCATCAGGAGCACGCAGTCGGGGGACTGGAGCTTCAATCGGTTGAGCGCGCGCTCGACGTCGCTCACCAGCAGGACGCGGTAACCGTGTTTCGTCAGATATTCCCGCAACAGATCCTGTTGCCTTCTGCGTTCTTCGACGCAGAGCACAGTTGTGGCGTCGTTGTGGCCGGCGTCCGGCGCGTCGGGCTCGCCGAGAACGGCCAGGGCGGACCTGATCTGAGTGATGAGTTCGGTGGGAGACTGAAATCGCTCGGAGGGCGTGATGCGCAGCAAGCGCTCGACGATTTCGGCCGCCGGTGTGGGGAGAGTCGGTTCGACGCTCGTCACGGGGCGCACGTCGCGATACCGGCTGAAGCGTTTTCTCTCTTCGCGATCCCGGGTGCGGGGGTAGGGAGAGACTCCGGTGAGGAGTTCGTACAGGATGACGCCCAGAAAGAACAGATCGCTCCGCGGATCATTGGGAGGGCTTCCGCATCCTCGTTCGAGCGTCGTGTACTCGACGGCCTGCTGGAGGTCCGACGTTCCCAGGCGGGTCAACAAGTGGTCGTCGGCCGCCAGTCCGAAATCGATGAGCCGCGCCGCCCCGTCGCTGCCCATCAATACGTTGGTCATCTTGAGGTCGCGATGCGTGACGCCCAGGCCGAGCGCATACTCGAGAGCCTGGGCCATGTCGAGCAGATACCGCAACGCTTCCAGCGGTTGAAGACGGCCGCGAATTCTCAGGAAGTCCCGGAGGTTGCCCCCTTCGACGAACTCCATCGTGATGTAGTGAGTGGGGCCGTCCACGTGGGCCCCGTAGACGGGAACGATGTGCCGGTGTTTGAGTCGTTGCCCGATCTCCCCTTCGCGGTGAAACAGGCGGACCATGTCGGGGTCTTTCGCCCAGCGATCCCGCAACACCTTGACGCCGATCATCTCGCCGGTGTCGACCTTGCTGGCGCGGAAGACCCTCGCGAAGCTTCCGGAGGCGTTTCGATAGAGCAACCGACAACCGCCGAGGACGAGGACGTCGGTCTCGCCCTTGCGGATCCGCTCCAACTGATAACCGGTCAGGAGGTTGCTGCGCTCGAGTTCGTCGAGTAGTTCGCTCGTCGAGGCGCCCGAATCGAGTTGGTCCCGCAGGGCCAGCAACTTGTCGTCGTCGTCGACAAGCTGCCGCTCCAGGAGAAACGAGACAAGTTGGTCGGGCGTCCGATACGGCATCAGAATGAAACCGAAGGCAGGTCAATCACACGGAGAACGACAGCAGCGTCAACCGGGAAGTGATGGAAAGGGAAGCGAGTGGGAGCACGAATCCCGCAGGGTTTCGTGCGGTGTCACACATTTTGAGCATCCCTCAATTAAGCCCTGACAGGGCACTACCCGCAATCAGGCCGCAGGATCATCCGGAACCCATGCACAGAACGGTTCCCCGGACGCAGAGACCGGTCAAGACTCCGCCGGGATCGGCGTCGCCTCGTACCAACAGATCAGCCATCGTACCAGCCCCGCCATCCCTGTAAAAGCGGTTATAGCGCTTTGCAAGTCACTGTTGGCGATCTGTCTCGCGGATTCTCGTCCTCGACAGTCCAAACACCGCTCGACGCGGATACATGGTAGAGCAATCTGTCCTAATTCCTGATAATCAGGCGGACTGAGCGAGTGATGGAGAAACGCCCGCTTGCGGCGTGACGTCCTCGAGCGACCCGTAGTGGACGTCTCCGGAGGCGATCGTGGCCAGGACTTGCAGCGGCGATCCGGCGCCCCGATAGTCAAACACCATCAAGTCGGCCCGAGACCCCCGGCTGAGCCGCACCACTTCCTGTCCCAGCAGCCGTGCCGGCGCCCGTGCGGCGAGGTCGCAAGCTTCGCCCAGAGAGAGCCCGGCCATCGCGATCGCGTTGGCGACGCACACGTCGGTCTGCTGGCCCGATCCCGCCAGAAACTGCCGCTGCCCCGCGATGACGATCGGACCGTCTTCGAGGACTTCGAATTTTCCTCCGTCGTAGTCGTACACGCCCGGCTTGCAGCCGGCCAGCCCGGACGCGTCGCAGGTGATGACGATCCGTTGCAGGCCTTTCGCGCGCACGAACGAGCGGACCACGCTCGGCGGGAGGTGGTGGCCGTCGGTGATGATGCTCGCCGTCAGGCGGGAATCCCCCAGTTGGTCCCAGATGTAGTTCGGATGCCTGCGAATCGTTCCGTGGGCCCCGTTCCCAAGGTGAGTGCTCAAGCGGGCGCCGGCGTCGACGGCGTTTCGAATCTGCTCGCTGTCGGCCGCCGTGTGCCCGATCGCAATCGTCACGCCGTGTTCAACGGCTGTGCGAATGAACGGGCACGCTCCGTCCGCCTCGGCGGCCAACGTCACGAGGCAAATGCGGTCGCCGGAGGCAGCCTGCAACTTGCGAAATTCCTCCCAGTCGCAACCGCGGACATGCTCCAGGGGATGGGCGCCCCGCGGCCCGTCTTCCGAGGAGATATAGGGCCCTTCCAGATGACATCCGGGAACCATGCGATCCGCCCAGGGCTCGCTCTCGCACGCTGTGCGGATTGCGGTGAACCCGGCATGGAGCGCTTCGAAGGAGTTGGTGATGAGCGTCGGACACATCCGGGTGATCCCGTGCTGATAGTGCGCTGCCAGCGCCGTGAGCACCTTTTGCGGCGTCAGTGTTTCGTCGCTGAACCAGATTCCGCCGTAGCCGTTGATCTGCAGGTCAAACAGTCCCGGCGCCACATAGGGCCAGTCGTGGACGTCCTTGGTCGGCCGGACCGGTTCGACTGCCAGGATCTGTTCTCCTTCGATGAGGATGCGGACGGGCTCCGCGGTGTCGTAGCGGCGTGCACAGAATTGCATCAATTCGCTCCCGGTTGTCTTGTCTGCGGCGAGGGCCGCCAGTCTGGCGGATCACTTGACCAGAATCGGCCGGCACCAGTCCGCCACGTCCTGGATGTTGCCGAATTCCGCGAACTCGACCCGCAGCGTCAATTGTTGGGCGCCGACCAGGGGGATTCGCGGTGTTTCGACAGCGGGCAAACGGCCGGTCAGGGGAGGGCTTTCGTAGACAGGGTCGCCATCGACTTCGATGCTGAACACAACGCTGCCGAGTCCAGCCGCATCGTCATCGACGCCGACTGTTGTCTGGAAAAAGGAATACTCTCCGTTGAGCGCGTAGTTCGCCGTCGTTCCGCTGGTCATTCCCAATCCACGAGGATAGTCGCGGCCCCGCAGTCGAAGAAACCCACCGCGGACATTTCGATCCGCGACCGGTTCATGACGCCGCGACAGATACGGCGTCAGGGACACCCGGTCCGGGGAGATGTCTGACAGGGCCGTCACGCGCGGACCGTAAAAGTCAACTCGGCTGATCGTCGCTGCGGGACATGCCAACCGTTGACCGTACTGCGCCTCCCCGCTTGCGGCGAAATGCTCGTCGATTGTGAAGTCCTGAAACGTGATCCACGAACCATCGGTGAACTGAACGATTGCAGTCGATTCATCGGGAACGGGGAAACTGGTCAAGGATGAGTTCAAGGCCAGCGCCTGGACGCGTTCGAAGTCGACCGCCGCGGGGCCCACGGAGGTGAGCAGGTTGAACGCCTCGCGAGTTGCGGAGGTCAATTCTCCGCTGAGCCGGCTGCCGTCAAGCAGCAGCAATGTGTCTTCATCGAACTGTGAGTCTGTCATCTCCCGCAGCAGCGGCCGCATGATCCCGCGATCGGCCGGTTGACCGACGACCTTGGCGGCCACCGTTTCAAGCGGCGGGGCGAGTTCGATGCGGTCCGGGTGAACCGCCCATTCCAGCAGCAGGGCCTCGTCGGTCATCCGGTCGAGCGCGCTGTCGACTCGATCGCCGTTGGCCAGGAGCAGCCACGCGCGGGGAGGGCTCGAAACGTCTGGTCGCAGTCGCATCGAGACGAGGTCTTCGACCGGGACACGCAGGACATCGCCGGTTTCGATCTCGACGACCGCTTCGTTCTGCGCGAGCCGGATCAGGCGGCCGGTCTGACTCTTATCGTCGACTGTTTCCAGTGAGACTTGAGGCTGCTGCGCCGAAAGGGGCGTTTCTGTTCCAATGACAACGAGCACGGCGGCGGCCCAAACGAGCCGCTTGGTGCGTGGATGGCTGGAAGTCACAGGTTGTTTCTCAATAGCAAGGCGATAGCGCTCTGTCGAACAGTGTTGGCGATCCGTCTCGCGGAATTTAGGGCTCGAGAGTCCGAGAACCGCATGACCGGGAGACGTGGGCGAGCAATCTGCTCTAGCGTTCGAATATCGGCAGGTAGTTGTTCGGTAACTGCAGCGCGATGAGCGACATGGCGGCTGCGTATTCATTCCCGATCCAGGGGTCCGACCAGCTCCCGTCCCCGAGTTGCAGGTCGAGCAGTTCGTCGCGCGCCGCCGGATACCAGATTTCCCAGTAGTCTCCGCCGGCGTGCCACGCGGCCTGCACCGCGTAATACTGCCCGTAAAAGTAGTACTCCTGTGAGCGTGAACCGATGGTTCCGGGTGCGAACTGCATCATGTAGCCCAGGCCGCGTTCGATGATCGGGCCCTCGTAGACGCCCGACGTATAGAGCGCCACCAAAGCCGCCGCCGAGCGGGGGAACTTGCTTTCCGCCGCCTCCAGCAGGCGATATCGAAATCCGCCGTCTCCATTCTGGCTCTTTTGCAGATAGTCGATGCAGGCGTCGATCGTTTCCTTCGGAACGGCGATTCCCGCGTTGCGGGCGGCGCGGAGCGCCATGACCTGGCAGACCGTGACGGAAATGTCGGCCTCTTCGCTTTCAGGAACGTAACGCCAGCCTCCCTGTTCATTCTGCGTATTGACGATCAAAGTCACCGCGCGCCTGAGCGTTTCGCGGACCTCGTCGCGCGGCGACATGCCATACACTTCCGCCAGGAACAGCGTGGCGAAGCCGTGCCCGTACATCGGGCCGTGATAATAGTTCCAATCCTCTTCCACGATGTACCCGCTGGGGCGCGCGCACGACAGCACGAAGTCGATGGCGCGAGAGACGTGCTGACCGTAGGGTCCGCGGTCGGGGGTGCTGCCGGAGGCGAGGAACGCCAGCCCACACAGTCCGGCCACTCCGGGGTTGTTTCGATACCGCGTCGTCGTTCCGAAAGAGCCGTCTTCCTGCTGACGGCCCGCCAACCAGATCAGTCCCTCGTCGATGGACGACCGCGTTTCCGGAGTCATCAAATGCCGGCTGTCGCGGGACGCGGCGCGATCATCGACCTGCGCCTCCGCGGCGCGAGCCGGAATGCACAGGGAGATCGTCACAAGCACCAGGGTCTGTGATCGAGTCATGAAAGAGACTCCGAATGTGCCGTTGGCTCAGACTCTTGGGAGTCAGCGGTTCCCCGACGAGCACACCTCCCGCGGGTTTCGTGCTGATTCGCAGTCGAGCCAACCCGAAGCCAATCCTTGACGGGGCACGGGTCTCTTTCATGATACGGCCGCAGGCCGCCTATTGTCGAACCGCTTCGGGGTAATGCGATCCGGTCGGTCCTGGGACCGGTCCCGGTTGCGGTGATCCGTGCTGCTGACGAAGGATCGATGCGTCAAAACGTTCCTTCGCGCGCTGAACTTCCGACCGCTGCTGGTCGTAGTCGGGCGGTCGAAATCCGGTTTCGGGGCCGAGATCGTTCTCCGGGAACGGATCCTGGATTTCCGATTCGCGCCGTTCGTACTCGGTGGAATGGGGGGCGAGAGTCGGAAACTTCGTATTGTATTGCGTGAGACAGCCGCTCGCGAAGAGAGTCAGGAGCAGGCACAGTCCGGGCGTCGATTGGGGGAGCCGCTTCGGATTCGGTTCGTTGCCGGTCATGAGGGGGGAACACCCGGCTCGATATTCGTGGTGACGGGGAAGGCCGATTGATGGGGCAGACCGCCCGAAAAGGGGGAGGGGAGTCTATTCGATCTCTTCCGACCAGGATAGACAGGAAATAGCGGAGCGCAACATGCGTGACCGGTTGTGGTTGCGTTGCGTGGGGCGGGACGGGGGAGCGGCGCGGCGAGGATGGCGAGGCATTGGGCATGGTGGGTAAACTCGGCATGGAAGGTCTTTCGCCTCGAACCTGGCCAAACTGCCGTAATCGACTATATCTCGCGTGCAGACCCCAATCCGGCCGCGAATGACTAATCCGCAGATGACTGACGAATTCCAACCGCGGCCGTGGATGTCGTCTGTCCTGAAGGCGGCCGGTGTTTACAACCTCGTGTGGGGCGTGTGCGTCGTTCTGTTTCCTGCCGCGACGCTGCGACTGCTGGGATACTCGGCTCCGCTTGCATTTCCACAGTTGTGGCAATGTATCGGCATGATGGTCGGCGTGTACGGCGTCGGTTACTGGGTTTCGGCCTGGGATCCGTACAGACATTGGCCCATCGTTCTTGTGGGGCTGCTCGGGAAGATTCTTGGACCGATCGGATTCCTGCTGAACATCCTCGCGGGGGATCTCCCCGCATCGATGGGATGGACGATTCTGACCAATGATCTCGTCTGGTGGATTCCCTTCGGCATGATCCTGTGGGGCGCCGTGCGGCATCATGCTGCCATGCAGTCCGCCTATGCGGGGCAGACGCCCCTCGACGACCCGTTTCGTGAACTGCCCGGCACGACCGGTCGCAGTCTGGCGGAGTTGTCGTGCGAGCGACCGCAATTGGTCGTTCTCCTCCGACACGCGGGGTGCACCTTCTGCCGCGAGTCGCTCGGCGACCTGCGCCGCGATCGCGCATCGATCGAATCGGCGGGAATGGGAATCGTGCTGGTGCACGTCGGCGAAGAAGGCGACATTGCCGAGTTGATCTCCGGCTATGGGTTGGGCGACCTGCCTCGAATCAGCGATCCCGGCGGCCGGCTGTATCGTCAGTTCGGACTCGAGCTCGGGCGGTTTTCGCAGTTGTTCGGGGCAAAGGTCTGGCTCCGCGGATTTCGTTCGAGCCTGGTCGACGGCCACGGGTTCGGGGCGATCCGCGGCAATCCGCTCCAGATGCCGGGCGCCTTCGTGGTGCATCAGGGACGTTGTCTGCGAGGCTTTCAGCATGAGTCGGCCGGCGACCGCCCCGATTATCTCCGGCTGGTGCGAGCGACGAGCGAATCTGAGCCGGCGGTCGTCGTTTGAACACAGGGAACGCGTCGGTCACCAGCGGTCGTCGGTTCTTGAAATACTGATTCCGATCGCAATGGAATTGCCGGCCGAACGCGCGAGGAGCAGGACGTGAGTTTCAGCAGACAACAGGGGCTGCGCATCGTCTTGATGGCGCTGTTTGCCGTCATCCTCGGCGCGATGACGGCTGTTACGATTCGCGCCTCGCTGGAGAGATCGGTTCTCGCGAACGGACATCTGCTGCAAGACAGGTGGTTCCAGGCAACCCTGTGCGACGCCTACTTCGGATTTCTGGCGATTTACGTATGGATCGCCTACCGGGAAAGCTCGACGCCGCTTCGAATCGTCTGGTTTGTGCTCGTCATGCTGCTGGGGAACATCGCAATTTCGGTCTACGTGCTGTGGCGGCTGGCGCGGCACTCCCCTGAACAGCCGCTCTACCACGTCCTCTTGCGGGAATGGCATCTGCCGCCCGCCTGCCCGGCGGGCGTCGCGGGAGAGTCTCCGTGAGCGATGCAAAGGTAGGGCGTTCGTCATCGCAGACGGGCCGCTGCTTCGTCAACGACTTTCGCCGGGGCCCCCCGAGGCGCCGACGCGAGCGATGGCGTCGTCGAGGAAGTAATTGATGTCCTCGGCCTCATCGGCGTGCAGCACGTTGTAAGCGTGGGCGGCGGTGCGTGCGTGGTAGAGTTGCTCACGCAGGTTGACGTCGCGCGTGATGGCGGCCGCGAAGGCGGCGAGCACTTCAAGATGCCGCTTGTGATCCGCCTTCGGCGTGGCGAGCAACAGGATGGCGTGCACGCGATGGCCGTCGGGCGCTCCGAGCTTTAGTCCCTTGGAACTGATGCCGAGGATGCCGGTGATTTCCTGTCCCTCGTCGAGTTCGGCGTGGGGGATCATCAGGCCCCGGGAGAGGCAGGTTGTTTCGAGTTCCTCGCGTTCAAGCACCTTCTCGACAAACTCCTCCAGCGGAATCTCCGGGCGGTCCTGAGTTGTGTAGAGCTGAGCGGCCAGGAGACGAATGACGTCCTCCTTGTTCGTGCCGGTCACGTCGACGGAAATATGATTTTCGTCGAGGAAGTCGAGCAGGCGCCGGCGATCTTTGCCGGCCTCCCCCGCGCGATCGAGTGAGAAGCGAGTCACACTCGGTCCGAGCAGTTGGTTGACCGCCAGAGCCGCCATCCCGACGGTGGTCACCGTTCCGGCCACATCCTGCAGCGCCGGTGTTGATTCGACCAGCAGGATGAGTCCCACGGCGACGCCTCCGTGGGGCAGCAGCGCCAAGCCGAAATAGTTGCGGACTCGAACCGGCACGTCGGCCAGGGACATGGCAGCGAACGCCCCGGTGTATTTGCCGGCGAGCCGCGCCAGGAAAAACAGCGCGACGAGGCCGGAAGCTTGCAGGACGAGCGTGAAATCGAGCTTCGTCCCCGCGAACGTGTAGAAGCCTGCGAACAAGACGCCGCCGATGGAGTGCAGGTACGCCTCTGCCGATCGGACGGTGTCGTGCCGGAGATTCGAGAGAATGATCCCGGCGAACGTGCATGCCAGGATGCCTGACGCCTCGAGTCCCGAGGCGCCGCCCCAGGCCCCGAGGATCACGGCAACCATGATGGGGCCCAGGAACGCCGGACCAACGATTGTGCGGATGAGGAGCAGCGCGGTCAGGGCCGTGAACGCTGCGGCCAGAAGCGCCAGCCCGAACTCGCGGGCCACGGAGACAATCGCTGCAGACCAGTGGCTGGACCAGGACGCCGTCTCGTCCGACGCGGAGCCGAGATACGCCGCGGCAAAGATGAAAACGCCGACTGCGACCATGTCGATCAACGCGACGGCGGCCACGAGCGTGCGCGTCAGAATGCCTCGGGCGCGGGCTTCCTGAACGACGAGCACGGTCGTTCCCGGCGCGCCCGCAATCCCGACCGCCGCCAGCAGGAGCGCCGCTTTGAAGGTCATTTGCTCGGGAGCGATCCACCCGCCGAGAAAGAGCAGCGTCAACGCAATCACGGAGGGTGTGATCGTCGCCTCACCCAGCATGAGCAGCCCGAGACGGGTGCCGGAATTACGGAGGCTGGCGAAATGCAGCGCCGCGCCGACCGTGAAGGCGATGTAGCCGAGCACGAAACTCACAAAGTGGTCGAATTGAGCCACGGCGTCCGACGTGAGACCGGTCAGGACGCTATGGTGCGGCTCCAGCGCGCGGAGCACGATGCCGGTGAAGATCCATCCCGTCACCTTGGGCAGCCTGATGCGCCCCACGAGTTCCCCGCCGATCACACCGGCCGTCAGCACGATCGCCAGGTGCAGCAGAGGGTGGTCGGGCGTAAACGCGACGTGCATCAGACTCCTCTTGATCGCTCTGCGTCACGTCCGACTGGATTGAGGATGTCGTCCGACGAGGCAGGGCCTCGGACCATGCGAGCTGGAGCACGGTGTCACGAATCCACTTTGACCTGCGACCGCCCCCATCAAGCGGAGAGGGCGGGATTCTCTGACCGCTCGTCTGCTGCCAGACCCGTGCTTTGGCAACCCGTTGCTTTATAGACAGTTGTGACGACGTGTCAATTCACCCGAAGTGGCGGCGTTCACCAGGAACTGATGATTGCCTGTTCGTAAGCTCTCGCAGAACCGTGTTGATGGCGCTGAATTCCGGTACGGTGAATCGTTCTCGTCCGAACCGTGAAGAGTCAGGTGCGTAAATCTCGGTTGTGATCGGATTTCAAGGGCGGCATACTGTTTGATCCAGCGCGTCGTCGCTCGTTGAATGCGGCAACCGGGATGTTCCGAAGAGGGCGTTGTGGAATGCCGGAGAACTCCCACAATTCGCAAGTCATCGTCGATGGCGACGTGACGGTCGACTGGCTGCTTGCAGATCTTGGCCCACAAGACGGCGAAACAACCGATTGGCTGGGTGAGTTGCGCACCAGAATGTGCCGGCAGCGAGGAGGGGCGGCGCTCGTCTTCGATCTGGTGACCGGGGTCTTGAGTGACGTGGCGGGCCTCTGCTTCCAGGCGCCCGATCTGCCCGACGCAACCGTTCGCAACGACGATCGCCGGTATCACCACGCGTACACGATGTGGCGCCGCGACGGGGGCGGAGTCTGGAGAGTGCACCAGTTTCTGGGCGTCGACCGCGGCGACACCCGAGTGGAACTTGACGCGGACGCCCCCGATCATTCGCCGCCGCGTCTGATTGTCATCGACGACGCCGCTCTCGGATACCGTGATGCGCCGCTCGTCTGGCCGCCGGCTCTCCGGGAGCCGGACGGGCAGTCCTGGATTCTGCTGAAGACGGCGAGTCCCGTCGCGACCGGCGAGCTGTGGCAGCACCTGCTGCAAAGTTGTCCGCAGCGGCTGATCGTCGTGCTGACCGTGGGCGACCTGCGTCGCACGGAGGTCCAGATCAGTCGCGGCCTGTCGTGGGAACGGACAGCGCAGGACATCGTCTGGGAAATCACGAACAATCCGACGGCCGAAGGTCTCGCGAATTGCGCGTCCCTCGTTGTTTCGTTCGGCACGGCAGGGGCCATTCTGCATTCAGCAGGAGATTCCGCGGCAAAACTCGTGTTCGATCCGCAGGTGATGGAAGGGGAGTGGGAGGCCTGTGAGGGGGGACAAATGGTCGGAAATACGGCCACTCTCACGGCGGCTCTGGCACGGCAGATCGCCCTCTCTCCCGAAAGTCCCGACCTCATCGCAGGATTGCAGTCGGGCGTGCACGCCACCCGCACTCTGTTTAACAGGGGATACCGCAGTGACGGAGGACGTCGCGACGGACTCGAGATCGGGTTTCCCCTGGATGAGATCGTCCGCGCGATTCGAGAACCGCCGGCGCCCCTGGCGGTCGCGGACATCCCGAACGCGTATCGCAGCATAGCGCCCGCCGCCGGCCAGGACGAAGGCGACGAGCGCCCCCACTTCTGGACTATCCTGGAGGACCGCTGTCACGACGGGTTACTGCCGTTGGCTGAGCGGATTGTCCTGGATGGTCTCGACCGAAGCCTGACGGACGTACCGGTCGGCCGCATCGGGTTTCTCACCACGGTCGACCGTTCGGAGATTGAATCATTGCGGAGCATCCAGAGCCTGATCCGCGAGTATTCAAGACACAAGCAACAGGATCCGCTGTCGATCGCGGTCTTCGGTCCGCCCGGTTCCGGGAAGTCGTTCGGCGTGGAGCAGGTCGCCCGGTCGATCGATCCGAAATCGATCCGTCCCTTGACATTCAACCTTTCGCAGTTCGACCAGCCGTCGGAACTCCTGCAGGCACTGCATCAGGTGCGGGACGTGGGACTTTCCGGACAGCTCCCGCTGGTGTTCTGGGACGAGTTCGACACTCCGCTGCCCGGACGGCCGCTGGGCTGGTTGAAGTACTTCCTGGCCCCCATGCAGGACGGGAAATTTCAGGAAGGCCAGATTACGCATCCCATTGGACGGTCGATCTTCGTCTTCGCCGGCGGAACATCCGCCACGATGGAAGAATTCATGACGAGTCTCGATTCCGACCTAGAACGCCGCGCGGCCAAACTGCCGGACTTCGTCAGCCGGCTCAAGGGTTACCTGAACGTCCTGGGACCGAACCCCCAATCGGCGGCCGACGACGGGCCCGATCCGTACTTCATCATTCGCCGTGCGATCCTGCTGCGGTCGCTGCTCGAACGACAAGCGGGCCAGTTGCTGAAGCATCGAGACGGCGGGAGCCGGCTGCAGATTGACACGGGTGTCCTCCGCGCACTGCTCCAGGTCAGCCGCTACAAGCACGGCATCCGCTCGATGAAGTCGATCGTCTCGATGAGCGAACTGGCGGGGCGGCGGAGCTTTCAGCGATCCAGCCTGCCGTCGCAGTCGCAGCTTGACTTACACGTTGACGGACAGGAATTCCTCTCTCTGGTTCACGGTCCGCACACAGCCGTCCGTGCAACCACGAGCAATCAATCGGTGGGAGGCGTCGGCGGTCGATGAAATCAGGTGGGACGCTCGTTCAGATTGTTGCAAGCCCAAGGAGATTGTGAATGGCGTCCGGGAAAGGAAGCCGATTGTGATCCATGCAGCCGGTGAGACAGGCAACCAGCGTCCCATTCCCTACCACTTGCGAATCGGTGTCGCCGGACATCGGAACCTGCGCGATCCTGAAGCGGTGAAGCAGGCTGTTGAGCGGATGCTCGACGAAATCAACTCGATCCTGCAGCCGCAGGCGCGGACTCCGCTGAGTTGGACCATCGTGTCTCCGCTTGCCAAGGGAGCCGACCGGATCGTCGCGGCCGCCGTGCTGAAACGACGGCCTTCGACGCTTGAGTTCTACTCGCCCTTTGCCGTCGACGAGTATCGTCGAGACTTCACAGAGGACGAAGACCGCGAGGAGTTCGAGAAACTCTTCGCGCAGGCCGAATTCACGCGGTGCGTGGTCGCCGAAGCCCCGCCCCCGCCCCCATCCCCGGACGCGGATGCGGATGCGGAGGCGCAGACCAACTGGCGGAACCGGGGATACCTTCGCTGCGGCCGGGCCGTCGTTGACGCCTGTGAGATTCTGATCGTTGTCTGGGACGGCGGGGCGAGCCGCGGACTCGGCGGCACGGCGGACGTCGTGACCTATGCCCTCAAGCAGCAGCGGACCGTCGTCTGGATCAACGCGGCGGATCCCTCCCAACCGCCTCGCCTGGTCGTCGGCTGGCGGCCCGGCAGTCCGCCGCAGACGCGCGAATTTCCGCGCACCGCCAAGGAACTCGCACCCGGGTATCATCAACTCGACGCGTACAATCGCGATGATGCCGTCCGTTCCGAAGAACTGACGCCCGCAGTCCGCGACACATGCAAGTCGCTGCGCGATCATGCGGTTGCAGCCGGCATCGAGGAATCGACGATCAACGCCATTCTCGATGTTGCAGCGCCGCACTATGCCCGTGCGGACCGACTGGCGGTCCTTTATCGCAACCGCTATTTCCGCGCCACAACCGCGCTGTATTACCTCTCCGCCGCAGCGGTGACGGTGGTCGTCGGTCAGGTGCTGCTGTTTCCGAACGCGGTCTGGCTCATTCTCTTCGAGATTCTGGCGATGGGGACGGCCGTCGCCCTCTGGCAGTGGAGCAGGCAGGCGGCCTGGCATGAGAAATGGATTCACGACCGATATCTCTCCGAGCGGATCCGGATGGTCTTGTTCACGCTGCCGCTCGGGCTGTCCGCAACGTCTTCAGAGCACGCGCCCAAGCGGACGCTGGCCTTTTACGGCGGGCCGCAGCACTGGCTGCTCTCCGCCGTCCACGACATGGCAACCCGCATCTCCGCATCAGGCCGGCTCTCCGCTCCATTCTCCTCTTCGAAGCGGTTTCTCATCGATGGCTGGCTCAAGCCGCAGCGCGAATATCACTTGCACAATTCGAGACGGAAGCTCGCCGCGACGCACCGGGGCCATCGCCTCGGCGTGCTGCTCTTTGTGCTGACGTTGATCATGGCGGTCCTTCACTTCGCCGGAGTGGGCCACGCCGAAGGCGATCATCATGCCGCAGGCGTGATGCGCCCGGACGCCTGGATTACGTTCTTTGCGATCGTGTTGCCGGTGTGGGGCGCCGCGATGCACGCCATTACGAATCAACTTGAGCTGGAGAGGATCGGCGAGCGGTCCAAGCGGATGGCGCGGGTTCTGGACCTCCTCATTGAGCGCGCCGAAGAGACGGAATCGGCAGACGAACTGCGCGACGTGGTGGCCGAGGGCCTCCAGGTGATGGGAACCGAGAACTATGAATGGTGGATCCTGTTGAGCTTTCGGCAACCCGTGCTGCCGGTCTGACGGGACGGTCCCCGCGCAGTGTTCTTGATTGAGACGAACAATAGCGCTGTGCTGCTCACGGTGAAATGTTTCGCGTCCTGCGTAAATCCTGGCGCCTGCCCGTAGCGCACGCTGCCAGCGTGCGCCAACGGCCTCTGCGATCAGCGGGACGCACGCAAGGCTGCGTGCGCTACGTGGTTGGGTTGCGGGCGACGCCCGCGCTGTGTCCGCTCAAGACCCTGCGAGGTGCGCGGGAGACGCGGCGCGAGGCCGCGCCGCCGGCGTCTTCAGCAGCCCGACATCGACGACTTTCACACCCGTTTCGTCGAGACTCCCGTCTCTGTCATTGGAGTTGCCCTCCACGAGCGCCCAGAATGCGCACGACTTGTCGGCAAGATTGACGTCATGCCGGGCACGCAGCAACGACTGGATTTCGTCGATCTTCTGGCTGTTGGTCGCCGCAATGCATGCCGCCCCCGAGCCGAGGCTGTGGGCGCCGGCCATGATGAGCACGATTCGCTCGGAATGGTTCGGGTGAGGCGCGCGGACCAGAATCCCATGGTCATGTCGATGGTACGGCGTTCCGTCTGCAAGTTTTCCCATTGTGCTTGGTTGGGGAAAGTAGACCTCGCCGCGCCGCCGGTAGAGTTCGCAGTGAAAATTGAGGCCCTGTTCGAGGTCGTGACGCCTGTCGTCAAAGACGTACTGTCCTTTCACGTCCCCTTCCGGCAGCTTTCCGAGATACCACAGGGGTTCATGCGGCCACTGCAGGTCTTCCAGAAACTGCCCCGCGAACGAATTCACCTTTTTCGAGCCGATGAGATAGAGATTGACGTCCGCATCCTTCAGTCCCGGCGGAACAAACTGCGCCGAGATCAGTTCGGCCGTTGAACTCTCTCCCATCAGCGAACCGAATGCGCCCAGCAATCCACGAATGCCCAGATAATCCCCGAAGGTCCGGTGATGGTATTGGGATCCGAGGTTCTGCCGCTGTTGGTCCTCCACGCTGACGCGCCGGGGACTGGCCGCGATATACGCGGGCGTCTGGGAGTCGGCCTGCAGCATGTCGCGCAATAGCGCCAGCCGCGATCCGACGCGGCTCCGCAGTTGACGCCGGAACTCGTCCTTGAACTGACGCAATCCACCGGCTGTCTCCACGTAACGGATCAGTTCACGGCCCTTGAGATCGGTGGGAATCTCGACCACGTTGTCGGCCAGCAGCAGCAGCGGCCGATTGCGCCCGATGGCGAAGCCGATCTCGTAGAAAACGTTCTTGCTGTCGCTGCTGATCTCGGCGACCACCAGTTCGGCGCTCTCGATCATGCGATGAATCTTGTCGAGCAGATCATGGCCGGCGCCCGGAACGTCGTCGGCCCGGATGCAGATCAGGTCGGTTTCCTGCTCGACCGTGTTCCGGATCGCATCCTGATAGAACGCCGCCTTTTCGTTATATCCCATCACCACGAAGACAAAGGGACGTCCTCCGGTCATTTCGCGAATCACGTGCCCGATCGACTCACTCATGGCAGCTTCCCGATGTTGCAGAAGATCAACACTGGATAGCGATCATGCCACAGCATCCAGGCTCATTCCAGTCCGGGCGCCGATCGTGACAAGAATCCGGCCGCACTTCCGGGTTGTCGGCGTCTTGGCCCTCCCGGATAAGAAGTGATGCCGACAGACTAACCGGAAATCAGACCGGGAATCGAATGTTCGAGGCTGTGAGATTCCGGGTCCGTCAATTCTCAGTTTGCAGGTTGGGCAGTTCGTGCGTAAGCCGGAATCCCGCTCGTCTTCGTGTAGGTTCGCGGTCCGGCCTACCCCGAAAAAGAGCCCTGACAGGGCGCCAGATCGCCACGCTCACCGTTTGACCACACGGAACGATTCACCTAGCCTCTTTGCGAGGGCGTCGATCCAGCCCTCAACCTCCACGGACACTCCTGTCGTGGCACGTTGTGCGCTCGGGCGACCGTCCATTTTGAAGACGAAACATGATTGCCGACGAACTCCTGAAACTCGGACTGTCGCGCTTTGCAAAGCAGGTCCTCACAGAGGCAAAGAGCGTACAATTCTTCAGCACGGCCGCGGAGTTGGCGGAGGCAGCGGTTCCCGAAGATCAGGTCGATGCCAGGGGCTACTTCACCGTCGGCTACGATATTGACGGTCGATTCGTTCCGGAGGCGAAGGTGAGCCGTGTGCGAAACGGCATCAGCGCCAACTATCTTGAACCCTACATGCGGCGCCGCGACCCGAATTGCATGGTGATTGCTGATGACCGTGCAACCGACAAGCAGACGTACAAGGACCGCTTTGGCGAAGACTTCGAGCCGTTGAGGCAGGAGACGTTTCAGTGGCTCAAAACCCAGGACGTGGCTTGCTTCTTCTTTGACGCAGGATTGCCCGGCAAGGGCCTCCCGGCCATGGCGATCTGTCCGGCGAACGCGGCATTCTTCGCATTCGGGTTGGCAACCCTTCAGGGGATTTTGCCGCTGGAGCAGATCAGCGCGATGGGCGAGGAATACTACCACTCGGCCATCATCTATATCGCGCCCCCGTTTCGTCACACACACTTCGACGGAAAGCAGGTTGTGGTGCATAACCGTCGTGAGGAGTTGCACGAACTGTACAGCTACAACTTGTACCCAGGTCCGTCAGCGAAGAAGGGCGTGTACGGCATGCTCCTGAACTACGGCGAGCGTGACGGCTGGAACACCGCTCACTGTTCGACGGTACAAGTGCTCACTCCGTATGACAACACGGTGACGATGATGCACGAAGGCGCCTCCGGCGGCGGCAAGAGCGAGATGCTCGAGCAGATGCATCGGGAGCTGGACGGCCGTCTCAAGCTGGGCACAAACCTGATCACCGGCGAGCGGCGTTACGTGTCGATTCCCCGTGGTTGCGTCCTGCTCCCCGTCACTGACGACATGGCGTTGTGCCATCCCGATTTGCAGAAGAGTGATGCTCGAGAGCGAAAGCTCTCGCTGATAGACGCCGAGCACGCTTGGTTCCTGCGGGTGAATCACATCACAGAATACGGGACCGACCCGCACCTTGAATCGCTCACCATGCGTCCCAAGGAGCCGCTGCTGTTCCTGAATATCGATGCTGTTCCCGGCTCGACTGCGCTGATCTGGGAGCCGATCGAGGATGAGCCGGGAACGCCTTGCCCCAACCCGCGTTTGGTGTTCCCACGCGAGAATTACCCGAACATTGTGAACGATCCGGTCACCGTTGATATTCGCAGCTTCGGCGTGCGATGCCCACCTTGCACCCGCGAGCATCCGACCTATGGGATCATGGGCCTCTTCCACCTGTTGCCACCATCGCTTGCCTGGCTGTGGCGTTTGGTAGCGCCCCGCGGCCACGGTAACCCCTCGATTGTCGCAACCGAGGGCATGAGTTCCGAGGGCGTCGGCTCCTACTGGCCGTTCGCGACGGGTCGGCGCGTCGACCAGGCGAACATCCTGTTCCACCAAATCATGGACACTCCGGATACAATGTTTCTCCTGATCCCCAACCAGCACGTCGGCTGCTGGGAGGTCGGCTTCGCGCCGCAGTGGGTCACGCGAGAATACCTGGCACGTCGTGGGTCGGCCGAGTTCCAGCCGGGCCGCCTGATAGAGAGTCGCTGCCCGCTTCTCGGCCGCTCGCCACGGACAATTCAGGTCGAGGGTCAGGTGATTGGTCACTGGTTCCTGCAGGTCGACACGCAGCCCGAAGTTGGTGAGGAGGCCTACGATCGCGGCGCCGAAATCCTCACCGACTTTTTTCATCAGCAAATCCGCCAGTTCCTCAATGAAGAACTGGACACGAAGGCTCAAGAGATCATCCGCGCCTGCCTGGACGGCGCCACGGTGGACGACTACGACCGGCTTTCGACGAGCTGAAAGGCGCCTGACCCGCGTTCCGCGCGTCGTGGCGGAGGGCGACTCCCCAGCGCGCCCGACATCGTCCTGGACCAACGGACCGATGCAAGCCTGGTGGGTTGCAAGTCTGCTGAGGTTGAGCAACCCGACGCGGCTTGTCAGATTCTCAAACTCACGTCAGCGTTGACGATGTCGCCGCCCGGCACGCCGTGCTCTTCGGTGTCGCTGGTGTGGGTCTGCCGCACTGGGCCGAAGCTCACCGGGCCGGAGAGTGTTTCGTCGTGCGTGTGGGTTTCCTTCTCGAAGACGTCGATCAGGATCGACGGACCGCTGACGCCGCCCGAGCCCGATGCGGTTCCGGTCGCTCCGCGAATCCGGCGGTGAACCCGTGCCGTTCATCCCACTGACGAAAGATCAGCAGGCCGCCGTCACTGGAAATCTCTTCCTCGACCGGCTCCACGGAATTTGGCTTCGGCGAGAAAAAATCGAATCGCAACTGTCAGACATCCTGTACACTCATCGCGAGCCTCCGAGCGTCAAAGGAAACGGTTGTGTCCCGACTCCAGAGATGCCCCCGAACGCTCCTCTGACTGCCGAACCCATCAATAATCCGGGCCAGGCTTGTCGTCGGTCCGCCCGCATCAAAGTTCGCCGTCCCTTGTTCAGCGCGATCTCTCCATGATTGTCGTGGTCTCCGGGCTGCCGCGTTCCGGCACATCGCTGATGATGCAGATGCTGGAGGCGGGCGGACTGCCGGTGCTGACCGACAACAAGCGGAAAGCAGACGTTCACAATCCGCGCGGATATTACGAATACGAGAAGGTCAAGCGCCTGACGACCGACAACACCTGGTTGCCCGAGGCCGAGGGGATGGCGGTCAAGGTCGTCTCGTTGTTGTTGTACGAACTGCCGGACGATCTCGACTATCGCGTGATCTTCATGCGCCGACGTCTTGCGGAAGTTCTTCGCTCCCAGCGCAGAATGCTGTCAGCGCAGGCGAGGGGTGGCCCTGATGATGACGCGATGCGACAACATTTCGAACGGCACCTCCGCGAACTCCGGAAATGGGCCGTTGAGAAATCGAATATTCACTGGTTCGATGTGAACTTTCACGAAGTGATCGCAACTCCGGCTTCGATCGCGCAAAACATCTCGAAGTTCCTTGGTCGACAACTCGACGA
Organism: Planctomycetota bacterium; assembly: GCA_003388505.1. GTDB lineage: Bacteria > Planctomycetota > Planctomycetia > Planctomycetales > Planctomycetaceae > MB-PLM-1. Next base: position 35,499 of record QQVO01000011.1, read on the forward strand.
ACAAGCCATGGCAGCGTCCGTCGACCCTGCTCTTCACCGGCAGATTGTGGACGACGATCGCGGTCGCTGAGTCGATTTCCCCTTCAGAAGCTCCGGCCCGCGCTTCCGTCAATCCGCAGCCAAAAAGCCTTCGTGTTGCGCTTCGGTCGCCGCCCTCCATGGAGGCGGTTGCACGGAACAACTGAATCTCCTGCCGCAGGGTGTTCTTCATGCGCCGGCATGCGAGGCGACCGCCAGCACGATCGCGCTGCGCAGGGTCCACGCGATCGTGCGAACCCAGTTGGTCAAAACGAGACGCCGCACGAGTTTGGTGGATCGCCCGGCGCTCAGCTTCCCATGCAGCGGCACCTGCAGCGCGGCCGTCGAGATCCAGATCACGAAGACGAGTCCAACGCCAACCCACGCGTAGCCGATCGGAACAGTCCTGGGGCAGACGTAGATCAGCCCCACGGCCGATCCAGCTTCAATCAGCATCGCCGGAGCGACGGCCCAGGTGGTGAGCCGGCGATGCTGCACGGCGTAACGTGAAAACTCACCCCATCCGACTTCGGCCATCAGGGGGTAATGCACGATCTGCACGAACCAGATCACGCCGGTCATGTACAGCGTCGATGCCAGTTGGGCGAAAACGACAAACGACTCGAGATTCGTCATGATAGTCGGGCACTGTCAACTCGCGGCGACCGACACGGCTTGATCCGCCGTATCGCCGAATGCGGACGGTGAACCCATCGCTTGCCGCCCACGATTCGTCGAACCGGACACACGCGTCTTCTCCGCATCGGCAGCTCGGTCCGCATCGGTTGTAGACCTCTCGTGCGGAATGTCCCGTGGCCGCCTGGCCGGCATCTCAACCATTCGGAGACTTGCAGACGGTTGCTGGCGCGCTAGAACCCTCTTACTGATCAAGTATGGCCGAGAAGCGGCGCGGTGCGAAAGTCGGCCCTGCCCGCTTTCAGCTCAAGACGTCTCAACTCGTCGGCCGCGAACCGGGACGCCCCGCCGGCCCAGAAGAGCCACGATGCGCAATCTGATCCTCATTCTCGGCGATCAGCTCGATCACTCTTCGGAGGTCTTCCGCGATTTCGATCCCGATCAGGACGCCGTCTGGATGGCCGAGGTCGAGGAAGAGGCGACGCACGTGTGGTGTCACAAGCTGCGGATCGCCTGTTTCTTCTCAGCCATGCGGCACTTCCGCGATGAGATTCGCGGCAAAGACCGCACAGTCCACTACCACGAACTGCAACGGCAGCGTTCGCGCGATCGCGGACGAAGCTTCGCCGAAATCCTGCAGAAGGACGCCGCGCGGCTGAAGCCGGAACGACTGGTTGCCGTTCGCCCCGGCGACTATCGCGTCCAGCACTCTATCCAGAAAACGGCAGACGACCTCGGTCTCGAACTCGCACTTCGACCCGACGCGCACTTCTACTGCTCGCCCGAGGAGTTTCAGGACTATGCCAAAGGGCGGAAAAGCCTGATCCTCGAGTACTTCTACCGCGAGATGCGAAAACGGCACGGGGTACTTGTCGACGAAGAGGGGGAACCGACCGGCGGCCAGTGGAACTATGATCGCGAAAACCGCGAGAGTTTCGGGAGGGAAGGGCCCGCCGACTTGCCGAAGATCAAAACGTTTGAGCCCGACGCGATCACCAGAGACGTTCTGAAACTCGTTGAGTCGCGGTTTTCCGATCATCCCGGCCGGCTCGACCACTTCACCCTGCCGGTCACGCGAAAACAGGCCCAGGCGCATCTGTGGCATTTCATCAAGCACGGCCTGCCCGACTTCGGTCGCTGGGAGGACGCGATGTGGACCGATGAGCCGTTCCTGTATCACTCGCAACTCTCCGCCCCACTCAACCTCAAGCTGCTCAACCCTCGCGAATGCGTGACCGCAGCCGTCGCCGAGTACGAGGAGGGCCGAGCGCCGCTCAACAGTGTGGAGGGATTCGTGCGGCAGGTCCTCGGCTGGCGCGAGTTCATCCGCGGCGTCTACTGGCTCAAGATGCCCGAATACATCGAACTCAACGCTCTCCAGCACACAGAGGATCTGCCGTCGTTCTTCTGGGACGGCGAAACGGAGATGAATTGCGTCCGCCAATCGATGCAACATGTCCTGAATCACGGATACTCGCACCACATTCACCGGCTGATGGTCCTCGGGAATTTCGCACAGCTCTGGGGCGTCCATCCCCGCAAGTTCCACGAATGGCACATGGCGATGTACCTCGACGCCGTCGACTGGGTCTCGCTGCCGAACACGCTCGGGATGAGCCAGTTCGGAGACGGCGGAATCGTCGGCACCAAGCCGTACTGCTCCTCCGGCAACTACATCAACAAGATGAGCAACTTCTGTCGCGACTGTCGTTTCGATTACCGGGAGCGAACCGGCGACGACGCCTGCCCGTTCACCACGCTGTACTGGGAATTTCTCGACCGGCACTCCGATCGACTGCAGAACAACCATCGAATGAACTTCGCCCTGGCCAACCTGGAACGGCTCAAGAACGACTCCGACGAGACGGCCGCGATTCACGACAGGGCCGAACACTTGCGATCATCCTGGAGTTTGCCCAAGCAAAACGGAGAGTGAACCGGCAGTTCGATCTTCGGTCATGACCGGGAGGCGGCGTCGAACTGCCCGTTATACGGGTTCATTCCGATCCTGATCGGGCGGCGTTGCTCGCGGAAGCCGGAGAACGACGACGATGCCGATGGCGGCGAGCAGAACCACCCCCAGCGCGGGAGCAGGCGAGAGCCCGGAGACGACAATCGTAATGGCGACCGCGAGCACGACAAAGAGGATCGCTTTCATCTTTACATGCGGCTGCACTCCGCCGTGGACCTGCCAGTCCACGAGGATCGGTCCGACGAACCGGGATCGCAGCAGCGCGGCGTTCAGTCGCGGGGAGCACCGGGCGAGAAAGAAACTCGTCAGCAGCAGGAATGGCGTCGCCGGCAGTCCCGGCAGCACAGCCCCCAGAACTCCCAGAACGAAGAAGAATCCGGCCAGAATCAGGAACAGCAGCCTTCCGCCCCGCCGCTTTGACGGCGCACGAGGTTCGCTCGCAGGCAAAGTCCGGGTCGAGGGGGCGTCTGAGTCGTGAGACATCCAACAGATTCCGGCCCTTTGCGTGCACAATCGTAGCGAAACGAAATCGCAACACCGATCATCCGCATCATGCCAGTTTTCGACTACCGGTTCACCGTCAACGCCTCCCTGCAGCAAGTGCGGGATTTCCATGCAGACACCCGCGCCCTCAAGATTCTCACGCCCCCTCCCACATTTGTTCAACTCCACCACGTGGAACCGCTGGCCGAGGGATCCCGGTCAACGTTCACGTTGTGGGTCGGACCGCTTCCGCTCCAATGGACCGCCGTGCACCACGGCGTGAGTCTCTACGGCTTTACCGACGTCCTCGCCGACGGACCGGCTGCAAAGTGGGAACACACCCATACCTTCACATCGATCAACCCCGAACAGACGCAGGTCGAGGAACATGTCGAGTATGAGCACAAGCGCGGATTCTGGGGAATGGTCACCCGCCTGCTGTTCGCCCGGCCGAACCTGTTTCTGATGTTCACCTACAGAAAATTCGCCACGCGACGCAGCCTCCGCCACAAGTCGTCGGAGTGATCGCTGCGTCGCCGCGATGAAACGCTGCCGGCGCTAACCCAAGTTCGCCAGTTGTCGATGTAAGTTGTTGTGGCGCAATGGGAGGCGGGGTGATTTTTCCACTACAGGTCTTCGATTTGTTTGAGCGACGAGGGGAGCGTGAGGTTCAGGTGGTGGAGCAGGATTGCTTGGTGGTCGGTCGGTTTGGTGACGCAGCGTTTGCGGATCTGGATGCCGGATTTCGTGGGGAGAATGACGTCGATGCTACGAATGTGGGAGAGTTCTTCCA
>QQVO01000037.1 GCA_003388505.1 Planctomycetota bacterium
CCCAAGCCGACCAATCCAGCCGCGTGAGAATCTCATCGAGCAACCGCACCCGATGCTGCGGCGCGATCGCCTCGTCCAGCCGAGTCGGAAACAGCACCAACTGCTCCCGCCCGAATTCCGCCTTCGCCCAATCCATCGACTCCCTCCCTGAAACCTCACCCTCCACGCCGCCGAATCTTACAAAATCAAACCCACGACGCTAACTTAAATCAACAAGCCGTTCTGTTTGGGAACGAGGAATACACGGGCAGACGCGCACCGAGACTAGCAACGACTCGTACGAGCAAGGCAGCACGGGAAATCCGCATGGCAGATCGTGAAGACATCCGGAAGCAGATGAAGAAGGCGGGGATCGAATTCCTCCTGGCCCAGTTCGTCGACCTGCACGGGTCGGCCAAGGTGAAAATGGTGCCGGCCTCATCGCTGGACGCCGTCATCGATGATGGCGCCGGATTCGCCGGCGCGGCCGTCTGGGGTGTCGGCCAGGGACCGCATTCGCACGACATGCTGGCCCGCATCGATCTCGACAGCTACACCCCCCTGCCCTGGATGCCCAATACGGCCCGGTTCGCCGCCGATCTCTATGTCGACGGCGAATCGTATCCCTACTGTCCGCGCACCAACCTCAAACGCGTCCTCGACTCGGTCCGCGACAAAGGCTACGTCTTCAACGTCGGCATGGAGCCCGAGCACTTTCTCGTCACCCGCAATCCGGACGGCTCGATCTCGCCGTGGGATCCGGACGGCGTCGAAAACCTCGCCAAGCCCTGCTACGACTTCCGCTCGATGGCCCCCGCCATGGAGTATCTGCAGGAACTGACCAGCTCGCTGAACGAACTCGGGTGGGGCGTCTACCAGACCGACCATGAAGACGCCAACGGCCAGTACGAAGTCAACTTCGACTACGCCGACGCGCTCACCACGGCCGATCGCATCACCTTCTTCAAGATGGCGACCTCGCAGATCGCCAAGAAGTACGGAGCGATCGCCACCCACATGCCCAAGCCGTTCGCCGACCGCACCGGCAGCGGACTGCACGTCCACTTCCACCTCGCCGACGCCGACAGCGGAGAGTGCCTGTTCGACGACGACTCCGACTCACGGGGGCTCGGCTGCTCCGAACTGGGCTACCACTTCGTCGGCGGCGTGTTGCGGCACGCGCGGGCCCTCTGTGCGGTCACAAGCCCCACCGTCAATTGCTACAAGCGGCTCAAACTCGGCGCCGGTCTGCATTCCACCCGTAGCGGTTTCACCTGGACGCCCGCTTTCGTCACGTACGGCGACAACAACCGCACCCAGATGATCCGCACCGCCGGCCCGGGCCACTTCGAAGACCGCACCGTCTCCGCCGGTTGCAATCCCTACCTGGCCCTGGCGGCTTACGTCGCGGCGGGGATCGACGGCATCGAAAACAAGATCGACCCCGGCGACCCGAACCTGGGCAACATGTACGAGAAGCCGCTGGGCGAGATCCTTGAATCGGGAACGAAGATCCTCCCGCAATCGCTGTTTGAGGCCGTCGAGGAACTGCGCGACGACGAGATCATCAAGGACGCCCTGGGCGTCATCGCCGACGAATTCATCGAACTCAAGATCCGCGAATGGGAGACCTACGCCGGGGAGGTCTCGCAATGGGAGATCGATGAGTATCTGACGTTTTTTTAGGCCGCAGATCGTTCGACACAGAGTCACTGAGGGAGCACGGGGCACGGAGAATGCACTGAGAGTCTTGACACAGAAGGGAACGAAGGCAAGGAAGTGGTTTGGCAAGGGACCGGTGTGATTGTCAACGACTGATTGAGGCACGTTGAACCCGGCGGTGCAATGATCTGCCCAGCGCGGGCGTCGCCCGCAACCCAACAACGTAGCGCACGCAGCCTTGCGTGCGTCCCGCTGATCGCAAAGGCCGCTGACGCACGCTGGCAGCGTGCGCTACGGAGAAACGCGACAATTTGCACAGGACGACAAACTCTCGCCAGTGAGTAGCACGGAGACCTTCGTTCACTTCGTTTCCTTCTGTGCCCCCGTTTTCGCTCCTCCTTGTGACCCGCCGCAGCGCAGCCTGACGACCACCCCCCGATGCCCTACCGCTTACTGAAGTACGCCCTCCACAAGGACCATCCCGAGCCCAGGATGTTCCGCGCGCCGGAGAGGCTCAAAGAGGAATACGACGCCGTCATCATCGGCGGAGGCGGCCACGGTCTGGGGGCCGCCTACTACCTGGCGAAGGAGCACGGTATCACCAGCGTGGCCGTCCTCGAAAAGGGCTACATCGGCGGCGGAGGCACGGGCCGCAACACGGCCATCGTCCGGTCGAACTATCTCACGCCGGAAGGGGCGCGGTTCTACCAGGAGAGTGTCGATCTCTTCCGGGATCTTTCGCGGGAGTTCAACTTCAACCTGTTCTATTCCGAGCGGGGTCACTTCACGCTTGCCCACTCGCCCGCGTCGCTCAACACGCAGCGCTGGCGGGCGGAGGTCAACAAGCACCTCGGCATCGACAGCGAAGTGGTCGACCGCGCGTTCATCAAAAAGACCGTGCCCGAGATCGACCTCGACGCCGGCGGGCATCAGGCGCCGATCTATGGGGCTCTGTACCATCCCCCGGGAGCGATCGCCCGTCACGACGCCGTCGCCTGGGGATACGCGCGCGGGGCCGATCAGCGCGGAGCCGAGATTCATCAGCAGACGGCGGTTACCGGCGTCGAAGTCCGCGACGGGGAAGTCGCCGGAGTGCACACCGACAAGGGGTTCATCAAGACGCGCAAGGTTCTTTCCGCCGTCGCAGGCTGGACGACCTCCATCACCCGGATGGTCGGACTCCGGACGCCGCTCGTCATCCATCCGCTCCAGGCGCTCGTGACCGAACCGCTCAAGCCCTGGCTCAACAGCATCGTCGTCTCGGCCAGCCTGCACCTCTACATGAGCCAGTCGTCGCGCGGCGAATTGGTGGCCGGCGCGTCGCTTGATCCCTACGAACTGATCTCCATGCGCTCCACGCTCGACTTCGCCGAGGGGATGAGCGCCGGCATGCTCGACCTGTTTCCGTTTCTGGGGGACGTCAAGATCCTCCGGCAATGGGCCGGGCTCTGCGACATGACGCCCGATTTCTCCCCGATTATGGGAACGACGCCCATCAAGGGCTTTTACATCGATGCCGGCTGGGGCACCTGGGGCTTCAAGGCCACCCCGGTCAGCGGCAAAACGATGGCCTGGACGATGGCGAACGATCACGACCACGAATTGATCAAAGCCTTCAATCTCTCGCGATTCGGAAGATTCCAACTCGTCGGCGAAAAAGGCGCTGCTTCCGTAGGACATTAAGCGCGTTGCACTTTTGTGACAGCGGTTCTGGCGGCGTCAAGAGCCGCAAACACAGGCAGAGACACGACCATACGCCGCCAGGATGAAGTGCCACTGGCACTGAGGCGAACGGCCAGGCGTCAGCCGGCCGATGCGTCCGACCAACACACCGTCAATCGATTCCATGAAAATCCTCAACTGCCCGATCAACGGCCCGCGACCTTTGCAGGAATTCCACTTCGGCGGGGAACTGCGGCCGAATCCCCTCGACAGAAAAGACGGCGCCGACGCGGACTGGGCCGACTATGTCTTCAACCGCGATGGCGAACCCGGCGTAAAGCGCGAGTGGTGGTATCACATCCCGAGCGGTACCTGGTTCATCGCCGAACGCGACAACGTGACCGACCAGTTCCAGCGCACTTATCTCTACGGGGCGGAGCAGACTGATGGATAGGCGTCTTCCGCCGCGCGAAGGTGAATGGATCGATCGCAGCCAACCGGTCGAGTTCCGCTTCGAAGGTCAGTCGCTTGCCGGTTTCGCAGGCGACGTCCTCTCCAGCGCCCTCTGGGCCCACGACGTCCGCCTTCAGGGACGTAGTTTCAAGTATCACCGCCCGCGCGGTCTCTATAGCCTGGCCGGCCACGACGCCAACGTGATCGTCGAAGACGGCCGCCGGACCAACATGCGGGGCGACCTGCTGCCGATCACAGACGGCCTGGACGTCTATTCCGTCAACACGTCCGGCGGCCTGCAGCGCGACCGCTGGCGGATCATGGAACGGTTCGACCGGTTCCTTCCGGTGGGATTCTATTACAAGGCTTTTCACACTCCCCGCTGGCTCTTTCCGCACTACGAAAACCAGATGCGGCAGGTGGCGGGACTGGGACGCGTCCATCCTGGAAACGCAGCGGTGGAGACACCCAAGGATTACGCGTTTTGCGATCTGCTCGTCGTCGGCGCAGGTCCGGCCGGTTTGGCCGGCGCGATCGCCGCCGCCGAACAGGGTCTCAAGGTCCTGTTGGTGGACGAACAGCCTCACCCCGGTGGCAGCCTCAACTGGCAATGGTCCGGCAACCCGGCGGCGCAAGAGCAGTTCGGCGGAATGCTCGAACAGGTTCGCGCGCACGACAACATCGAACTCCGCTGCGGCACACAGGCGGCCGGCGCGTACAACGATTACTGGATCGCCCTGGTCGACGACCGCCGGCTGACCAAACTCCGCGCCAAGGCGATGCTCGTGGCAACAGGCTGCTTCGAGCAGCCGGCCGTCTTCCAGAACAACGATCTGCCCGGCGTGATGCTCGCATCGGCCGCGCAGCGATTGCTGCAACTCTATGCGGTCAAACCGTTCGATCGCGCCGTCGTCGTCGCAGCCAACAGCGACGGATACCGCGCCGCACTCGACCTGCACGGCGCAGGGGTCGAAATCGCGGCAATCGCTGACTTACGACACGACGGCGAACCGACCGGCCTGGCGCAGAACGCGGCCGATGCCGGGATCGAAATCCTCGCCGGGTGCGCCATCGCGGAAGCGGTCCCCTCAGGCGGAAAGGCCCGGATTCAGGCGGCGGCAGTCTGTCCGCTGGAGAAAGACGGAAGCTTGCGAACCGGCTCGCTCCGACGGATCGAATGCGACGGCATTGCGATGAGCGTCGGATGGTCCCCCAACGTCGGCCTCGCCTACCAGGCAGGCGGACGATTCCGTTACGCGGAGCACGTCGCACAACTCGTTCCGTCTTCGCTGCCCGACGGACTGTTTGTTTCCGGCCGAGCCAACGGCCGGTTCGAACTGCACGATCAGATCGCAGATGGTCGCCGCGCCGGACTGTGCGCCGCCGCCCATCTCGGTCGCTTCGACGGCAACCTGCCCGACTCGCCTCAGCACCAGGCGTCTCCCCCGAGTCATCCCTATCCGATCTTCAGCAACAACGGAAAGAAAAACTTCGTCGACCTGGATGAAGACCTGCATCTGGCCGATTTCAAGAACGCCCATCAGGAAGGCTACGACAACATCGAACTGGTCAAACGGTTCACAACCGTCGGCATGGGCCCCAGCCAGGGAAAACTGTCCAACTCGAACGCGATTCGGATTCTGGCGCGACTGAACGGCGCATCAATCAACGAAACCGGAACCACCACCTCGCGCCCGTTCTACCAACCGGTCAGGATCAGCCACCTGGCCGGCCGGCGGTTCCATCCGCAGCGCCGCACGCCGCTCGACGGTTGGCACCGGCAACACGGCGCCGAGATGATGCACGCCGGCGCCTGGATGCGGCCGGAGTTCTACACCACAAGCGGCAGCACCCGTGATGAATGCATTCTGGCTGAAGCGAAGAATGTGCGGGAGCACGTCGGCCTGATCGACGTCGGCACGCTCGGCAAGATTCTGGTCTGCGGGCCCGACGCCGCCCGGTTCCTCGAACACATCTACACCGGCCGCTTCGAAAAACAGAAAGTCGGCCGCCTCCGTTACGGAGTCGCGTGCGACGAAACCGGCGTGATTATCGAAGACGGCGTCATCGCGCGGCTGGCCGAAGACCGGTTCTACGTCAGCGCCACCAGCAGTGGAGCCGCAGTCTTCTACCGCGAGATGCAGCGGTGGGCTTTGATCTTCGGCATGAAGGTCACGCTGATCAACGCCACCGGTCATCTGGCGGCGATGAACCTCGCCGGCCCGAAGTCACGCGAAGTCTTGGCGGGATTGACCGACGCGGACCTCTCTCCCGATGCGTTCCCCTACGTCGGCGTAAAAGAAGCAACCGTCGCCGGCGCGCGGGCGATCGTGATGCGGGTCGGTTTCGTCGGCGAACTCGGGTACGAGATCCATGTCCCGGCCTCCCAGGGGTGGCACGTCTGGACGTCCTTGATGGAAGCCGGCCGGCCCCACAATATCAGACCGTTCGGAGTCGAAGCCCAACGCCTGCTGCGGCTCGAAAAGGGCCACCTCATTGTCGGGCAGGACACCGATGCACTCACCCACCCCTTCGAGGCCGATGTCGCGTGGGCGATCGGCAAGGACAAGCCGTTCTTCATCGGATCGCGCAGCCTCGACATCGTCAAGCAGCAATCGTTGGACCGAAAGCTGGTCGGGCTTAGTTTCCCCGCTCATCGCTCCGGCCCGTTGCCGCAGGAGTGCTGCCTGATCATCCACGAAGGTGAAATCGTGGGCCGCATCACGAGCATCGCCCCCGCGTCGACGTTGGGCCATCCCATCGCCATGGCGTTCCTGCGGCCCGACCTCGCGAACGTCGGGGCAAAAGTCACGATCCGCACCACGGACGGCCGCACGGCCGATGCAGAGGTCGCCGCAATGCCGTTCTACGACCCGGACGGCGCGAGACAGAAATGAACGTCGCCATGAACCCCGCACCCGCAGCAGCCAGACGAAGCCCGATCCACGATGCACTCGAAGCCCGCGGCGCTGAGTGGCGTGACGTAAACGGCACAACCTTCGCCGTTCGCCTGCGCGACGAACCGGCCGGCGACGACATACCGGCAGCCGCCCTCTGTGACTTGAGTGGACTCAATCAACTCGGTGTGAAAGGCCCCGACGCCGCGAACTGGCTGTCAACCGCAGGGGTCGATGTCCCGGCCGATCTCTACGAATCACGCCCCCTGCCCAGCGGAGGCCGGGTCGTCCGCTTCGGCGCTCACGAGTTTTTTCTGGAAGACGGAATCGCAGGCTCGAAAGCCTCCGAGCTTTCGGAGCAACTCGGCTTCGGCGCGGAGCAGGTATATCGCGTCGAACATCAGGACGCAACATTTTTGCTGACCGGCCCGCGAAGCCTGGACGTCATGGCGCAGACGTGCGGAATCGACTTTCGCGAAGCAAACGGAGGAAGAGCGATCTTCACCCGCGTCGCCGGTGTCAGTTGCGCGCTCCTTCCGGAAACGATCGCCGATCAGCAAGCCTTCCGTCTCTGGCTCGATCCCAGCTACGCCCCTTATCTCTGGGAAGAACTGGTCGTGATCGTTGAATCGTTGGGCGGTCACGTCGTCGGCGCCGGTCGGTTGTTCCCGGACTTGCCGGCGTGACGACCGGTCCCTCGATTCCGAGTTTGCAGGTCGAGCGGTTCTCACAGGAGCACGAATCCCGCAAGGTTTCGTGCCGATTTTCGGTCCAGCCGACCCGTAGACACAGCCTTGCCAGGGCGCTACAGCCGCAGGCCGCCCCCGACGCCCGCGAAAAAATCCTCCGAATCATCCGTCAGCCCGCTGCCGACGCGGAAGTCAATCACGAAGTTGTCGGTGATCAACACGTCCACGCCGATGTTCAGGTACTGCTGAACGACTTCCTCCTCGAGACCGTACGACCAGAATCCAAACCACTCGAAGTAGGCCTCCGACCTCTCGGAGATCGGAACGCCAAGAGCCAGCGACTGCGCCCAGAGCACGAAATTGTCGTCAATCCCCAGTTCCGCGTCCTGGAAGCCGACGTCGCCGGCCCCGTTGGAGAACCCGCCCGTCGTGCCCGCCAGCTCCCAGTCTTCGGCAATCTCCCAAGCGTAGATGACCTGGCCGCCGGCTTCCACGCGCTCGGTCGTCCACTCCGGCGCGCCGGTCGGCGCTGTCATGCGGCCGAAGATCGTTGTCTCCGGCAACCAGCCATCCTGTTCCCAGAGGGCGACCTTGGTCGCCAGTCGCAGATCTTCCGCCCCTTCCGCACCGACTTCTTCCTCCGGAAACCGCCAGACATAGTTCCAGCGAACCTGGAATTCGACGTCGTCGCAAACCCCGTAGCGCAGGACAAACTCCGGTGCAACGTGCGTCTGATCGACGTCTTCTGCGGTGTCTTTGTAGAGGTAAAGGTAGCCCCCTTCGATTTGCGCGACGCCGCGGCCGACGGTCTTCGTTGACTTGGTGAAGTCGTGCCGGTCGGTCTCGATCGGCTCTTCGTAGGGGTCCCGTTCCGATTCCCCGCCCAGGATGCAGCAGCGGCGCAGCCAGTGGTCGGACTCCTGTCCGCTGACCGCGGACGTCATTGCAGCCAGGATCAATGCTGTGAGCCGTAAGTATTGTCGATTCACCATATCAGCCCCGCTTCGGGTTGGTCATGGGTTCCTTCTTTCCCGGAAATCGTTGCCGTTGAGTCACGTCTCAGCCGGAGGCGCGAACCAGGCGAGCGGCGCGGCGTGAGCCCGCCGATGCGTCCGAAAACCGGCAGCTCATGAGTGAATCGCAGGCCGACTCGGGGGGCGAGTCGACTCATAGCGTCGCCCGTCCCGCGCCGTCAAAGTGCCACGTCAAACCGAAGCCGATCCAGTAGCTCTGGATTTCCACCGTCGTCGCCCCCAGTCGCTGGGAGTCCTTGAACATCCCGCCCGCGAAGAGGTCCATGTCGATGCCCGGCATCACGTTCGCAAATCCCACGCCGCCCGAAAGCCGGTGCTGGTTGATCACCGCCAGTTGCGACTGCAGGTACTGCACCGCCGCCACGGCCCCCGGAGGCGCAACGCCCCCCGCGACGGCGGCCGGCGGATTGGCCACTGGGTTCTCCGCCCACGCGTAACCGATCCGGAACTTCGTGCTCCCGGCCGTGTACTGCGCCCCGAGTTGCAACACCCACTGGTCCTCGTAGATCGCCTGAAAGAGGTCCGCGTCTTCCCAGTTCTTCCACAGCACGTCGACCGCCAGCAGCAGATTCCCGTCCATCAGACTGGTATTGGCCACACCCACGCCGACCGTCCGCGGCAGATCCATCTTCACATCGAGCGGCGCGCTGAACGCCCCGCCGCCCAGGTTCAACACCACCGCACGATCAAACGTGAAGTGCTGCTTCGTCTGGTAATACGCGCCGACCGTCGTCGATCGACCCAGGTCGTAGTCCACGCCAAACGACCCCCGCACCCCGTAATCGGGAGTCATTTTTCCCGCGCCGACGAACGGAGAATCCAGGAACCCCGTCCCGAATTGAAACGACGCTCCCGCCGAGAGGCTGTCGGTCAACTCCACGCCCACGCCCGAGACCGTTTCCAGAATCAGCATCGAAGAGGCCGTTCCGTTCGACTCCGGCGTATCGACCAGATCGACGCCGGCCCCGGCATTCGACACCAGCGCCATTCCGAACGTCGCCGGCATACCGGCCAGGTCCAACTCCTGCGTCACGCCGATGTTCGCCAGCACCGAACCGGGATAGTCCGACTCGGCCGAGAACGGCGTCACCACCGGCGCCGCGACCGGGAACGCCGCGGTCTGGTCGAAGTTCATCGTGGCGTCCGCCCACGCTCCGCCGAATGTGAAGTTCGTCCCTTTCATCTGCGACAGCGTCGCCGGGTTCCCGTTGATCGCCGAGAGCGGATCCTGCGGCCGCGCAATGCTCACGCCCGCCATTCCGCCCGAGGCCGGCATCTGCGTGTTGTGCAGTTCAATGCCGAACGACTGCGCACCCGCCGTCCGGCACAGCCCCGTCAGGCACACCAGCAACAGGCTCGCGCGAACTCTCTTCCAGCACATGCGACGATCTCCGTGTCGTGTGGCGGCACGCCGATCGGAGTGGCCCCCCGGCGTCCCGCGAATCGATGCAACCGTTGCAGCCGAGCCAATGCTCAGAACCGGTCCATCTGGAGATTCGGAAGCAACACGATGCTCGAAACAGTCCGTTCGTACGGCAGACCCGTCACAGTCCGAACAATCGGCAATGTGAACGGCACATGCGGCATAACCGTCACTTTTTGACACACGAAATACGAACCATTCCTCCGCGCCTGCCGGGCAGCCAACGATCGGAGAACCCGCTTTTGCCCTTTCAATGCGATTGGCAGTCCGGGCAAGACACGTAGACTCTGACGGTCGACGAGGTGGATCGGTCTCCGGCTGTCGCACCCGACAGCCCCCGATCCGCCGGGACCATTCCTCTCAGCCCGGTCCTGCCTGACCCAGGACGCCCAGCACTTCCTTGAGCATCATCACGTCTTCCCGCGACGTGACGATGAGAATCCTGCCCGGCGAGTCGTCGTGCGCGATGTCGGCGTCGGGAGAACAAGCTGAGTTCCGTGCCGCGTCCAGTTGCAGACCGAGACATTCCAGTCCCCCGCAGATGTCGGCCCGCACCGCCGCTGAATGCTCACCAACTCCGGCCGTGAAAACCAGCGCGTCGACACCGCCCAGCGTCGCCGAAAGCGCTCCGACGGCCTGTCGAACGCGGTGGGTGTAAACCGAGACCGCCAACTGAGCGCGCTCATTCCCCTCATCGGCCGCCTGCAGCACCAGCCGCATGTCGGCGGAGACGCCCGAGACTCCCAGCAGGCCGGATTCCTGGTTGAGCGCAGTTTCGACTTCCTCCGCGGTGAGACCAAACCGGCGTTGAACGTGGACGATCGCGCCCGGATCGACCGCGCCGCTGCGGGTCGCCATCATCAGCCCGTCCAGCGGAGTGAAACCCATCGTGGTGTCGACGCAACGGCCGCCGTGGACTGCGGACGCCGAGCAACCGTGGCCCAGATGACAGATCACCAGACGCAACGACTCGGCCGGCTGGTCCAGCATCTCGGCAGCGCGAGCGGCACAGTAGGCGTGACTGAGGCCGTGAAAACCGTACCGCCGGATGCCCCACTCCTCCGTCCACTTCCGGGGCAGCGGGTAGGTGGCTGCTTCCCGAGGAAGCGTCGCATGGAACGACGTATCAAAGACAGCCACGTGCGGCACGTCGGGCAGGACTGCTTCCGCTGCGGAGATCGTTTCCAGACTCGGCGGATTGTGCAGCGGCGCCAATTCGGTCAACTCGCTGATCCGGGCCCGCACCTCGGGCGTCAGCCGCATCGCAGATGTGAACGGTCCGCCGTGGACGACGCGGTGCCCGACCGCCGCGAGATCGGTCGCCTGCGGCAGGGCGGCAGGAGCAACGTTTTCCAGATCGTTCAGCGCACGCCGCACCGCATCGGCATGCTTTCTCCAGGGCACTTCCTCCGCATGCTTCTGTCCGTCGGGGCCGGTGTACTCGTACCGGGTCACCGACCCCGCCCAGTCGGCCCGCGCGGAGGCCACCACCGTACCGTCACGCTCCTGCATCAACGTGCACTTCAGGCTGCTCGATCCGGCGTTCAGCAGGAGAATGGTCATTCTAAGTCCGCCAGATTCAGACTCTTCAATCCCCATTCGGCGCTCGATCGGCTCACCACTACGGCGCAAAGGACACGAAGGACAGTCGTTACCGTCACTGTCGGCCGATTCTCAGAGGTGACGACTGCGCGAGCCGGCTTCGTGCCCTTCGTGCCGTGGTGGTTGATTCCATCCAGTGCGCCTCGCTGTGACTACACGACGAATCTCACACGTGATCCCCCTCGGTCGACGTGCCGCCGGACTCGACCGGCGCCGCAGTTCCCCACCGCCAGCCACTGATCTCCGGCAGGTCGTCCCCATGCTCGAAGATGTGCTGCTTGTGCTCGATGTGTTTGTCGTGGATCGCCTGTTTGAAGTAAGCCGCCCGCGAACCGAGTTGCGGCAGCCGGTCGATCACGTCTTCCACCAGGTGGAACCGGTCCAGTTCGTTGAGCACGACCATGTCGAAGGGGGTCGTGGTCGTCCCCTCTTCCTTGTAGCCGCGCACGTGCAGGTTCTTGTGATTCGTGCGCTTGTAGGTCAGCCGGTGAATCAGCCACGGATAACCGTGGAAGGCGAAGATGATCGGCTTGTCCGTCGTGAAGAGCGCATCGAAGTCGCGGTCGGAAAGCCCGTGGGGGTGCTCGTTGGGAGACTGCAGCTTCATCAGGTTCACGACGTTCACCACGCGGACTTTCAACTCCGGCAGATGACCCCGCAGCAGTTCGACCGCCGCCAGCGTCTCCACAGTCGGAACATCGCCGCAGCAGGCCATCACGACGTCCGGCTCATGTCCCCGGTCATTGCTGGCCCACTCCCAGATGCCGACCCCCGCCGCACAATGCTTGATCGCCTGATCCATCGTCAGCCACTGCGGCGAAGGCTGTTTGCCGGCGACGATCACGTTCACATAGTTCCGGCTGCGGAGACAGTGATCGGTCACCGAGAGCAACGTGTTGGCGTCGGGCGGCAGATAGACGCGAATGACCTCCGCCTTCTTGTTGACGACGTGATCAATGAAGCCGGGATCCTGGTGGCTGAATCCGTTGTGGTCCTGTCGCCAGACATGGGAACTGAGCAGGTAGTTGAGCGAAGCGATCGACCTCCGCCACGGAATGTGGTTGCAGACCTTGAGCCACTTGGCATGCTGGTTGAACATCGAATCGATGATGTGAATGAACGCCTCGTAGCACGAGAAGAATCCGTGGCGTCCCGTCAGCAGGTACCCCTCCAGCCAGCCCTGGCACTGGTGCTCGCTGAGAACTTCCATCACCCGGCCGTCCGGGCTGAGGCTGTCGTCCTCGGATAGGATCTCACCCATGAAGCAGCGGTTCGTGACCTCGAGAATGTCCTGCCAGCGGTTCGAGTTGTTCTCGTCCGGACTGAACACCCGGAAGTTTTTCCCCTCCAGGTTCTCTTCCATCACGTCCCGCAGAAACCGGCCCATCACCCGCGTTGCTTCAGTGATGACAGCGCCCGGATGCGGCACGTCGACCGCGTAGTCTCGGTAATCGGGCAACCTCAGGTCGCGCAGCAGCAACCCGCCGTTGGCGTGCGGGTTGTCGCTCATTCGTCGCTGACCGCTCGGCGGGAGTTCCGCCAGTTCCGGAATCAGCCGTCCGTCGTCATCGAACAGTTCCTCCGGCCGGTAGCTCTTCATCCATTCTTCGAGGATGCGAATGTGCTCCTCGCTGTCCATGTCGCCCATCGGCACCTGGTGCGAACGCCAGTAGTCCTCGCACTTCTTGCCGTCGATCTCGGGGGGACAGGTCCAGCCTTTGGGCGTGCGGAAGACGATCATCGGCCATGTCGGACGGGACATGTTTCCGTTCTCCCGCGCGTCGCGCCAGATCGCCCGGATCTCGCCCACAATCGTGTCGAGCGTCGCGGCCAACTGCTGATGCACCGCCTCCGGATCGCTCCCCTCCACGAAGTACGGCTTGTAACCCATCCCTTCGAAGAATTTCTGCAACTCCTCATGTGGGATACGCGCCAGAAAGCAGGGATTGGCGATCTTGTAACCGTTCAGGTGCAGAATCGGCAGCACGCACCCGTCCCGGGCCGGGTTGAGAAACTTGTTGCTCTGCCAACTGGTCGCCAGCGGCCCCGTCTCCGCTTCCCCGTCTCCCACGACGCACGCCACGATCAAATCCGGGTTGTCGAACGCCGCCCCGTATGCATGGCTGAGCGCGTAGCCCAGTTCGCCCCCCTCGTGGATGCTGCCCGGCGTCTCGGGCGCCACATGACTCGGGATACCCCCCGGAAAGCTGAACTGCTTGAACAACGTATGCAGCCCTTCCTCATCCTGGCTGACCTCGGGATAAACCTCGCTGTAGGTGCCTTCCAGATAGGCATGCGCTACCATCGACGGCCCGCCGTGACCCGGACCGATCACGTAGATCATGTTCAGGTCGTCCCGCTTGATGACCCGGTTGAGATGCGTGCACAGCATGTTGAGGCCGGGCGAAGTCCCCCAGTGGCCCAACAGCCTCGGCTTGATGTGCTCCCGCCGGAGCGGTTCCCTCAGCAGCGGATTGTCGAGCAGATAGATCTGGCCCACCGACAGGTAGTTGAGCGCGCGCCAGTAAGCGTCGAGCTTGTTCAACTCATCTCTGGAGAGCGGTTCCGGAGAGTCGACGGATGCTCGTGTCTCCGCGGCTGGAATCGTCATCACTCATCGTCCGCCTGGCATGTGCTGCTCGTTGTGGTCCCTGGGCCCTGACGCGCGGTTTTATCGCGACAGCACTCAACGGGCAACCGCGCCTGCCGCTCCGCTTCACTCGATCTTCACGCCCACCGTGCACTTCGCCTCCGACTCCGGTGGCCCAGACTCCCTGCGTCTGCGCGGCTCAACCGTGAGCGCAAGCTCATGGATCATCCCAACAATTCCACCTTCTGCTCGTTTCCGCCCCCCAAACACATTATCCTGAAAGGTTGGACCCCGAGGATTCCCAGTCTGTGAACGGGCGGATTTCCATGCAACGGCCGGCTGCCGGTTTCCAAACGCAACTGTCAATCAATCGGACGCTCCCCGTCTACGCCGCGTGCGCGGCCCTGATGCTTCTGAGCCGTCCCGCCGGCGCGGCAAACGACCCGGCCGACGTAGAGTTCTTCGAATCCCGCGTCCGCCCGGTCCTCGTCGAGAGCTGCGCCGATTGCCACAACAGCGACGATCCGGAGTCGGGCCTCAGCGTCGATTCGCTGGCCGGATTGCTCCAAGGCGGAACGCGCGGACCGGCGGTCATCCCGGGCAAGCCGGATGAGAGTCTGCTCGTCAGCGCCATGCGGCACGGCGAACTGCTCAAGATGCCGCCCAAGGAGAAGCTCCCCGCCCGGCAGATCGCCGACGTCGTCCGCTGGATCGCTGGCGGCGCCGTCTGGCCGAACGCCGAGCCGGTGACCGTCGCGCCCAATGCAACCGCACATGAGGAGCCGGAGTTTACAGGCGAGCAACTCAGCCATTGGGCGTTTCAACCGGTGACGCGCCCCGCTCCTCCCGAGCTGGATGACGACTGGGCGCAATCACCGATTGACCATTTCGTCCTGTCGCAGTTGAGGGAGGCCGGCTTGCATCCTGCAGTGCCGGCCGACAGGAGAACGCTCATCCGCCGGGTGACCTTCGATCTGCACGGACTGCCTCCCACTCCCGAAGAAGTGGATGCGTTTCTCGCCGACGACGCACCCGATGCATTCGCCCGGCTGATCGACCGGCTGCTGGCTTCGCCCCACTACGGCCAGCGCTGGGGCCGGCACTGGCTCGACGTCGCTCGCTATGCCGAGTCCAACGGACTCGATGAGAACCTCGCCTACGCCAACGCCTACCGCTATCGCGACTGGGTCGTCGATGCCTTCAATCGCGACTTGCCCTACGACCAGTTCGTCATCCATCAGATCGCCGGCGACCTGCTGGAGACCGGCGACGCGAACGAGCGATTCGACCAGCTCACCGCCACCGGGTTCCTCACACTCGGCGGCAAGATGCTGGCCGAGGACGACCCGGTCAAGATGCAGATGGACATCATCGACGAGCAGATCGACACCACGTCCCGCGCCTTCATGGGACTCACCATGGGCTGCGCCCGCTGCCATCACCACAAATTCGATCCCCTCTCCACGCACGACTACTACGCCCTGGCCGGGATCTTCAAGAGCACGAAGACGATGGAGAACTTCTCCGTCGTCGCCCGCTGGCAGGAGCGACCGCTCGCGACGCCGGACCAGTTGGCCGAACTCGAACGACAACAGGCCGCCATCGACGAACTGCAGTCGCAGATCGATGCGGTCGACGAAGAGGCCCGAGAAGAACTGCTCGAAGAGTCACGCCGCCACGTCGGCGACTACCTGCTCGCCGCGGTCGCGATCGAACGGGAAGAGCGAATCCTCGAACAGGCCGTCACCATCGGCGACGACGCCGAGGCGGTCGCTCAGCCGGGCGTGACCGTCATCGAAGCGGAAGACTATGACCGCGGCAACGTCAACAAGGACACCACCAGCTATGGACCCGGCATCGGCGTTCTGGTCAATCGCGGTGAGACACCCAACTTCGTCGAGTACGAAGTCGAAGTCGCCGAGGAGGGTCTCTACCAGTTCGAACTGCGTTACGCGGCCGCGTCTTCGAGACCGTGCGAACTAAGCATTAATGACGAGATTCAGAGCGATGACGCGGCCGGGGAAGTAACCGGCACTTGGTTCCCGGATTCACAGACCTGGTTCGTCGAGGCGTTTGTCTGGCTGGAAGAAGGAGACAACGTCATCCGGCTGGAGCATCCGCAGTTCTTTCCGCACATCGACAAGTTGCTGCTCGCCCCGGCCGCGGAAGAGTTGGCGGAGATTGAACACGAACCGCTCGATCCGGACTTCGAGTTGATCCCCGAGTGGCTCGGCCGCTGGCACGACGCGATTCGCGGCGCGGAGGAGGACTCCCTGCTCGCGGTCTGGAAGCGATTGTCGGACGATCCCGCCACCTCGCCGGCCGAAGTGCTCGGGACTGCTGCCGCGCTGATTGGAGACCCTCCACCGGAAACGATCCACGAACTGGCCGACCGTTTCGAAGAGGCGGCGCTACGGGCATTGGAAGATGAATCGTTCGCCGACGCCCATCCGGAATTGCAGACACTCCTCGTCGGTGACGCTGGACCGTTCGCATCCGACGAGGAACTGCAAGACCACTACGCCGAGCAGGTCGCCCTGCAACTCGAACAGCTTCACGAAGAGCAGGAGCAACTGGAGTCGGAACTACCGGAATTCCCGCAGGTGATGGCCGTCTCCGACCAGGCGGCCGAGGACGTGAAGATCCACATCCGCGGCAGCCATCTCACCCTGGGGCCGGTGGTGGAGCGCCGTTTTCCACGCGCCATCACCGACGAGCAATCGTCCATCGCTGAGGCCGGCAGCGGACGGCTTGAACTGGCCCGCTGGCTCGCAGACGAACAACACCCGCTGACCGCACGGGTCTTCGTGAACCGCATCTGGGGCTGGCATTTCGGTGAGGGACTCGTCCGCTCGCCCGACAACTTCGGCCTGCTCGGAGAACAGCCGACGCATCCTGAACTGCTCGATTGGCTGGCAGCCGAGTTCGTGGAGGGCGGCTGGTCGATCAAGGCGCTGCATCGCAAGATCCTGCTCTCCTCGACCTACCAGATGAGTACGGCGGCGAATCCGCAAGCGGAGGCGCTCGATCCCGATAATCGGTTGCTCTGGCGCATGAATCGTCGCCGCCTGGAAGCGGAAGCGATCCGCGACTCGCTCCTCGTCTGCGGCGGATCGCTCAATGCGGAGATGCGTGGATCGCTCCTGCCGACGGAGAACCGGGCTTATGTCACCAGCACGGCCAACGTCGATCCGGTGGCCTATGTGACCAGCCGCCGTTCGGTCTATGTGCCGGTCGTGCGGTCGGCGCTCTACGACGTCTTCCAGGCCTTCGATTTCGCCGACCCCAGCGCGCTGAGCGGCAAACGGCAGAGCACCACCGTGGCGCCGCAGGCCTTGTTCATGATGAACAGCAAGTTCGTGTCGCAGCAGTCACAGGCCATGGCCGATCGCCTGCTGCAAGCCGAACCGGAAGACGAACCCGCCCGCATCGAACTGGCCTACCGCATCGCCTATGCGCGGCCGCCGACGCAGGCCGAGATTGACCGCGCCACCGGATACGTGCGAGAGTATGCATACCGCTGGCAGGAGTTGCACCCCGACCACGAGGACAGCGACCTCCGCGCCTGGCAGAGTTTCTGCCGCGCCATCCTGTCGGCCAACGAGTTCCTGTATGTGGAGTAGCGTACGTCATCCGTGAAGCCGAATTGGGTGCCACTGGCTCCGCCAGTGCCTTCGCAGCCAGAACGTAGTCACATTCGCACTGGCCGAGCCAGTGGCACCCCACCTGTTCTTGGCTACAAGTAGATCTGGGATCCAGGATAGAGCGTCGCTGTGAATCGGTTCTGCCGTCAATTCGATCGTGCCACGACCCGTCGGGTGATGTTGCAGTCCAGCGCGGCCGGATTCGGAGCGATGGCTCTCTCATCCCTCCTGGCCGACGAAGCTCCGGCCGACCCGCTCGCACCGCGTGCACCCCACTTTGCGCCACGGGCGAAGCAGGTCATCTTCCTCTTCATGCACGGCGGACCCTCGCAGGTCGACACGTTCGACTACAAACCCAGGCTGCAGAAAGACGACGGCAAGCCGCTCCCGTTTGCTAAACCGCGCGTCGTTTCCGCAGAGACCGGCAACCTGCTCGCGTCACCGTTCAACTTCCAGCAGTACGGCGAGAGCGGCGCCTGGGTCAGCGAGATCTTTCCCGAGACAGCCGCCTGCGTCGACGACATGTGCATCATCAACTCAATGCACTGCTCCAACTCCCGCCACGGCGGCGCGCTGCTCGAACTGCATACCGGCAGCGACACGTTTGTCCGTCCCAGCATGGGCTCGTGGATCACCTACGGGCTGGGCACCGAGAACCGCAACCTGCCGGGCTATATCTCGATGTGTCCCACACTCACGCACGGCGGCGTGAACGCCTACAGCTCGGCCTTCCTCCCGGCCGACTACCAGGGGACACCACTGGGGAACGCCAGCATTCCGTCTGATCAGGCCAAGATCCCCTTCATCGAAAACGCCGACGAGACGCCGCGCGACTTGCAGCGGATGGAACTCGACTTCCTGCAGACCCTCAATCGGGATCGCCAAGCCCTCACCGATCACGACGCCGCGCTGGAAGCGCGGATCAACTCCTTCGAACTCGCCTTCCGCCTGCAGACGGCGGCTCCGGAACTGCAGGACGTCTCCGATGAGACGCAGGCCACGCACGCACTCTACGGCCTCGACGACGAGACCACCCGCAATTTCGGCCGGCAATGCCTCATGGCCCGCCGGTTCGCAGAGCGCGGCGTGCGGTTCGTCCAATGCACCCACAGCTACAAGTGGGACCAGCACTCCAATCTCGAAGGCGCTCACCGCCGCAATGCGCTCGAAGTCGACAAACCGATCGCCGGTCTCCTCCGCGATCTCAAAGCCCGCGGCATGCTCGACGAAACGCTCGTCCTCTGGGGCGGCGAGTTCGGCCGCACGCCGGTCTCACAGGAAGGCAACGGCCGCGACCACAACCCGCAAGGCTACTCCATGTGGATGGCCGGCGGCGGCATCCAGGGCGGCCTGCAGTTCGGACAGACTGACGACTACGGCTACTACGCCGTCTCCGACAAAGTCCACGTCCACGACCTGCACGCTACCATGCTCCACCTCCTGGGCCTCGACCACGAACGCCTCACCTTCCGCTACGCCGGCCGCGACTTTCGCCTCACCGACGTGCACGGCGAAATCGTGCACGAGATCATCGCGTAGCGCCCCACCCCCGAAATGAACCGTGAAAACCGCACCCACAGCGCACGCTGCCAGCGCGCGCCGCCGTTCGTCCCTGCACGTGCCCTGACGCATATATTGGAATCCGCGCCAACCCGCGCGATCCGCCATATCCGCGGCCCATTCTCCACACCCCAAAGCCCGCCGCTGGCATCCACGGGCCCCTCACCCTGTATCCCCTTCCGAAGCCGCAAACGTCCCGAAGATCGCTCGAATCTTCTGCTCGTCCTCTTCCGGCAGCGGATCGCCGAGGATCGTGTCGATGTTCTCTTTCAGGTGAGCCACGTTTCCCGTCCCGATCACAAGGGTCGAGATCGCGTCGTGCGAGATCCCGAACTTGTATCCCGCCGCGACCACCGACGGCACACCGTCGTGGACCAGAAAGTCCAGTGGCCCCCGCGCGGGTAGCGCATCTGGACCAATGAATCCCTCCTCCTTCCAGAGGGCGATTGTTTCTTCGAGAACGTCAGGCCGCGTCATCTTCACGCGCACGGCCGACATGTTCAGCACGCCGACGTTCTTCTCCTGCGCCAGCGGCAGTACCTCCCATTCCGCGGCAAGATTCATGATGCCGTACTTGACCATGATCGTGTCCCACAGATCGTCTTCCAGCGCGGCCAACAGCATCTGGTGCTCAGGATCCCGGAAGAAGTACTCCGTCACGCCGATGAACCGGATTTTTCCTGCCTCCCGCAGTCGCTCCATCGTGGGGTACAGCCTCTCGACCGCCTGCCGGTAGTTCGACGGGACCAGCCCGTGAAACTGGAAGATGTCAATCGTCTCGCAGCCGAGTCGCTTGAGGCTCCGCTCGCACGAGGCAACCAGTTGTTCGGGCGTGATGATCTCGTCTTTGTTCTCGGGGTCGGGATCGAACTTCGTCGCGATGAAGTACCGCTCGCGCGGCACGCTTTTCAGCGCCCGCCCGAGAATCGCTTCGCTGTCGCTGTAGTTCGCCGCCGTGTCGATCAGGTTGATTCCGAGATCGAGCGCGCGATGGATCACGCGATGCGACTGCTCCTCGTCCGCATGCGTCCGCTGCCCGATCCGGCTCGGCCCGCCCGTTCCCAGGCTCACCACAGAGACTTCCAGGCCGGTCCGTCCCAACGTGCGGTATTTCATGTCGCCCGGTTCCCCTCCCTTGTCTCAATGCATTGTGCCCTTGTGCCCAAACTTCTGTTTGGGCACAACTACGGTCACTCAGGCACGTTCCCAATCAGAAATGTGCGAACTATGAACCTGTAGAACGGCCTTCCAAGGCTGTCAGTGACACACAACTCTCCCGAAACCCTCGAGAGACGTTGTCCAGAAACGCCGACTGCGAGCGACGCTGAAGGCGTCGCACAGCAAAGCCGGGGGGTCGCGACAACAGGAGCGCACCCCCGGTCTGCGGTTTACCCGCATGCAAGAACGCTAAAGGCGTTCGACAGGCGGGCGAACCGCCGACTGTGGAACTCTTTCAGAGTTCATACGACAACGTCGTCCACGTCAACCCAGGGTGGCGCGGCTGCGTCGCTGACCCTGGGCTCTGATTGTCGTACGCCTTCAGCGTACCAACTGCACCCGCGCGGACCGCGTTGACGCCGCCAGTGTGCGATCGAGTCGTGTGCAAATGACCGCGCTGAACACCTGTCAGTTACACGCAACTCGGCTGGGGCCCGCGGCGAGGGGATTCTCGAACAGGACACAGATTTTCGCGGATTTGGCGGATCAGCACAGGTTTTGGGGTATTCCTCGAAGGGCGGCGGTGACGACACCGCATCGATCCAGGCGTAAATACTCAGCACTCCACGGAAAGCAATCAGCGAAAATCGGTCCAATCCGTGGTCATCCGCGTTCCATTCGAAACTCTCGGAGAGTCACTCAATCGGGGATCGAGAGATGTGTGTAAGCGGCAGCCTTCCACGGCCGTGCTCGACAAACGCCCTCTTGCCAACGCCCGCGCTGGGGCCTTCGTGCCGTCGTGGTTCACCACAGCGTCAGGTCCGAGTGACCCCGGTTGCAGGGCACTACCACAGCCCCGCCCGCGGCGAGACCGGCGCCGCCGCGTCAAACTGTCTCAGGTGTTCCGCCGCCGCGTCGTTGATCGATCCCGGCACTATGATCTTGATGACAGCGTACTGGTTGCCGGGCTCCTTCGTTTTGAGGTCGGGAATTCCCTTGCCCCGCAATCGGAGTTTCGTGCCGGACGAACTCCCCGGAGGAACCGTCAGCGTCACCTGACCTTCGGTGAGCGTCGGCACGTCGATCCGGGCCCCCAGCGCCGCCTCTGCCACTGAGACAGGCAGATCGAAATAGACGTCGTTGCCCTCGCGGCGGAAATAGGGATGCGGACCGACGCGCACTGTAATCAACAGATCGCCCGCCTTGCCTCCGTTGCGGCCGGCCTCGCCTTCCTCGGCCAGCCGCACCACGCTGCCGGTCTTCACCCCGGCCGGAATTTTCACCTCGAGCCGCTCGACCTTTCCGTCCCGCTGGATCGAGACGTCGTACGATCCCCCGGTCGCCGCCATCTGAAACGGGATGTCGATATTCGACCGCACGTCGCGTCCGGACATCGGTCGCGGTCGAGCCTGCGCACGTGGACCGCCGCCGCCGAAGGCCCCGCCCAGAATATCGCCCAGATCGACCTGCCCGCCGAACAGATCGCTCAAATCGATCGGCCCCGACCCCTGAAATCCCCCGCCCGGGAAGGGCCCGGCCCCGCCCTTTCCCGCATACTTGTACGCCTCGCCGAACTGATCGTACTTCTTGCGCTTCTCCTCATCGCCCAGGACGTCATACGCCTCGGCCGCCTCCTTGAACCGCTTCGCCGCTTCTTCGTCGCCCGGCTTCACGTCCGGATGATTCTCGCGCGCGAGCTTCTTGTACGCCTTGCGGATCTCGTCCTGCGTGGCGGAGCGGGAAACTCCCAGAGTCTTGTAATAGTCGGCCATGTTCAATCACATCCGAAGTCTTCGAGAAACGATCATCATAGGCGTCCGAATTCCTCCCGCAAAGTTCCCCTCCCCAAGCCTCTCGACGGGTCCGGCCTTCCTTGCCCGGCAAGCCCCGTCCCACGCATAATCGACGAAGTCGCCCGTAAACCGATCCGACACCTGCCAGTGAATGAACACCCCATGAAAAGCCTCTCCGTCTTCGCAGGGACCGCGGCCTGGCTCATGACCCTTCTGCTGATCCCAGCCGCCGGGTTGCGGGCCGCAGCAGAACCGTTCGGCGAAACCTCCGAGGGAACACCCGTGTCGATCTACACGCTCGAGAACGACAACGGCATGCGGGCCCGCATCATGACTCGCGGCGCCACCCTGGTGGAACTGCACGTCCCGGACCGCGACGGCGAACTGGCCGACGTCGTCCTCGGCTTCGACGACGTGGCCGGCTACGAATCGGAGAGAAACCAGTACTTCGGCTGCACAACGGGTCGAGTTGCGAATCGCATCGCCGAGGGCAAGTTCGCGCTCGGTGACAAGGAATACTCGCTCGCCGTCAACAATGGCCCCAACCATCTGCACGGCGGCAGGGACCGCAGTCTCGACAAGGTCGTCTGGGACGCCGCAGATGTGCAGACCGACAACGGCCCGGGAGTGCGCTTCAAGTACACCAGCCCCGACGGTGAAGAAGGCTATCCCGGCGAACTCCGGATCACGGTCACCTACGTCTTGACGGACGAGAACGAACTGCGGATCGCCTACCGTGCCAAGACCAGTGCATCCACTCCGGTCAATCTCACCAATCACAGCTACTTCAATCTGTCCGGCCACGGCAGCGAGTCGGTCCTCGGCCACGAACTCACCATCAACGCCGATCATTACACGCCGACCGACGACGCGCTCATTCCGACCGGAGAACTTGCCCCGGTCGAAGGCACACCGCTCGACTTCCGCGAGCCGCACACGATCGGCGAACGGATCGACCAACTGGTCGACACGCCGGCGATGGGTTACGACCACAACTACGTGATCAACGAACCGTTCGGCCGGCCCAGGTTCTGCGCCCGCCTCAAAGACCCCCAGTCCGGCCGTGTCCTCACAGTGAGAACCAGCGAACCGGGCGTACAACTTTATTCGGGCAATTTTCTCTTCGGCCAGAAGGGGAAGGACGGAAAGACCTACGCGCAGCGCAGCGCGGTCTGTCTGGAGACGCAGCACTTTCCGGATTCGGTCAATCAGCCGGACTTCCCGACCGTGATTTTGCATCCGGATGAAACCTACCGCCAGGTCTGCATCTACGCCTTCTCCGCCGAGTAGCATTCGGTTCCCCGCCACCAGAGTGCCGCGACCGCGAGGGAGCGGGTTGTCCCCGCCACCGTCTAACCAACGTTTCAAGGCCCCCATGTCTTCCGATTCTCAGCAGCCGCAGCTCATTCGCCTGCAGCGGTATCTCGCCTCCTGCGGGCTCGGATCGCGCCGCAGTTGCGAGCGATTTATCACCGAAGGCCGCGTCACCGTCGACGGCAAGGTCGTCGACGAACTCGGCGCCAAGGTCGATCCGCAGACGCAGCAGGTAGCGCTTGACGGCGAAAACCTGCGGATGGAACGCAAGAAGTATTACATCGTCAACAAGCCGACGGGCTACGTCAGCACGAACCGCGATCCCCAGCGGCGGCCCCGCGTGATCGACCTCTTCCCGGCAGGCGGCCCCAGGTTGTTCCTCGTCGGCCGGCTCGATGAGGCCAGCGAAGGGCTGCTGATCGTGACCAACGACGGGGATCTCGCGCAGAAGCTGGCGCACCCGAAGTACCGCATCTATCGCACCTACCGCGTGCAGGTTGCGGGCGAGCCGTCGCCGGAATCGCTCCGCGAACTGAAGCGGGGGATGCACTTCGCCGAGGGCCGCTTCCGGGTCCATGACGTCAAGCCGCTGAAAAAGCAGGGCCGCAGCATGTTTCTCGAAGCGGTGCTGGCGGAGGGGCAGAACCGCGAATTGCGGCGGCTCTTCGCCCGCATCGGTCACAAGGTTCTCGATCTCAAACGCATCGCCTTCGGGCCGATCAAGCTCGGCCGGCTGCCCGTCGGGCAGTTCCGGGAACTACGCCGCGACGAACTGGCCGAACTGCTGGCACTCGTCGAACGCAACCGGCCCGGGAAACGAACCGCCGGCGCGTCGAAACGCTGAATCGGCGGAAAGTCCGCGGGCTGCGACCGGTGGGCGTCGAACGCGCCGCGAACTTCTACAGCTGTTTCAGCAACTCGGCGGCGTACTCCTCATAGATGGGCTGCCACTCGGGCGCGAGGAGGCAGTCGCTGTCTTCCTGGGCGCCGCCGACGTTGAGGGCCTGCTCGGTCGTCGGCGCGTAGTAGATGTAGCCGTTGGTGTAGCCGGCGACGAAGGTGTGCTCGTGCGGCGAGGCCTCCTTGATGTTGAGGCCGATCCGCACCACCAGTTCGCCGGGAAACGTCGTCAGCACGAAATCACCGATCCGCCACGCCGTCAGTTCCACGTCGATCGTCCGCTTGCCGGCGGCGACGTTCTTGGCCTGGTTTTTCCTCAGCAGCCGCAGGTTGGTCTGCACTCGCGTCAGTTCCTCCATGGTGTAGATGTTCTCGATGTACCGCTCCATGTTGCGGAGGTTCTCCGCGTCGAGCCGCTTCAGATGATCGCGGCCCAGCATCTCCTCATGCAGATAGCGGTGCGAGTAGTAGGAGGGAAACTCGTCCGCCAGGCTGTACTTCGTGACCGATGACAGAAATGTCTTGAGGTTCATGCTGGTCCCTCTCAGGGTTCCGAGCAGCCGGTCGAGTTCCGCTTCGAGTTCGGCGATCCGCTGCGCGAAGTCGGCCCGGGGGAGTTCGCGCGTTTCGTTGATGATGACCAGCCGGTCGTCCTCCTGCGGTTCGATCGCACGGTACGCCTCGAGCGTGCTCAGGCCGAGGTAATTCCCCAAGGGCTCGGCGTCGCGGGGATGGTCGACGTCCTTGTAAAACGCCGGATTGAGGTCGCCCGCGCACCCTTGCAGGAACAGGGCCACCGTGCCCTCGCCGGCGTTGTCCTCGATCACTTTCGAGGCGTAGCCGATGATGTCGGCCGTGTTGCCTCCGCCGGGGACGCCCTGAATCGGGTGCACGGCAAAGTTGTAGACGACTGCGACCGTGTTCTCGTCTTCGTCGTCGAGCCGCAACACGCCGATCTGGGGGTCGATCGGGCCGACCGAAGCGACTTCCTCGTCGGGCGGCAACGAGTACGCATGGCGCACGTCGAGTTCGCGGCCGCTCTTGAGCTTCAGACGGCGATTGGCAGAGACGCGATCCTCGTGTCCGACTCCGACGCCGATCTTGACGGGCGTCAGTTTCTCCGCCGCCTCCTTGACCGCCTGCACCGTGCGATCGGCGACGTCGGCCACGACAATGCCGTGGCAGTGGCTGGCGTTGACGATCACGTTGTGCGGATCGATCTGGAGTTGTTCTTGCAGTTGTGAGCGGACGTTGTCGAGATAGCCGCTTTTGATCGGGCCGATTTCTTCGATCGCCACGGCGTCGACGGTGGCGATGACGGCCGTGATGTCGCCGCTGCGGAGGACGAGGGCCTTGGCGTAGAGCACGTCGTTGACGGGTCCGGCTTCGTAATCGGTGATGTCGACCATCGCCGCCCCGGCTTCGAGGCCGGCAGCGGAGGCGTTCGGGAATGCGAGGACGAAACTGAGCAGTCCCGTCATCACGATGAAGGGACGGATGAGCCGGCAGGTGGGACTGCAGGGCAGCGAACGTGAAAGAGGCATCAACATCTTCTGGAATCTCCCGGACTTCCTGGGCAGTGTCATGGAACGGTTGGGCGACGTCGCTCCGCTGAAGGAGGACGGCGGTTCGATCGTATCAGCGACCGCCGATGCCTGCCATCGGCCCTTGCTGCTCGCCGCGATGAGTCAGAAGCGCCGCGGCTGTGCGAGAGCGGGCGTGGCTGCCGTTGCGCTGCGCGGGGCCTGGGGGCGGCGGGTCGCGAGCGGCGTGTTTCGGCTTGTGCACTGCGGTTAAAGAGTTGATGCGGTTTTCTTCCGGGGAATGGAGCAACTCTTTAACTCTACGGAAAAATGCGCTGCCCGGAGTGCGGGTGCGGGCTGTTCGAGCTTGCACGGGAAACGTGGCAAAACGGAGTGTGCCGGAGGTGTTGCGCGGTTGGGTGTGAAGAATGGCTGCTGTGTGGCTCTCCCGGATCGACGGGCGCCTGCGCAGGAACGGGGGCCGTTGCGCGGGGGAGGCGGAGGGGCGAGGGTCTAGTGGTTGTTCAATCCTGAATTGACGGGTCGGGCACCGCTGGCTTTGCCGGTGCATCGCGGAGTCGACGTCTCCTCTGGTTTGCACTGGCGAGACGCCAGTGGCACCCTGCGCGGGAGGGAGGAGGGGCACGCGAAGGCTCAGAGACGCAACGATGGGTTGGTGTCGCTGGCGGGGTGATGATGTCGGGGTGAGAGGGGGAGTTGAGGGAGGACGGCACCGGCGAGACGCCAGTGGCACCCTGCTTGAGTGGTTAGAGCAGCCTGTCGAACGCCTTCAGCGTTCTTGCACGCGGGCAATCCGCAGACTCAGGCGGCTTTTCGTTGTTCCTCGGGCTCCGACACAGCGGCGGCCGGCGCGCTTGCCGGGGAAACGGGAAGGCTGATCATCGATCGGACATGAATGTCGCGTTGCGGGAATGCGATCTCCAGGCCGTGCACTTTGAACTCGCGATCGATCGCCTCGTGCAGCTCGGTAATCGACTTCAAGCGATTGTCGAGGTTGGGCAGGTAGCACCGCAGCAGCAGGGTGAGGCAGCTATCGCCGAAGCCTTCAAAGGTTGCGATCGGGGCCGGATCCTCGAGCACAAGCGGATGGTCGGCGACGACTTTCATCAGGAGACTGCGGGCCAGCTCGGTATCCGAACCGTACGCCACCCCCACAGTGATCACGATGCGATTCGTCTTGTCGGTGAGCGTCCAGTTGAGCACGCGGCCGGTGACGAATTCCCGGTTCGGCACGAGATACTCCTTGCGGTCGAAGTCCGTGACCGTGGTGGCCCGGATCTGAATCCGCGAGATCACGCCGCTGACTCCGTCGATCGTGACGACATCGCCGATCCGCACGGGACGTTCAAAGAGGATGATCAATCCCGAAATGAAGTTCGCGAAGATCTCCTGCAGCCCGAAGCCGAGGCCGACGGTCAGCGCAGCGACCAGCCACTGCACGCTTGACCATGCGATTCCGAGCATTCGCGCCGCCACGATGATGCCTCCCAGCGACAGCAGATATCGGCACAGCGTGCTGATCGCGTGGCGCCCTCCGGGATCGAGCGGCAGCCGCTGCAGAACTGCCAGCTCCAACAGGCCGGGGATGTTGCGGCTGGCGACCATGGAGGCCAGCAGCAGTCCTGCGGCCAGCAGGACGTTGCCGAGAGTGATGGCGCGGGGCTGGGTGACCATCCTCGCTTCCATCTGACCGTCCGGTCGCTCGACCTCTTCAGCGACCTGCATCGTGGTCGTCCACAGTTCGACGCGATGGAAGACGTGCAGGGCGGGCAAGACCTGCCCCCAGATGAACCAGCTCCCGGTCAAGAACACCACGCAGGCGGACGCCCGTGCGAGCTTCAGCGACTGTTCACTGAGCCGAGAGAATCGGCCCACAGTCCGTCGCGCTCTTCCTCCAGCGGCATCTGCTCGAGTTGCAGTCGCGCCAATTCCGAGGCGGCGATTCGTAGATGCTTTGTTCCAGCTCTTGTGGAAACACCCCTCTCGCGTTCAGCGATAACGAGCAGAACGCGAGGGCGTGAAATACGCGTCGAGCGGTGTTCGGACTTTCGAGGACGAGGATCCGCGAGACAGATCGCCATCGCTGATTTGCAAAGCGCTATAAACGGCAGGTGTTCAAACTCCGTTTCTTACGGTGGAGAGTTTCGCGTGGTGCGCAAATTTTGCGTGGAGTGAGTTCCGTGTCATGGACAGCCGACTCGGCGGAGCGATTCGGCCACTTTGGTTGAGGCCGGAGGCCGCGGTGGGTCACTGACGGCGGTGGAACCTCAGCGCTTGTCTCTCGACCGATGTCGATTGACCGTCCATCGGTGAACTTCGGTACTGTTTTCGCGTTTCTGGTAGGATGGGACTGACGCGGGTGACTTTCCGGGAGGCGAATATGGTTATGGTGCGAGAAAACTGGTCCACCTTTGGAATTGCTCTGCTTTTCGGCGCGATGCTGGGTTTTGCGACGACGGCGGTTGGACAGGACAATGGAGGAAACGGCGACAACGTCGGGGGGATCAGTATTGACGCCGACGGGGTGGTCTCGGCGGCGATGGCGAAAGGGCGGTCGGCCGGGTTGGACAAACGGCAGCGGGAGGCGTTTGCGGCGGCGCATCTGTCTTCGGAGGTGCAGGGGCTGAGCGAACTGCGGAAGGTGTCGCTGCCGCGGTTGGAGGCGGCGTGTGCGGAGGCGCTGGCAGCGGGGGGCGGGGGCGAGTTGCCGGAGGAGATGCGGTATCTCGCCGGTTTGCAGCGGATTGATTACGTGTTCGTCGATCCGGAAGGGCGTGACGTGATTCTGGCGGGACCGGCGGAGGGGTTCGCTCCGGACGGGCAGGGACGGATGGTCGGGCTGAGCAGCGGGCGTCCGCCGATTCAGCTTGATGATCTGATCTCCGCGCTGCGGGCGGTGCTGCGGGGGCGGGGATCAATCGGCTGTTCGATCGACCCGCAGCAGGATCGGGTGGCGGCGCTGCAGGACTATATTCGCAATAACAGCAGTGCGACGACGGCGGCGCGGGCGAAGGCCCGTTACAAGCGGATGGCGGAGATTCTGGGGCTGCAGGAAGTGACGGCGTGGGGCGTTCCTGAGGACTCGCATTATGCGCTGGCGCTGGTGGAGGCTGATTTCCGGATGAAGCGGATTTCGCTCGGCCTCGAACCGGCGGGGGTGCGGGGGATTCGGAGCCATCTGGCGTTGCTCTCGCCGCGCGGCAACAGCATGCAGCGGTGGTGGTTCGCTCCGTATTACGAGGCGATTTATACGGACGAGTCGGGGCTGGCGTATGCGATTGCCGGTCAGCGGGTGCAGGTGATGGCGCAGGAGGAGCGGGTGGACGCGGACGGGGATCGGTCGGATGCGGCGGTCACTCGCGCGAGCACGCAACGGTTCGCCAAGCTGTTCACCGAGCATTACGAGGAACTGGCGGCGGCGGAACCGGTGTTTGCGGAACTGCAGAACCTGTTCGACCTGGCAGTGGTGAGCGCGCTGTTACGGAGTGAGCGGGTGCTCGATCGGACCGGCTGGTCAGCCGAGTACTTTCTGGATGAGGAGGACTGCCCGATCGCGTCGTATCCGGTGCCGCGCAGTGTGGCGTCGCAGTCTGTGACGCGGTCGGCCCGGGGGGGCAGCATGCTGGGGCTGATCGGCGGGGTGACGCTGAATCCACGGAGCGTGGCGCGTGAGTCGACGATGGTTGACCGGGAGGGATCGGGGGTCGCGGTTGCTGAGCGGGAGCGGGCGCTCGGTGGGAGTGACGTGGAGGGGTGGTGGTGGGACTGAGGCGGGGGAGTTGGCATTCGCGTTGCACGCATTCGGATTCACTGATATATCTGGAGGTGTGCGTAAGTCGCGGCTAAACGGGTTATGTCGAATTGTGTTCGCATTTGCACAATGTGGCACTGAGCGGGGGGCCGGATGCAGAGATCACGCACTTGTTCTGAGTTTCGCCGGATCTCGCAGGTGACGCGGCGGGGGTTTCTGACGGCGGGTGCGCTGGGGGCGTCGGGGCTGGCGTTGTCGGATTTGCTGCGGCTGGAGGCGGCGGGGGCGGTTGATCGCGGCAAGCGGACGAACAACGTGATCATCCTCTGGATGCGGGGCGGTCCGAGCCACATCGACATGTGGGATCCGAAACCGCACGCGCCGGCGGAGTACCGGGGCGAATTCGGCACGATGTCGACTTCGGTGCCGGGCATTCAGATCACGGACATGCTGCCGCAGTGCGCCGGCATGATGGAGAAATGGTCGATTCTCCGCAGCCTGTATCACGCGAACGCCGGGCATTCGGCGGCGGACCAGATCTGCTTCACGGGGCATCCGCCGGGACCGGTCGCCGATGAGAACGTGCATCCGAGTTGCGGGTCGATCGTCGCTGAGCAGTTGGGTCGGCATTCTCCGGAGTTGCCGGCGTACGTGATGATTCCGCGGATGGTTCCCGGCACCGATTCGGCTTATCTCGGTCCGAGCTACAAGCCGTTCGAGACGCAGGCGGATCCGGCGCGGGACGGTCCGTTCGAGGTTCCGAACTTTGAGTTGGCATCCGGACTGTCGCTGAATCGCCTCGATGAGCG
Source organism: Planctomycetota bacterium (assembly GCA_003388505.1). Lineage (GTDB taxonomy): Bacteria > Planctomycetota > Planctomycetia > Planctomycetales > Planctomycetaceae > MB-PLM-1. The sequence continues at coordinate 30,465 of QQVO01000037.1, forward strand.
ACGGACGCTGGTCGATCAGTTCGACCGGTTGCGGGACGGCATTGATCGCTCCGGCATGATGACGGCGATTGACGAGTTCCAGCAGCAGGCGGTCGGCATGCTGACGTCGGATCGGGCGCGGGACGCGTTTGATCTGGATGCGGAGCCGGATGCGGTGCGAGAGCGATACGGCTTCATGCCGGCGTTCGATCCGGGGGCGTCGGACCGGTGCGGCGCTCCGGCGTGGAGCCAGCGGATGTTGCTGGGCCGCCGGCTGGTGGAAGCGGGGGTGCGGTTGGTGACGGTCGACCTGCGGTGGTGGGACACCCACGTGCTGGGGTTCGAATCGCTCAAGCTCGGTTTCCTGCCTCGTTTCGACCAGGCGTATTCGGCTTTGATTGAAGACCTCGAATCGCGGGGGTTGCTGGAATCGACGATGGTGATCGCGTGGGGGGAGTTCGGCCGCACGCCGCGGGTGAATGCGAAGGCGGGTCGCGACCATTATCCGAATGTCTTCAGCGCGGCTCTGGCGGGGGGACCGATCCAGGGGGGCCGGGTGGTGGGGGCGTCGGATTCGAAAGGGGCCTTCCCGCTGGAGAATCCGGTGACGCCGCAGGACGTGCTGCTGACGATGTACCGGCACCTGGGCGTGGACGTCGACAAGCACTACATCGACAACACCGGGCGGCCGATTGCCGTTCTGCCATCGGGGCGTGTTCTGAATGAGCTGACCTGAGCGGCGGTTTGGCGAGGGCGTGCGCGGCGAGTACACTTTGTCAGGTGCGTCGCGTCGTCGAGAACTTGCCGCTAGTGCCAGTGGCACTTCATCGTGGCGGCGTTTGGCCGCGTTTTTGCCATTGATTGCGGCATTTTACGCCGCCAGAACCGCTACAGTTAAGTGAAATGCGCTCAATTGGTTGCAGGCGATGAACTTCTGGGAACGTCCCGCTTCGTCGAACTGGGAGCCGTTGACGCTGCCGGTGAATCCTCCGGCGGCGGCTTGGGCGTGGTTCAAGCCGGCGCATGTTCCGACGGGCGTGGTCTTTCGGGTGGCTGAGGAATCGTTTCGGGACGCGGGCGAGCGGGATCGGGTGAGTGTGCGGATGCTGGCGGCGGCCGCCTCGATCGATGCTGCTGAAATCGCGAGTTGGACGCTACTGGGACGGAGTTTCGCGGGAGACGGCGGGGCGAATCCGTTACTCGACTCGCCTGTGCCTGAGATTCCTGCGACGGTCGATCCGTCGATAGTGGTCGCGGTGGGGCCGCCAGAGGGGACCATTCCGGCGACGATGGCGCCAGCCACTGGGGACGTTGAGGAGGGGGATGCGTATGCGGCGATTGAGGGGGACTGGAACGCGATCATCAAGCTGGAACGCCAGCTTTCCGCCGCCCGCAAGCAGTTGACGGGAACGTTCGGCCGTCTCAATGCGCTGAACCGCGACTTCACGGCCGACGAGCGGCGATTTGCTGACAATCTGGACGTGACCGACTGGGCCGAAGCCCGGCGCTGGCTGCGCGACGCGGCCTCGAAGGTGCATCGACTGGTGAAGGCTCACGACGTCGGGGTGACGAGCATGGCGGGGCAACGGACGCGGTTTGAAACGATCTACGAGCAGTCGGTCGTTCCGCGGCGTCCCATTGACGGGATTGGGCAGGTACGGCGGGACTTCGACTCACACCGGAAGACGGCCCAACACCTGCTGAACAGCATGACAGCCGCCAACGACTCCGCCGTTCGCGACGGGGAAGGCCGGGCGCGGAGGATCCTGAGTCGAGTCCAGTCGAAAGCCCGCGCGGGTCGGCGGAAGGTGTGAGGTTATGACGAACCACTGGACACGCGGTTCCTCAGAGCCGCCACGCGGCGATGGGGCCGGGGCGTATCGCTCCTGTCCCGGCGAACGGGGCGCGGGGGAGAACGGCTGAGAAAAAAATCCCGTTGCCCACGAACGGGAGCAACGGGACTTGGGTGGTTGGACTGCGCTCGCAGCGTGCGTGTTACCTGCCTCCGCGGAAGAGACCGCTCGTCTGGCCGCTCGATTCCTGCTGGGTGCGGGTTCCGTTCTGGCGGAACAATTCAGACGTTGTTCCTGAGGAGGTCCGATCCTGATAGGCCTCGTCGACACCGGCGCTGGTGGCGCCCGAAGGTAAGTTGAACGGCCGATCCTGGCCCGGCTGCCAGAGGTGCTGCTGGTTGCGGTAGCCGATGTACTCGAGGAAGTCGTTCAACCGCACGACGCGGATGCCGTACAGGCGGGCCTCGTCGCGGAGTTCCGTGAGCTGGTTGTTCACGGCCTGGGCCATGGCGACCTTCTCCGGCTGTCCGCTGAATTGGGCCGGGTCGTCCATGTCGCCGACGATGAGGAACTTGGTGCGGGCCGAGAGTTTGGCGTCGAGCGGCTCGCGGTCCCCTTCGTCGGTCACGACCAGGTCGATCTTCGCGCCGGCGTTGCGGACGATCTCGTAGAAGAGTTCCCAGTCGCTTTCTCCGTCTTCATCGAGGTCGGGCCGTCCCACGAGGGCGAAGTATTCGGTCCGTCCCGCCGACCACAGCGGCGAGTAGATCGGATCGCCTTCGGCGATGGGGCGGAACAACTGTTCGTCGAGAATGCGGGCTTCGGCGAGGTGGGAGTCGAGCACGCGGGTGACTTCGATCTTCGCCTTGATGTCCTCCGGTCCGCGTCCGATTCCGCGATGGTCTCTGGTGTAAACGCTGAAGGTCACCTGCGGCTTGAGATTGTCCCGTTCGCCGATGTCGATCCAGACCGTGCGGGTCGTGTTGTCGACGGCGACGACGTTTCCGTCCTGCTTTTCAAAGCTGACCTTCTTCAGTTCGTTCAGTTCGTCGCTCAAGGCGTCGATCCGGTTTTCAAGCAGGGCGACGCGTTCTTCCGATTCGCGCCGATAGGATTCGTACTCGTCGCGGAGGACTTCCTTTTCAGCTTGAACCTGGTTGATTTCGGTGACGAGGTCGTCGATCTCGGCGTTCTTTTCCGCGAGGACTTCGTCGTGCTTGTCGATGTTGGCCTGCAGTTGCTCTTCGGAGGACTCTTGGCTCTGGACGATCTCGTCCATCTGGTTGCGGCTCGCGGTATTAACGGCCAGCAGTTCATCGCGATTGGAGTTGAGGCTGGCCTGCAGCGTGGCGTTTTCTTCTTCGAGTTCCCGGATGCGGGTCGACATCGCGCTGAGGGTCGCCGTGACCGTATTGGCCGCCTGCTCGCCACCGTAGTTGCTCAGGTCGTTGCGGACGAGATAGTGAACCGTGTTCGCTTCATCGACTCCGGCGCCGCCGAGATCATCGACGGGATGGCCGAGCAACTGCTTCATCTCCGTGACCTCGGCGACGAGCTGGGTGAGCGACTGTTGCTCCTGCTGCAGTTGCGCCTGGGTGGTCGCGAACTCTCCGTCCCGCAGTTCGATGTACTCCTTCCAGCCCAAATAGGTGAAGACCCCCAGAATCAGGGAGAGCATCACGAAGCCGATTAACGAAAAGTGAACTGCGGTCGGTTTACTGCCGGCGGCCATGAGCGGATCTCCGGACGTGCGAGGGGTGCGGATTGCGGTGTATTGGAAATCGCCGTGAAGTCAGCGATTCGCTTTCGAGTCAGGCGCGGAGGCGCACACATTCTCTTTCGAACGCATCGGCCCGCAACTTCAGCCTCGGTTGCCGGCGCAGCCGGATCGCGAAAACCGGCCGATCACGGATGCCGGGAACAACCCCGACAGACTGCTTCAGCCGTCCTGCCCGATCGATCCGTCCGTCGCCTCATAATACGCATAATGCTCATCGAAAGCGGGACAAATCCGCTTCAACGAGGGACAGTGAACAAAAAAAGGGATTCGACCGGCGGCGGTTCGAGTGAAATCGCCAACCGCAAAAAAGACTGCAACTTCAAGTGTACGGCTGGCGAAAGGGGTGTCAAGCAGTTTCCCTCGCGGCAGGGGCGGCGGGGCGCGACAGTTTCCAGGGCGAACCCTTGGGGAGTGCGGCAACGGGCGGGCGTGTCGTTTCATTTGTGACGGAGGCGGGGGTATGATCGGGCCTGCCATTCAACCCGGCCTTACGGAGAAGTCGCATGCACCGCGCCCGTTGCCTCGCCACGCTACTTGCCGCTGCCGTTGTGACGATTTCCGCGAGTCCCTGCCGCGCTGAACTGCCGCAGGTTCCTGAGGGCTTTACGATCGAGCTTGTCGCCGACGCGCCGCTGGTCGAGCACCCGATGCTCGGCTGCTTCGACGAGCGCGGCCGCCTGTTTGTCTGCGAAAGCGCGGGGACGAACCGTCCGGCGGCGGAACTTGTGGAAGACCCGCAGGACCGGATTCTCATGCTCGAAGACCTCGACCGCGACGGCGTGTTCGACAAGTCGACCGTCTTCGCCGACCGCATGGTGTTTCCGCAGGGTTGCCTGTGGTATCGCGGAGCGCTCTACACGTGCAGTTCCCCCTATCTCTGGAAACTTGAAGACACCGACGACGACGGCGTGTGCGATCGGCGGACGATTCTCGTGAAATCGTTCGGGTTCTCCGGCAACGCGGCCGACATCCACGGTCCGTTTCTGTCCCCCACCGGCCGGCTCTTCTGGTGCGACGGCCGGCATGGACACGAAATCCGCGATCTTGGAGACGGTGAATTCGGCGGCGAGGACACCGTCGCGAAGATCGAACCCGACCCCGAACCGGGGTTGCCCAATCCGGAAGGGCGCCTGCTCACCAAAGGCAAGGCCGCGCGGATTTTCTCGTGCCTTCCCGACGGGTCCGACGTGCAGGTGCATTGCGGCGGCGGGATGGACAACCCGGTGGAGGTCGACTTCTGGGAGACGGGCGAGTGCATCGGCACGGTCAATCTGTTCTACGGTCGGCCGCGCGGGGACTGTCTCGTGCACTGGGTGGAAGGGGGCGTTTACCCCCGATTTGATCAGCAGGCCTGCATCGATGAATTCCCTTCCACGGGCGAGTTGCTCCGCGAAGTCCATAACTACGGGCACGTCGCCGTCAGTGGCATGACCCGCTACCGTTCCGACGCATTCTTCGGCGACGCGCCCCAAAGCCCATTGGCTGCATCCGCTGGGACTCGGAAACCGGAGGCTGACGCCTCCGGTTCGCCTTCGGATCAGGCCCACTTTTTTGTCACGCAGTTCAACACGCACAAGGTGGTGCACTCAATCCTCCAGCGCCAGGGCGCGACGTTCCGCCATGTTTCGACAGAAGACTTCTTCGTGTCAGACGACCCCGATTCCCACCCGACCGACGTTATTGAAGACGCCGACGGCTCGCTGCTCGTCATCGACACCGGCGGCTGGTTCCGCATCGGCTGTCCCACGTCGCAGATTGCCAAGCCGGAGATCACGGGGGCCATTTACCGCATCCGGCGGGACGGTGCGCACGGAGACGCCGGTAAACTCGTCGACGCTTCCCCCGAGCATTTCGTGAAGCCGCTGGAGGACCTCTTTGACAACAATGGGGAATGGCAGGCGATCCTCAGCGATCCCTCCGAGTCGACGAGGATCGCGGCTGCCGAGGTTCTGGAAAACGCCCCGCAAGACATCGCATCGCGTCAGGACGCGCGAGAAGCGCTGGGCGGAATGGTCGTCAACGACACGTTTGCCGTCAGCCGCACCGCCGCCGAGACGCTGGTTGCTCTCCAGGACCATGAACCGGGAGAATCCGCAGAAATCGTTCGATATCTGACCAACGGACTGCGGCGACCGGAGATTGACCGTGTGCTGGAACACTCCCTGATCTTCGCCTTGATCCGATTGGGTGATCAGAATCTCGCGGACTATCTGGACGATGAGCATCCCGCCATTCGCCGTGCCGCTCTGATCGCCCTCGACCAGATGGAGGGGGGCCGGCTGACGCGGGAACAGGTGCTGCCGCTGCTCGAAACGAACGACCCCGCCCTGCAGAAGACGGTGCTCGATGTGATCAGCCGTCGCGAGGGGTGGGCCGCCGAAACGACGACGCTCCTCGCAGCATGGCTGGACGATGATCTCACCGACGAACGGGCCGCAATCCTCCGCACGTTCCTGACTGCGCAGGCCGCCGACCCGGCCGTGCAGGAACTGATCGCCCGCTCTGTCCAGGAGGAATCCCTCGGCGCTGCCGGCCGGTCGGTGTTATTGGAAGTCATGCAGGCGGCCGGGTCGAAAGTCGACCAGCTTCCGGAAACGTGGGCATTGGCGCTGCAAGCGCTGCTGTGGTCTGACGAAGCGCCCAGCCGCCGTGCCGCGATGCGGATTGCCGCCGTCTTCGGAAGCGACCAGTTCGATGCAACGCTTGCAGGCATCGCAGACGACGCAGCCGTCCCCCCGGACCTGCGGATTGAAGCGTTGACCGCTCTCGGGCCGCGGCTGGACGAGGTCTCTGGCGATCGCTTCAGTTTTGTGATCGAGCAACTCACCACGCCTGAAGACCCGCTGGCCAGGCTGGCCGCCGCGCGATCACTCGCCGCCCTCCCGCTCGATGAGGCGCAGCTCTCCAGTTGTGCGGAGAAGTTTGCAGAGGCCGGGCCATTGGCGGCGCCGGTGCTGCTCGAAGCGTTCACGTCGTCGGAGCGGGACGACGCGCTGCGAATTCTGATCACGTCTCTCAAGACCAACGATGAGTCGCTGGCCGCCGTTCCGCAGCAGGAACTGGCCTATGTCATCCGTCGTGCGGGTGGCGATTTGCAGGAACTGGCCGCCCCACTGCTCGATAAGCTCGATGTCGATGTCGCCGGTCAGCAGGCAAAGCTTGAGAAGCTGCTCGGGCTGGCGAAAGGCGGTGATCCGGGACGCGGGCACTACATCTTCTTCGGCGAAACCGCCGCCTGCAGCCGCTGTCACCGCGTCGGCGAAAAAGGAGAGCGGATCGGCCCCGACCTGACGAAGATCGGTACGATCCGTCAGCCGCGCGACCTGCTGGAATCGATTGTGTTTCCCAGCGCCAGTTTCGCCCGTGACTTTGAGCCTTACATCGTGTTGCTGGAGGACGGCCGGGTCGTCAACGGAGTGATTATGCGCGAAACGGCGGAGGAGATCGTACTGCAGACGACCGATTTCCGCGAAGTCCGCATCCGACGCGACGAGGTCGACGAAATGCGGCAAAGCCCGACGTCGATCATGCCGCAGGGCCTCGAAACGAAGTTGTCCGAACAACAACTCAGCGACCTGCTGGCGTTTCTGCAATCGCTGAAATAGCAATCTGCTCCGTCGCGGACGCTGGCTGCACGCGGCTCAACTCAACCAGGCCACCGATCACCCCAAGCAAGACGCCGGCCATGGCCAAGAAGAAGTCGACCCGCAAGGCGGCGAAGGCAACAAAAAAGAAAGCCGCCGCGCCGAAGAAGAAGACGGGGGCAGCCGCGAAGAAGAAGGCGAAGGCCGGCAAGAAAGAGCCGGCGAAGAAGCAGTCCGGCAAGAAGAAAGCGGCGGCCCGCACCGTCAAGAAGAAGCGGCCCAGCAAGTCGGTCTCCGCGATCCTGGGCCGGGCCCGCGTCGCCGCCACGGCCGAACTCGACCAGTTTTTCGTCAAGGACTACGAAGCGCGGCAGGTTTTTACTTTTCTCGGGGTGAAGTCATTAAAGGAACTCGAGACCTATTCGCCCGACGAGATCATTGAGAAACTGACCGGCCCGATGGTGCAGACGGTGACCCGCATTCGCAAGGCGCTCGCGTTGCAGAATCGGTGTCTCAAGGGGGACCAGAAATTCGCAGCGCAGGTCAAACAGCAGATGCAGGCGGCGCTTAAGCACTGACTCGCGGCTTCCTGGTCGCTGAGTGAATGATCGTCCACCTTGTCCCCAAACTTCCCGGCTTGTTGATTTAAGTTAGCGTCGTGGGTTTGATTTTGTAAGATTCGGCGGCGTGGAGGGTGAGGTTTCAGGGAGGGAGTCGATGGATTGGGCGAAGGCGGAATTCGGGCGGGAGCAGTTGGTGCTGTTTCCGACTCGGCTGGACGAGGCGATCGCGCCGCAGCATCGGGTGCGGTTGCTCGATGAGATTCTCACGCGGCTGGATTGGTCGGCTTGGG
>QQVO01000027.1 GCA_003388505.1 Planctomycetota bacterium
GGGATACTTCGTCGCGCGTGGCTTCCATGTGCGTTTCACAGGTACGGCTCCTTCCTTGGGTGATGACCAATCCCGGAGTCGTACCTTTTTCGCTTTCTCCCCAAATGTTAATTAGAAGACTGGCTCTAAATGGCTGAGCGGCCCACGAGAGTGCGGACAGCTTGAGGTCAGCCTGCTCTGTGACATTCCTTGCGAATGTGGCGAGTGTCAAGATGTTTCTGGATCAGCTGCTATTTCTCACGAAGGTGTTGCCGGAGAATCTCAACGGTTCCGTGCCGAGTGGGAGATTGATCTGACTCCGGGAGTCGGCGTGTGTGAGTTGCAGAGCGGCTGTACTGCGAAGATCGAGATGACTCAGTTCTGAGGAGCAAGCATGACGATTTGGCGCTTACACGGATCGAGCCAAGTGACGATGACAGTCGTTGCGCTCTGTTTGTTCGCGGTCTGGCACATCATCGCGGCCGCCCCCGCTGAAGAGCCTCGATCGCAGCCGGACACCACGAAGTCGTTCGCAACAGAACCCCTCGACAACGTGGAAATCCAGGGGCGACTCGTCCGGATCGCGACAAGTGACGTCTCGGGAGAACTCTTGGTCACTCTGGACGGCGCACCGGACCCGCTGCGGGTCGCGCTTCCCGAGGACGCGGGGGAGATCACCGAACTCTCCGCCGACACGTGGCTGCGGGACGGACTCGTGATCGCCGTCGAGGCGACGCCGGAGAAGGAAGGAGACGCGTCCGAACGATCGTATCACTGGGTGACGCTTGACGCAGATCCGGAACAAGAGGGCGCGCTCAAACTGAAGGCGACGGCGCAGTTTCACAGGGGCCCCACCGATTACCACCTCGTCGGCGTTCGCTCAGACGACTGGAGCGACCTGATCTGCGTCTATCTCGCCGACCTGAATACTCTCGGAGATCACAAGCCGGCAGGCCTGATGTTCGTGCACGGGTGTCCGATCGCCCCGGTACCTGGGGCACTTTACGAAATGGAGGGCACGCTCAGGTAGCCGTAGCGAGTCAGGATATCACGGCGGCCTCAGCGCTGTATGCAGGCGTGTGCCACCGCAATGATACCGTGAGTGGGACAGAGATGACGAAGCTCTGCGCGGCAGCAGTGGTCTTGCTTGTTGCGATGGCCTATTGGGAGTATGGACCATTCACGCAGATTGTAGCCTTTGCGGCGTGTGTGGGACTCTCTCTGACGGGGCACGCAGGGACGCAGAATTGGAAGGATGTCGCCCGTTGTGCGAGACGAGGCGGCGTGAGCGCTTGGATCGTTTTCGGAGGCGCCGTTGCCCTGGCCCCGTTCGTGCGGAGTGACGAAGAAGTGCGGCAAATGATGTTTGGGCGCAGCGGAACAGGGATCGCGTTTGCTTTGCTCTTCCCGGGGCCGGTCTTCGGCGTTTTCGGGGCCTTGGCGAGCGGGGTCGCGGCGGCCTGTTGGCTGCTGTTTCGCCGCTGGAGGGAACGTGTGGCTCGGAGTCTTTGAGCCTGTCGGACTTTTCTCGCCCCCACGAATGAAGCAGAAGACAACGTACACGACCGTGGTCCTGAATCTGTCGCTGTGGCTCGTTGGCACGGCATTGGGATGCAGTCTGACGACTCTGTTCGTGCTGGGGCCGATTCGGTATTTCCTGGTGCCGGACTTCTCCATCGTGTCGCTTGCTGTTCTTGCATGGATCTGTGCGTTTCCCTTTTTCGTGATTGGGCTGAAGAGAGATTCTGGAATGCCGCCCCCGGTGATTGCCTTCATCGGCTTTGCCGCAGGCGGAGCAACGACGACGATGCTGTCGGCGGGCGGAGGGTTTCTGGCTGACTGGCTCTCGCAGTACGTGCTGTGGGTCCGCGCCATTCATGGAATCGTGGCCTTGCCAATCGCGTTCGCCGCATTGATTGTCTCGACTGCCTGCCTGTTTATCTGGCGAGGACGTCTGGGCACGCGCGGCGCGATTGGCTGTATGACCGTGATGATCGCTGTGGCTGTTTCAGCAACCTGGCTGTCCGTCGAATGCTACGATGGTATGCAGGCGGCCGAAGTCGCCGCTCAACAACAGAAGGAACTTGAGGCGCTGGGTTTTCTGGTGTCCGGGCGTCCTCTGCGTCAATGGGACGTTGCATCGCCGCACGGTGCGGCTGCAGTGCCCAAGTTGGCGGCCGCCGCAGGCATACTGAACACGGCTGCATCCGTGGCGCTCTACTTGAACTCACCGAGCGTTACGGATGGGGATGTTCGAGCATTACGAGACTGTAGGACCGTCGAGAAGCTGGAATTGCATGGAAGTCAACTAACGGATGTTGGTCTGAACGACATTGCGAAGATGCCGAAGCTCCGTTGGCTTCGAATCTCCAATACAGAAGTCACGGATGCCGGAGTGACCGACCTTGTTAATCAAAGAACGCTTGAGTTCTTGGACATCAGGGGCACGCGCGTCACTAAGAGGCGGATTGACAAACTGCGGGAAATTGACGGCTTGAGGGTGGTGGCCAATCAAGAGTGACATGCCCGCGCGTGTTGCGGGACGAGATGACATTTCATTCCATGCCGTCGTTATTGGGGCGGCGGCATAACCGAGAACGAAGTGAAGTGGAGTGACGCTTGTGGCCGCATGTCGCGTCGATGCACGTCCCGATCAATCAGGTCGATACGACGTTGTTCCAGCAACGACGAATCTTGGTTCGTGGCTCCGCACGCTCCGTGAGCGCCTCAGTCGATCGGCAGTTTACGTGCTCCTGCTGAGTCTGGGATGTGCCACAAGTAAGAATGAACAGACGAAACCGATCCGACTCACGTCCAATGAGAGCGAGACGCGCGAGCGGATTCTTGCGGAGATTGCCGTCGGCATGCCGATTCACGCCGCCGAAGAAGCGATGACTGCAAGCGGATTCAGTTGCACAGCGAAGGACGATGAAGACGGCGAGTATCTGTACTGTGATGCCCAGCAGAGTGAGAGTACGTTCATCAAGCGACGGTGGCAGGTGAAGGTTCGGCATCGCGACGGCCGGGTGTCCGATGTCGAAGTGCGCACCGGACTGATCGGCATGTGAAGGCCGTCATCAGCGCGGGGGGAGCATCGAAACCGGTGACGACGATGATGGGCACGAGATTCCAGAGGATTCGCGACGCGCTCCGGTTCGTCTGCCCGCGGATCGTTCTGGTTGCTACTGTGGTACTGGGAACGATTGCCTGGGTAAGTTGGCCGGATCGCACCTGGGAAAGGTTCATTGCGGCGCTGCAAGCACGCGATCCAGAGACGGCCAACTCTTTTTGCGATGATCAAACATTGAGGGTTGTCATCGGGGAGGAGTCCGGCGACATCTCACTTGAAGTTCGCACTGCGGCTCAGGAACGGTACATCGGCTATCCGCTGGAGCGCATCTATGAGGGTGATCTCGAGAAGTTTCGGCTGCGGATGGCGCCGCGTTCATCGCGACTGGGGCAGATCATCGCCGGCGACGTTCCGCTGGGCGCGGCGGGGTCGGTCTGGTTCGGACAATTACGATTCTGCCGAGGCAAGATCATGTTTCGCGCCGATTAACTGCGCACGGTGAATCCGGACTCGGTCGCGCTGCGCAGACGCTCGCCATGGAGCCACGTAGGCCGCGCCCAGCGCAGTGCAGTTCCGGCACGGTTCCCCCAACCCAGAAATTAGGGTACCCCAATTCCAGGAAGCGATGATGATGAACCGCCGCACGCACAGACTGAATCACATGGCGATCGCGGCCGTCGCATGCTGTTTGTTCGCCGTCTGGCAAATCATCGCGGTCGCCCCCGCTGAAGAGCCTCGATCGCAGCCGGACACCACGAAGTCATTCGCAACAGAACCCCTCGACAACGTGGAAATCCAGGGGCGATCTGTCCGGATCGCAGCGAGTGACGTCCCGGGAGAACTTGTGATCACCGCGGAGGGCGCAGCGAACCCGCTGCGGGTCGCGCTGCCGGAGGACGCGGGGGAGATCACGGAACTCTCCGCCGACACGTGGCTGCGGGACGGGATCGTGATCGCCGTCGAGGCGACGCGCGAAAAGGAAGGAGACGCGTCCGAACGATCGTATCACTGGGTGACGCTTGACGCAGACCCGGAACAAGAGGGCGCGCTGAAACTCAAGGCAACGGCGGAGTTTCACAGGAGTGAGATCGATTACGACCTTGTCGGCGTCCGCTCAGGCGATCCGGGCGATCTAATCTGCGTGTATCTTGCCGATCCAGACCGCCTGCAGCTATTCGAATCAGCAGGTCTGATGTTCGTGCACGGGTGTCCGATCGCCCCGGTCGCCGGGAAACTGTACGACATGACGGGTACGCTCAGGTAGCCGTCGCGAAGCATGGCCGCATACGCGACCGTGAGAGACGCAAGCGCGACCGTCGGGCAAGGTGATTGATCATCGAATCCGGTGACGACGATGACGGCCACGAGACTCCAAAGGACTCGAGATGCGATCCGGTACTTCTTCCCGAGAATCGTGTTGCTGACGACTGTCGTACTCGGAACGATCGCCTGGCTCTCCTGGCCGGATCGCACCTGGGAGAGGTTCATTGCGGCGCTGCGAGGGGGCACACCGATGTTGACGGTCGCGGTGTCGGGCGATGCCGCTTGAGGGGAGGGGGAAGACTTGCCTCATTTCTTCTTCGGGCGGAAGGCGATGATACGTTGCTGGTTGGTTTCGAGGTAGGGGCCTTCGATGAGGTCGATGCAGTAGGGGACGGCGGGCATGACGGCGTCGAGGCATTCGTGGATGGCTTTGGGTTGGCCGGGGAGATTGATGATGAGCGAAGAGCCGCGGATGCCGGCGGTCTGGCGGGAGAGGATGGCGGTGGGGACTTTCTCCAGTGAGACTTTGCGCATGAGTTCGCCGAAGCCGGGCATGAGTTTTTGGCTGACGGCTGCGGTGGCTTCGGGGGTTACGTCGCGCGGGGCGGGGCCGGTGCCGCCGGTTGTTACCACGAGGCAACAGTGCTCCTGGTCGCAGAGTTCGATCAGGGCGGCTTCGATGCCGGCCTGATCGTCGGGGATGACGCGGGGGACCGGTTCCCAGGCGGAAGTGAGGACGTCGGCGAAGTATTCGTGGATGGCGGGTCCGCCGCGGTCTTCGTATTCTCCGCGGCTGGCTCGGTCGGAGACGGTGAGGATGCCGATGCGTGCGGTCATGGGTGTTGTCCGGAGGTTGTTTCACGCAAAGTCGCAAAGACGCCAAGTTGGATTGCAAAGAGAAGAGGAGCGCTCCCCTGCGGGTCGCGGCTAAACGGTTGTGCATGCGGGTCGCGGCAGAATGGGACGAGTGCAAGTCACCGGGTAAGGATCAGAATTCGAGGAAATCGCGCGAGTAATGCGAGAAGTCGAGCCGTTCGTTCTGCGGGTCGAGGCCGATTCCCCAGAGCTGCATGGCGAGTGCGCCGAACAGGATGTCGATTTCGCGTCCGTCTTCGTCCTGTCCGATTTCGTCGATGACGGCGGCCTGGAATTCGAGTGGACGGCCCTCGACTTCCGCCTGGATCAGACAGGCGTGTCGGATTTCGTGAGAGCTGCCCCCGAGCATCGCCCGTCGGGACTGCCGGAGTTCGGTCAGTTCCAGATCGTCGGCCGCCTGTTGCCGAATGTACGACTGTCGCGCTCCGAAGTCGAACAGCGTCCAGCAGCGCCGCCCGTCGATTTCGATTTCCTGTCGGATGCGGCCCATCGTTTTCGTTTGCATGGTCCAGGGTGCTCACATCACCAATATTGATTCTACGACTCCGCAAGCAAGGAGTGCCATGTCGCTTTGTTCTCGGCGATCGATTCGCCGCTGCTCGTGTGAGATCTTCCCGGCTTCCGTCTTCGCGAAATCTCAGCCGAACTTCTGGAAGTCGATTGCGAATGTTTCGGCGACTGCCTGGTTGGTGACGCGGCCGGCGTGCATGTTGACGGCGGCGGCGAGGCCGGGGTCGGACTGGCAGGCGGCTTGCAGGCCCTGGTTCGCCAGCCGGAACGCATAGGGAAACGTGACGTTACAGAGCGCGTAGGTGCTGGTGCGGCCGACGGCGCCGGGCATGTTGGTGACACAGTAGTGGACGACGTCGTCGACGATGTAGGTGGGCTGGGCGTGTGTGGTGGGTCGGCTGGTTTCGAACGTTCCGCCCTGGTCGATCGAGACGTCGACAATGACGGCGCCGGGTTTCATGGCGGCCAAGTCCGCTTCGCTCACCAGCCGCGGAGCGCGGGCGCCGGGAATCAAAACGGCGCCGATCACCAGGTCGGCCAGCGCGAGTTGTTCGCGGATGTTGTGGCGGTCGGAGAAGAGGGTGTTGACGTTGGCCGGCATGATGTCTTCGAGGTGGCGGAGCCGGTCGACGTTGATGTCGACGATGACGACGTCGGCCTGGAAGCCGGCGGCGATGCGGGCGGCGTTCTTGCCGACGATTCCCCCGCCGAGAACGAGGATGTGAGCGGGGGGGACGCCGGGGACGCCGCCGAGGAGGATGCCGCGACCTTCCTGCGGGCGCTCCAGAAACTTGGCGCCTTCCTGAATGCTCATGCGTCCGGCGACTTCGCTCATGGGGGTGAGGCAGGGGAGGTCGCCCTTTTGACCGCGGAGCGTTTCGTAGGCGAGGGCTGTTATTCCGGTCTGGAGCACTTGGCGCGTCAGTTGCTCGTCGGCGGCGAAGTGGAAATAGGTGAAGACCATCTGGCCGGCGCGCATCAGGGGCCACTCGGGTTCGAGCGGCTCCTTGACTTTGACGACGAGTTCGGCCTGCTGCCAGATTGCATCGGGGGTTGCGACGATCTCGGCGCCGTGGATGGCGTATTGTTCGTCGGGAATGCCGCTGCCCATGCCGGCGCTGTGTTCGACAAGCACTCGATGGCCGGCCTGGGTCAGTTCTTCGACGCCGACGGGCAGCATGCCGACGCGGTACTCGTCCGGTTTTGTCTCACGCGGTACGCCGACGATCATCAGACGCCTCCCCTACAGCGCGCGGTCTCACGATGCCGCCCCTGGTCTTCCACTCCCAAGGGCTGATTGGAAGCGCAATTCTACGCGGTGCGCGGATTCATCGCATCCGAAAGAAAACGCCTCGCCGATGAGAGGGCGAGGCGGTTGGAAATCTGATTGCGGAAAACCGGCGGGCGGGCGTCAGGAGGCCTGGCGCTGAAAGGCCGGGTCGACCTCATGCGCGTCGACACGTCCGGCGAGCGTCTCGACACTGGCGGCCATGCGGTCGTGCATGCGGAGCAGGTGAGCGGCCCGTTCTTCGCAGGCGGCTTCGCGCTGGGCGAGTTGAACGGCGCGGCGGTCGAGTTCGACGGAGAGTTGGCGGAGTTCGGCGAGCAGCCGTTCGGGACTCATGTCGCCGGAGGCTTCGCGGAGCGCGGCGGTCTTGAGAGAGGCGGCCTGCAGCAGGGCGCGCGCGCCGGCATATCGTGCATCCTGGTATTCGTTGACCAGCGACTGCTCCTGCTCGATGCGCTCGACCAGTTCGGCGGCGGTGAGTTTGCCGACCTCATCAAGATCGGCTTCGGGGTCGGCGTCGGCTTCGACGTCCGCCTGGAGGTTCTCGAGCGAGTCCGACTCGGTGGGTTGGGGGACGTGGACGGCGAACTCGAAACGTCCGATGGTGAAGATGTCGCCGTTCTGGAGATCGGCGGTGCGGCGCGGCGCGCCGTTGACGAGCAGGGTGGGGTGCTCGACGAGGGAGTCGATGTGCGCGCCCTGTTCTTCAACGAGGAGCACGCTGTGCAAAATCGGGATTTCGTCGCCGCCGAGTTGCAACTGGCAGTTGCTGCCGGCACCGATGAGGAAGCGGTTTGAGCGGACCGGCCGCCGGGGGGAGTTTGTCTTTCCGCGTCGAACTTCGAGCCACATGGTGTTGAGAGAGTTGTTGTCTGCTTTCGATGAGGAAGAGCCCGCGTGCCGAGAGGGTGTTTCGGTTTGCAGCATAAAGAGAAGCAGTCCTTGTTTCTGGCCGGGCGATCGGGTTTCGCGGAGACGGTTGCGAAGACTGAGAATTGGAGACAGGAGGGTGACCGATTCGTCCACCCATTACTTCGTCCAGCAGCGGGGGAAGCCATCACGGAAAGGGGGCGGGGCTTCACTTCGGGTTGGTGAGAACGGGACGGACCAATCGGATTGGTCCGATCGGCGAAATCTGCCGGGCGCGAATCGGGCGAACGCCGGGACACTGGGGAGATGGGAGAAAGTGTGCGGATTGTCCGGCGGGCCTACGGAAATCGGGCCTGCAGAGCGCCGGGAAATGCGAGGTCGACGAGAAGCGCTCCGCTGCGGGTCGCGGCTATGGCGCTTTGCAGAACTGTATTTGTGCTGAGGGGGTCGGTTGGCTGAAGTTCGTCTCTCCGGCGAAGTAGCGGGTCGAGAGTCGAGAGCCAAGGGCCAAGGGGCCTGAATCGTTGACGCGTCGTTGGTTAAGTCTCTGGACTCTCAGCCCTCAGCTCATTTTCGGTGATGCATGCGCGAATCAAGAACGGATCGTTCTCCGGGCCACATACCGAACTGCAAAACGCTATAAACGGCAGGGCTGACGAGCGTCGTCATGCGGGGGGCGTTCAGGACGAGCGGCGGCGGAGGGCGATCATCTTGCGAGCCCGATCCTGCGCGTGCTGTTTCTTCAGCAGGGCTTCGTCGGTGGTGGGGATCTGGGATGCGGCCTGTTCCAGTTCCGACTCTGCGGCGGCCAGATCGATCTGGTCTGCAGGGCGGGCGTGATGCGTGAGCACTGACACGACGGAGCCTTTGACCTGCAGGAATCCGCCGTCAATGAAGTAGCTCTGTTGCGACCCTTCTCCGTCGAAACGGAGTTCGCCGGTGCCGAGTCGGCCGACGACAGGCGCCCGACCGGGAAGGAGGCCCATCTGACCGTCGAAGAGGGGCACGACGATCGACCGCACCGTGCGGTCGATGACGGTGGTTTCGGGCGTCACAAGGACGAGTCTCAGGTTGGTGGCGGCGATCATCGATGGCTCATGGCTGATGGTCGATGGCGGATGGCTAATGGCTGGGATTGATTTGGGCGTGGTGTGAGGATGGTCGGTCGTCGCGAGGGGGCAGGAGGTCGTCGACCGGGATGCGGGCGATTTCCCGACCGTCGAGCCCCAGGGGCACAACCTCACCGGAGGAAAACACCTGCTCGTCCTGGTATTGGTGGCCCGCAGAGTCGGGACGGGTGTGCACCTCGATGCAGCGATCGATGAGGTTGACGATCCAGTAGGCCGGAATCCCCTCCGCGGCGTAGATGGCTGCCTTGCGGACGTCTTTGCTCGTTGATGTGTCGGCGACTTCGATCAGCAGCCCGATGTCCTCGCCGCGAGGATGCGAGTTCAAGTACCGGTCTTCCGGCGTGCGAACGATCGCAATACCCGGCTCCGGTTCACTGTCCTGAGTGTTGATGGCGCATTGAACGCGCATGAGCCAATCGTCGCTGAGCGACGGCGTGAGAACACGACCAACATGTGTGACGGTCCAGGCGTGGGGAGGATTCTGCGTCACTTTCGGAACGATCCAGCCTTCGAGGAGTTCCACTCGGTGATCCACGAACGCGCCGGCGTCGCGCAGATTCTGGTACTCGGCCAACGTGAACCGGTGCACCGGCCAGGGAGGCATGACGAAGGAATCGGGTCGCTCGGTTGTTTCCAGTACCGTCGCCATCGCAATTTTGCGTTCGTGTATGTGGAGCGCTCCCCTGCGGGTCGCGGCGAGAGCGAATCAGATCGAGGAATGCGTGACACTGTTTCTCGTGACCCACGGGACGCGGCCCCGTGGGCTTTGAGTAGCATAGGCGATCGACCTAGCTTTCCGCCATCTTTTTGGCCTGGGCATCTGCTTCGTCGATGCCGCCGACGTACATGAAGGCGGACTCGGGGAGGTGGTCCCACTTGCCGTCGCAGAGTTCTTCAAAGCTGCGGATGGTCTCTTCGAGGGAGGTGAAACTGCCGGGCTTGCCGGTGAACGCCTCGGCGACGAAGAAGGGCTGCGAGAGGAACCGCTCGATGCGGCGGGCGCGGTTGACGACGTTCTTGTCCTCTTCGCTCAATTCCTCGACGCCGAGAATGGCGATGATGTCCTGGAGTTCGCGGTAGCGCTGGAGGATCTGCTGCACGCGACGTGCGACGTCGTAGTGCCGCTCGCCGACGACCTGCGGATCGAGTACGCGGCTGGAAGAGGCGAGCGGATCGATGGCGGGGTAGATGCCTTTTTCAGCGATCTTTCGTTCGAGGTAGATGAAGGCGTC
Organism: Planctomycetota bacterium; assembly: GCA_003388505.1. Lineage (GTDB taxonomy): Bacteria > Planctomycetota > Planctomycetia > Planctomycetales > Planctomycetaceae > MB-PLM-1. The sequence goes on from QQVO01000027.1 coordinate 10,219, forward strand.
GAGGTGGCTGAAGGCGGTGGCCGGGGCGGGGTCGGTGGGGTCGTCGGCCGGGACGTAGACCGCCTGCACGGAGGTGATGGCGCCCTTGTTGGTCGATGTGATCCGCTCCTGGAGTTGGCCGAGTTCGGTGCCGAGCGTGGGTTGGTATCCGACGGCGCTGGGCATGCGGCCGAGGAGTGCGGACACTTCGGAGCCGGCCTGGGAGAAGCGGAAGATGTTGTCGATGAAGAGCAGAGTGTCGGCTCCGGTGGCGTCGCGGAACCATTCGGCCATGGTGAGCCCGGAGAGTGCGACGCGGAGCCGGGCGCCGGGGGGTTCATTCATCTGGCCGAAGACCATGCAGGTCTGTTCGATGACGGAGCGGCCGGTGTCGCCGATCTGGGTCTCCTGCATTTCGAGCCAGAGGTCGTTTCCTTCGCGGGTTCGTTCACCGACGCCGGCGAAGACCGAGTAGCCGCCGTGCTCACGCGCGATACGGGCGATGAGTTCGGTGAGAATGACGGTTTTGCCGAGGCCGGCCCCGCCGAAGAGTCCCGCCTTGCCGCCGCGGACGAAGGGGGTGAGCAGGTCGACGACCTTGATGCCGGTCTCGAAGACTTCGGTTTTGGAGGAGAGGTCGGCGAGTTTCGGCGGATCACGGTGGATGGGCCAGTGTTCGTTCGCTTCGACGGGTCCGCGTCCGTCGATGGGTTCGCCGAGCAGGTTGAAGACGCGGCCGAGCGTTTCTTTGCCGACGGGAACCTTGACGGGGGCGCCGGTGTCGACGACGTCCATGCCGCGGACCATGCCGTCGGTGGAGCCGAGGGCGACGCAGCGGACGCGTCCACCGCCGAGGTGCTGCTGGACCTCACCGGTAACCTTGAGCTGGACGCCTTTGATTTCCTGGTTGACGGTGACGGCGTTGTAGATGTCGGGGAGGTCGGCCTCGTCGAATTCGGCGTCGAAGGTGGAGCCGATGACTTGGGTGATTCGTCCGATGTTGGTCGCAGTGGTGGTGGCCATGGATTTTCTAGCTCGCTTTTTCAGTGATCACCATCCGGCAGAATCTGAAACCCCGCCTGTTGAAAGTGATGATCCAGTGTGAACGCTTGAGTGATCTTCATTTCGGACATGACCGTCATGCTGATGCAGTCTGTGAGTCCCCATTCCTTGTCGTGTCGCTCGGCGAACAGATTCCAAGCGGCCTCTTCGGTCGCCGATGATAGCTGTATGATGGACGCCGTTGTCATCAGCATTTCGCGAATTCTCAGCGCGACGGGTCGTTGCTTCAGTCGGGAGAGGCCGTCGCCCAATTCGATCAAGACGACATTGGTTGTGACGAGTTGGCGACCGTGTTCGAGGAATTCCTTCCAAGTCTGCTCCGCACGGGCATGCCAGCGGTCCTTTCGATTGGCGACCGCGACGAGACCGGACGTATCCAGAAAGACCTGACTCACGGGGCGACTCGTCCGAATCGGTAATCGTCAAACTTCTCGGCGAGGTCGAGCGGTCCGTCGAATCGAATCGCGTCGAAGGGATCCTCGCTGGTCGGTTTATCCTGACATTGCGAGGGTGACTCGACGGTCACCTGAACCTCGGCGTTTTCTTCCAACTGCAGCGCTTCGAGCGGGCGCAGCACCCCCTTTTCGTAGATCGCGCGGACATGTTGAATCATTGTCGTCCCTTGCTCGCTTCGGAATGTCGCCGGAAGTTTGCCGACGGTAATCTGTGCAACGGGAGCAACTTCGGGGTAAAAACATTCGACTCGAAGTCCCGCGCGCAGAAACTTCTGATTCGCGAAATAGCCGGCTTGTTCCGCCTTCCAGAATGCCGGCAGCCTCAAGTCTTTTCTCTCCGACCGTGCGCCGCTCCACGCATGAATCTGATCTATTGAGATTGTAACAGCTCGGCCGTTGTTGTTTGCGATTGCCGCAGCGATTCGTTCGGTGACCGCGTACCAGTCCGCCTTGCGAGACGATGTCATCGTGCCGGGTCTCCACAATGGCCGCAAAGGAACAGTGGCAGGCGGGCGCCTATTCCAGCGCTGCGGCGCCTCCGATGATTTCGGCGAGTTCGCTGGTGATCTGGGTCTGTCGGGCGCGGTTGTATTGCTGGGAGATGGAGCGGATCATCTCGTCGGCGTTTTCGGTGGCGGCTTTCATGGCGACGCGGCGGGCGATCTGTTCGCCGACGGCCGCGTCGAGAAAACATTTGAAAAAGCGGGCTTTGAACGCGGCCGGGACGATCTCGTCGAGAATCTCCTGCGCGCTGGGCAGGAACTCGTAATCCACTTCCCGGCCGTTTGCACCGCTTTCTCCGCCTGATGCGAGGTCGCCGATGGGGAGCAGAGTCTCGACCGCCGGCGCCTGCCGCGCGGCGGACTCGAACTTCTGGTAGACGACGTCGAGGCGATGCAGGCGGCCGGCGATGAATTCGCTGACGAAGCGGCTGGCGATCTCGTTGACTTCATCGAAGGCGGGTTTGTCTTCGAATTGGGTGTAGGAGCGGTCGACCGGGATTCCCTCGTATTTGAAGTAGGCGAGTCCGCGCTTGCCGGAGACTTCGAGGGTGACGTCCTTGCCGGATTTGTCGAGTTCCCGCAGCCGGCCGCCGGCCTGGCGGAGGATGGCACCGTTGTATCCGCCGCAGAGCCCGCGATTGGAGGTGAGGACGAGCACGGCGACGTGGGTCTCCTCGGCCGGTTTCTGGAGGAGCGGGTGGGCGAAGGCCAGGTCGGCCTGCGAGAGGTCGGCGACGATTTCGTTGATCTTTCTGGTGTAGGCGGCCGCTTCGGTGGCGCGGTCCATGGCCTTCTTGAATCGCGCGGTGGCGATCAATTCCATCGTCCGCGTAATCTTGCGGATGTTGCGGACCGCCTTGCGGCGTTTGACTAGTGCTCTGGCGTTGGCCATTTTTTTGGGTCTTTTTCAACGCAAAGGCGCTGAGAGTCGCAAAGGACTTTCAGGGAGCAGATTTGTGCGTCAACCGATTCATCATCTGACTAGTGCCCTGTCAGGGCCTTATTTTCGGGTTGGCCGAACTGCAAGTCCGCACGAAACCCTGCGGGATTCGTGCTTCCGGGCGAACCGCTCTATCCGAAAACCTTCAACTGACGGACCACTAGGAGTTTGTGATCCTCTGAATCTCCCATCAGCTTGCTCTGCTATAGAGATCGGGAGTGATCGGCCAGGATTCTTGCTGTTCCACTTGTTGTCTTTGCGCTCCTCTGCGTCTTCGCGTTAATAATCTAGGCGGTGGCTTCGGCGACTTGTTCTTCTTGTGCTGCGGCGCTGGTGGCGGCCCAGCGTTGTTTGAATTCGTCGAGGGCGGCTTTCAATTGTGCCTCGGTCTCTTCGCTGAGCTGGCCGGTTTCCACGATTGCGTCGCGGACTTCAGATTTCTCGTCGCGGATGAACTGCAGCAACTCTGCTTCCGCCTCGGCCACCCGGGGACGGGGGACCTGGTCGAAGTAGCCTTTGGTGCCGGCGTAGATCGAGATGACCTGGTCGGCGACGTGCATGGGCTGATATTGCGGCTGCTTGAGCAGTTCGACCATACGGTAACCGCGATCGAGCTGCTGCTGGGTCGCCTTGTCGAGTTCGGTGCCGAGTTGGGCGAACGCCTCCAGTTCGCGGAAAGCGGCCAGGTCGAGACGGAGCGATCCGGCGACTTTCTTCATGGCCTTGGTCTGGGCGTTGCCGCCGACGCGGGAGACCGAGATGCCGACGTTGACGGCCGGGCGGACACCGGCGAAGAAGAGGTCAGGCTCGAGGTAGATCTGTCCGTCGGTGATGGAAATCACGTTGGTGGGGATGTAGGCCGAGACTTCGCCTTCGAGGGTCTCGATGATGGGGAGGGCGGTCATGGATCCGCCGCCGTGTTCGTCGCTGAGCTTTGCGGCCCGTTCCAGCAGTCGGGAGTGGCAGTAGAAGACGTCGCCGGGATAGGCCTCGCGGCCGGGCGGCCGGCGCATCAGCAGGGAAAGCTGCCGGTAGGCCTGGGCCTGTTTGGTGAGGTCGTCGTAGACGCAGAGGGTGTGCTTGCCCTGGTACATGAAGTATTCGGCCATCGACGCGCCGGCGTAGGGGGCGATGTATTGCAGCGGGGCCGGGTCGGAGGCGCTGGCGGCCACGACGATGGAGTAGTCCATTGCCCCGTTTTCGCGAAGGGCTTCGACAACGGCGGCGATGTTGGCGTTGCGCTGCCCGCAGCCGACGTAGATGCAGATGACATCGCCGCCCTTCTGGTTGATGATGGTGTCGAGGGCGATGGCCGTTTTGCCGGTTTTGCGGTCTCCGATGATGAGTTCGCGCTGGCCGCGGCCGATGGGGGTCATCGCGTCGACGGCCTTGATGCCGGTCTGCAATGGTTGCTTGACGGGCTGCCTGCCGGCGACGCCGGGAGCGACGGTTTCGAGGGGGCGGCGTTCGCTGGTGACGATGGGGCCTTTGCCGTCGAGCGGGTTGCCGAGCGGATCGACGACGCGTCCGATCATGGCGTCGCCGACGGGGACGGAGAGGAGTTCGCCGGTCGTCTTGACCTCGTCTCCCTCCTGGATCTGGAGGTAATCGCCGAGGATGATGACGCCGACGGAGTTTTCTTCGAGGTTGAAGCACATTCCCATCGAGCCGCTGGAGAACTGCACCATCTCGCCGGCCATGGCGGATGAGAGCCCTACAACGCGCGCGATGCCGTCGCCGACTTCGACGACGCGTCCGACTTCAGCGGTCTCAATCTGACCTTTGAAGTCTTCAATTTCCTTCTGGATGACTGAAGCGATCTCGTCCGCTTTGAATTTCATGGACGTATTTCTCTTTCAAGCGGTGTCTGAGGTTTTTGATTCGCGTCTTGAGCGACCCGTCGTGAACAGTGTCGCCGACCTGGATGACGAGGCCGCCGAGAAGCGATTCGTCGACTTCCGGGATGAGAATCGGCTCGAAGGGGAGGGCCGCGTCGAGCCGGGATTGAATTTCCGATAACTGTGATTCGCTGAGCGAGACGGCGGAGCGGATTGTGACGCGACGCTTGCCGGCCCGGCTTTCGTACTCCAGCCAGGCCTCGCTGAGGATGAGCGGCAGGAGTTCGAGCCGTTCGTGCCGGGCGAGGACGCGGAGGAAGTTCGTGAAGAATTCTGACCCGTGGGGCGCGACGACGCGGTCGATGAACTGGAGTTTTTCGTCGCGTCCGGTGACTTCGCTGGTCAAGAGGCGGGCGAAATCGGGATGGGGGGTGAGGACGTCGTCGACAAAGGACGTCAATTCCTCGAGCGCCGACTCGACACCGACGGACGCGGCCGCGTTGAGGAACGCCTGCGTGTAGACGCGCGCGACGGCTTTGGCGCTGGGGTCTTCCAGCACGTGCGCCGGTCGGGATGGCAGTTTCTCTTCGGGCATTGGAATCGGGTTGTTTGTCGCTCGTGCGACCTTGATGAGGTCGCCTACAGCGTGCTGCCGGCGAATTCGCCGAGGGCCTGGTTGATGAGTTGTTGGTGGTCGGTGGGGGTGAGGCGACCTCGGATGCGATCTTCGGTCGCGCTGATGACCCGGTTGTTGAGCGTCAAGAAGATCTCATCGAGCGACTGGTCGCGGACGCGCTCGATTTCCCGCAGGGCGCGGCGCTTGATCGTCTCCGCTTCGCTTCTGGCAGATTGTACGATGTCCTGTCTTGTATGTTCTGCGTCTCGATGGGCTTCTGCGATGAGTTCGCGGATTTCCTCGTCGACGGCTTCCATTCGTCCGCGATGGTCACGAAGGAGTTCCTCGGCTTCGCTTCGCGCGGCCTCGGCCTCGCCGATCAGCCTGTTCTGCGTTTCTTCGCGCTCCTGCATTCCGCGGGTGAACGACTCCCAGCCGAGTTTGTAGACGGCAAAGAGGAACAGCAGGAAGGTCGGCAGGGCCCAGAGGGCGAGGTCACCCTTCGTTGAATACGGCCCGTGCGCGTTGTCTGCGGCGGCCGCGACGCCGACTGCACCAAAGACCGCGAAGAGTGCGGTCAGGATGCTGCGAATCCGCGAGATCAAGGATCGTTGGGGGTTCATGGATCAGAGTGCAATGGTTATCCGCCGAGGCGGTGTCCGACAACCTGCTGGGTGGCGAGATCGGCGTATCGATCGACCTGGCCCTCGATCTGGCCGAGCGCCTGCTGCTTGGCCTGTTCGATCTCGGCGATCGAACGATCCTGGAGCGACTGCGCTTCTTCGGCCGCCTGGGCGATGATTTCGCTCTTGGCCTGCTCCGCTTCCTTCCGTGCTGCGGCGACGATCGACTTGACCTGCTCCTGCGTTTCGGCGATCCGTTCTTCGTGCTGGGCGATCAGGATTTTGACCTGTTCTCCCGCGTCTTTCACGAAGGCATGAGCCTCGTTCACGCGGGCTTCCCGGGTGTCGAGCGCGGCGATTAACGGCTTCCACGCCACGGCGCGCATGATGAACACAAACAGCACGAACATTCCCAAAGCGAAGAGAAAACGAACGGCTGTCAACTCGGTGAGGGGCGGGCGGTCGTAGTCTTCTTCCACCCCGTCGTGATCGCCGTCGTAGACGGTCGCCGCGTGGGCGTCGCCGTGGTGTTCGTCAATATCGCCGTTTGCGGCGGCATCGTGGTCGTCATGCGCACCGTCGTCGTCGGTCGCCGCATTGTCATGCGAATGCGCAGCGTCATCCGCCTCGTGGGCGAGAGATGATTCTCCCGCCGTGAGAGCGATGAGGCACAGGAATCCGGCGTTCAACAACCAGCGCATGACGGTCCTCGAAACGGCCGCGCATCCGCAGCGAACCGAGCGGTTCGGCGGACCGACCCTTTAGACGAAGAGTGCGATGATGCAGACGATGAGTGCGAAGAACGTGGCGCCTTCGATGAGGGCGGCTGCGAGGATCATGCCGCCGCGGATGTCTCCGGCCGCTTCCGGCTGGCGGGCCATGCTCTCGACGGCGGCGGCGCCGATTTTGGCGATTCCGAATCCGGCGCCGAGGAGGATAATGCCCGCGCCGAATGAGGGGGAGAATTCGATGGCGCTGCCACCTTCCTGGGCCATTGCGGGAACGGCCATGGCGAGGAGTGCAGCGACCACCAGACAACCAAGCTGAACAATGCGATTCACGACTGGGTCTCCTGTTCGTTTTTCAGCAGCCAAGATTGAGTAGGGCAGATGTTTATGATCGCGGCACGCACATGCCGCTCTGTTTGCGGGGCGGCACTCGAATGCCGCTTCGATTATGGGGGCGGCACTCGAATGCCGCTGTGTTTTCTGGAGCGGCACTCGAATGCCGCTGTGTTTCTGGTTCAGTGTTCGTGGAGCGACATTCCGATAAAGATCGTCGCCAGGAAGGCGAAGACGTAGGCCTGAATAAAGGCGACGAGCAATTCGAGCAGGCCGACGCCGACCTGGCCGGCGATACTGCCGGGAGCGACAATCCACCAGACGCCGAGATGGGCGGTCATGGCAAGGAAGCCGAGCAATACGCCGAGCACGGTATGGCCGCCCATGATGTTGGCAAAAAGTCGCACGCAGAGGACGGCATGCTTGATAAAGAAGCCGAGCACTTCGATGGCGAAGAGCATACCGACGAGGATCGGTTTGAGCAGTCCCGGGGCGTCGATTGACGGGACAAGGGCCGGCCAGAAACCGACGAACCCGTGAACCTGGGCGCCGTAAATGTAGGTGGCGGCCAAGGCCGTGAGTGCGAGAGCTGCGGTGACGTTCAGGTCGCCGGTGACGGACCCCATCCAGGGGACGGCTCCGAGCAGGTTTGCGATGAGGATATAGAAGAAGCAGGACCAGACGAACGGCAGGTATTTGTCAGCCGGGTGGCCTCCGTGCACATTGTGGGAGGAGCGTCCCTCGGCCTCGATGTGCTCGGCTTCTTTGAAGGGGTGCTGATGCTCGCCGTGCGGGAGCGGGTTGTGTTCTTCGTGCGTGTGATCGTGATGGTGGGGATCGCCGATGATGGGGCGAACGACTTCGTCGCGGATATAGAGGGCGAGCATTTCCCAGAAGTTCCACCACCACCCGGAGGCGGTCTTGCCGCCGGCGATTCTCTGGGAGAGGCCCCGGAAGATGAACAGGGTGATGAGGAACACGACGAGTTGCAGCACCATGAATTTGGTGATCTGCATTCCAAAGAGGTTCGGCAGCGGCAGTTCGATTCCGAACGGCAGCTCGAAGTAGGCGAAGTCGTAGACGTGGTGAAAAGTGCCGCTGGCCAGCATTGCTCAGTACGCCGTCGTGGCGGTGGCGGTTATTGGATTACGGTTTTTGGATTACAAGTGCTGTTGAAGCGTGGCGGCCCGGGGAGGCGGCACGAAGGAATCGTTTGCGGCGAGGAGCATGCGCGTCTCCGCGAACAATGAAACGAAATAGGCGGCGCTGAGCCACCACAGGAAGCCGGACTCGCGGATGGCGGGAAACAGGATGCAGACCGCCAGGGCCGAGGCGAGGACGAGCGAGATGCGAAGGCTCATGGCGAGGAGCAGGCCGAAGACCGCCTGTTTCTGCCGTGAGGTGCGCCAGAGCACTGCGATCGCCGAGAGTCCCGCTGCCAGACAGGCGCCGACTGCTGACAAAGCGGAAATTACACCGGCCGTCCGATACAGCGCATACGCCGGCAGCAGGAGGACCAACAGAGTTGCTCCCAGTGTTGCGGCCAGCCAGGCGCTTTGTCGGAGGGGTGAATCCAATGTACTACTTTCGGGAACCTGGCCGTTGTTTGTCGTCCGAGGCGGCTTCGCGGGAGATCACTTTGATCAGGTAAGCGAAGTGATATCCCGCTGACACCAAACCGAGTCCCATTCCGGCGATGGTCAGCCAGGGGGTTGTTCCCCACTGCCGGTCGGCCCACAAGCCTGCCAGAGCGGGCACGACCATCTCCATTGACAGGGAGGTAATTCTCGCCGCCCACATCATCCCGACGGCGATCGAGGAACGCCGGTCGGGGCGGAGAGGAGGCACGACGTCCGATCCTCAATGACAGCCTGTTGCCCACTCAAAAACGGCGAAAGTGACAGCGAGCGAACAGATTCGATCGATCGGCGCCGCCGGGAGGGCCGTGGAAGTCGCGGCCAGTGTAGTGCTGCTTCGGAGGGGTGTCAAAGCTGGCAAATTCTGGTGGCGGCGGTTTTCTCAAAACTGGCGATCGGGCTTCCCGGCTGGTGGAAGTGTGAGTGGTCGGCAATGGGGGCGGCGAGTGGCGCCGGCAACATCGGGTGAAGTCTGGATGGATCCTGGTTGGCGAGTCGTGATCGCTTCGGATTGCAGACGGGGCTGTGCAATTTGACGTTGTCAGGCCTCTTCAGGATACTGAAGATATGACAAGATGAACGACGAACCGCATGCGTTCTCGATTCGAAGACCGATGGCAACCGCTTCCCTGATCGATGAGACACCCGGCATTCCGCCGTTTCCGGTGCGTCGGTTCAGCGTGAGGGAGTATCGGCAACTCTGCGAGTCGGGCCTGCTGAGTGAGAACGACCGGGTGGAGTTGCTTGAGGGATGGATCGTTCCCAAGATGACGCATAACCCTCCGCACGACGTCTGTGTTCAGCTTGTGCACGAAGCCGTGTCAGCGCTCCTGCCGGAGGGATGGACGATCCGCGTTCAATCATCGATCAGCACGCATGACAGCGAGCCTGAGCCGGACCTGGCGGTCGTGAAGGGTCCGGTCCGCCGATATACGGATCACCATCCAACGGGTGATGAGATCGCGATGCTGGTCGAGGCGGCCGATACGTCGCTCACCCGGGACGAGCACAAGGCGGGGATGTACGCTCGGGCGGCTGTCCCGGTGTATTGGATCGTCAATCTGGTGGAGAACCGGATTGAGGTATTGTCCGCTCCATCTCCGGAGACGTCGGAGTACGGCAGCCGCACGTCGTACACGGCGGATTCAGCCGTTCCAGTCGAAGTCGGCGGGGCGTTTCTCGGCGAGATACCTGTTGCCGACCTCTTGCCGTGACGGCGGCGCGAGCGTCGTTGGGATCGAGTGAGGTCTTGGAAGAGGCCCGGCTGGTGTCTGGCTGGGAACCTCGAAGTTGCGTGTGCGACTGTGGAAGAGCGTGATTCGACGCGCTCACCGTTGCCTGAGAAGAGAGCGCGCGATACAAGGGCGGGCGCTTACGAGACGGCAAACTTCAAGGAGAGTGCGCAATGGCGGAACCGATTCGAGTGGCGGTGACGGGGGCGGCGGGGAATATCGGGTATGCGCTGGCGTTCCGGCTGGCGAGCGGGGAGGTGTTCGGGCCGGAGCAGCCGGTGATTCTGCACCTGATCGAGATTCCGCCGGTGGTCAAGTCGCTGGACGGGGTGCAGATGGAACTGGACGACTGTGCGTTCTCGACGCTGGCCGGCGTGGGCAAGTTCGACAGCGATCACCTGGAAGACGCCTTCGCCGGGTGCAACTGGGTGCTGCTGGTGGGCAGTATTCCGCGAGGCAAGGGGATGGAGCGGGGCGATCTGATTCGCGTGAACGGTCCGATTTTCACCGGGGCGGGGAAGGCGATTCAGGCGGCGGCGGCCAAAGACGTGCGGACGCTCGTGGTGGGCAACCCGTGCAACACGAACTGCCTGATCGCGATGCACAACGCGCCCGACATTCCGCGCGACCGCTGGTTCGCGATGACGATGCTCGATCAGAACCGGGCCAGCACGCAGCTTGCGCAAAAGTCGGGCCAGCCGGTTTCCGCAGTGAAAAGCATGGCGATCTGGGGGAACCACTCGGCGACGCAGTTCCCGGATTTCTATCACGCGACAATCGGCGGGAAGCCCGCCCCGGAGGTGATCGGCGACGAGGGCTGGCTGCAGGGTGACTTCATCACGACTGTGCAGAAGCGGGGCGCGGCGGTGATCGAGGCGCGCGGCGCTTCGAGCGCTGCGTCGGCCGCGAATGCGGTGATCGACAGCGTGAAGGCGATCTCTTCGCCGACGGACGCGGGAGACTGCTTCAGCGCCGCGGTCTGCAGCGATGGCAGCTACGGCGTCGATGAGGGGCTGATCTTCGGTTATCCGCTGACGAGCGACGGCTCGAACTGGCAGATCGTGCAAGGCATCGAGCACAACGAGTTCGCGCAGCAGAAGGTGAACGCGACACTGGATGAACTGCGCGAGGAGCGGGATACGGTGAAGGATCTGCTGCCGGGGTAGCGCCCTGTCAGGTGTCGGGCATTTCGTGAAAAGCGCTCCCTTGCGGATCGCGGCTAGAGCAAATTGCTCGACCATGTGTCCGCGTCGAGCGGTGTTGGGACTGTCGAGGACGACAATCCGCGAGACAGATCGCCAACACTGATTTGCAAAGCGCTATAAACGGTTGTGTGTGCGGGGTGCGGATCAGGAGCTCGATGGGTTGCGGCGAATCGCGGTTTCACACCATCGGTTCGGCGCGCTGGACGAGTTGGAGGCAGACGTTCCAGGGGTCGCGGACGAAGGCCATGGTGTCGCCCGCGGGTGTGTGATCGATCTGGCCGTCGAGTGTTCCACCGGCTGCGGTCAGCCGGGCGACGTCTTGTTCGACGTCTTTTGAGACGAGCGCCAGGTGGAGGGTGGCCGGGTGCGCGTCCCCGTAGTCGGGCACTGCGGCATCGGTGCGGTGGTAGATCTCGATCATCACGGCCCCGGTCTCATCGGCGAGGAAGTGGGCGTAGGGCGGGTCGACGATCCGCCGCTTGACGGTGAAGCCGAGGTTCTCGACGTACCAGCGGGCCATTGCGAGCGGGTCGGGGACGTTGAACGCGACGTGTTCGATTTTCATCGGCGGTTGTGCCTCGGGAGGAATCTGGAACGTGACAGCGTATGATAGGAATCGCTGTGAGGCGACTGACAGTTGGGCGGAATCGGTTGCAGTTGTCTGGGCGGATTTCGATTGTGTCGGACCGATGCCATTCATGAAGTAGGACAGGATTTCATCCTGTCCGGACAGGTTCAAAACCTGTCCTACGACGACGAAACGCGACTGCCGCGCAAGACGCTCTGAATTCCCAGCTATGGCGAAGTGTGACGAAGGTTATCTCTGCGAGGTCTGCGGCGAGCCGGTTGAGTCGATTACCGGGAGCGACCTCTATCTGCGTTATGTGATCGGCGAGATCGATTCGCGTGCGCTGCTTGCTTCTCCGGAGAGGCACCTTGGCTGTAATCCGACGCTGGCGCAGTTCATCAGCGACGACGCGTTCCCGGAGGTGGTCGCGTCTGGACCGTTCGCGAAGGAGCATCTGGACGAGGAGGACGTCGCGCGCCGAACCGATCTTGTGACGCGCGGCTGGCGACGGCTTAAGGAAGTGCGGCGGCTGAAGCTGCCGATCAGCGAGTATCCGCTGCCGGAGGTGCGAGGCGGATCGAGTGAGTGACTTGATCGCGGACGCGGGAGACGGGGAGACTGTGCGGGGGGGGGATGCGGATTGTGTTATCGGGAAGCATCCGCGGGCTGACGCCGCGCGGCTCGCCGGGTTGTGGTTGGGCTCAGACGAGTGAAGGTGAGACGTTGAAGCGCGTGATGGAGTTTCCACAGAGTCTGGTCCGTGCAGGGGTGGCGCGGCGGGACATTACGCCTCCGGTGGGGATTTACCACCGCATGTGGGGGGCGGCAACGCACGATCAGTCGACCGGTGTTCACCGGCCGCTGACGGCGACGGCGCTCGCGGTTGCGCCTCGCGAAGAGGACGGCGCTGCCTGCACGCCGATCGTGATGCTCTCGGTGGATCATTGCCTGCTGTGGAATACGGAAATGCGGGCGTTGCTGAATGCGGCCTCGACCAGTGGGGCGGCCGATCAGGACAATGTGATTCTGTTCTTTACGCACACTCACGCGGCGGGATTGATGGGGTTGGAACGGCGGGAGCTTCCGGGGGGGGATCTGATTCCGGATTACCTGACACGTCTGGGGACCACGATTGCGGCGCTCGTGGCTGAGTCGGTCGACAGCCTGCAGCCGGCGGTGATGCAGTATGCGGCGGGACGGTGCGATCTGGCGGCGAACAGGGATTTCTTTGATGAGGAGACCGATCAATATGTGTGCGGGCTCAACCCGGAGGGGCCGTCGGACGATACGGTGCTTGTGGTCCGGATTTCGGCGGGTGAACAGGGGACGCTGGCCACACTGGTGAATTATGCCTGTCATCCGACGACGCTCGCCTGGGACAATACGCTGATCAGTCCGGACTACGTGGGCGCGCTGCGCGAAGTGGTGGAGTCGTCGGAGGGTGCGCCGTGTTTCTTCATGCAGGGAGCTTCGGGGGACATCGGGCCGCGTGAGGGTTACGTGGGCGATACGGCTGTGGCGGATCGAAACGGCCGGCAGTTGGGTTATGCAGCGCTGGCTGCCTTGGAAGGACTGCCGCCGCCGGAGACGCGCTACCGGTATGCAGGGCCGGTGATCTCGGGGGCGACGATCGGCACGTGGGAGTATGAACCGATCGGTGCTGAACAGCGGCAGCGGGCTGCGGCCTGGATCGCTCATCGGTCCATTGTTCCGCTTCGGTATCGCGACGACCTGGGAGACGCGGACGCGTTGCAGGCGGATCGGACGCGTTGGGAGAAGCAAGAGATTGAGGCAGTTTCGGCCGGGGAAGGCGAGCGGGCGCGCGAAGCCCGCGCGATGCTGGAACGGATCACCCGCAAGCTGACGCGGATCGGCAGTCTGCCGACGGGTGATTCCTATCCGTATCCGCTCAGGGCCTGGCGGATGGGGGAGGCGGTGTGGTTGGCGTATGACGGCGAACACTACAACGTGTTGCAGCGTGCGCTGCGGGAGCGGTTTCCCGGGACGCCGATCGTGCTGGGGACGCTGGCGAACGGATCGCACGTCTGGTATCTGCCGGACGCCGAGTCGTACGGGAAGGGGTTGTATCAGGAGAGTGCCTCGGTGCTGGCGAAGGGGTCGCTGGAGACGTTGATTGAGGCGTCGAGTGCGTCGATTGAGGAGTTGGTGGGATAGCGAAAGCCCACGGGTTGCAACCCGTGGGCGTTGTGCTGTGGGCGTTGTGGGGTGCGCTTTGGGCTTTGTTGAGAGATGGCGATGAAGATTACGGCGGTTGAAACGCACGTTTGTCACGCGCGGATGCGGAACTGGGTGTTCGTGAAGGTCGTCACCGATCAGCCGGGGCTGTATGGGTGGGGCGAGGCGACGCTCGAATGGCATACGCGGAGCGTCGTCGCCGCCGTGGAGGACATTGCGCCGCTGATTGTCGGCGAGGATCCGCGGCGAATCGAGCATCTGTGGCAGATGATGTTCCGGCAGCACTTCTGGCACGGGCACGGCGTGGTGCGGTCGACGGCGATCTCGGGAATCGACATTGCGTTGTGGGATCTTGCGGGAAAAACGGCGGGGATGCCGTGTTCGCAGTTCTGGGGCGGTCCGGTGCGTGATGCGATCCGCACGTATTGCCACCTCGGCGGGGGGAAGATGGAGGATTTTTACGAGACGGCGGACGATGATGCGAAACGATTCGGGGAGTTAGCCAAGGCGGCCGTCGCTGACGGTTTCACGGCGTTCAAGAGCATGGCGGTGCCGCCCACAATGCCGATTGAGGGGCTGACACCGGTCCGCCGGGCCGAGGCGGCGGTGGCCGCGATGCGTGACGCGGTGGGGGACGAGATCGACATCATGGTCGACTGTCACGCCCGGCCGTCTCCGGCGATGGGGCTGAAGTTCGGCAAGGCGCTCGATCGCTACGGCCTCTATTTTTTCGAAGAGCCGTGCTGGCCGGAGTCGGTCGACGGTCTGGCGATGATCAACGCGGCGCTCACGACGCCGGTTGCGACGGGCGAACGCGTGACGCGACTGGAGGAGTTCCGCGACCTGTTTGCCGCCCGCGCCTGCGAAGTCTGCCAGCTCGACATCACGCACTGCGGCGGACTGACCAACGCCCGGCGCATCGCCGCGCTGGCGGACGCCCACCGCATCGCGCTGGCTCCGCACAACCCGCAGGGGCCGGTGAGCACGGCGGCGTCGCTCGAGTTCGGCTTCTCGCAGCCGGGCTACATCATCTGCGAGACGGTGCACGCCGACGTTCCGTGGCGAGACGACGTGGTGAGCGAGAGTTACACGGTCGAACGCGAGGGAAGGCTTGTCCGCCCCAACACGCAGCCGGGGCTGGGCATTGAGATCAATGAAGCGGAGGTTGCGAAACACCCGTTTGAACAGGAACTGCCGCAGCGGGTGTTTTACCGGGATGGGGCGGCAGGGGATTGGTAGGGGTGGCGGATGGCTTGTGGCGGTTGGCTAGAGCAAATTGCTCTACCATGTGTCCGCGTCGAGCGGTGTTTGGACTGTCGAGGACGAGAATCCGCGAGACAGATCGCCAACACTGATTTGCAAAGCGCTATAGTGATTGATTTGCGGGGTGATCTTGAAGGGGGCGGGAGGGGTTTGGCATGCTGGGGGTGGTGGAGCGCCGAGTTGAGACGGTGACGACTGAAACGGAGTCGAAAAAAAATTGCGAAGGGGATGGCGGTTTCGCACGGTGATGAATGAAGACGTTGGCCCTCAAGCAGAGACGAGTTGGATATCGGGATGCGAGACTGCTCGCGATGGCGGCGGTGTTGCTGGTGTGGCCGGCGGGGCTGAGTGGCGCGGCGGGGTCGCAGCCGGTTGATTTTGTGCGGGAGATTCGGCCGATCCTGGCGGAGCGGTGTTATTCGTGCCATGGGGGCGAGAGTCAGGAAGGGGGACTGCGTCTGGACGTTCGGCGGAGAGCGCTGGCGGGGGGAGACGGTGGGCGCGTGATCGTGCCCGGTGAGCCTGGTGAGAGTCCGCTGATCGATCGGATCGCCCGCGTTGAACCGGATGCGGCAATGCCGCCGGATGGCGAGGGAGAGCCGCTCTCGACGGAACAGGTCGAATTGTTTCGGCGCTGGATTGAGCAGGGCGCGGAATGGCCGGAGGACGCCGCCGAGGTGGAACAGTCGAATCACTGGGCGTTTCAACCGATTGAGCGGCCGGAGATGCCTGTGATCGACGGCGAACCTGCGGTTCATCCTGTCGACGCATTTGTGCGAGAGCGACTGCGGCGGGAGGGGATTGCCCCTTCCGAGGAAGCGGATCGCGCCACGCTGTTGAGACGACTGTCGTTCGATCTGCTCGGGCTGCCGCCGAGTCCGGACGAGGTTGAAGCGTTTCTCAGCGACGACGATCCGCTCGCCTACGAACGGCTGGTGGATCGCCTGCTGGCGTCGCCCCACTACGGTGAACGCTGGGCGAAACACTGGCTCGACCTGGCGCGGTATGCCGACACCGACGGTTATTCCGGCGAACGATACCGGCCGTGGGCGTGGCGCTGGCGGCATTGGGTGATCGACGCATTGAACGCGGACATGCCGTTCGACCGGTTTACGATCGAACAACTCGCCGGCGATCTGCTGCCTGAGGCGACCGTCGAGCAGCGCGTGGCAACGGGGTTTCATCGCAACTATCTGCACACGCGTGAAATGGACGCTGATGCGGAGGAGTTTCGCGTCCGCAAGATCGTGGATTGCGTCAACGTGACCGGTGCAGTGTGGATGGGACTGACGTTCGGCTGTGCGGAGTGCCACTCGCACAAGTTCGATCCGATCACGCAGCGGGAGTACTACGGACTCTATGCCTTCTTCAACAGCACCGAAGAGGTTGATATTCCCGCGCCGCTGGAAGGGGTTGACGTGATGCTGTCTCCGTCGGCGCCGGCGCCGGTTGAAAAGGCGACCGGTGGAGATGAAGCCGGCGGAGAAGGTGCGGCGGGTGAACCGGAAACTGTTCATGCGCAGACGCTGAGCGAACTTGAAGAGCCACGTGCGACGCACGTGCATCTGCGGGGGAATTTTCTGGCCAAAGGGCCGGCCGTGGAACCGCACACGCCGGCCGTCCTGCCGCCGCTGGAGTTTCCGGGGGACCGGCCGAGCCGCGTCGATCTGGCGGGGTGGCTCGTTTCTGCCGACCATCCGCTGACTTCGCGCGTGGCGGTCAACCGTGTCTGGCAGCATCTGTTCGGGCGGGGTCTGGTGCGCACGGAAAATGATTTCGGCACGCAGGGGACTCCGCCGACTCACCCTGAGTTGCTCGACTGGCTGGCGGTGGAGTTCCGGGCGACCGGTTGGAGCCAGAAGGAACTGCTCCGGTTGATTGTGACGTCGGCGACGTACCGGCAGTCCTCGGCGCTCCGGCCCGAGTTGGTCGAGCGGGATCCCGATAATCGCCTGTTGGCGCGGCAGAACCGGTTGCGTCACGAAGCGGAGGTGCTGCGCGACGCGGCTCTCTCCTCGGCGGATCTGATCGATCTGCGGATCGGCGGGCCGAGTTTTCGTCCGGCCGTTCCGCCCGATGCGGGGGCCGTGGTGTCGACGCAGTGGAAGCCGGAACCGGGGCCGGATCAGTATCGCCGCGGGCTCTACATCGTGGTCCAGCGTACGATCCCGTTGCCGTATCTGATGACGTTTGACGCTCCGGACGGTAATGCGTTCTGCACCCGTCGCCAGCGCTCGAATACGCCGACTCAGGCTCTGACGCTGCTGAATGGTCCGGAATTCCTTGACTGCTGCCGGTCGGTTGGCCGCCGGCTTGTCGACCACGGCGACTCGGAACGGGATCGGTTGCGGCGCGCGTTTCTGTTGACGCTGGGCCGGTTGCCGGCTGAGGAAGAAGTTGACGAACTCAAACGTTTTATTGCGGAACAGGAGAAGCTTCTGAATCGAGGGCCCGAACTCGCGGCGGAAATTGCGGGAGTCGATTCTGTAAACGATCAGGCCGGCATTCAGGAAATCGCCCTGTGGACCTGTGTGGCGCGGGTTTTGATGAATACGGATGAGTTCATTACGCGGGAGTGAGGCGAAGCGGAGCGCTCCCCTGCGGGTCGCGGCCAAACGGGGGGGAGTTTGTGAGTTGCAGAATTCACTTGCGAGAGGCGACGAATTCGACGCGATGACAAGTGCGGTTGATATCAATTCGAGGCGTGCGTTTCTGACGAGTGTGTCAGCGGGGTTGGGACTTGCTTCGGTCGCCGACCTCATGCAGGCGGATGGGGTCTTTGCTGCCGAGAAGCCAGCGTTTGAGTCGCCGTTTGCGCCGCGTCGGCCGCATGTTGCGCCGCGGGCGCGGCATTGCATCTTCATCAATCTGTTCGGCGGTCCCAGCCAGGCGGACCTGTTCGATCCGAAGCCGTTGCTGACGGAGCGGCACGGGGAGCCGCTTCCCGAATCATTCACGAAAGACGTCCGGTTTGCGTTTATCCAAAAAGAGACGGCCACACTGCTGGGGAGCCCCCGGCGGTTCGCGAAGTACGGCGAGGCGGGGCTCGACTTCTCCGACCTGCTGCCGCACCTGGCTGCATGCGCCGACGATCTGTGCGTGATCCGCTCAATGCACACCGACACGTTCGCCCATACGCCGGGCGAGATTCAATTGAGCACGGGTGTCTCGGTGCTGGGCAGGCCGAGCCTGGGGGCGTGGATGACGTACGGCCTGGGGAGTCCTTCCCGCGACCTGCCGGCGTTTGTCGTGCTGACTGCGGGAGGGCGTCCGCCGGAGGCGGCGTCGGCGAACTGGGGGAGCGGATTTCTGCCGCCGAGCTTTCAGGGGGTTCCGTTTCGCTCACAGGGGGAGCCGATTCTCAACCTGAGCAACCCGGAGGGGATCACGCGGGAGATGCAGCGGTTGCAGTTGGACACGGTGCGGGGGCTTAACCAGCGGCGTTTCGCGCTCACGGGAGACCCCGAGATCGCCGCCCGGATTGCCGCTTATGAATCGGCCTTCCGGATGCAGTCGGCGGCGCCGGAGTTGATTGACCTCTCGGGCGAATCAAGAGCGACACTCGCGGCGTACGGCATCGGCCGGGTGGAGACGGAGGAACAGCTCGCAGCCTCGAAGCGCGCCGGCGGCAAGGGAACGATGCATGCGTTTTCCACCAATTGCCTGCTGGCCCGACGGCTGGTGGAACGCGGGGTGCGGTTTGTGAACCTGTATCACGGGTCGTGGGATCATCACGATCAACTCGACCCGCAATTGAAGTACGGTTGCGAAATCGTCGATCAGCCGATCGCCGCGCTGCTCGGCGACCTGAAGCAGCGGGGTTTACTCGATACGACGCTGGTGGTGTGGGCGTCTGAGTTTGGTCGGACGCCGCTGGGAGAGAACCGGAAGGAGTTCGACACGCCGTCCGGCCGCGATCACCACCCGTTCGCGTTCACGATCTGGATGGCGGGGGGCGGCGTGAAAGGGGGACAGGTGGTGGGCGCGACGGACGAATTCGGCTGGGGGATCGTTGATGAGCCGGTGCATATCAACGATTTTCACGCCACGCTCTTGCATCTGTTCGGACTCGACCATTTGCAGTTGACGTACCGGTTCCAGGGTCGGGATTTTCGGCTGACGGACGTGGGCGGGAAAGTCGTCGAAGCTGCGCTTGCCTGAGGGAATGCATAATTCGTTGCGATGGTTGGCGGCTCGCAGGCGATCGCTCCCCTGCGGGTCGCGGTTCAACGGAGGCTGACAACGCTGATAGCAGCGACTTACAGGAGGGCCTTATTGTGCGAGCACTGGTTTGTTCCCTGATTATTACAGCCGCCGGATGCTGCATCCCGATCTCGCCGCCTTCGAATGAATTGAAGAACCCGTTTGAGGGGTCGGGGAAGTCGCTGAGGGAGGCGCGGGAGGGGTTTGTCACGAATCTCGTCAGAGAGGGCGAGGACGCCGGGCCGCCGGAGGCGCCGCCCGAGGATGAGTTCGAGTTGATCCACTACGAGTCGCCGGTCGGGGAGTTGGCTGCGTACGTGACACCCGATCCGGGCGACGGGGAGCAGCATGCGGCGATCGTGTGGATTACCGGGGGCGACCACAACTCGATCGGCGACGTCTGGTCGCCGTATCCGCGCAGCAACGATCAATCGGCCAGCGCGTTTCGCAAGTCGGGAATGGTGATGATGTTTCCTTCCCAACGGGGTGGGAATGACAACCCGGGGCGGCGAGAGGGGTTTCTGGGGGAAGTGGACGACATTCTGGCCGCGACGGATTATCTCGCGGAAAGGCCGTATGTTGATCCGGAGCGGGTCTACCTGGGCGGGCACAGCACGGGAGGGACGATGGCAATGCTGGTCGGAGCGTGCACGGACCGCTACGCGGCGATCTTCGCCCTCGGCCCGGTGGCGCTCGCGAGCGACTATGGAGGCCGGTTCGTCTATTGCGACCCGACCGACGAAACCGAGATGGCGCTCCGCTCGCCGCTGTATTGGCTGCAGGATGTGCAGTGCCCGATGTACGTTTTTGAAGGGGAACTGGAAGGCAACTGGGACTCGATCCAGGTGATGGCTGACGCGAACAAGAATCCGCAGGTTCAGTTCTTCCCGATCCGGCACCACGGTCATTTCACGGTGATCGCCCCGCTGACGGAAGTCCTTGCAGCCGGGATCAACAAAGGGGAATTGGATCTGTCGAAGCGGACGCTGGGGAACCTTCGGTGAGGGCGGGTGGTATTCGTGATGACCGTGGTTCAGACCATCCAATTGGCGCAGTCATCCGCATTGGTCGACCAAGACGGAAATACGATCTCGCTCAATCTCTTGCCGCCGCTGTCTGCTGACGAGATCGACCAGTTCGCCGCGTCACTGCCGTGTGCATTGCCGGATGAGATACGTGAGTTGCTGGCTCTTACCAGAGGTTTTGAGGACGTTGGCGCCGCTCTGGTTGACTTTACCGGCCAAGCATTTCTATTTGGTCACGAGGTTTTGTTTCCGAATGGTGTTGCTATTGCATCTGACGGATTCGGGAACTTCTGGGTCGTCGACGTCAACGAGAGTTCGACGTCATTCGGGCCGATCTATTTCGCTTGCCACGATCCGCCGATCATTCTTTTCCAGTGCAGTGCACTGAATGAATTCCTCAGTGAGCTGTTCCGCGGCTGTCGACCACCGCACGAAACCCTGATTGATGACGTGCAAGAGGACCGGACGTTCCGCGTGTGGCGGACGAATCCGGGAGTGATGTCGCACGCTGAATGGTCTGAATCGAGTGACCCCACGATTCAGGAATTTGTGAAATCACTCGACGCCAAGTGGTCAGTTATCGATCTCCGAGATGCGCCGCCTGGAATGGGTTTCTCCTGGGGGCGGTATGGAGTCAACACAGAACTCCGCAGACATGCGACACTGCCGATCTTTGCGTACCGTCGCCCGAACGGCTTGTTCCAGAAGCTATTCGGTTAGGCAGAATTTACTGTCCGACGATGTTCACATTGACGGTCGGGGCGTTTCTGAAACTTCGGCGGCGTCAGAATTGTCTAATCCGCAGGGTCTTCATCATTCCTCCCGTCTTTTCGATGTCATCTCCATCAGTTTGATCTCCTGCGTTTCGCCACCAGCTTCGACGAGGAGGTAGATGACGAAGGTGCGGGTGTCGTCATCGACGAAGGTGGTGATCTGCTTCTGCTTCAGCTCGATGCCGGTGTTCTCATCGACGACGGTGGTGTGGACGGTGAGCGAATTCGCTTCTTTGTCATAGGTCCCGTTCATGGGCATGGGGACGGTGTTGAAGTTGTCGACCCAGACGCCGGTGTACTCCTTGGTGCGGGAGTCGTAGCCCATGAGGCCGTGGCCTTCAAATTCGGTGTCCCCCATCTGGCAGGTGAAGGTTGACTGGGAATACAACCCGCCGCTGACCATCTTGCAGACTTCGACGCCTTCGTATTCGGTGGCTGGCTCTGTCGGTCCCTGAAAGTACATTTTGACCGCGGCGTCCCACGTTCCTTCTTCGGCGGCGAGAACCTTGTGGGCTTCGGTGGGCTGGGGGTTCGGGAGTTCCTGGGCCGAAGCTTGTGAAGAGACAACGAGTGCTGTGAGCGCGATGGTGAGGGTCTTCATTGTCGGTGTTCCTGTCAGGTTGAATGATCCTACGATTCGGAAGGTTTCGCAGGGCTGCTGTCAGCAGGGGGGAAGTGCGTGAACCGGGCTAAGACTCATTCGCTTTGGCTGTCGCTCAGGTCCGCTGCCGCGAACAAGTCGCCGACTCTGAGCGAGAAGTCCGGCAGCACTGAGCCGCCTGTGAGGATGTCGCCCGCCTGCAAGGTACGGTGCTCCGCCGGTCCGGTCGAGACGATGATTTGTTCCTGCTCCGGATAGACGATCCAGAACAGTTCCGTTCCGGCCGCGAAGAATTCCGCTCGTTTTCGTTCCAGCTCCGCGATCGTATTCCCGGGGCTGAAGACTTCGACTGCCAGGGCCGGCGCGACGTCGGAGTATCCCTGTTCAAGCAACCGCTGATCGGCACGCTGGTTCCGGCGGACGAACGAAACATCGGGGGCGCGCAGGCGATCGCCAAACAGACGGACGAATCCATCGGCGCCGAGCACCCATCCCAGGCGGCGCGGGCGAATGACGGCATTGAGCAACGTGGCGAGTTCGACAGCCAGGAACGCGGATTTGTCGCTCACGGCTTTCTCCACGAGAACCCCGTCAATCAATTCACAGATTCGGTCTTCGCAGCGCCGAATTCGTTCGACATCCTCCTCCGTGGCGGCGCCGGGGACAGGGTCGGTGCGCACGCGCCACAACGGAACGGCTCCGACCCGTGCGGCGAGATCCTCGACCGTCAGTTCGAATTCGGGAGGCGAGATCGTAGACATTTGGGCGTCAGGCCGTTTATCGTCGGCGGGAGAATTCTGGAAATGAGTTTACCATTCCCCTGGGCGTGATTCACCGTGAAAGCCGGTTCACTTGCGCCGGAGCACGGGGGTTCCCCTCACTTCGTGAGGTCCAGAAAAGCGCTCCCCTGCGGGTCGCGGCTAAACGGAACGGATAACGCGCTGTTGGAAATAACGCGCTGCTGGAGGTTGTGAGGTGCAGCGCGTCGGTTCATTCACACGATCTCCCGTCAGCCATGCCTGAACTCGTCGGCGTTCTTCCCGTTGCCCACACGCCGTTCCTGGACGACGATTCGATCGACGAAGAGTCGCTCGGGCGGCAGCTTGACTGGGCGTTCGACCAGGGAGCGAACGGGTATTGCACCGGGATGGTCTCGGAGTTGCTCCGCTTGACGGCGGGGGAGCGCGTCGAGTTGACGCGATTGCTGGGAGGGTTGAAACAGGGTCGGGGCGTATTCGTTGCGGGGATTGGTGCAGAGAGTACGCATCAGGCGCTGGAATACGGCCGGGTGGCCGAGGAAGCGGGGGCAGACGCAGTGATGGCGATTCCGCCGGTGACGGCGGCGCTGTCGCGGGAGGGGCTTGAAGAATACTTCCTGACGCTGGCGGAGCAGATCTCGCTGCCTTTGATCGTGCAGGACGCTTCTTCGTACGTGGGTCAGGAGATCCCGCTGGATGTATCGGCCCGGCTGCTGGATCGCTTCGGTGCGGAGAAGGTGCTCTTCAAGCCGGAGGCGAATCCGATCGGTCCCAATCTTTCGGCGCTGCGCGACGCGACGCAGGGGAGGGCGGTGATTTTTGAGGGGTCGGGGGGGATCGCGCTGGTGGACAGCTATCGCCGGGGGATCGCGGGAACGATGCCGGGGATGGAATTCCTGCACGGTGTGGTGGCATTGTGGAATGCTTTGGAGCGTGGGGATGAGGAGGCAGTCTATGCGATCTATTTTCCGATCTGTGCTCTCGTTTCGCTGCAGTTGCAGGCAGGATTGGACGGGTTCCTGGCGGTGGAGAAATACGTCCTGCACAAGCGGGGGCTGTTCACGACCGATCGCCGTCGCAGGCCGTATCGGTGGGTGATGGACCGGGAGACTCAGGCGGAAGTTGACCGGTTGATGGACCGGCTGGATGCGGCGGTCGCGGGTGCGTCGGGGTAGTGTGCCGATGTCGTTGGAGAGGATCAGGCCCACGGGACGCGGCCCGTGGGCTTTAATAGGGCGAAGCAGGTGACGCTGACGGTCAGTGACTGCTGCGTTTTTGACGTAGAAGGCGCTGAGCCTGTTCGCAGGTTTCGCGGACCAGGTGTCCCATTTTGGGGTGGGACGGTTCGAGATCGGGGGCGAGGCCGAGGTTCTGCAATGTTTCGCTGGCGGTCGGGCCGATGCTGGCGATGACGCAGCGATTGGCGGCCGCTCGCCAGTCGTCCTGCACGTCCAGCAGTGCGGCGACTTCGAGGACGTGCACGACCTGTTGGGCGCTGGTGAACATCAGGACGTCGAAGTCGCCGGCGATTGTGCGGCGGACGGCGTCTTCCAGCGGTCCGGTGTCTGCGGGGAGCTTCCAGCGGTAGAGCGGCACCGACACGACTTCCGCTCCACGTTCCCGCAGCGCTTCGTGAAGTTCAGCGGCGGGCTTGCCGTATTCCTGAACGGCGACCCGACTGTTTCGGAGTGATACCCTGGAGTCCTCCAGTGCTGCGATGACTTCCCGCCAGGTGTTCGGCTCGGGCGCCCGCACGTCGATGCGGATCTGCCATTCCCGGAGGACGGCGACCGGCTTCGGTCCGCGGACGACGACGCAGCAATCAGCCAGGGCCTGCAGGATGTCGCTCCTGGAATGGCGGGTGCAGATTGTTTCCAGCAGCGCCCGCGCACCAACGCCGGTGAGGAAGATGACGAGATCGAACCGGCCGGCGAGGAGAGCGGCGGCGAAGTCGAACGCCTCCGGATTGTCGTCCAGCAACGCCT
Organism: Planctomycetota bacterium; assembly: GCA_003388505.1. GTDB lineage: Bacteria > Planctomycetota > Planctomycetia > Planctomycetales > Planctomycetaceae > MB-PLM-1. The sequence goes on from QQVO01000027.1 coordinate 34,742, forward strand.
CGCGCAGGGAAGGGGCGATGGTGGCGCGAGCGCCGTGTCTTTCGACGAGCGACTGCATCTCGGCAGCGCGGCGGCTCTCGAAGCTGCAGACGTGGAGCGTCGTGGGTTCAGTCGAGGGGGAGGCCATACGCGGTATTGTAAACCGAACGGCCTCGCTGACCAGATGCAGCGCGCACAGACAACCCTCCGAAGTGCCGATGGCCGAGGGCGTGGGCGCTCGCCCGGCGCGATCCAACGCGGAACGCCTCCGGCCACACCCTCGGTCACCGAGCACTCAAGTGGCTGCGTGCCGGTCCAGGAGTCCGGGGGTGCAAAGGATGTGCCAGTCGGGCGATGCCGTCCGCTGCGGCGCGTCTGCGATGTTGCGTGACGATCCGAACATTCGCGGCGGAGGGAACTTGTGTCGGTTTCACGGAGAAGGCCGGGAGCAGTTTGAACGTCCGTGACCAATCGGCCGCTGCGCGTCTTGTGGGCATTCCCAGTGCATGTCTGCGCCAGGGCAACCGTTTAGTTCGGGTAGCCGAGTTTGGATAAGAGGCGAAAGGAATTCCGCGCGAAGCTGCGTAAGCTGGCGGTGATGTTGTCGGTTTTCTGCGTGCGGAGCCAATTGAGTCCGGCGTTG
>QQVO01000024.1 GCA_003388505.1 Planctomycetota bacterium
CGGGATGTTTTCCATGAGCTTGCGCTCACGGCTCCATGCTTTCGCGGCTTCGCCGCTCGCTGTCGATTCGTCTCCAGTTGGGTTGCGGGCGGAGGCCGCGCTGGGTCTCTTTGTGTTTTTCGTGGCCATTTTCCGTGGCTTCCGTGCATTCCGTGGTTGTTCACTGATCTGAAGTTGTGGGTCACGACACGCGCTCCAGCCCCGGCCACCCGTTACTCGGTGGGTGGAAACAACTTGCGTGTGGTCCGCACAGCGGACCCTACTGCTGCTCATCAGTGGGCAACGGGACTTGGGTGGGAGCGGCGAGATAGCCGATCAGGTCGCGGCGTTCCTGCGGGGTGAGGGCTTCGAGCAGGCCCTCGGGCATCATGGAGAGGGAGGTGGGTTTGAGTTCGTCGATGTTCCCGCGGTCCAGAACGATGCGTTCGGTCGGCGTCTGGAGTGTGATCGTCCGCCGGGATTCCTCGGGAACGACGCCGTTGATCAGCCGGCCGTCTGTGGTGAGCACGGTATGCACTCGATACTCACGCGGGACGGCGCTGCTGGGATCGACGATATGCTGCAAGAGGTAATCGACGCTGGTCCGCTGCGCGCCGGTCAGGTCGGGGCCGATGACCGCGCCTTCGCCAAACAATCGATGACAGTTGGCGCACTTCTGCGTGAACAGCAGACGGCCGTACGGCAGGTCGGCGGCCGCCAACTCGTCTGCGGAGAGTTGCTCGGCGAACTCACGGATGCGCCGCCGCTTCTCTTCCGACGAGGCCCGGACCGAGCCCCACAATTGATCGAGCTGCCGGTTGATTTCCTCGTTGCCGAAGTCGCGGAGTTGCCGGGCGACGTAGACGGAGACGTCGCCGGGCTTGATCTTCTCTTCGCGGACGGCCGCCAGGAGTTGAAGGGCATAGTCTTCGCGTGAGGCGAGGGTGCTGATGGCTTCCTGCCGTTGCGAATCGTCCAGCCTGGAGTAGTGGGAGATAATGACTGCGGGGATTTCGTCGTCGTCGAAGAGAGCGAGTCCGCGTAGCGCGGGGCCGGCCAGAGGCTTCTGCGAAACAGCGAGCTTGAGCAGGGGGAGCAGCGAGTCGTGGGGAACCTGGATCAGTGTTTCCAGTGCGACCCGGCGATCGTCCATGGCGAGCGATGCGTCGCGGACGGTGCGCTGCAGCGTCTCCGCAGCCCGCTCGTCTCCAAACACCAGCGAGAGATACAGCGCGGTGTTGCGGACCGATTCGTCCGGCGCCGACATGACGGATGCGGCCAGATCACGCCAGCCGTCCGGCATCGGAAGATTCCGGCGGCCTTCGGTTGCGTCGCGGAGTCCTGCCAAAATCGGCTTGATGCCGGAGGGCGGGGAGGAGTCGACCGCCAACCAGGAGACGAGCCGCCCGATGCCGTCGTCCAGCGAGGCGATCCGGCGGGCCAGGTACCGCTGGACCAGGGGAATCTGCGTTGCCGTCAGCAATTTCAAATCCCGGTTTCTCTCGTCGCCGGCCAGCGGTTCGACGCCGTACCAGAGCAGCAGCGGGATGTTGTGGTCGCCGCCGTCCTGTTCGTGGCGGACAAGATTGCGGGCGATGGCCCAACGGTCGCCGCTGGGGAGGCGTTGCAATGCGCAGGCCAGTTCGGCGCGAACCACGGGTGATGGATCGAATTGCGCAAGTTCGGTCAGGCGCAGCAGTTGGCCGCGCGTGACGGACCGGTCTTCGAGCAGCAGCCGGATTGTCCAGGCGCGGACATGTTCGTCGTCGTGGTCGAGCAACTCAGTCGCGACGTCGTCGATCCGTGAGACGGCGTGCAGCGCCCAGAGGTTGCGGAGCCGGTCTGCTGATGAGACTTCCGGCTCGTCGAGCGTGGACAACAGTCGCTGGCGAATCGATGCGACCGTCGCCTCGTCCACGGTCCCTGTATCGGCCCGGTGTTGCAAAATCTGGCGCGCTTCGCGCGCGAGCCATTCGTTGTCGTGCTGCTGCAGCGTGACAAGTGTTTCGTTGTCCGCTTCAGCGAGGTTGACGGTTCGTGTCTCAGCCGTGGCTGACGGAGCGTCATCCGGATTGTACACGATGCGGAAGATTCGCCCGGTTTGCTTCTGGGTGTTTTCGTAGTCGTGGCATTCGCCTGTGTCGTTCCAGTCGGTGAGGTAGACCGCGCCGTCGGGGCCGTACTTGAGTTCGAGTCCGCGGAACCAGGGGTCTCCGGAGAGAAAGAAGTCCGGTTGGTGTTTGGCGACGACGCCCGAACCGTGTGGCTCGAAGCTGTCGCGGTTGGCACGGCGTCCGTGAATGTTGAGCGTGAACAGGTTGCCGCGGTACTCCTCGGGCCAGTTGTCGCCGAGATAGATCATCGCGCCGGCGTGGGCGTGACCTCCACCGAAGTCGTCGTGAATGCCGCCGATGGAGATGTCCCAGTAGCCGCCGCCCCAGTGGATGTGGTCGGCGCAGGTTTGGATCAGGCCGTAGACGTTGGGATCGCGGTCCTGGCCGAACATCCGCTTGTAGTGCGCGCCGGGCAAGACCTGAAACAGATGCTCGATGACGCAGTTGGTGATGAACATCCGGCCGTAGGCGTCGAAGTCGAGTCCCCAGGGGTTGGTGGTACCGGAGGCGTAGAGTTCGAACTCGCGGCCGGTGGGGTGATAGCGCCAGACTCCGCAGTCGAGGGCCGTCCGCTCTTCGTCCGGCGTGCCGGGTGCGTCGACGAGTGAGTTGGAGAGGATGCCGTTCAGGCCGTAGAGCCAACCGTCCGGTCCCCAGGTGAGACCGTTGAAGACGTTGTGCCGGGCATTGAGATCCCAGCCGTCCAGCAGGATTTCGGGCGGTCCGTCGGGCTGGTCGTCTGCGTCCTCATCGGGGATGAAGATCAGGTTGGGGACCGAACAGAGCCAGACGCCGCCGAATCCGAGCGCGATGCCGGAGAGGTTGCTGCCGCCTTCGAAAAACACCGTCCGTTTGTCCGAGCGTCCGTCGTTGTCGGTGTCCTCCAGGATGAGAACGCGGTCGTTTCCCGTGCCGTCGTCCGACCATTCGGGATAGGAGGTGCATTCGACGACCCACAGCCGGCCGCGTGTGTCGAAAGTGAATGCGATGGGCTGCACGACGTCGGGTTCGCCGGCGAAGAGGGTGGCGCTGAAGCCTGGCGGCAACTTGATCGACTCTGCGGCCTGCTCCGGAGGGAGGGGCTGATCCGATTCTGCGGCAGGCAGGTCACGCGACGCCAGAGAGACGGTCATCGCGAGGACGATACGGCTGACGGAGAATCGGTTTGGCATGGTTCTCGCTTCCGGAACGGGACAAAACGAAGTTGGGGCGGCGGCGCGATTGATCTCCTCCGGCCAGAAAATCCGATCCGATGGAGGACGGGGTCCGGGGCCGGTGCGCCGCCAGCGAGATTCAACACAATGTTGACCGTGGTTTGCAAGCCGTGATAATCTCGAATGTGGAGGGAGTCGGCGGCTGCGGACGGGTGGCTTGGGCTTTGCCAGTGCGAATCACAGAGGGCGTCTCCGCAGCAACTCGTTGGCAGAGCCAGCGGCCCCAACCTGTCAACTTTCCGGTTGCGGAATCACTTGCCTTTCTACGCTGCCAATCAATTTGCGTCCGCTGGGCAGGGGCGGACGCGTCGGAGATGACCATCATGCCAGGTTTCTTGAAGCATTCGCTTATTCTGCCCGTGCTGGCGGCTGTCGCATTCATGCTGGCGGGTGAATCGCAGCCGGCACAGGCCCAGGTCGATCGTGGTTTCAGCCGCGTGATTCGGGTTTACGCGACCGGCGAGGAGCGGAACCGGCAGCCCAACCTGTGGGTGCTCGAGGTTCATCTCAAGCAGATGCGGATGCGGTGGGTCGACGTGACGGTCGATTCGGAGACCGGCGAAACGCAGCGGGAACTTGTGTGGTACCTGGTCTTCAAAGCGATCAATCGCACGATCGATACCGGCGAGGACACGCAGGATACGGTGCCGGTCAACCAGTTCGACCCGGTGCCGCAACCTCCGAAATTCATCCCGAAGTTCACGCTGACGACTTACGCGAATCCCGCTGATGAGATTCCGGACGGCGAGTACACCGACGTCCCGTTGCCGGAGGCGGTCGCCGAGATCAATCGGGTCGAATCACATCGTCCGAACGATCCGGTCCTGGCCGATACGGTGACGCTGATCCGCGACCTGCCGGAACCGGTTGACGAGGAGAGCGACGACGGCGAGTGGATGTACGGCGTGGCCACCTGGAGGAACGTCGATCCCGACACCGACTTCTTCAAGGTGACGATGGCGGGGTTCTCGAACGGGTACGTGGTGATCGAAGACGACGACGGGAATACGACGACCTGGCGCAAAGTTCTGGTGCAGCGCTTCACCCGCCAGGGGGATCGCTACGATCCCACGCAGGTCGAATTCCGTTTCGACGGGCGCGCCGATTGGATCTACCAGCCGGAGGAGGGGGACGCCTCTGCGACGGAGGCCGCGCCGGTTGAGGAACCGTCCGAAACGTAAGCGGTGCGATTCGGAATCGACGGACGGCAGCGCTCCCCTGGGCGTCGCGGTTCCAGAGGATCAGATTGAGGAACGCGTCACACTGTTTCTCGTGACCCACGGGCCGCGGCCCGTGGGCGTTGAAAGTGTGAACATCGGCAATCTTATGCTCTGTAAACGGCGTGTTCGACGGCGATGGCATCTGTAAGGTTGCTGCCCTTGAGTTTTCAGCCGGAATTCGGTGGTTTGACGCACTTGCCGAGGCCAGCGATTTTGCCTATTCTTCGCCGCAGTGGTGTCTTACGTCGTCTGGCTGGGGGGCGATGACGAAGGTCATTGCACGACGCACCAGTGCCCCGCGAGGGCTTTGTTTTTGGGGTTGTGTGGACCAGCGAATACGCACGAAATCCTGCTGGATTCGTGCTTTCGTGAGAACCGCTCAACCCGAAAAAATTCGAATTGGCAGACCGGCAGGAGCCCGGACGGAACCAGGAGGCCAACATCGAGCGCGGGATCCGTTCCAGCAGGACTCGCTGTGCTGATGCCGTTGCTGCAAGCTGCGCCCGCCGCTTCCATGTCTCGCGCTGCCATTCCCGTCCCGACTCTGCGAGTCAGACCGCATCATTTTGAAGGAGTCTGTTGTGATTTCGCGTCCGTCTAAAGCAATCTGGTGTGCATTCACGGCCTTTGCGGCCGCCCTGTTTCTGACCGTTCCCGCGCCCGCGCAGGAAAATGATTCCGGACCGACCCGGGTTGTGGTGGTCATTTCCAGTACCGAGGCATTGGTGGCCGACCTGGAGCACATGGTCGTCGAACTGGCCGGACAACAGGACAAGTGGGACGAGAGCGTCTACCCGAACATCGACATCTTTCTGTACGGCGTGGACCGCGAACGTCCGATCCGGTTCGACCAGTTGATCGACGGCGAAGGCGCGCGGCGGTATCAGATGCTGATTCCTTACTCCGATCTCGATGAATTCATCCAGGACAACCTCGACCCGATCGGGATCATCGTTGATCAAACTGACAACGACGAAACTCTGTATGAGTTGGAAGACGTGTACGAGGGCTGGATGCGGGTCGACAACGAGTATGCGGCGTTCGCCGAGAAGGACTTCATCAGCGATCTTCCCAAAGAACTCGACGAACTGCTCTCAAAGCATGACGCGTTGCTGGAGTTGGGATACGACATCGGCATCCAACTGGACAATACGGAAACGAGCGTCGACGACCGGCGCGACGGGTTTGCGAATTTCCGGGAGAACGTGCTGGCCGGTGTGAAGAAGCGGCCGGACGAGACCAAGGAAGAATATGCACTGCGGTACGCGAACAGCGAGAACTCGGTGGAGACGCTGGAACAGCTCTACGTCGAGTCGAGCGATATCACCGTCGGGATCATCATCGATGCGGAGAAGAGCGAAGGCCGGGGCGATTTCCGGCTGACGCCGGTGGCCGACAGCGAACTGGCGAAGTTTGTTGCAACGCTGGCGGAAGAACCGAGCGCATTTGCAGGTTTTCAGCCGGCGGACAACGCGGTTTTCAGCCGGCGGACAACGCGATTCTCAGCGGCCGGTTGAATTTCGCTCTGGACGACATGCTGAAGGAGCAGACGCTCGAAATCTATGAGCTGTCGAAGCCGGTCGCGCATCAGAAGATCGACGCAACGGAAGGGATTACGGACGATCAGAAGGCGGCACGGAAGGAAATCAGCGACACGCTGTTCGACCTGTTCAGCGGCGTGGAAGAGATCGGCGTGTGGGACGGGTTCGTGCACGTTGCGCCTTCGGAATCGGGGCTGCACACGGGACTCTTCGCCGGCAAGACGGCTGAGGGAACGAAGGTCGACACGATTGTTGAACTGCTGCCGAAGGGGCACGAAGGGTTCGAGACCGAGCTGAACGTCGACGAAGCGGGCGACGTGAAGATTCACAAGGTGTCGATGGGCGAGGGCTACCCGAACGCCTTCAAGGAGTTCTTCGGCGACGAGGGAGTGTTTTATGTCGGCACGTCGCAGGGGGCTGTGTGGCTGAGCATCGGCGACGGCGCCCTCGACGCGATGAAAGAAGGCATCGACGCCGTCGCGGCGGGCGGAGGCGAGGAGAACGATCGCACCATTCTGGAAGCGGACCTGAATCTGCTTCCCGTCCTCAAGCTGATGTATCAGTTGCGACAGGACGGCGACTTTGACCTGTCGGAGTTGCTGAACAAGGCGGCCGAGGAGTCTTCTTCGCCTGAAGACGAGACGGACGAAGAAGAGGAGCCATCGGAGACCGCGCAGATGCTGAAGGACTTCCAGTGGCGCGAGGCTGCGATCGAAGCGCTGACGGGAGAAAACGACAAGTTGCACATCCTGCTCGAGCGGAGTGAGGACGGCAACCTGAGTGGTGAGGGATCGTCCGCGCCGGGGATTCTGAAGATGATCGGCGAGCTGATTGCGAAGTTCGCCGACGAGAATCTCGGCTGAGGTTGTCGGCGGTTTTTAGCGGTGAGAAACTCAGGGCCCACGGGTTGCGACCCGTGGGCTTTGTTTGTCGCTGAGGCGAGACGGCGGGCGCTGCGGGTTGTTCAGTGGGATCTCAAGAGTCGTTGGAACTGCTTGAGTGTTCGCGTGTTGGCGACGTCTTTTTTCTCCAGTCCGGCGCGGCGGGCCTGGTAGACGCCGTATTGCATGACGTCGAGTCCGCTGGTGCTGTGGGCGTCGGTGTTGATGACGACCGGGATGCCGTGCCGTTTGGCGGAGGCCGCGTAGACGTCGTCCAGATCGAGCCGCGAAGGGTGGGCGTTGATTTCCATCAGGACTCCGTGATCGGCGGCCGCTTTGAAGAGGGTCTCGTAGTCGATTTCGGCTCCGGGCCGGCGGGTCAGGAGACGGCCGCTGGGGTGGCCGATCATGTCGACATGCGGGTTGCGGATCGCGGTGAGGAGGCGCTGCATGATTTTTTCGCCGGGCTGGTTGAGGCCGTAATGGAGCACGGCGATGACCCAGTCGGCTTCCTGCAGGACGTCGTCGGGGAGGTCGAGTGTGGCGTCTTCGAGGATGTCGCATTCGATGCCGCATAAGACGTCGATGCCGCTCAGTGAACTGCGGACCTTGTCGATGTCTTTCCAGTGCTTGCGGAGTCGTTTCGCGTCGAGGCCGTTGGCCATGGTGACGCGCTTTGAGTGATCGGTGATCGCGATGTACTTCAGCTTTCGCTCTTTGGCGGCGTCGATCATCTCGCGGATTGAGGCGGCGCCGTCGGTGGCGGTGGTGTGCATGTGCAGATCGCCGCGGATGTCGGCGAGTTCAATGAGTTGCGGGAGCTTGTCATTCTCGGCGAGTTCGATCTCGCCCCGGTTTTCCCGCAGTTCGGGAGTGATCCAGGGAAGATCGACGGCGGCGTAGACGTCTTCCTCGGTTGCGCCGGCGATCCGCTCGTCGTCGCGGAAGACGCCGTATTCGTTGATCTTGAGTCCCCGCTCCTGGGCCCGGCGGCGGATGACGATGTTGTGTTCCTTCGATCCGGTGAAGTATTGCAGAGCGGCGCCGTAGGACTCTTCGGGGACGACGCGCAGATCGAGTTCGATGCCGGACTTCAGGCGGACGCGTTGCTTCGTGTCGCCCCGGGCCAGCACGTCCGTGACGAGACGATGCCCGGCGAGAGCGTCCATGACCTTTGACGAATCGGCTGCGGTGACGAGGACGTCCAGATCGCCGCAGGTCTCCTTGCGTCGGCGGCAACTGCCGGCGGGCTGCGCCTGTCCGACGGCGGGGATTTCGAGCAGATCGGCTGTGATCTCGTCGACCTCGGCCATAGCATCGGCGAGCAGAAACCTGCGGCCGCTGGTTTCGATCTGGTCGAGACCTTTGAGAATCGACTCGGCGGTTTTGTTTCCGAACCCTTTGAGAGAGGCGACCTCTCCCGATTCTGCGGCGGCGCGGAGTTGGTCGAGCGTTTCGATGTTGAGTTCGCGGAAGACGGCGGCGGCCTTTTTTGGGCCGAGACCGGGAATCCGCAGCATCTCGACGACGCCTGAGGGGATTTTTTCCTGGAGTTCGTCGAGTTGCGGCAGGCGGCCGGTTTCGACGATGACGATGATCTTCTTTGCCAGATCCTCGCCGATGCCGGGGAGTTCCATGAGTGCTTCGCGGCCCTCAGCGGCCAGCGACTCCACCGATGCGGGCAGGTCTTCGATCGTTCGTGCGGCGTTGCGGTAGGCGCGGATACGGAAGGGATTGGCGCCGTCGATCTCCAGCAGATCGGCGAGATCCTCGAAGTACCGGGCCACTTCGGAGTTCTGCATGGTTCTCGATCGGGTTGAATGCCGTCGTACTCTCTCACTCGATTCTCGCTCAAGAGCGGCGCCCTCGCCAGAGAGGCAAAGAGCTTGCCGGCGCCGCATTCGCGGTTCAGGTCATTCGTGAGCGGCATGTTTTCCATGAGCTTCCGCTCACGGCTTCATGCGGACGCAGCTTCGCCGCTTTCGATTCGGCGTGGAGGGAGCGCCGTTAGAGCAAATTGCTGTACCATGTGTCCGCGTCGAGCGGTGTTTGGACTGTCGAGGACGAGAATCCGCGAGACAGATCGCCAACTCTGACTTGCAAAGCACTATAACGGGGATTTCAGAGAAGATTGTTGGTGAGAAGGGGTGAGAACTGATTGCCGGGTCCCGAGGGCGGGGCTAGAATGCATTAACCGTGCGATCAGCTTGAGTATGGACTCGAACGTGCCCCAGCGACCCAAGGCGCTCCTGTTTGGGAGTCAGCCGGCTGAATTGAATGCTGTCTCGGAACAGTTGCGGGAACAGTGCGACGTCATTGTGGCGGAGAACATCGCGGAAGTTCTCACCCGCCTGACCCCGGAGGACGTCGGGGCTCTCTCTGAGATCGACGGGCGGCTCTCGCCGGCGGAATTCCTGCTTGAAGCGGGCGGCGTGTTGCAGCAGCTTCCGGACGGTCTGGCGCTGCTGGACGTGGATTCGCGGGTGCTGTGGTCCAACCGGCGGCTGATGGAACTCGCGCAGCGCGAGGTGAATCCGGTCGGGGAACTCTTTCTGGACGCATTCGCGAATGCGGAGATTCTGGGGCCCGATTTCTGTCCGGTGCATACGGCGCTCGGCTCGGGCGAAACGGCCCGGAGCACGCTGAAACTCGCCGAGCATGCGTACGTACAGGTGGACATCGCCCCGGTTCCGGACCCGACACAGGACTTTCCGAAGTATCTGATCGCGGTGGCGCGGGACGTGTCGGACGCGGTTTTACAGCGGCAGAAGCTGAACGCCGTTTACCAGGCCGGTCTGGAACTGGGCGACCTGCAGCCGCAAGACGTGCTTGAGATGTCGATGGAGGAGCGGGTCGAATTGCTGAAGAGCAAGATTCTGCATTACACGCAGGACGTGCTGAAGTTTGACACGGTGGAGATCCGTCTGCTGGAACGGGAGACGGGACTGCTCGACCCGCTGCTGCAAGTGGGGATGGAGGACGATGCGGCGTCGCGCGACCTGTATGCGAGCGCTGAGGGGAACGGGGTGACCGGTTTCGTCGCCGCGACGGGACGCAGCTATCTGTGCGAAGATACGATGAAGGATCCGCTGTATCTGCCCGGCGCGCCGAATGCGCGCAGTTCGCTGACGGTTCCATTGGTCCTGCACAACGAAGTGCTGGGGACGTTTAACGTCGAGAGTCCGCGGGGAGGGGCCTTTAACGAAAACGATTTGCAGTTCCTCGAGTTGTTCTGCCGGGAAGTCGCGATTGCGCTCAACACCTTGAATCTGCTGGTCGCGGAGAAGGCAACGACGGCTGCGGCGAGCACGGAGCGGATGCTGTGTGAGATCGCCTCGCCGGTGGACGAAATCCTCAACGACGCGGCGTGGATTCTCGAACGTTACATCGGGCACGACGAGCAGGTGGCCAGCCGGTTGCAGCAGATTCTGCTGCATACACGGGAGATTCGGGAGCGGATTCAGGAGCAGGGTGAGTCGATGCGGCCGGAGTTGACGCGGGCCGGCCTGGAGGAGAAGTCGAGCCACCCCGGCTTGAGGAGCAAGCGGATTCTTGTCGCGGACAGCGACCGTTCGGTCCGCCGGGCCGCCCACGAACTGCTGGGGCGGTACGGGTGCGTCGTCGAGACGGCCCACAACGGGGAAGAAGCGCTGCTGATGGCGCGGACGTTCCATTACGACACGGTGATTGCCGACATCCGGCTGCCCGACATGAACGGGGCCGACTGCTTTCAAAGAATTCGTGAGACGCACGAACATCTGCCGGTGATTCTGATGACGGGCTTCGGCTACGACTCAACGCATTCGATCGTCAAGGCGCGGCAGATGGGGCTGGAGGCTGTGTTGTACAAGCCGTTCCGCCTCGACCAATTGCTCACGGCAGTGGACAAGGCGGTGCAAGGACCGGGAAACCGGGACAACGGACGCGGGTAGCGTCACGGACCGGTCGGTTGGCTGCGGACTCGAAGTGGAGCGCTCTCCTGCGGGTCGCCGCTCTACGGAGACGATCGGACCGCTAAAATGATGCGCGCACGGTGGTCGCCGTCATTCGGAGGGCGCGCCGGTGCGATGTTCGGCGAGTGATTCTTCTATCCTTGTGATGCTGACGAGCACTTCGCCCAGCAGGCGGAGCGTGACGAGTGCGGCGAGCGCCTGCAGGACGATTCTTCCGAATTCCCAGGCGACGGGGAGAAGCTCTTGCGGTGTGTGGACCCCGGTTTCCATCGCACTTGTGAACAGTGCGACGGAAGCCGTCGCGACCCAGGCGGCGGTGAGGAGCAATCCGACAGTCCAGCAGACGCTGACGATGCGGGGCGTGAAGCGGCGTTGAAATTCGACGTCCAATGCAGCCAGGAGCGGAATCGGCTTGCGTGACGGTCGATGCTCGGTGAGACGCGCGTTGGGGGCTTGCGGAGGGGCGGCGGAAACCGGTTGCATTGATTCCGTTTGCTCTGCGGCCGGTTCTGATGAATCGGCTTCGCATTCGGGACAGAGCGAGGGGTCGAGGCCGACCTTGATGGCGAATTGACGGCCGCAACGAGGACACTGCCACTGATAGCGCGGAACGGCCATGGGAATTCGGTCCTGTCCGTTTGCAAGGAGTGCTTTTTCGCGTCGCAGAAGCGAGCGATGGCGGCGATGCAGGTCGTAATCGGGTTGAGCGTATTCGCAGTCCGCAGCGGCGGAAAGCGTGGCGGAGGGGCGGAATCCGGCGGGGCGGGTGTTTTCCCGATCGTGATCTTCCCGAGAGCCGTTCGTGACTCGCCCGGGCCCGGGGGAGTGCCGGCGGCTGAGAATTGGAAAAATGGAAGAAGAGCGGCGAGACTGGTATTGCTCCGGGAGAAGATTGTGGAATAATTGGGCCAGTTGGGTCGCGCCCTACGCAGCGCGGCAGGACACGAGCCCGCCGAGCAATCGGATTTGGCGAGCCAATTGCCGCCGGGAAAACCCTGATTTGAGAAAGGAGGTGGTCCTGTGGAATATGATTGTCCAAGTAGCCAGCGAGGTGGTACTGTCTAACGTGGCAGTCGGCGGGCTGTCGCCCGACAGCCATCTCCTCGCGGGGATCACCTACTGTTGATTCACTGCGAGCAAAACACAGGCCCGGTTTCCCTCCCAGGGAGACCGGGCCTTGCTCGCTTTTACGGGGTGCGGAACGTGAACAGACTGTTCTTCGGCGTGATGCTGGTGTTCCCCTTGTGCGTTCAGGCGGAGGAGATCATGGATGAAACCGGTCCGATTGTGATCGCGCACCGGGGGGCTTCGGGGTATCTGCCCGAACACACGCTCGCGGCGAAGGCGCTCGCTCACGCGATGGGGACTGATTACCTCGAACAGGACGTCGTGTTGTCGCGCGACGGGGCGGCGGTTGTGCTGCACGACATTCACCTGGACACCGTGACGGACGCAGCGGAGCGATTCCCAGAACGGGCACGGGAGGACGGCCGGTATTACGCGATCGACTTCGATCTCGACGAACTGCGAACGCTACAGGTCCGCGAGCGGTTTGACCGGGAGACGGGAGAACGCGTTTTTCCGGGGCGCTTCGCCTCGAAGACGCCGCAACTGGGCATCGCGACATTGGCCGAGGAAATCGAGTTCATTCAGGAATTAAATCGGACGACCGGGCGGCAGGTGGGGATCTATCCGGAGATCAAATCGCCGGCCTGGCACCGCGAGCAGGGACAGGACATCAGCCGCATTGTGTTGGATGTGCTCAGCGATCACGGCTATTCCGATCCGAGCGATGCGGTTTTTGTGCAGTGCTTCGATGCGGTGGAGACGCGACGACTGCGCGAGGAACTGGACTGCAAGCTCAAGCTGGTGCAGTTGATCGGCGAGAACTCCTGGAATGAATCCGACACCGATTACGAGTTTCTTCGAACAGCGGAGGGGCTTCGCGAGATCGCGGACTATGCGGACGGCATCGGACCGAGAATCGAACACGTATTGGCTCGGGGCGGTCCGAGTGAGGGCTGCGAGCCGACTCCGTTGGTTCGGCTCGCGCACGAGGCGGGTCTGACGGTGCATCCGTATACCGTCCGCCTGGATGCCTTGCCCGAAGGTTTCCAGGAGGCCGACGCGTTGTACGAGGCGCTGTTTGAGGCCGCAGCCATCGACGGGGTCTTCACGGATTTCCCGGACGATACGGTCCGGTTCTTGGATGCGCGCGACTGAGTCTTTATCAGTCGGGGTTTGCGATTCCGCCCGGCCGGGGCTTCCTTCGCTTCGCTCAGTCCAGCCCTTGTCCCTTGTCGTTACCCACAATTTGCCTGGCACTTGAGAGCAGCAAACCACCGGATCATTCGGAAATCCCGGCGGCTTATCGCCGCAATGAAGTGAACCTGTCACCCGTGGTCTTGGAACCATGCGACAAGATTGCCACGAGAAACACAAAAAGCCACAAAAAGTAAAGCTGCGAGATCGTCTCTTTTTCGTGCCACTCACGGTGAGAATCTTCGCGTGGTGCGCGAATTCTGCCAGCCCGTTTAGCGTTCGCATGCTCGATTGGACGACCACAAAGGCACAAAGAACACCAAGAAGCGCCCTGGACGGGGAATCTCAAGGTCCGCCAGGTTGGAGGACTGACTTACCTGGATGGTTGGCTTCGTGCTACTCACGGCTGGAATCTTCGCGCCGCGCGCAAAATTCGCGTGCAAGAAAGGCTCCACGTCTTGGACATCCGACTCGGCGGAGCGAGTCGGCTACATTGTTGCGGCCGGAGGCCGCGCTGGATCCTTTGTGTCGTGGTGGTTCACCAACGATGTGCAGTGTGTCGCGTCCAGAGAGGACTCCGCGAGTCGTCGTTCGAGAGGACTGGTCCGGTCGAGAGGTTGCTGCCGCCGCGTTCGCGGCTCACTTCATTTGTGAGCGGGATGTTTTCCATGAGCTTGCGCTCACGGCTCCATGCTTTCGCGGCTTCGCCGCTCGCTGTCGATTCGTCTCCAGTTGGGTTGCGGGCGGAGGCCGCGCTGGGTCTCTTTGTGTTTTTCGTGGCTTCCGTGCATTCCGTGGTTGTTCACTGATCTGAAATTGTGGGTAATGCTAACCGCTCCAGCCCCGGCCACCCGGTCAAGATGTGTGTAAACGACAGCCTTCCAAGGCCGGAACCAGAGTCTTGTCTACGCTCTCCCAAACGCGGGCGGAGGAGGGGTCTGTCGGGCTGGACTCGCTCAATTGGGCATGTCGTCTTCGATGCGTTACAATTGTGGCGTTCAATACCGGGATTTGTACGATCCTGCCTTGCCATCCAAATATGGTGCGGGATGAGATACGTCGTTCGCTACGGCACGATGCGATTTGTCGGAGAGTTCTCGGCGAAGGGACCGGCGGAGTATGCGCGGTCGGAGCAGGTGATTGTGCGCAGCCACCGGGGCACCGAGTGGGGCGAGATTCTGTGCGCGGCGACGGAGCGGACGGCGGAGTACCTGGGATCGACCGACGTGAAAGGCAAGATACTGAGGACCGCCACGCCGGACGACGACCAGCAGCGCGACGCGATTCGGTTGCAGGAGCGCGAGTCGTTTGAGGGCTGCCGCGAAGTGATCGCCGAGCGAAAGATGCAAATGCAGCTTGTCGACGTGGAGCAACTCTTCGGCGGCGAGAAGATCGTGTTCTATTACCTGGCGGAATCGCGGGTCGACTTTCGCGAACTGGTGAAAGTGCTCGCCAAAAAGTTCCGGATGCGGATTGAGATGCGTCAGATCGGCGTGCGGGATGAGGCGAAGCTGCTGGCCGACTATGGGGACTGCGGCAAACCGGTGTGCTGCAACACGCACCTGCAGCAGATGCCGCCTGTGTCGATGAAGATGGCGAAGCTGCAGAAGGCGACACTTGATCCGACGAAGATTTCCGGGCGGTGCGGCCGGCTCAAGTGCTGCCTGCGCTACGAGTACGACACATACGAACAATACCGCAAGGAGCTGCCGCGTGTCGGAAAGTGGATCGTGACTCGGGACGGGAAAGGGAAAGTGCTGGCCCAGGAAATCCTGGCGCGAAAGGTGCTTGTCAGTTACGAGGACAACCGGCGGGCGCTGGTGGACGAGGCCGACGTGCTGACCGTCGTCGGGAGCGAGGAAGCGAAGAGTTCGTGACGATTCGTCGGATTGGGGCGGCGGGAGGCCGGCAAATTCGCGTGAATCGATGTCGGAGCGGTCCCTGTATTCCGGAAAGACTGGCGTTGAAGCGCAGATCGTCCTAGAGTGTGCCGTCGCCGGGGAATCGCCCGGACGACGGGTTGCCCTTGCAATTCTGCGAGGTGTATAGTTGAGTTCAGGCCAGATCGATTTGCTGCATACGACGGACAACTGCACGCGGCGGCAACTTTGTGCCGCGTCATTGTGACAGGATCATGCGATGAGCGTTACGAGCCGAACAGAAAGGACGCGGCTGCGGTATCATCCCGACGCCGAGCGATTTCTCTTCGAAGCGCTGCATTTCACGCAGGAAAAGCTCGGCCGACCTCAGCCGCGGGATCCGGACGACGACGACGCGCACATCACCGGCGTGGAACTTCTCGACGGCATCCGGGAGTTGTCCTTGCAGCGATTCGGATTGCTGGCGCAGACGGTCTTCGAGCACTGGGGCGTGCGTTCGACGGAGGACTTCGGCCGCATCGTATTCGAACTGGTCGAGCGCGGCGAGATGCGCAAGACCGATCGCGATTCGCTGGCGGACTTCAGTGAAGTGTTCCGTTTCGACGACGCCTTGAATCGAGACTACCGGATCGCGACCGACCAGGCCTTTCGTACCTGAGCCTGATGTCGCAGCAAGACGCCCAAACGGCGGGTCGATCGGTCAGCGGCCCGAGGAATCGGCTGTTGCCGTTGCTGCCGGCCGGTCTGTGGGTCGCGGCACTCGGGACGCTCGCCTTTGTCTCGGCGAATCCGGTGACGCTGAACCGGGACCAGATTTTCGAGTCCAGGCTGGTTGTCTCGGCGACGGTCGACGATCCGGCGAGCGGCGTCTGCACGATTGTCGAAGTCTGGAAGGGGCCGGGCGAGACTGACAAGGCGATCACGGTTCGGGGACTTCCGGGCGATCACGTCCAGCAGGGAGAAACCTACATTCTGCCGCTGCTCGTCGGCCGCGGGCCGGTCTACGAGGTGACTCCGGCGACGAGAGTGCCCGGACAGCCGAGGCTTGTCTACCGGGCGTCGCGGGCGGCGTTGGCGCAGCTCGAGCAGATCTGCGACCGGTGATCAGGCAGCCGCCTCTTTCCGGCCGGTGTGCGGCGTCTCGGACATCGTGCGGAGGATGACGGCTCTTGCGGCTCGTTCGACTCCCCCGGTCTGCGCGACTTCGTCGCGAAGTTCGCGAAGTGCGCGGGCCGCGTCGGCGAGTTCAAAGTCATCGGTGATCCAGCGCTCCAGGATATTCTCCATCAACCGGGCGTAATGATTGGCCCGCGCCATGAAGGGGAATTCCGGCATGACGACCCGTCCGGCGATGAGGTTGGGGAGCGTCATGTATCGGCAGGTGACCAGCAGCTTGATCAGGATCGACATCAGCAGCGCGCCGCGGTACAGGACGACGGCCGGGGTGGCCCGCGCCAGAAGTTCCAAGCTCACGGAACCGGACACCATCAGACAGCAGTCGGACGTTTCGATGATCTCCGACGTGCGGCCGACATGCAGTTCGACGGGCAGCTTCTCGCCGGTCTTTTCCAACATCTCACGGCAGAGTTCGCGGTGCGAATCCCGATAGCAGGCGACCGGAAAACTGACGTTCGGATGACGCTGGTGCAGTCGTCGAATGATCTTCAACATGACGGGAAAATTGCGACAGACCTCGTGGTTCCGGGAGCCCGGGAGAATGCCGAGGATGCGCAGCGATTCGGAGCCGGGGGCGTTCGGATCGTCCTCGTGCTGCACGCCGAGAGACGCAGACGGGCCGGTTCGTAATCGGCGGCAGAACTCCAGGTCGAGTTCGTGCCCGGCGACCTCATCGAAGAACGGGTGCCCGACGCATTCCACGCTGACGCCCCTCGCGCGGTACCACTCCGCTTCAAAGGGGAGCGCGGCCAGCACGTGGTCGATGAAACGGTGCACTTTGCGGATTCGCCACGGGGCCCAGGCCCAGAGTTGCGGCGGCATATAGTAGAAGACGGGAACGCCGGCGCGTTTGGCTTTTCTGGCGATCCACCAGTTGAAGCCGGGAAAGTCGATCAGCACGACGGCGTCGGGCTTGTGTTCTTCGAGAAACCGGCCTGCCTGACGGACGAGTTTGAAGAACGTCCAGAGCAGGGGAATCACCGCCAGCACGCCCATCACCGCATAGTCGGTCAGCCGGCAGAGCGAGTTGAGCCCGGCCTGTTCCATTTTCGGGCCGCCGAAGCCAGAAAACCTAGCGCCGGGGACGCGATTTCTCAGTGCGTCCATCAAGGCGGCGCCGTGCTGATCGCCGCTCGGCTCGCCGACGGAAAAGAAGACGTGCATCCGAGTCCTGTCTGTGGATCAGGGGCGCTGGCCGGCGAGTGGAAGCGACATGGCGCGAGCCCCATGAGTGGCGGAACGTATGAGCGATTAACACGTCAGGTCAAGACGAAGTGGGCGTCTCCTCAAGTTGTTGTCGTAATTCGGCTTGGGAGGACAGCCGGGCCCCGTTACCATACGTCGCCAAGGCGGACGGAACGCATGGACGCATACCGCTCTTACCTGCAATCGATCTCGCAAGAACGACGCGATCCCCTGGCGCGGGTATTGTGTGGTGCGCTCGCCTGCTGCACGCCGTTTTATCGCGGCGCGGTGAGGTTGCGGAACCGGGCTTATGACCTGCGGCGCGTGAGAATCTGCGATCCGGGCGTTCCGGTGGTGAGCGTCGGCAATCTGACGACCGGGGGGACGGGGAAGACGCCGGTTGTGGCGTGGATCGTGAATCGACTGCGAGAACTCGGCGCGACGCCCGGAATTCTCAGCCGGGGCTACCGGTCGCTCGACGGAGCGGAGAACGATGAAAAGCGGCTGCTCGACCGACTCTGCCCGGGAGTTCCGCACATTCAGAATCGAGACCGCGTGGCGGGAGCGGTGGCAGCCGTCACCGAACATGGCTGCAGCGTGCTTGTGCTGGACGACGGGTTTCAGCACCGGCGACTCAAGCGGCAATTGGACATCGTGTTGATCGACGCGGTTAATCCGTGGGGTTACGGACGATTGTTGCCGCGCGGCTTGCTGCGGGAACCGCCGGCGTCGCTCGGGCGAGCCGATCTGGTGTTGATCACGCGTTCGGATCAGGTCTCGACGGCGGAACTGGCTGCGACCAGAACGGAGATACGCCGTCACACGAACGCGCACGTGATTCGATCGCGATTCGCCGCGACCGGGCTGATTAACGCGGAGGGCGTGCGAAGGCCGCTGGACGTGCTCTCGCAGCAGCGTGCGGCGGCGTTCTGCGGGATCGGCAATCCGGAGGGATTTCGGCGGACGCTGGCTGGGGCCGTGGGGAGAGACGGGGCGGGAACCGAAGCGATCCCGCTAAAGATCTTTCCCGATCACCATCACTACACAGAAGCTGATTCACGGGCCCTGGCGGCGTTTGCGGCCTCCGTGCACGCAGAGTGTCTGGTCACGACGGGGAAGGATCTGGTGAAGATACCGAGGACTGAGTTGTCGGGCGTGGCTGTCTGGGGGGTGGAGATTGAGTTGCGGCTGGAGGATGCCACGCGGTTGATGGATTGCCTCGAATCTTGCGTGTCGGCGGGGGATCGGAAAGCCGCCTGACCTGCGAATGCCTGACGGTCCCTGCGGAGAGTCTCGCGGTCAGGAAGGGAGCAGGATATCACTCGGTGTCAGCTCGACGTGATCGACGTCGAATCCGATCGACCGTACGTCGCCGATGGCGGACCGGATTGCTTCTTCCAATGACGCGGCCTGGCGGTGGAATCGAATCTGCGGCACGCCGGCGATTGTTGAAATCGTACCGTCATTGAAGGCGCCGTACATTTTGTTGGCATCGTCCTCGTCGGGGTCGGCGGTCAACACCAGCGTAAATTCATGGTCTTTCATTTTGATCTCGTGTCCCGTTCAGGGCTGATGCGGGCATCGATCGACGTCCCGCCGGATGTCGCGTGCGTGGGCTTCGGGATTGCGAGGGGTGGACATGACACGAATCCGGCAACCATCTCGGCCGCCGTGCCGACAGTATATCACTCCCCAGATATGGGCCCGCGGACCAGCTTTCGTGACGGTCCAGCCACGGGACTCCGCGTATCGAATTGACTCACGAATGTGCATATTCGGATGAAAGGCCACAGTCGGGTCTCACGTCGTTGCCCTCATAATGTGCCGATTCTACGGTTGTAGAAACTGGCGGTGAAGTCGAATGCAGAATGTGATGCAGGTAGGGGAGGCGGGCATGACGATCGTTCTGACCGATAGAACATACCGCGTGCTCGATCTGGCGCGTCGCCAGGCAGATCAGCGGTCTGCTGATGAAATCGAGTCGCGAGATATTTTGGACGGGCTCGGGATGGAAGGCTCCGGGGTGGCCGCAAATGTGATGCGTCGCCTCCGCTTGCCCTTTGTCATTGACTCCGTCAGCGAATCACTGGCACGGACAGTGATGGAACCGCTCAATCGGCGTATCCAACTGAGTGAACTGTGCGGTGAAGCTTCTGACCTGATGTTACGAGCGAGGGACGAAGCTTTGTATTGCTTTGAACGATGGAGCGACCCACCCGTGCGTTCACCGTGGATCGGAACAGAGCATGTCCTGCTGGCGATAACGTCCGGTGGAGAGGAGTCCGGCACGATTCTGCTGCGAGATGCACTCGCGGAGTCGAACCGAACGCTCGGGGACGTGCGATCGATTGTGCTTGAAGTTGTCCTGGGCCGATCATCGGACCAATGATGGGCTATACGATTGGCAACGAGCAGAACCGCGGTTTCCCCTCCGCGTGTGGTTACGTAAGCTGTAGTTGTCGAGGATCAGACCGAGCAATCCGGGCGGATGCTTGCGACACCCACGGGCCGCAGCTCATGGGCGTTGTGAGATTGTTGTCGAATGATCTGGTTCTCAGAACCCACACAGCGATCAAGGCCCACGAGGGGCCTTTCGTTGCCAACCGCAGATTGAATCGCATGGCGACTGATACCACGACTTCGTCGACGACCGAGGTCGGCAGCTATTTTATTTCGAATTATCCGCCGTTTTCGCAGTGGAAGCGGGACCGGGTGGAGGAAGCGCTGTCGGCGCTCGACGGGGAGCCGGACCGCAGCGTTCCGCTGGGGATGTACATCCACATCCCGTTCTGCCGCAAGCGGTGCAAGTTCTGCTATTTCCGCGTTTACACGCAGCAGAACGCGGACACGATCAAGAATTACGTCGATGCGCTGGACCGGGAGGTGCAACTGCTGAAGGATCAGCAGGGGCTCTCCGGCCGCAGTCTGCGGTTCGTCTACTTCGGCGGCGGAACGCCGTCTTACCTGAGCGCGCGGCAGCTCCACATGCTTCGCGAACGGCTCAGCCAGTCGGTGAGTTGGGACAATGCGGAGGAGGTGACCTTCGAGTGCGAGCCGGGAACGCTCAGTCTGGAGAAGGTGCAGACGCTCAAGGAGATCGGCATCACGCGGGTGTCGCTGGGCGTGGAGAACTTCAACGATCAACTTCTGGAAGAGAACGGCCGCGCCCATCTTTCGCCCGAGATCGGCCGCGCTTATGAGTGGATTCAACAGGTCGGTTTTCCCCAGGTGAACATCGATCTGATTGCGGGCATGGTCGGGGAGACGGATGAGAACTGGCACGCGTGCATTGAGCGCGCGATCGAGATGGACCCTGACAACATCACGATTTATCAGATGGAACTGCCGTTCAACACGGTGTATTCGAAGGAGATCCTGGAGGAGGGGATCGAGTCGCCCGTGGCAGACTGGCCGACAAAGCGGCGGTGGGCGAACGAGGCGATCGACCGGTTGCTGGCTGCCGGTTATCAGCTTTCCAGCGGCAACGAACTGGTCAAGAATCGGGACACCGATCACTTTGTTTACCGGGACAACCTGTTTCGGGGGAGCGACATCGTGGCGGTGGGGGTCTCGTCGTTCGGCCACTTCCAGGGCGTGCACTATCAGAACATCGACGAGTTGGAGCCGTACCTCACTGCCGTGCAGGAGGGGCGGTTGCCGGTCAATCGCGCTCTGACGCCGACGGCGCATCAGTTGCTGATTCGCGAATGGATCCTGCAGATGAAGGAGGGGCAGGTTTCTGCGAGGCCGTTCCGGGCCAAATTCGGCGTCAATCCGCTGGAGGAGTTTGCCCAGCCGCTCGCGAACCAGCAGCGGGCCGGTTACCTGGAGGTCGACGGGGACGAGGTCCGGCTGACTCGCAAGGGCCTGTTGCAGGTCGACAGTCTGCTGCCGGAGTACTTTGAAGAGCAGCATCGCGAAGTGCGGTATACGTGACCCTGGGGGCGGGTGGCGCTGCGCCGATGCGGGCTCCGTTGGCTGTTTCTCTTCTTGTTTTGCCGTGTGCTCCGTGCGATCCAGTCTTGGACGGGGGGCTCACGCAAAGTCGCGAAGCCGCAAAGATTGGCCGGAGGGGTTTCCTGCGGCCTCGATGTCTGTGTGTTGCGGTGCGACTGATCGCGCGGGGCCCGGTTGTGTGGGTTGTGTGGTCGCAGCGCAGCGTGGTGGACTTTGGCAGGGTGTTCGCCC
Organism: Planctomycetota bacterium; assembly: GCA_003388505.1. Lineage (GTDB taxonomy): Bacteria > Planctomycetota > Planctomycetia > Planctomycetales > Planctomycetaceae > MB-PLM-1. Next base: position 21,594 of record QQVO01000024.1, read on the forward strand.
ACAATCCGCGAGTGCTATCCGTGCATCAGGAGACTTCAACCGATGATGAATCAGCTTCAGCGCCGCGTTCTGCTCGCAGTGGTGTGCATCCTACCCCTTTCGCCCGGTCGGCAGGTTTCCGCCGAGGACGATCCCGAATACCGGTGGATCGAGGTTACGATGGACGCCGCGTTCGCTGCGCGGGACGGGGCGGGAGCGCTCACTTACAAGGACAAGATGTGGCTGCTGGGGGGGTGGAACCCGAGTGACAAGGTTCACTTTCCCCGGATCTGCAACAACGAGGTGTGGAGCAGCGAGGACGGGGCCGACTGGACGCTGGTGAAGCCGAATACGTTTCTCGACCAGACGTTTGACCCGACATCCGACTGGGAAGGCCGGCACACGGCGGGGTACGTGGTGTACAAGGACAAGATGTGGATCGTGGGGGGCGACGTCAATCAGGGGCACTACCAGGACGACGTCTGGAATTCCGACGATGGGGAAGACTGGACGTTCGTGAACGAGGGCCGGCCGGTGCCCTGGGGACCGCGGGCGCTGCACTACACGCTGGTGCATGACGGGAAGATCTGGGTGATCGGCGGCCAGACGATGCCTGCCTTCGGGGGCGGCGAAGAGAAGTTCTACCGCGACGTGTGGACCACGACCGACGGAGTGGAGTGGGAGCAGGTTGAGCCGGAGGAACCGTACTGGTCGGCCCGGGGCATGATCGGCAATAACGCCGTCTTCAAGGACCGCATCTGGATCCTCGGCGGTGGAACGTACGATACGCCGACGACGCCGAAGCGGAACTTCTACAACGACGTGTGGAGTTCGCCCGATGGAGTCAAGTGGGAACGCCACACCGAGGCCGCTCCATGGTTTCCGCGGCAATACCACGAGGTGGCTGTGTTCGACGACCGGCTGTGGGTGATGGAAGGCTACAACGTGGAGGGGGGCAACCGGAACGACGTGTGGCATTCGGCCGACGGCGTGAACTGGACCGAGGTTCCCGACACACCGTGGAAGCCGCGGCACGCGGCGAGCGTGTTCGTTTACGACGGCGGGCTGTGGATGGTTGCGGGGAATAACATGCAGCCGGACGCGTGGAAGCTGGTGCGGGTTGAGTAGGTCGTGTTGGCAATCGGTCGTTGTTCCCAGCGGCGAGCGCACTTGCGACTCGGCGGAGCGAGTCGCCTACATTCTTTTACAGCGTGTCGCTGGGGAAAGAGTAACGGTGGGTGTTTGGGAGGGCACCGATTCGGCCGGCACAGCCGGCCCTACTGCTGGAGGTAGGCGAAGAGGTCGCGGATTTCCTGGGGGGTGAGTTTCTCGAGCAGTTTTTCGGGCATCAGGGAGACTTCCGCTTCGCGGATGTCTTCGATCTCGCTGCGGGGCACCTTGGTGCGCTGGTTTTTCGCGTCGAGTACGGTGACGCTGGCGGCGTCCTGTTCGGCCAGCAGACCGGTCAGGATGCGGCCATCTTCCGTGAGGACGGTGTAGTTGACGTATTCGCGGCGGACGACGGCGCTGGGGTCGACCAGATTGGCGAGCAGGGCTGACTGGTCCTTGCGGTTGGCGGTGGTCAAATCGGGACCGACCTTGTTGCCGTCGCCGAAGAGAACGTGGCAGGTGGCGCAGTGCTTCTTGAAGAGTTCTTTGCCATGCGAGGCTTCGCCGCTGCCGGCCCGTAGGTCGTTGTTGAATCTGCGCATGGTGGCGAGTTTCTCTTCCGGGGTGCCAGGTTTGATGTTGCCCCAGATCGCGCGGATCGCTTCATCCAGATCGGCGTCCTGATGCGCGGCTGCGACTCTGAGTTGGGCAAGGGCGACGTCCTCCTTCGGAATCGCTCCCTCCTCGACCTGCCGCACGAGCGCCCTGGCCGATTCCGGACGACGCAGCAACACGTCCACCGTTTGCGACTGAACGTCTTCCGGGAGGTCCCCGTACACGTCGAGGAGTGACTGCGTGACTGCCGGATCGTCGAACCGGCCGAGCACTCGGATGGCGGCGGTGAGGACATCCGGGTTGCGGGACGGCTGCAGCGCTTTCAAGGCGATCGGCACACAGTCCGGCGTCCCGAAATCGCTGAGGAGGTTGAGGAAGGTTGCCGCCGCGGCGTCGCCTGCGTTGATTCGTTCGGCGGTCGATTGCAGGAGGAATTTCCTGGCTTCGTCGGCTTCGCAGAGCAGGACGAGTCTGAGTCGATTCGGATCGTCTCTGTTGTCGTCCCAGTAGCGGAGAATCTCAGCGAGGAGGTCTTCGGGAACCGGCTCGACCTCCCGTCGCTCACGGTTGCCATCGTCGGTCCCGGTGACGGCGAACTGCTCGAAGAGCCCTCCCTGTTCGACATCTCCCAGTTCGGCGGCGCGCTCGGACAGTCCCGCGGCGAGCGCTTCGAAAGCGGACGCTTCCTGGACCGGGGGAACGCATTCGAGCAAACGGAGCGCGCTGAGGTAAGTCTCCTCGACTCCCGCGGCCGCCCAGCGGCGGATCAGAAATCGCGTCTGCATGCGCCTGAGTCCGGTTGACCAGGCGGTCTCGCCGTGGATGGACTGGAGCAGTTCTTCCCGCGCGTCCAGGGCATGCGCTTCGATGCCCCACCAGATCATCCAGGGGACGCGGGGATCGTCGTCTTCGGGCATGGCGTCGAGCAGTGCATCGAGAATCGAAACTGCTTCCGGACCAGGCAACCGGCGGGCCGTGGCGGCGAGTTGACTGCGGACCACCGGGCTCTGTTCGTTCGCCGCCAGGGATTCGAGACGTTCTGCCATGCCGGCGGGCAGCGATTCGTCGTCTCCCAGCAGTCTGACGGTCCAGGCGCGAACGGCCTCTGCGGGATGCTTGAGCAACGCGGCTGATGTTGTTTCAGGGATGCCCCCGGCGACGTGGAGGGCCCACATCGCCTGCAGCGCGTCCAGTTCGCCGGAGGCTTCTTTGAGTGTCTCTCGCAGTAACGGGAGCAACGACTCGTCCTGCCGGTGCGCGATTTCGACGCGGGCACGGTTCGCATACCAGCGATTCGGGTGTTGCAGCAGTTCTGCGAGTTCGCGGCTTTCGAGCGAAGCCAGGTCGATCTCACCAGCCGGTTCCGACTCTTCAGCCGCGATGCGGTAGATGCGGCCGTTGCTCAGATCCCAGTTGGCGTCGGGGTCGGGATGGGCCGTTCGCTGGTCGTGGAAGTCGCAGACATACATCTCTCCGGACGGCCCCAGACACATGTCGGTCGGACCGAACCAGGTGTCGTGCGAGTCGAGCAGAACGCCGCCGTACTTCGCGGTGAAGGTCGATCCGGCCGGCGAGACGTTCCACCAGGAGGAAGTGTGCCCCAGGAAGTTCCCTGAGATGAACGTGCCTCGCAGATGGTCCGGGAATGAGTCGCCGAGATAGATCGTGCCTCCGGTCGGCGGTCCTCCGGGAACCTGATCGACCTCGACCGTCTCGAAGAATCCATAGGCGTAGGGATTATGCAGCGGGCCGTGTTTGCCGAAGCTTTTGCGGTAATAGGCGCCCTGCATGGCGTGCACGAAGGGACCACCGTTTGTGCTGTAGAAGAGGTTGCCCCGTTCGTCGAAGGTCAGCCCGTAGGTGTTGCTGCCTCCCTCGCAGAAGAGTTCGAAGCGATCGGTCGGCGGGTGGTAGCGCCAAACTCCCTGTTGGAATTCGATTCCACGGATGTTGCAGGTGGTGGTGCTGCCGTTGACTCCGTAGAGCCAGCCGTCGGGCCCCCAGGTGAGGTGATTGGCCAGCGATTGGGCGTCTTCCATGCCGAAGCCCTTGAGCAGCACCTGCGGGTCGGCGTCGGGGACGTCGTCGCGATCGCAATCGGGATAGAACAGCAGGTAGGGGACCTGCAATACGTAGACGCCGCCGTGGCCGAACTCGACGCCGGTGCAGAGGTTGAGCCCGTCGACAAAGTCTTTGTAGACGTCGGCTCGGCCATCGCCGTCCGTGTCTTCCATGATGGTGATGCGATCGGCGCCGCGCGGCCCGTGTGGGGGCGGTTCGGGGATGCGGTCATAAACGGTCCTCGACCAGCGGTCGACGGAAACCCTCTCCAACCCGGCCGGATTCGGATATTGCAGGTATTGAATGGTCCACAGGCGGCCCCGATCGTCAACTTTGACGAAGATCGGCTGCCGGACCTCCGGTTCGCTTGCGAAGAGTGTGACCGAAAGTCCGTCCGCCGTGGTCATCCGCTCTGCGGCTTCATCGACCGAGTAGCCTTGTGCCGTTGCGATGCGGCAGGTTGCGAGAAGCACGATCGTGCAGGTGGCGGACGAGAGCTTGTTCGGCATGTGATGTCTCTTCTGATTTGCAGCAGCGAATCCCGGCCGTGGGCGGGGAGAAGCGAGTCGTCGCCGCCCACGGTGGATGTACGGTCGCAGGCGGCTTGCCTACAATTTTCGTAGACAGCCAACCGAAAGGCACGCCGCCGCCGCTCCCGTCCAAGGGAGCAAGGGACTTTCTACGAGAAACAGCGTTTCGCAGACGGCGGTGCGCCTCCGCATATGAGAGGATTGATGATGTTGAGAGTCAAGCAGGCGATTCGCCCGACAGCCGCTGCGTTGTCAATTTTCGGTTTGGGATTCCTGGGGCTGATCTCACTTCGAGCCGCCGACCTCGCAGACGTTGACGAGAGGCTGGTGGAAGACGTCAAGACGCTTGCCTCCGATGAGTACGAGGGCCGAGGTGTCGGGACGGAGGGGCTCGAGAAGGCGGCCGAATACATTCGCGGCAAGTTTGAGAAAGCCGGTCTCGACGTGACCGCGCACGGCGGCGATCCGTTCCAGGAGTTCGAGATTACGACCGGAGCCGAGCTGACTTCGCCGAACACTCTGACGTTTCGAGGTCCGGACGGCGAGGAATTGGAACCTGGGTTCGAGGTGGATTTTCACACCTGCTCTTTTGGAGACGCCGGAAAGTTCTCCGGGGAAGTGGTTTTCGCCGGGTACGGAATCGAGTCGGAGGATCCGGCATACAACTCCTTCGAGGGCCTCGATGTCGCCGGCAAGGTGGTCATCATCGTGCGGCGGAATCCGCAGCAGGGTCAAGAGGAGGGACTGTTCGCGGTCGCTCACGGCGCGTCGCGGCACGCGGCGCTGGCGACCAAGGTAAGCCATGCTTTCCAGCGAGAGGCGGCGGCCGTGCTGTTCGTGAACGACACATACACCGGGCTTCATCAACGCGAACAACTTCAGCAGGCACTGGTTGAGGCGGAGCAGAAGGTGCTGCAGGCGTCGGAAGGGCTGGTTGACTCTGGTGCTTCGGCTGACGACGCGGCGGAAGCGCGCGAGACGCTCGACGGAGCGGTTAGGCACTACCGGCAGGTACGAATGATGTTGCAGGATCTCAATGCAGATCCGCTGATGGACTTCGGGTACGGGGGGACACGGGTCGGCAAATCGCTGCCGGTGATGCATATCACACAAGCCGTGTGCAATCAGCTCCTGGAGACCTCGACCGGACAGACTCTCGCTGAGTGGGAAGCGAAAGTGGACGAGACAGGCAAGCCGCATAGCACAGCACTTGCAGGATGGACGGCCGTCGGTGAGACCGGTTTGAGGGCGATTCGCGTGCCGATCGCCAATGTGGTCGGCGTGCTGGAAGGGGAGGGCCCGCGAGCGGATGAGACGGTCGTGATCGGCGCGCATTACGATCACGTGGGGCGGGGTGGAGTGGGTTCTCTCTCTCCCGGTTCGACCGAGATTCACAACGGCGCCGACGACAACGCCTCCGGAACAGCGGCGCTGCTGGAGGTCGCGCGGCGACTGGCGGCCCGGGAGGAAAAGCTGCCACGGCGGGTCGTCTTCATCGCGTTCACAGGCGAGGAGCGGGGACTGCTCGGATCGGCCCATTACGTCCGAGAGCCGATTTTTCCGCTGGAAGACACGATTGCGATGATCAACATGGACATGGTCGGACGCCTGGAGGAGGACCGGCTGACGGTTTTCGGAACGGGCACCTCTCCCGCGTGGGACGCCTGGATCGACGCCGCCGCGGAGGAGGAAGGCCTTGTGCTCGCCAAGAAACCGGAGGGCTTCGGGCCCAGTGATCATTCGTCGTTCTACGCGAAGCAGATTCCTGTGTTGCACCTGTTCACCGGGACGCACAGCGATTACCACCGGCCGACCGACGACTGGGACAAGATCAACTTTGAGGGGATCGAGCGCATTGCCGATCTCGTCGAAACGTTGACGGTCGAGGTGGCCCGAACGGAAGAACGTCCCGAGTACGTTGAGGTTCAGGGCCGAGCATCGATGACACGGAGCGGCAGCCGGCCGTATTTTGGCAGCATCCCGGACTTTTCCAGCGACGCCGACGGATACGCGCTGCAGGGGGTGGCGCCCGGGAGTCCTGCAGAGAAAGGGGGGCTCAAGGGAGGCGATGTGATCATCAAGTTCGGGGGCGCGGCGATCGGCGGGCTTGACGACTTCGACCTGGCGCTGAGGAAGTACACCGCGGGACAGGAAGTTGAGGTGGTGGTGCGCCGCGGAGCAGAGGAGGTGACGGTTTCGGTGACACTGGCCCAGCCTCGGTCATGAGCGACGTATTTCGCGTGCTGTTGACGGATCTGCCGTGGGGCGACTCTGAGATTGAGCGCAGCGGCCTCGAGCCTTTGGGCGTCGAGGTGATTGAGGCGAGCGACGACGGCGAGGACGCGCTGGTCGGATTGGCGGACGGCGTCGACGCGATCGCGACCTGCTGGGCGCGGGTGACGGATCGCGTCATCGCCGCGGCGCCGGACTGTCGCTTGATCGCCCGGATGGGGATCGGGCTGGACAACATCGACGTCACGTCGGCGACGAAGCGGGGCGTTCCGGTGACGAACGTCCCGGACTACTGCGTCGAGGAAGTGGCCGACCACACGATCGCGCTGACCTTCGCCCATCTGCGCGGGGTCGGCTTCTATCATTTGCAGACCAAGCGCGGAGAGTACGATCTGCAGGCGGGGCCCGAGATGCATCGTCTGTCGACGATGACGTTGGGACTGATCGGGCTGGGGCGCATTGGTCAGGCAGTCGCCCGCCGGGCGGAGGCGTTCGGCTTCACGGTGATCGCCCACACGCCGTCCGGAGAAAGCCGGGGAACCGGATGCCGGATGGTCGATCTGGAGACGCTACTTCGCGAGAGCGACGTGATCTCCCTGCACGCGCCGCTGACCGATGCGACGAAGCATTTGATCGATGGGGCGGCGCTGGGAGAAATCAAGCGTTCGGCGTATCTGGTGAACACCAGCCGGGGCGGACTGATCGACCATGAGGCTTTGGAGGCCGCGCTGGCAAGCGGCCGTATCGCGGGCGCTGCGCTCGACGTGTTCGAGCCGGAGCCGCCCGATCTCGACGCTTCGCTGTTTCGCGATGACCGGGTCATCGCGACGCCTCACGCGGCGTTCGTCTCCGTCGAATCGCTGGTGGAGTTGCGGACGCGGGTGGCGCAGCAGATTGCGGCTGTGCTCTCGGGCGAGCGGCCGGAGAATGTGGTGAATCCGGACGTCTACGGCGATTGACAGAACCGTTGCGGCCGTCGGAAGCGTCTTGAGCGGCCGCCTCGGGCCGTCAATCCGGCCTGTGTCAGCGCCCGGAACCGCGCCTTCCCGGTGATTGTTGCCGAATCTTCCGGACTGGCAGTTCCTGTGGTCTTCGCCACCGTCTGCATCGTTGCCGAAGGCGGATTCTGGTGCGCCGGAACGCCAATCGCGAGCTACGTTTTCGCGGAAGAAGGAAATTCGATTTCGAACTAGTGGTCCGCCAATTGCGAGTTTGCAGGTTGAGCGGTTCGTACGGAAGCACGAATCCCGCAGGGTTTCGTGCGAATTCGCAATCCAGCCAACTCGTAAACACAGCCCTGCCAGGGCACCAGGCCAGTTGAATCCAGCATCATGAAACATTCGGGCACAGATGACGCGGGCCGATCCGGGGGTCGTCGCAAGCGGCGAAATCGCAAGCGCCGTTCGAACGCTGCTGCTCCGGAGGCCGCACCGGTTTCGTCTCAGGCATCCGCGGAAGACTCCGCCGCGGAAACGCGTGCCGTGACGATTGAGGAGCAGCAAGCGATGAGTTCTTCCGCAGTGTCGACGACCGTTGAAGACGACGTGGCGGATCGCGTGGCCGACGTCCAGGAGGAGATCGAGACGCCTGAAACGCCTGCGTCGGGCGAGTCGTCGGCGGCAGAGCAGGTGGCGTTGCTCAATGCGGAGGTGCAGGAACGCGACGCCTTGATTGCGGCATTGACCGATCAACTCGAGGAAGCCGCCAACCGGTTGGACCGAATGCACCGACAGGGCGCGGATCGCGCGCCGATCGGCAAGAGCGGCGGACCCACCAATTCGGGTTCCGGCGTCCAGGAAGAAGTTGCAGAGCGGATCAGCCGGCTGACCGACGTGGTGAGCGAGTGGCACACGGAAGACTATTTCGGGGAGATCTTCCGGAAGCTGGATGAGATTCGTGATTCGATCGCCCATGCGCCGCCGGGTGCTCGAAGCGGCCTGACCGATTCGTCGGCTTTTCTGCTGGACGCGGCGGATGCGCAGTCTTCGGAAAGCGGGGGGGGAGTTTCCGCCTGGGAAGGCATGAAGGCCGAGGTCTTCCGCCGGGACGAAGCGGTTGCGAGCGATGAGCAATCTTCCGAGGGGACCGTTCACCAACAGGAGTCAACCGAGTCGGTGAACGACCAGGTTGATGAGTTGCTCGTCGAAGTGCCCGAGCCGATTGAACTGGAAGTGGCCACCGACGAGCAGTTGCGGGCCGCCGTGGAAGAGCGGGACGATTTCATCTCGCGGCTGATTCGCAGGTTGCGGACGACCGCTTACGGCCGCTACGAACCGATCGACTGGGAGCAACTCGCCGCAGCGCCGGAAGACATGCGTGAGCGGCTGGAGGATCTGGAATCCCGCCTGCAGGAATTGCTGCGGCTGGAAGAGTGCGAACTTTCGCTCGAACGCGCGAGACTGGCCCGCGACCGGGCGGAACTCGAACAATTGCGGCAGAATGCGGTGCGGAATGGCCGAGCAAACTTCAGCGTCGAGCATGAGTCGCCGGAGAGCGAACGCGAGCGGCGCTGGCTGCGCGTCTTCGGTTTCGGCAAGCAGCCCGAAAATGAAGAGCGCCCGCTTGAGTAGACCGGTGAGACCGGAAACTCACCTCCGCGCCGGCGACGCCGGTGCGACGCCAGCGGCGCGCATCGCCGGGTAGGCCTGCACGGTCGAAACGACGCGCTTGTGCTGATCGTACGACGCTCCACCCGGCATCACGACGGTCATCTCGACTTCGTGTTCGATGCGGGATTCCCGGGGCAGTCCGGTGTCACGGAAGACGACGCAGCGTCCCTGAGTGAAACCGTTGTTGACGCGCAGCGTGACGCTCTCGTGGCTGACAGTCTGCACGCCGCTCGAGAGAATCGGCGTGACGCGTCCCCGGATATCGATGACGGCGAATTGGTCGGTGAACTCATCCAGCGTGCAGACGTTCTGAATTTCCATCTGCACGGGCCGGGCCATGCGGCGCGTGCGGGTCCATGATTCTCCGACCGCTTTTGGGGCGTCGAACGGCAGGAGACCGATCGTGTCGTCGATGAAGTCGGCGACGCCGTCTTCGCCGCTGCTGACTTCGACGCCCAGCAGCACGCGGGACCGCTGCTCTGCCGGCACGTGTCGCAGGCAGGAGTCGAGGAAGTCCGAGAAGCCCTCGACCCGCTGGATGCGGTTTTTCGCGTCCAGCCAGAAGGAGAAGCCGTTGCCGATCATGCCGTGGTAGGCCGCCAGTTCGCCGGGAAGCGACTGGGGCGGGTTCGCCGAGTCGTAGACGACCTTTCGTCCTCCGACCTCCTGTTCAAAGCGAATCCGGTCGTAGCGGACGGAGAGTCTGGTTTCGCTGCCCTGCCGCTCATCCACGGTGATGGCCATCAGCATCTCGAGACGGGAGCGACTGACGCTCGAGAGTTGCCCGGCTTCGGACTGGGCCAGTTCCTGTTCGACGACTTTGCGGAGCGGAAACCGGTCGCCGGCCCGCAGGTTGAGCTTGAGTTCGGTGCGGGGTACGGCGTCGGCCGTGGGAACGGGCGACTCGGACAGCGCGACCCAGTCGGCGTCGGCGGAAGCAGTCTCCGCCGTCTGCTCTGCTCCGTCGCCGCAGCCAACTGCGAACAGGACCAGTGAGGGGAGAATGATCGATGAAATCCGTTTCGAGAGCATGCGCCGCTTCCTGTGGCGATATAGAATCGAGAGCGCTGGCGATTTCACGCCGAATCAGCAGCGGGACGATACCAACTCGCGGGAAGTGCGAGAAGAGCGATCAGCGGCGGGCTGCCCTGCCAGGGCATTGTTTGCGGGTTGGCTGGATTTGGCGAATCCGCACGAAACCCGGCGGGATTCGTGCTTCCGTGAGGACCGCTCCACCTGAAAGCACGAATTGGTAATACGTCAATCCTGCAGAATCCAGCCTCCCCCCAGAACGCGCGAATCGTCGTAGAACACAACCGCCTGGCCGGGCGCGACGCCGTACTGCGGTTCGTCGAACTGCACGCGGACCCGGTCGCCCGAGACCGGCTCGACGTTGCACAGCGCCGGGCGGTGCTGGTAGCGAATCTGCGCCGTGCATCGCAATTGCTGCGGAGGTGGGTCGATCAGCCAGTTCGTGCGTTCGGCGTCCAGTTCCGTCCGGCCCAGCGCTTCTTTCGGCCCGATGACGACGCGCCGGGTCTCGGGCTCGATACGAACGACGAAGCGCGGAGCGCCGAACGTCACACCCAGGCCGCGCCGCTGGCCGATCGTAAACCTGTGGTATCCGTCGTGGCGGCCGACGACTTTGCCGGTGGTGTCGACGAGTTCTCCGGCCGTCTCCTGCGGACCGCGATACCGCTCCAGGAATCCGATGTAGTTGTTGTCGGGGATGAAGCAGATTTCCTGGCTGTCGCGCTTGTCGGCAGTGCGGATGCCGGCCCGCCGCGCAAGATCCCGAATCTCGCCTTTGGAGTATCCGCCAACAGGGAACAGAACCCGGCTGAGCAGTTCGCGTTCGATTCCGAACAGGACGTACGACTGGTCCTTGTCCGGATCACGGCCGCGGAGGAGAGCGGGCGGTTCGTCCTCGACGCGGGGCTCAAGGCGCGCGTAGTGGCCGGTTGCGATTCGTTCTGCGCCGACCTGACGGGCGAAATCCCACAAACGGCCGAACTTGAGCCAGATATTGCACATCACGCAGGGGTTGGGCGTTCGCCCGGCCAGGTATTCGTCGGCGAAGTAATCCTGGATGCGGCCGAAGTCATCGCGGAAGTCGATTGCGTGAAACGGGATATCGAGCGAATCGGCAACCCGCCGGGCGTCGGCCGCGTCGGAGGCGCTGCAGCACCCCTGCTTGTGAGACTTCGGCTCGACGATCGGCAGCGCGTCCGGGCCGCCGGCCTCGCACACGGCGGGGGCGGTCACGCCGGAGCGCATGAAGAGTCCGATCACCTCGTAACCCTGCTGTTGAAGAAGCAGGGCCGAGGCGGAACTGTCGACTCCGCCGCTCATTGCCAGGACGACACGTGACATCGGTTGAAAGCTAATCGATCAAAGAGGTTCTGAATCCCGTTGGTGCATCATAGCAGGCCAGCCGCCCGCAGTGACCTCCGAACGTCTCTCGAAAGTGATTTGCGAACGGCTGATTTGCCTGACAGTCCCGCTACAATGAGGGTTCAGGTTTTCCGTAGAATTGAGGAGCGGAGCGGCGTGTCTGACTTGCAGCGGTCTTGTCTAAAATTCGTATTGCCCGCGGTGATGTGTGCCGCTGTCTTGCATGCGGCTGTCGCTGACGAGGAACCACCGAGTGCGGTGTCGTCCGTCATGCGGCTGCTGAAGAGTGGCCGATTGCCGGTCGAGAGGCTGGGGCCGGTGCTCGAGATCGTATGCGGGCGGGGCAACGAACATGACCTGGCTTACGTCTGGGACAAGGTGCTTGAACCGGATGAATTGCCACCCGAAGTGCGGGTGGAGGTGCTGCAACGACTGGCCGAGGCTGGACGGACGCGGAAGGTCGTACCCGCCGGAGATCTGGGCGGAGTTGTCCAGTTGATCAAGGCGGACGATCGCGACCTGCAGCGCCGGGGCGTGGACCTGGCCGGTTTGTGGAAGGTTTCTGAGGCCGGCGGCGCGCTGGCTGCGCTGGCAGGGAGTGCGGACGCGCCGGTGGAGGTCCGTGCGGCCTCTCTGACATCATTGACGGCGATCGATGTGGACAAAGCGCGGTCGGTGATTGACCGGTTGATCGCCCCGGACCAGGCATTCGAGGTTCGCTCGGTCGGGATCGCGGCGATGACGCAATTCAATCTGGCTGACGCGGCGAAACAGGCGGCGGCAGCGCTGGCCTCTGCCGGCGACGAGGACGATCCGACGCGGCTGCTGGACGCATTTCTCGGGCGTCAGACTGGATCGAAGCTGCTCGCCGACGCCTTGCAGGACGAGATGCTGCCGGAGGACGTCGCGAAGCTTGCCCTGCGGCATATGTATTCGATCGGTCGCAGCGATGCGGAACTCTCGGCCGTGCTGGAACAGGCGGCGGGTATCGCGGGCGACGTCGTCATGCCCGCAGGCGAACAACTCACCGAACTCATGCAGCACGTGCGGGAGCAGGGCGACCCGGTGCACGGCGAGGCAGTTTTTCGACGGCTCGACCTGAGCTGCATGAAGTGCCATTCGGTCAGCAAAGCGGGGGGACAGGTCGGGCCTGACCTGAGCGCCCTCGGCTCGAGTTCGCCGCTCGATTACATCGTCAAGTCGCTCTACGAACCCGACGCGCAGATTAAGGAGGCCTTTCAGACCAAGGTGGTGCTGACGGCCGGCGGCTTGACCGTGCAAGGCATCATCGCCGATCGCACCGATGACAAACTGGTGTTGCGCGACGCCGACGGGAAACTGGTCACGATCCCGGCCGACGACATCGACGACGAGATCGAGGGGAAGTCGCTGATGCCGAAGGGGCTGGTCAAGTTCATGACGCAGTCCGAGATCGTCGACCTGCTGGCTTTCCTTTCGCAACTGGGACGACCGGGAGAATACGCGGTCCGTTCGACGCCGCGAATGCAGCGCTGGCGGGTGCTGACCGATGTTGCACCGGCGCTGCTGGAGGACGTTCCGAACGAGACCGTGTTCGAAGATCTTGTGCTGGCTGGCGGCGTATGGGCGCCGGCGTATTCCCGCGTCAACGGGGAGTTGCCGCTAGCGGAGTTGGTGCGAAACTCGGGGCAGGGCGTTGCGTACGTGCAGGGGGAAGTCGACGTCAGCGCTGCGGGTGAGATCGGTTTTCGCATCAGCGGACCGGACGACACGGTCGTCTGGATCGATTCTGAGAACATGGGGACCGTGAAAGAATTCACGAAGTTGCTCGAGACCGGCCGCCATTCGATCACACTGCGGGTGAACGCTGCCGAAGTCGCTGATGCTGCCGTGCGGCTGGAGTTGTTTCGCGTGCCGGAGTCAAAGGCGGAATTTTCGGTGGTTGACGGGCAGTAAGCTTCGTCGGAATTCGGCGACGTGTCCCCGGAGTGCGGCGACCCGTCGCCGCCTTCGGACGATTGCGATGCGACATCCAAGAGCGGCGACGAGTCGCCACACTCCGATGATGGGGGGGCACGCAACGCCGTTCACGATATTAGCAGGAACTTGAATCCAAGTTCTTTGGCTCGCTTGATTTCGCGTGTGGTTGCTGTTCGGCATTTCGGTGGGCTCGGTGGTTTGTCGTTCTTCTTGCGAGGCCACTCA
>QQVO01000017.1 GCA_003388505.1 Planctomycetota bacterium
GGAACTCTATGATGAGTATCGACTCGACCAACGATGGGACAGTCCGCACAACGAGTCGTTACACGATCAACTTGAAGGACGATTCCCGGTTCATCGTTGCGGGAGTAATGATTTCGATGGCGTTCCGATCGCCCGCACAAACTACCTTGCCGTCATTGGCGAGAACACTGCCTGGCAGACCGATCGGCCGGTGAGTCTGGATGAGATTACGGACAGGCTGGATCAGACGATCCTGCTGGTCGAGGTCGCGAACTCGGACGTCAACTGGTTCGAACCGCGCGATCTGCGTTGGGACGAGATGAGTTTCAGGATTAATGATCCGGACAGCCTTTCCCCGAGCAGCCGGCATGTGGAGCGTTACTGGATAGGAGACGACCGCCCGTACATCAACGTGCTGCTGGCGGACGGATCGGGGCGAAAGCTCCCTGCGGACACGCCGCCCGATGTGCTGAAAGCGCTGCTGACGATCAACGACGGCGAAGATGTCGGCGATCCCTGGCTGCCTTGAGTGGCTGGTGGATCGAAGTTGCCGCTTCCAGCGAATCACCGATCCCGGTGCGGCAGCCCGTTCGCGGCTGGACGTTCGATGCCAGTTCGGTCACAATAATGGGCGTTTCGCGCTTCAGGCGCGCTCTTCAGAGATCGGTGCTGAGTCCAATGGGCGGGAATCCTGCATCTGACGATGGCTATGCGCCGACGGCGCCCCCGCGACAGCCGTTTGCTCTGCCGCAGTATGAAGTGCTCGGCTACCTCGGCGGCGGGGGAATGGGCGACATCTACCGGGCGCGGCACATCCATCTCGACCGGCAGGTGGTGATCAAGCTGCTCCGCACCGAGATGGGCGGGAACGACCAGCTCGACGCCCGGTTCGCGCGGGAGATGCTGGCGGTCGGGCAGTTGCAGCACCCGAATATTGTCAGTGCGACCGACGCCGGAATCATCGACGGCCGCCGCTACCTCGTGATGGAGTACATCGACGGCATCGACCTGGCGGAATTGTCGCGCCGGGTAGGGAGGCTGTCGATCGCCGATGCGTGTGAGATCATCCGCCAGTCGGCGGGAGGTCTGGCGCACGCGCATCAGCGGGGCATCGTCCACCGGGACATCAAGCCGACCAACCTGATGCTGGCGTCGGACGGCGCGGTCAAGCTGCTGGACCTGGGTCTCGCGCTGCTGCAGGACGGCGAGACCGAAGGCGAGGATGAACCGCTCACGCGGGCCGACTCCGGACCGTTCGGAACCTACGACTACATGTCGCCCGAGCAGTGGGACAACAGCCACAGCGTCGGTCCCCGCGGGGACATTTACAGTCTGGGGTGCACGCTGTACTTCCTGCTGACCGGTCATGCTCCGTTTGACCGTCCGGGGTACAAGAGCCCGACGGCCAAAATGCGGGGCCATGTGCTCGAAGCGGTCCCGTCGATCCGCAACGACCGTCCCGACATCCCCGCCCCTTTGGCGGCGGCGGTCGAGTGCATGCTGGCAAAGCAGGTGGAAGACCGCATCCAGACGTGCGTCGAAGTCGCCGAGGCGCTCGCGCCGTTTTCGGACGGGGCGGATCTGAAGAGTCTGATCGCGGCGGCCCATTCGGCGTCGGACGCTCCCCGGTCGGCCGCCGATTCCGAGTCGGCCGCGAACTCCGATCCGAAATCACAAACGATCCTTGTGGGGTCATCGGTCGGCGACGCGAAGCCGGCCGTTGCCGGGGATGCGCCGAGCGAGCCGATGCAGCGCCCGCCGCGCGGCCCGAGCGCCGATACGGCGACTGCGGCGGACAGGACGCAGGCTGTTTTCTCTCAGCCGCCGACGACTCGCCGGAAGACAGGCTGGCTGTTTGGCGGTGCGCTGGCGCTGGCGGTGGGAGGGTTGGCCGCCGGACTGTTCTTCGGCGGCGTTTTCCAGTCAGATCCCGCAAGCGATGGAGACGCTTCGTCCACCGGAACCATAACGGCGGGGGGCGGTCGCGCGGCAGCCGGAGACCTCACGTCTTCCGGCGGCGGACCGGCCGGAGACGAATCAACGACCGACGACGGGTTGGCGCTCCCCCTGCTCCGCCCGCAGTTCAAGTCCATTCCCGAACAGTCGGTGCGGGAGAACGAGAAGTTCACCCTGCTGGTCGAACTGGACAACATCGGCGAGTTGCGGGACCGGATCGCATTCGATCTGGCGCGCGGCGCTCCGGACGGCATGCGGATCGACCCGAGCACCGGGATCGTCCGCTGGGAGCCGGGTGAAGAGCATGGCGGTCCCGACGGCGTGTTCCCGGTGACGGTGCTGGCGAAATCGCTGTCATCGGATGTCGCATCGGGAGAGACGTCGTTCGTGGTGCGGGTGCAGGAGGTGAACCAACCGCCGCGCGTCGCAGATGCCAGGGGAAACGTGATCCCGACCAACGTTCCCAAACGCATCAGCGCGATTGAAGGGGAGTTGTTGGAAGTCGCGTTTGTGGCACTGGACGACGACGTGCCGCCGAACCCGGTGAGCGTGACGCCGGCCAAACCGCTCCCCCAGGGGGCCCGGATCGTCGCCTCTGAGGACGAACCGGGCGTGTACCGGTTGCAGTGGACTCCCTCGGAAGCGCAGGGGAACGGCGAGGCGGTGCTCATCAGCCTGCAGGGAGACGACGGAGCCGATCAAAGTGCGATCGTCGTCCTGTCGGTCAATGTGGAGGAGGTGAATCAGCCGCCGGTCCTTTCGCGGGTGAACGGGAAGCCGGTTGCCGATGACGCGCTGAAGATCGCGGCGAAGGAAGGGGAACCGGTCGAAGTTGCCTTCATGATGACCGACGCCGATCTCCCGGCGAACCGGCTCACGCTCGAATCGACCGCACCCCTCCCGAAAGGCGCCAGGCTCCGGCCCAGCGAAGACAACCCGCGATTGTGGACTTTCAGCTTCACGCCGGGCGAAGAGCATGGCGGCGAAAAGCCGCTCACGGTCCCGTTGCGAGTGAAAGACGAGCAGGACGCCAGTGAGGTCGCCACGCTGGTGCTGGATGTGGCTGAAGTCAATCAGCCCCCGACGCTGGCCCAGATCAACGGCGAGGCATTCAAAGAAGATGAACCGTGGAAGGTCTCCGTCAAAGAGGGAGAGTCGCTGGAGTTGACCTTTGACGGCGACGACGCCGACCTGCCCGTGGATCCATTGGTGCTCGCGGCCGCCGAGAAACTGCCGGGTGATGCGAAGATTGTGCCGCTGGAGGACAAGCCGCGCTCCTGGAAGCTGGTCTGGACGCCGGGTGAAGAGTTCGGCGGCGAGAAGCCGGTCGCTCTCAAGTTGCACGTGAAGGACGGCCAGGACGAGAGTTCCGTCCGCACGGTGATCGTCGACGTGGCGGAAGTCAATCAGCCGCCGGAACTGGCGACGATCGACGGCAAGGCGCTTGAAGACGCCAAGGAGTACCCGGCGGAAACGAAGGAAGGCCGGGAGGTGTCGCTGAAGCTGCTGGCCCGCGACGCGGACCTGCCGCCGAACAAGCTCGACTTGGAGCCGATCGGCGAACTGCCGAAAGGGGCCAGGCTCGCGGTCTCGGAAGACAATCCACGGGAGTGGACGCTGTCGTTTACGCCGGGAGAAGAATTCGGCGGGGACGAACCGGTGAAGATTCCCGTGCGGGTCAAAGACGCCGACGACGTCAGCAGCACGCTGACCATCCTGGTCAAGGTCGACGAGGTCAATCAGCCCCCCGTGCTGGCGAAGATCAACGGCAAGCCGTACGACGAGGAAACGCCGTGGGAGTTCACCGGCAAGGAGGGCGAGGCGCTGGAACTGCTGATCGAGGGGACCGACGCCGATCTGCCCGCCAATCCATTGCTGCTGGCGGCCGTCGATGATCTGCCGGGAGCGGCGAGAATTCTTCCGGTCGAAGACAAACCGGGAAGCTGGAAGCTGCTGTGGACGCCGGAAGAAGAGTTCGGAGGCGACAAACCGGTCTCCCTCAAACTGCACGTCAAAGACGGGCAGGATGCGAGCGCCGTTCGGGAAGTGACGCTGGCCATTGAGGAGGTCAACAAGCCGCCCGTTCTGGCCAGCATCAACGGGCTTCCGCTGAAGGACGAGAGAGAATTCTCGGCGGATGCGAAGGAAGGCAAGGAACTGGCGCTGGCGCTGATTGCGCGCGACGTCGACCTGCCGGCCAATCCTCTGACAATCGAGCCGGTGGGCAAACTGCCGGACGGCGTGAGGATCGAAGCGGATGAGGAGAAGCCGCGCACCTGGACGTTGAGATACCTGCCGGGTGAAGAAACGGGAGGAGAGGCCCCGGTTCGCATCCCGTTGCGGGTCAAGGACGGCGCCGAGATGAGCGAGACGACCACGCTCGTCGTGAAGGTTGAAGAAACGAACGTTCCGCCGGTATTTCGCACTGTTGGCGGCAAACCGCTTCCCGATGAGGAACCGGCCGCATTCGATGCGAAGGAAGGGGAACCGCTCGAACTGGTGATCGTGGCGGACGACGCCGACCTGCCGGCCAACGAAGTCGCAATCGCCGCCGGCGATCTGCCCGAGGGGGCGAAGCTGGAACCGGTGGAAGACAAGCCGCACACCTGGAAGCTGGTCTGGACGCCCGGCGAAGAGTTCGGCGGTCCGGACGCGGTTGAGTTGCCTCTCAAGCTGACCGACGACGCCAAAGGGGAGACGTCGACCACCTTGCTGGTCAACGTGGCCGAGGTCAACAGTCCGCCGGCGCTGCCGGAAACGGGTGTGAGGGAGTTCGGCCCCGGCCAGCCGCTCCACTTCGATCTGGAAGTCAGTGACACCGACATGCCGCAGCAGGAACTCTCCTTTGAATTGTTCCCCTCGGAGGGGGTCTCGGCCGCGGGAGAGTGGATCGAAGTCGACGACGAACCGCTGCGGCTGCGCGTCACGTGGCAGCCCGAGGGAGAGGTCAAGGCGGGCGAAGAGTACGCCGTCCGCGTGAGGCTCAGCGACGACGGCAAACCGGCGATGTCCGTGGAGCGGTCGTACACAGTGCGGATGAGTCCCTACATGACGAACTCACTCGGCATGCGGCTGGCGGCGGTGCCCGGCGGGACGTTTCTCATCGGCAACCAGAACGTCGAGAAGCTGGAAAAGATTCTACCGCAGGCGCCCGCGCGGCCGAACGTCCCGGGACAGCCGAATGGAACCAACCCGAATCAGCCGAACATCCCCCGCAATCTTCCGCCGAACGTTCGGAACCCGTTCAACACCAACCCGTCCCAGCAGGACGACGAGGAAAAGGAGATCATCCCGGACGACCTTCCCACGCGGGAGATCACAATCGGGTCGACATTTTACATCGGCGCTTTCGAGGTGACGCAGGCGGAATATGCGGAGATCATGGAGGTCAACCCGAGCTACTTCTCCGAAGCAGGCCGGGGCGCGGATGCCGTCAGCGACCTGGACGCGAACAGGCTGCCGGTCGAATCGATCACCTATGAGGATGCGGTCGAATTCTGCCGCCGGCTCAGCGAACGGCCGGAGGAGAAAGCGCTCGGCCGGGTGTACCGTTTGCCGACCGAGGCGGAGTGGGAATACGCCTGCCGGGCGGGGACGAAGACGATCTTCGCATTCGGCGACACGCTCTCCTCGCAGCAGGCGAACTTCGACGGCCGCTTCCCCTCTCCGGGCGCCGAGCGGGGACCGTTCCTCGAGCGGACGACCGCAGTCGACAGCTATGAGGCCAACGCCTTCGGCGTCTACGGCATGCACGGCAACGTGTCGGAATGGTGCCTCGACTGGTACGCCGTGGAGACGTACGGCGGCGAGACCTGGAACGCCCGCGGACCGGAAACGGGTGAGGAGCGCGTCGTCCGCGGCGGCAACTATCGCTCGAAGTGGTCCTACCAGTGCCGCTCCTCCATGCGCGACTCCCGCAAACCGACCGATCGCAGTCCCCGCATCGGCTTCCGCGTCGTCTGCGAGATCGGCGGCCCGGTCGAGGCCACGGCCGCAGCCGTGAAGAAAGCGGAAAAGAACGACGACGAGTGAGTCACGTCTGCCGCAGGGCACCGCGATGAGCAATGAACCGATCCTCGCCTACGCCCGGCTGAACGCCCGCATCATGCCGTTCGATCGTGGCGAACGATATGAAGACCCACTGCAGGAGGCCCTCGAGGCGAACCGCTTTGCCGAAGTCACCGGCGGTGGGACGATGCAGTCTGAAAACGGAGAAATCGACTACTGCGGCATCGACCTCGACATCTTCAATCGGGACGAAGCAGTTCCCTTCATTTGTGACTTCCTGGCGGAATGCGGCGCCCCGAAGGGATCCGTGCTCCAATACGAGTTTGACGGCCGTCAGCAGGAAACCCCGTTCGGCTTCCTCGAAGGACTGGCCATTTACTTCAACGGGACCGATCTGCCCGACGAAGTCTACGAGAAGTGTGACATCAATCACGTTTACGACGAAGTCAATCGCCTGCTCGACGATCGCGGAGAAATCCAGGGCCACTGGCAAGGCCCGACCGAAACCGCACTCTACCTCTATGGTTACTCGGCCTCGGAAATGCGAGACCTGATCGCCGAGTTCATGGTCTCTTATCCGCTCTGCGATCGAGCGAGGTACGCGACCATCGCCTGATCGACGCGTTTCCCCTCGATCCGAGACAGGCGTCCGTCAGCCGAATCGTTGCGTCTCGCTCCGTGATTGATCCGGCCGATGCCAGCGCGTAGCATGAAATTCTGACGCATAGGCGCAAGAATCTTGTCGGAGAGGCACTGTGGCGGACCGTTCCCCATCACGAATCCCGAAGAGCGTCCTCATCGCTGCGATCGGGCTGGTCTGCGTAACCGCTGTGATGGCGGCGGTCTTCGTCGATCCCCGACCGGGCGCGCGCGGAGACCGCGACGATCCCCTTCCGACCGCCGAGCCCAAGCGAACAGAACTCGATCCGCCGCTGATCGTTGAGGAACCCGGGCCCACGCCAGAGGGCATGGTGTGGATTCCCGGCGGCTGGTTCACCATGGGAGACGCCCGAGGGGCGCCCGACAAGCACCCCGACCATCTCGAGGTCGTTCCCGAGCATCGAGATTCGTTGCACGAACATGAGGTCGCCGTCGACGGCTTCTGGATGGACAAGACGGAAGTCACAAATGCGCAGTTCCGGGACTTCGTGGAGGCGACCGGTTACGTCACCGATGGGGAACGCCCCCGTTCGCCCGAGGAATTCGCCGCTCAGGTGGCCGACCTCTCGCAGATCCCCGACGAGTGGCTGGAGCCGGGGTCGATCTGCTTCAACCCCGGTTTCAATCCGGACAAGGTCGACAAACGCCGGCCCGGCTGGGTGTACACGGACGGCATCTGGAACGTCGTTCCCGGTGCCAACTGGCGCGCCCCCGAGGGTGAAGGCTCGACGATCGAGGGCCGCGAAGATTACCCCGTCGTGCATGTCTCCTGGAACGACGCCGTGGCCTATTGTGAGTGGGCCGGCAAACGCTTGCCGACTGAAGCGGAGTGGGAATACGCCGCCCGCGGCGGGTTGGAACACAAGCACTATCCGTGGGGGGACGACCCGAATCCCGGCGGCCGGTGGCGGCACAACATCTGGCAAGGTGTGTTTCCCTTCCATGACGAAGCCAGCGACGGCTTCCCCGCCGCGGCGCCGGTCGCGTCCTTCCCGCCGAACGGCTACGGGCTCTACGACATGACCGGCAACGTCTGGGAGTGGTGCCACGACTGGTACCGGCCGGACTACTACGCCGACAGCCCGGTGCGAAATCCTCAGGGCCCGGCTGAGGGGCTGGACCCGGTGGAGCCGTATAACCCCAAGCGGGTGCAGCGCGGCGGGTCGTTCATGTGCAGCGACACCTACTGCATCGGCTACTCGGTCCATTCGCGGATGAAGGGAGAAGTCCTCGGCGGCATGTTCCACACCGGGTTTCGCTGCGTGCTCGATCCGGCGATGCGGGACAGGGCCGAATCTGCCGGGGAAGCCGATCAGTCGCCCGGCGCCGATTCTTCGCGTCGCGACGAAAACGGCGATGAGGCTCTTCCGCAATCCTCGTGATGCCGTTCGGCAACACGATCGACTCTCACGGCCGCGCAAATCTGGACGGTCCCGTCGAGCCTCACGTCTTGTCTTGAAAGAAGTTGCGCCGCTCCGGCCGCTTTCAAATAGATCCGCTTGAGTTTCGGAACGCACATTGCCAGCATGTGCAGCATGCTGAAAATCTGCAACGACCTGCTGCCCGACTCCGACCTGGTCTACATCGCCTTCCGGCTCGCCGCGTGCGATACGTTGGAGCGCATGGTGCTCGCCGCCCACGTCGGCGGACTGGCGGACCGGCCGTTCGGCTATCTGAACGAAGTGCCCTTTCTGAAGCAGACCCCCCCGCAGGTGCAACTCGACGTGCTGGTCGACGCCTGGGCCCGGCACTGCGAGCCCGGAGCGTGCGACACCGACCTGGTCGACGAGAGCGTGGTCTACGCCGTCTGTGAAACCGCGGCGAGGATCGTTCTCGCCGACGCAGGCTCCGTCCGCAAGACGCTCCGCGACGGCCCGCGACCGGTCGACCAACCGGTGAACCTGTCGCTCTCGAAGAGAATCGAGGCGCTGCATCATGACCTCTCGAACGAAGGGGACTTTCTGCTGATCAGCCAGTTTCAGGACATTCCTCCCGACGAAGGCCGCGAATTGAAACGGAAGTTCGGACTCGCCGAGTCGGCCGCCGAGCCGATGTTCGAACTTCTGGGCCGCTGGCACGTCGCCCCGCAGTTCGCCGAGCGGGCCGCGGGGTTGCTGACCGAACGAGAGATCTCCCGCTGCATCGAGCTGTTCCGCGCGCGCCATTCCTCCGCATTGCTGCCGTAACGCGGGTTGCGCCGGCTCTTTGGTTCGCATCGGCTGGAGCGAACGAGCCGCGTCGAGCGCGCGAACATTCCCCCGACGGCGGATGATCCCTACATCCCGAACGGCGTCGGCGGATAGCGGGAGCCCGGCCGGAGGACGCCGTTGGACGAGGCCCGTATGCCGACGTACGTTCAATGATGCGTTGGATCATCACTCGGGTGGCCCTCTCAATCTCCCGGAACATTCCCCTGCATCGCATTGAGGGATGAAATGCCGATTCGCATACTTGTCTGCGACGACGAATCACACATCACGCGGACGATCGAACTGCAACTTCGCAAGGCCGGGTTCGAGGTCGAACTCGCCGCAGACGGCAGGGCCGCATTGCAGGCCGCGCAACAGCAGCCGCCCGACCTGCTCATCAGCGATTGCCAGATGCCGCGAATGAACGGACTCGAGTTGTGCCGCGAAATGCGCAACGACTACCGCTTTGCGGACACCCCCATCATCCTGCTGACCGCCAAAGCGTACGAACTTCCGACCGGCACCCTGCAGCGAGAACTCCGCATCTCCGCAGTGGTCAGCAAGCCCTTCAGCCCGCGAGACCTGCTCAAACTCGTCAAGGTGCTGACCGGTGCGGAAGAGATGGCGCCGCAGTAGACGCAACACCCCGGTCTGCGTGACCTCCGGACAGGTTGACCCGCGCACGCCCGCGCCGCCCTACATCACCGGAGAGAACAGGCGGCAGATGTTCTCCAGCAGCACTCCCCGGAGAGGACGCTGACGCCACACGTGGGGATCGATCCGCCTGGCGTGGCGGATGTCTTCGTCGTATTGCGCGTCGAGTTGCCCGGCGATTTCCTCGTCGTAAAGGGCGACTCCGACCTCGAAGTTCAGGAGCATGGAGCGCGAATCAAAATTCGCCGTGCCGACCAGCGACCACTCGCCGTCGAACGTCAGTGTCTTGGAGTGCAGAATTCCCCGGCGGTACTCGTGGATCTCCACACCGGCCTCCAGCAGCGACTCGTAGTAGGAACGGCCCGCCAGCACCGTCCAGTGATGCGCCGACTTTCCAGCGACCAGGAGTCGCACGTGGACGCCGCGGCTCGCCGCCGTCTCCAGCGCCATCGCAAGGGCCACGGTCGGGACGAAGTACGATGTCGCCAGCGTCAAACGCTTCTGCGCCGAATTGATCGCCGTAAAGACCAGCGCATGAAACGCCGGCACGCTGTTGTCCGGCCCGCTGCTGACCACTTGCGCACAAACGTCTCCGGCCTCATCCGGTTCGGGAAACCGGTCCGGGGCCGTCAGCTCCTCGCCGGTGGCGTAGTACCAGTCCTCAGCGAACACGCGTTGCAGTTGCAGGACGGCCGCGCCGCGAACTCGCAGGTGCGTATCTCTCCAGAATCCGAAGACCTTGTTTCGCCCGATGTATTCGTCGCCGATGTTCATCCCGCCGGTGAACGCCGTCCGCCCGTCCACGACGACGATTTTCCGGTGATTCCGCAGGTTGATCGACCACCGCTCTCGCAGGCTCTGCCCCGGCAGGAACGTCGCCACGTGAATCCCGGCTTCCGTCATGGGACGGAGGAAACGCCGCGTCAGCCAGAGGGAACCGAACCCGTCGTACAGAAACCGCACCGTCACTCCCTGCCGCGCCTTGGCGACCAACAAGTCGCGCAGCCGGGTTCCGGTGGCGTCCGGCCGCCAGATGTAATACTCGAGATGAATCGACTCCTGTGCCGATTCGATCGCCTCCTCGATCCGCCGCAGTGTGACGTTCGTGTCGGAATAGAGGTCGACCTGATTGCCCGCCGTGGGGACGGTGTCGGCGGTGTTCCGGATCAGTCGCACCAGTTGCTGCTGCTCTTCGCCGAAGGGGCAATCGGAGGAAAATTCATAGTGATTCAGCGACGGCAGATGCTCCGCCAGGTTTCGGGTGGCCGCGCGTCTGGTGCGCTTACGCCGTTCCACGCGGTTGATGCCGAAAAACAGAAACAGCAGCCCCCCCAGGTAGGGGAGCATGATGATCGCCAGGATCCAGGCGATGGTGCTCAGCGGCTGGCTCTTGCGCGTCAGCAGCACCCAGCGGATCAGCAACAGCGTCACCAGGTAGAGCACGAGCAGGCTGATGAGTGTCTTGTAATCCATGGATTTGACTGAATCCTGTAACCAGCCCGCCCGGCCAGACGCCGAGATGTCTGCAGCCATCGTCGCTTCGACCGCTCTTTGAAACGCGGAAATCTCACATGTGAGAACGGCGATCGGGCGCTGTAACTCGTTTGAATTAGAGATCTTACAGACTTGCTGCGGCATGCCCAGCAAAGTTTGTGATCTTTCCGAAATTCGCTTGACGCAACGGTTGACATTGGATCGGCACGCGTCAATATGTCGCGACGCTTAAACCTTGTTGTTGGTGAGCAGTGCTGGAGGGGTCCCGCCGCTGCTCCTCGGCCCGCAGTGATCGGGCCTGAGTGACACGGAGGAAATCCACAACCAAAACGACCCCCCGCTCATTCCCCCCCCCCGAACACTCTTCGGTTCGCTGCGCTGATGTCGTGCAGCGCCGACCCTCCCTTGTGGCGGCGATGCCATTGTGCGCCCGCCGTCTCCCTCATGTTTCCTTCGAAAGGACTCCCGATGTATCTGAAGACTGCCATTGCACTGCTGGTGGGCACCACTCTCGGCGCAGACGCTGGTTCGGATGCGGATAAGTTTGACAGCTATACTGTCGCCTACAACACCGCCGCCGACGTCAAACGCCCCATGCTCGTCGTCTTGAATCCCCCCGCCGAGGAAGTCTCCGCGCAGAAGGCCATCTCCGTCGACGACCTCCGGCAGAACGACG
The DNA here is from genome assembly GCA_003388505.1 of Planctomycetota bacterium. Lineage (GTDB taxonomy): Bacteria > Planctomycetota > Planctomycetia > Planctomycetales > Planctomycetaceae > MB-PLM-1. Next base: position 11,617 of record QQVO01000017.1, read on the forward strand.
AAATCGACAGCCTGCTCGAAAACTACGTGGTCGCGGAAATCGACACCGGTACGGAACACGGCCGGAAGGTTCACGAACTCTTCGGCTCCAAGCCGTTGCCGCGAGTCGTCGTGATCGACTCCGATCAGAAACTGCAGATCTTCCGCACCAGTAACCAGTTGGACGATACGGAGATCAAGGACGTCCTCGAGACGTACCAGGACGGAAAACGAATCTCCACCAGTCTCGACTGGACCCGTAAATACAACATCCCGGGAGACTGCCCCAACTGCAGAAAGTTCTGACGTTCGGTGCAGCATCGTCCCGGGACGGCCCCGGGATTCGCGGTGACGCCGCTCGAGTCATTCATTCCTCTTTCGTTCATCCGTCCGACAGGCGTCGCCGGACCAGACAGGACAGACTGCGCCGGCCCCGAGGCCTGACCACGCCCCGCGGGACCGGCCGCGACTGAACGGGTCGGCTGTTGTTCATGCCGGCCGTTCGCGGAATGATTCGCGAACGGCCGGTGTTCTCTTGCTGCCTCTTGAGCGCCTGCGCGCGGCATCGACCCCCGCCGGGTGTCGCTCCCGGTTTCACATGGCGCATCTCCGGTCGACACGCGCTATAATGGCTTCCCGCCTCGAGACGGACGGCCGCGCGATTCCGATGCCGGCCGTTCGGCGGGCGAAGGCTGAAATCAGCGCTGCTCCGTGTAAAATCATCTTCGATGAACCAGATTCGTGAAGCCTTCGAATCCGTTGAGCGGCGCTCCATGGCGCTCTTCGCGCCGCCCCAGCGGCTCGAACTCGCCAGCGGCAAGACGTTCGGGCCCGTTAACGTCGCCTACGAGACGCTCGGCACGCTCTCTCCGGCGAAAGACAATGCGATCTTCATCTGCCACGCGCTGACCGGCGACGCCCATGTCGCAGGTCGATACGGTGAGGAAGACGACAAACCAGGCTGGTGGGACGCTTTTGTCGGCGCGGGCAAGGGCATCGACACGAACCGCTACTTTGTGATCTGCGCCAACGTTCTGGGTGGATGCCAGGGAACAACAGGCCCCGAGAGCCCCAACCCCGAGAACGGCGCGCCGTACGGGCGCGAGTTCCCCTTCATCACCGTCGCCGACATGGTCCGCGTTCACAAAGCCCTCGTTCAGGAACTGGGGATCACCAGGCTCCTCGCCGTCGTCGGCGGCAGTCTGGGGGGCATGCAGGTGCTCGAATGGGCCGCGCGCTACCCCGAGAGCATCGCCTCCGCCATCGTGCTGGCGTCCTCCCCCCGCCTGAATGCGCAGGCCCTCGCGTTCGACAAAGTCGGCCGCCGGGCCATCGTCACCGATCCCTGTTTCCGGGACGGCAACTACTACGGACACGAAGAAAAACCGCGGTTCGGCCTGGCCCTGGCCCGGATGATCGCCCACATCACCTACCTCTCCGACAAGGCGATCGAAATGAAATTCGGCCGCCGGCTGCAGCACAGCGACGAACTCACCTACGACCTGTTGCAGGAGACCGAGTTTCAGATCGAAAGCTATCTCGACTACCAAGGCAAACGGTTCGTCGAGCGATTCGACGCCAACAGCTATCTCCTGCTCACGCGCGCGATGGACTATTTCGACCTCGAAGCCGAACACGGACCGATGTCGCGGTGCCTCGGCAAGACCGACGCGCGGTTCCTCGTCGTCTCCTACTCAAAAGACTGGCTGTTCCCGACCGCCGAATCCAAAATGATCGTCCGCGCGTTGCTCGAAGCGCGCCGCGACGTCACCTACGCCGAACTGGAAAGCGACCACGGACACGACGCCTTTCTCATCGAATCGGAGATTCCGAAGCTGACCCAACTGGTCCGCCCGTTTCTGGAGACAACCTTTCGCAGAATCGCCGATTAGCGAACCCCTCAAGCCATGTGCGCCAAAAGGATTTACACGATGCCGGACCCTCTCGCCGCCGTCACCGACGAGGTGATCATGGCCGAGATCGACCCCGGCAGCCGCGTCGTCGACCTCGGGTGCGGCAGCGGACGCCTGCTGGAGAAACTGCGCGATGAGCAGGGTTCAAGCGTCCTCGGCGTGGAACTCGATCTCGGAGAGTTTCTGGGGGCTGTGGAGCGAGGAATCCCCGTCCTCCGTTCAAATCTCGACCGCGGTCTGCAGGCCATCCCCGACGGCGCGTTCGATTTCGCCGTCCTGAGCCAGACGTTGCAACAGGTTTATCGTCCGCTCGCCCTCTTCGACGAAGTTTTTCGCATCGCTCGCCGCGCGCTCGTCGTGGTGCCGAACTTCGGGCACTGGCGAGCGAGGCTGCAGGTCTTCCTGCAGGGTCGCGCTCCGGTGACCGATGCGTTGCCGTACGAATGGTACGAGTCCCCCAATGTCCACTTCCTGACAATGATCGACTTCCGGGACCTGGCCAATCGTGGTAACTTCCGAATCATCAAGGAGTTGCCGATTATCGGCGCCCGGGCTGTGAACCGCGCCTGGATGGCCAACCTGCGTGCTCACAGTGCGCTCTATATCCTCGAGCGGCGCTAAACTTCGCCCGTCCCGGTCGGCGGGCCGCCGCGGCGACTCACGCAGATCGCACACGACTGAACATCGCGCCCCGCCGCGCCGCCGGCGAGCGGCGCTCCATCCAGCAGGATCTCGAAATGCCGGCTGCTGCGATTGACGAAAGCCTGTTGAGTTCGCTGGCCGGGTTGTGCACGTACGTGATCGTCGCCGCGTTCGCCCTGCATCTCGCGCTCTTTTTCTGGCTCTGGCTCTGGGCGCGGCGCGACCTGAAACAGATTGCATCCGCGCTCTTCGACTTCACACGCGGCATCAATCACCAGAGCATTCTCGATTCGACCGCCCATCTCTCCGACCAGATCGACGCCTTCCTGGCCGACGTCAACGACGTCCTGGACGACACGTCCCGCGTCGAAGATCGTTCCGGACTGCTCCGTCGGATGAGCATCCTCGACGAGAAACGCCGCTACCTCAGTTCGATGTCGTTCGAAACGATCTACAACGCCGCCCGCACCATGATCGAGGCGTACCCGCTGGCCGGGATTCTGGGGACGATTCTGGCGATCGGCGCGGCGTTGCAGCAGTCAGCGACGATTTCCGCCATCGTCGCGCGGTTTGGAGACGCCATCTGGTCCACCGGAGTCGGGCTGATGGCCGCCATCGTCCTGCTCTTTGTGCACAGCCTGCTCGAACCTCGCTTCTCGCGTCTCTCCGAGAACCGTCTGCATGTGCGCGAGACGGTGGCCCGCGCCAAACGGGAGTTGTCGTTCCACAATCCGCAATCGCAACAGGAGCGCGGCTGATGGGCGTCTCCCGTTATCGCCGCGTCGCCGTGCAGTTGACGCCGCTGCTCGACCTGACGCTGATCGTCTTCTTCGCACAGTACATCGAAGTGCAGCAGCGCGCCGCCAGCAGCGCCGACGTCGCAGAATCGGCCCGCGCCTCCCAGGCGGAGACCGTCTCCCAGCTGGCGACGCTCGAAGCGGAATACTCCGCCGCGCTGGCCGAAGTCCAACAGATGCGGCAGGCGCTGGAAGACAAGTCGGCGCAGGCGAATGCGGCTTCCGAGCGCGCGGCGGCCGCGGAAACACGGCTGCAACAGGCCCTCGCCAGGCAGCGCGTCATCGGCGAACTGGTCGTCGAACTCTTCGGAGTGCCCCCCGAGGACGTCGAATCGGTGCTCGATCCCACCCGCGACCCGCCGATCGCCGATTCGCCGGAAGAACTGGCCCGACTGCGGGAACGGTTCGCGCAAATGGCCGACCAGAACGCAGGACAGATGATCCACCACCTGCTCTCCTACGAAGAGATCCGAAAACGCTGCGACCTGTGGGAGATCTTCGTTGACGAAAACGGCGTGGCCGACGTGAAGACGGACGACGAGACCTTCCGCCTGCGAATCATTCCCAATCAGTTCGAAGCGCGGTTCTTCGATCGCTACAAGTCCTTGCCGCAACCGAAGGGGCTGGTCATCATCCTGTTGACCTACGACGAGCGGGCCAGGCTCCGTTATGTTGACGCGGTCCGGCAGGCGCTCCCCTCCCTGGTGGAGAGAATGCGGGCCGACAGCAGCGGCCGGGCCAGATTCGAGTACGCAGATGTCGGCATTCGCCTACAATAGCGGCGCCGGAAACTGACGATCTCGCCGGAACGCGCCCGCCCCGGGCGAATTCCGCAGCCACTCTTGAACAAGGTCTCACTGGTCCCATGAAGAAGCGATTTCTAGCAGCCGGCGCGGTGATCCTGGCCCTCGGCATCTATCTGGGCAATCTCTTTCAGGGGCCCGAGCTGGGCCAGGGAGACGGCGAAGACCCCGCCGTCGACACGCAGGTGAATCTCGGGGCCGACTCGGACTTCACCCCCACCGAGCCGCCTGACCCGGCTTCAGAGTCCGGCGACGGGGGCACTCCCGCACCCGATGCGCTGACCGTCGTCGTCCAAAAAGATGGCTATGCGATTCAGGAAGGCCCCGATGAAACCCCGGAATTCGACGCCGTCACGCTCGAAGAGATCGTGCAGAGGGTCAACGCATCCGATCCGGACTCCATCGGCGTCCGCGTCAGACTCCGCTACTCGCAGGATTCCGAAATGGCGGCCGTCGAAGAACTGTCGAAACGCCTGCAAGCCCCCGAGGAGGAAGGAGGCGCCGGACTTCTCCCCGAAGAGATGATCAAGGTCTCCGGATACGTCGACTGAGTGGACGTCTCCGCTTCGGTGAACGGACCCGCCGACTCACCGCCCCGCCGGCGGCACCGGATGCAGCACAACCCGTGGATCGCGGCCCGACAGCGCCAGCATCGTGCCGTCCGCCGAGTACGCCACGTCGAACAACGCCGGAAGTCCGAGTTGTTCGTGCGCCATCAGCGAGTAGTTCCCCGCACTCCAGACGGCGAGATGACTGCCGACGTCAATCGTCGCCAGCCGCGACCCGGCGGCGTTGAACCGGATTGCGTACACCGGCGCATTGTGCGCCAGCAGAATCTGAGCCGGCGTCTCTTCGTCACTCATCAGCCAGACGTGGATTTCCCCCGACTCCGCGCCCGCCGCGACGCGGTTCCCGTCCGGTGAATAGGCGACGCTCAGGAGGGGAGTCGGGACTTCGGGGCGAAGTTCGCGAGTCGCTGTGATTTTGACCGCGCCGGGGTCGGTTTCGCTCGTCGGGATCACTGCCTCGCCGTCGACCTCGGTCGTCAGGTCGAACAGCAGCACGCTGCCGCCGTTGTCGGCAATCGCGAATTGACCGCCCTGGGGATGAAACGCCGCCTCGTTGATCGCTCCCGCGTCTCTGTGGTGCTCGAACACACACTCACCGGTCGCTACATGCCACAGACAGGCCACACCGTCGCTGCCGGGCGTGATGAGCCACGTTCCGTCCGGGCTATACGCCGCCCGGTAGGCGACTCCCTCATGCTTCTGGAGCACCCGTCGCGCCTCCTTCGAGGCCGATTGCCAGAACCGGACCGTCTGATCGGTCCCCGCAGTCGCGACCAGCGCGTCGTCCGGACCGACAACCAGGTCTGCCACCGCCGCCGTGTGGCCGGTCGCATCGTGCCGCTGCTCCAGTGAGACTCCGTCGTCGTTCGAGGCGATCGCGTAAAACTGCAGGGCATTGTCAGCGGTTCCCGCGACAAGTCGCGTGCCGTCGCGAGTCAGCGCACACGAGGTCACGCCCGCCGGAGCCGTCGCCCCCGCCAGTTGCGTCATCGATTTCGAATCGTAGAACAGCAGTTCTCCCTCGGCCGTCCCCAGCACGAAACGGCCGCCGTCTTTCGACACAGCGGCCGCTGAGATCAACGGTAACGGACCATCCACCGCGCCGTGCCCAGCCAGGTTTCCGTCGTCAACTGACCACACCGTGACCGTGCCGCTCGTCGCGTCTGCGTCTTGACCGACCGCAACCAGCGTGAGGCCGTCGTCGCTCCCCGCCAGTTGCACTCCTGCGCCGGAAGCAGCCGGCTGCACGTCAACAATCGAAGGCGTCCAGCGACGCGCCGTGTTGTCGGTCGCACCGGAAAGCACGCCCCCGTCCGGAGTCCCCATCACAGACAGAACCTGTCCCGAATGCCCCGCCAACCGCTCCACTTCGCCCGCTTCAGGATGCCAGATTCGGACCTGCGGATCTTCACAGCCGGTCACCACCCACGGTCCGGCAAACGAAACCGCCCGGACGGCCGCCGGATGAGTGAACGCTGCAACCGGTTCCACGGCCGGAGCGCTCCGCTCCTCCGGAGTCGCCGGATGCTTGTAGACCCGCAGCACCGCATCCGCGCCGGCGGCGGCGATCCACTTCTCCGAGACCGCCACGTCGTTCACGGCCGCCTCGCTGCCGGAATACGTCTGCACGGCGTCACTCTTGCCGGGATCCCAGCGGCGAACCGTCCCGTCCTGACCGCCGCTGATCAGGTCGTCTCCGTCAAATTCCAGCGCCAGCACCGCGCCTTCATGACCGGTCAGCATGCGCTCAATGCACAGCAGGCGGGGATAGACCCGGTTGTCCGCCGCGCCTGCCAGAAACATACGGCTGTCCGGCAACGATTCAAGCGCCGTCACGGCTGCCGGGATTTCGTGCGATTCCAGCGGAACCGCCTGGCTCAGGTTGAAACGCCTGACCCGCCGGTCTGCACCAGCCACGACCAGCGACTCCCCTGCGGCAAAGGCGACCGCCGTGACGGGGGAGCCGGCGTCGACGTCGACAACCAGCGTCCCGTCGCCGGTATTCCATACGTGCGCATGCGTCTGGGACACGCCGGGGTCGCCGGCGGCGACGATCAATGCCCCGTCGTCGCTGACCTCGATATGACGAACGGCGGCCGGATACCCCGTGAACTGCTGCTTGAGTTCCCCGGCGAACGACCACTGCTTGACGATGCGGTCTTCACCCGCTGTATAGATCGATTCCCCGGAGGGCGACGCGGCGAGGTCGTACACGCGCACCTCGTCCGCCTCAATCGTCACACCCGGTTCCGAATTCTCCGTCAACGGCGTGCTGAAAATCCGCACCTGCCCGTCACCGCCGCCAACCGCGAATCCATTCCCTTCAGCGTTCCAGACGATTCCGGCGACCGATCCTTCACACGCCTTCACCCGGCCGGCGTCCCCGCCGTCGTCCGCCTTCTTGAGAATCAGGTTCCCCTGGGTGTCGCCGCACGCCAGTTGTGTTCCATCCGGGCTGAAAGCCAGTGCGGAGACCTGCTGCTCGAATCCCGCCAGCACTCGCTCCGCTTCGCCCGTCTCGGGATTCCACAGGCGGACCGACTTGTCGGCCGCGGCGGAGGCCGCGCGTTTTCCGTTCGGCGCGACCGTCAACGCCAGGACGGTCGCGTCGTGGCCGCTCCACGGATCGATAACGGCCGGCGGTGTCCACACGCGAATTGTTCCATCGGCGCCCGCCGTTGCCAGCTTGTTGTCCTTGGCATGAAACGTGATCGCATGAATGGCGCCCGTGTGTCCGGCCAGGATCCCGCCGTCGCTTCCAGTCTCCAGGTTCCAGAACTTGATGACGCCGTTCGGACCGGCCGCCGCCGCCAATGCACTATCGGCGCTGATTCCAGCCGTCGAAATCTGTCCCGGCGGAGTGGGAAACGTTCGTACATAGGTTCCGTCTTCTGCACGAGACAAGTGCAACTGCTGGTCGAGTCCGCCGGTCAGGATCCATTTTCGGTCCCGCGACATCGCGATCGCCGTCACGGAACTGGAGTGAGGCTGCAGCGACTGCGGGGGTGCGGGAGGCCAGTTGAAGAGTTTGAGGAGACCGTCCTCGCCGTAAGCCGCCACTCCGGCTAGATCAGTTCCGGTCACAGCGACGTCCAATACGGGGGATGTGTAGAGCACGTCCATAACTTGCCCGCTGTCGAGATTCCAACTGCGGACGGAGCCGTCGAGCGCGCCCGCCAGCACGGCGGCGTCGCCCGGCATCACCGCCACGTCGCTCACGCCGCCCCCCGATCCGGAAAAATCCCGGACGTGCTGACCGGTCGCGGCATCCCACATCCGCACGTAATTCGACTGATCTCCCGTCAGCACGAACCGCCCGTCACCGGTCAGCGCGATCGACGTCGGCGCACCGGGAACGGTAGCGGCCATCTGCCGCACCGCGCTGCGGAGCGGCACGTCGTGCAGCACCACGCGGCCGTCCCTGAGCGAGGCCGCAAACTGCCGGCGGTCCGGGCTCACCGTCAGACCCAGGACGGCATGCTCCGACACGTCGAACCGGTCGAGCATCGACCGCGTTTCCCAGTCCCAGGCGATCACCGTGCCGCCGACGTCGCCGCTCAACAGCACCTGTCGATCACCCGTCGTAGCGAGCGAATAGACCGCCGCCGAATGCCCCTCCAGAAAACCCCCCTCCTGGGCAGCGCTCTGCTTCGGGAGACAACCGAGGAACATCGCAATTGCAAGCAGCCGGCAGAGCCTGTGCATCAATCTTCCCTTCCGGGTTTCCCGTCACTCGCTCGTTTCGAACCGGATTTCGCGAACGCCGAGTCACAGTGAAGCTCATGTCGATCAAACTACGACGCACTGCGCAGTTCTTGAGCGCGATTCTCCGCAAGCAGCAGTCCGTCCGCAATCCCTACCCGTCACCAGGCCAACGATAGCGCTTTGCAAATCAGTGTTGGCGATCTGTCTCGCGGATTCTCGTCCTCGACAGTCCAAACACCGCTCGACGCGGACACATGGTAGAGCAATTTGCACTAGCCCCACGAGCGGAGGCCGAAACGCGACCGTTTGAAAACCCGATTCCTCGCCGATACCATACATCCGCGTACTCTGCTGTGGAGGCCATGAAGGCCTCGAAGCGCGTCGGGCGAAAGACTCCCGGCAGATTCCCTGATGGAATCCGCCTGCACGCGCAACAGGCCGGCGTTTGTCCCGGCCGCTTGATGATGATCCCAACGCCGCAGGGCGTGCGCGCCGGAAAGCGGCGGCAGGGTGTCCTCCGAAGTTGAACATCCGAAGAGGAGTATCTCACCGATGACGCTGAAACGACTGCTCTGTTGCTGCGTGACGCTGACGGCAGGATCGATGCTGGCGTGGAGCGCCTCCGCCCAGGAACGAGACGGCGGACCGCGGACCGTGGCCCGAAATCTCGATAACCCGACCGGAATCGCCATTCACTCCGCGACCGGTCACATCTTCGTCGCCGAGCGACGCGGTGTCATCCGGTTCTACCGCGACGAGGGGCGCGGCCTGAAACGGGCCATGGAGATCAACGAGTTCCCCACCGACCAGTACGGTAAAGGCCCCATCTACGACATCGGGCCGCTCGGAGTGGCCTTCATGGATGACGAGCACCTCGTCGTCGGCGACGGCAGCCGCAAGGACACCGACGAACTGATCCTCGTCTACGACGTCTACGAGGATCCCCCGGAAGAGCCCGCCTCGGCCGCCTCGGCCGAATACACTCTTGGCCCGCTCGACTACGACGACGAAATGAAGGCGGAAGGCAACTATTACGGAGTCGTCGTGACGGGCGGAGCAATCTTCGCCACCGCCAACGGAGACGACACCAAAGGCTGGATCGTCCGCTCCGTGATCAAGGACGGCGATCCCCAGCCCCTGGAACGCTACATCGCCACCAAAGAAGCGGTCGCAGTCGACGCCCCGGTGGCCATCACCGTCAATTCCGACGGCGACCTCGTCGTCGGGCAGGCGGGCGAAGTGAATCTTCCCGGCGACAGCCTGCTCACCATCTACGACCCCGAATCGGGCGAACTCAAGGCCGAATACGAAACCGGCCTCAGCGACATCACAGGACTCGCCTACAGCCCGGAAACCGGCAAGCTCTACGCCACCGACTTCTCCTGGGCCGATCCGGCCGAGGGCGGTTTGTTCGAGTTGATCATCGACGGCGATGAACTGGAGACCCGCAAGGTCGCCTCGCTCGACAAGCCGACGGCCATCGCCTTCAGCCGCCGCGGCAGCGCCTTCGTCACCGTCTTCGGGACCGCGGAAGAAGGCTCCGACATGAAGCCGGGGCAGCTTCTCAGGTTCCGCGCCTCCGATCTGTAAGGACGAATGGTCGAGAACGACGGAATCCGACCGCGAAAGCCCACGGTTCCCCTCCGTGGGCTTTCGATTGCGCCGCAGCACTTGGCGCGCGGTCCCCACACAATATGCTACCGAAGGCCCCCGTGAGACAGGTTTCCGAACCTGTCGCTTACACACGACTCGGCTTCAATCTGACGAATGGGGGCTCGCCCCGAGAAACCGGGCCCAGGGGATTCTCGAACAGGACACAGATTTTCGCGGATTTGGCGGATCAGCACGGATTTTGGAGTATGCCTCAAGAGGCGGCAGCGCCGAGGCCGCCTCGATTCAGTCGCGCATGGCGTCGACGCGCAAGAAAACAATCAGCGAAAATCGGTCCCATCCGTGGTCATCCGCGTTCCATTCGAATCTCCCGGAGAGTCACTCAATCGGGGATCGAGAGATGTGTGTAAACGACAGCTTTCCAAGTCCGTGGGCGCGAAGCGTCCTGCTGGCAACGCCCGCTTTGGGCTCTTTGTGTCGTCGTGGTTCCACCTTCGATTGTCGGCCTAGTACGAACGCCCCCTGATGGGCCTGCGTTCCACGGAGTCCCCATGCCCCGCGTCCTGATCACCGACAACCTTTCCGCCGCCGGCATTGAGACGCTCCGGGCGGAGCCCGGTATCGAAGTCGACGTCCGCTCCGGTCTCTCCCCCGAAGAGGTCCGCGAGGCGCTCCGGGAAGCGGACGGCATCATCATCCGCAGCGCCACAAAGCTCACCCCCGAGATCCTCGCCGGACAGGAACGGCTCAAGGTCATCGTGAGGGCCGGCGTCGGCGTCGACAACATCGACCTCGCCGCCGCCACCCGCGAAGGCATCGTCGTGATGAACACCCCGGCCGGCAATACGACCAGCACGGCCGAACACACCATCGCCATGCTGCTCTCCCTCTCCCGCAACATCGCTCCCGCCGCGCAGTCGATGCACGAGGGCAAATGGGACCGCAAGGCCTTCACCGGAACGCAACTGGCCGGCAAGACGATCGGCGTCGTCGGCCTCGGCCGCATCGGGCAATCCGTCGCCCGCCGCTGCCGCGGCCTCGAAATGACCGTCCTCGGTTACGATCCGTTCATCTCGGAAGAAAAAGCGGCCGAGCAGGGCATCGAACTCTTCCGCGACGTCGACGAACTCATCGCGCGCTGCGATTACATCACCGTCCATACGCCCCTCACCGACGAAACCCGCGGACTGATCAACGCCGAACGGATGGCCCGCATGAAACGCGGCGTGCGGATCATCAACTGCGCGCGGGGCGGCATCGTTGACGAAGAAGCGCTCGCCGACGCCGTCGAGGCAGGACAGGTCGCCGGCGCCGCCCTCGACGTCTACGTCAGCGAGCCTCTTTCCGAAGATTCCCGCCTCCGGCGCCTGCCGCAGATTCTCTGCACGCCCCACCTCGGCGCCTCCACCGACGAGGCGCAGGAGCAGGTCGCCGTCGAAGCCGCCGAGATCATCACCGCCTTTCTGATGCGCAACGAAGTCCGCTACGCCGTCAACATGGCGCCGATTTCCGCCAAGGAACTCGAAGGGGTCAAACCCTACATCGACCTCGGCTACCGGCTCGGACTGCTGCTCGCCCAGTTCAACCGCTCGGAAGCGGTCAAGTCGGCCAAGCTCCTCTTTCGCGGCGAGGCCGCGACCAAGCCGACCCACCTCGTCACCAACGCCTTCACCGCAGGCTTGCTCTCCTCGGCCCTCGAAGAGAACATCAACATCATCAACGCCCAGATGATGGCCCACGAGCGCGGCATCGAGATCACCGAGTCGGCGTCCACGGAAGTCGGCGATTTCGCCACCATGATCTCGGCGACCGTGATTACCGAGGATCACGTGCGCACCGCATCGGGCACCATGTTCGGACAACAGTTCCTCAGGCTCGTGCGGCTCGACCATTTTCAACTCGACGCCTATCTCGACGGCCTGATGCTCATGTACCGGCACCGCGATGTCCCCGGACTGATCGGGGCCATCGGCACGACGTTCGGAAAGCACCAGGTGAATATCTCTCACATGGCGCTGGGCCGCCTGCAGAACGAGCCGGGCGGCGAAGCCGTCGCCGTGCTCAACCTCGACAACAAACCGTCCGACGAGGCGCTGCAGGAGGTCGCGGCGCATCCCGACGTCATGGGAATCCGGCTGGTCGAATTGCCCCCCGCCGGCGCCCCACTCCCCTGGTTGGGACTGTAAATCGTCCGGTTGCGAAGCGTCGACGAAAGAGACCGACCATGCCGCAGGAAGAACTCAAGAAGAATCTCGCCTCGCTGCACGAGGAACTCGCCCGCAGTCCGAGCGTCGACCCGGAACTGCGAGTCCTCCTCGCCCGCCTCGCGGAAGACATCGACGACGTGCTGCACCCCGCGGCTCCGCCGCCCGAAACAACCGAAAATGACTCGCTCGTCGATCGCGTCAAGCACGCGGCCGAGCACTTCGAGGAATCCCATCCGCAACTCGCCGCGCTCATCGGCCGCATGGCCGAGAGCCTGAGCCAGTTGGGCATCTGAGCGCCCGATTCACCGCGTCCAATCGCGAATTCATCAAATCTCGTTTAGCCGCGACCCGCAGGGGAGCGCTCCGCCTCCAAGCGCTCACGGCACGAATTTCGCCATGTCATCACACGATTCCCGTGCCGCAGCCGATCATGTCTGGCACCCGTTCTCACCGATGCAGGCCTTCGCCGCGGAGCAGGCGCCCGTCATCGAGCGGGCCGAAGGTTTCTTCCTGTTCGACGTGGACGGCCGCCGCTATCTCGACGGCATCTCCTCGCTCTGGTGCAACGTGCACGGTCACCGCGTCCCGGAAATCGACGCCGCAGTCCGCGCCCAACTCGACCGCGTGGCCCATACCACGCTGCTCGGGCTTCGCTCTCCGCCCTCGATCGAGTTGGCCCGGCGTTTGGTCGAAGCCGTCCCGCGCGGACTGAACCGGGTCTTCTATTCCGACGCCGGGGCCACCGCCGTCGAAGTGGCACTCAAATTGTGTGTCCAGTACCACGCACAAAGGCGCGATCGCCCCGGCCAGCGCCGCCTGTTCGCCTCGGTCGGAGGCGCCTACCACGGAGACACCTTCGGTTCCATCAGCGTCGGCCGCAGCGACCACTTCCACCGGGCGTTTGCGGGCATGCTGTTCGATTCCGTCGCCCTCCCATCTCCTGTGACCTATCGCATCCCGGCCGGAGAGACGGAAGAGTCCTACCTGCAGTTCTGCTTCGACGAAGTCGAGCGCGTCGTCGCGCAGCATGCCCACGAACTGGCCGGATTCATCGTCGAACCGCTCGTGCAGGGCGCCGCCGGAATCCTCGTCCATCCGCTGGGTTATCTGAAGCACGTCCGCGAAGTCACCCGCAAGTACGATGTTCCTTTGATCGCCGACGAAGTCGCCGTCGGCTTCGGGCGAACCGGCACGCTCTTCGCCTGTGAGCAGGAAGACGTCGCCCCCGACGTCATGTGTCTCGCCAAGGGCATCACCGGGGGCTATCTGCCGCTGGCCGCCACGATCACGACCGACGAAATCTACAGCGCCTTTCTCGGCGAGCCGCATGAAGGCCGCACGTTCTTCCACGGCCACACTTACACCGGCAATCCGCTCGGCTGCGCCGCCGCCCTGGCCTCGCTCGACTTGTTTGAGCGGAACAATGTCCTCGACAACGCCGCCCGCAACAGCGACATCCTCCGGGAGGAATTGCAGCAACTCGCCCGCCATCCCCATGTCGGCGAGGTCCGGCAGAAGGGCGTGATGATCGGAATCGAACTCGTTGAGGACCGTGACAGCAAACAACCGTTTCCCGCGGAGCGGCGGACCGGACACCGCGTGACGTTGGCCGCACGGAAACGAGACTGTATCGTCAGACCGTTGGGGGACGTCGTGATCCTGATGCCGGCCCCCGCCATGCCCGGCGACCTCGTGCGCGAATTGTGCCGGGCCACGATCGAATCGATTGACGAAGCAACAAGTCTCTGAAACAGGCAATCCAAACGATGCAAAAAACGTTCGTTCTCCTGGCCGCTTGCGTCGCACTAGGAATTTGCGGGCTCAGCCTGCAAACAGTGCAGTCTCAGCCCCCGCGCCCGGTCACTCCTCCCAACGCTGAGGGAGTCGTCTATTTCGACGCCAACCACAACGGCGTCTTTGACGGCGACGACGAACCTCTCCCCGGTATCCGAGTCTCCAACGGCAGGCAGATCGTCACAACCGACGCCGACGGCCGTTACACCCTCCCTATCGACGGCGACACGATCCTCTTCGTCATCAAGCCGCGCGGCTGGCGAACCCCCCTCAGCGACGACATGCTCCCCCGCTTCTATTACATCCATAAACCGAACGGCTCTCCCGACGCCAAATACAGCGGCGTTGAACCGACCGGCCCGCTCCCCGAATCGGTCGACTTCCCCCTCTATCCCCAAAAAGAGCCGGACCAGTTCCACGCCCTGCTCTTCGGCGACCCCCAGCCGCGCAACCAGAAGGAAGTCGATTACGTCGCCCACGATGTCGTCGAAGACCTCATCGGAACCGACGCCTCATTCGGCGTCACGCTGGGAGACATCGCTTTCGACAATCTCGACACCTTCCAGCCTCAGAACCGCGCCATCGCGCTCTTGGGCATTCCCTGGTACAACGTGCTCGGCAACCACGACATCAACTTCGACGCCCAAACCCGCCGGCATGCGAACGAAACCTTTGAACGCGTCTTCGGACCGTCGTACTATTCGTTCGATTACGGCCCGGTGCACTTCCTCGTCCTCGACGACATCGAATGGATCTACGACGAAAACACCGGGAAAGGACGCTACCAGGGCGGCTTCGGCCCTGAGCAACTCGAGTTCATCCGCACCGATCTGCAGCAGATTCCCGAAGACCAGCTTGTCGTCTTGTTCATGCACATCCCGCTCACCGGCGTGGAAGATCGCCACGGGCTCTACCGTCTCATCGAACAGAGGCCGTTCTGCATGTCGGTCTCGGCCCACGCCCACGTCCACGAGCATCGCTTCATCACCCACGAGGACGGCTGGGAAGGCCCCCAGCCCCATCACCACGTCATCAACGTCACCGTCTCCGGAAGCTGGTGGAGCGGCGCGCCCGATGAACGGGGCATCCCCCACACGCTGATGGCCGACGGCGCTCCCAACGGCTACTCGATTATCTCCTTCGACGGACACGACTACTCGCTCGAATTCCGGGCCGCCGGCCGCCCCGACGACTACCAGATGCACATCGTCGCCCCGGAAGTCGTCTCCGCAGCCGACGCCGAGTCGACCGTCGTCTGGGTCAACGTCTTCAACGGCTCCTCCCGCTCAAGAGTCGAGATGCGACTCGGCAGCGGTGAGTGGATCACGATGGAACACACCCGCGACATCGACCCCAACTATCGGGCCGTGACCGAGCGGGAGGCGCAACTGCTCGAGGCGCAACCCGGCGCGTTCCTCAAGCTCACCGATCCCAAAGAGTCGTCCCATCTCTGGAAAGCGCACCTCCCCGCCTCGCCCGATCCCGGAACCTATCGCCTCCACGTCCGCACCACCGACATGTTCGGCCGCACCCACGAAGACGCCCGCGTCATCCGCATCGAGTAACCCACCACGCCCCTCGTCCATAACCCGTACACCGGCCCTCCAAGGCCAGTGCGTCCCAGTCTTCCGCCGCCGCACTGCCCCGGATTATTCGTAGCGCACGCTGCCAGCGTGCGTCACCGTTGACTTGGCGTCGGCGTGTAATGCGTTCGAAAATCGCGGCGCTTTAGGCAACTTCTCGATAACCTGCTGTTTGGCAAACACTGATAGTGAACCGGGCTCTCGTCATGAATAATCCGGGCTGAACAACACACGTCCTACGAGGGGGGATCTTCGTCTTCTGCTTCGAGGCGGGTTTCCTCGAGGGCCTGGAGCCGTTCGAGCAGGTGGGTGATGTCAGAGACGCCGCGGACGGCGACATACAGCGTGACCACCGCGTACCAGGCGATGCAGGCGGTCGTCAACGCCAGCCAGAACCAGTGAGTGGTCATACGGTCGCTCCTTCGGCTGCGGCCGGCTTGAGGAGCGAACCGGCCACCATGGCGAGTGCGGCGGCCAGATAGGCCGCGAGCCCCGAGTAGTAGGGGCCGATTTGCCTGGCGATGGCTTCGGTCACGGGAAGTTGTTCCATGACGAGGAACCCCAATGGGAATACGGCGCCCGTGATGATCGCGGCCGCAGCCCCCCAGTTGTTGGCGCGCTTCCAGTAGCAACAGGCGATGAGCAGCGTCGACATGCTCGCAAGATAGATCGTCCCGGTGACTCCCAGGTAGGTCCACAAGTCGCCCTTGAGCGGATACCACAGGCCGAATCCAAGCAGGAACAGGCCGATGCCCGCGACAATCATGCGGTTCCACAAGAGCCCGCGTCGGGCGGACCACTTGCGGCTGCCGAAGGGAGCGAGAATGTCGTTGTAGATCACGCTGCCCCAGGTGAGCATATACGACGAATCGGTGGACATGTCGGCGGCGATCATCGCCGCCACGAGCAGGCCGGTCAGCCCGATCGGCACGAACGTGCCGAGAAACAGCGGCATGGCGAACAGCGACACGTCGTTTTGCGTCTCGGGATCGAGTTGTGCATAGTCGCCCGCTGTCAGGACGGTCAGCGCGGCGATGCCCCACACGCAAGGGACGAGAAACCGGCAGACGAAGAAAAACGCCGTGCGCGTGTAGACCTGCCTGCCGGTCTGCGTGTCTTTCGCCGAGAGGACGCGGGCAATGGTGGTCTGCCAGGTGAGAGCGGCGGCGGCCTGCAGACAGAGTTGAAACGCCACGTACTCCCATCCGAGTTCTTCGTGCAGAAACGGATTGAAGCCGCCGGCCCCGTGATGCGTCTCCACGGTCTCGACCAGCCGGGTCCAGCCGATGTCTTTGAAGATCAGCAGCGTAACGGCGAGCAGGCCGCCGCTCATGATGATGAACTGCAGGAAATCGGTGACGAGGACGGAGAGCATGCCTCCCAGGATGGTGTAGACCGCGACGGCGAGCAGCAGCACGGTCATGACCAGTTCCAGGTAGGTCGGATTGAATCCGGCGACGAGGACGAGAAACTCGCCCCCCATCCGCAGGAAGACGCCCATGTTGAGCAGTCCACCGAGAACAATGACGACGCCCGCCGCCCAGCGGACGCGGGGCCCGAAACGTTTCTCGAAGAGTTCGGGGATGGTCAATGCGCCGGAATCACGCAGCGGTTTGACGCAAAAACCGGTCCAGCCGATGAGGAACATCACCAGCCCCTGCAGAACTCCCGGAGTCGCGCCGGCGAACCCGTACTTGTAGCCCAGCTGGGCCGTGTACATCCCGGTGACGATGCCGAACTCCGTGGCGGCGAGGGAGGCAATGCCGAGATAGAGCTTCATCTCCCGTCCCGCGACGATGAAATCTTCCACGCTCCCCACATAGCGTCGCATGGCGAGCCCGGCGGCCATGGTGATCAACAGGTAAACGCCGACGATGGAACCGTCGATCGGAAGGGAGAAGTGCGTCGGCATGGAGAGTCGCGGGACGGGTGAACAGATCGAAGCCTGTGAAAGGGCGCTATGGTTCCTCAATCCATACTCTTCGGGTCGTGCGGCTTCGCGGCCCAGGCAACCCGAAGACAAAGCCCTGACGGGGCACTATGGCACGTTGGGCTGACTGAATCCAGCCGGGCGGATGTTCTGCGCAGCGCGATCGGATTTTTCAAACCGGGCAAGCCGTGACACAGGTCCACCCGGAATGAAACAACCGGTCGCCCTGTCCTGAGCCCGGCGGCAGGTCATTGACCCGACCGTCTGAACCGTGGACAATCAAACGTTCATCGACGCAGATCGACCAGTTCACCGGCGAAGCCTCGGAGTCACACAGTTGCGACCAGCCTGCGAGTCGAAAGTTCGAATGAAAACCGCGCAGCGCCTGTGCGCGGTCTGCTGTCTGCTTGTCCTCTCGGCGTCCGGGTGCGGACTCGCCACCTACGAACAGCGGCTCAGCGAAGCCGACGAATACTTCGGCTACCTCAACAAACTCGATGCGCACCTGGCCGACAGCCCCTGGGTCGCAGACAACGGTTACGGGATCGAGATGCGCGTTCCACGCGGCTTCGCCCTCGATACGCAACAACTGCCGCAGCCTGAGGGAGTGGAAGACGCCGAACCGGTTATCGTTCCGACTCCGCCGACCTATCTCGGCGTCCAGGACATGGAAGGGCTGATCGCCGCCTGGACTGCGTCGCTGCCGACGGCCGGCGGGGGCGCCGCGGATGCCTATCTGTACGTGCTGGGCAACCACGAACGGTTTCTGATTCGGGCGGCGAACGATGGCGAAGGCGCCGATCCGGCGGAATTCCTCAACGACCTCGACTTTCAGCTTCAGGAACTGTTCCAGGTGACGTTGCCTGAAGGAGAGTCGGACGATGCGGGCGCCGACAACGTCCGGTATCTGGAGTCGATCCCCCGAGTCGAAAAGTACGCCGTTCCCAAGGAGTTTCGCGGCGTCTCGTTTCTTCCCGCACCGGAGAGTTCGGCCGGTTCGCTCGGCATGCGCGCTCACCTCTTTACTCACGAGTCCGGTCCCGTGCAGGTCGCCTTCCTTCTGATCTACCCGGCGAACGTGTCGACCGATCCGGTGGAAAGCCTGACGCTGGCGCTGGAGACACTCTCCGTCTCCGACGAACCGCCGCAACTTCAACGGCCCGAAGATCCCGAAACCGGGCCCGACCTCAACTTCTGAAATCAACCGCTGCGCCAACTCTCCTATGCAGCTCGCACTCTACGGCTCGATCGCGTGGCGGCACCCGTTCGGTTTCGCCCAGGTCATCGACTGGGCGGAGGAGTTCGGCTGGAACCTCGTCGATGCACGGGGCATGGCGCTCGACATCCCGGGCAGCCCGAAGAAAAAGCTGACCGCGTTCGGCTACGACATGCTCGGACCGCGCCAGATCCGCCGATCGGCCCGGTCGGAATTGCGCAAACGCATCGAAGACGCAGGCCTCTCGCTGCTGTGCATTTACTGCTCGGCGCCCGTGAACCTGCCGGGCGCGGTCGGGGAGGAGTCTCGAAAACTCTTTGGCGAGTTTCTCGAACTGGCAGCCGATCTTGGCGCCGCGTGGGTCCGTGCAATCAATAACTCGACCGACGATTGCCAGGGCGGCGAGATGTCCCCCGATCAGGCATTCAACGAAACCGTCGCGGGACTGAAAATCGTGGGAGAGCGCGCCGCGGAACTCGGTGTGGGTGTCATGCTCGAGAACAACGAGAACACCACGACCTCCAATGCGCAGGCCTTGATGCAAATGCAGGATGAGATCGGCCCGGTCTGCCGCACCGGCATCGCCTTCGATCCGGTCAACGCATTTTTCCAGGGACACGATCCGATTCCCGAACTCGATGCGCTGGAGGGCCGGATCACTGTCCTGCATCTTAAGAACGTCCGTCGGCATGATTCAGAGAGCTTTCAGTACATGCCGCGCGGCCAGTACAGCTATGAGTGGACATCGCTGGCGGACGGCGATATGAACTGGGGCGATCTCCTACGCCGCGCCGCGGCCGGCGGATTCGACGGACCGTTGACGTTCGAGTATGTCAATCCGTTCAAAGGTATGCCGACCGGATACTGGGATTGCCTGCGCGAACCTGACGAGGCGGCGCGTGAGGAGGCGGACTATCTCCGCGGCCTCCTCAGCGAGACGGCAGCCGCTCTCTGAGCGCAAACCGACGTTCCTCCGTCCGCCGCAGGGCGATCTCACTCTACAACGCTTCATTTCGAGAAGAATTTGAAAGACCAGTGACGCGTATCTTTCTGACGCTGACGATCATCGGCAACACGGCGCTGCTGGGAGCCTTTTGGCTCGGCTGGCAGATCGAGGACAGCCGATCAATGGCCGCCGCAGCGCAACAGCAGGTGACCTGGCACTTCTTCGTCGCGCTCGGCGCGGCACTGCTGGCGCTGCTCGTCCATGCCGTGGCGCTCACCTATTTCATGGGAACCGGCCGCTGGCTCGAGGAGACCAGCGAAGCCTATGATCTCGGCCCGGAACCGCGACGCGAGAACATCCGTCTCAAGTATCGTGCGCTGCCCGGGATGATCCTCTGCATCCTGCTCCTCGTCGCGACCGTCGCACTCGGCGCCGCAGCCGATCCCGCTTCGTACATCCAGTTCAAGTCCGCAGTCGTCATTCACTTCTCGCTCGCCCTGGCGACGGTCGTCGGGAATCTCCTCGCAAGCTGGATGGAGCACACCGCCATCGCAAGCAACGGGCGACTGGTCGAGGAGGTGCTGACGCGCGTCTCCCAGATCCGCCGCGACCGCGGCCTCGACCCGGCCTGAGCCCCGCCCCCCTCCGGCTTGCCTCCGTCTCCCGAACGGATTACAACGGGGTCATCCAACACCGGGCGTTTGGCGCAGTTGGCTAGCGCGCTTCCTTCACACGGAAGAGGTCACAGGTTCAAGTCCTGTAACGCCCATCGGGGACGTTCGCACTGTTTCGTACGTTCTCGCATCACCCCGCTTTTTGCGGGGTTTTCTGCTTTCGGCGGTTTCCCGCTCTCGCTCTGAGTCGCACGGAATCGCACCATCGTGCAGCGCATGTGCAGCGCGCTGCACTCCCGCAGCCCGTCTGAAGTGCTCGTCAGTGACCTGCAGGTAGTGCCGTCTGGCGATCTGCGGCGAGTTTCCGATCCACGTGCATACGACGTGCTCCGGGAATTCATCCGCCAGTTCCGTCTCCCGACTCGCACGAAGGTTGTGAAACAGCTTCGGCCATGGCGTGATACCGGCACGGTTCAGGTAGCGCAGAAAGGCCGTCCGCATGTTCGTAGACCGATGGCGGTAACGCGTGATGACGTGAACGGCTCCCTCTTCCGCCTCGTCCCAGGCGGCCTGCAGGAAAGGTCGCAGATCGGCGAACAGCGGAATCACCCGCGTTCCCTTCCCTTCGTGATGTTCGGTTTTCGGACTGTGGATCGTGATCGCCTCGGATTCCCAATTCACGTCCTGCCAGGTCAGCTGCAGAGTTTCGGACGGGCACCTCAGACCACCGAACCGGCTGAGTGCGAACAGCAGCTTCCACTGCGTGTCAGGGAGGGCCCTCAGGACGTCGTCCGCCAGGTCGCGGGAGATGAAGAACTCGCGGGCCTTGTTGCCGCCGGTTGTTGTTGGCAGTTCCTCAAACGGGTTTTCGGTGATTAGACGGCGTTTTCGGGCCTTCTCGAAAAACTGCTGAGCAATCGAACACGTTTTGCGGATCGTATTCTCCGCCATCTTTCCTTGCCGCCCTTTGCACCCCTTAAGGTAGATACGAAAGTCCTCGGCGTCGGCCTGCGTGATCGAATCCAACGCCCGATCGGCGCCGAAGTGAGCCAGCAGGTGCGACTCGGCGCGGCGGTACATTTTCACGGGCTCGGCCTTCACATCCGAGCGACCGTCGATGTAGTGCTTGACGAACGCGCCGAGCTTTTCGGGAATCTCTTCATTCCGCGACGCCACGACGCCGGCCGACACGAGTTTGCGGAACAGCCATTTGTCCTGTTCGGGCAATTCGGCAAGCCAGAAGGCCAATGCACGATCCAACCGCTCACCGGAGATCTGTGAGGCGATGATCGTCTCGATTCGATCGGCGACTTTCTCAGCCGCCTTGACCGGCCACTTGCCGAGAGAGAGCGACCTGCGCTCGCCGGCCCGGTTGTAGAATTGCACGATGGTCCGGCCGGACCGGGTTTGATGCACGCTGGCCATGTTGTCCTTTCTCACACACACCGGCCAGGCCCGCCGTAGGGTGTGAGTCCTGCGACGAAACCCGACCGGCAAAGGTGGCTACGATCATGCCCGCTCCACGGCCGGCTGTCGAGTGACCTGCGAATCAATCCACCGCTGAAGATCGGTGACTCGATAGCGGACGCTCTTCCCGATCGGAACGTACGGCATCGCACCGTCCTTGCGGAGTTGCCAGAGCTTGCGGGGGCTGATGCTGAGCATCTTCGCAGCTTCGGATTCAGTCAGAAGTAATTGCTGGTTGTCGCTCATTACTCACACGCGCGACTGGTGAATGTTCCGGCGTCACGCTGCCGGTTTGCGGGCGGGTGTTGACTGAGGCTACGTATCGTCTGAGGGCGGCCAGGTCTTCCAAAAGGGGTTGCCAGCGTTGGCGGGGGATCTGTTGGCCGCAGATCGTTGCTGTCGGGCCAGCGGCGATGTCGGCGTCCAGGCTGGCGTAGAACTTCGTCGGCCCGGTGATGTATCGCCCCAGTCCGAGTGGAAACGGCTCAGCCGGCAACCGTTGCCGGTTTTCGCGGAACCAGGCAATCAGGAGTTCGCTGCGCATCGTGCCTCCCGTTCGTTGAGACCACGTGAGAGAAACTTCACGACGTCGGATGAGCGGCTTAGCGGATCGAATCCGGCTGCCCGTGCATCGCGGTAGGTTTGCAGGGGACCCGGCTTGTCTTGCAGACACTCTTCGGCGAGCCCATCGAGATCGTCGGCCGTCATCTCCCGCAGATCGTCCTCTCGCAGTCGATCCGCCGATGGCGATGCTCCGGGCTTTCCCGGCGGCCAGCCCGTGTCGACTGATTGGCCGGCGTAGTGATTCTTCAGCCGCGCGTGGAGTGCTCCCGGTCCCCAACAATTGTCGGCCGCGTGCTGGCGGTAGTGAGCGATGATCGCATTCGCTTCGTCAATCGTGCCGCCGTGCTCTTGGAATGGCTCCAGGCACGTCCGGGGAGATTCCACTTTCAGATGAAACAACTCAGCCGCCACCGCCCCCCAGGATTTCTTTGGTGGTGTTGGTGGTGTTGGTGGTTTTGTTGTTTT
>QQVO01000025.1 GCA_003388505.1 Planctomycetota bacterium
AGTGCCCGTCTGATGCCGAGCAGCGGGAGGAACCCGTGGCCTGGACAAGCTATGTCGCCGTGGTCGGCCCTCACACCGTCTGGCCGGGTGCGGAAGCAACGAAGATCCGAGACATCACCGACGGCACGACCAATACGTTGCTCGTCGCAGAGTCTCGCAATACCGGCATTCACTGGATGGAGCCGCGCGATCTGCACATCGGACAGATGGCGATGACGCTGAATCCAGTCGGCGGCCAGGGGATTTCCAGCCAGCATTGGGGCGGCGCGCATGCTTTACTTGGGGACGGCAGCGTGCACTTCATCTCAGAGGGGGTCGATCCTGCACTGCTCCGGCGCCTGATGGAACGCGACGACGGCGAGGACGTTGGAGCGTTCTGAACTCGTCCACCGGCATCGAGATGTTGCATCGTGCTCTTCGACCATTCAAAGCGATCACGCACAGCCAGACGTTGGGTCATCCGCATCACGGCGGTTGCCGTAGCGATCGGTCTCATGGCTTCCGGCATCGGCGGCTGCAATTCCATCGTCACACATTTGCGTCTGGCTGAATGCAAGAACAGCTTCAAAGCCATCGCGCACGGACTGCACAACTATCACGACGTGTTCGAGAGCTTTCCGCCCGCTTACATCGGCGACGATCGTGGATGGCCGCAGCACAGTTGGCGGGTGCTCCATCTGCCATACATTGCCGAGTACATCAAACCAAACGCTTACGGTGATTACCGATTCGACGAAGACTGGAATGGACCAACGAACTCGCAACTCGCGAGACCGATGCCGCATGTTTATCGCTGTCCGGCGGATGATCGAGACGGACCCAACGGCCTGACCTGGACGAGTTGCGTGGCAATCGTCGGCGAGCACACCTGCTGGCCCGGATCGGAACCAATCAGCATTGCGGACATTTCTGATAGCACATCAAACACCCTGTTGGTCGTCGAATCTCACAACACCGGCATTCATTGGATGGAGCCGCGCGATCTCCGAATCGGGCAGATGGCGATGACGGTGAATTCTGCAGGCGGTCAGGGGGTTTCAAGTTCTCATACCGGCGGCGCGCACGTGGTCTTCGGCGACGGAAGCGTACGGTTCGTTTCAGAACACACCGACCCCCGGACGCTCCGGCGACTCATGCAACGCAACGACGGCGAGGACGTTGGCGAATTCTAACGTCGATTTCCGCACGCTGCCGCTTCAGGTTTGAAAACCGACCAGATGAGTGGCATCGGAAAAAAGTGGTTTGCAAACAATGAAATTAGAAGCCGGCAATTATCTGAAATGTCGGCCAATTTCCTGAATGCACGCGATTTGACTGGGAAAAAATACTTTCTGTCGATACTATTTCAATGCCGACAACTTGTATCTCCGGCTGCGACAACACGGATTCCAGCGGTCCGCCGCATCTGACGGCGAATCGCTGCCGACTTCGCGACAACTCACCCGAGGCTGCGATCTGTATTCTCGTCGACCAATCCAACACATCGGCCCGTTTGCATCCCAGGTTGTCGAGCTTCAGACGCGGGAATCGGTGCAGCGCACCGTGAACCGCTCAGAGGTGTCGCTCATTCGCTTCGCCCCGGCGGGCGTCAGCATCGGGCAGCCGAGAGCAACGAGAGTTGGATCAGTGTCGATTTCCCCGGCAGTGCGGATCCAGACTGCTGCCTGCCGGCGGCATCGGGTCGAACCGTCAAGCACGTATTTGGATCTCACAATCGGAAAGGAGCGCCGTCACCATCAAGCCCAAGTCCCTTTCGTCACCAAAACAGTCATTCGGCGAGAATCCCGTCGAACTGCGAGAGTCGCGGAATTACACAAAGGAATACGTCAAGGGTTTCGTCGAGAAGTGGGACGAACTGATCGACTGGAAGAACCGCGCCCAGAGCGAAGGCGACTTCTTCATCCAAACGCTCAAGCAGCATCGCGCCCGGTCCGTCCTCGACGTCGCGACGGGCACCGGATTTCACTCAGTGCGTCTGCTCGAAGCCGGCTTTGACGTCGTCAGCGCGGACGGCAGCGCGGAAATGCTCGCGATGGCCTTCGAGAACGGCAAGCGTTACGGGCACATTCTCAGAACGGTGCGGGCCGATTGGAGATGGCTCAATCGCGACGTTCACGGGGAATACGACGCCATTATCTGTCTCGGCAACTCGTTTACCCACCTGTTCGCCGAACGCGACCGGCGCAAGGCGCTCGCCGAGTATTACGCCATGCTCAAGCACGATGGGATCCTCATCCTCGATCATCGCAACTACGACCGCCTGCTCGACAACGGGTTCTCCACCAAGCACACCTACTACTACTGCGGCGAGGACGTGACGGCCGAACCGGAACACGTCGACGACGGGTTGGCCCGCTTTCGCTACAGATTCCCCGACGACTCGACGTATCACCTCAACATGTATCCCTTGCGGAAGTCGTACGTTCGGCGACTGCTGCATGAAGTCGGCTTCCAGCAGATCGACACCTACGGCGACTTTCAGGAAACGTACCAGGATGAGGAACCCGATTTCTTCATCCACGTCGCGGAAAAGTCCTATCGCGAAGAACAGGAGGAGTTTGAAGCATGAGCGACGGATGCTCCACGGCCGTCAGTACGGCGCGGGAATATTACAACAGCGAGGACGCCGACAATTTCTATTTCACAATTTGGGGCGGTCAGGACATCCACATCGGGCTGTACGAGTCCGAGGACGATCCGATCGCCGCGGCCAGCCAGCGGACCGTCGAGCGGATGGCGTCTCGGCTGCCCTCGATCGATTCCGACTCCCATGTGCTCGATATGGGGGCCGGCTACGGTGGAGCGGCCCGCTATCTGGCCGCAAAGTTCGGCTGCCGCGTGACGGCGCTGAATCTCAGCGAAGTCGAGAACGAACGCAACCGCCGGCTCTCTCGAGAGCAGGGACTGGATCACCTGATCGACGTCGTCGACGGCAATTTTGAGGATCTTCCGTTCGAGGACGATTCGTTCGACATCGTCTGGTCGCAGGACGCGTTTCTGCACAGCGGTGCGCGGGAAACGGTGTTCGCAGAGGCCGGCCGGGTTCTCAGGCCCGGCGGCGATCTGGTCTTCACCGACCCGATGCAGGCCGACGACTGTCCCGACGGCGTTCTGCAGCCAATCCTCGATCGAATTCACCTCGAAACACTGGCCTCGCCGGCGTTCTATCGAGAGATGGGCGAACGGCACGGCCTGACCGAAGTCGCCTTCGAGGACCACACGTCACAACTGGTGAACCATTACTCCCGCGTACTCGCAGAGACGGCCTTGCGAGAAGACGATCTCGCCGATCAAATCTCTCAGGAGTATCTGGAGCGGATGAAGCGCGGGCTTCAGCACTGGGTAAACGGCGGTTCCCGCGGCGATCTCGCCTGGGGCATCTTCCACTTTCGGCGCTAGAGCGAATTGCTCGACCGTGTATCCGCATCGGGTGGTCTTCTGACTGTTGAATCGGAGACTCCGCGACAGATCGTCAACACGGTTTCTCCAAGCGCTCAAGAAGGGCATCGATTTTGAACCGGACTGTTCGTAAGCGCGTCTTCGGGGTCGAAATCGAAGCCCATCCGATTGTCTTTCCCGCAGCCGCGATTCTGATCATCGCATTTGTCGCGGCGGCGGCCTGGGCGCCGGGGCGGGCGCTGATGCTGTTCGGCTGGCTGCAGGATGAAATCGCAACCCGCTTCGCGTGGCTGTACGTCGTCGCGATGACCGGGTTTCTGGTCTTCGCGGTTTATCTGTGCTTGAGCCGATTCGGCAAGATTCGATTGGGGCCCGACGGCGTCGAACCGGAGTTCTCCACAATCACCTGGTTTTCGATGCTCTTCAGCGCCGGGATGGGCATCGGGATGCTGTTCTTCGGCGTCGCCGAGCCGATGTGGCATTACCTGGCGCCGCCGACCGGCGAAGGGGAAACGCTTGAAGCCGCACGAAATGCGATGGGGATCACGCTGTTTCACTGGTGCCTGCACCCGTGGTCGCTGTACGCGCTGGTGGCGCTGGCTCTGGCCTATTTCGGCTTTCGCCGCGGCCTGCCGCTCAGTTTTCGCAGCGTGTTTTACCCGCTGATCGGCGACCGGATTCACGGCTGGATCGGCAATGGAATCGACATCATGGCGGTTCTCGCGACCCTCTTCGGACTGGCGACTTCACTCGGTCTGGGCGCTAAACAGGTCAATGCGGGGTTGAACTACGTCTTCGGGCTCCCGCAGGGGACCGGGATCCAGATCATTCTGATTGCCTGCATCACCGCGATGGCCGTGGCGTCTCTGGTCTCGGGACTGCACGTCGGCATCCGCCGGCTGAGCGAGGCGAACATGTGCATGGCGGGAGCGCTGCTCCTGTTCCTGTTCGTCGCCGGGCCGACCAGATACCTGCTCGACGCGCTCGTCGCCAACGTGGGGACGTACTTTCAGCGGCTGCCGCAGAATTCGTTTCGCACCGGCGTGTACGACAGCCGGTCGACGGCCGACTGGCTCGGCAGTTGGACGGTGTTCTACTGGGGCTGGTGGATCGCGTGGTCGCCGTTCGTCGGGATGTTTATCGCTCGCGTCTCCAAGGGCCGGACGATACGCGAGTTCCTCATCGGCGTCTTGCTCGTCCCCTCCACCGTCGCGACCTTGTGGATGACGGGCTTCGGAAACACCGCCCTGCATCAGGAGGTCTACACGCAGGTCTCCGAGAATCCGGCGGCGGTTGAGGCCGCATTCGGTTACGCACCGCACGAGTACGAAGTCCAGGTGCTCGACGATGCGACGAAGCTTCCGCAGACCGAGGACGGCCGCTGGCTGGTGGGACCGAATGCGACCGCTGTCGCCACGCCCGTCGGCGTGTTGATGGAACAGAACGGCGACCGACTCGTCACCAGCAGCGGCGATGAAGTCGAATATCATCGCGGCGTGCTCGTCCACCGCGGCACAAAGCGTCCCTACTGGCCTGACGAGGAGTGCCGCTACGAAGGCGCTTACCGTTCGAAAACGGCGGAACTGACGCTGGGAGAGTATCTGACCGAACCGGTCCTGACGGACGACCGGACCAGCAGGATGGATACGACGGCGACCGCGATGTTCGTCATGCTCAAGGCATATCCCCTGTCGACGCTGACGGCATTGATCGGGACGCTGAGCGTCGTGCTGTTCTTCGTCACCTCGTCCGACTCGGCTTCGATGGTGGCCGACATCATCGCGTCCGGCGGCAGCCATGATCCGACCACGGGGACGCGGCTGTTCTGGGGAATCCTGGAAGGCGTCCTTGCCGCCGTCCTGCTCGTTGCGGGTGGTTTGAAGGCCCTCCAAACCGGCTCGATCACGATCGGGCTGCCGTTCTGCCTGATCGTCATCGGCATGTGTTTCAGCCTGTATGTCGGTTTGAAGCGCGAGTTCGACGGGAAACTACTCGCAGCCGACAAGTCGCGCGCTTCAGATTGACGCGGTCGGGGCGTTGCTCGCCGACGGCAACCGGCTGGGGACGCTTGGAAAGAGGCCCGCATTCCGCGATACTTCGCGGCGCGCGACTGCGACACAATGCAAACCCTGAGCTTCCAACGAAGGAGCAAGCGAAATGGCAAGCGTGACACTGAAAGGCAACCCGGTGAATCTGGCCGGTACGGAACTGAAGCCGGGAGACAAAGCCCCCGATTTCACACTGCAGAACGACGGGCTGGAAGACGTGAATCTGGCCGCATCGTCCGGAAAGACGCGGATCATCGCGACCGTCCCCTCTCTCGATACGCCGGTCTGCCACGAAGAGACCAAGCGGTTTAACGATGAGGCCGCCAAACTCGACAACGTCGACGTCATCGTGGTCAGCACCGATCTGCCCTTCGGACAGAAGCGGTGGTGCGGCGCTGAAGGAGTCGACAAGGTCTCCTGCCTCAGCGATCACCGGACGGCCAAGTTCGGCGAAGCGTACGGCGTACTGATCAGCGGCGGCCCGCTCGATCGCTGCCTGGCGCGGGCGATTTTCGTCGTGGGGCCGGACGATACGATCAAGCACGTCGAATACGTCAGCGAGATCGCCGAGCACCCCAACTACGACGACGCCCTCTCGGCCGCCGCCTCGTAGCACAGATTTTTCACAAAGCCTCCAGGCTGCAACCCGGGGGCTTTGTCGTGCGCTCCCTCAAAACAGCGTCGGTCCGCCCTCACCGCCCCCCTGGGATCTCCGACGGCCGAGATGTTCAAACGCCGCATCCGTGGCCACGCGGCCGCGGGGCGTCCTCTGCAGAAGCCCGCTGCGGAGCAGGAACGGCTCGACGTCGTCCTCAATCGTGTCGGCCGGAAGGCTCATGCTGTGGGCGATGGCCTGCACGCCGGCCGGCCCGCCTCCGAACACGTCCATCAGCGTCTGCAGGTAACGGCGATCCTGCCGCTCCAGGCCGAGGCCGTCAATCTCGAGCATCTCCAGCGCCTCGGCTGCGATCTCGGTCGTAATCTTGCCTTCCGCGTGCCGGAGCGTCGCGTAGTCCCGCGTCCGGATGAGGATATTGTTCGCTTTCCTCGGCGTCCCCTGGCTGCGGCGGGCGACCTCATGCGCCGCCTCGCGCGTCACGTCCGTCTTGAGCTTTGTCGCATTCCGGCACACGAGTTCCACCAGGTCTTCCAGTTCGTAAAAGTCGAGATGCTCCCGATAAACGAACCGGTCGCGCATGGGGGCGGTCAGCATGCCGGAGCGGGTTGTTGCGCCGATGACCGTGAACGGCTTCAGTTGCATGTTGATCGTTCGCGCGTTGAGTCCCTCGCCGAGTGCGATGTCGACCCGGAAGTCCTCCATGGCCGGATACAGAAACTCCTCCACGGCGGGCGGCAGGCGATGGATTTCGTCGATAAACAGCACCGACCCGTGCCCCGCGTTGGTGAGGTACGGCAGCAGGTCTTTCGGAGCGGAAAGCGCCGGTCCGGCGGCGATCTGGATGTCTACGCTCAATTCACGCGGGATCACCGTCGCGATGGTCGTCTTGCCGATGCCAGGCGGGCCGTCGAGCAGCAGGTGCCCCAGCGTATCGCCCCGCTTCTTCGTGGCGTCGAGCATTACCCGCACCCGCTCGACGACCTTGTTCTGCCCGATCACATGACACAGCCGCTGCGGACGCAGAGCATCGTCGAACGCGTCGTCATCCGGGTCGAACGGCTGTCCGCCGCGCGCATGATCGGGGGGCCTGCCGGAGTTTCCTCCCCCGAGACCGCGCCGGCCTCCGTCTTCGTCGCCTCGAATAACGCGTTCCCTCGGCATATCGATCGCATCCCGTGCGGAGCCTGAATCGGCCGAATCCGGCCCTCCGGGCCGCAGGATATCGCGAAGGCGCACATTCGTCCATCGCGATGTCCCGATCTGCCGCAGCCGCTCCCGTGATCAGTGGAAGTGATCAATCGCGGTCTTTTGCTGAGACAAGCGAAGGTAGCTGACTGCGTAGAGCAAAAACATGTAGGGAAAGGAGAAGATCATCACGATCAGGCCGATGCAGCAATAGGTGAGCAGTACCGTAGCGAGATTGATGCCGAATGCGACCAGTCCGATCAGGACGACGAATCCAATCGAGGCTCCAAGCTGTTCGAAGAAGCCGCTTAAGGTCTCACCAATCGGTGCCCGACGATCGACGTAGTACAGCGGCAAATGCCAGAAGAACAGCATGCCAATTCCCATAGACAGCCCGTGCAGCAACAGCAGCAGAGGGGCAATCAGAAGCATTCCAGGGATAAGACGCCGGCCGTCGCCGAACGCATAGAACAAGTCACTGATCTCTGCGGGTTCCCCTTTCGCAACGCGGAGATTGAGCCGCGACATTCCAATCGTCGCAACTGCCGTGGCGAAAATGTACGCCACGAACATGAAAATCATCCCGGCGACCACGGCGACCGCAGCCAATTCCTCGGCAACCTGTCCCAGACCGAAGGCGACCCCCAGAAAACCGACGTATGCGACCACATACATCAGGAAAAACAACAGGATCAGCAACAGACCGGCTCCGATCAGCAATCCCATTCGGTCCTGATAGATCCTCCACGCCGTCGACATGGCTTCCCCCACATCCGGCACCGGGGGAGACCAGGACGGCGTCGCCATCGGTTCGACGCCCTCCAAAGACTCGCCACAGATCCGGCAATGCAATGCGGCAGGGCCATTGGACGCCTGACAGTTTGGGCAGATAATCTCCTCGCCGGCCGGCTGACGCCGTCGCGGCGGCGGCTCAACCGCCTCTTCGCCTTCCGCCTCCGGCCGACTCCAGTCGGAGGCAACCTCATCCGTTTTCGGAGGGTCTACCGGCGGATAAGGCGGGGGGGGCAAGTCCTGGGCCGAAGACTCCCGTTGTGCATTTTCTTCGACCTCGAAAACGTCCTCCTTTTCGAGGGAAACGTCATCCCGATCATCTTCCCCCGAGGCGGACCGGCCTTCCGCTTCGTGCGGATACGGCACCCAGATCGCCTCTCCGCAGGCGGGGCATTTGGCACTCAGGCCCGCCTTGTCCTCAGCGGTCCGCAGAAGGTGGTCGCACTGCGGGCAGGTGAACTCAATGGCCAACGGATGCTCCCGGGTCAGAATCACATTGTCTACGGAATGACGCGCAGACGACTGGTGCGCCGACTCAGAGTTTACAGGTTGAGCGATTCTTTCGGGAGCACGAATCCCGCAGGGTTTCGTGCGGATTCGAGGTCCAGCCAACTCGAAAACTCAGCCCTGTCAGGGCACTACCACGTCGTACCGTTCTTCGCCCACCGAACCTGAATCTTGGAATTCTGACGCCGAATCGTTGCCTTCTGCCTGAAACCCGCAGCCCGGCCGGAGTCTCCGAGACATTGGAGTCTCAAGGTCACCCATTCCACCGAGCGGGAGCGGTCCCGAGAGGGGACGCACCAAGCCGTTTCGAGCGCAGCTCATTGAGAATCTGCCAGTGACACACAATCCGTCTGTGGCCCGGCCCCGAGGCGCCAGGCCCAAGGGATTCTCGAACAGGACACGGATTTCCGCGGATCTGGCGGATCAGCACGGATTTTTCGGGAAATTCCTTAAACGCGGCAGCGCCTAGACTGCATCGATTCAGGCGCGCATGGCGTCGAGACGCAAGAAGACTATCAGTGAAAATCGGTCCCATCCGTGGTCATCCGCGTTCCATTCGAATCTCCTGGAGAGTCACTCGATCGGGAATCGAGAGACGTGTGTAAACGACAGCATCGAGAATCCAGTGCTCGCTGGGGGAACGTTCGCGTTCGTTCCCCGGCCTCCCTATGGCGTTACTCCTCCGCCATGACCGCTTCGAGAATCTCGTCGGGGATGTCGTAGTTCGCGGTCACGCTCTGCACGTCCTCGTTTTCGTCGAGCGCATCGAGCAATTTGAGCAGCTTGTGGGCCGTTTCGGCGTCGACTTCCACCTTGTTGGCCGGGATGCGGGTCAATTCCGACACGTCGGTTGCGACGCCCGCCTCTTCCAGAGCGTCGCTGACTGTCTGGTACTCCTCCGGCGGGCAGGTGATCTCGTACACGTCGTCGGCGAATTGGACGTCCTCCGCGCCGGCTTCCAGGGCGATTTCGAAGAGCGTTTCTTCGCTGGTGGACCCGGAGGGAACGGTGAACAGACCCTTGCGTTCGAACATCCAGGCGACGCAGCCGGCCGCACCGAGATTGCCGCCGTGCACTTCGAATGTCTTCCGCAGTTCGCCCGCCGTCCGGTTTCGGTTGTCGGTGAGCGCGTCGCACATTACGGCCACGCCGCCCGGCCCGTAGCCTTCATAGGTCAGTTCGACGTACTCCTCGCCGTCGAGATCCCCGGTCCCCTTCTTGATCGCGCGCTCGATGTTGTCCTTGGGCATGCTCGACTTCTTCGCTTTGTCGATGGCATACCGCAGCGCGAGATTGGAGGCCGGGTCGCCTCCGCCGCTTCGGGCCGCCACGATGATCGCGCGGCTCAGTTTTCCGAACAGAGCGCCTCGGGCCTTGTCGACCCGGCCCTTGCGGTGGGCGATGTTCGCGGAGTGGGAATGTCCGGCCATGATGATCGTTCCGGAATCGGTTTTCGGCCCGTCTCGCAAGGCGATCACAGAGAAGAGATCGCGCAGGCGCGAGGGCAAACCAGGGCGAGCGAAGCCTCGAACAACTCAAGCGGCGCAAGCGGTCGCTCTCAACGCCTACGGTGCGGATGCGTCGGGAGGCTTCTCGTCGTCCCGCGGACTGCTCTTTGCACCCGGCGCTTTCTCACGCAGCTTCGATAGCAGTTCCTCGTCGGGGTGCGTTTTTTCCTCTTCGAGTTCGAGCGCCTTGCTCCATGCGGCGGCGGCTTCTTCCTCGCGGCCGAGCTTCTGCAGGCAGTCACCCAGATGGTCATAGATCGTACTGTCCTCGCCGTTCTCCTGCTCGGTCGCCTGTTGCAGGAATTTCGCCGCCTCTTCGTACTCCTCCAGCCGGTACAACACCCAGCCCATGCTGTCGAGATAGGCGGGGTTCTCCGGCTCGGCCGCGAGCGCCTTTTCGATCATCTCCCTGGCCCGGTCCAGATTCTTGTTCTGATCCGCCCACAGGTAGCCGAGATCGTTGTTGGCCTGGATGCTGTCCGGATCCTCCTTCAGAACATCTTCGAGAATCTGTTCGCCGCGCTCCAGGTCTCCCTGCTGCACGTAGATGTTGGAGAGACTGAACTGGCTGTTGCGGACAATGCGTTCGTCATCGGGGCTGGTGTACGTCGAGATCACCTCCTTAAACAGCGCCTCTGCCGCCTCCCATTGATGCGCGTGATAGTGAATCCACGCCTCCTGAAAGTGGAGCTGCGAATTCTCCGGTTGAGAGCCCCGCGCCTCCGCGATCACCTCCAGCGCCTCGTCCGTCTTGCCATCGAACTCGAGCGGGTAGCTCAGGAAATACAGAAAAATCCACCGCGCCTGCTGCAGCGCGGGATTCTCCGCACCTTCCCGGAACACCTCAGCCGCCCTTTCGTAGTCCTTGATGTCGATCAGGTATTCGCCCAGTTCCCGGTAGAGGTCGAACGTCGGAACGTTCATCATCGAGATTGCGAGCTGGTAAAAGTGGACGACGTCTTCGGTGCGCTCTGCGTCGATCGAAAGTTTGCCCACCATGTAGACCTGAGCGAGATCGATCTTCGGAGGTTCGGCGTCCGCCTGCTCGCGAGCGGCGGCCGTCAGGCCGTCCATTATTTCTTCGTCCGCCGCCAGGGTCTCCAGCGCCGCTTCGTAGCGTTCGACCAGTTGCAGCACGTCGTCCGGGAGTTTCTGGCGATCGTCGTCGGACTCCGGCTGCGGCATCTGCGGGTACAGCTTGCCCAGCAGCGTCAGCAGTTTCTCGGCGTTCTTCTCCCGGCGATACACCTCCAGCAGTCCGACGAGACCTCGCGGATCGGTCGAGTCGGCCAGCGTTTCCTCGAGCAGCGCTTTCCCTTTCTCCACCTGCCCCGCAGCGATGTACTCGTCGGCGAGAAAATACGCGAGAAACTCATTGCGCGCGTCGCGTTCCGCGAACTCCTCCAGTCTGGGCAACAGCTCATCGCCGCGATCCAGCTCCACGAGCAGTTCCTTGAACAGCTCGTAGGCGGCGCGACCCTTCGACTGCAGTTGCGCGTCGAAGTAATTCTGCAGTTCCGCGAGCGCCTCTTCGTGCTTCCCTGTCTCGTGGAACACCAGCGCCAGGTTGTAGCTGTGAAGTCCCGGCCGTTCAGTGCGATGTTCAGCCGCCTTGTCGAAGGCCCGCACGGCGAGATCGGGAAGTTTCGCCTCC
The DNA here is from genome assembly GCA_003388505.1 of Planctomycetota bacterium. Lineage (GTDB taxonomy): Bacteria > Planctomycetota > Planctomycetia > Planctomycetales > Planctomycetaceae > MB-PLM-1. The sequence goes on from QQVO01000025.1 coordinate 11,713, forward strand.
AAAAATGTCTTTCCGATTTCGTCGTACGTCGCCCCGGCGTCTCCCAGCAGTTGATTTCGTGCATCGGCGTCGAGTTCGGGGCCTTCCCCGTCCACGAGCGCCTTGAAGACCAACTGGTAAGACTCGGCGGCCTCCTCCGGGTGATCGCTCATGTGGAGATACAAGCCCAGGTCGCGATGGACCAGCAGACGTTGTACGCTCTCGTCCTGCAGGGTGTCTTGTTCCAGAGCCTTTTGCAGGATTTCGACCGCGTCGGAAAGGCTGTCCCCCTGCGCCATCACGGCGGCCAGGCCGCGCACGATCCGAATGCCTGCCAGACTCGTCCGTCCCGCCTGAAGGGCGAAAGACTGAGCTTCCTCCTTGTCTCCCTGCGCATAAAGAACCGGGATGAGAGACTCATAGATGGCGAGCGCCTCGGGATCGAAATTGATCGCCTTGCGATAGGCCTCAACAGCGACGGCGAACTGATCCGGGTCGACCGCGCCCCGTGACTCGTGGATTTTCCCGGTCATGTACCAGGCCCGTGCAGCGGCCCGCATTTTATCCGCCGAAGTCCTCGGCACGACCGGGTCGAACGGTTCCAGCGGTTCGTCTCCGATCTGAGACGGGACGGCAAGCGGAGAACGCTCGGGCTCTTCCGCCTCACGGGCGGCGTCCCCTGCGTCGTCACCCGCGTGAGCGGAAACCGAACCCGATGCTGCGAAGATGCACACGAGGGTGATGCACGTCATCAAACGCCGTGCGCCGAGAGATCTGAAGTCCATGTCCGATTCCCTGCGGAAATGTTCTGACGAGGCAGTGCCTCAGACCATCCGAGCTGCCGCTCGATTATGGAAACACGCTCCCGTTGGTCGCTGAAACTTGACTCAACTGCAACAACTTCCGGGAAAAAGTGACCTAACTGCGGTGACCCGAGTCATCGACCGGGTTGAGCCGTGAGCCGGCCCGACCCACCGGCATTCTAGCGGGCGAACGATCGTCCCACCAAGTCCGCCTTGTCAGGTTCGCCCGGGGTGGTTCGCTCACCAATCGCGGGATGCCGGAGACGGGACTTCGGCCGCCATCGGCAACGCCCGCTGCGCAACCGCAGTCGGCGGCGGTTATCGCGAACCGGCTCGCCGTTTCTTCGTTTTCTTTTTCGCCGTCTTCTTGGAGACTTTCTTCGTGACGGCTTTCGTGCCCGCTTTCTTTCGTGCCGACTTTTTCGTCCGCGCGGACTTAGCCGGCTTCTTGCGTGTCTTCTTGACAGCCTTGCGTGACTTCTTCGGCGACGCTTTCTTCCTGGCGCGCGGCGGGCGGGCCAGGTGGCTTTTCAGTCGCTCCGGAGCCGTGCCGGCGTCAATCACGCCCTCCTCGTCGGCTGCGTTTTCGGCGACGAATGTTCCCGCGTACTTCCCGTCGCTCGTCAGTTCGCGAAGCAAATGACAGAACAACGGCGCGTCCTGCTTCTTCACGGCCGACTTCATTTCTTCCGCCGCAGCGCCCTCGTCGGCGTCCGGAGAGACCAGTCCCATCCAGACCAGCGCTTCCCGCGAATGGGCGTCGACCGGAACGACGTGCGATCCGAGACACTGTTGCAGGACGTAGCCGCGAACAAAGGGAGTGATATAGCGAATCTTCCCGAGTTCCTTCTCCGCGACGTCCATCGTCTTGCGTTTGATGACGTCGAGATCGAAGGCGTAATGCTTCTCGAAAGTGTACTGAAGAACTTCGCGGATCCGTAAGGCCCGCCATTCGGGATCGGGCAGATCCGAAATGACGTCTTCGATCTCGGAGATCGAACTCACGCGGATTTCGTTCAGGTCGTGAAACGAATCGAGCAGTTTCTGCAGCGCGGCTTCCGCCGAATCGGCTGTGCAGTTCTCAAGACAGATCGCAAAGAGCACGGTCTCCAGAACCGGCCGCGAGTCTTTCGGCGTGCTTCCGCCGTACTTTTTCTTCAGCAAGGTCATCACCTTGCGGGCGATCGCCTGGCGGTCGGTCGCTCTCAACTTCTTTACGGTCGTCTCGCTCATGGTCTCCTTCACTGCCTCTGGCGAGTTGTTGCGCTGCGCGAGTTTTGGACGGCCTCACTCCGCTTCCGCTTGCGCGTCGGGAACACGGGTGGGCGTGCCGCCCCCGTCGTCAGCCTGATCATCGATCCCGGATTCTTCGGCCTCGTCCGCGTCGCTGTTCATTTCCCTCAGTATTCGCGACACGGCGACGCTCTGCTTGACTCCCTGACTCAATTCAAAATTGAGGATCGGCGTGTGGCGAAGTCCCAACTCGTCCGCGATGCGAGACTGGAGAAACCCACGCGCCGAATTCAGTCCGTGCATCGCCAGGCGCTGCGCCCCGGCGTCCCCCATCACCGAGACAACCACTTTCGCCGATCGCATGTCGGACGCCGCTTCGACGGAGAGGACCGTCGTGTTCCGCACTCTCGGATCGCGCAGCTCGAAGAGGATCGACGAACTGACGACCTGTCGAATGGCGGCGGCCGCCTTGGCGGTGCGTCGTGAGTTCATAGCGGGAGTTTCGTCCACCACGGAGCGGAGGCTGCGCCGCCGTCGTTGTCGGGTTCCATGCGGCCGTTCGACACAGCGGCTTCCCTCACTCGTCGAGCGTACGTTTCCGTTCCTCCACTCGAAACGCTTCGAGCAAATCGCCTTCCTTGACGTCGTTGAACCCATCCAGCCGGATTCCGCATTCCATTCCCTCGCGGACCTCGCGCGCATCGTCCTTTTCGCGTTTCAGTGACGCGATCGCGTAATCGTTGAGCACCGTCTGGTCCCGAATCACGTGTACGCGATTGTTTCGTTCGATCGTGCCTCCCAGGACGCGGCAACCGGCGATCGTGCCGAGACGGCTGATCGAAAACGTCCGCAGTACGATCGCTCGACCACTCGTGACTTCGACCCGCTCCGGCTTCAGCAGGCCTTCCAGCGCCTGCCTGATGTCGTCGGTCAGGTTGTAAATGATGTCGTAACGCCTGATCTGGACCCCTTCCCGGTCCGCCAGCGATCGAGCCCGTTCTTCCGGAACCACGTGGAAGGCAATCACAATCGCGCCGGCCGAGGCGGCCAGGGTCACGTCGCTCTCGTTCACGCCTCCCACGCCGGAATGCAGAATCTGCACTCTGACCTCGGAGTGATCGAGCTTCTGCAGTTCGCCGCGCAGTGCTTCCACCGACCCCGGAGTATCGGCCTTCAGAATCAGCGGCAGGTTTTGCACCGTCCCGTCGCGATCGGCGAAGAAATCCTCGAGCGATTTCGGTCCGCCGCGCGTCGCCAGCGACTCGGTTCGACCGACGTGTTCCCGGAACTCCGTCACTTCCCGCGCTTCTTCCAGCGAATCCATGACGAAGAACTGATCGCCCGCATCGGGCACCAGATCGAGACCGGCCACCCGCACCGGCGTGGACGGCCCTGCCTCGTCAACCTCGTCGTCCCGATCGGTGTACATCGCGCGAACCCGGCCGTATGCCGTACCGCAGCAGATCACATCGCCGACGCGAAGTGTCCCGCGGCGGATGATCAGCCAGGCCACCGGGCCGAAGCCCTCGTCGCGGAACGCTTCCAGGCACACGCCGTCGGCGGGGATGTCGACAGGCGCTTTCAGTTCGTGCAGGTCGGCCGTCAGCACCAGCGTTTCCAGCAGGTCGTCGACTCCGGTCCCTTTGAGCGCCGAGATCCGCACGACTTCCGTGTCTCCACCCCACTCCACGGGCAGCACCTCGTGCTGCGACAGGCCGCTGAGAACGCGCTGCTCGTCGATGTCTGGCAGGTCGGTCTTGTTCATCGCCACCACGATCGGAACCCCGGCCGCCTTCGCATGGCTGATGCACTCGATCGTCTGCGGCATCACGCCGTCGTCAGCCGCGACCACGAGCACCACGATATCGGTGACATTCGCGCCCCGAGCCCGCATCTCTCCGAACGCCGCGTGGCCCGGCGTGTCGACGAAGGTGAGCTTGCGCCCGTCATGCTCGACCTGATAGGCCGCAATGTGCTGGGTGATGCCGCCGGCCTCGCCGGAGACCACGTTGCTCGATCGAAGCCGGTCGACCAGTGTCGTTTTCCCGTGGTCCACGTGTCCGAGGATCGTAATCACCGGGGCGCGTGGTTCGAGGGCCGCGCCGAGTTCCTCAGCCGTGCGGGCGAACCGCTCCTGCAACAACGACTCGACGCTTTCCGCCTCTTCAATGGTCAGGTCGACGCCCAGTTCGAGGGCCACTTCCAGCGCTTCATCCTCCTCCAGAACGTCGTTAATCGTGGCGGCTTTTCCGGCGCGAAACAGAATGCCCTGAATGTCGCGAGCCGGCCGGCCGAGCGCTTCGGAAAACTCCCGAATCGTCACCGGCAGCGTGATCGTCGCCTCGGTTTTGAGCGTGACCGGACCGGAGCGGCGCTTTCGCTTGGGAATCCTGTCCAGCGAGCCGCCTTCGCTCTCGTCGTCGAGAGGCCGGTTCTTCTGGCGGCGGCGGCGGCGCTCCTCACGGCCTTCGGCCAGCCCCAGGCTGCGCGCTTTCCCTCGCCGAGACTCGCTTTCCATCTCATCGGCGGGGGAACCGGGTCGCTTGGCGTCGTCCTTGTGTTTCTTCAGAATGCTCGCCAGCGGACTCGACTGCTTCAGCAGATCCGCCGTCAACCGCACCTCCGGCTTCTGCGCCGGGCTCTCCGCCTTGGCGTCCGATGTGGGCCCTTTGAACGTCGGCGTCGCGACGCTAGGCAGCGCCGGACCTTTCTTCGGTTTCTCACGCCGCCCCTTGGCTTCGCTGTCGCGGACCGACCCCCGCGGCTTCATCTCGCGGATGCCCGACAATCCGGCGCCGGTCGGCGCGACATAGTCCGACCGCGAGATCGCAGCCGGCTTCTTGACTTGCTCCTCAGCGCCCCCAGCTTCGCTTCCGCCGTCGTCCGCATCGTCGCCGGAAGCTTCCGGCTGTTCGGCGTCATCCGCAACTGCGGCCGCTTCCGAATCGGCCTCAACCTCTTCCCCCTCTGCATCCGCTTCAGCGGAGGCTTCCGCATCCTCCTCGTCTTCGGACTGCCCCCGCCGGGCGCGCAGGGAGTCGGCCAGCGGGCCCATTGTCCGAATCTGCCGGACCTTTCCGCCAACGTCCTGAGTCTTCGTGCGCACCGGCGCAGCCGGACTGACTTCTTCCGCCGGCTCAGACGCAGTCTCAACCTGCTTGAGGTGCGCCAGGAGCTGATCCCGTTCCTCAGGAGAGATGCTGGCCAGCGGCGACGACTTCACGGACAACCCGGCATCGGCGCAGTGCTGCAAGAGCACCTTGCTGTCGATGTCGAGCTCTTTCGCCAATGCGAAGATACGAATCTTCAATCCACCCCTCTCAATTCACAACTCTAACGAGGCAGAGCCTCGGACCATGCGAGCGACCGCTCGAAAGCGGGAACCCGCTCCCTTTGGTCGCTGAAACTTGACTCAACTGCAACAACTTCCGGGAAGAAGGTCATCCAAAAACACGCTCGAGAATTCATTCCGTTTCCGCCCTTCAGGCCCGATCTCAACCGCCTGAACACGCCCGGTTTCGGTCCCCGCGGATTTCGATCTGACTGACCCGGTTCTGACTGTCCGTTTTCTGAGAGCGATCGCAACCCTCGTGATGCGACGTCACTGCGCAGCCACGTTCGCTCGCCTTGTGTTGCGTCAGTTCGCCCCTCCCGCTGATGTCACATCCGGCGCCCCGGCAGGCTTCACCGCCTGTTCGTCAGGCGTCTCATCCGATTCCGCCGCGCCCTCTGTCGCGAGCGCGGACCCATCCGTTGCTTCAATTTCGTCCTCTTCCGGGACGGATTCTGGCGGAGTATCCTCCGCGGCACTGCCATCGGCCGCGGATTCGTCACCCGCCACTTCGACAGCCGTCTCCGCAGTCGCCGTCGCACTCTCCGAGACGGCGACCTCCTGCTTATCCTCTGTGGCGTCTTGATCGGCGGTGACTGCGTCCGTCTCCCGCGCTTCGACCGCAGGCTCTTCCCCGGCGACATCGCTTCCAGCGTCACTTTCGCCATGTTCCGCTTCCGCAACGGTCGACGACTCAGACACTTCTTCAGAAGTTGCTTGAGCTTCGGAAGTCGCGTCACCCGCCTCTGCGGTTGATTCGCTCTCCTCGGGGGTTTGCTGCTTCGCCGCCTCTGCTGCTGCGGCCTCGGCGGCGATTCGGGCCGCGCGGGCTTCCGCCTTCTTGCGCTCCGCCTCTTCTTCCTCGCGCAGGCTTTCGACGTCCGCGTGCGCGACGATTTCATCACATTGTTCGGCCGTCAGTCCGCCGAGTTCCTGAAGCTGGTCCGGCTCTATCACCGACAGGTCGTCGAAACTGAAGAATCCCTGCGAAACCAGCATCTCGGCCAGTTCTTCCGTGATGTGCGGCACGGTCGAGAAGGCCCCGACAGATCGCTCCAGTTGCTCGTCCAACTCCTCGCGGGTCATCACTTCGATGTCCCACCCGACCAGCTTGGACGCCAGACGAACGTTCTGCCCCTTCTTGCCGATCGCCAGCGAGAGCTGATCTTCTTTCACCAGCACGATCACGCGGCCCAGCATCGGGCACAGGATGACGTCCTCGACCTCCGCCGGCTGCAACGCATTCGGAATCAACACCTGCAGAGAATCATTCCAGCGGACGATGTCGATCCGCTCGCCCGCCAGTTCGTCGACAATGCTCCGGATCCGCGAGCCGCGGACTCCCACGCAGGCGCCGACGGCGTCGATGTTGTTGTCGTAGCAACTGACGGCGACCTTGGAACGATATCCGGCCTCCCGCGCGAGCGAACGGACTTCAATCACACGTTCGGCCACCTCGGGAATCTCGACCTCGAACAAACGCCGCACCAGTTCGGGGTGGGTCCGGGAAAGAATCACTTTGACCCGGCTGCCCGCTTTGCGGACCTCCAGTACAATCGCACGGACGCGCTCATTGACCCGATGCGCCTCGCCTGGAATCTGCTCGCTGCGCGGCAGCAACGCCTCGACTTTCCCGAGATTCACGATGGCCACGCCGTGGTCGATGCGAGTGATCGTGCCGGTGACGAGTTCGGTCCGGACCGCCGTGAACTCGTCAAACAGCGAGTCCCGCTCCGCCTCGCGGATCTTCTGGATCATCACCTGCTTGGCGGTTTGAGCGGCGATCCGCCCCAGCATGTCCAGTTCTTCCTGTGGGATGTCCTCCCCGTCCAGTTTCGCGGACACTTCGCCCGATTCACGGTCCACTGTGACGAGAATGTCGCGTTCTTCGCCGTAGTTCTTCCGCGCAGCCGAGAGAATCGCCTGTTCGATTCCCTCGAACACAATTTCCTTGTCGATGTTCTTGTCGCGATGAATCGCGTCGACAATTCTAAGGACTTCGGTGCTGTTCATGACGTCCTGCCGCCGGATAATTGTCTATCTCAGGCACCCGGCCGCCGCGGGGCCGTGACGCCCGCCGCAGCGGATCCTGCCCGCTTCTCAACCAAAATGCCTGGGCGGAACCTGTTCTCCCCGCACTCCGGGATCAAATCAAAAAAAAAGTGGGACAAGTCCCACTCTGCTCGCCGCATCAGCGGCCGGGACGCAACCTTCACCACGGCCGACGAACCCGGGAACTTCCCGCGCACGCCCGCCGGTTTCACGGCGCACCGGCCTGTGTCATTACCGTCGCTTACATGAGCAACCTCGTCTCACGTGGTCGCGGACCGAACCCGTTCATAATCAGTTTCCATTCACGGGATGGCTGCGGCGAAGGCCGTGCATCGACTCCTCAAACTTGCCACCGCGACCCGACGTCAATCAGCAGTTTCCCCGCCTCACTTTCGGGAAAAACTGCCCGAAACCGACGAAAGTCGCGACTGGCGAATGGGTTAAAGATAGGAACCGACCGACGATCTGTCAAGCGCCCCACGCCATCGGCGAACGTTGATGAATGACGCCCGATCCCGCTATAACCGAGATAGCTGTCAGCCGTGAAGTCGTGGAGGCAGATTTCGATCAAGGCTCGAATCCAAGGCGGGTCAGCGCCGATTCGCCCCTCGACGCGCCTCAAACCAGTGGCTGGCAGCGCACGACAGAATTGATCTGTCTCAGAGCAAATTGCTCTACCATGTGTCCGCGTCGAGCGGTGTTTGGCCTGTCGAGGACGAGAATCCGCGAGACAGATCGCCAACACTGATTTGCAAAGCGATGTAATTTTCTCCGGGAGTCCGTCATGTTCGACCCGCCACGGCGCGCCGCTTGTTCCTGTTTCCTGCGGCTGGGCCTCTGTTCTGTCGTGCTGGCCGCATCTGCCGCCTCAGTGCTGCCAGCGGACGAAAAAGCGGAGAAACCGCAAGTCGACCCCCAGCACGTGGAGAAAACCAATCAGGGTCTGGCGCTCTTCAAACAGGAGGTCCGATCGCTGCTCGTCAATGAGTGCCTCCGCTGTCACGGCGGAGACGACACCGAAGGCGAATTCGATCTCTCAACGCGAGAGACGCTCTTGAAGGGCGGAAGCAGCGGCCCTGCCGTCGTCGCCGGGGACGCATCGCGCAGCCGGCTCATGCGATTGATCCGGCACGAGGACGAACCCTATATGCCGATGGACTCCGGCAAACTCTCGGACGATGAGATTGATCTCATCGCCCGCTGGATCGACAACCTCGCACCGTACGACAAGCCTCTCCTGGAAGGGGACCGGGATGACGAAGATTGGACCACGCGGGAAGTCGCCGACGAATCGCGCGACTTCTGGTCGCTGCAGCCTCTGGCACGGCCGTCCGCCCCGGCCGTGGAAACCGCCGGCTGGTGCTCCAGTCCGATCGACCAATTCACGCTCTCGCGGCTCGAAACTGCCGGAATCGCGCCAAATCCACAGGCTTCCCGGCGGACGCTGATTCGCCGCGCCTCTCTCGACCTGACCGGTCTCCCCCCCACGCACGGCGAGGTGGAAGCGTTCGTCAACGACCCGGCGCCGGATGCCTGGGAACGCCTCATCGACCGGCTGCTCGCCAGTCCGGAATATGGCGAACGCTGGGGGCGACACTGGCTCGATCTCGCACGATTCGCCGAAAGCCACGGCTTCGAGCACGATTACGACCGCCCGTCGGCCTTTCACTACCGGGACTTTGTCATCCAGGCCCTCAACCAGAACATGCCGTACGACCAGTTTGTCCGCTTTCAGTTGGCTGGCGACGAACTTGCGCCGCAAAACCGATTGGCTCTCATGGCCACCGGGTTCCTCGCAGCCGGAGTCCATAGTACGCAGATCACCATCAACGAAGCGGAGCGCCATCGTTACGACGAGATGGACGACATGCTCAACACCGCCTGCACCGCGTTTCTCGGCCTCACGGTCGGATGTGCGCGCTGTCACGATCACAAGTTCGACCCGATTCCGATGGCCGACTACTATCGGATGCTCACGACCTTCACCACCACCATCCGCAGCGAGATTGAACTGAACTTCGACCCGGCCGGGTTCGAAGCCGCCCGTGAGAAGTACGAAAGCGAGCACGCCCCCCTGCTGGAGGCCCGCCGGGACTATGAACAGGGGCCGCTGCAGAAGAAGTTCGAAGAGTGGTTGGCGGCCGATCCCACGGTCGACGAATTGCCCAGGTGGGTCATCCTCGACCTCACGTCGATCAAGTCCCACGGCGGCGCCACTCTCGAAAAGCAGCCGGACGGTTCCGTGCTCGCATCGGGCGAAAGCCCCCTGCACGAAACGTACTCCTTCTCCGCCGTTGTCGATCTCCCATCAATCGCCGCCGTGCGGTTGGAAGCGATGGCCGACAACTCGCTGACCAGGAGCGGTCCGGGACGCGCCAGCAACGGGAATTTCGCCCTGAGCGACTTCACGATTACGGCCAAGCCGGTCGGGACCGAGGAATCGCCGGCGGAACTCGACTTATCGACTGCCATCACGACCTTCGAGCAGGTGGGACTCCCCGTCAAAGCCGCGATTGACGACGACCCGCTGAGCGCCTGGGCGGTCGACCCGGAATTCGGAAAAACCCAAGCAGCCGTCTTCGGACTGAGCGAACCTCTTATCTTGAACGGGCCCACCGAACTGACGTTCACACTGCGTTTCGCGAATAACGTGCACCACAGTATCGGGCGACCGAGGCTGTCGGTCACGACGTCCGCTGATGAGCTTTCTCTGGAAGGCGCGTCGATCCTGCAGACGGTCGTCGCCTCACTCAATGCCCCCGCCGACAGGCGGACCGACGAGCAACGGACGGCGCTCCTGAACTGGTTCCGCACCCAAGACGAACAATGGCAGTCGCTCGACCGCGCCATCCGGGAACACGCGGCCCAGGCGCCTCAGCCTCCCTTGCAGAAGGTCCTCATCGCCAGCGAAGGGCTGCCCCCCGTCAAGCTCCATACGCAATCCCCTCGCGAGTTCTTCGACGAGACGTTCTTCCTCAAACGAGGCGACGTGAATCAGAAAATCCGGCCGGCGAAACCCGGGTTCCTGCAGGCTGTGTCTCTCGACGTCGAGGATGAAGCCGGGCGCTCTGCAACAGTCCCGGACCGTAGTGCGCAAGACTCGGCCGAATCTGTCTGGTCGCCGCCGGAGGACTGGCAACCGTCCGGACGTCGATCCGACCTGGCGCTCTGGATGACCGACGTCGAACGGGGCGCCGGACGGCTGCTGGCCCGGGTGATCGTCAACAGGCTTTGGCAGCATCACTTCGGACAGGGAATTGTCGCGACTCCCAGTGACTTCGGCCGGCAGGGGGAACGGCCGACGCATCCCGAACTGCTCGACTGGCTTGCGTGGGAACTGATTGAAAACGAATGGGATCTGAAGGCGATGCATCGGGCGATGATGACCAGCAGCACCTATCAGCTTGATGCGCGAGCCGACTCTGAAAAGCTCGCCGTTGATCCGGAGAACAAGCTGCTGTGGCGATTCACCCGCAGGCGGCTGGAAGCCGAGGTCGTTCGCGATTCCCTCCTGGCCGCCAGCGGACGTCTCGACCAAACCATGTACGGCCCCGGCACGCTCGACACGTCCATGACGCGCCGAAGCATCTACTTCACCGTCAAACGCAGCCAGTTGATCCCGATGATGGTCGTTTTCGACGCGCCCGACGCTCTCGGAGGAATTGGCGATCGGCCGGCAACGACAGTGGCGCCCCAGGCGCTCTATCTGATGAACAACGAACAAGTGCGAGCCTGCTCCGAGGCGATGGCCGCCGAAATCGTCCCACCGGATCCGAACACCCCATTTGTCGCGGAAGAGCAGGCAGCGGCGGCGTTTCGATCGGCGCTCGCGCGAAACCCCGATGCCCAGGAGCAGGCCGCCGCTGAGGCCTTCCTGGCGAAACAGGCCGCCATCCACCAGGCAGCCGGGTTGGGCGACGCAAACCTTCGCGCCGTAACCGATCTTTGCCAGGTCTTAATGAGTCTGAACGACTTTGCCTATCTGGACTGATGGTCTGTCAATTGAAGCTTTTCGGGTCGAGCGGTTCGCTCGGAAGCACGAATCCCGCAGGGTTTCGCGCGGCGTTGCAGTCCGACCAACCCGAAAATAAGGCCCTGACAGGGCACTGATGCATCCGGCAACTTTCGTCCCGGAAGGCTGCCGCGTCCGTTGTCCCCCCGCCGGGGCCGGTATACCATGACCCCACGCGCACAGCGCGCGTTGTTCAAGCGGTCGCGGACGGCCGCCCGCCACGCCACACTGATTCGCGTTCAAAACAAGACTGGAGATCGAAGATGAGACGCAAGTTGACTGTATGTGCAAGTCTGATGCTGGTTCTGGCCGCCGCCCGGTTTGCGCAGGCTGAAGAAATCGAAGTCGGCGCCGAAGGTCCCGATTTCTCCGCCGTCGGCACAGACGGCGAAACCTACACGCTCGACAGCTTCAAGGACTCCGACGTCGTCGTCCTCTGTTTCACGTGCAACTACTGCCCCGTCGCGGTCGCCTACGAGGACCGGTTCATCGAGTTCACCGAGAAGTACGACGACAAGAAGGTCTCCTTCGTCGCCATCAACTGCAACAACCAGACCGAAGGCCTGGCCGAAATGCAGAAGCGGGCGGAAGAGAAGGGCTTCAACTTCATCTACGCCTTCGACGAATCGGGCGAAGCGGCCAAAGACTACGGCGCGCGCGTCACGCCGCACCTCTTCATTCTCGACAAAGACCGCAACGTCGCCTATCGCGGGTCGTTCGACGACAAGCAGAAGGGCCCGACCGAACACTACGTCGCCAACGCCGTCGACGCGCTGCTCGCCGGCGAGACCCCCGAAGTGACTTCCACCAAAGCCTTCGGCTGCGGCATCAAGCTGAAGGAGTAATGCCTTCTCCACCGCGGAAAACCGCAACAATCCCGGACGCCGGGCGCGTCCGGGATTTTTCTACGCGCATCCGACAGTTAGAATTGGTTGCCGGAGGGCAGCCTTTCGCCAAATCAGCAGGGAGTCTCTAAAAATGCTTCGATCGGAAAATTTGGTCGCATCGGCCATCACATGTGTCGTGCTCGCACTGTTCATCACCGGAGCACCCGGCTGCGGGAAGACGGAGGCGCCGACGGCCGATCCCGCCGAACCCCCGGAAGTCGTCGGACCTCCGCCGACACAGACAGAGCCGGAAACGACGACCGAGAATTCGGAGCCAGAGCCTTCCGCCGAAGTGACTCTCGAAGAGATCGACGGCGACGGTCTGAAAGCAGCAATCGCGGCGCACAAGGGCAGCGTCATTTTGATCGACTTCTGGGCGACGTGGTGCGCCCCATGCCGGGAACGTTTCCCACACATCGTGGAACTCAGCGAGACGCACGCGGATGAAGGACTCGTCGTCATCTCAATCGCCGAGGAACTCGACCCCTCCGATCCCGAAACACGTCCGGCCGTGCTGAGTTTTCTCGAGGAACAAGGCGCCGAATTCGAGAACTACATCAGCGTCTACGGTCTCGGAGCCGAGTCGGCCAAGGCTTTCGATTACGGAGGAGACCTCCCCTTCTACAAGCTCTATGACCGCGCAGGAAACCTCCGCCACCAGTTCAGCGGCGACCCGCGGGACGACATCGAACCGGTCGACGATCTCGATGCGCGAGTCGAAGAACTTCTGGCCGAGTCTGCGTAGACGCGGATGTCGCCTGCGTTGCAGAATTGAGAGCCACGTCAAACAAACGGCGACCTCCGAGACAATCCGGGACAAGAGGGCGCGATGTCGACAACCCAGACTCTGAAACTGAACTACCCTCCCGAGGTGGAGGAGTACGTCGCGCAGCAGCTTGCGAAGGGCCGATTCGACAGCGAGTCCGCCTTGGCGACGGCCGCGATTCGCGCCCTGCAAGATTTGGATGCGCGGCACAGCGAATTACGGGAGCGAATCCGAATCTCACTGGAACAGGCCGCGCGCGGCGAGGTCGCTCCGCTCGACATCGCGGAACTCAAAGCCGACCTCATTGCTGAGTGGGAAGCCGGCGAGAAAAAGTTTTGCAACGAGCAGCAACGTTCGATTGAACAGGCGGATCACGGAGAATTCGAGCCGCTCGACACGGAGGGAACGCTCGCTGACGCGCGACTTCACTCCGCACGCGACATCCGCGCCGCTTTCGAGGACGACAGACATGAATGAACCTCAACCGCACGTCAACCGCCGACAACTCCTCGCCCGCGCCGGCAACGGACTCGGCGTCATCGCCCTCGCCGATCTTCTGAATCAGCAAGGCCTGCTCGCCGCCGGCAAGTCCGCCAATGCGCTCGCTCCCCGCGACGGGCATTTCCCCGGCACCGCCAAGGCGGTCATCTACCTCTTCATGAACGGAGGACCGTCGCACGTCGACACCTGGGACTACAAGCCGGAACTGGAACAGCGCGACGGCCAGACTCTCGACAATTTCGACAACACCACCGGCTTCTTTCAGAACGCCGTCGGCGGACTGATGAAGTCGCCGTTCGGCTTCGCCCGGCATGGGGAAAGCGGAACCTGGTGCAGCGACATCTTTCCCGAGATGTCGCAGCACGTCGACAAGATGGCCTTCATCCACTCCTGCTGGACCGACTCCAACAACCACTCGCCGGCACTCTTCAAGATCAACACCGGCTACACCCGCATGGGCTTCCCCTCGGTCGGATCCTGGATCACCTACGGCCTCGGCAGCGAGGCGCAGAATCTGCCCGGCTACATCGTGATGTACGACACCAAAGGCCGCGGGCTCCCCAAGGGCTACGCCCAGAACTGGGGGTCCGGATTCCTGCCGGGCGTCTTCCAGGGCACCGCTCTCAAGCCGCAGGGCGCCCCGATCGACAATCTCTACCGTCCCGACGACCTGACCGACGCCGCTCAGCGGTCCCAGCTCGATCTGCTCAAGTCTCTCAACGAGCACGACCTGCAATCGAATCCGGCCGAAGCCGAACTGGCGGCTCGCATTGAAAGCTTTGAACTCGCCTACCGCATGCAATCGGCCGCTCCCGAAGCGCTCGCGATTGAGCAGGAATCGGAGGCCACCCAGCAACTCTACGGCATCGGCGACGAGCGCTGCGACCACTTCGCCCGACAATGCCTCGTCGCCCGCCGCATGGTCGAACGGGGAGTCCGCTTCGTCCAGATCTACAGCGGCGGGACTGAGAATCTCCTCAGTTGGGACGGACACCAGGATATCGTCAAGAACCACTCCCAGTTTGCCGGCGAAACCGACCGCCCCATCGCCGGCTTACTGGCCGATCTGGATGCCCGAGGTCTCCTCGATGAGACGCTCATCGTCTGGGGCGGCGAATTCGGCCGGTTGCCCGTGGCCCAGAAAGCCGAGAAGCCCGGTCGGGACCACAATCCGCACGCCTTCACCACCTGGTTCGCCGGCGGCGGCGTCAAAGGCGGAACGCACCACGGCGCCACAGACGAAATCGGCCTCCGCGCCGCCGAGAACCGCGTCAGCGTCCACGACCTGCACGCCACCCTGCTGCACCTGCTGGGCCTCGACCACGAACGGCTCACCTACCGCTACAACGGCCGCGACTTCCGGCTGACGGACGTCGAAGGCACGGTGGTGAAGGAGATTCTGGCGTAGACGGACGTTGCTCTCAGATCAGAAACGCGTGCGACAAGGACTGACCGATGACGACACGGGAACTCATCGAGAGCTTTCATCGATTCGCATGTGCGCAGGTCGACAACGTCGATGACGAGCTTTCGATCGATGAGTTGTACAGCCTCTGGCGGGCACGGAACCCGACTGACGGCGAGCTGGCCGAGAGTGTTTCGGCTGTTCAAGAAGCTGCACGCGGACTTGCAGCGGGAGACACCGGACGGCCGGCACGCGCCGAATTGCGCAAGGCGTGTGACGGTCTCGGACTGATCATCGACGAATGAGATTCCACGTAAGGACGCTCAGCCGAGCCGATCGAGACGTTCACGGGATACTCTCGTACATCGCGGAGCATTCGAAAGAGGGCGCGACGGCTTGGGCGCGCGCCTACGACAATGCACTCGCTCGTCTCGAGAAATCGGCCGACTCATTCCCATTCGCGATTGAGAACGAGTACGTCGATTTCGAGGTCCGCGAAATCTTGTTCAAGACCCGTCGAGGTCTGGTCTACCGCGCGCTATTCACGATTCGTGAGACCACTGTCTATGTATTGCACGTCCGAGGTCCGGGCCAGAATCTACTTGACGAGAATGAGTTACGGCGGCCCAAGTGACCTGATTGGCTGAATTTTGCTGGTTGGGATCGCACCACTCTTCGATTTCGCCTGGTCGCACTTTGCGGCATGTTCGGAATCTCGTCTGTGAGGCTGTAACACCTCCCCTTTTCTCCCGCTTGTCTGGTTGTCACGGGACATTCAACCAGAAACACGGGGAGACAAGACCATGTTACGCACGACCCTGATGCTGAGCGGCGTCGCCGCCCTCACCGCACTGCTGGCCCTCTTCGGAAACGATTACGGGACGAAGATCGAAATCGGCTCCGGCGAACTGTACTACACCGACAACGTCGAAGAGGCCGAAGCCGTCAAGCTGGGCGACTACCTCGAAACCGAGGTTGAGTACTTCTCAGGCGACCCCAGAACGGTCCAACTCGACCGCACAGGCGGTTCCCTCGTCGTTCGCTTCTGCGTGCAGGACGGCGCGTGGGACGATTCGCAGGCAACGCGTGGCTTCACGGCGATGGAAGCCCTGCTCTCCACATTCGTCTTTGAAGACGAGAACGTCGTCGTCGAACTGTGTGACGACGTGATGGAAACGCGGTACGTCATCGAGGGCGTCGAGCCGAGCCCAGGCGACCTGATCGACACCTCCGCCCCGTGCGAGAAGTGCGGCAGCGATTGCCCTCATTGCCAGGGTCAGTGCCAGTGCCGGAACGACATGTGCCTGTGCCAGTGAGATGTCGGCCGACGATCGAGCGCGATGCTCGCCGGAGCCACCCGCAAACCCCGGTCAACCGACCGGGGTTTGTTGCGTTCGTGAGACGAAACTGAATGGCTTCGAGAATATCCTCCAACCTCTGCCGGTCATCCCTCATAACGGGGTCGCTTCCCGG
Organism: Planctomycetota bacterium; assembly: GCA_003388505.1. Lineage (GTDB taxonomy): Bacteria > Planctomycetota > Planctomycetia > Planctomycetales > Planctomycetaceae > MB-PLM-1. The sequence continues at coordinate 28,155 of QQVO01000025.1, forward strand.
AGAACCGTCTGCCGCACCGCCGGTTTCAACCCGGCTTCAGTCGCCACGTCGACCCGGCAGCTGAGCAATTCGCGTAACTCAATCAGCAACCCGCCAAGGTCCAGCAGGCTCCGATCCGGGGCGAGGTCGACAAGGAAATCGACGTCGCTCTGCGAGTCCTCTTCTCCCCGCGCGACGGATCCAAAAATGCGCACGTTGGACGCCCCGTAACGTGACGCAATTTCTAGAATCGATCGACGGTATCGGTCTTGTAAGTCGTCGCGGCTCATTGCAATACCCTGCGACATTGTACTCCGATCACCAGTCGATTTGGAGGAGATTCAGTGACTTGGAACCTTCGCTCATCCCACCCAGATGGGGCTCGACCAGGCCATCTGCCCGTTGTGCTGCGTGACGCGGACGTAGTACCAGTCGGAGTCGGTCGCGAGGCGACTGTCGAGCCAGCGGACTTGTGCCGTATATTCGGCCGGGCCGATCAATCGGCTTACGATGAAACTCTCGCTGGTGAAGACGCCCGTGAACTCGACGACGTTGTCTACGATCAGATCGCGCAGCGGCTTACGAACCGTCTGCTCGCTCGGCTGGGTCAACTCGAGAGTGACCACAGCGTCCGGGTCCGCCTCGACAGCGCAAACGAGTGCCTTCGTCGGATCCTCGGCGTAGCAGTTTACCCGCGACGTGTACGACCTGAGCCGCAGCTTTCGGGGCGACTCCATCTCTAGCCGGTCCCGCAGGTCCTCCTCGTACGGGCCCGACTGGAAGCACGGTGTCACCGAAACAAATCTCCCCCCCTCGATGCCGACGGTCATGTCCCAGTGACAGGTCCGGCCGAGATCGAGCGCCGCCCACGGTCCCCAGCCGTAATTGATGCGGAACTTGCACTCGCCCGGGAACCCCGGCGGGCCGGTGACGTCGTCCTCGGGAAAGTGCCGCTGAATCACCCGGCCGTTGCGGATGAGTTCGATCATCTGGATCGAGTCCTCGCCTTCCACGCGGACGTCGATCTGCCGGCCGGGCGAGAGATTCAGTTCCGAACCCATCGGCCATTCGTTGATCGCGAATTCCAGCGCAATCCGGTCACCGGTCGCCGCGTATGTCCGGCGGGCCCGGACCGCTTCGAAGAGCGCCTCCCGCGAGTTATCACGTGCCCACACACCGAGCACCCCTTCACCCCAAGCACCCGGATAACCCCGGTGGTTGTCGCTCGATGTGACCAAGCC
>QQVO01000052.1 GCA_003388505.1 Planctomycetota bacterium
CCGGCCGAGCGTCTGGTGGGCGATCGACACGCACCTGGACTTCGAGCGCTGCCTCGGCAAGGCCCGGCAGGCCGATTTCACGTTCGCAGCGCAAAAGAACGGCACGCTCCGGCTCAACGAATCAGGCCTCGAAACCGCAACCTGGCTGCCTCTGGCCTGCGATCCCGTGCTGCACGGACGATGCGAGACCCCCAAGGTGCGTGACGTCTGCTTCATCGGCAACGTCTTGCCGGGAGAGCGGCAGCGACTGCTGGGACTGCTCCGACAGCGCTATCCGGACATGCTGGTTGACCGGCGGTTTTTCGAGGAGATGGCGGAGACCTATTCGGCGAGTCGCACGGTGTTCAATCGCGGTGTGGCGGACGACGTCAACATGCGCGTCTTTGAAGCGCTCTGCAGCGGGTCGCTGCTGGTAACGAATGCGCTGGACGACAACGGGCAGGCCGAACTGTTTACGGACGGCCGCGAACTGGCGACGTACGCCGGCGATGACGAGCTGCTGGAGAAGTTGAACTACTACCTGCAGCACGATCAGTTGCGGGAACAGATTGCGGCCTGCGGCCGTGCGGCTGTGCTCAAGCGGCATACTTACCGGCGCCGGATGGAGACGATCCTGGCGACGGTCGACCCGTCGGCCGGGAACGGGGGCTGCCGGAAGGGGAACGGTCGAGCCGCCCGCAACGGGCGTCTGAACGGCCGTTTCCCGACGTCGGCTGAACCGCCGCGAGTCCGGTCGGCCGTCGCGGCGAAAGACCGGCTGTACTTTGAATTCGATCGAACTGACGTGGTCGAGCTTGTTCCGCTGACGGCGCGCCGCATCCTCGATGTCGGCTGTGGCGGCGGACGGTTGGGCGCGGCCCTCAAGGCTCGGCAGGAATGTGAAGTCGTCGGAATTGAGCTGGACCCGTCGGCCGCCGCTGCCGCGAAAGAGCGGCTGGACCGTGTCGTCGTCGGGAACGTCGAAGAGGCCGGCCGCGTGGAGTTTTCCGAAGGCCGGTTCGACTGCGTGATCTGCGCCGACGTGTTGGAACACCTGCGCGAACCGGCCGATGTGTTGAAGAAGTTGCGCCGCTGGTTGACTGCGGACGGCGTTCTCGTGACGAGTCTGCCGAACGTCCGCAATCACACGGTCGTGCAGTCGCTCTTGGCAGGGAACTGGACCTACGAATCGGCCGGCCTGCTCGATGCCGATCATGTGCGGTTCTTCACGCGCCGGGAAATCGAGAAGCTGCTGTTCCGTGCAGGATTCGCCGTCAACGAGATGCGGATGGCGCCGGGAGAGGGGTTTTCGGAATGGGTGAATGCCGGTCGGCCGCGCGAGGTCTCAGTCGGCGGCCTGCAGATCCGGGCCGATTCGCCCGCAGACGCGGCAGAGTTCTTCGCCTACCAGTACCTGACTCGTGCCACACCGGCGCCGGAATCCAACCACGGCCTGACGTCGATCGTGATTGTGACTCACGGCCAACTGGCCCACACGAAGGCGTGCGTCGACAGCATCCGCCTGCTGACCGACGAACCGTATGAGTTGATCTTCGTTGACAATGGTTCGACCGACGGCACGGTCGACTATCTACGTTCGCTGCACGGCGCGACCGTCATTGCCAACGACTCGAATCGCGGGTTCCCGGCGGCCGTCAACCAGGGAATGGCCGTCGCTCAGGGCGAGCAGATCCTGCTGCTCAACAACGATTGCGTCGTGACGACCGGGTGGCTGAGGCGGATGCTGGATGTCCTGAACAGCGAATCAGGCGTCGGACTCGTCGGCCCGGTCTCGAACAACGTCAGTGGTGAACAGCAGATCCCGGTCGGCTACGGCCATCTGTGTGAGCTGGACGGCTGGGCTTGGCAGTGGGGGAGAGAGCACGGTCACGAACTGACGGAGACCGATCGCCTTGTGGGGTTCTGCCTGCTGATGAAGCGCGAACTCGTCGATCAAATCGGAGCATTGGACGAGCGGTTCGGGATCGGGTGTTTCGAGGACGACGACTTCTGCCGCCGGGCTGTGGATGCCGGGTACCGGGCGGTGATGGCGAACGGAGTGTTCGTCCATCACGTCGGCAGCGCGACGTTTCGGGCGAGTGGCGTTGATCTCGGCGATGTCCTGCAGCAGAACCAGAGACTCTATGACGAGAAGTGGGGCAGCGAGCAAGCGGCGGACAGGGGACAGCGAAGGGAAAAGGGCCTGTCGGGTCCGACGACGGGATCGGCTCTCGCTTGTCGCGTCGAGCCTCCACCTCCGCCAGCGGGAAAACCGCGACCGAGACACACAATCGAGGCGGCCGCAGGGGGCGGACTGCTGCTTCGCCCCAACACGATCGGACTCTCCGTCTGCCTGATCGTCCGCGACAACGAACAGACGATCGGTCCCTGCCTGGAGTCCATCAAGCCGTGGGTCGATGAAATGGTCGTCGTCGACACCGGCTCGAACGACCGGACGCCCGAGATCTGTGAGGAACTGGGCGCGCGGGTCTTTCACTGGGCCTGGCAAGACAACTTCGCGGCGGCCCGCAACGTGTCGATCGATCACGCGCAGGGCGAGTGGCTGTTCTGGATGGATTCGGACGACACGATTCCGGCCGAGTGCGGCCGGAAGCTGCGCGACCTGGCGACCGGCCCGCATCCCGATCACATCCACGGCTACGTCGTTCAGGTCCATTGCCCGGGCCCGCCGTCCGGCGGTTCGGGCCTTCGGCCGCGCGAGCCGGAGGCGAACCTGGAATCCGGCGACCGATCGCGAGCAAGACCTGGAGCATCCGACGTCACGGTCGTCGACCACGTCAAACTGTTCCGCAACCGGCCCGATCTGCGGTTCGAGTTCCGCATTCACGAGCAGCTTCTGCCGTCGATCCGGCGGGCCGGGGGAGAGGTGGGGTTCACCGACATTTATGTCGTCCACTCGGGGGCCGATCACACGCTGGAGGGCCGGCAGCGAAAGCTGGACCGCGACTTCCGGCTGCTTGAGCTGGAACTGGCCGACCGGCCCGATCATCCGTTCGTCCTGTTCAACCTGGGCATGACGCACGCCGATGCGTGCCAATATGAACTGGCGATCGGCTTTCTCCAGCGGTGCATCACCGTTTCGCAGCCGAGCGAATCCCACTTGAGAAAAGCCTACGCACTGCTGGTTAGCTCGTTGCAGCAGACTGAGCAATTTGCGGATGCGCACGCAACATGCCGCCAAGGGCTGCAACTTTATCCCGACGACAAGGAACTGCTGTTTCGGGACGCCATGCTGCTGCACCAGTCGGGGCGTCTTGAGGAGTCGGTGGAGACCTACCAACGGGTTCTCAATCAGGCCACCGACCGGCACTTCACCAGCGTCGACGCCGGGATCGGGGGGACAAAGACGCGGCACAATCTGGCGATCGTCTATGAAGACTTGGGACGGCTGGCGGAAGCCGAATGCGAGTGGCGGGCCGTCGTCGACGCCGAACCTGGATACCGGTCGGGTTGGCGTGGACTCGGTCAGGTTCTCCTGAAACAGGGACGAACGGCCGAAGTGGAGGCCTTGACACAGAAACTGACCGGCGACCCTGAACTGCGGGGGGTCGCCGCATTGCTGTCGGCCCGGCTGGCGGAGTCGCGGCAGGCATTCGGTGAAGCGATCGCGGTCCTGGAGACAGGCATCGTCGAATCTCCTCAGGATTTTGAATCACACAATGAACTCTGTCGGCTGCTGTTTGAGCACGGCCAGCTCGAGGATGCCATCTCAGCGCTGAAGCGACTAGTGCAGCTCGATCCAGAGGACTCAAGGGCCCGGCACAATCTGGGCCAGGCATACGAGCGAGCCGGCGAGCACGAATGTGCCAAGGCTTCGTATGAGACGGCGCTCGATATCGACGGAAAACGCATCAATACCATGCAGCGGTTGAACCGCATGCCCCGAACTCCTGAACACCCACGCCACCGGCTGCCGCAGAAAGCGACGGTCTTGGCCGAGGAGATTGACGCGGTAGGAGGGCCAATGTGCGAACGAGTCGGGGGAAACGTCCTTCATTATTGAACGGAAAACAACTGTGCAGCCAATCTCGATTGCCCTCATTACTCCGACACTCGGTCGAAGCAGCCTGACGCGCACGCTCAAGAGCGCGCTGCCCCAACTCAGCGCAAACGATGAGTGGTTCATCATCGGGGACGGGCCGCAACCGCATGCTCGTGAGGCGGTCGCGGTCCTGAACGACGAACGGATCCGATATCGAGAACATGTCGACCCTTCGTCGAGCTACGGAAACTCGCAGAGGAATCGTGGAATGCGCGAAGCGCAGGCCGACTACTTCGTGTTTCTCGATGATGATGACACGCTTCTGCACGGTGCGCTCGATGCCGTGCGACGTGAAGCCGCATCCGGCGCCCCGCTCATGTTCCGCATGGACTACCGCCCAGGCCAACGGTTGGTGTGGGAAGAGCCGGTGGTCCGCGTCGGGAACGTCGGCGGCGCGATATTCGTAATACCCAATCAGGTCGGTCGATGGGCTGAGTGGCCCCAGTTCGATCAATCAGGAATCAGCGATTTCGCGTTCATCACGCAGACACTGGCGCTTTGGCCGCCTGGCGCCCTGCGATGGTGCGAGGACATGCTCTGCCGCTGTGACTGGCACGGCGGGGGGCAGCCTTCGAATATAGAGTTGGGACGGCGGGTCGTGATTCACCCCACCGCCAACATCTATCGTTCGTCAATCGGCGATGACACCAAGGTGGCCGCGTACGTTGAGATCGGTGGCGCTTCCGTCGGTGCGCGGTGCAAAATCCAGGCGTTCGCATTCATTCCGCCGGGAGTGACGATTGGCGATGACGTCTTCATCGGCCCCCACGCTTGCTTTACCAACGACCGGTATCCCCGAGCCGGAGGCGATTGGACTCGCGAGTCGACCGTGGTCGAACACGGCGCCAGTCTCGGCGCCAACTCCACCATTCTCCCGGGCGTCACAATCGGACAGGGAGCCATGGTGGGGGCCGGAATCACGGTCACCCGTGACGTTCCAGCAGATCAGACGATTCGAGACGGACCGTGGTGAGGCCTTCAACAAACGTCGCAACTGATTTAACAAACACATGTGAGCAGATACGAGACGCTGTGATGCCGACGCTCGCCATCGTAATCCCGTTCTACGGCCGTTATGAACTGACTCGACGAGTCTTCCGACACTATCAGGCGCTCTCCAGGCAGTGTCCCGGCATCCGCATCCAGTTGCTCGCGATGGGCTCCGAAGGAGAGGCTTCGCGCAATCTAGCCGGATCTGAAGCAGTCGACTACTTCGAGACGGCCAACGAACCCCTCGACGCGAAGTTTGAGTCCGGCATCCAGCTCACTCGCCGCTTCCAGCCCGACGCAGTCACTCTCGTTGGCAGTGACGACATGATTTCCGCCGAATACTTCAACCGCGCCATGCGTCTGATCGTTAGTGGGGAAGCCGACGTAACCGGGCTGCTGGATTGCTTCCTGGTCGATCTTCCGACCGGAGAGACATTCTACTGGCCCGGATACGCGCACGATTCAGTAGGCCACTATCGAGACGGCCCGCGCAGTCGCGAAGGGGAGAGTCTTGGCGCGGGCCGCATGGCCAGCCGCTCCATTCTCGAGCGGATCCACTGGAGTCCATACAGGGCGTGGGAGCGCGTTCCCGGGGGCCCGTTCAACGACAACGAGACGTTTCTCGACAATCTTCGGGAATGTGGAGCGCGGATTGTCGACTGGAGGATGGCGGACGCCGGTTGCCGCTACTGGAATGTGAAAACCGAGGACAATTTCAACCCGGTGCAAAACTTTCGGGCATCCTGCCCAAACCAGTTGACTGAGGCGCCCGCCGAAGGGCGCGAATTCCAGTCGCACTGGGCGGGGTTGGCGGTCTGTGAGTTTCGGCAGCGCGAGGCGCTCTTGCCAATGACGTTCGATGACTGGCGCGACGCCTACGATTCAATGACCTACGAAGAGCACTCCAGGTATTTCGATGCGATCTATGAACAGTTTCCGCAGCAGTCGCACTGTACTCGACACGAAGCCCACGCGTTCTTCCAGGAGCAGCCCAATGGCTGCCGCGTGCTGGAACTGGGGGGATGGGACGGTTCCATGGCCCGAATACTCCTCGATGAGTTTCCCGGAATTGTGCATTGGACCAATGTAGAAATCTGCCGTGCCGCCTGTATCGCGGGCGGCATGGAGGCGCCCCGTTACTCAGCCCACACGCCCGACGGCTGGCTCTGGGAACAGGACCGGTTGCCGCACGCCGATGTGCTGTTTGCCTCGCATAGCTTCGAGCACCTGCGTGCTGAGCAGATCGACCGACTCCTGGCCAGGCTTCTCGGAATCCGCGCTGCCTACATCGAGGCGCCGCTCGCCGAATCAGCGGACAACTTTGACTGGACGGGAGATCTCAGTACGCATCTTCTCGAAATCGGTTGGCGGCAGCTCGAAGAGCGATTTCTTCAACACGGATACCATGTGACACACCGGGCACAAAATGTGAGGTGGTTTTCGAGATGACGCAATTCGTGACAAGAGCGTTTGAGGAGCACTTCGGCAGAACTTTCGGCGTGCCCGAGGCAATCGCTGTCAACAGCGGCACATCAGCCCTGATCGCCGCACTCTGGTCGCTCGACCTCGCGCCGGGCGATGAAGTCATTACGACCCCCTTTACTTTCATCGCCACGGCCAACGCAATTGTCATCGCGGGTGGACGGCCGGTGTTCGCCGATATCGATCCCCACACATTGCTGATCGATCCCGATTGCATCGGTCAGATGATCACCACGCGGACTCGGGCTATTGTCCCGGTGCATTTGTTCGGTCGTGTCTGCGAGATTGATCGCATCCGTGAGATCGCCCGTCCGCAAGACGTCGTCGTGATCGAGGATGCGGCCCAGGCGCTCGGTGCCTGCTGGCGGGGCCGGTTCGCCGGCACGCTGGCCGACTGCGGCTGCTTTTCGTTCTACAAGACCAAGAACCTGAGCACCTTCGAGGGAGGACTGCTGGCCGTCCCGCAGGGCTCGCGGCTCAACGCAGACACTTTACGGGCAATTGTCAATCAGGGGGACACCGGGGGAAAGAACTACGAGCACATCGGGTTCAACTTTCGTATGCCCGAACCGTCTGCGCTGATCGGGCTCCAGACTCTCAAATTGCATTGGCCCGCCGTTGTGGCGGAACTGGGACGGTACGGACCGGAGGACGGCTATTACCCGCGGCTGGTCTATGAGCAACCCGCCTACCGCCGACTAGGACTCACCGGCCAATGCCCGGTTGCCGAACGCGTTGCCCGCGCTGTCGGCACTCCTCGGCATGAGGAGGTGCCGGTATGAGGATGATCCGAACCGCCGTGATCGGCGCCGGCCGGTGGGGTGGCAACCTGATCCGAAACGTCCGCCAGTCAAAAAACCTCGAATTGGCGGCAGTTTGCGATATCGACGAACGGCGACTGCAGCGCATCACGAGCGGCGAACGCGACACCGATGCCGCGGCCATTCTTGGCCGGGCCGATGTCGACGCTGTGATCATCACAACTCCGCCAGTAACACACTTCTCATTGACTCGTGCTGCACTTTGCTCCGGAAAACATGTCTTGTGCGAGAAACCGCTGGCGATGTCAGTCGCGGAGTGTGAAGAACTGCAACAGGCCAGCACCGAAGGGCAACTCTGTCTGATGGTCGACTGCACACCGGTCTATCTGGAAGAGGTTCGTGAGGCGCGTTCGCGGATCGACTGGAGAGTCGTCAGCCGCATTCATTGCGTCCGTACCAGCACTAGGATTCCCAATTCGATTGCCGAGTTGATGTGGGACTTGATGCCGCACGATCTGGGCGTCCTGCACTACTGGCTGGGGCGTTTGCCGACCCACTGGACGCACCACACCCGGGACGGCCGTCAGGTCGTCCTGCGCAGCCGGATCGAACCTGCTACGGAATTGGAATTGACGGTCGGCTGCGAACCGGTACCCCGGCGTGAGATCTGGGTGTCGCGGGAAGGCGAGACAGAGAAATTCCTCCAGTTGCAACGGCAGCCGGAGCCGTTACAGACAGTCGTCGCACATTTTGCAGAGTGCATTCGGCACGGCCGGACGCCGCTAACCGGAGCCGCCGGCGCGCTGGAAACTGCCAGAGTCCTGGGGGTCTTGGCTCTGCCGGGCACGGACGTGCGACATTCCCACGGGGAGCAAGACTCGACTCTTGCTCTCTCTTCACGATAACGGGGCAAATCCGATGGGTTTTCGAAATCCTACCTGCGTGCGACGTCCTCCCCCGATCGTCCGGTTCGTGGTTGAGGAAGTGGACGGTGATACAGCAGAAGTCACGATTTCGCGGCGGCCCTGTGGGGTGTCCAAGGTGGACGGCGAAACCGACTACGGCACGCTCACCGTGTACGACGCGTTGGGCTGCATGCTGGACGAGGACGTAGACGATCTCATTGACCGCGCCGGCTACGCCACGCGCCTCGATGACGAATACAGCGGCGATTGTCGCTGGGAGATCATTTCCCTGTGCTGCCCGTGATGTCATGGTGCTGAAGACCAACAAGTGCTGCTGCTGTAAATGCCTGATTGAATCCGGGACGGGATGCTGCACCTGTGTTCCGGAACGGATCTGCATCGTCGCGGACCCGCCTCCCTATTGCATGGACGATCCCACCTGCGGTCACACCGCTGCACTGGAGTGGGACGAAGAAAGCCAGGAATACAGCGGGGTCATGTGCGGCATCGACTTGCGATTCTACTTCGAGCTGATCGGGGGTCAGTGCAAGCTCTGTCTGGAAAGCTACTGCGCGGGTCTGACCGGCGATTACGTGATCTGTCACGACGTGGAATGCCGCGATATTCAGGAGATGGAGTTAACCTATGAGTTCGACGCCAGCGACTGCGGTGACGAAGACTGCGAAGATCTGGTATTGACCGTCACGGCGGACAAAATACGCGAAGTCAAGTTCTGCGACCCGTGCCTCTGTACTCCCGAATGCCTCTGTTTTTCGGCGTTCTTGTACGAGGGAGACACGATCGACGGATTGCCCCTGTGCTCCGTCACGGAGGTCGTCTGCACCGAGGATCAGAGTTACGATCGGATCTGCTGGCAGTGGAACCCGTCCTGGCCCGACTTTGGTCCGAACAAGTGTGAGGCCGAAAACCCACCTGCTATCGATGTCGATCTCTGCCTGAAGGCGGACGACTACGGTCGGTGTGGCATGACCCTGACCGGGACTGTCGATGGTCAGGACGTCGACGACGCTGATGCCTGCGGAGGATACGAGCCGCCCCCACCGGCGCCTCCCGGTGAGGATCCGAAGCTGATCTGTCCGGATGAGGGCTATTCAACCTGTGTGTTGACCGAAGATGAGCGAGCTGTGTTGATTTCCGCTCTCCCGGCCAGATGTACGGAATGCGTGGGATTCACACTCTGTTGCGCCGGAGTGCCAGTCCCCATCGAACTGATTGGAACCGTCGACGTCTACGTCCCGGCCTCCGATTGCCTGTGCGCTCAGGGTGTCGAATTCACCTTCACCTGGCTGGGAGAAATTGACCGCACCAGGTGGGTATCAAACGAACAGGAAGTCTGTGGACATCTATGGCAATTCGAACTGAATTGCGCACCTTTCGAGGGGACGTGGGATCTGACGTTCTTCTGCGATGGCATCGAAAACATCGACAAACCATTGCTTTTATCGGGTTGGACATGCGACCCGTTTTACCTGGAGTTTTCGCCCATACCAGCCGTGCTGTGTGTCGACAACTGCGGCTGGAGCGGAGGAATAGTGATTACCGAGTGACCCCAACATACCGAGTGACCCCAACATGCAATGCGTTGATTGCAACAGACTGCACGGTCGATTACGCGAGATTTGCCGCGGCGAGAGTGATCTGCCTGATGACAAACGCCAGACCTACATTGCGAGGTGGTTGAAGTCGGGAATGTTGCAGGAGACGGACTGCAGCGACGGCCTTGTCAGCATCGAAACGCCGGTCGACGGTGGCAGAAGAAAAAAACGGCGGACCGGCGGCCGCCGGCAGCGGCACATCTCGCCCAATGCACGCCGAAAGGGGAAGGGCGGAGGAGGATGCTGCAAACGCGCTGTCACGTTTGCCAAAACGATGGCGGCTTGGGCAGCTGACGGGTTGAAAATCGCCTCGGCTACGGAGCAGGCGGAGCGGCGTCAAATCTGTGAAACTTGTCCTTTGAATTCAGAGGGCTGGTGTTCAGCGTGCGGCTGTCACATCAACGAGAAGATCAAGCTCCGCGTCAGTTTCTGTCCGACCGCAAAGTGGTTCGTTGGTCAACCGCCTCGAGCCGTCGATGGACCACGCCACTTGATGATGCACATCATGCCGGTCACGAAAAACGGGATGTGGCAATGGAATGTCGAGCAACTCCTGCAGCGCATCGACATATTTGACGGTCGACGTGCCGTGGCGATTGTGACGCCGCAGCCCGGTTGCAAGTACACGCTCGACACAGTCGCTGCAGTGCAAAACGCGTTTCGTGATCACCGGATCGACGAGTGGATCGTCGCGCGCAACAACCCCCGGCTCCGTGAAGGAGCAACCTGGCCGCAACTGTTGACGGCTGTCAGCCGGGAGCCGGGTGTCACTTTCGCATGCCATGCCATGGGGGTCACGCACAACATGCAGCACCTCAAACTCCCGTGGACTGAAATCCAGTGGATGACCTGCCTTGACGACTGGACAAGTGTCGAGCGCGCACTCTCGCAATACAGCATGGCGGGGCCGTTCAAGAGGTACGGACATTTCGCTGTCGGGAATAACAATCGCTGGCACTATAGCGGGACGTTCTACTGGTTCCGCAACGACGATGTGTTCCGTTCCGGAAAGGACTGGCACACGATGGACAAGCGGTTCTTCGCGTCCGAGTCATGGCCCGCACGACTGTTTCGGCCGGAGGAGACCGCATGCTTGTTTTGTGACGATACCAAGGATCTTTACAAGCAACATGTCTGGGACGGTCGAGTTTACGAGGAGTTTGAACAATGGAAAGCGGCTCGCATCCTGTCGTGATCGAGGATTGGGCACCCGCCGGTCTGCTGCGCGCAGTGGACGCCGAGTGGCCGTCGCTCGACTGGCGGTACTGGCACAAATACGCGGAAGAGACAGCCGTTAAGTACGGGTCAATGGACGCCTCCCGTTTGCCGGGTTCGGCGAGATTGCTGATGTCACGTATGGCGGAGATCGACCTCGCGTCGCTCGGTATTGACGTGACGGCATTTCCAGACCTTGAGCTGCATGGAGCCGGGCTGCATTGCATTCCCCCCGGGGGCCATCTCGGGACGCACCTCGACGGAGCCGTCCATCCGTTGACCGGTTGGCACAGGGAAGTGAACGCAATCTTGTTCGTCGGGCAGTGGCAACCCGAGTGGGGCGGAGATCTGTGCTTCTTTGAAGATGGCGGAGAGGCACCGGCCTCGTTGCGAGTGTCGCCTCGGTTCAACCGACTCGTTCTGTTTCGCACAGGCGATTCGATGTGGCACGGCGTCGAGAAAGTGACCGGACCCAACCAGCGCCGCACACTCAGCATGTTCTGGTGGTCCGCGGCCCGCATGGAGGCAACAAGAGACAGGGCGAAATTCCTATGAATCCTGACTTTGGGGGCGGCGAAAATCGTCTCCGCAACGATCGTGACCACAAAGATCCCGGCGGAGTTCGCCGACATCCGGCAGTTCGTCAAGACGCGACCAGGGCTCGCCGAGGAAGGCTCGTTCACGACGATCGGTTCACCCGGCTGTTCCGAGCGCCTCGACGACGAACGGACGGCAAACTGTTTGATCATTCGCATCGACTGAGTTGATGCGACCAACTGGACGAATCAGTTCACCGCACCAGAAGAGGATCTGTGAACTATGGCTGTACGAAACCCTACCTGCATCCGACGACCGGGATCGATGATCCGGTTCGTGATCGACACCGTCGACACCGAGGAAGACACCGCGGAAGTCACCATCATGGCCCGCCCCTGCGGCGTGTCACGGGTGGAGGGTGAATCCGATTATGGAACGGTTACCGTGTACGATGGCCTAGGCTGTCTGCTGGATGAAGAGGAAGACGACCTGGTGGACCGTGCAGGCTACGCCATGCGGATTGAAGACGAGTACAGCGGCGATTGTCGCTGGGAGATCATTTCCCTCTGTTGCCCGTGATGACATGGCACTGAAGACCAACAAATGCTGCTGTACGTGTGATGGCTGTTTCATCTGGTCGGGGGGAGAATGTTGCCAGTGTATCCCAGAACGCATCTGCGTTCGCGCTCAGTCCGGCGATGCATACTGCAATTGCGAGGATGTGACGGTCTCGATCTCGTGGGACGATGAATCCCGGTCGTATGCAGGGTTCGTCTGCGGTATCGATGTTCGGTTGTACTTCAAGGAGGTTTATGGAGAGTGCATGCTGTGTCTTGAGAGTTATTGCGCGGGCCTGACTGGTGATGATGCGCTGTGTGAAGCCGTTGATTGCAGTTATCTGCCCAACATGGAGTTGACGTTCGACATCGATGCCAGCGACTGCGGAGACGAAGAGTGCACCGACGTCACCCTGACAGTCACCCCGGAAAAACTGATCGAGGTGTCGTTTTGTAGCGGTTGTCCGTGTGTCCCTGAATGCATCTGTTTCTACATGGACGTCTTTGATGGGAACGCGATGCAGGGTCAGCCAATTTGCTCAGCAACCAGCGTTGTCTGCAGTGACGACGATGGCCGGTACGAGCCAATCTGTTGGAACTGGACTAGCGATTGGCCGGAAGAATGCGATTTGCCTGGATCGATCGACGTCGAGCTCTGTCTGGTGGCTGATGAGACGGGCCAGTGTTCACTAAAGCTGACGGGCACAGTCGCTGACACCGACGTAGAAACTGCCTATGAATGCGGAGGCGGCGATCCCCCTGAATCGCCGTCGAATGATCCGCGCCCCGTCCTCGTCCCCGGCGGCGAACCCTGTCCCGACGGATTCGGCTACAGCGCGTGCTTCGTCACCGACGAAGGAAATGCCGTATGGATCACGGCCTTTCCCGCCCGCTGCCGTGAATGCACACATCAGTGCTGCTGTGGGATCAATGCTGATCAAATCTTCGCGACGATTACGAATGCGGCCGGGTGCTGGACGAACAAGTGGAGCCCGAAGCAATGCTGCAATTGTGCAGACGGCCTTGTGGTTGTCATGGACAAGGTAAGCCAGTGCACCGGGCCGAATGTCTCATCGTGGATCGGCAGCGCAGAATTCTGCAGTTCGACGATCGAGTTGGAACTCATCTGCAGGACAGGGGACAATGATCCGACTAACTGGGATTTGAACTTCTCCCTTGGTGGAGCGCCCCCGTGCAATTTCGCACTCGTATTCAATCCGGAGGAAGCTTCAACCTGCGATCCGTTTCACCTGGTCTTTACAGACATTTTCTTCACAGCTCGCTGTTGCGACATCCCACCACCGACTCCGCCGCCGCCAGCCGATGCCCCTTCGTTCATCGACATCAACATCACGGAATGAAACAGAAATCCTGATAGGGACGATGAGGAATAGAGAATCGCCAAACGAGAGTTTGCAGCTCTCATTGGTACTCATTCGTTAAGAGACGACCAAGACGACTTTCCACTTTGACAGTGTGCAACACCGTAATCACGGACACCCGCTCCGATGTCAACCGACTGCAACGCCTTCAACTGCTGTCTGCCCCCCTTGGTCATCCCGCCAGACCTGGGAAAGGGAACACGCCTGAATTCCGGTACTGGGAGCGGCGCGATCGCTGGCCCCACAGCCAGCGGACCGCACGGCGGCGTGCGGGCGTTCTCACTCGTTTCGCGGCCCCTCTCCGCCTGCCTCGGCGCTCAGCCGACGACTGGCGGATGCGGCTGCACTTGTGAATCCGACTTTCCCGAGTTCGGCGGAACCGGCTGCTGCAGCGAAAGCGCTTATGCGCAGTTCGTCAACGCCGGCCTCAACCAGGCGGCCGGCGAGATTTCGCGGCTGCTGGCGCGATCCAAACCCCGTTTCCCCGGCGTGAACTTCGGAATCGCTCACGTCAGCCTGCCCAGCGGGAACCTGAGCGTGAGTCTCTCCGCGCCGGAGGGAGGGCCGTTCGATCCCGTTCTCGTCCTGACTTACAACTCACTGGCGTCCGACGAGTCGATCCAGTACGGCTCGGGCGTCTCCGATTTGTTCAACCCCACAATCGCAGAGATCGACGACGAGACCGCAGAACTGATCTCGGGTACCGGCGAACTTCTGAGATACGAGAAAAAGGACGGCGAAGGTCGCTACTTGCCCCCACCCGGAGCCGTCAACGCACTGAAGAAGAATGACGACGACACCTGGACGGAAACCCAGCCGGACGGCTTCGAAATCCACTACGACGAGGACGGAGAACTGACGAAGTTCGCGAACCCCGCGGGCGGCGTCTGGACCATCGTGCGCGACGGCGGACTCCTCTCGGAGATCCAGGGACCACACGGGCGGGACGTCAGCTATGCGTACGATTCGGGTGACAACTTCCGTTCGTCTGTCGATCCGGCCGGGCGAACGACGGCAATCACGCTAGACGACTGCAATCTCACAAACTTCCAGTGGCCCGACGGAAAGTCGGTCGACCTGATCTACGACGACGACCACCGGCTGACCGCCTATGTCGACCCGGAAGGCCACCGGGCGTCATTCACATATGATGACTACGGACGTGTCGAGACCGGGACCACTCCCGAAGGACACAAAACCACCTTCACCTACGACGACGACAACGACCTCGTCGAGGTCGAAGACCCCGCCGGAAACGTCACCACCGTCACCTTCGACGACTGCTGTCTCATCACGTCGATCGTCGACCCGCTCGGGCACCGCAACAGCTACATTTGGGACGACGGCCGGATCAGCCAGCAAACCGATCCCAACGGCAACGACGTCAGCGCGTCCTACACCACCCTCGACAGCCGCGCCAAGGCCCTCTCCGCCATCCAGCGGCCGGTCGTTGGATCAATGGCGTTCAGCTACAACTCCGATGGCCGTTGCCAGTCGATCACCGACTACGACGGGCACGTCACGTCGCTCACCTGGGACTCCAGCGGCAACCGCACCGGCGTCCTCGACGCCGAGGGCCACCGCTGGACGTTTGTCTACAACGGGTTCGGCCAGGTCACAGCGACTATCAGTCCGCTCTTGGAACGCACAACAACCGTCTACGACAGCGACGGCAACGCGGCCGCGCACGTCGACCCGCTGGGACGGCGGAGCAGTTACACCTACGACGCCGCCGGGCAGGTGACAACGGTCGAAAACCCCCTCAACGAAGTCACCACCTTCACGCGTGATGCCGTCAACCGCATCAACAACGTGACCAATCCGCTCGGCAACACAACGGCCTACACCTACAACAGTGACGGGACGCTGCAGAAGGTCACAAACCCCGAAAACGAATCCAATTCCTACGCATACACCGACGACAACCACCTCGAAACGTCCACCAATCCCCTCGAAAACGTCACCACGTACACGTACGACTCGCGCGGCAACAACACCAAGATGGTCAACCCGCTGGAGGAGACCACCTCGCACGTCTACGACGAGGCGAGCCGCCGGACCGCCACGATCAACCCGCTCGGCTTCCGCACCAGCTTCGGTTACGACGATGCCGGCAATCAAACGCGCGTCACCAACCCCGAACTGGAGATCACGACGACCGTCTACGACGACGACGATCGCGCGAAGGCGACGGTCGATCCGCTCTTAAACCGCACGACCTTCACATACAACGGGGCCGACCTGCAGACCTCCGTGGAGAACGCCGAGAACGAAACCTCACAAACGCAGTATGACGATCTCTACAACGTCACGGCCACGATCGATCCGCTGAACAACACCACCTCCACCAGGTACGACGCCGCCAGTCGCCCGATCGCCGGCATCGACCCCCTCGGACACCGCACCACAACGATCTACGATGCCGCAGGCCAGGCAATCGCCTCGGTCAACCCGCTGCTCTGCCGCAGCACGTTCGCTTACGACGCCGCCGGGCGACAGATCCGGGCCACCAACCCCGAGAACGAAACAACCACCACTGTCTACGACGACGCCGGCCGCACGATTGCCGTCGTCAATCCGCTCACGTTGCGGACGTCGTTCGGCTACGACAAAGCCGACCGGCAAACATCGTCGACGAACCCGCTCAATGAGACCACACAGACCGAGTACGACGCGGCCGGTCGCACCACCGCCACCATTACGCCACTCACGCTGCAGACGAACTTCGCCTACGACAAGGCCGACCGTCAGATCCGGGTCACCAACCCGGAAAATGAATCAACCACCACCGTCTACGACGCCGCCGGCCGAGCCACTGCCACAATCAACCCGCTGCTCAACCGCACGACGTACGCCTACGACAAAGCCGATCGCCAGATCCGCGTCACCAACGCCGAACTCGAATCAACCACCGCCGTCTACGACGACGCCGGCCGGCAGATCGCTACCATCAACCCTCTCCTCAACCGCACAACAACCACCTACGACAAGGCCAATCGCCCCACGGACGTCACCAACGCCGAAAACGAAACCAGCGAAACGGTCTACGACGCCGCCGGCCGGACGATCGCCAGCGTCGATCCGCTGACGAACCGGACGACGTTCACCTACGACGCGGCCAGCCGTCAGACCGAAACCACCAATCCACTCAATCAGACGTCGCAAACGAAGTACGACGCCGCCAACCGCACCACGGCCACAATCAACCCGATCGGGTGCCGCACATCATTTGCCTACGACTGCGCCGATCGCCAGATTCGCGTCACCAACGGTGAAAACGAATCAACCACAACTGTCTACAATATTGCCGGGCGGACCATTGCAACGGTTGATCCGCTGCTGCGCCGAACGACCTTCGGCTACGACCTGGCCGGGCGACAGACCTCCGTCACCAATGGCGAAAACGAGACGACGCAAACCCGTTATGACGCCGACGGCCGCACGATCACCGCGATCAACGCCGCCGGTCAGCGCACGTCCTTCGCCTACGACGACGCAAATCGACAGACCGAGCAGACCAATCCGCTGAATGAGTCGACCCAAACGACGTACGACGAGGCCGGCCGGGTGACGGCCCAGATCGATGCCGACGGCAACCGCACGTCGTTCGCCTATGACAAGGCGGACCGCCGCAAACGGGAAACGAGTCCGCTCGACGGCATTCAGACGACGGTCTACGACGCCGCCGGGCAGGTGACGCAACAGGGCAACGCGCTCGACGACGTCACGCAATTCAAGTATGACGCTGCCGGCCGCCAGATCGCGACCACCGATCCGGAAAACGGAATTGTGACCACACAGTACGACGCCGCAGCGCGAACGACGGCCGTCATCAATCAGCTTGGCGACTCGACCGCATTCGCCTATGACGCCGCCAGCCGCCAGATCCGCAGCACCGACGCGCTCTCCGGAATCACGACGACATCCTACGACGCGGCCGGGCGGGTGACCGCGTCGATCAACCCGCTCAATCAGTCGACCGCGTTCGCCTACGACTGCGCCGACCGGCAGATCTCAACAACCAACCCGTGCGGCGATACGTCGTCCACGATTTACGACGCCGCCGGGCAGACGAAGGCCACGGCCGATCCGCTCGGCAACCGGACGACATTCGGCTACGACAACGCCGGGCGGCGGACTTCGCAGCAGAACCCGCGGGGGTTTACGACCGTGACCGTGTACGACGTCGTGGGGCGGACCAAGGCGGTCGTTGATCCGCTGAGCAACCGCACGAGCTACAGCTACGACGCGGCCGGTCGCCGCATTGCCGAGATGAACCCGTTGGGTGAGATCACCACCAGCGTGTATGACGTACGGGGGCTGGTGCGGGCGATCGTCAACCCGCTCAATCAGCGAATCACTTACAGCTACAACGTGATGGGCTGGCGGACGGCGGAGGAGAACCCGCTGGGCCAGTCGACCGACACGCTCTACGACCTGGCCGGCCGCAAGACGGCCGTGGTCGATCCGCTGGGGCATCGCACGTCGTTCGCTTACGACGCGGCCGGGCGGGAGATCGCAAGGCAGGATCCGGAATCGCACGTCACCACGTCGGTCTACGACCTGGCCGGCCGGCAGATCGCCGTCGTCAATGCCGAAGCGCATCGCACGTCGATGGTCTACAACGTCCTCGGCTGGCGGCTGGCGCTGATCGACGCGAACGCCAACCGCACCAGCTTCGCCTACGACGCCGCCGGCCGCGAACTGGCCCGCATGAACCCGCTCAGCCAGCGGACCACCATGGCCTACGACGCCTGCGGCCGCCAGACCCTGCGAATCGACGCCCGGGGGAACCGCACGACCTACGCCTATGACGCAGCAGGACGGAGAACCGAGCGGAAGTACCCGGACGGGACGCGCGCGACGTTCGTGTACGACGCGAACGGCAACCAGACGCAAATGTCGGACTGGACCGGCTCGACCACGCGGGCCTACGACGCGCGCGATCTGGTAACGATGGTCGCTAACCCCGACTCGAAGCGCCTGACGTACACGTATGACGCGGCCCGCCGACGCGAAACGCTGGTTGATCCGGACGGAGGGACGACGACCTTCACCTACGACGCGGCCGGGCGGCGGACGAAGGTTGTCAATGCGCAGAGCGAGACGACCACCCTCGTCTACGACGCGGCCGGGCGGCAGGTGCAAAGTGAACTCGACAACGGCACCTGGTCGAGCATGACCTACGACGACGCCGGTCGCATGACGGCGATCGCCAGCCTCAAGAGCACTAATGCTGTCGTCACGCGGTTCACCTACACCTACGACGACGCTGGCAACCGCCTCGCCGTCGCCGAGGACAGCGGCGACCGCGTCACCTGGACCTACGACAACACCTACCAGCTTCTCAGTGAAGACCGCAGCGGCGCCGGCGGCTACGCGCACACCTTCACCTACGACCCCGTCGGCAACCGTCTCACCAAAGACGACGGCACAGACGTCACCACCTACACCTACGACGCCGCCAACCGCCTGGAAACCGCCGAAGACGGCAGCGGCATCACGACGCACACATTCGACGCGACTGGCAATGAGCGGAGCATCGAAAAACCCTCGGGCGACCTGACGACCTACACCTGGGATTACGAGAACCAGATGTCGTCCGCCGAAGACCCGGCCGGCGACATCACCACCTACGTCTACACGGCAGCCGAACAACGCATCGAGAAGGAAACCGACGCCGACACCGTCAAGCTCCTCTGGGACGGCCAGAACATCCTCCAGGAATACGACGACCTGGATGTCACGCAGGCCGATTACACGAATGACCCCCGGCCTGCGCCGCAACCATTCGGCAACCTCATCAGCCAGCACCGCGACGCGGCCAGTTCGTTCTACCACTACGACGCCCTCGGCAGCACCCGCTCGCTTACAGATTCGTCGGAAGTCGAGACCGACGACTACGCCTACGAAGCGTTCGGCAAAGTCGCCGCCGGCACCGGCAGCACCGAAAACCCGTTCCAATGGGTGGGTGAGAAGGGCTACTACGCTGATGCGGAGACGAGTCTCTACAGCCTGCGACGACGGCACTACGCGAGTAATGATGGACGGTTTGTCTCAGAAGATCCTGCCCGCCGTTCGCAGAACTTGTACGCGTATGTCGGGAATCGCGCCGTGCGGAATATCGATCCGTCCGGTTTGCAGACGCAGCGTCTGTCCCGTCGCGAGTCGCTGTCACAGGAGGCGACCAGACTCTGGCAGGAGACGACGCACAACTATAGCCAGTGGGTGTACTGGTGGAGGATTTACGAGAGCGTCGGTATCAAGGCTTCGGAAATGAGGGAGCTGTTGACTCCAGTGCGGGGTGTCAGCGACCTCCAACCTGGGGCACAACGTCCACAGATTACGGCGGCGGAGAGAGAACATATTCGAGGGGAACTCGAAACTGCCGAGGAGATTCTTTCATATCGCCGCACAACCTTGAACCGCTTGCAGGGCGCGTATGAGACTTCCAGAAGCCAGTGGCTCGCGACCGTCGAAGAACTGGAAGCGCTCCCATCCGAGGAACCCACTCCGAGGCACCCGACGCGGCAAAGCGGCGGAGGAAGGGCAACCGTCAACCCCTTTGATGAACTCTCAGATCTCTTCGGCGGAATTGACTTCGACAATCCATCCGCCTTTGCAGGACGCGCGCTGTCTGGCGAAGAACGTGCTGCGATTGGCGCAAAACTGAAGCTGATCGAAGACGTTGCCGAAGCCGGCTACGTTTGGACGGTTCGCGTCGCCTCACAGGTTCCACTCGTCAGCGAGGTCATGACAATCGTCGAAATCCTTGTCGGCGTGAACTTTGAGAATGGAGAAGACATATCGCTCGCTTGGCGAGCGATCGGAGCGCTGCTGCTGATTGCTCCACTCCTCAACCGAAGACACCTACAATGGGCCATTGAGTCGATGGGTGCCTTGAAGGCCAGTCTGACACGGCAGGCCGGTAAGCTCGTCGACCGTTCCGGCAGCCGAACGGCTGCAAAGGCGACTGAGCAGGTCATTGAGACAACCGAAAAACAGATTGATGACACCGTCGATCACTTACGAAGAGAGCTTGAGGAACTCGATCGACTGGGGGACCGAGCCGAAGCACTCGAACGGGCTCGACGCAATTTAGCCCAGCAGCCATCACCGCAAAGTGGAACGGAAGCAGCCCGGCGATCGACACATGGCCGAAAGAAGGTACCGTTCATTACGCCCGGTAGCCTCCCTGCAGAAGAGGCTACTGCACTGCGAACAACGATGTCACATCTGGACGCAGGGACAAAGCCAACTGGTGCACTGAAAAAGAAGTGGGGAACGAAGTTTAAGAATTACAACGGAGATCTTCCCGGCAAATCTGGTGCCGAGTCTCCATTTAGAGAATACCGAGTAGCGCCCGGTCCGGGAGAAACGGGCGCGGGAACCCGTCGGGTCGTAGAAAATACGGAAACCGGTGAAGTTTTCTATACTTGGACGCACTACGGCGACACTGGAGATCCACCCTTTGTACGAATACGGTGATCGGGTATGGAACAGCAATCACGACTACGAAAGGTCTCCTGCACCGACGTGAATTCACATTGCGACGAACTGGAATCACAAGGGTTCCAGCTCTTTTCAATTGAGAAGCCGGCAGACGCCGCTGACTTCTTTTTGCAAGTGAAGGCGAAGTATCCGCTTGATCCGGAGATTAGCGGCAAAGTGCATTGGGACGCCTTCGCTGACTCATTGTGGGGAGGACTCGATGCACGCTCAGAACCCAAGTTGGCGCTCGTCATTCAAGATGCGAGCGAGTTCAGTCATGCCAGTCCGAGAGACTACGAAATAGCGCTCAGTTGTATGTCTGATGCAGCGAAAGAAGTTGAAGCAGAAAAGCGTAAGGAAGGGCACGAAAATGCAATGATTGTCTTGGTGGTTGGTGTTGGCTAACTAAAATGTCTGTGCGCACAAATCGAAGGGAAGCGACTGCGTCAATTAGGCGTACGCCGTGGGGGGGCGAGGGCTGACCCGGTTCTTGCGCTGGTGCGGCGTAGCCGCATCACGTTGCACAGGAATGAAGGCCGCATGTCCCACAGACGACGCAAGGTGGCCCGGCCGCACCCGGCCGGGTGCCGGAGGCGCAAGATGATTGATCGTGCGGGTCCGTTGGGCCTGACGTCCGAGAAGACAGGCCATGGTCGAACGACGGGTCTACGATGACGAGAAGCACATCCAATTCGTCACGTTCTCATGCGACCGGCGACGGACCCTCCTGCAGCCGGACCGGGCACAGCGAATTGTCATCGGGCAACTCGGCAGCCGGCCGGCCCGGCATGACGGCCTGTGCACAGGGTTTGTCATCATGCCGGACCACGTTCATGCGTTGGCCCGGTTTCCGGAGGTTCGGCAATTGAGCCCGCTTATGAACAAGTGGAAGGAGCAGACGTCCCGGCAGATCAAGGAATCGTACCGGACGCGATTCCTGAACTACTGGTCTCGGATTGCGGACGGCGATCCGATCTGGCAGGCGCGTTATTACGGTTTCAACATCTGGTCGCGCCGGAAGGTCGCATCCCCATCCGAGAGGCATCATCGTCTCCGAGCAACAGCGGTTCGTCTACATGAAGCCGCCGCAGATCCGTCACACGTTCATCACATCTCAGGACGTCAGACGTAACGCAGACAGGTCGGGGCGACGCGAACTGCATCAGCCCGCGAGATGCAGAACCCAAACCAGACCAGCTTCACAGATTGGGAGGGTCCGATGAATTTCCTTGAGCACCCGGCCAACTCGGCGTGGGACACCGGGCACGAATCGCTCAGAGCGGTCGAGCGCAGAATTCACGACGGCGTCAGAGTTCGCGAACTGGTCAACCGTGGTCGGAACTATGTGCACGAAATCTTCACGCGTTTTCCGTGGATCAACGTCAACGAGAACAGTACCGTCGTCGAGATCGGGCCCGGCGTGGGATACATCATGCAGGCGATGATGGAACGCACCGGATGTCACCGGATCATCGGGCTCGACATGTCACCCACTATGATCAATACCGCGAATCAGCGAATCTCTCGCGATCGACTACCAGCCGATAGATACGTTTTTGAGTTGTACGATGGCGTCACAATCCCTTGGGAAAACAACTCGGTCGACTTCGTCTATTCGGTCGCCTGTGTGCAGCACATTCCGAAGCCTTTCGCTTACAACCTGTTCCTGGAAATGTACCGCGTCCTGGCACCGGGCGGATGCGCGGTGGTGCACATGCTGTCTTGGAAACACCTGCCAGCACAGCAGAAAACAATGCCATTCGACAGAGAGATTCGTAACCAGATCGAAGGTCGGTCCGAACATTGGCACCATTTTTACGGTCGCGAGGAACTGGAAGCGGTGTTTTCTGTCGGCGTTCGTCCGAGTCGATTCGAGTTGACAATTCCAGACGGGGCGGCCTGGCTTGGATTTGCGAAGCACGCCGGCTGATCAGGTTACGTGGTAACTCGCGCGAGTCAGCGACCGCCGAGGTTGGTCTTTGGAGAAACGGACATGAACACTGGAGCGGCGTCACTCGAAACGCGTCATCGCTCGGAGCCATCTCAGTCCCGTTCAGCATGGAAGTATTTGGCCGGGTTGCTGCCTGTCGACGATCTTTCTCGGGCGGCTCGGCAAGGTGATGCAACACAGCTGATCCGGCCAAAGCGCGGAATTAGCAATGGCGCACTGAAAACTGGCGATTCGATCGCAGCCTGCACCCGCGCCCTCTATCGCAACCGGCAGGGACACCTCCTGCTCACCGGCCGCAAGGGAGTCGGCAAGACCACGCTCGTCCGCGAACTAGCCCAGCAGGCCGCCACGGGGGAGATCCCGTTCCTCGCAAACAAGCAGTTCATCTGGATCGACGCGAAGAACGTCGGTCCCGAAGACAGCCGCGCCTGCCTGGAGTCGATCTTCGCCGCCGTAGCGCAGGAACTGGACCTTGTACTCTGTCTCGACGGCCTCGGGGCACTACTCAAGCGGACCGGCGGCGGCACCAACAAGCCCCTTTTGCGGGCCATGATGAATCGAGTCGATTTGCGCGTGATCGGCGTCATGTCGAGTTGGGAGTACAACGACCTCATCGGCGGCGACGCCGAGATGCTGGAACTCTTCACCCGCATCGAGATCGACGAACCGGGCGAGGAAGCGGCAGCCGCCGTCACACGGCTTCACGCCGACCGACTGAGCCGGCAGTACGGACTTCAGATCAACCCGCAAATCGCCGATCGCACCGTCGCCCTCGCCTCGACGTTCATCCTCAACGAATGCCATCCGGCCAAGTCGATCCGCATCCTGGAGCGCGTCTGCGAAGACGCCGACTACGACGGTTCGCAACTCGATCGCGAGCACACCGAAATCTCGGTCGGCGACGTCGTCCGCGCCATCGCCGAGAAGACCGGCATCCCGGCCCACACGATCGCCGGTGAGTCGGACAAGGTCGATTTCGAGGCAGCGCTCCTGGACGCAGTCGTCGGGCAGGACGAACCAGTCCGGCAGACTGCCAACGAACTGAGGCTGATCAAGGCGGGTCTGGCCGAACCGGGCAAGCCGGCCGCCGTGTTGCTCTTTGCCGGAATGACGGGCGTCGGCAAAACCGAACTCGCTAAACGCATCGCCGAGTTGTACTCCACGTCGCGCCGGCTGCAGATTTATTCGATGGGCAACTTCACCGAGCCGCACAGCGTTTCGGGCATCATCGGTGTCCCGCCCGGCTACGTCGGTCACGAAGAGGGCGGCCGGCTCATCAACGAACTCAACGCCGACCCCTACTCGGTCTTTCTGCTGGACGAAGCCGAGAAGTGCCATCCAAACATCTGGAAACCGTTCCTGAACCTGTTCGATGAAGGCTGGATCGTCGACCAGCGTGGCGTGAAGGCGTACGCCGACCGCGCGATCTTCATCCTCACTACCAACGCCGGCGACAAGAACATCGCCCAGATGGCCAAGAGCGGCAAACCGGCCGAGGAGATCACCGAGAAGGTCAAGCAGGCCCTCTCCCGCGTCCGGCAGGAGCGATCAACGCAACCGGTCTTCCCGCCGCAGTTCCTCTCCCGCATCAAGCGGATCATGATTTTCAGCCCGCTCGACGAGTCCGCCATGATCGGCATCGCCGAGCGCGTCTGCCGCCGCATGCAGCAGCTCTGGCTGCAGAAGCGCGAGAAGCGGATCGAAATCGCGCGGGCCGTCATCGAACAGATCGGCCGCCGCGCCCATCGGCTCAACGAGCAATCAAACGGCCAGGAAGGCGGCCGCATCGTCCGCAAAATGGTCAGCGACCTGATCGAAACCCGCATCCAATCGTCCGCGACCGAAGACGGAGCTGCATATAAGCATTGCACGACGATTTTGGTGTCGGCCGCCGAATCAGTTCCGTCTGAGGAGCGCAGCGACGGCGAGGCCGATCACGCGCCCCTCATGAACGTCCGCTTCGACGGAAACCGTTCGGCAGAAGAATAGACGTTGACAACGGGATGGATGAGACGAATGCATGCGTCGGCCACCGCCGGTGCACATTTGAACTGAAGAAACCTCGCTTGCGCTTTGTGGCATTCGGTGTAGGATTGACGCATTCGTGCTTAATCGACGAATGCGAGACGTTACCAACAACAACTTCGGCCATCTTATTGCATACGTGATCCCAGGGCTCACGGTCCTTTGGGGAGCGAGTCATTTCTCTCCAACGCTACAATCGTGGCTGACGACGAATCCGTCAGACCTCCCAACCGTGGGCGGTTTTCTGTACCTGACGCTCGGCTCAGTGACCGCAGGAATGATCGTCAGCACGGTCCGCTGGCTGATCATTGATGGAGTCCATCACGCGACCGGTCTGACGGAACCCCGCTGGGATTTCTCGCAACTCGCACGCAGAGTGGACGCTTTCGAGTCCCTGATTCGAATTCACTACCAGTTCTACCAATTCAACGCCAACATGCTCGTCGCGATTGTGTTCGCTTACGCCGTGTGGAAATCCACCAGTCCGGGCGAAATCGCGATGATCGGCTGGGAAGATGCGGCATGGCTGCTCGCGGCCGTCATCTTCTTCGCCGGATCTCGCGATACGTTGCGCAGGTACTATCTACGCGTCGAGGGCGTGCTGGGGAGGCAAGAGCAGGACAACGGCTGAATCGGCTTGTCGGAATCGTCAATGCTTCCGGCGTCGCGACGATGGTTGCGACGACAACCGAGCCTCAAGAGCGACAACGAATTCTTGAAGCGTCGTGCCGATGGAATGGCAAATCGTTCGCAACTGGATGAGATCGAGCCGCGTCTCACCGCGTTCGATCTTGCTCACGAATGACTGCGATTGACCAAGCCGTTCCGCGAGCTGCACCTGCGTCAGCCCGGCGTGTTGTCGCGACTCTCGAAGCAAGCCGAGCAGCACAACGTATTCGGCGGTAAACAACGACTTTTCCATCGGCCTGCCAAGCAAGTTGACCAATGGTATAGTCGGGTATAGAATAGTCCGAATTCGACTACTACACTCACCAGCGAAAGGAGCGTTTGCTATGACCAACGGCGGGGGAAAGCACAGCGGGCAGGACCAAACGGAGAACAAGAAACGCACGAACAGCGAAAGGAAGGCGGAAGCGGTGAACCAGACCGAGAAGGGGACTGCAAGCCAACCGTTGACGACCGAAAAGCGGAGTCGGTAGAACGTCAGCCGCCTGATTGATTCAGGGTACGATACCCTGAATGGAAATCGATCACGGAGAATAAACGACTTACGTCAAATCAGCCGTGGCGGGAGTTCGCCGCAACTGGTTGACACCACACCACCTTCGGCAAACCCGCGAAAACGGCCTGTGAGTTCGGGACGTAGAGGGCTCGTCTCGCGGTCGGCGCGTAACCTCTTGCAAGAGCACCGGCTTCGGTGAAGCCCCTCAACCCGAGCGGAATGCTGTACCCGGAACATACCCTGAATCAGGGATAGACCTCGGCTGCCACGCGAAGCAACTCAGACCGGCATCCATCTCGGGCGGGTGAGAGCATTCCGGGGGGCAATGGGGGG
Source organism: Planctomycetota bacterium (assembly GCA_003388505.1). Taxonomy (GTDB): domain Bacteria; phylum Planctomycetota; class Planctomycetia; order Planctomycetales; family Planctomycetaceae; genus MB-PLM-1. The sequence continues at coordinate 26,471 of QQVO01000052.1, forward strand.
GCAGGATTGGCAATCCGGCCCCAATTCAAGTGAAATATCAAATCGTTGAAGTAAACCAGGAAACCTGCTATCTGAAAGGGAAATCGACACTTCTTCAACGCACACTCGACGCACCTCCCAAGTGCGAAAACCGGCTTCAGGAGCCAGTGGGGGTTAACCCCGTGGAGGTTCGAGTCCTCTCTTGGGCACTTCGCGTTCGGCGGCGGTCGCTCGCGACAGCACGGGCGCGGCGCGGACGGCTCCGAGTGCAGGGCGGCAGGCTCTTTCGGTCAGTCCACCGATTGTTGCGCCGATCCCGCCGCCTCGGCCCCCCTCTTATCACGCACCGCTTACAACCGGCAGCAGCCGGGGCTGCAGGGAGGAGCGTCAGCGGGCGGGCATCCGGGCGCGAGAGGGAGCAGGTTGCCGCTGGTGTGTCCCGTCCGGGCCGGTGCGCTCATCAGCCGCTGTTGCTTGGTGCTGTTGCAGGCGGGACAGTTCGCGGGCTCGTCACGGCGGACCAGGGCTTCAAAGACTTCGCGGCAATCCTCGCAGCGGAATTCAAAGAGCGGCATGGGAGTCGTCGACCGGGGCGGGGTTGGGAGGCGGATGAACTGTTGCGTGAAGGCAAATTAGAGCAAATTGCTCTACCATGTGTCCGCGTCGAGCGGTGTTTGGACTGTCGAGGACGAGAATCCGCGAGACAGATCGCCAACACTGACCTGCAAAGCGCTCTAATTGTGGACCGGCGGTTCGGTCACCCACGTTGAGGAACACGAATGAGGGCGCAGGGACTTGAACCCTGGACCTACGGATTAAAAGTCCGTTGCTCTACCAACTGAGCTACGCCCTCAAATTCTCTTAAAAATCGGGGTATTCTGCTGATTGCACTGCCCGATGTAACCGCGTTTGACACCCGTAATGACACCCATTACGATCGCCTCATGAGCGGTGACACCCGCCCGGCTGCACCTGCCGGGTGTCTGACACTACCTCAAACCGGAAAGATCGCTGTGATGGGGCAGTCTATCAAGAGACGACGCGCAAGAAAATCAAAGCCGGAGAAGCCGTACCCCGAATTCCCTTTGTTCCCACACGCTTCCGGGCGCTGGGCGAAGAAGATTCGCGGCAAGTTTCAATACTTCGGTAAGACGGCCGACGACCCAGAGGGTACAGCGGCGCTGCAGCAGTTCAACCGCGAGTGGCCGTATCTGTCTGAGGGCCGAAGTCCCCCGCCAGTCGGCGCGGGTGAGTTCTGCAATATGCGGGATCTGTGCAATGCGTTCCTGACGTCGAAGCGAAACAAGATGATTGCCGGCGAACTGTCGCCCCGATCATTCCGCGACTACCACGCGACGACTGATCTGCTGATCGCCGAGTTTGGCAGGGATCGCCGCGTTGATGATCTGCGTCCCAACGACTTTGAGCGGTTCCGCAAACGGCTCGCGGAGCGGTTTGGTCCAGTCGCCCTGAAGGGGACGATCAACGTGTGCCGGATCGTATTCAAGTACGCCCATGACCAGCGCTTGATCGACGATCCGGTGAGCTATGGCCAGTCGTTCGCGCGACCGTCAGTAAAGGCTCTGCGAAAGTCACGGAACGAAGCCGGACCGCGACTCTTTGAGCGGCACGAGTTGCTAACGATCCTGAGCGCGCTGGACGGAAAGCCGATCAAGCTAGAAGGAGAAGAAAAGCCAGTCAAGTTGACGGCAGACCCGGCGCTGACGGCGATGGTACTCCTCGGTGTGAATGCAGGATTCGGCAACACTGACTGCGCCAGCCTGCCGCAATCGGCCGTCGATCTCGCCGGCGGGTGGATCGAGTTTCCCAGACCCAAGACCGAAATCGAACGGCGGATACCGCTATGGCCGGAGACAGTTGCTGCATTGATGGAGGCGATTGAGCATCGTGTGAAGGCGAAGAACCGGGGAGATGAGGAGCTGTGCTTCTTGACAAAGCAGGGCAACCCGTGGGTGAGAGTCCAGCAGAAAGCTGACGACTCTGGAAAGCTGGTTCCGATCGACGCGCTTTCGCAGCGATTCGCGAACCTACTCGGCAAACTGAAAATCAACGGTCGCCGCGGCCTGGGATTCTACACATTGCGGCATGTGTTCGAGACCATCGCCGGTGAGTCCCGCGATC
>QQVO01000045.1 GCA_003388505.1 Planctomycetota bacterium
GCTTGTTGAGTTCACTGACGGCCAACGCCGCCAGCACCGCCGTGGCGAACGACGTGAAGAACAGGACGCGTGAGGGCAGCCGGAACCAGGTCATTCCGGGAACGACGGACGCGAGACCTTCGTAGACCGGCGTCAGCGATCCGAATGCGAACAGCAGCGTCAGCGTCCAGAGCACGGCCATCCGCCGCGCGGGTCCGTTACGTCGCAGGAGAAACAGCGCGCTCGCCGCCAGGAGCAACGGCAATACGCCAAAGTGGCACACCTTTTCCCAGAACGGCACGGTCCCCTCAGTCCAATCCTCGGGCCGCGTGACGGCGAACGGATCGATCAGTTCCCGCAGGCTTTCGATCGTCATGACAGAGCGGCCGAAGTCTTCTTCCATTTTCTGCAGAGAAGGGCGCAGCGTGAGCTTTGTCGTCAGGTAGATCGGAAGCAGGTCGATGGCGACCAGTCCTGCGGTGAACAATCCGGTCCGGCCGTAGTTCAGCAGGAGATGTCGTGCGGCAGCTCCCTGCCTGTGCAGCAGTCGGGCGGCGACGTCCCAGAGTACGAACGCCGAGAGAATCAGCACGAGGTAATAAGTCTCCTGTGCGTGGCCCGCGAAAAAGCTCATTGCCAGGCAGGCCGTGAGCGGCAGCACGCCGGCCAGGGAGTTGCTGCTTGCCGGTGGCATTGAGCCTGCGGCATTGTGCCGGAGAGTCTGAGATGCAGTGCCGTTCCGCATTACCTCGTAGACCAGAAACGCCCACGGGACCCAGGCCACGGCGCAGATCTGGGGGTAATGCCCCTCGGCGGACTGTGCGATGAGAAAGGGGGCGGCGAGAAAGACGGCTCCTCCCGTCACCGCGGCGCTCCACGAGGCTCCATAGCGGCGGGCCAGAAAGTAGACCCCCAGTCCGGCAAACAGATGGTGGGCAACCAGCAACCAGCTCAGGCTGTGCTGGGGATCGATGGCAAACGTGATCCAGTTGGGCGGATAGTAAAGCGCCGCTTGGGGGTTCCCGGTAAACGGCAGGCCGAGACAGATGTACGGATTCCAGAACGGCGGTTGCCCGAACTCCGTCACCGAGGCGGCCGCGTAGGCGCGGCTCGGGATGAAGTAGTCGATGAGGTCGTTGTGCCCCTGCTTCTGGGGACCGACGAGAATCTCATCGGGATGCATCGTCAGGCGGTGAAACACGCAGAGCGTTACGACCGTCAGGACGCCGAAGGCGGCGGCGTGGTGGCGACGTGATCCGGTGCTGGGAGCGATTTCGGACATTACAGGGCGCGGCTGGTTAGAGCAAATTGCTCTATCATGTGTCCGCGTCGAGTGGTATTTGGACTTTCGGGGACGAGAATCCGCGAGACAGATCGCCAACACTGATTTGCAAAGCGCTATAATGACTCGGCAGCCGCCTTGCGCCGCGTCTCCGTCGTCCGTGCCACGATGTAATGAGGTCTCGCCCGCACCTGGTCATAGATCCGGATGGCATACTCGCCCAGGATGCCGATGCCGAGCGCGTTGAGCGCGCCGAAGAACGACCCGATGATCGTCGTTGACGCCCAGCCCGGGATGGCCAGTCCGGTGAAGAGCTTGTGGTACAGCGCGAACGCCGCCACTCCCGCGCAGGTGACCAGCGAGAGTCCCGAGATGATGTAGAAGATCGAAAGCGGCACGGTGGAGAATGAGAAGATCGCCGTCTTCGCCAGACGGAACAACCCGACGATCGAAACGCGCGGCTGGTCGTCGTAGCGCCGCCCGCGCGGGACGGGAACGCCGATCTGCCGAAATCCGACCCAGCTTCGGAGGCCCGGGAAATAACGATCGCGGTCGACGACGGCCGCGATCTCCTCGGCCACACGGCGGTCCACGAGGCCGAAGTTGCCCGCGTCCATCGGCATCCGCGTGTGCGACACGGCGTTGAGCAGGCGATAAAACGCCAGGAACAGGCCCCGCTTGATGCGGTTCTCTTTCCGGTCCTGCCTGACCGCGTAGACGACGTCGTACCCGGCCTGCCACTGTTCGATGAAAGTCCGGATGGCGGCGGGATCGTCCTGCAGATCGCTGTCCATGACGATCACCGCATGGCCGCGGGCGTGGGACAGACCGGCGTGCACGGCCGACTGGTGGCCGAAGTTCCGCGAGAAATGCAGCACGCGAACGGCGGGATATTCTTGAGCGAGTTCGTCCAGCAGGCGGCTGCTGCCGTCGGTCGATCCGTCGTTCACGAAGACGATTTCGTACCGGCAACCGCACTCGCGCAGCACGTCGTCAAGACGCTCCGTCAACAGGGCCAGCACACCCGCTTCGTTGTAGACCGGCAGCACCAGCGAGACGAGCGCGTCTTTGAGGGGCATTCGCTTGGTCGCTGATACGCCGTCAATTCGCGGGGCGAGGCCTGTTTGAAGTTCGTGGTCGGCCGCCCCGGAGACGGCCATCGCATTCAATTCCAGTTGCGGAGTCATTTTTCGAGCACTCCCACGAGCGAAAGTCCACACGGGACCGGTCCGTGGTCGATCAGCCATTGTTCAACCCGGGCGCACTTCAACAGCATGCGGTTCGTCCAGGGTGAGACGCGGGGGAACTCGGCTCCCTGAGAGTTCCTGCGGAATCGCTGCACGCCGCGGACCGCGACAGCCGCCGGCAGTGTAAACGCGTTCCAGTGCTTGAGCAGCCGGACACGAAGTCCGGCCGCTTGCGCCTGATTCCGGAGCAGACCGGCCGTGTAGCGGCGGTAATGGCCGAGAGTGCGGTCCCATTCCCCGTACAGCCACTGGTAGGCCGGCACGGTCAATACGACGCAGCCTCCGGGCGCCAGGACGTGGTGGGCGTGTCGCAGCGCTTCGACTGGTTCGGCGAGGTGTTCAATCACATCGAGCAGCACGACCGCACGGGCTGCATTCGGTTCAAACGGCCAGGGTTCGCAGAGATCGTGCTGATGGACGCCGTAGAGGCCCCGCTGGTGGGCGAGTTCGACCGCCTCGGCCATGACGTCGAGTCCGGCCACGTCATAGCCTGCTTCCCGGAAGGCGAGCAGGTTGCGGCATGATCCGACGCCTCCCTCGATGAGCAGTCCCGGAGGGGGAGCGGAACGCGCGAGCAGACCGCCGGCCAGCCGTCGCTTGGCGACGTGCCACCAGTAGTGCTCCTCGAGTTCAACGAGTTCGTCCAGGTGCGCGGCGTCCATTGAGTCGTGACAGGTTTGGGTCTGTTTTCTGTTTGGGCACGCGAGCTGTCTGGGCGTTCCCAAACAGAAGTTTGGGAACGAGGTTTTCGAGGTTTTCTGTGTGCGCTTCAGTTCTCGGATTCGTCGGCGGGTGGTTCCGGGTCCGGTGCGGCTGCGGTCTCGGGCGTTTCGGGGCTCGAGGTCGATTCGGGAAGCTCGACCTCGTGGGGAAACTTGCCTCGCCAAAGGGAAAGCGCGCGGCCGGCGTGCGTGAGAAACGGGTAGTAAGTGGAACGCTGGCTCTCGCTGAGTTCGCTGACCGAATTGCAGACCCACTGCGCCGCGCGGACGACGGTTTCTCGCGGAGGCAGCAGGTCCGGGGGCGCGAGGGCCCACCATTCGAGGGCATGGCCGGTTGCCAGCAGGCGGTCGGCGGTCGGTCCGAACGGACCTTCGATGCTGGTCGGTTGTGGGCCGTCCCACTCTTCACCGGGCCAACGGCCGTCCCAGTAGCCGTCGGCATGCTGCGTCTTGACGAGCCGCGAGGTCGCGTCCTGCAGGTGAGCGACGATTTGCGAACGCATCTCCGGGGAGAGGATCGGATTGACTTCGGCGTCGACCCGCAGCAGCATCACGAGCGCGTGCAGCCGGTGATTGCCGTAACAGACCCCTTGGGCGAGCCGCTGCCGCATGAGCCGATCCGCCAGACGGTCCCAGGTGATCTCCTGGCCTTCGGTCGAGTACCACGATCTCTCGTGCGAGAGGTAGTGCAGGAACATGAGCGTGGACCACTCGTACTCGCCCTGATTGAGGCTGAACTTCTCGAGTGAGTAGTCGACGGCCGCCCGCAGCGGACGTTCGCCGATCGGCGTGATCACCGGATAGTCGAGCGGCGTGCCGACCTCAGCGAGCCCTGCGATCGTGTGGTCGTAGTGGCTGGCGGAAGCGGGTCCGGTCTTCGTGCGGAAGGAGATCAGGTCGGCGTCGCTGCTGGTGTTGGGAATCAGAAACGGGCGGACGTCGGACCCCCAGGCTTCCGCGAAGGCGCGGTGATCGAGCAGCAGTTCCCGCAACTCGACGCCGGAGAGGCACTCCGGGTCTGTGAAGGTCGCCTCCACGCCCCAGAATCGGAGCGCATGGTCGACGTGATTGATCTTCGGTTGCCGGCCGCGCAGCCGGGGCTTTAGCTGATCGAGAATCGTGACCAACTGCTCATCACTCACGACATCGGGCCGATCGTAGAGCGGCCCGACCGCGAGCGGTTCGTTGCTCGGCGTCGGCAGCAGACGCGGGGCCGTGATTGTCTGATAGCGGTGCATGCCGTAGGCGGCGGCCCCGGTCAGGAGCAGCGCCTGCAGCGCGCAGAACATGGGCGCCGAGACGCCCGGCCGCGTACCGCGATTCGGTGATTTGTCCTTGAGAATGCTCATGTATGGATCAATACGCTGACGATTTGTCTGAGTCGGCAAGCAGGTTTGTCCGGGACGAATTCCGATTCGCGTTCGTTGATGACGCGGGTTCAGGACTGGCGGGCTCTTGTGCTATTCACTGGCGAGAGTTTGTCGTCCTGCGCAAATTGTGGCGTTTGTCCGTAGCGCACGCTGCAAGCTTTCGTCAGCGGAGTTTGTGATCAGCGGGACGCACGCAAGGCTGCGTGCGCTACGTTATTAGGTTGCGGGCGACGCCCGTGCTGGGCCATCGATGTGCGCTGGGCGATCAGGCCGACTTCGTCTTCGAACACCACGCGCCAGCCGGGCATCGTGCGGACTTTTTCTTCCAGGCTCGGCTGCAGTTTCTTGCAGACCACGATCGTGTTGATGCGATAGCGGTTGAGCCGGCGCGTGAGTCCCTCTTCGGCAGTGGCGAAGGCCAGGTAGTCTTTCCAGACGCGGGCCGGAACGACGTGTACGGCATTCGTGGTCATGAAGACCTGGATGTCGGGCGGACCGTCGTAGACGAGCCAGTCGCCCCACCACTGGGGGTTACCGACCATTCCTTCCGGAGGATGGACTCTCAGATATTTCGTCACTCCGAGCGGTGTATCGTTGCTGAACACCTTATCGGCCGGCCTCGGCTTTCCGCCCAGGACGGGCCGCGCGATTGGAGAGAACGTAAACGTCACCCAGACCAGCAAGCCGAGGAACAACGTGATGCGAAACGACCGAACGTAGAGCGGCTGTGCGGCACGACGCAGCGAGGCCGTTCGGTTCGAGGCGGCCAACTGTTGGAAGACGTCGCCCAGATGAGGCGTGAGAACGAGCCAGAGCACGGGGGCGTACCAGGCGATCATCCGTACGCGAAGACAGACGGCCGACGTGAAGACGAGCAGCAGGAGAATGTCGCTCGCGGCCATTCGCGCCCGGCTGTGTCGCAGCAGGACGACCAGCCCGATCCAGGACGCCGCCATGGGAAACGCCTCCAGCGAAACCATCTCCAGCGGAAACCATTCCAAGACGTCGTTGAGATTGGGATTCGCGGGGAACAGAAAGGTGTGCAGAATCAGGTCGAATCCGTAGGGGTTCAGCAGCGTGCCGACGACCGCCAACTCACCCAGCACGACCCATCTGCGAAACCGGCGGTCGTTGAACACGGCACCGACGCTGCGCGATTCCCCGAGAACTTCCAGGGCTCGCCCCAAGGCGTAGCAACCGAGCACGGCGTAACCGACGACGAACGACCCGTGCAGGTTCGACCAGGCGGCGAACAGCAGCGGCATCGCCAGCCATTCCCACCAGGCAGTCGGTCGGGCCTCCGAGTCGGATGACGGCACTCGCCCGCTGCGGCTGCGGGCGTCGTCGTTTCGCACGACCAGCCAGAACAGCACGGCAAAGCAGAGGCTGCCGAACATTTCGGGCCGGATGACGGCATGCCGGGTCCAGCCGGTGAGCCAGGCCAACACGGTTGCGCACGCCGCGACGCCCGCGCTGCCGGCCTGAAGATAGAACACCCGCATCAACACCAGCAGCGTGGCGACGGCGGTGACGGCGAAGAGGTGGGAGAACCACTCGGGATCGCCGCTGCTCCCGGTCAGTCCCAGAATCACCTGGCCGAGCCAGGCGGTGTCGACGACGGGCACTCCGTCGGCCAGCGGCACGAACGGTTCCGAGGCCGGCAACCGGCCGTGCTGGAGAATCCACTCACCGTAGGCCACGTGGCCCCACACGTCGGAGTGGAACAGCGGCAGATAGTTGTAATGCATGAACAGCAGGCAGAACACTGCCGCGATCAATAACACGCGGCCGTCCATTGCGAAGGAGTCGCTCAACTTCGGCGTGAGGACTTCGTCGGGGGACATCGACATCGGGGACCGGCCGTGAGGCTTGCCGGCTTCGACGACCTGGGTTTCGCTCAACTGCGTCATGGGCTGATCGATTCGGGAGAGACGCACGTTCTCTCCATGGACACATACTGTAAACGGCGGTTTGCAGAGCGCTGCACGAGCCGTCCCGTGCGGCAGCGCGGGCTCCAACCGGTGGGACTCGCGCGGAGAGGGAACGCCATTCGCAGTGCAGGTTCCATACCGATTGGAGATCCAGAGTCTTGAGCATCGCCGCCGCCCCTCTCGCATCCAGTGAAACGGCCGCAACGCCGCGCGCTTCCACAGCGGTCTGGCGGATCGTCGGCGGGCTGGGATTGCTCGTCGTGGCCGGACCGCTCCGGCGACGACGCATCCAGGTCGCACAGTCTTTACGCGGGGCTGCTGAGCGTGTTTTATCTCGGCTGGGTGGCGCAGGCGTACTTTCTGCAGCATCTGTTCGATTACGTTCACGCGCCGGCGATCTTGCTTTCCCTCCTGCTGCTGACCGCCGCCCTTGCCGGCGCGGACCGCAGTTTCTGGCGGACGGGCGGGATCGTGGCGTTCGCGCTGCTGGCTGTAGCCGCGTCGCCGGTTTTCTCGGCGCGGCGGCTCGAGGTGTGGCGGGACTGCCTGTCCGGACCGGTCTCACCCCGGTTGCAGGATCGGCTGACGCATTTCTCCAATCCGGACCGCGAAGACCTGCAGCGCGTTGCGGACTTTTTGCGGAGGGAAGGCGCGGCCGGGCGGGACGTCTGTCTGTTCAACAGCGATTTCGTGTCGCTGTATCAGACGCTGAACCTGCGGCCGCCCACGAAGTTCATCTACTTTTACGAACTGGCGACCTTCTTTCCCGAACGGAGCGCGGAACTCGAACGCGCCCTCAGCGAAAGCGGGCATCGCTACGTGGTGACCGACCTGGTGAGTTGCGGGATGCCGCAGGCATATGCGGAAGCGATTGGACCGGACGGCCCGCTCGCGCCGCCGCCGGCCTATCCCACAGACCGGCAGGACGCCTACCCGTGGTCGCATCCGGTGGTCTACCGCTCCGGCACGTATCTTGTGCACCGGGTGGATGGGCCTGTCGGACGCCTGGTGGCGCACACACGCCCTCGGTAGCATTGCGGAGCACTGAGCGCTCCCCTACGGGTCATTCGTACACAGAACTCGATCACACACTGGCGGCGCTAACGCGATCCACGCGGGTGCAGCTCGTACGCTGAAGGCGTACCACAATTAAGCCCCGGGTCAGCGGCGCAGCAGCGCCACCCTGGGTTGTCGCGGGCGAGGTTGTCGCATGAACTCTGAAAGAGTTCCACAGTCGGCTATTGAACGCCTTCAGCGTTCCGTTTAGCGGACTGCGAACCGGGGGTGCGCTCCTGTCGTCGCGACCCCCGGCTATGCTGTGCGACGCTTTCAGCGTCGTTCACGGTGTGGGTGCCCCGTCCCTCCGCAGGAGGGTATCGGAACGCCTTGTGAGGAATGGGCCGCCTGCGGGTCGCGGCTACTGAACAAAGGATTGCGGCACATTGTCTCTCGTGACCCACGGGACGCGGCCCGTGGGCTTTGAAAGGGCGAATCAGTCAGTCTGATGCTCTGTAAACGGGAGCTGTCAGGACTGATCGGCTTCAGCAATACAGAGACTACGTGCTCTCTGCTTTCTGGCGTTCTTCGGCCAGACCGAGGCGTCGGAGTTTCTTGTAGAGGCCGACGCGGCTGATTCCCAGAGCTTTTGCTGTTCGCGTGCGGTTGTTGCCGTTCGCCTTGAGGGCCTGGACGAGCATCTCGCGCTCGCTGTTGGCGATTCGATCGGCGAGCGTCCAGCCCGGTTCGGTCGATTTCGCGTGTCCGTTGGTCCGCCCCTCCGCGCAGACCACGGAGTCGGCCAGATCGCTGACGGTGAGTTCCTCGTTCTCGCAGAACAGCACGGCCCGCCGGATGTGGTTTTTCAGTTCGCGAAGATTTCCCGACCAGCGATGCTCCTGCAAGGCGCGCAGGAACTCGCGGCTGATGCGGCGCACGACAATCTCGTGCTCTTCGCAGAACTCGTCGACGAACTCCATGGCGAGCGGCACGATATCGGGCTGCCGGTCCCTGAGCGGCGGCAGGCGGAATTCGAGGACGTTGAGCCGGTAGTAGAGGTCGGATCGGAACTGCGACTTCCGCATCAGTTCCTCGAGATTCACGTTGGCGGCCACGATCAGCCGCGCTTCCGAATGGCGCGACTCGGTCGAACCGACCATCTCGTATTCGCCGGTTTCGATCACCTTCAGCAGTTTGGCCTGCTGCTTGGGGTCGAGCACGTCGATCTCATCGAGCAGCAGCGTTCCGCGTCCGGCGGCCTCGAAACGTCCGATCTTGTTCCGATCGGCGCCGGTGAACGCGCCGCGGACGTGGCCGAACAGTTCGCTCTCGATCAGATCCGACGGCAGCGCCCCGCAGGCCAGGTTCTGGAACGGCCTGTCGCGTCGCGAAGACCGCTGATGAATGAAGCGGGCCAGCGTGGTCTTGCCGGTTCCAGTCTCTCCCACGATGAGCAGAGTCACGTCCCGGTGCGCCACGCGCAACAGGTCGTCGATCACCGAAAAGAACGACGGCGTGTAGGTCGTGAAGTGGACTCCGCCCGCCTCGACCCGGCGGAATTCCGGCATCGGGCGCGGGCAGGACTGCGCGGCGATGTCGGCGAGGCGATCGTCCGATTGGAGGGCGTCGAGCACTCCCCGGTCGACGACGCTGTGGTGGACCGAAAGCAGGTCGCTCAGAGCGGCGACTGGACGCGGCAGCGAACCGTTGCCGAAAGTCACGACATTCAGCGCGGGCACGCGTCGTTCCATCAGCAGCGACTGCAACTCCGCGGTGATTGAGTGATCGCCGTCGGAAAGGACGTCGATCAACAGCAGCGGCCTGGGCTGCTCCTGCAGGCGTTCCAACGCCGCTTCCGGGCTATCGGTGCAGACGCACTCACTGGTCCCCTCGGTGACGAGCCGGCCCTCCAGTTGACCTCGAATATCGGCGTCGGTGCTGAAAACGATCGGAGCTGTCATGCCCGCTGTTCCTCAAGGTTGTCAGTCTCATGGTTGTCAGTCCTGCTTCGGTCCGTCGGACGATGCGCCGGTTCAACACCAACGCGTGTTTCCTGTCGTTTGCACGGTAGGGAAAATCCCGATAACCGGCGCATGCGACGCCTCGGGCAAAAGGTGTTCCCAGATCCTCCGGATTGACACTGCGCATCCTGCTGCGCAGTCGATTGTCAACGGACGGATGCAACCGCCCCGGCTCCCGATTTCGCAACGGCGCAGCGATAACTCGTTACTTTGCCGCACGTTGGAGCGAAGCCCCGCGCTTCGCCTCCGAATCACGATTCGGTCACTGTGAATTGAGCGGTCATGGAGAGGCTGCTGCAAATGATGCGAATCGGCCTGATAGGGACTTTGAGCCGTCACGTTAAGTTCACCACACGGACCGGCCGAATTCAACAGTCTGTGTAGAAATCGAAACGCATCGCTGTGGAAATTGTTAATGCAAGTGAGCGCCAACATTCGTTAACAGCGGCGGCGCTGCCTCGCGGAAACCGGTCGGCGATGCGTGTGATGGACGACTGGCGCGGCATGGCGTTTGCCGAGAGATGTTGCGGAGCAGCGCGTCTGATTTGCGGGCAGATTCGAGCATTCGCGCCACGTCACTCGTTGCGAACCGGACCTGTCGCACACGGCGTCTGACCTTCCTGCCGAAAGGCGTTACGAACAGGCTTCACCCGCCAGCGGGTTGAACTGAAACCGTTGAATCTGCCGCATGTCATCAACGACCGCGACGACCCGCCAACGTGAAGCCGGCTATCTGCTGAGGTTCTGCCTCGTCGGGGCGTCCGGATTCTGTATCGACCTGGCGGCGTTCTTCGGGCTGCGTGAACTCGGGTTCGACCGGGGGTTCGCCTCGGCGCTGGCCATCTGGGTCGCCATGAGTTCCAACTACTGCTGGAACCGGCTGTGGACCTTCTCCGACCGTGGCACACAAAGCATCTGGCGACAGTACGCGGCGTTCTGCCTGAGCTGCCTGCTGGGAGCGAGCGTCAACTGGAGCACCCGCGTGCTGTTGTGGACGTTCTTTCCGGATTTCTTCGGCCGCTACGAACTGGCGGCGATCGCGGCCGGCGTGGCGATGGGGACGGCATCGAATTTTCTGCTCTGCCGCCTGGTTGTGTTTCGCAAGACCGCCCCCCTGCTCTGTTCCGCGCCTGAGTCGGCGGCATTTACCACCGAAGATGAGACGGCGTATCGGCACGATCGCGAGCCGGTTTTTTCCACACCGAGGTAACGAGACTTCGCTTCGACACTTTGTTCAGACAGAGACCGGGCCGCGTTTGCAGCCGGCGAAACAGACCCATGCGTATTCCTCGTGACAGCTTCGAGAGTCGCCGACCGGCCCACCCGCGTGCCGTGCTGACGGCCGTTGCCGCGGTCGCCCTGATTGGGACGACCGGTCTGGCTGCGGACCGGACGGCGCCCCTCGACGTGAGCCGCGAGGCCGTCCAGCGCCGAATCGAAGAGGCGGTCGACTACCTCGCCTCGGATGAACTGGAAGGACGGGGGGTCCGCACCCGCGGCCTGGACCTGGCCGCCGACTACCTGCACGAACAGTTCCGTGAGGCGGGGCTGCGCACCGACGTCTACGCGGGCGAACCGTTCCAGAAGTTCAGGCTCTTTTCACGGGCGACGAAAGGCGCCGTGCAGGAACTCGCCTTTGAACTGGCGGGAGAAGAGCCGGTGGCGCTGAAGCGGGATGAGAACTACACGTCGCTCACGCTCAGCCTGCTGGATCAGTTCAAGCTGCCGGTCGTCTTCGCCGGCTACGGCATCACAGCGCCGGACCTGGGATACGACGATTACGCCGGCATCAACGTCGCCGGCGCAGCCGTCATCATCCTGCGACACGAACCGCAGCAGGGCGACCCGGACAGCGTATTCAACGGGCTGGAGAACTCGGAACACGCCTTCCTGCGGCCGAAGATCGACAACGCGATCCGGCACGGAGCGTCGGTCATTATCTTCTGCACCGACGATTACGCACTCCGCCATCCGGCGGACGAAAATGCGCAGCCGCAGTCTGCCGACAGCGAAGAGCTGATCAAAGTCGAACTCGAAGAGTCTTCCCTGCAGGGTTCGGCGCCGGTTGTCCACTGCCGCAGGGACGTGATCGAGAAACTGATCGAGCAATCGCTGGGCGAAGAGCTGATTGCGATCGAGGAACGAATCGATGCCGCTCTCGAGCCGCAAAGCCGCCGTCTCACCAAGGCGCGGGTGTCCGGCCGCGTCGCTCTCTCCCGGGACGGCCGCAGCCTGCGGAACGTGATTGCGGCCGTCGACGGTTCGGGCGAACTGGCTGAAGAGACCGTCGTCATCGGGGCCCATTACGATCACCTCGGACGCGGCGGCTGGGGATCCCTCGCCATCGGCGCGAACGAAGAAATTCACAACGGCGCGGACGACAACGCCTCGGGCACGGCCGTCCTGCTCGAAGTGGCCCGCCAGCTCGCAGCTCACCCCGAACCGCTCAAGCGGCGCGTGCTGTTCATCGCGTTCAGCGCGGAGGAACTCGGCCTGATCGGTAGCAAGCGGTATGTCGACGATCCCGCCGTCCCGCTCGATCAGACCATCGCCATGCTCAACCTCGACATGGTGGGCCGGCTTCGCAACGACCAGATCACCATCTACGGGACCGGCACTGCCGCCGAATGGAATCCGATTCTCGACCAGCTTGAAACGCCGCATCAGTTCAAGATCACGCGGCGGCGGGGAGGCTACGGCCCGAGTGACCACGCCTCGTTCCATGATCGCGGAGTGCCGGTGCTGCACTTCTTCACCGGCTTCCATTCGCAGTACCATCGCCCCAGCGACGATTCCGACCTGCTCAACATCGAAGGCATGGCCCGTGTCGCGGCGCTGGTCCGCGACATCACGCTGGAACTTGTTCAGACCGAAGAGCGGCCGACCCGGATCGCGCAGAGTGAATTCGATTTCGACGATCTGGACGACCTCGGGGACAGTCTGGGCATCGATCTGCCCGACGACCGGCCGTTGCTGGGCGTGATGCTCGAAAAGGTCGAGGGAGGGGTCGAGGTGCGGCGCATCCTGCGCGGCACCGCCGCCGAACGCCACGGCATCCGCCCGGGCGACGTGCTCACCGCCATTGACGCGCAGCCGGTGACCACCAGCGAAGAAGTCATCGAGGCGATCAAGTCCCACGACCGGGGCAACAAGCTTAAAGTGACGCTGACCCGCCGCGGGGTGGAGTTGGAGCTTGAAGTGTCGCTGTGAGTTGTTGGTAGCGCACGCTGCGAGAGTGCAGTATTGCGGTTCATATACCGCGACGCGCGATGGCACGTTGTTGCAGCGTTCGACGCCTGTGAGCGCAGTGCGTCCAACGCCACCTTTCCGTGTGCTGTCCTATGGCACTTCAGGCGATTGCTCGACTTGCTGCACGTTGTGTCGCTGCTGGTGCAACTCCTGCTGTTCGTGGAGGAACGCTTCCCACTCTGATTCCGGAATGTGACGGGTGGCCCCGTCGACGAACATCACAACATGCCCTCCACCAGAAAGTCGCTCTCCATTGTGCCCCAAGCCTTCCCTATCCCAGAAAAGTGCGAGGCGTCCATCGTCGTCGGCCCGAAGTCCTTCCACGTAATTCCAGCCGCAGGAGGATTCGTCGAGCGGCAGATCTTGGTCGAGGATCTGTTGCGTTGCCATTTCTGAGCCGGTCTTCCCGCAGAGCAGATATGCATAGCCTTCCGGACGAGTTGCATGGATCTGGCCAAGCGATGCTTCAGGAGTCGGTCCGCCTGAGGGGAAGCTGCCGCCATTCATGTCGGCGTAGTGGAGCAACGCGAAATACAACTGCTTGTCACAGCAGTGACTCCAACCATACGGGAAAAAGTAGCGGTAGGTTGCATGCGCGGCGACAATCGACCCGGCAGTGAGAATGGCCACGGCCGCCAGTGATCGAACATGGCGTGACATGGAGAGCACACTTGGAGGTAGAGTTTCAAGTACGAATCTGTCGCATAGAAGAGAGGGGTCGCCGCGACTTCAGAATTCAAGTCTGCCCCAGCGCGCCAACTCCGGCAACGCTCCGCCGCAGAGCGAACGATCAGGTCATTCTTCGAGACCGGCTTCCCGGCGGGCCCGCTGCCGAACCTCGGGCCATGGCGCCGTGTTCATCCGGCCGGCGTCTAACGCCGCGCTCCTGCGCTGGGCCTCCGCGATCGATTCGTCGGCGGGCGGCGACCAGTCCTCCGGAGAAACCGAATCCCAGAGAGCGTGAATCAACCGGGCCCTTTCGGCTGATGGGAGCCGATGGGCCGCTTCGAGGACTTCCTGAACTGTCGTCATGCTTCGCTTACCGCAGCAGGGTTAGTCCGCGACGTCTGACTGCCCGACACCGCCGTCATGGGGGCATGAAGCGCAGGGCGCTCAATTGATTCTTCGACGGAGTGAGCCGCAAATCAAGAGGAAACGTGAACTCGAAAGGCTCTGTGGATCACCATCCTTGAACGAAAGTCACTCCGAACGCCGAATGGCCTCCAGCGCGTCTTCTGCCCGCAACTGCACCGTCAGGTATTCGTCGTTGGTCGCTTGCTCCAGCGCGGGAATCGCATCCACGGCGGCCGGGCCGAAGGCGGCAAGCGACTTGGCTGACGCGGCTCGGACTCTCGCTCGCGGATCTTTCAGCAATACAACCAGTTCCGGGACAACGATCTGCGGCGACGTGTTTAACACTCCCAGTGCTTCAGCCGCTGCCGTGCGGATGTAAATCTCATCGGACTTCGCCTGTTCGAGGAGCACGGGAATCACCGTGGCAGAATGCGCTTGTACGAAAACCAGATAATGATCGTCGTAAGGTTCGAGGTTGCCATAGATCAGCCTCTCCTGCGCTTCGTCACCGTCCATCAGCAATTTCACACGATCTCCCAGGACGCGTTCGATGTCCGACGATGGCATATGCAGCCAGTCGAAGTACAAGCCAACGGCCTCCCGCAATACGTTCACGCAATCTTCGTCCTCATCATCGATCTGCGCGATCGCCCATGCCGACGCGAATGCGAGTTCCGAGAGCGGCTCCCCGGCTTCTCGTTCCATCACCTCATGCAGCAACGGCAACCATTCCTCCGCCTCTTCCCCGGCGCGGCCCAGGCCGCGTGCCGCTTCGACACGCAGGTCGGGCAAGAAGCTGCCGAATATCACTGTGCGATCACGGTCAGCCTCGCCAACCACCTCCGCCAGGAACTCTGCAGCCCGCCGGTTCTCCGGATCCCAATGCAACACGACGCCCGCTGCGGCGATGCGCAGTGCCTTCACCTCGTCATCGTCGCCTGTTGAATAGGCGTCTGCATCGAGCAGACCGCCGATCTTATGCTCGACCAACTCCCTTGCGTACTTATCCGTGGCCGGGCAGCGGCAGATCGCCTCACTGAGTTGAAACACCGAACCCTCCGAACATCCGAACTCCTGATACGACTCCTTATACAAGTGCTGGATGAGTCCCGCTGCGATGTCGGCCGGCAACTCTGGGTAGACAAGGAGGTCGGTCAGCGCGCTGTTGGCAACCGTGCTTGCTCCTCCGAATCCGCCGCCCGTGAGGGCGCCGTCTTCCAATGCCGCCACAAACACCCACGCGTCCGAGTGGTCATCCGGCGCGCTTCGCCGAAGCGCCGAGAGTGAGTATTCGCGCACACGAGGATTCGGATGGAATCGGGCTGCTCGAATCAGCGCATTGCGGGCACGCGGGTCTCGAGTGTATTCCAGCAAACCGGCTGCTTCCCACGCGTCGCCATCAACACCGGCGAAGGCGCGGGGGCCGGGTGCGTTGCCGCTGAATGAAAGCAGGCGAATCAGTTCGGGAATCACATAATCCGGCTTGGCTCCTGACTCAGCGAGCGTCCTCAATGCGATGTCACGCTCGTCACCGCTGTTCTCGATGGCGATCGTCATCAGCACGTCCCCGGCCGGCTGCGCCATGAATCCGAATGTCCTCAGGCGGAGCAATAATTCCATGCTCGGCAGCGGCAACCGTGCGTCGATCGCACGAGCAATTGCCGGAACCGCATCCGCTTTCATGGCGTACAGCAGAGACTGCTCCTTCTCAGAGTCCGGCCAATCAGCGAACACTTCACCTTCCGGTTTCAAAATCCGTTGCGCCAGCACGCACGTTTCTGGCCCGAGTTCAAACAATCGCGAATACGCTTCCTCATCCCCCGCCTTCCACTGCGTCCACAGAGCCTCGACGTCCAGATCATCGGCGGCAATCGCTTGCGAGCCGATCAGGCACATGACGAGCCCGAAAGTAAGAGACCTCCGCGACATGGCGTTTCCTATGAATCGATGCGAGATCGGCGGCGATGCTCAAAACGAGGCGACGCCGTGACCCGATTCTGCCGGTTGTGACACGGGGTAACAACACCAGTCGGACTGATGTCCGCTCTCCGTGGCTCTGTGCTTCCGTGAGACGCCGGACAAAGTCAACGCACTTTGGTTCGATGCGTCGCAGCAGAAGTCGCAGCAAAGTTGGGTCCGCTGAGCGGACCACAGGTCGCATGTTGCTCGTGGTCCGCAGAGCGGATCCTACGTTGGTGCGTTTTCGCTACGGGCGTGCGAAGGCTTGTGACCGATAAGACGCAGGGCGGCGGTTATTCGACGGTCATCAGGAGGTCGCCGTTTTCGACCTGGGTGCCGGCGTGGATGTGGATTTGCTGGACGACGCCGTCGCGATCGGCCGTCACGCCGGTCTGCATTTTCATGGCCTCGAGCATCAGCAGCTTCTGGCCCTTGACGACGGAATCTCCCGCTTGCACGGCGATGTTGACCACCATGCCGGGCATGCTCGCCGCGACGTGGGTCGGGTCATTCGGATCGGCCTTGAGGCGACGGGGCGTTGCCGGTTCGAGCGCGCGATCGGTCACGGTCACTTCGCGGGGCTGACCGTTGAGTTCGAAGAAGATGGTGCGGCGTCCGTCCTCGTGGGGTTCGCCGACGGCCTGCAGCCGGATAATGAGGGTCTTGCCCGGTTCGATATCGACGGCGATCTCTTCGCCCGGCTCGAGGCCGTAGAGAAACGCCGGCGTCGGCAGCACGCTGACGTCGCCGTAGGATTCCTGATGCTGCAGGAACTCGTCGAAGACCTTGGGGTAGAGCAGACGGGAAACCGCCTCGCGGCGCGTCGGTTCGCGGCTGGTGCGCGAGCGAACCTCCTCGAGGGCCTGCTCGACGTCCGCCGGGGGAAGTTTGGCGCCGGGGCGTCCCTCGACGGGGGATTCGTCGCGGAGGATGCGCTGCTGCACCTCCGGGGGAAACCCACCCGGAGTCTGGCCCATGCGGCCGCTGACCAGATCGACGACCGAGTGCGGGAACGCGAGTTCGCGGTCCGATGAGAGAACCTCGTCGGCCGACATGTCGTTTGAAATGAGAAACAGCGCCAGGTCTCCGACCGCTTTCGACGTTGGAGTGACTTTGACGATGTCTCCGAGCAGCCGGTTCACGTCGGCGTAGACGCGGCAGACCTCGCTCCAGCGGTCCGCCAGCCCCAGGGCCCGCGCCTGCTGGTAGAGGTTCGTGTATTGCCCGCCCGGCATCTCGTGCTGGTACAGGTCGGCCCCTGCGGGCAGCACGGGACATTCGAACGGAGCGTAGAATTCCCGCACGGCCCGCCAGTAGTCAGCGATGCCGTCGAGGTGCGCGGCTTGCAGTCCGGTCGCGCGATCGGAGAATCGCAGCGCTTCGACGAGCGTGTTCAAGTTCGGCTGGGAGGTTCCGCCCGAGAGGGGGGCCAGCGCGGCATCGACGATACTGACGCCGGCGTCCGCCGCCTTGACCAGCGAACCGGCCTGCACGCCGCCCGTGTCGTGAGTGTGGAAGTGGATCGGAATTCCGATTTCTTCCCGCAACGTGCGGATCAGGAGTTCCGCCGCGTACGGTTTGCAGAGCCCGGCCATGTCCTTGATCGCCAGGATGTGCGCCCCGCGGCGTTCGAGTTCCTGCGCCATTTTGACGTAGTACTTCAGATCGTACTTCGGCCGGCTGGAATCGAGGATGTCGCCGGTGTAACAGATCGCCGCCTCACAGATCGCGCCGCTCTCGATGACGGCGTCCATGGCGACCTGCATGTTGTCGACCCAGTTGAGGGCGTCGAACACGCGGAAGACGTCAATCCCGGCCGCGGCCGCTTCCTTGACGAACTCCTGCACGACATTGTCGGGATAGTTCGTATAGCCGACGGCGTTGGAGGCGCGGAGCAGCATCTGGAACAGGATATTCGGAATGCGTTCGCGCAGATCGGCGAGCCTTTGCCAGGGGCACTCCTTGAGAAACCGCATTGATGTGTCGAAGGTCGCTCCGCCCCACATCTCGAGCGAGAAGAGTTCCGGGCAGAGTCGGGCGTAGGCATCGGCCACGTGCAGCATGTCGTAAGTTCGCAGGCGCGTCGCCAGCAACGACTGGTGGGCGTCGCGGAACGTGGTGTCGGTGACCAGCAGCGGTTGCTGATCGCGCAGCCACTTCGAGAACTCCGCCGCGCCCAGTGCCTGCAGTTTCTGGCGCATGCCGTCGGGGATCGAGGACGTTTGGTCGTAGCGGGGCAGCGGCGCGGGAGCGCGTCGGCTCGCCGGCGGGTGGTCCTTCACCAGGGGATTGCCGTTGACGATCGTTTCCGCCAGATAGGTCAGCAGCTTGGTGGCCCGGTCCTGTCGCGGAGGGAAGTCGAACAGTTCGGCGGTCTCGTCGATGAATCGGGTCGTGCAAGCGCCCTCCATGAAGGTGGGATGCATGACCAGGTTGATCAGAAACGGGATATTGGTTTTGACTCCGCGAACGCGGAACTCCTGCAGGCAGCGTTCGACCCGCCGGGCCGCGTCGGGGAACTTCCGCGCCCAGGCGGTGACCTTCACGAGCAGGGAATCGTAGAAGGGATGGACGACCGCGCCGGAGAAGGCGGAGCCGGCGTCGAGCCGGATCCCCATGCCGCTCGCCGAACGGTAGTGCGAAATGCGGCCGTAGTCCGGCACGAAGTGGTTTGCGGGGTCCTCGGTCGTCACGCGGCACTGAATGGCGAACCCGTGCGTGGCGATGTCGTCCTGCGAAGAGAGGCCGATCGCCGGATCGGCGAGAGGCACGCCGCGGGCAATCTGGAGCTGGGCGTTGACGACGTCGATCCCGGTCACCTCTTCGGTGACGGTGTGCTCGACCTGAATCCGGGGATTGACCTCGATGAAGTAGTAGTCGTTGGTGTCGGCGTCGACGAGGAATTCGACGGTCCCCGCGCTCTGGTAGTCGACTTTCTTGCCGATGGCGACGGCCGCGTCGCACAGGGCCTGCCGCACGCCGGCGTCGAGATTGGGCGCGGGAGCGATTTCGACCACCTTCTGGTGTCGCCGCTGGACCGAGCAGTCGCGTTCGTAGAGGTGGAGCAGTTGTCCGTGCTGGTCGCCGAGGAGTTGCACTTCGATATGCCGGGCCCGTTCGATAAACCGCTCGACAAAGATGTCCGGACTGCCGAACGCAGTGAGTGACTCGCGCCGGGCCTGTTCGTAGGCCTCGTCGAAGTCGGCCGGATCGCGGACGACGCGCATGCCGCGTCCTCCGCCACCATGCGCCGCCTTGAGAATCACGGGAAAGCCGACCTCTTGGGCCAGTTGCCGTCCGTGCGCCGCGTCGGTGATGGCACCGCCGCTGCCGCCCAGGACCGGCACGCCGACGGCCTCAGCCGATTTCCTGGCCAGAATCTTGTCGCCGAGCTGCTTCAGTGTTTCCACCTGCGGACCGACAAAGATGATTCCCGCGTCGGCGCACGCCTGGGCGAATCGCGCGTTCTCGGAGAGAAATCCGTAACCGGGATGGATCGCGTCGATGTCGCGCTGCTTCGCCAGTTCGATTGTGCCCGCGATGTCGAGATAGGCCTGCAGCGGTTCCCCCGGGACTCCGATCTCGTACGCCTCGTCCGCTTTGAACCGGTGCAGCGCATAGCGGTCTTCGTGGGAGTACATCGCCACGGTCCGAATTCCGAGTTCGTGGGCGCTGCGGAAGATGCGGGTGGCAATCTCGCTTCTGTTGGCGACGAGTAGTCTTTTGATCTCAAGCACTGTGTTCTGTCTCCGTGGCTCGATCCGCCCGAAACGCCGCTCGCTCCACTTCGGCCGTCCGAAGCGGACTGACGTTCGCCCGGAGGAGGGTATTGACGGCGGGACGCTGCGGTCAATGTTGCGGAGCGTGTTCGACGCCCGCGAGCGCGGCGTGTTGCAGTGCGCGGCTACGTTTTCCCATCTCTCTGGTCCCGTTCGGCTTTATACAGCAGCGACAGGCATTTCCGACAGGTGACGGCGGAGCGATCGGTCGTGGCGATGCCTTCCATCTCGGCGCGGTGGGCGGCTTCCCTGTCTCGCGGGTTGCAGAGCACCATGCCGTCGCCGCCGAAGGCGTGCAGGTCTCGTTTCTCTTTTCTCGATCTCGTCACGAGCAGATCACTTTCACCGGGTCGAGGAATCGCAGAACGGTTGCGGCGTTCCTCCTGCTGCCACTGTTGGACCCGGCCTGCATTGTGCCCGGGATGTTCATTACAATGAACCAATCAATGACAGATTTTTCCGCACGATGTTCAAGCGTCACTTCACCAAGCCGCTCACGTTGCTGTTTCTCGCGGCGTTCTGTGCGATCGTCCACTTCGGGTACTCCGGCCCGACGTCGGACAGGCGATTCGCGGTCGGTGCGGCGGTTGGAGTCTCTGTCGTTGTTGCTGCCTTGATCGTGATCACGCCGGTGCAGCGCTGCCCCGCCTGCGGGGGCGACCTCGGGCGGTTTGAAGGGCTTGGCCCCTTCAAGAGAATGCGGTTGCCGATGCCCCGCTACCGGCCCTGCCGCGCTTGCGGCCGTCTGCTCGATCGGCACAACAGCAACCGGCCTGTGGATTCGATGTCGTAGCAGAGCGCAGTTGCGGCAGACTGCAGGGCCAGTTACCGCCAGCGTTGTCTCCCACTCTCAAGACCTACCCCGGAATCGCTTCGCGTTCCAGTTCCACCTTGGAGACGGTGTAGCCGGCGCGTTCGACGTCGGCGATTGCCGATGAGATGGCCGCCTGAAGTGAATCGGCGGTGCGTTCGAACAACAACTCGATTCCGTCGACATGCCCGCGTATCGAGGCGTCCGTACAACCGGCGGCGCCCAACGCATCAGTCGCATCGAGCGCCTCGTCATGCGTCCATTGGGGCGCCGGTACGAGTACGCTGAATCGGTAATGGGACATATAATTGAATTCTCCAGTCATTCGCCGGGGCATCGGTCTAGGGTGCGGCGAATATCGCGTGCGTGACTTTCCGGATTTCGCGGCGTTGAATAGACGGACATCCAGCATTCCCGATGACCGAACTGACAATAGATGACGCCCCAGGCGTGGGCGCGGCCGCTCGACTTTCTGATCGTCCAGCCTTGCTCCGTGGCATACTTCAGAGCTTCACGGATGTGTTTGTTCGGATGATCCGCCAATTCCGGGCTGTCCTTCTTGTCGCGCGGTGCTCCCGATTATACCGTTCCGGTGACGTCGAGCGAGACCGAATCGTTCGCATGACGAGATGACGGCCAAGCCTGTTGTCACTCGTCTCGATGTGCGCTATCCGCTCCACACCGGGACGCATGCTGTTGCTGGTTGTCATGATGGAGGCGTTTGGCCCGTTGCCGGAGCGGCGTCGCTTCTCTCGTTGATCCGGGTTACAGGGCCAGCTCGAACTCGCTTATATCGATCGTGTTGATGCTCGCGCCCGTACCGGGGGCGTTTGTCGGATCGTGAATGATTGGAGTGTAAGGCATCGATGAGTTGGCGGACTTTCGCGGTATTCCGGTTGTTGCAACGATCGGCTCGTTTTTTCGCCATTGCTTTTTGGTCACGGCTACACTGACCGGTCGGGGAATCCAACATTGACGAAGGCACATCACCATGCGGTCACAGGGAGCCGGCGCTGACATGGATTCTGAAATCATGGCTTCTTCACCGGCCTCGTTTGCGGCGCCAATGGAGAGCTATTGTGACTGAAGTTCAATCTGAATCCGGGGGTTATTGGGCAAAGCACCTGTTGTTCGCAATGCTCGTGATTGCTCCCGTCGCTGCCACTGTTCGTGACCTGATGGTCCTTGATTATGCAGGTTGGGGCCGCATCGTCGCCCGCATCATTATCTTCACACTGTTCGCGTACGGGGTGTGGCGGCATTGGCGGTGGGTACGTCGGATATTGACTTTGTTGTTGCTGTTCACTGCTGTTGCCGGAACGTATGTCCTCATCGTGAATCCTGAAATGCGTGGCGGCATGTCGTATTCGGTGATCGCATACTCCTGTGTCGCCTTGGTCATGCTCTATGCTTCTCGGAAGGCAGATTCCGTGGAGCAACGCGCATTCGGAAGGGGCCAAGCGGAGGAGGTGGTATCGTGAGTTTTCGGGGGCTCTCGAATAAGTCGATCAGTACGGATCGTGATCACGCCGTCGGATCGCCTCGAGTAATCCGACAAGAGCGACCCCGGAGTCGATTCGCACTCCAGTTCCATGTGGGAAACGGCGTCGCCGGTTTGTTCAGCGTCGGCGATTGCTGAATTGACGGCGGCTGTTGACGGCAGATTGCGTCATCGGAAATCAGTGAGCGATGCGGACCGGGCCGAGCGGTGTTTCCGCCGCGGCTGCGGTGCGCGGTCTCGCGCCTTATCGCGTTGCCGGAGCGGCGTTGCTGTGCTCCTTGATCCGGCCTACTGGGCTGTGCAGCAGACAGGGAACCCGCCGATTGCAATCGGCGGGCTTCGTGCGGGGTCAAAAACGGACTCTGGTCTCTTTGGGTGCCGCGAGCGGTTTGAGGTTCTCCAATGTCTTCGACGACTCGCCGTCCCGCACGATTACCCGGTACTCGCCGTCGGTGATTGCGGGGACGCGGTATTCGTTGCCCAGGATTCGCAGCGTCCAGGCGACTTCGCCGGTGTCGGCGTCGACGACCTGCACGACCGGGCTATCCACTCCAATGACTTTGAGATCGGCCAGGTAGCCGACCGGCTTTGGTGCGTAGTTGTCGGACTGGCGGATCGTCTTCGGCCAGCCGGCATATTGCTTCGCCCCGGGCCGGGAGGGGTCGGCCGAGCGCGGCCAGCATTCCATGGTGATCATGCGCTCCGTCTTGTTGAGGCGGACGATGCCGTAGCCGGGCATCTTGTCGTGCAGTTCCCTGGGTTCGTGCCCCATGTCGCGGCCGGGATTCGTGGCGGCGTAGACGGTGACCGGGTGGCCGAACCCATCGTAGCGCGGCCCGGTGAATGTTTCCGGCGGGGGCCAGGAGTATTCCCCGGCAAGTTCCGGCGCCCAGGCCCGCGGGTAGAAGTTCGCTACGGATGGGACGCAGAACGACCAGATGGCGTCGCCGTGATGTTCGATCCCGTGGTGCACGATCGTAGCGAGGTGCTGGTCGCCGCCGAGGTGGAAGATGAATCCCTTGCGGAGCGCATCGACCGCGCGGTTGCGGCCTGACTGCGGCCAGCCATTGGAGTCGAGGTCGGCGATCAGCCGGTCGAGATTCCGTCCGTGATGCGTGGCCATGTTGGCGAAGATCGTCTGGCTGACGGCCATTTTCATGAGCTGGCCGTCCCAGTCCTGTGCGAACTCGTCGATGAACTGGAGTTGTTTCTCGCCGAGCAATGTTGCGCCTTCGACGTCGAGGTCAGACACGTCGAAATCGGGATCGTTGAAGTGGTCGGGCCGTCCGGTGCCTGAGGGAGGCATGTCGGTCCGGTTGCAGCCGGATTTGAACTTCCGATCCTCCAGCACCGCCACGCCGACCTGTCCCCAGACCAGATCGGTGTAGTAGGTGGTCAATCCCTGATCGATCGGTTCGGTGTTGTACGGATCGGGCAGATTGGCGGTCTGGGTCCGCTCGACCATCGCCACGAAGTCGGCCGGGTGGACGTAGCCTCCGTCGTGATCGCGCGGCTGGTTCGGCGTGTAGCGATCCGGCTCGGGGGAGACCGCTTTCCGGCCTCCCTGGCCCCAGATGTTTCCCTGGTAGATGTCGTGGTCGTCGGGGATGCAGATCGTGGGGATGTCCTTCGTGAGATCGCGGTACGCCCAGCACCAGAGGTACCACTTGTAGAGATAGTCGAGCTTGATGTTCGCCGGATTCGTATCGGCAAACGTCGGGCTGTCCCCTTCGTAGACCTGATCGCCGGAGAAGAACAACAGGTCCGGCTTGTGGGCCGCCACCGCCCGCGTGATGTCTGCGTGCGGGAACCAGATGTTCTGTACGAAGTTGTAGCCCTCGCGAGCGAACCCGTGCGCGTTGTTGTGGTTCCCGGTGAAGCCCGCGACGACGATCTTCTCCTTGTCGATCGGGTCTCTGCGGATCGTCCCGTGGTAGTGAGCCGCCTCGTCGTCCCCTGACGGGTACACCACGCGGTAGTTGTCCTCGATTGACGCATCCCAGGCGTCGTCGCGGAACAGTGCCGTATAGCTCGGCTCTTCAATTTCCGCCTCATCGACCGTATGCCAGGCCCCGTCTGCTTGCTCGACCTGCAGCGCTGCGGTGCGGGGCGCATCGGCGGCGATGGGCATGAACTGGGCCGTCATCTTCATCGTGCTGCGACTGACGGTGTACATCGTGGAGACGATCGGTCCGAGGCCGCGCTCCGGATGCGATTCGACCCTGTCTCCGGAGAGCTGCAGGTCGTCGAACCACCAGCGGCCGCCGAACTTGTTCTCCTGCTGTGAACCGGGGTGTGAGGCGAGCGCGATGCCGCCGACAAAATCCGCTCCGAATGCTTCGGTTGTCTGCACGGAGAACCACGTCAGTCCTTCTCCATATTCCCCGCGACGCGTCGGCAGAACAGTCAAGTCGACCATGTAGGTTCCGTTAGAGAGCGATCTCGCCTGTAGTCGCAGAGTCGCGCCGGCCGTCAGGTCGAGTTGCTCCGGGACGGTTTGCTTGACGACTTCGAATTCCGGCGACGTCGCATTCCTGCGAATCACCAGTTGCCCTCTCGATGTGATTCCGAAAAAGCACCCGCCGCCTCGTCCATGCGCCCCATGTATCAATGCTGCTGACCGATGGTCCTGATCCGCACCGCCCACGCCGATCAGGAATCCCGCCGCTGAACTCTCCGAAACGCTTTCGACGTTGTCGTTCAGCAGTCCGACTTGGACCGTGATCTCGAACGATCCCGGCTCATCCGCCAGCCGGTGCGTCAGCAACTGTAGCGTTCGCAGCTTGAGCCGCGGCTGCGCGGCGATGCACTCGACGCGGCCGTCGCCGATCCGCCAGTCATGCAGCCGGTTGGCCCAGAAGTGGGGTCCGATCCAGGTGCGGTCGTCAATGTTGTTGAAGTTCGTGGTGAAGTCGGCGGCGGGCAGAAGTCCGGGGGTAAGAAGGAGGCCCACACAAAGGGGCAAGAGACATCTCATCGGAGTCATCCTCTGGTTCCATTGGCAATAGAGCGTACGCAACGCGATGATAGTGATACTCTGGGTCCTCAACGACCGACACTGAACCTGCAATCACGACCTGACTGAATGGGGACAGAAGGGAACGAAGCGAACGAAGAATCTGCGAGCAAGCGAGCCGGCCGCGATGGGGGCATTGGAAGTAAAGTGGCCCCGATCTATTTTCCGCTGCTTTGTTTCCTTCGTTGTCTTCTGTGCCATCAAACTGTTGAGTTTCGCTGAACGCTGACCGACCAATCGACGGAGCCCCCCTCATGACCTACCGCATGTTGTGCACCCTTACCTGCCTCGCTTTGCTGACAGCCGCCCGTTCGGCGTCTGCGGACGATTCTGAACTCTCCGACGTGCAACAGACCGCGGTCGCGGATGTTGAGGCGCGGACGGAGGAGCTGGCGGACGTCAATCACGCGATCTGGGAGTATGCCGAGATCGGGCTGGAAGAGCATCGCTCGGCTGCGCTGCTTGTTCAGAAACTGAAGGACAATGGTTTTGAGGTCGAAACCGGAATTGCCGGGATGCCGACCGCTTTTGTGGCCGAGTACGGCAGCGGGGGGCCGATCATCGGGATTCTGGCGGAGTACGATGCGCTGCCGGGGCTCTCGCAGAAAGCCGTTCCCTATCGGGAACCGCTCGAAGAAGGCGCCCCGGGCCACGCCTGCGGGCACAGCGGACTCGGCACCGGCGCCTACGGCGCGGCGTTGGCGGTGAAGAAGGCGATGGACGAGCACGGTCTGGAAGGCACGATCCGGCTGTATGGAACGCCGGCGGAAGAGACGGCCCTCGGCAAGGTCTACATGGTGCTCGACAACGTGTTCGACGACCTCGACGTCTGCCTGCACTGGCATCCCTCGACGAAGAACGGTGCCGTCGCCGGGAGTTCGAAGGCGCTGGTTTCGGTGAAGTTCACGTTCGACGGCATTGCGGCTCACGGGGCCGTCAGTCCGCACGACGGCCGCAGCGCGCTCGACGCGGTCGAGTTGATGAATACCGGGGTCAACTTCATGCGGGAGCACGTCAAGGAAGACTGCCGCATGCACTATGTGATCACCGACGGCGGCGGGCAGCCGAACGTTGTGCCGCCGCACGCCACCGTCTGGTACTACGTGCGGGCCGACACCCATGAGGACGTCGAGTACTACTTCGACTGGGTCAACGACATCGCCGAGGGCGCGGCCAGGATGACCCGGACGGAACTCACCGTGCAGATCGACACCGACTGTCATGAGCTGATCCCCAACACGCCGCTCTCCGAGGCGATCCTGACCAACATGAACGCGATCGGCGCGCCGACGTTCACCGCCGAAGAGCACGCCTTCGCGGCCCGCATTCAGGAACCACTGACCGCGGAATTCGGCACGGCCTTTCCGGCCACGATCAACGAGAACATTCTCACGCTGGCCGAGTCCTCGGAGACCGGCAAAGGTTCGACCGACGTCGGCGACATCAGTTGGCTCGTCCCCACCGGCGGCGTGCGAACTGCCTGCATGGCGGCCGGCAGTCCGGGTCACAGTTGGCAGAACGTCGCCTGCATCGGCTCGTCGATCGGTGAGAAGGGGATTGTGTTTGCGGCCAAAGTGCTCGCCGTGACGACGATCCAACTCCTGCAGGATGAAGAACTCCGTGTCGCGGCCCGCGCCGACTTTGAGGAGCGGATGCAGGATCGCGAGTACACGACCCTGATTCCGGAGGGGCAGCCCGTGCCGAAGAAGATCCGGTAGAATGTGGCCGACTCGCTCCGCCGAGTCGGTCGGCGTCTCGCTTCCGCGTGTCTAGCAGCATCGGAAGCACATGGCCTCCAAGCCAACGACGAGTCGCAATCGGGGACCGCTGATTGATCGAACGCACACGCGACTCGCGGAGCGAGTCGCCCACTCTGCTGCCGATCCGCGATTTTTTAGGCGATCGGATTCGGTTTCCTCGACCCTTCTCTTGGTGTTCTTTGTGCCGTTGTGGTAGACCAATGGGGGGGCGGACGGACGCACGGGATGGATGGGACTCAGGCCGCGCAGAGACGGAGCGCTCCCCTGCGGGCCGCGGCTAGA
>QQVO01000048.1 GCA_003388505.1 Planctomycetota bacterium
CAACGCCGGACTCAATTGGCTCCGCACGCAGAAAACCGACAACATCACCGCCAGCTTACGCAGCTTCGCGCGGAATTCCTTTCGCCTCTTATCCAAACTCGGCTACCCGAACTAAACGGTTGCCCTGCCGAATCAACCGGCTGCTTCAGCGGTCTGCACGCCGTCAACTGTTGTCATTCGTCGATTCAGGGACGACAATCAACTTCTCTCCCAAATCACCCGCCTCTGACCTGCCTGCCGACCCGCTAGTAATCGATGATGCGAATTGTCACGCTCCTCCTTGTGCTGTCGTTCGCCGCAACTGCTCGAGCCGCCGAGACCGATCAGCAGGGACTCGACTTCTTCGAAGCCAAAATCCGGCCGATGCTGGTGGCGCACTGTTACGAATGCCATTCGGCCGAGGCGGCGGCCAAGTCGAACCTCAAAGCGGGACTGCTGCTCGACACCCGCGAGGGCTCGCGAATGGGAGGCGAGAGCGGACCGGCCGTCGTCCCGAACAATGTCGAGGAGAGCCTGCTCATCGAGGCGCTGCGGCATGAGTCGTTCGAGATGCCCCCGAACGGGAAACTGCCGGATGAGGTCATCGCCGACTTCGTAAAGTGGATCGAAATGGGGGCTCCCGATCCCCGGGACGGCGAGGCCGTCGTCGCCGAGACGGAGATCGACATCGCAGCCGGCAAGGAGCACTGGGCCTTCACGCCGCTTTCTAAACCGGAGTC
Organism: Planctomycetota bacterium; assembly: GCA_003388505.1. GTDB lineage: Bacteria > Planctomycetota > Planctomycetia > Planctomycetales > Planctomycetaceae > MB-PLM-1. Next base: position 720 of record QQVO01000048.1, read on the forward strand.
TCCCACGATCGCGGACGATGCCTGGACGCGGACGGAGATCGATCGCTTCATTCGCGCGCGGCAGGAAGCGGCCGGCGTCACACCGAATGATATCGCCGAACCGCGCACGCTGATCCGGCGGGCCTACTTCGCTCTGATCGGACTGCCGCCGCAACCCGAGAGAGTTGAGCAATTCATTGGGGAGTTCGAGCAGGACGCCGACGCCGCCTTCGGCCGGCTGATTGATGAGCTGCTCGCAAGCGAACACTACGGAGAGCGATGGGCCAGGCATTGGCTCGATCTGGCCCGGTTTGCGGAAAGCAACGGCTACGCCTTCGACGGCGACCGGCCCAACGCCTGGCATTACCGCGATTTTGTGATTCAGGCCCTCAATGCCGATCTTCCGTATGACGAGTTCGTACGGTTGCAGATCGCCGGCGACCTGATGACCGACGTCAACGTGCAGACGACCGCCGAGGCCCAGGAGGCCGTCCGGACGATTGCCGCCACCGGATTCCTCACCGCCGGCCCGTTTACGACGCAGCAGACGCAGAAGGAACGCGAACGCAGCCGGTATGAGCAACTGGACGACATCATCAGCACGATGGGGACTTCTCTCCTCGGACTGACGGTCGGTTGCAGCCGGTGTCACAGCCACAAGTACGATCCGCTCCCCCAGTACGACTATTACCGCCTGGCTGCCTGCTTCGCCGAAGTCGGATTCTCCGACACCGGCATCAACATGCAGCCTGAAGAGTTCAAGGCGCAGATGGACGCCTACAACGCCGCCCACGCGCCGTTGGTCGCGGCGCGGACGCAGTTCGAGCAGGAGCAGTTACCGGCGCGATACGACCAGTGGCTGGCGGGTCTGGCGGATTCCCCTTCGGCAACCGTCGCGGCGCCGACGATCGGGGAGTGGCATCACGCCGGCCCCTTCCCGGCCGAGAGTTTCGATGCAGCGTTCGAGAAAGCGTTCCCCCCGGAGGAGGGGGTCGATCTGGCCGCGACCTATCTCGAAGGCCAGGTCGCCTGGGCGGCAAGGCCCGAGTGGACCGACGGCACGGTCCACAACACGCTCACCGGCGACAACTCGGCGAACTACCTGTATCGGGTAGTTGAATCGGCCGAGGAGGAGCAGCTTTCGCTCTCCCTTGGCAGCGACGACTCGATCAAGGTTTGGCTCAACGGCACGGAAGTCCTGGCGAAGCACATCGGTCGCGGAGCGGCGGCCGGGCAGGAATCTGTCGCCGTCTCTCTGCAGAAGGGCCGGAACGAACTGCTCATCAAGATCGTGAACGCGGGCGGTCCGTCCGGCTTCTACTTCGCCGCCACGCAGGTCACCCCGCTGGAACTGGAATCAGCCGGTGTCTGGCATCACGTAGGACCGTTTGCAGCAGCCAGTTTCGATGTCGCCTTTGACCAGGTCTTTGCTCCGGAACGCGGCATCGATCTGGCGGCAACCTTCGAGGAAGGCAAACTCAAGTGGACCGAGCAACCGGAGTGGACTGACGGAGAGCCGCACAACGACAAGCTCGCCGGCGCCAACTCCGCGAACTATCTCTACCGCGTCATTGAGTCCGCCCGGCCGCAGGTTGTCGACCTCTCGCTGGGGAGCGACGACGGCATCAAGCTCTGGGTCAACGGACGCGAAGTGCTGTCCAACAAAGTCGGGCGGAACGTCGCAGCGGCCGGACAGGAATCGGTCCAGATCCAGCTTGCCGCCGGACGCAACGACTTGCTGATGAAGATCGTCAACGGCGGAGGAGCGACCGGCTTCTACTACGCGGCCGCTGCGGCCCAACCGGCGCCCGAGATCGCCGCGATCCTCAACACGCCGCAGGCGGAGCGGAACGACGAACAGAAGCAGAAACTCGTTGACTGGTACAAAGGCTTCGATCTCGATTGGCTGGCGCTCAACCGGGCCGTGGTGGTGCACGAACTCGAAACTCCCCAGCCCGAGTTGACCAACGTCTTCGCCGCCCGCGTGCGGGGGACGACCTATCAGTTCGGCGACGACACCTACAAGGTCTACCACCTTCGACGCGGCAATGCGGACAACAAGGAAGATCAGGCGTCTCCCGGGTTCCTCCAGGTGCTGATGCGGACCGACGATCTCGAAACGCACTGGCTGAACGAATCGGAACAGCAAGAAACGCCCCGCGCCGGCAGACTGGGGCTCGCCGACTGGCTCACCGACGTCGATGACGGCGCCGGGCACCTGCTGGCCCGCGTGATCGTCAATCGGCTGTGGCATCACCATTTCGGCCGGGGCATTGTCGCCACGCCGAGTGACTTCGGAACGCGGGGCGAGCGGCCGTCCCACCCCGAATTGCTCGACTGGCTCGCGAGCGAACTCGTTGCCGGCGGCTGGCGGCTGAAGCCGATTCATCGTCTCATCATGACCAGTGCGGTCTACATGCAGGCCGGCGAAGTCTCAGAAAGCGGGCGGCAAGTCGATCCGGAAAACCTGCTGCTCTGGCGGCGCGACGCCCGGCGGCTGGAGGCGGAGATCGTTCGCGATTCGCTGCTGTCTGTCAGCGGCACGCTGGACGAGACGATGTTCGGCAAGGGAACACTCGACCCGAACAGCACCCGCCGCAGCATCTACTTCACCGTCAAGCGCAGCCAGTTGATCCCCTTCCTGCAACTCTTCGACGCTCCGGACACGATGCAGGGCGTGGGCACGCGCGAGCAGAGCACCGTCGCGCCTCAGGCGCTGGCGCTGCTCAATTCCCCGCTCGTGCGAGATCTGGCCACGAAGTTCGCCGCGCGGGTTCGCGCGGATGCGAATACATCGATCGACGAGGCGATTGACCGCGCCTATCAGGTGGCGCTCGCGCGGCCGGCGACGCAATCGGAGGTTGCCACTATGCGGACCTTTATTGAGCAACAGACTGCGATGCGCGGTGACGATCCGAACGCCGAAACGCTCGCCGTACGCGACTTCTGCCACCTGCTGATGTGCATGAACGAATTCGTCTACGTCGACTGACCCCCCTACGACAGATCCCCAAGCTGTCCCGTCCAACTGCGGCAACGACTGAATTGATTCACCACGGGCCCTCCACAACAAACCAACCCGAATCACCCATGACCCATACCACTCCCGCATCCCGCCGTCAGTTCCTTGCCCGCGCCGGACTCGGTTGCGGCTCGCTCGCGCTGACCAGCCTGCTGCAGCAGGAGGGCGTCCTCGCTGGCACGTCGACGAATCCGCTCGCCGAGAGGCCGAGTCATTTTGCACCGGCGGCCAAAGCGGTCATCTGGCTGTTTCAGACCGGCAGCCCCTCGCAGGTCGACACGTTCGACTACAAGCCGGAACTGCAGAAGCGCGACGGAACCGAACTTGCCGGCGCCGATCCGAAGACCGGCTTCTTCACCACCAGCGGCAAGTGCCTCAAGTCCCCGTTCGCCTGGTCCCAGCACGGCGAATCGGGCGCGTGGACGTCGGAGATTTTCCCGCACATCTCGCAGCACGTCGATGACATTGCCTTCGTCTATTCCTGTTATTCCCAGTCCAACAACCACACCCCGGCGATGCTGGAGTTCAATTCCGGCATGATCCGTCAGGGGTTCCCCAGCATGGGATCGTGGCTGACCTATGGACTGGGGAGTGAGAACGCCAACCTGCCGGCGTTCGTCGTCATGCACGGAACCAAGCCCCGCGGCGGCGATCCGATCTGGTCGTCCGGCTACCTCCCCTCCGTCTACCAGGCGACCGCCCTCGATCCGCGCGGAGAGAAACCGATCGACAATCTCCTGCCGCCCGCCGAACTGGCCGGCGAGCAGCAGCGCTCGTTGCTCGACGTCCTCAATGCGGCCAACCGCGAGCACGCCCTCGACCGCCCCTTCGATTCGGACCTGAACGCGCGGCTCGAGTCGTTTGAACTGGCCTACCGCATGCAGACGTCTGCGCCGGAGGCCTTCGATCTCTCCCAGGAACCGGAGCACCTCCAGGAGCTATACGGACTCAATCGGGACGAATCGAAGGACTACGGTCGCCAATGCCTGATCGCGCGTCGGCTGGTCGAACGCGGGGTGCGCTTCGTGCAGATCTTCGCGTCCTGCCCCAACACGCCGGGCGGCGCGGTCGCAGACGTACCCTGGGACGGCCACAGCGACATCAAAGGCAACCACACCGCCTGTGCGGCGACGGTCGATCAGCCGACAGGCGCTCTGCTCACTGATCTGAAACAGCGCGGCATGCTCGACGACACGATCGTCATCTACGGCGGCGAGTTCGGCCGCACGTCCGACTCGCAGGGCTCAGCCGGCCGCGACCATAACCCCAACGCTTTCACCGCCTGGTTCGCCGGCGGCGGATTCAAGGGAGGCGCTCAGTACGGCGCTTCCGACGAATTCGGCTACAAGTCGGTAGAAAACCGGGTCAACGTGCACGACATCCATGCCACCATTCTTAACCAGATGGGCATCGACCACACCCAACTGACCTACCGCTTCAACGGCCGCGACTTTCGCCTGACCGACGTAGAAGGCCAGATCCTGCACGACATTCTGGCGTGAACGGCGACAAGCCCGGTTGAAGTCACTCGCCTGCCAGGTGGGTCTCAAACCAACTCACCATCTCCTGCGTCGCCTTTACGGCGTCCTCGCCGCCGAGACCGTGGCCGGCGTCCTCGAATACGATCAGTTGGCTGTCGACCTTGTGCTTCTTGAACGCGGCCTGAATCTCCTGGCTGTGCTTCATTGGAACGAGGTCGTCCTTGGCGCCGACCATCAGCAGCGTCGGCGGGTCGTCGGGGGTGACGTGCACCAGCGGAGAGAATTGTTCCGCCGCTTCGAGGTCGAGGTCAAGTGCGGGGAATCGCTCGTACGCCGGGAGATGGTCGGGCGCTTCCCACACCATGATCCGTAGATCGGTCGGGGCGACGTAGGCGACCACCGCCTGGACGCGACTGCTGACGCGCAGTACCGGATCTTCGGCGTCGGGATCGCCTTCGTCCGAAGCCGTTCCCAGCACGAGTGAAAGATGCCCCCCCGCGCTTGCTCCATAAACGCCGAGCCGCTCGGGGTCGACCTCAAACCGTTCTGCATTGAGACGGATGAACCGCACGCTCCGCCGCACGTCTTCGACCGCCTCGGGAATCGAGAACTTCGGACTGCTGCCGTGCCGGACTGCGAAGACGGTGAACCCCTTGTCCGTCAGCGGGCGGAACAACGCCTGCGTCTGCTCCGGCGGGGCCCAGCGGGAGAACCACCCGCCGCTGACCATGAACAACACCCCCGCGCCATTCGGCTTTTCGGCCGGTTTGAAGACGTCCATCGTCAGCGCCAGGCCGTACTTGTGTCCGTAGACGACGTCCGGGGAAATCTCAACCTCCGGCGACTGTGCGCACAGCGTCGCAGGCGCGAGAGACAGGACAAGGAACAAGGCAAGCAGGCGGCGTGTCATTCGGGAATCCCCTGGTGAGGCGATGGAAAGACCGCACGAATCGCGGCGGACCTTCCTACCATGCGCTCCCGTGGGGGGGATGTAAAGCACGCCGGGTCTCCGTCGCAGGGGGATCGGTCATTTCACACTGCGGAGGCTCACGCCAGGAGAGCGAGTCTCACTCGCCCTCGCCCGACAGAATGGACGCATCGAAGTGGCAATCGAACGCCAGCCAGAGCGCTCGGGCATGCCGGAAGGCCAGCACGGGAAAAACGACGCAAACGCCGACCATCGGTCCCGCCAGTTGCTGGTTGGTCATGCCGAACCCGTCATGAAAGAGAAAATACGCGGCGATCAAGACGACCGCAGTCAGGCCGTAGTTGATGTAGGTTGATCCGAGAAAGTACCCCGGCGCCCGTTCGTACTTGAGCCCGCAGACGCTGCAGCGCTCGGGCATTGCCGCCCACCCGCTGAAGAGCCGGCCTTCTCCGCAACGCGGGCATCTCAGGCGCATGGCGCGTGCAAGCAACTCACCGGCGGTCGGACGAGGAGACTGCGGCCGGGACTCAGTTTCATCGGCGTTGTCTCCCGGATTGTGCGTTGTCATGGTGTGCTCCAACGCACGGGGTCGCGCTCGACTTCGCTGGCCCAGACTGACGCGCTCGGAAAGCGCGCCTGGAGTTCATGGGCCAGTTGTTCGACAGCGGGCCTCTCAGTGGCGTAATGGCCGGGCAGGATTAATCCGAGTCCGCTGCTCCGCGCTTCGAGGCAGGCGTGGAACCTCGCTTCTCCGGTGAGCAATACGTTGCATCCCGAACGGACAGCGTCAGCGATGAACTCCGCCGCGGCCCCGCACGCCACGGCGACCTGAGAGACTCGGGAATCGTCCTCCCCAATGTATTGCAGATGTTCGACGTCCAAAGCAAGTTTGACTTTCGCAAGAAAGTCGCCCAGTCGAGTCGGTGATTCCAGCCTACCATAACGGCCGCTGCCGAGAGGCGCTTCCTCCTGTTGCGATTCGGAGAACGAGGGAACCGGCCGCAGCGGCCTGACATCCTGTAACTCCAGCGATGCGGCCAGCCGGGCGTTGATTCCCTCCACAGCGCTGTCGAACGCCGTGTGCGGACTGTAGACGCTGACGCCCGCTTCGATGAGCGCGAGCAGCGCGCGTCCGCCCGGCGTCTCGGCCGTGATCGTCTTTACGGGCCGAAAGAGCACCGGATGATGGGCGACGACAAGCCCCGCACCGCGTTTCGCCGCCTCGTCCGCAACGTCTTCCGTCAACGTGAGGCAGGTCATGATCGCGCCAGCCGGCCGCGTCTCGTCGCCGACCAGCAGACCGACGTTGTCCCAGTCCTCCGCCAGTTCGAGCGGGAACATTTCTCGCAAGACGTCGACGACGTCGGAGACTCGAATTGCCAACTGTGCGTCCTCGCTCATGGCGCGGTGTAAGGTCGCGGAGGAGTGTCGGGCCCCCAGGTCGGCTGCCCGTAAGGGTTTTTGATTCCGAAGAATCGGGCGGTCATCAAATCGGTCTTTGACGTGCCTCCCCGCCACAGATCCCACTGCGGGTCGGCATGTTCGTCAAAGAACGACAGGAGCCTGTTCCGCAGTGACAGAACGGTCTCGCTCTGTCCGGGATCGCCGTAGAGATTGTTGTGTTCGTCCGGATCGGCGGACAGGTCATACAGTTCGTTCGGCGACTGGTGGATCCGCTCGATGTATTTCCACCGGTCGGTGCGGATCGCCCGCACGTTCTCAAACTCATAGAAATGGACGTTGTCCCACTCCAACTCTTCGCCGCGCAGCGCGGGCGAAAAGTCTCGCCCCGGCGCCTTCGGTTCGGCGGGTAACCTCTCCTTGAGCGAGAGCATCGACAGAAGCGTGGGCAGCAGATCATAGTTGCTGACGAGCAGGTCGTTTCTCTGCCCGGCCGCCACGCTGCCGGGTTGATGAAAGATCAGCGGGATTGTCATCGTCCAGTCGAACGCCGTCAGCGGACGCGTGTGGTCTCCCATCCCCCAGTACCCGGCATGGCCGCCGGAGAGTCCCTGGTCGGCGGTGAACACCACGAGGGTGTCTTCCGTCAGTCCCAATTCTGCCAGCGACGCCATCACCCGGCCGACGCCGTCGTCAATGCCGCTCACCTCGGCCGCGTACTTGCGGGCGATCTGCTCGTCGCCGATCCATTCTCCGTAGTTGTAGTTCCACGGCTGCGGCTCGGTTCGCGGAAAGGACGGCAAATCGTGGTTCTCGTAGTACTCGCGATGACGATTCCGGATCGGTTCGCGCATCGCCCCACCGAGACCGTACGGGCCGTTGTAGGCGAGAAACAGAAAGAACGGATGGTCTGCATTCTGTTCGATAAAGCGGACCGCAAGGTCGGTCCAGAATTCCGTCAGATAGGTCGGCTCGATCCGGATCTTCCCGTCTTCGATGATCTTCTGATCGTAAAACCCGGCGCTGGAACCGTGGGGCTTGGTGACCCAGAGCGAAAACCCTTCCTGCGGCTGCACGTTTCCGCCGAGATGCCACTTGCCGCTGAGTCCGGCCGCATAGCCGGCGTCCACGAGAATGCTGGGCAGCGTGTCGAATTCTTCCAGCATGTTGTAGGCGTTGGGGCCGGTTTGCGGTTGGGCGCCGAGATAACGGTGGACGCCGTGCTGACACGGCATCAACCCGGTGAGCAGCGTGGCGCGGGTGGGAGAGCAGACGGCGTTGTTGGCGAACGCCCGCGTAAACAGCGTTCCCTCTTCCGCCATGCGATCGATGTGCGGCGTGCGAATATCCGGATTGCCGTAGCAGCCGAGCGTCCACGGACCGTGGTTGTCGGTCAGGATGAGCACGAGATTCGGAGGCCTGTCCTCCGCGAGCGCTCGACCAGCGAGAGCGACAAGCAGGATGAATCCCAGAAACTTCATGGATGCGATTCCCGTCTGGTCGGTTCGTACGAATGGAGTGAATCGTTGCGGATGCGGCGACTTCAGTCAGCACTCATGTAGACGATTCGTTCCCCGTCGCGCGAGAAGGACATGCCGCCATTGTGCCGGTCGGCCGGTTGACGGTCCCACCGCGTCGGCGGATCAGAGCCGTCCGGGTCGAATGCGAACATCTGCAATCGCCCGATTTCCGCGTCCGGTTGTGGAATCAGAATCATCGGCTTGAATGGATGCCAGGCGACGTCCTCGGCAACATTGTCCGCCGGGCAACGCGCCGTCAGTTGAACGCCCTCATCGGCCAGCGTGGCGATTGCGACTTCGAGCGTCCCGTCGGTACGCCTCCCCTTGAAGCAGATCCGCTCAGAATCCGGCGACCACTTACAGTTCCAGTAGATGTACGAGTATGGCAGGTTCGACCGATCGAAGATTTCGAACGCGGTCTCGGCCGCGAGATTATAGACCACCAGATTGCCGTCGCGGGCGTAGGCCAACTGCTTCCCATCGGGAGACCATTGGATGCCCCAACCGTCGCGGTCGACTAACCGTTCTTCATCGCCGTCGACGGAGCGCACAAACACACCCCCATCCGGCTGATATTTGGAGATGGCGACCCACCTCCCGTCGGCAGACCACGACGGCATCGCTCCCTTTCCAAGGTCCGTCAGCTCTCCCGTCTTCAGCTCCACAATCAGCACATGGGCGTCGGTCAGTGTTTCGCCCGCTCGCCACCCGTCCATCGCCACGTACCGGCCGTCCGGCCGGATTTCGGGCGAAAAAATGTTGGGGAACGCCGGGAGAGCGATCGTCTGTTCGAGTTCTCCATTCTCCGCATCGGCGACGAAGATGACGGTGCCCGGTCGCTCCTGTCCCCGCGACGAACTGAACAAGAACGTTGAAATGACGGCAGCCAGGATCGTGCAGCGGGTCATGTCGACTCCTCATCACAAGAAAACCGGGCACCGGCGTGCTGCGAGCCCCGTCGGAACGCCCGCCGGAGGTCACCGCGCCTGAATGATAACGCGCCGAGACCGGGCCTGTCTTCCGAGATCGTCGCCGACCATCGGCTCGCTGCTTGATCTTGAAAGCCCGATCATCGATCCTGAAAAGGTTCCGAATCCCAACCAGTGGCTGACATCGTGCTGCGCTCACAATTGGAACGCTGTTGCTATCTCCTGCTCATCGGGCTGACGTTCGCCGCGCGGTGTAGTTCGGCCGCAGACGAGCGCTCGATCAAATTCAATCGCGACGTTCGGCCGATTCTCTCGGACCGCTGCTTTCTGTGCCACGGCCCTGACGAGAATCAACGGCAAGCCGATCTGCGCCTCGATCAGCGAGAGAGCGCGGTGGCGGCCGCCGTTGTGCCGGGAAAGCCGGACGAAAGTGAACTGCTCGCCAGAATCACCAGCGATGATCCCGATCTGCGAATGCCGCCGCCCGAGTCGGGCCGCAAGCCGCTCACTGAAGCGGAGATCGACGTCCTTCGCCGCTGGATCACCGAAGGGGCAGAGTATGAAGGGCACTGGGCGTTCGTGCCGCCCGTGCGGCCACAGCTTCCCGACGTCGAACGCGACGGGTGGACGGAAAACGCCATTGATCGATTCGTGCTCCGGCGCCTGAAACAGGAGGGACTTGAGCCTTCTCCGGAGGCGGACCGGCGGACGCTGATTCGCCGCGTCTCGCTGGATTTGACCGGACTGCCGCCGACGCCCGAAGAAATCGCCGCGTTCGTCCAAGACGAATCGGAAAATGCGTTCGAGAAAGTCGTGGATCGCCTGCTGGGATCGACCGCCTACGCGGAACACATGGCACGCCGCTGGCTCGACGCGGCCCGCTACGCCGACACCAACGGTTACCAATACGACCTCGAGCGGGAACAGTGGGTCTGGCGCGATTGGGTCATCCACGCATTCGACGTGAACATGCCGTTCGACCGGTTCACAATCGAGCAGATCGCAGGAGACCTTCTGCCCGATGCGACCGACCAGACGCGATTGGCGACGGGGTTTCACCGCAATCATCCGATTACGATCGAAGGGGGCGTCATCGATGAGGAGTACCGCACGGAGTACGTCGTCGACCGCGTCGTGACGACCTTGACCGTCTGGCTGGGGCTCACGATGACCTGCGGCCGTTGCCACGACCACAAGTACGATCCGTTCACCCAGCGCGACTTCTACGGATTGTTCGCCTTCTTCAATCAGGTTCCGGAGCGCGGCCTGAACGGATTCGACCCCAAGCTCGCGGCGCCTTCGCCGTTGATGACCCGCAAGATCGAGCGGATCGACGCTGAACTTGCCGCGGCGGAGGATGCGCTCAATCAGCAAGCGGCTTCTCTCACTCAGGAACTCGTGGCGTGGGAAGAGCGACTGAACGAGGAAGTCGCCACCCAGTGGTCGGTCATTGTCCCTGTGGCGCGACACTCCCAAGGTGGGGCCGAGTTCGAACCCCTGCCCGATCAAAGCCTGCTGGTGACGGGCGAGAAATCCGAAACGGACGTCTACGAACTGGTTCTCAAACCAACCGTCGCGGCGCTGCACGCTGTGCGCTTGGAGGCGCTGACCCATGAATCGATGGTCAACAACTCGACCGGACGGGGATCGAACGGCAATTTCGTGCTGAGCGAATTCGATCTCGCGTTGCTCGACAACGGCGAGTGGCAACCGGTCCCCATCACAGCAGCCGAAGCGGATTACTCGCAGGCGAGCTACGACATCGCAGCCGCGATCGACGGCAAGATTGATCGCGGCGGTTGGGCGGTCGACGGCAATACGAAACATGAAGACCGGGTCGCAGTCTTCAGACCGGCCGAACCGCTCGCTACCCCAAAGGACGCTTCGCTTCGCATCCGATTACACTTTGCCTGGGGCGGGAGCCATCACATCGGGCGGTTCCGCATCTCGCTCGCGGATCGTCCGTTGCACGAAGTGCCGGTGGACGTCGCGGAGATCGTTTCTCTCCACTCTTCGCAACGGACTGCTGCTCAATCGGAGCGGTTGACGCATTATCTGATCGACAGATTCGGATCAGACGCCCAGCGGGATGCTCTGAGCAAAGTGCAAGACCTCCGCCGGCAGCGCCAAGTGGCCGCAGCCGCGCCCGGCACAATGGTGATGGCCGAACTTCCGGAGCCCCGAACCACTCATATTCTGTTCCGTGGCGAGTACGACAAGCCGCGAGAGGCCGTGCAGGCTCACACACCGGACATTCTCCCGCCCATGCCGGAGGGCGCGCCGCCGAATCGGCTGGGACTCGCCCAGTGGATGGTTTCGCCCGAGAATCCGCTCACGGCCCGCGTCGCGGTGAACCGCTTCTGGCAGAGGTTGTTCGGAACGGGGATCGTCGCCACGGTCGAGGACTTCGGGTCGCAGGGAGAATGGCCGACCCATCCCGAATTGCTCGACTGGCTGGCGGTCGAGTTCATGGAGTCCGGCTGGGACGTCAAGGCGCTACACAAGCTGATCGTCCTGTCGGCAACCTATCGGCAGTCGTCGCGCGTCAACGAGGAACTGCTGGAGCGCGATCCGCAAAACCGGTTGCTGGCTCGAGGCCCGCGGGGCCGTTTGGAGGCGGAAGTGATTCGGGATTCCGCGCTGGCAGTGAGCGGCCTGCTCAGCGATCGTGTGGGAGGGCCGAGCGTTTTTCCCTACCACCCCTCCGGCCTGTGGCAGGAAATCAACAACCGCCCGGGATATTCGCGAACCTATGAGCAGGATAGCGGCGAGGCGCTGTATCGCCGCAGCCTCTACACATTCTGGAAGCGGACGGTGCCGCCCCCTTCCATGGCGACGTTCGACGCGCCCGAGCGAGAATACTGTGTGGTCCGCCGATCCAGCACCAACACGCCGCTGCAGGCGTTTGTGCTCCTGCACGATCCGCAATTCGTGGAGGCCGCCCGGCATCTGGCAGAGCGCATGCTGGCCGAAGGCGATTCGACGGAGACGCGGATCGCCGCCGGATTCGAGCGCGTCACCGCGCGCCTTCCGAGCGACGAAGAAGCAAACGTGTTGACCGCGATCTTCAACCAGCGACTGGCTGACTACCAATCCGATCCCGACTCGGCCGCCGCACTGCTGGCAGTCGGCGATTCCCAGGTCGACACCCGCATCGATGCCGCAGAACTGGCCGCCTGGACGACGGTCGCGAGAATCCTGCTCAACACGAGCGAGTTTATCACCAAACCGTAAGCCACACCGATCGCCGGTCGGTTAGGGAAGATGTGAGAACTGATGCATCCCTTTCTCGATGCAAACCTGTGGACCACGCGGCGGCACTTTCTCGGTCGCAGCATCACCGGAATCGGTGCGGCGGCGCTCGCGTCTCTCGTCGACGGTGACGGGGCTCGAGCGGAATCGAGTCTCGCCGAGAACAACGGTCCCGGATACTCACCGGGCCGACCCGGTCCAACGCACTTCGCGCCGCGTGTGCAACGGGTGATCTACCTGTGCCAGTCCGGCGCTCCGTCGCAGATTGATACGTTCGACTATAAGCCGTCGCTGGACGAACTGGACGGACAGGAACTTCCGGATTCGATTCGCGGCGGACAGCGCCTCACAGGGATGACGGCGGGCCAGAGTTCATTCCCGGCTGCCAAGTCGTTTCTGCCGTTCCGCCAACATGGCGAATCCGGGCAGTGGATCAGCGACCTTTTGCCGTGGCATGGGAAGATCGCCGACGACATCTGCATCATCAAGTCGATGTACACCGAGGCGATCAATCACGACCCGGCCATCACGTTCTTTCAGACTGGACATCAGCAACCGGGCCGGCCGAGTCTGGGCGCCTGGGTGAGCTACGGGCTGGGGAGTGAGAGCGCCAGCCTTCCGGCGTATGTCGTCCTGCTCGACAAGAATTCGGACCCCCAGGCGCAGCCGCTCTACGCCCGGTTGTGGGGCAGCGCGTTTCTGCCGTCGAATCACCAGGGCGTGAAGTTGCGGAGTTCCGGCGATCCCGTGCTGTATCTCAACGACCCGACCGCAGCGAGTCTTGACGACAAGCGGCGATTGCTCGACGGAATCGCGAAGCTCAATCAGTTGCGACGAGACGAGGTCGGAGATCCCGAGATCGACACGCGGATTGCCGCTTACGAGATGGCGTATCGGATGCAGATGTCGGTCCCCGAACTGACTGATACGTCGGATGAACCTCAGAGCACGTTCGACCTGTACGGTTCCGATGCTCAGATTCCCGGCACGCATGCCGCCAATTGTCTGCTGGCCCGACGGCTTGCCGAGCGCGGAGTGCGGTTCATCCAGATTTACCATCGAGGCTGGGATCACCACGGCGGGCTGCCGCAGCGGCATCCCCTCATCGCGAAAGAAGTCGACCAGGGATCGGCCGCACTGGTGTTGGACCTCAAGGCCCGCGGAATGCTGGACGACACGCTCGTTGTGTGGGGGGGCGAGTTTGGTCGGACCGTCTACAAACAGGGATCGGGCGACAACTACGGCCGCGACCACCACCCGCGCTGTTTTTCCATCTGGCTGGCCGGCGGCGGCGTTAAATCCGGAATCTCGTACGGCGAAACAGACGACTGGTGCTACAACATCGTCGACCGCGAGTCGCGCGGCGTTCACGTGCACGACCTGAACGCCACGATCCTGCACCTGCTCGGCTTCGATCATCGCCGGCTCAGCTACCGCTTTCAGGGACTCGATTACCGGCTCACCGGTGTCGAGGAGCACGCGCCGGTCGAGGGGATTCTGGCATGAGACATGGCATTCAGGACTATGCGGAAACCATGATGCCTCCATCGAATGCCCGTTATCGCCAATTGTCGATGCAAAACCCGTTACACGCCTGCACCCGGAGCCTGGTTGTGAAATTGAACAGCATGTTGACATGCCTCCTTTACGTAGTGTGCCAAGGGGCCGTGACGTTTGCGGACGACGGCGAGCCTTTCGAGCCACCCGAGTACACCATCCACCGCGCGAATTCACCAATCAGGATTGACGGGAAACTGGATGAACCCGTCTGGGAAGCAGCGCCGGAGATTCGCGACTTTCACTTCACCTGGTACAAGGAGGGCAGGAAAGAGCCCACCGTCGCGCGGATGCTCTGGGACGACGAGTACCTCTACGTCGCTCATGTCTGCGAAGACGCCTGGATCACGGCCCGTTGCGAAGAGCACGACGGGCCGGTGGCCAAGGACGACTGCTTCGAAGTGATGGTCGCTCCCAATGTCGACAAGCCGAATGTCTACTTCAACATCGAGTGGAACGTCCTGGGAGCTTGGGTCGACAACCATCGCCCCAACGGTCCGAAAGAGCCCAAGGCGCCGAAGTGGGACGCCGAGGGCGTCAGAATCGCCGGCCGATACGTCGGTACGCTCAACGACGACTCCGACACCGACAAGCTCTGGATTGCCGAAGTCGCCATCCCGTTCGACAACTTTTCCGAGGTGGCGAATCACACCCCACCGGAACCCGGTGACCAGTGGAACCTCAATCTCAACCGGCACGGCGGCGACACGAACCTGCAATACAGCCAGTGGTCGCGCGCGGACACCGACGTGCCGTCATTCCACACCCCGCATCGCTTCGGCCGAGTGACATTCTCAGGCGAGCCCCCGAAGCAATGAGCCAGCCTGGCTGGTTGGCCACAACCAGACAGAGTCGAATGACGTTCGTACAACAGGCGCGCAAGTTGCGAATGTGTTAATTCGGAAGACTCTCAGGGCCATACCAGCCGAGGATACGACGACTCGACTTGCGATCACTCCGGTCTATCGCAGAAATCGCCCCCCGTTGATGTCCAGCGTGGCGCCGTTGATGAACCGGGCGGCGTCGCTGGCGAGGAACGCAATCGCAGCAGCGACCTCCTCGGCCTGACCGTTGCGGCCAAGCGGGGTCTCCTGACGGTACTGTTCCATCCGCTCCGGACTCCTAAACATTTCGTGGTGACGGGTCTCAATGACTCCGGGCATGATGGCGTTCGTCCGTACTTCGGGCGCAAGTTCGCGGGCCAACGTTCGCGTCATCACCTGCAGTCCGCCTTTGGCGATCGCATACGGCCCCGCGCCGTTGGCGCCGCCCGTCTGCACCGACAGCGAGAGATTGTTGACAATCACCCCGTTCCCCGACGCTCGCAGATGCGGGATCGCGCGCTGTGTGACAAGAAACGCGCTGGTCAGGTTGACCGAGATGAGCTGCTCCCATGTTTCCAGCGGGCAGTCTTCCATCCGCACCCGTTCGACCGGCGATCCGGCGTTGTTCACCAGGATGTCGAGTCGCCCCGCCCGTTCCACAAACTGATCGACCAGTTGCCGGCACTGTTCCGGCGCAGTCAGATCGGCCTGGATTAGCAAGCCGTCCCCGCCGACCTCCCGCACTCGCGCCAGAGTCTCTTCCGCACCCGACTGGCTGGCGTGGTAATGAACCCCGACAAACGCACCGCAAGCTGCCAGCGCCTCCGCAGCAGCGCGACCGATGCCGACTCCCGCGCCGGTCACCAGGGCAGCCCGTCCCTCCAGTTTGACGCCCGAGATGTCCATGTCGCGACTGCTTCACGCCGCAGAGTTAGTTCATTCTTTCGCGGCAATCAATGGGCAGGCGGCGGGCTGTTCTGAAACGCGCGATTGCGGAACAGGAAGTCGATGATGTTGCCTTCATGGGGCTGCATCCAGTGAAGCTGGATTGTCTTGACCTCGCCGATGTTCAACCGGTCGATATTGGTTGCGTCGAGCAACTGGCGGGACCAGTCTTTGTCTTTGGTGATGCAGCTTGCGACCAGCGTGCCGCCGATCTTGCTGAGCATTTGTTCCTGCGGGCACTGGACGACCGAGGCGAACGGGAACATGTACTCGGTGTTCGCCAGAAACGCATCCGGCGATTCGGAGTGAATGAGGGTGGGACGCAGAAAATCGTGCCGCTCGTGATGCACCCAGCGGTCGCCGGTGCGGTATTTCGCGGTGACCTCGGTGACGCCCGGCTCGGAGAGTTTCTCCTCGATCTGGTTGTGCATCGCCTCAGCCGCGCCGGGAATGGTGAACGCCGCCAGCCCCGCATCGGGGTCGCTCATCGGCTTCGGCTCGATCGGCCCGAGGCGCTGAGCGAGGGCGTCGGCAATCTCCTCCGTGTGACGGCTGGCCCAGATGCCCGAACACGAGATGCAGCTTCGTCCGCTGTTGACGTAAATCGAGTCGAACATCAGGTCGAGGTGCTTCTCCCAGTCGTCGACCATGTCGTCACCGAGAAGAATCTTGGAAAAACCAGGTCCATGCGCCTGCACCCGCGGATCGCCGTGATACCGCTCGACGGTCGCCGTTCCGCCGAAAATCATCGCCCTGTTGCAGGTCTCGAGCACTGCGGCGCCGCATTCGGGACCGCCGGGATAGATCGACATCACTTCCCGCGGCACGCCGGCCTGCGCAAACGCCTCATACATCCGGTACGGAGTCCACGGTTCCTGCGGGCCCGGCTTCAACACCAGCCCGATCTGCAGCGGGATGACCGGCATCCACAGCGTGTGAACGCCCGGCGAGTTCGACGGGAGCACCATCCCCACCACGTTGGTGTTCGCCTGGTAGCTCATCATCACCTCGCCGCCGGGTTCCGTTCCGTAACCTTGCGTAAGAATCTCGAACGGCAACCGCCGGGTAAGGGCCTGCAGCACGTCCTTCATATGCTGGAGAACGTATGCGTTCTTCCGCATGTTGCCGGCGCACATGTGCTCCGGAAGACCAGTCGTGGCCGACTGCATCTTGCAGAAGTCCTGCGGACTCTGCGTCCCGGAGCCGAGCGGCAGCGTGCCTTCCATGTAGAACTCGGCCGCCTTGCCGGCCATGTCGCACAGGTCTTCGACGGAGAACTGGCGGAGGATGTCGCGGGCCTTGTCGGCCTTGCGCATGTCCATCTTGATCAGTCCGCCATTGGCCTGGTGGACCACAGCGAGTTCCTCGCCGCTCTCGAAGTGGACAACCGGCTCCTTGTCCATCGACTCATACGGCTGCCCCCAGCGAATGACGGGAATCTCGATCATGGGTCTGTTCCTTTCTTGTTTTTGAACGCAAAGACGCAAAGAGCACAAAGGGGCGCAAAGGATTTTGGTTCGGCCTACAGGCCGTTGATGACTCGTTTGACGCCTTCTTTGACGGTCTGCTGGCCGAAATTGATCAGCAGACCCAGTTTCTTGTTCGTAATTCGCAATTCAGTGAGCAACTGAGCCTGATGAATAGAATGAATTGACTCGACCGCTTTCACTTCAACGATCACGAGTTCCGCCACCAAAACATCGAGACGGTATGTCCTTTCGAGACGTCGTCCCTTGTAGATCACAGGAACTTCGACCTGCCTTCGAACCGGAATACGTCGCAGATCCAGCTCTGCACACAATGCCTCTTCGTAGACTCCCTCCAGCAGACCTGGTCCTCCCAACTCCCTGTGGACCTCGATGGCGGCCCCGATAATCACGTGACTCAACTCATTCTCAGTCATTCTGGTGCATCATGATGAGTTGATTCTCGTACTCGCAACCTTTGCGCGACTTTGCGTCTTTGCGTTGAACGTCAGTAAACGCCGACGGTGGTGGCTTTGGCGAGTTCGTGGAAGGGGCGGGTGCCGCTGACGCCGTCCCACGGGTATTTTTCGTGGGGCGGTTCGCGTTCCCCTTCGTCGCGTTCCATGAAGCCGGGAATGAAGAGTTCTTCGGTGAGCGTATACAGCTTCACACGCCCGGTCTCGCCGTAGTCGACCACCTTCGAGTAGTCGTCGAATTCCACGACCTCCACCACGGCTCTCGGCTGCGGCGCATAGTAGGTGATCTTGTAGTTGTCGGCCGGATCAAACGGCTTGCCGCAGGCGAGCCCCATCAGCGTGTTGCCGTAGGTCGGCGTGATGTACACGTCCGGGCCGAGCAGTTCTTCTTTGCAGAACCGGTACCATTGTGGAGTGAACTCGGTCCCGCCGGCAAAGATGCCCGTGATGCCGGCTTCCGCGATCGACGAGCCTTTGTCGATCAACCGCAACGCCAGCGCTTCCAGCAACTTGGGCGTGGCGAACATGCATTTGACGTCGTGGCCTGCGGAGAGAACGGTCTCCGCCTGGTCGATGACGTGGTCGGCGTACTCCTTCGCGCCCTGCACGTCGCCTTTCTTCAGCAGTTTGACCACCCATCGTGGATCGAGGTCGACGCAGAAGCAGATCCCTCCCCGATGCTGGCAGAGATGCTCGACCGCCAATCGCAAGCGCCGCGGGCCTGACGGGCCGAGCATCAGCCAGTTTGAGCCGGGTGGGAATTTGTCGTCGGGCAGGGTCTTCGAGAACTCCTCGTAGTCAATCCAATGGTCCCGCACCACGCACCGGCTCTTGGGAACGCCGGTCGTTCCTCCCGTCTCGAAGACATACCGTGGTTCCGAATGCCACTTCTTGGGCAGGAACCGGGTCACCGGGCCTCCCCGCAGCGCATCGTCTTCAAACAGGGGGAACTTCTTGAGGTCGTCAAAGCAGTTGACGTCCTTGAGCGGGTCGAAATCGTAGCCGGCGGCCTGCTCGAGCCAGTACGGCGCGCCCTCCTGCGGGTCGAAGTGCAACTTCGTAATCCGCACCGTTTGTTCGTCGAGTCGCTTACGCGCGTCAGTCGTCAATTGCTCGAGGTTGGCGCTCACGGACGGACCTTTCGTCAATCAGGGAAACTCAGCAGCGCGGCGATCAGGGAAGGATCATCGGGCATGCCGGCTCCGCACACCTGGACCGCTCAGGCTGCGGGCTGTTGAGGCGGGAACGATCTGCAGAGGACGCGCAGCGCGGTCTGCCGCGCCGCCGGTGCCCCACAGTCGACCGGCTGGCTCAGGCAGGACCGGTCACAGATTCATCATAGATGAGACACGGCGGTTTTCAACGTCGACGCTGCCGCCCGGCAGTCTGCCGGAATGCACCCCGACCGCTGCCGTATGGAATGGCTCAGGAATCGATCAACCGGCCGGAATACAGCGTTCGCGCCTTTTCGACTTTCGGCGCCACGACCATGGCGCAGTACGGCTGCCGGGGATTCCGCGCGAAGTAATCCTGATGGTAGTCTTCGGCCGGATAGAATTCCGATAAGGGCTCGATCGATGTGACGATCGGACCGTCGAATCGGCCCGACTGATCGAGTTCCGCCTTCACCGCCTCGGCGACCTCCCGCTGCTGCTCGTCATGGTAGAAAATGACCGAACGATACTGCGGGCCGACGTCATTCCCCTGCCGATCCACTGTCGTCGGATCATGTGTGTGGAAGAAGACGTCCAGCAGTTCAGCGAATGAGACCACTTCGGGATCGTAAGTGATCTGGATCACCTCGGCGTGGCCGGTCTGCTTGGAACAGACCTGTTCGTAGGTCGGGTTCGGCGCCGAGCCGCCGCTGTAACCGGAGACGACCGACTGGACTCCCCGCATTTGCAGAAACACTGCCTCGGTGCACCAGAAACAACCTCCTCCGAAGGTTGCTACGGCCGATCCGTTTGCCATTTCACACCTCTCCCGAAGAACGGCGGCTTGCGACGGGACCGCAGCTTTGCGAACCAGATCACCGCAGCCGCTGGCCGACTCGGGAGATTGTGGACGAGTACCCAGCCCGGAACAAGAGACCTGGCCGCCGCACAGGGGTGCGTTCTGCGCCTAACGCGACCTCGCGAGGATTTCCGTCGCCTCGAAGGGGCTGTCGATCCGGCGATCGAGGATCATCATCGATTCGTTCTGCCACCGCGTGCGGTCGGGTTCGTCATCGTCGTCAAAGATCGACGCACTTTGCGAAACCGCCTGGTCTTCCAGGGAGGGTTCCGACCCCTCCAATTCGGAATTCCGGGAATCCTGAAATTCTGCAAATGCTCCCACAACGTCCGCATCCCACTGAGTTCCGGCCCCCTCGGCGAGGATTTGCCGCGCCTTCTGCGGCGTCATGGCGGCGCGATAAGTGCGGCTGCTCGTCATCGCGTCGTAGGCGTCGGCGACGGCGAGAATCCGAGCCGATTGATGGATCGCCTCGTCGCACAAGCCGTGCGGATAGCCCCGGCCGTCGACGCGCTCGTGATGGTGCAGGATTCCGGGAAGTGTGAATGCCAGTTCCGCGATCGGCGCGATGATTCGATGCCCGATCTCCGGATGCATCTTGATCAGTTCGAACTCCTCGTCCGTCAGGCGGCCTGTCTTGAGCAGGACGCTGTCCGGAACACCGATCTTGCCGATGTCATGCAGGAGTCCCGTGAGATAAAGCTGCTCGCATTCTTCGGCGTTCAGCCCCATCCACGATCCGATCTCAGCAGCAGTCTGACCAACCCGCTGGCTGTGCCCGCACGTATACGCATCTCGCGCGTCGATCGTGCTGCTCATCGCCCGCATGATGCGAACGACCGCGTCCTGGCTGTAACGCTCCTGTTGCGGCGATTCCCCGCGGGCGGCCGGTGAGTCCATGGTGCTGGCGATCCGTTCGAGTTCATCAGTCGGCATCGGAGTGTCCATCAAGGTCGCGGACCATTCGGACGGGCGCCGCCTGTCCAAGGGCAGACAAAGCCTATGTCATTCACGAAGCGAGTCAAATCCCGCGAAACTCGCTGAGTTCAAACGGTCCGCGTTCGAACACGCCGGACCGTCGTACGACGCAACCGGCGAATCCGCGCCATTCCGGACAACCGGAGCATCCTTCCGGATGCAACCGGCTGTGGCACCGAATCAGTCAGGCTCCGAAACACCTGTGACCTAGGGTAGTCGGGCGTCCGTAGCGCACCGGACCGCGGTCCGCGCCCGACGCGTCGCCCGAGAATTCCCAAGCCGCTGAAGCAATCAACGTCCTCAAGACGGGCTCCCACTGATGCAGACGTTTTCCTCCCGACTCACGTCCGGAGACGAGGTGCGCGGCGCGCGCAGCATCGTCCGCAGCGGAACGTCGCTGGAGGAAGTCGTCGCGCAGATCGACCTCGACGGACCGTCCTTTGTCCTGGTCGTCAACTCCGATGGATCACCGGCGGGAGTGATTTCAACGGAAGAACTGCTGCAACGCACTTATGCTTCCGACGACGTCGAACGTCTGAAGTGGGCCGGCCGGCCCATTGAATCGATTCTTCCGGTCTCCCTCTCGGGCGGCGGCCATCACGACGAGTCCGCCCGCGCGGTCGAGGCGGCGCCCGAGGCCCGGGATTGCACCTCGTTCGTTTACGGCGGCCGCCTCCACGCCGTCGCCACCGACGACGACATCCTGCTGAGCTGGAAGTCTCTCGCCCCGTTTCTGTCGCGAATCGCACGGGATTCACTCACAGGTCTCGTCACGCGGCTTACATTCCTGCGGTCGTTCGAGTGTGAACTGGCCCGCGCACGGCGGACCCGCAAACCGCTGACGGTCATTCTGGCCGATGTCGACGACTTCAAACAGATCAACGACCAGGGCGGGCATGCTGTCGGCGATGCGGTATTGAACTCCATCGCCGCGGCGATTCACGGCAGCGTGCGTTCCTACGATCTGGCGGCCCGGTTCGCCGGGGACGAGTTCGTTGCCCTGTGTTGCGAATGCGGTCCGGAGGCGGTGCATATTCCAGTCCACCGCATTCAGAATGCCGTGCGCCGCATGCCGGTTCCCCGAGAACTCACGCTCCGTCCGACGCTGTCGATCGGCGTCGCATCGATCGAACGAGTCGACGCCGAGTCGACGGTCGAGTCGATGCTGGAACAGGCCGACAAGGCGCTCTACGCCGCGAAACGGGCCGGTCGCAATCGGGCGTTCTCAATCGCGTCAGGAGTCGGCTCACGACCCCGGATCGTCCCGGAAGAGGGCGAGTCGGCCTGCGAAATCGAGCGCGATACGGCGATCTTCTGATCCACACGCCGGAGCAGCATCACCCCCCTGCAACTCAGCGGATTCATTCTGCCGCGTCCGCAATCGCGGCGGCAGACGCGGGCAACTCTTCGCGGGTGATCGCTTTGAATTGAGCCCCCGCCTGACCGGTGAAGACCTCAACTGGTTCAACCACTCGGCACTCGCGCTCACGGGCTTCTTCCAGCAGCGGATGTGCCGCCGGCGGATCGCTCACGTCGAGCACCGTCATCGTCGATCGGAACAGTGACGGATTCACGCAGCCCTGCTGAACGCCACATCGAAGGTCGGGGTCCGCGATCACCACTACGTCAAAGAGAGTGTCGTACACATTGTGGAACGGCACGAACCGGCACCCGAGTTGATTCGCAACCTGCTGCGCCTGGGCGTCGCGCGGCCCCGAGATGCTGACGAGTCCCTTTCTCTGCTGACAGGCGAAGACCAGGGCCCGCGCTGCGCCGCCGGTCCCCAGAACGAGCACGTTCCGCCGCTCCAGCGGAAATCCACCCTCCCCCAGCTTCGCTTCGAGCGCTTTCAGGCCGCTCCACCAGATCGAATTGTATCCCCGCCACTGCCCGCTCGATCGCTTCAGCAGCAGGTCGGTATAACCGCTCCGCGGGTCAGATTCGTCCACCTCGTCCGCGAGCGCATGCAGTCTTGTCCCCATTCCGCTGCCGGCGATAATCGCCCGCACCTTCAGAGCGTCCAGCATCTTCCGCAACTGCCCGATCTCGCCGATCTCAATCGGCAGGCAGCGGACGTTCATCCCCAGATGCGTAAAGCCGGCGTTGAGCACCCGCGTCGTCATCGTCTGACTGTCGCCGAACCCCGCGACGGCAACAAACGTCGTCGACTTGTCAATGTCGCGCCAGTGGTAGACCTCGTCCAGTTCAAACACGGTCGCCTGCCCTTCAAACGCTTCCATTCCGCGTTCCAGCGCCGCATAGATCCAGGGCGACCCGTACTTGCGTCCCAGCAGAGAGAACGTCAAGTCCGCGCGGCCCAGTCCCAGACCGACGATCGGTAAAGGCCGCTTCCCGCTGACCGCCCGCAAGAGAGGCCAGGCGTCATCCAGCGTCGGAGTCGGCCAGGTGAACTTCACCACGTCCGCCTGCTGGTTCGATGCCTCGTCGAAAACGCCCTCAATGTCGTGTTCCGGGCGGTCGAGCCGCGTAAAGCTGATGATCCGTTTCGTGTCGCCGAACCGGGGAATGCCCGGCGCGACGTCGAAGTCGAGTTCAATATAGGCCGGCCCGGCCACGATCGCTCGCCGCAAGAGCGTCAGCCGAGCTTCCTCGCTCCCCTCCCACGCGCCCCCGTCCTGCTTGCGGCGGCAGGAGATGATCACCGGCTTGCTGACCGCCGAGATCAGGTCCTTGACGTCCGGCTCTTTCGTCAGATGATCGAGGCACAGCTCAATCACGTCGCCGTACTTCGCGGCGTTCAGCAGATCGACTTTCGCCAGTTGACGAGACGACGGCGTAACGGTGACGCAGATCATAATGGGTGCCCTCCGGCGGAGATCATACACCGAATACGGCGCGGAACGAACAGTCCGGTCAACCGTCGTTCGTCTCAGACCCCGCCTGTCTGCCGCCGGGCGCGGGCCAGCAAACGAGAATCGCCGCGCACAGACACAGTCCCACATGCACGGAATTGATCCGTTTCGATTGCTCGTGGAGCGCGGTGAACTCCATCGGGCGGGCCTGGCCGGCCGGCGTGATCATCGCTTCCAGAGGCCGGTAGACGTTCGTGTAGTCAAGAACCATCACCGCCAGCGAGGCTCCCGCCAGCAGGATGACGGCCGCGTGCCGCACGCGCGGCAAGACCCGCCCGCTCAGGGCCGCTAGCAGGCAAAGCAACGCAACCCCCAACAAGACGAAACCGAACTGGTAGTATCCGGGAAAACGCAGCGCCACGAGGCGGTCGCGCGTCAGGGAATCGAAATCGGTCGACGTCACCTCGCGAACACCGTTCATCACGAACAACGTCGCGGCTCCCACCCAGGCGGAGAGCGTCAAGCGGGCCAGCATCAGACAGACACGCGACATGACAGTGTCTCGGTCGGAACCAGAGTGTTTCGCCCGGGCCGGGGTCCGATTCCCAGTCAGGAGCCCGGAGGTCTGAGGTCGTAACAGAGCAAGACGTCCTCGCACCGCAGGTACAGGTAACCCCGCGAGAGGACGGGCGCCGTCCAACTCGGATAATGCATCTGCGGAGGTTTGAAGCGGCACACTTCCTCCCACTTGTCCGGCGTCGCCTCGACCAGGGCCAGCAGGCCGAATTCCGAAAGCACGATGAACCGATCACCTGTCTGGATCTTCGAGCCCCGTCCGTAGAACGGCGTCGGAATGATCGTGTTGTTGACGACGTCCCGGTACTGGTCACGTCCGACCTGCCTCAAATCGGTGAACGGCCTTCCCCAGCCGTCAGTCTGCATCACGACTTCGCCTGTCTCGGCGTCGATCGATCGAAGCGTCGCCTCGTAGTCGTGCCGTCCGCTGAAACCGTAATAGTAGCCCTCGTGATGAATCGCGGTCGACCAGTGGGTCAACAGGTTTCGCTTGTCTCTCCAGACTTCGGTCACCGATTTGCCGTCCTCCGCGACCCGCAGCAAAACCGATCCGACCTTGTAGGCCGCCGAGAGCATGATGGTATCGTCCACCACCACCGGCCGGGCGGCATTGACCGATTCGTAAGAGTCGGAACTGAACCAGTAGTGAAAATACTCTTCGCCCGTCTTCGGATCGAGCGACACCAGACCCTGCCGCATCAGGCACAGCACATGCCGCTTCCCGTGAATCGTCGCGGCGATGGGAGACGAATAACTGACCACCATCTCCTCGCCCGTCCATTCATAGGTGGGACGCAGCCGGGAATCGGTTTTTGCCCCGTCCCATGTGGACTTGCCGACGTTCTCCCACAGCGTCTTGCCGGTCGCAGCATCGACGCCGATTACACCCGAATTCGGCTGACCGCCGGCGGCGACGATGAGAATGTCGTCCTCCAGAATCGGCGTCGCACCCACGCCGAAAAATCCGTCTGGAATGTCCATCTCGGCGTGAAGATCGCGCTTCCAGACTTCCCTCCCCTCGTCCAGCGTGATGCACGCCAGCTTGCCTTCCGCCCCGAATGTGTAGCAGTGCGTCTCGGTCAGCAGGGGCGTACAGCGCGGGCCGTTGTTGTAACCGTAGGGATCCTGGAACGCCGTCGGATATCGATACGTCCACAGCGAGTCGCCGGTGGCGGCGTGGAGACACTCAATCACTTCGAAGCCGATCTTCTCTCCGGACTCCGGGTCGATCCCCTCCCGGCGGTGAAACAGTACGAGTCGATGGCCTCGCACGGACGGAGCCGTGTACCCCGTGCCGGTCTCCATCTCCCACACCAGCGGCGGGCCGTCTTCCGGCCAGGTTTCGAGCAGTTCGGATTCGGCTGACGTCCCGTCGTGACGCGGCCCGAGAAACCACGGCCAGTCTTCGCCGGCCCGCAATCGGGCGCCGGAGTCGCCTTCCGCCGCAACGGTCTCAGCGGATTGAGCTGCAGCTACGGCCGGAGCGACCGGTTCCTCCGCCTCTGCTGTGGATGGCTGGACGGAACACGATGCGAAAAGGAGCGGCGCAAGCGCGACCAGCAGCAACAGACTCCACTTCCCTCGACGGGTTTCCATCTCGCCTCCGTAGCCGGGGATGCATCGAGTGTCAGCCATCATCGTTCGCATTCCACTGATTGACTGATGGGAATGCAAGCCGCGCCGTCGGCGTGCCCCCCAACGCCGTTCACGATATCGCACACGAGTTGTATCTAACGCTTTGGGGTTGAAAGACTTCGAGCCTGTGATTCCTATGAGGTGTACCACCATCTCATACGAGCAGGGAGGCTCGAAGTGGCTCGCAA
>QQVO01000062.1 GCA_003388505.1 Planctomycetota bacterium
CCTGCACCACCTCGGCCTGACCCTGCCGTCCTCGCTGCAACAAACCGAAACCTGATGTAGTGGAAAAATCCACCCACCAAACGCTGCGCCGCAACAACTTACGTCGACAACTGGCGAACTTGGGCTACGGTCGGAGAAATGTGGCACACGGAGAATGTGCACATTGAAGCTGGGGCTGCTGACTTCGTCGAAGAGTACTGGCAGGACGGCTGCCAGCGGCACCCGGTGAGTCACGTGATTCCAGCCTGGCAGCACTCACTGCGTTTGCCAGCCATTGACAGGTGCGGTCTGTGGAGAGAAACGGGAATCGTCCGTAGCAGGAGAACGTCAATTCATGGGCATGGCCGGGTTCGTTGTAGCCACGCGGACGCTGCTGTCTGTGTTGCCAGTGCATGAGTGTGCTCTCGTGCGACCGGGGCTTCCCTCGCTGCGCTCAGTCCAGCCCCGGCCACCCCGGCCGGGCTGCTATTTGTAATCAACATTCCTTTAGGTCGAGAAAAAGCAAGGGCTCCTCTACTGCTTGGCAAAGCAATCGGCGGCAAGCGGTCTGGAGGAACGTGATCACCGTTTCTTCGTCTTTGAGACGGCTGAGCTTCCCACTACCAAAATCGGGTGAACCACCATGGGCCAGCACGCTACGGTAGTCGTAAAGAGCTGGCCAAATCTTCGCAACGTCCGTGTCCCCGAAGACCTGATAATTCAAGGGAGAGGCCATTCTGTTGCCCAGCAGCCGCATCTTTGACCGAATTTGTCGTCCGATTGAGTCGGTGGGGTCCTTTGGATCGGGACGGTGAGTCAGCAGAGACTCGATGACTATGAAGTAGCCAAGAATGGTCAAACGATCGACGGACGGATCGTTTCCGCCCAATATCCAGAACATGTGTACTGACCGACCGATTTCCGGGTATTCCGCCTCAACAAGTGCCAGCTGCTTCGCAATCGTCCCCCAATCGGAGACGGTTTGATCTGTAATTGACTTCCCCGCATTCCACCAACGGTGTGTACTCCAGTAGTGGTTTTGAATGCCCGGCGAAGATCCGACCGAGCGGTTTCCGCGCACGTTTGAGAAACGCGGGCCGAGGTAAACGCTTGGCTCGATGAGGGCAGCCGCCTTTAGAACCGCGACAGGTATGTACTCATCAGCATGGCGAAGTATGAAATATCGCCAATCAACTTGCGGCAACGGCGTAACCTTTTTCGTCTCCGGGTCACGCTCCAATTCAAAGGGGTTTCCGCCCAAGAAGAGTAGAGAATCCACTAATTGAGACAAAAAAGATTGTGTTGCCGGCGACGCACGTTCAATCATGCAGCCATCGCAGACTTCCACGGGGAGCGCCGTCTGGAAGTCGATCACTTCGCCTAGAACGTAACTGTCACCTTCAATCGGAATGTCGCGGATACGCAATTCGGTCATTTGGAAGATGCTCTTCGGCCGGCGGGAATAACCAACATCATCTATACTGAGTGCGTGCCAGAGACGTGATTGCACGACCGTGCCGATCAGATCACGGGAGATTCTACAAAACCTCGTTCAAACGATCTCACTCCGACTCTTCAAACCGCGGTGCGTCCGGTAGAAACTTTGCGTCCGGGTCGTCGGGGTGTTTGTCGAGGGCGAGGAAGGACATTAGGTCGGCGATTTCCTGTTCGGTGAGGAGTTTTTCGAGTTGCTCGGGCATGAGGGAGAGTTCGCTGACTTTGTAGGCTTCGATCTGATCGGCGGGGATGGTTTCGAGTTTGCCGCCCTGGACTTTGAGGATGATGCGTTGGTCGCTTTCTTCGACGGGGAGGCCGGTGAGGACTCGGCCGTCGGTGGTGACGAGTTGGCGGGCCTGGTAGCCGGGGCCGATGACGAGTGAGGGGTCGAAGACGTTGGAGAGGAGTTGCTCCCAGTTGTTGCGGCCGTTGCGGGTGATGTCGGGGCCGACCTCTTCGCCTTCACCGTAGATCTTGTGGCATTGGGCGCAGACCTTTTTGAAGGCCTTGGCGCCGGCGTGCGGGTCGCCGGGGGTTTCGCTTAGAAGATCGCGCATGCGGTTGACGAGTTGTTCGCGCTGGGGGTCGCGGCCTTCGCGGAGGGCGCCGTAGATTGCCTGGAACTGCTGCTGGAGGTCTTCGTTTTCGAAGGAGGCGATGCGGCGGAGCTGGTTGAGGTTGAGGGCGTCTTTGCTGATCTGTTTGTCGGCGACGGCGGTGAGGAGGGCGGCGGCCCAGGCGGGGCGTTGGGTGAGGAGTTCGATGCCGCGGGTCTGGAGCGGCGGGGCCATCTCGGGGAATTGTGAGATGACGAGTTCCGCGACTTCGATCCGGCTCAATCGGGCGAGGGCG
Source organism: Planctomycetota bacterium (assembly GCA_003388505.1). Classification (GTDB taxonomy): domain Bacteria; phylum Planctomycetota; class Planctomycetia; order Planctomycetales; family Planctomycetaceae; genus MB-PLM-1. Next base: position 2,329 of record QQVO01000062.1, read on the forward strand.
GCGAGGACCTGGGCGTGGAATTCGGCGGCGTTCGGGTCGGCTGCTTCGAGGATCGGGCGGACTTGATCGAGGACGTTTTCGTCCTCTGCTGCGATGAGGGCCTGGAGGGCGGCGAGGCGCTGTTCTTGCTCGGCGGATTCGTTGGCCAGCGTGTTGCGGGTGACTTTGATGCCGTCGGGGTCCTTCCAGCCGGTGGCGAGGAGGGCGACGTCGAAGCGGAGCGCGTGGGCTTCGTCCTGCAGGATGGGGATGAGTTTCTCGGCGAGTTGGTCGCGGATGCCTTCGACTCGTTCGGCGGGGACCTGGCCGTTCTGGATGGCGCGGGTGATGGTGTGGAGGCACTCGCGTGCGGTGTTTTCGTCGGCTTCGAGGACGAAGCCGAGGAGGGTGACGACGGAGTCGATTTTGGGAGCGGGTTTTTCTTCGGAGTCGTCGGCTGTCGTTGCGAGCGCCAGTGGTGTCAGGAGCAGGAGTGCAGCTAGAGTCGCGCGGAGTTTGGGCATCGGTGTCGGCGTTGGATGTGGGGTGTCTGGTGGATCGGTTGATGTGGGGCGGCTTCTTGCGGCTGCGCCGCCCGGACGCGGGGGCGTCCGGGGCACCCTTGATCACAGTTCACCTCGGAGTTGCAGTTCTTCACGGATTCGCACGCGTTCGGGATCGTTGAACCGCAGCAGGCGCGCGGTGGCGCGTCCCCGACCCGTGCGGCCTTCAATGATCGCTCCAGAGTATTCGAAGTGTTCGTCCCAGGAATCGGTCCGGGGCTGAAATAGTGGGGTCAACTGGTCGCTGTCCGGGTCAATCGCAGACAGATTCGGCCCTTTCGCGCTGTTGCAGTCAGGACAGGCGAGGCACAGGTTGGCGGGATCGTCGCCGCCGCCATGCTGCTTGGCCCGAATGTGCTCTACATGAAACGTGAAATAGGGCGCGTCTGCTTGCGGCAGATGGCAGTATTCGCAGCGATTTCCGGCGCGGTCGCGGACAAGCTGTCGCGTGCCCTGGTCGATCACGACTCGCCTTGCCGTTCAAGAAGCGTCCGCGCCTTCGCTTGAAGAATTGTGATTACATGGAAGGCGGCCAGCATGCGGTCGTACTCGGCACGTTCTTCGACCGTGAGTTGACCTTCGTTGGCCTTGTCGGCGAACTCGTCGAGCTTGGCCTGGGTATCGGGGTCGGCGCGCAAGTCGGCGATCCGGCGGGCTGACTCCGGTGTGAGGCAGGTTGCGACCGGTTCGAGGACTGAGTCAAGGACAGTGCTGGTCATGGTCTCAGTATATGGCCGGTATTCACGTCCGGGAAGCGGTTTGGCGGGCGGCGGGCCCACGGATTGCAATCCGTGGGCTTTGGTCGTGGGATGTCGTTCTATTCCTCGTCGCGCCGATCGAGGAGGCGTTCGGTGATGCGGGGCATGAGTTTCGCGAGATTGGGCGTCTCTTTGAGGTCGTATTCGCTCACGATTTCGAGGAATTCGGCGCTGTGGTCTTCGAGGAGGGGTTCGAGGTTTTGCCAGACGATGTGGGGGATCAACGGGTCGTCGCCGCAGGTCGCACATGCGGAAAGCAAGATGCGGAGAGTGTCGTTACAGACTTCGCAGTCGGCACCGATTGCCGCTTCGAGTTTCAGAACGGGATCATCGCTTGTTGCGAAGTCGAGCAGTTCATGCTGGATGCCAGTGAATGCGGGTGCTGTGGAAGAACGCGCCATCCGAATTCCCCAGCGTTGGAATCTCGGATCATTCATTTCCCACAAAGTCTTTGCGAATTTGCGGTCGGCATCGACCGTGCGTGGTGCTCCTTGTGCGGAGATTCGCGCCCAAAGCGCATGTGTTCGATGCGTCACATCGACAGATTCGTCCACGACGAGAGCTTCCAACTGTCCCAAGACGCCTGCGTCATTCGCGCGTTCGCTCAACAGCCGTTGGGCGGTCTCGCGGTAGTAGATATTGGGATCGCCGAGGAGCGTGATGAGTTCTTCGTCGCTCTTCTCATTCAGGTCAAAGGGTTGGGCGTGGGGGTTGTCCTTGTAGCGGACACGGTAGAGGCGGCCTTTGGCGCGTTCGATGCCTTCGGGGTCGGCGTTGGCGTCCTGGTAGCAGTGGTAGCGGTCGTACCAGTCGAGGATGTAGAGGCAGCCGTCGGGGCCGGTCTTCTGGACGACCGGCATGAACCAGGCATCGTTGGCGGTGAGGAAGTCGGCCAGGCGGGGGTTGTCGGGGTCGCCGGTCTTGCGGATGAGGTCGTATTCGTCGTTGTCCCATGCGCCGGGTTTGGGGGGGAAGCCGGGATGCGGCTTGCCGTTGTACGTGGAGCCGTTGCGCTGGAGGACATCCGCATTGATGCAGCCGCCGTGGATGTTGCCCATGTAGAGGGTGCGGCGGTATTCCTCGGGGTAGGCGTCGGAGTCGAACCAGGTGATGCCGCAGTAGGCGGCCTTCTGATGTTTGTGTTCGACGATCGATTCGATGGGCCAGGTGTGGGCGGGATAGGGGCCGCCCTGCCTGATGTAGTAGCCGGTTTCGACGATGTGCCAGAGGTGATCGATGACGCAGGCGGAGATGAAGAATTCGCCTTCATCGTTGATGGCGATCCCCCAGGGGTTGCTGGTGCCTTCGGCGAAGACCTGGAACTCCCGGGTGCGGGGATGGATGCGCCACATGGCGCAGGTGAACTGCCAGCCGGCGTGGTCGGCGTCGAAGTTGGGATTGGTCTCGCCGTACTTGACGTGTGAGTGATTGAAGACGCCGTTGAGTCCGTAGAGCCAGCCGTCCGGTCCCCAGGTGAAGGAGTTGGGGAGTTCGTGGGTGTCGGTGCGGCCGAAGCCGGTGACGACGGTTTCGATCTTGTCGGCCTTGAGGTCGCCGTCGGTGTCCTGCATGAAGAGGATGTCGGGTGCATTGGCGACCCACACGCCTCCATAGCCGACGGCGATGCCGGAGGGGATGTTGAGTCCGTCGGCGAAGACGGTGGTCTTGTCGACGGCTCCGTCGCCGTCGGTGTCTTCGAGGACTTTGACGCGGTCGCGTCCGGGACCGGGTTCCCGGCGGGGGTATTCGAGGCTCTCGGTGATCCAGTAGCGGCCCTTCTCGTCGATGAACATGCCGATCGGGTTCACGACGTCCGGCTCGGCGGCGACGATCTCGACGGAGAAGCCCTCCGGGACGGTCATCTTGGCGACCGCTTCTTCGGCCGAGAGGGGCGGACCCGGCGGCCGGTCGTGCCGGCGGGGGATTTCGAGTTCCTGGGCGAGGGTGGTCGAAGCCAGAGCCAGGAGGAGGGTTGCCATGATCGAAGCACGCAGAATGTGAGAAGCACTGGCGAGACGCCAGTGGCACCCGGGGATGTTGGCCGCGGCTACGTTGACCAAGACGGTTGTCACGGGCATCAACTTCGGGTTCGCCTTGTGTGGCATTCTGCAAGCCTTCGTGGATGGTGTGTGGACGTTCTCCCATCGTAGGGGCGGTTGTGCCGGCCGACGAGCGTCAGTGACTCGCTTCTGCGTTGAGACGAAAATCGCTCTAGACGATTCCCTCGTACTGGCTCAGTTCAATCTCGACGCCACCGAAGACCATGGCGACAAGATTGTAGATCAATGCGGTGATGATCCCGCCAATAAACCCAAAGAATCCGTACAGCAGCGGAATGACGATGACGGCACCGGCTCCGAACAGGATGGCCGTGGGATCATTACCCTGGCCAGCGGCAGCGGCCATTCCTGCGAGTGAGAACAGGGTGAAGAAGCCGCCAATTATCAACCCAAACAGCGCGTACAACCCGCCCATCATCAATCCTGCGGACAAGATGCCGATACGTTTGATTTTCACCATCGTCTGTTTCTTTCTGTGAAGTCATCGAGTGAAACACGGCAGCCTGGTCGACAGCAAGGCGATGTATGGCCGCATGCGGTGGACTTGTTGCCTCACTGATCGAACCAATCGCCGGACGTGACTAGACACCCGATCAACGTTCCCCAAAGTACAACCTGTCCGACCACGATCGCGATCACAAGCACCATCATCTCCTGAGGGATTTGCTGTTGAACTTCGGGTGGTAGATTCGCGCCCATCGCGAGGGCGATGCCGCCGCAGACAAGGACCAGCAGGATGCTCACTGCGGACAGAGCAACCGAGATCCAACGAACCACGTTCTGACGTTGTACGTAGCCCATGATGGCGGCAACTTCGATCAAAATGCGGAAGATCGAACCGCACGCTCCTCCGATGTTCTGATTCATGAGGTTCCCGACGATCCCGACCCCGTTGAGCAAGATCAGGATGCCTTCGATTCCAATCGCGACCATGATCGCGATCGGCATGCCGCTGGAGCGGCTGCGTTTTTTCTTCGATGGACTCTTCTTCCTCGCCCGCGGCGCTTCGATCGGCTCGTCGGTCTCCGCGTAGGGGTTGTCGCCGTAGGCGTCGAGGTCGAGGTCGTCCCAGGGATCCTTGTGGCCGCCGGGATCAGCGGCCGCTTCCGGGACGGTGACGACGGCCTGACAGGCCTTGCAGCGGAACTTTTTGCCGACGACGTCGTCCTTGACGCGGTACTCCTTCTGGCACTTCGGGCAGGTTGCGGTGATGGGCATGCTGGGATGTTGTCTGGATGGGCTTGAGAGTCGCGAATGGGTTGGCCCCCATGATGCCAGCCGGGGGGAGGGGATTCAATCGGCGGGTGTGAATCGGAGGGGATCGACGCAAAGGGGCGGGCCCACGGGCGGCAGCCCGTGGGCATTTGCGCCGGTTCGACCCGCACATCCGGAATGACCGGGGCAGTCGGCGGGGTTGATGGGGAGGTAAAGCGGATTTCGCGGGGGAGGACTTGCCGGAGGACGCGGAGGGGGCGGGCGTAAGGTAGCTTTGTCGGGCACATTTCTGCGGCGGCCGTCAGTCCGTCCACCGCTTCGGTGACCTCCGGCATGCGGGGGCATCTCCAGATTTCGGGCCGATCAATCCACCCTTCTGCCATGTCGACGCGTACCGGGTTTGAGAATTCGGTTTGGTCGTCGTTCACGGTTGAGTCCAGCGCGTGGGTCGCACACGGGAGCCCGTTATGCATCTGAGTCTGCTCGTCGCCTTCTGGGTCAGCGCGGCCCTGGTGGTCTACATCTACTTCGGCTACCCGCTGACGGTGTGGGCGGTGGGCTTGCTGTGGCGGACGAAGCTGGACCGCGAACCGTGGACCGGTCCGATTTCGGTGGTGGTCGTCGCGTATAACGAAGCGACCAGGCTCCGGGCCAAGCTGGACAGCATTTTCGCTTCGGACTGCGCGGCCCAGATTCAGGAGGTGCTGATCGGATCGGACGGATCGACCGATGCGACCTCCTACCTGATCGACGAGTACGCCGACGACCGGGTGCGGTTGATCGAGTTCCCCGAGCGGCGCGGCAAACCGGCGTGTCTGAATGATCTGATCGCGCAATGTACGTCCGAGGTGGTCGTTCTCACCGACGCGCGGCAGGAGCTGCATCCGGAAGCGATCAGCAAGCTGGCGGCGAACTTCGCGGACGTGCGGGTCGGCGCGGTCTCGGGCGAGCTGGTTCTGAAGGCCTCGGCCGGCGAAACGTCGGCAGCGCGGGGGATCGGGTTCTACTGGAGATACGAGAAGTTCATCCGGCGGTGCGAGAGCCGGTTTCGATCGGTGCCGGGCGCGACCGGGGCGCTGTATGCGATTCGGCGGAATGTGTTCCGTCCGATCCCGGAGGACTCGATTCTGGACGACGTGGTGCTGCCGATGCGGATCATCGAGCGCGGCTACCATTGCGCCTTCGAGCCGGAGGCGGTTGCTTATGACGAGCCGTCGCAGTCGGCGAGCAAGGAGTCAATCCGCAAGCGGCGAACGATTGCAGGCTGCGTGCAATTGCTGAGGGACCACCGGAGGTGGTTGAATCCGTCCGGGAATCCGATCTGGTGGGAGTACGTTTCGCACAAGATTCTGCGGTTGTTCTCGCCGCTGCTGCTGGTGATTGCGGCGGTGACCAACGTGGCGCTGGCGGGCGATCCCTGGTATCTCTGTTTCGCGTCGGTGCAGGGGGCGTTCTATCTGACGGCGTTTATGGGTTGGCATTACCAGCGAATCGGCCGGCGCTCGGCCGTGTTCGGTCCGTCGCTGATGTTCGTCGCGCTGAACCTGACGACGCTGGCGGCGTGGTGGGACGCGATGCGCGGGCGGTTTACTCCGAAGTGGCAGCAGGCGGGGTCTTAGGGGAGACGCGCTCCCCTGCGGGTCGCCGCTAAACGGGGCGCGGCGAGGACGGTGCGACCGCGGCCTGCCAGATTGAGATTTCGGCGAGCAGGGACTCGCAGAGTCGTGCGTGGCCGATCGCGCCCGGAACGGGGGCGTCTGATTCGAACCAGCTTCCGGCGAGACCGGGATGGATCGCGAAGTGCTCCCATTCATGGCTGTGGTCGACGATCGGCAGTTCCCACTCGGCGGCGATGGCCCGCACTGCTTCGTTATAAACGAGCTGGTGGATCGCAGCGGGGTCGTCGTCTGAGCGAACCGGCACGGGACAGGTGCTGAGGACGAGTTGTACGCCGTGAGCGCGGCAGATGCGTGCGATCGTCAGCAGGTTCGATTCGAACGTCGTGATCTCGGAGGAGTCGGCTGAGGATTCATTGAAGCCACAGTGGAGGAGAATGACGTCGGGCCGGCGGCGGATGATGCGGGAGTCAAGATCGGAGAGAACGTCCTGGAGCGCGCCTCCGCGACGGGCGGCGTCGACGACGATGTCCTGGGGGCGATTGAGTCGCGTACGGAGTGCGTTGGCGAATCGATCCGTCAGACTGGGCCAGGATCGCTCGGTCTGCGCGTCGAGGTAGTTTTCGCCGGCAAACAGCCACGTGCACGGGGCGGGCGACTGGAGCCGTTCGGCGATGTTGCGTTCTGCGTCGCTGAGCGGCTCTCCGCTCGCGAAGTGCGGGGAGAGGCGGGGCGCGGCGGGGCGCCTGGATGACCGGGGAATAGACGGCGGAGCGGCTGCGCTGTGTTGCGCGGCGTTCATCACGATCAGGCGGCGGCGGCGCCTGGACGCACCGGCCAGAGGGAAGATCGCGGCGGGATTGTCGGTGTGGAATGACACGGGCGGGTGCGGCGGGTGAAACGCTGTTCACTGGAAGCAGAACTCGGTCTGCTGCGCCAATCATCGCCGTGCCTGAGAACTTGTGCAATCCTACCGCGTGCCGAGCCGGGGAGGGCCCGTTCGATTCGGACTCGAGCAAATTGCTCTGCCACGTGTCCGCGTCGAGCGGTATTTGGACTGTCGAGGACGAGAATCCGCGAGACAGATCGCCCACACTGATTCGCAAAGCGCTATAACCGTTAAAGTCGATGTGCCTGGTGCGCGTGGTGAGGGGTGGGTTGAGGCTGCGCCTCGACATGGTCGGGCAAACTGGTGAACCCTTCGCGTTGCAGCGGGTGAGAGGGGGGCTGTGAGGGGGGTTTCGCCCGCAGTGATTGAAATCCCACGGCCGATGAAAGGCTTGAGTGCCTGCGCGTTGTCTCGCAGGCCCCCCGCGGACGGGATGGTCGGCGGGAGAGACACAGTCCGGTTCTCGTCCTCACGCACCCGAGGGCGAGGTCGCTCACGAGTCAGCGTTCTGCATGTCAATCAGTTTTGCCGGTTCTCGCTGTGTGGATGAACGGCGTCGGCGGCGTCTCGCCCAGGAGGCGGATCAGGAGACGCAGCCGGAGCGCCGGGGTCCGGTCCGCGCCCGCCCGACAGGACAGGGAGGTTCCCGCGAGGTGGAAGAACGTCGTCCGCCGGCATCGCCGGCCGAGAGTGTCGTGCGGCCCCAACTGTGGGCGCATGTGGTGATTTCGACGCTGACGCTGTGCGCCGGCGCCGGCGTGTTGCTGGGGGGCGACTGGATCGACCGGTTCCGTCCGGAGTTCGCGGACGTGTTCGGCTTGCAGGCAGGCCGGCTCGTACGGTTGTTTCCGGCGGTGTGCCTGTTTGTTGCGGCGCAACTGGCCTACATCAATCTGTGGTACCGCGTTCGCAGCCGCAAGGACTTCAGCGGGCGCTACCGGGTCTGGTACTTTGTGGTTCCGGCGTGGCTTCTGTTTTGCGTGTGCACGGCCACAGACGCCCACCACATGGCTGCGCGACTGGCGAACGCGCGCTGGCCGCTGCCGTTTCAGAATGCCGAACTCTTGTGGTGGATGACTCCCACCGGCGTGGCGCTCGTGACGTTCGCGCGGCTGTTGAGTCATGAGATGCGGAGGACGACGGGCGGCATGCTGTTTCTGTGGACGGCGACGATCACCGCGCTGGTGAACGCCGCGGTGCTGCTGGGCCGCCCGATGCTCAGCGAGGGTCACGCCTTGATGCTCGTCGAGCAGGGGGCGGCGCTGCTGTGGCCGGCTTCGCTGATGCTGTCGATGCTGTATTTCGCGCGGTACGTGATTCACGTCTCCAGCGAACCGACGGAACTGCTGGACGAAGAAGAGGCGGACTCGGAGGAAACGGAACCTCGCCCCGGCTTCTTTTCGCGCTGGCGGGAGTCGCGCCGGGAAGCGAAGGCCCGGCGGGCGGAGTTGAAAGCGAAGCGGGCCGCAGAGAAGGCGCAACGCGCTGCCGAGAAACCAGCGGCCAGGACGGAAGCGCGTGAAAAGAAAGAAGCCGAGAAGAAGGAAGCTGCCGCCCGAGCGGCTGAGAAGAAAGCGGCTGCGGCAAAGAGCGCTGCGGCGAAGAAGCCGGTTGCCGCCAAGAGCGAAGCGGCTGCGTCGAAGCAGGCGGCGAGTGAGGCGTCGACGAACAGGCCGCAGAAAGCCGAACCGCAGCCTGCGAAGTCTTCGTCACCGGCAGAGCGGGATGGCGGCGAGGATTCCGCGAAGCGAGCGCCAGCGGCGAAGGTCACGCGGACCGACCGCGCCGAGCCTGCGCACGATGATTTCGACGCCGACGAGGACGATTCGATGCAACGTCTGAGCAAGAAAGAGCGGAGGCGTCTCCGCAAGCTCCGCCGTCAGCAGGCGAACGCGCATTGACCGTCGGCTCGGCTTGACTCAGAATCAGAGCCGTTGCCGGTTCCTGCGCTCTGGCGCGGGCCCCGCGCGAACCGAACGCAGAATCGAACATCGTGCAATGATCGAATGCGTCGGCCGCGAAGAAGGTAACCGGACGGTTCAATCGTGTCTGAAACGAAGCCGGAAACGAGTTCCCCGAACGGGCGCGCCGCATCCGATTCTCTTGAAGAGAAGAACGTGCTGGCGCGGGTGGTGACGATCTTTCTGGGGCTGGGCGCGGTGGGGATTCTGGGGGCTTGCCTTGCGGCGGCCTATTTCTTTTCGCCGCGTGTCTCCGAGGATCCGGCCGCCGTTCCCGAGGTGATGGACGGGATGCTGGAGGTCGACATCCCGGCGGCGTTTGAGCCGCGGGGAACGATCGAGTGGAACATGGCGTTCGCCGCGACGATGCAGGGGGCCTACTTCGAGCCGGTCGGCGCTGACGGCGACGGGGTTCTGCTGTTTGTGCAGGTCGACAGCGGAAGCGGAGAGCGGCCTGCGGTCCGGCAACACATCGAAGAGGTTCTGCGGGCGGACGGCAGCGCGACGGCGGAACTCGTGCTGGAGGCGGAGAGCCGCGAGGAACGCGCGGTGTTGATTCGCGGCGAACCGGTTCCGTTCGTGTTCGAGACGGCGACCGATCCGAAGACGCGCAGGACGTACCGGTTGATGCACGGCGTTGTCGAGGGACGCAACGGGCTGGTGCTGATTTCACTCCGGATGCGGGACGACGCGAACTGGGACGAGGAGAAGGCAGTCGCGATGCTGCAGTCCATCCGCTGAATCGCAGAGGAGCGGTGCGTTCCCGGGGGCGTCTTGTCAGGCGGCGTGGGAGGGAAGGGCCTGTAGCGCTGCGTCGCGCGTTTCGTAGATTTCCCAGAGCTTGTCGAGGTTGGTGACCTGCAGCACCTCGGCGCAGTAGGGTGTCAGCCCGCAGAGCGCGAAGCGGCCTCCCTCCCTGGGTTGAATGCGATTCCAGACCCGGAAGAGCACTTCGATGAACGAGGAACTGAAGAATTCGGTCTGGGACAGATCAATGAGAACCAACGGGGGTTCGGCCTGGGAGGCTTCCATCAGAACCTTGCTGACTTCGGAAATCCTGTCCTCGCCGAGCCTCTGGTACGATTTGCCCAGTTCGACGATGGTGACGCCGTTCTCGTGGAGGATTTCGGGCGCTGACATTGGATGACTTCCGACTTCACGAACGCACAACGATTTCGATCAATCGCCGGGGGGATCCAACCGGCTGCAGGACGTGCAGGGGAGATCCTCCGGGTCGGCGACGATCGAAGGCCCCGTTTATCCTATTCTGACGGTTCCGCCTGTCAAATGCGAGAGTGCCGGACGAATGGTGAAATGGCGGGAGGGGGCGTTCGGACTTCTCACGGGGCGCATCGCGACGTCGCGGACGTCGTGAGGCTTTCCAGGAGGGTCTCCCTGATCGTCCGAAGTCTCACGACTTCGGCTACATGTTGAGTCGCGGCCTGGTCCTTCATTCAGCAGGCGCAGCCTCGTCCGGCGCAGAACGCCGCTCAAGCGCCCGACTTGCGGTTCAGTGCGCGACGTGAAGATGAGTCGCTTTCCCGGTTCGGTGAAGTGGGGTAAAACGTAGTGTCCTGTCAGGACTTTTCATTGGGGTTGGCCGGACTGCAGAACCGCACAAAACCCTGCGGGATTCGTGCTCCCGTGAGGACCCCTCAACCCCGAAAATCTGAATTGACGGACCAGAATCGCCCTGTCAGGGATTCGTTTTTTTGCTGATTCGCACTCGAGCCAACTCGTCAACACAGCCCTGCCAGGGCACTCATTGAGGATTGCCTTCATGCTTCGACAACGCCGCTTGTTCCGATTTCTGATCTGCCTTCTGTCCACGATGACCGTTGCGGCGGATGGGCCGAACGTGGCGCCTGCCGACGACCAGAAACCGGCTGCGCCGGAATGGATCTGGTCGGATGGGGATCCGGAGGAAGAGGACCGCGTCTACTTCCGCACGACGTTTGAACTTCCGGCGGGTGAAGTGAAGTCCGCGAAGCTGTACGCGACGGGGGACAATGAGGTCCGGGTGTATGTGAACGGAGAGCGGGTGCTCGAGCACTACAGTTGGGAAACCGTCATCCGGGAGAACGTGACCGAGTTTCTGCGTGAGGGAAGCAACTTTCTCGCGGCGCGGGGGAAAAACAGCGGCGGTCCGGCGGGTGTGTTGATCCAGTTGGAGATCGAATGGGCGGACGGACGAACTCAGTCGATCGTCAGCAATGCGGAGTGGCGGGCGACGGCGGACCGCGACGACGGCTGGCGCGACGAGGGATTCGACGACTCGGAATGGGAACAGGCGAAGAGCATCGCACCGCTGGGAGGCGAACCGTGGAAGAGCGTGACCAGCGAAACGATCGCGAACGCGATCAAACTGAGGGAACCGGCGGCGACGCCCGTGGAACTGATCAAGGTGGCGAAAGGGTTCGACGTCGAGTTGCTCTACTCGGTCCCGGCCGACGAGCAGGGATCGTGGGTGAACATGTGCGTCGATCCGCAGGGCCGCTTGATCGTGAGCGACCAGTACGGCGGGTTGTTCCGCGTGACCGTTCCCGGTCCGGATGAGGAGGACGGCGAGTTGAACGTCGAACCGCTGGACCTCGACATCGGCGAAGCCCAAGGGCTGCTGTGGGCGTTCGACAGCCTGTACATCGTCGTCAACCACGGCGGCAACTATGCGAGCGGGCTGTACCGGGCGCAGGACACCGACGGCGATGGCGAACTCGACGAGGTGACGCAGCTTCGGGAACTGAACGGCGGCGGCGAGCACGGCCCTCACGCGGTGCTGCTCTCGCCGGACGGCGAGTCCCTCACGATCGTGTGCGGCAACAACACGCGGCTGCCGGAGATCGATTCGTCGCGCGTGCCGCAGGTGTGGGACGAGGACATGCTCTTGCCGCGGCTGTACGGGCGGGGGTTTATGAAGGGCGTTCCCGCGCCGGGCGGATTCATCGCGCGGACGGACCCTGAAGGGAAGACGTGGGAGCTGATCGCGACCGGTTTCCGGAACCAATTCGACGCCGCCTACAATCATGACGGCGAGTTGTTCGCTTATGACGCGGACATGGAATGGGACATGAACTGCCCCTGGTATCGACCGACCCGCGTGTGCCACGTGGTGAGCGGCGCCGAGTTCGGATGGCGAAACGGGAGCGGCAAGTTTCCGGTCGATTACCCGGACAGCCTGCCGGCGACGCTCAACATCGGGCCGGGATCGCCGACGGGAGTCTGTTTCGGATACGGGGCCGACTTTCCGGAGCAGTATCAGAATGCACTGTTCTTGTGCGACTGGAGCTATGGAAAACTGTTCGCGGCGCATCTCGTGCCGGACGGTTCGACCTATACGGGAACGTTCGAGGAGTTCGTGACGGGAACGCCGTTGCCGCTGACCGACGTGGTGGTCAATCCGCAGGACGGCGCGATGTATTTCACGATCGGCGGCCGGAAGGTGCAGTCGGGGCTGTACCGGGTGACCTACTCGGGCGGGGAAGCGGAGCAGGTCGAAGGGCTGCCGGAAGCGGATCCCGACGCCGGGGAACTTCGCGCGGTGCGAAGCGAGCTGGAGGCGCTGCACCAGGAGACGGCAGGGGCCGTCGAGAAGGCCTGGCCTTATCTGAATCATGCGGACCGATTCATCCGCACGGCGGCTCGGATTGCGATCGAACACCAGCCGGTCGAGGAGTGGAGGGACCGGGCGCTGAGCGAGACCGATCCTCAATCGGCTCTGACGGCTCTTCTGGCGTTGGCGCGTCAACAGGAGCGTCCGGATTCGCTGCGGAACGACGTGCACGATCCGGTGTTGATCGACTATGAGAACCGCCCCGATCTGGAAGGGGTCGACCTGGAACTCAAAGCGGAGTTGCTGGCGGCGCTCGGGCGACTGGAGTGGGGATCGCTGTCGCATCAGCAGCGGATTCATCTGCTGCGGGTGTATACGATCGTCTTCGCCCGGATGGGGCCGCCGGACGCGGAGACCCGTGAGAAGTTGATCGAACGGTTCGACAAGGTGTTTCCGGCGGACGGTCCGCTGCTGAACTCCGAGTTGTGCCGGTTGATGGTCTACCTGCAGGCGCCGAGCGCTGCGGAAAAGGCGATCGCGTTGCTGGAAGCCGCGCCGACGCAGGAAGAGCAGATCGACTACGCCATGTCGCTGCGGTTTCTCCGCGAAGGATGGACGGACGAGTTGCGGCGGGCCTATTACAGTTGGTTCCCGAAGGCGCTCGGGTACCGGGGGGGTGCGAACTTCACGATGTTCATCGGCGAGTTGAAAGAGACGGCCGTCGAGTTGCTCACCGAGGAGCAGAAGACGGCGCTGAAGGAGGTGCTGGAGCAGGCGCCGGAAGGGATCGCACCGGCGCCGATCGGTCCGCCGCGGGAGTTGGTGCAGAAGTGGACGTTGGACGAACTGCTGCCGCTCGTTGCGGACGGGTTGCACGACCGGGATTTCGAGCGGGGGCGGGAGATGTTCGGCGCGGCGAAGTGTTTCGCCTGCCACCGCTTCGCCAATGAGGGAGGGGCGATCGGCCCCGATCTGACGTCACTGGCCGGCCGGTTCAGTCAGCGCGACATCCTGGAATCGATCGTCAATCCCAACAAAACGATCAGCGACCAGTATTCGGCGGTGCAGATCCTGACAATCGACGGCAATGTCGTCGTGGGACGGATCGTCAACCTGAGCGGGGACAACATCTCGGTCAACACGAACATGCTCGATCCGAACGCGCAGGTCAACGTCGACGTCAAGCAGATCGAAGAGATGCAGCCGTCGAAGGTCTCGATGATGCCCGAAGGCCTGCTCGACACGTTGCACGAGGAAGAGATTCTCGACCTGATGGCGTATCTGCTGTCACGCGGCGACCCGGAGAGCGACATGTTCGCCGAGGCCGGCGGCGACGGAGAGGACGGCGGAGAACAGGGGGTCGTCGACCCTCCGGAGGGATTCCGGGCCCTGTTTAACGGAGAAGACCTGTCGGGCTGGCACGGGATGCCGCACTTCGATCCCCGTGAACTGGCGGCGCTTTCCGACGAGGAGCGGCAGGCGAAAATCGACGAATGGACGGCCGAGGCCAAAGAGCACTGGACCGTGGAGAATGGAGAACTGGTCAACGACGGTCATGGAGCGTACCTCACGACCGATGAAGAGTTCGGGGATTACGAACTGCTGATTGACTACAAGACGGTGCCGCAGGCCGACAGCGGAATCTATCTGAAGGCGAATCCGCAGGTTCAGATCTGGGATTACACCGAGGAAGGGGGCAAGTGGGAGATCGGTGCAGACAAGGGATCCGGGGGGCTGTGGAACAATTCGCCCGGCGCTCCGGGGAAAGATCCGATGGTCCTGGCGGACAAGCCGTTCGGTGAATGGAATTCCTTCCGGATTCTTCAGGTGGGCGCGCGGACGAGCGTGTGGCTCAACGACGAACTGGTTGTCGACCACGCCTTGATGGAGAACTTCTGGGACCGGGCGGCTCCGCTGTTTCGGAAGGGCCCGATTCAATTGCAGACGCACGGGGGAGAAATCCGGTGGAGGAACATCTTTCTTCGCGAGATCGGCCCGGAGGAGGCCAACCGCATCCTGTGGGAGAACAGCGGGGAGGATTTTGAGCCGATCTTCAACGGCAAGGATCTGACCGGCTGGACGGGAGCCGTGGAGAACTACGAAGTTGTGGACGGTGCTATCCGCTGCAAGGAGGGCCACGGCGGGACTCTGTTCACCGAGGAAGTGTACGACGACTTCCAGGTGCGATTGCAGTTCAAGCTGCCGCCCGGCGGCAACAACGGGCTGGCGATTCGGTTCCCGGGCGAGGGAAATCCCGCCTATGCAGGAATGTGCGAACTGCAAGTGCTTGACACGGAGCATGAGAAGTACCTGGGCAGGCTGGATCCGCGGCAGGGGCACGGGTCGGCCTACGGCATGGCGGCCGCGCACCGTGGATTCCTGCGGCCGACCGGAGAGTGGAACGTCCAGATGGTCACGGTGCGCGGTTCGACAATCCGCGTGGAACTCAACGGCAGCGTGATTCTCGACGTCGACCTCGACGAGGTGACCGAATTCATGGCCGATTCGCCGCACCCCGGGAAGGATCTGACCGAAGGACACTTCGGTTTCGCCGGCCATTCGGATCCGGTTGAGTTCCGCAAGATCGAAATCAAGCGGTTGGAACCGGCGGCCGAACAGGCGGCGGCGTGGCCGCAGTTTCATGGTCCGGATTCGTCCGGACGTCCGCTGGTTGACGACAGGCTCCCGGAGCAGATTGATCCGGCGACGAATGTCGTGTGGAAGATCGAATTGCCGCCGGGGCATTCCTCTCCCGTTGTTGCGGGGGACCGGCTGTTCGTGACGGCGGTGCGCGAGGGAGAACTGGTGACGATCTGCCTGGACCGGATGACCGGCGAGACGCTGTGGGAGGACGTGTCGCCCCATGAATCGCTGGAAGACATTCACCGCATCGGCAGCCACGCCCAGAGCAGTCCCGCGACCGACGGCACGTGCGTCGTCAGTTTCTTCGGATCGAGCGGACTGAACTGTTACGAACTGGACGGCCGGCTGCGGTGGCGGCTGCCGATGGGGCCGTTCAACAACGGATTCGGGGCGGCGAATTCTCCGGTGATCTCTGGCGACCGAGTGATTCTCTGCCAGGACCACGACACCGACTCGTTTCTTGCCGCGTATGACCTCAAAACCGGGTCGACGCTGTGGGAGACCGATCGTTCCGAATTCCCGCGGAATTACTGCTCTCCGGTGATCTGGGACGCCGGCGGGAAAAAGCAGATCGTCGTCGCGGCGACGCTGCGCGTGGTGGGTTACGACTTCGCGAGCGGTGACGAACTGTGGACGGTGCGGGGGTTGTCGCGCACGGTCTGCACGACGCCGGTGATCGGCGAGGACGGCCGGCTTTACGTCGCGGGTTGGGCCAACGGCGGCGACGCGGGAGCCCGCATCTCCCTGACGCCGTTCGACGAGAAGATCGTCGACGTCGACGCGAACGGGAATGGTGAGATCGAGCGGAGCGAA
This sequence comes from Planctomycetota bacterium, assembly GCA_003388505.1. Taxonomy (GTDB): domain Bacteria; phylum Planctomycetota; class Planctomycetia; order Planctomycetales; family Planctomycetaceae; genus MB-PLM-1. The sequence continues at coordinate 18,376 of QQVO01000062.1, forward strand.
CTGGCCGAAGAGGAAGGGAGCGACCTCGAGCGACGGTATGAACTGATTGATCGCGACAAATCGGGCGGCATCACGCAGGCCGAGTATGAGAACTACCGGAACATCTTCGACCAGGCTCAGAATGCGATTCTGACGATTGCTCCGGGCGGTGAGGGAGACATCACCGACACGCACGTTGCGTGGCGTTATGAGAAGCACGTCCCGTTCTGCGCGTCGCTGGTGGTTTCCGAGGGGACGGTGTTCGGCATCAAGGACGGCGGCATTCTGACGACCGTGGACGCCGGCAGCGGCGACGCTGTGAAAACCGGCCGACTGGCGGGGAACGGGAACTATTACGCCTCGCCCGTCATCGGCGACGGCAAACTGTTCGCCGTTGATCAGAACGGAGAACTCTCCATCGTGCGCGCGGCGGCGGAGTGGGAATTGGTGTCGTCGGCGAACTTCGGAGAAGCCGTGTACGCCACGCCGGCGATCGTCGAGGGCCGGCTCTACCTGCGCACCGACGGTCACCTGTACTGCTTCGGCAGTTGAGTCGATCGCGATCGGCTATTCGGGCGAGGCGTGCTCGTGCAGAAACTGCGTGACGCGGCGGGGGGTGACGATCCCGACGAGCTTGTCTTCGAGATTCAGGACCGGCACGTGCCGGAATCCGCTGACGGCCATGACGGAAAGCGTGGCGGCGGCGTCCTCGGTCTCGTAGACGTAAACGGGGTCTTTGACCATCACGCTGCTGACCGGCTGATCGGCCAACTCTTCATACTCGAGTGCGACGCGGTTCAGAAAATCACGATCGGTGAACATGCCGACCAGCTTGCCGTCTTCTTCGACGAGCAGACAGGCATGGTGGATGCGGATGAGTTTCTCGACCGCTTCGCGGATCGTGGCGTCGGGAGGGACGCTCTCATAGGGCTGCGTCTGCAGTACGCCAACCTTTTCTTCGACGAGGCTCTGCTCCAGGGGATCGGAGTATTCAGGCGGATCGTACTGGGACAGCGGGTCTTCGAAATTCGGGTCCGGAACGCCGCCGGAGTTCTGGTTCGAGTCTGCCATGGAGTTATGCTCCTTCCCGGTCTTCCGGATACGGTGTTCCTCCGACGCGCTGCACCATAACTTGTCGCGGGAAGGTCTCTGCGATGTATTCCATGAGGCCTTTCTGACCGGTCAAGCCGACGAGCTTGCCGTCGGCGTCGACAACGCAGACGAAGCGGGTGTTGTTGACGCGCATGGCGTCGAGCACCACTTCGACGGCGTCGTCTTCGTTGACCCACGGAAAGCGGTCCGCCATGTAGCGTGCGACAGGCCGGTTGACCATGTCGGGGCTGAAGGGGAGTTCCTCCCGCAGTTGCCCTTCGGTGAACATGCCGACCGGCTTGTGCGCGTCGTCCACAACGATCGCACAGCCCAGGTCTCCCTCGCGCATGGCGAGGATCGCATCGCGGACCGTCGCGTCGCGGGGGACCACGACGGGCTCGCGGAGGTTCATGGAGCGAACCTTGTCCGCCCCGAGTTGTTCTATCAGACCCATTGTACTTTCGCCTTCGATTCCAATCCGTCGCGGAGGAAGCGCGCTGCGCCCTTCAGTGTCGAACCGCACTGCGACCGAGCACGCGGTGGATCGTATGCCAATTGCAAAGCAGATGCCAATGGCCGGCCGGCCGTCGAAACGGCGGTGGGGAGAGATTGTGCTGCCGAGTCGCGCTGTCTGCGTGCGATCCTGCACATGCCGGAATGCGCGACTGTCCGCTTGATCGTGCTCTCGTGACGCTTGATCGCTCAGGGCCGGCGGGTACGCTGTAGTTCCCTGCGCATCAGGAGTGCCGGGTTTCTCTGTGGATGTCTCCCAAGCGGAACAAATCTCATGACAAATATCGCCGCGTCGGCGGAAGGTCGCGCGCGTCAACCCGGTCACACACGGCGATCGCTGTTGAGCGCTGGAACAATGGCTTTGGCCGGGGGACTGTGCGCACCGTTTGCATCATCGCGAGCCGACGACGGTGAGGAGACCGCCGCAGATTCGGCTGGGCTGCGGCGAATGAGAATCGGCAGTGTGGAGACATTTCTGCTGCGGCATCAGTTGGAGCGGCCATTCGGCGCCTCGGTCTCGGTGCCTCTCAGTAAAACGCGCGAGACACTGCTGGTGCGGATCGAAACGGAAGACGGACTTGTCGGCTGGGGGGAATCTGCGCCGATCTCCGGAGCGCGGGGGACGATCGACGATCATCTCGGCCCGCAGTTGATCGGCCGGAATCCGATGGAATATCGGCGGTTATGGCGCGAGCTGTGGGGCCCGAACTTCGGCAATGCGCTGGCGGTCGGTGCGATCGAGACCGCGCTGAACGACCTGCGCGGCAAAGCGCTCGGCCTGCCGGTCGCGGAACTGTTCGGCGGACGGCTGCGGGATCAGGTTCCGGTGTATGTTTCGGCTCTGGCGTACGTCGAGGGGCGGGAGATCGAAGACGAATATCCGGAAGTCGCGGCGCAGATGGTGGAGTGCGGCCACCGGGCGATCAAGATGCGGCTGGGTCGCTACGACGTGGAGCGCGAGGCAAAAGTGGCGGAACAGGTGCGGAAGACGGTCGGTCCCGATGTGAAACTGATGGCCGACGGGAACGGCGCTTATACAATCGGGAGTGCGTTGGAGATGGCCCACGCGCTGGATGAGCTGGACTTTGAGTTTTTCGAAGAGCCGCTGCCGCAGTCGCCGCACTACGCCGGTTACGCGGAACTGCGGACGAAGATGCCGCTGCCTCTGGCGGGCGGCGAGGTGCTCGACTCGCGGGCCACGGCCAGGGAACTGATTGAGGATCGCGCGATTGACATCATCCAGCCGGACCTGAGTCTGTGCGGAGGGTTGTGCGAGGCGTTGTTCATTGCGGAAATGGCGGCTCTCTCACGGATTCGCTGCATTCCGCATTGCTGGGGCGGAGACGTGCTGATCGCGGCGTCGGTGCATCTGCTGTCACTGCTGCCCGATCCGCACTGGGGGCTGCCGACCGACACGCCTCTGCTGGAACTGGACCAGTCGGAGAATCCGTGGCGGGACGGATTGGCGATAGAACCGCTGACGGCAGAAGAGGGGAAGATCACCGTACCGGAGCGTCCCGGGCTGGGAATCGAGGTCGATCTGGACGTGGTGCGGGACTACGCGGTCTGAAAGTCGTCTCGCCCCGAACGATTCGAGGCATGTTGGTGTTTCGCGAGATTGTCCAGACGCTGAAGTCGGCCTGGAAGGCGCTCGTCGCGACCGACTTGCTGTTCAAAGTCATCGCGTTCGTGGCACTGACGCCTCTGGTGAGCCTCCTGTTTCGGGGGTTTGTGTCGATCTCCGGTCGAGAGGTCCTGGCGGACGTCGATATCGCTCAGTTTCTGCTCCATCCCATCGGCTGGATGGCCGCGATCGCTGTGGGCGGGGCGGCGATCTGCGTGTTTGCTTTGGAGACAGCCGCGCTGACGACGATCGGTCTGGCGAGCGTGCACGGCTCGGGGATCGGCGTTGTGGCCGCGTTGCGATTCGTCGCGCACAAAGCGGGCGGCGTGTTTCGTATTGCAGTTCGCGCAGCGGCCTGGAGCCTGCTGGCGGCGACGCCATTTCTGGCGGCCGGGGGCGGGATCTACCTGTGGCTGCTGACCGAGCACGACATCAACTACTACCTGGCCGAGAAGCCGCCGGTGTTCTGGATGACGGCCGGAACAATTGGCGCTCTGCTGATCGTCATGGCGGGGTTGCTGGCGGGACTGGTTGTAAACTGGTCGATCGCGGTGCCGCTCCACCTGTTCGAGAATGTTTCTCCCCGGCGTTGTCTGAGTGAAAGCCGAAGGCGACTCAGCGGCCGTCGCGTGCAGGTCGCGAAATGGATCTTCGCTTGGGCGATGGGGTCGCTGCTCGTTTCGGCCATTGCTTCGGGACTGGTGCTGCAGATGGGGCGGCTGATCGGCGGGTCTGCGTCAACCTCGTTATGGCGGCTGACGATCGCCATCGGCGTGCTGCTCCTCGTGGGGAGTCTGGTGAACCTGCTGGTGAATCTGCTGAGTACCGTCTGCCTGGCGCTGCTGCAGGCGCATGTGTATGACCGGTTCGGTCGGTCTGAGGGATTCGTCGTTCCCGAAGGCGCCGGCGACCGGATTCTGCCGCGACTGAGGCTGACCCGGGCACGGACCGCGGCCGCGCTGGTCGTCGGCGTGCTTGCATCGGGATTGGTCGGGGTTCTGGCGGTGAACACGATCCCTGTGGATGACGATGTGGAAATCACCGCGCATCGAGGTGCGTCGGGCGGTGCGCCGGAGAACACGTTGGCGTCGGTGTTGCTGGCGATCGAGGAGGGAGCAGACTGGGTCGAGATCGATGTCCAGGAATCGAGCGACGGAGTCGTGGTGGTGGCCCACGACAGCGACCTGAAGAAGGTGGCCGGGGTCGACACGAAGATCTGGGAGGCGGCGGCGAAAGAACTCGGCGCGGTCGACATTGGCAGCTACTTCGGGACGGAGTTTCAGGATGAGCGGGTGCCGACCCTCGCGGACGTGCTCGCGGCCTGCCAGGGGAAAGTCGGTGTGAATATCGAACTCAAGTACTACGGTCATGACGAAGACCTCGAACAGCGGGTGGTCGAGCAGGTGGAGCGTTACGGTATGGGGTCGGACGTCGTCGTCATGTCGCTGGACCCTGTGGGAGTCCGCAAGCTCAAACAACTGCGTCCTGATTGGACGGTGGGCCGGCTGACGGCGGTGGCGGCCGGTGATCTGACGCGCACGGAAGCCGATTTCCTGGCCGTCAGCACGCGGATCGCCACGCGGTCGTTCATCCGCGCCGCGCACGACCGGGGCAAGGAGGTCCATGTTTGGACGGTGAACGACGCAGCCGCGATGTCGGCGATGGCCAGCCGCGGGGCCGACAATCTCATCACCGACTACCCGGGCCGGGCGCGGCGCGTTCTGGAGGAGCGGGCCGGGATGACGGTCGCCGAGCGGGTGCTGATCGAATTCGGATACCTGCTTGGATTTCAGGCGGGGGAAGCGGACCCGAACGCTGATTGACGCGCACCGGCGACTGTGACACCGACACCCATTGGTCGCGAGAGTGAACGAAATGGATGATTTCATGTGTTCCGCATGCCCTGCGGTGTCCAATCTATTTACCAAAAAATACAAAAATATTGTTCATTTTGTGTTGAACAAACGGCCCGGATACGGTCTCCTACCGAGTGAACGATTTGAACGTTTTTAGGAGACAGGCAAATGGCTGCGTCAGCGACCACCCGCGCGAGCGAAACTTTGCGTTCCCGGCCTCGAACGGCCGGCCCCGATCTCGGGTCCGCGATCGACTACGTGCCGGCTGATGAGTTCGAGGAACTGGAGTATCAGCCGGACGAACTGGAGTTCGCCCGGCGGCTGACAACGGATGTGGCCGGAGGCGCCGAGGCGGAGTCCGCTTCGAGCGTGGGTCCGCTGCTCGCCCGGTCGCTCCCGCCGTTGACGGCCGAGGAAGAGCGGGTTCTTTTCCGCAGGATGAACTTCGTCAAATTTCAGGCGGAGGCGATTCGTTCCACGATGTCGCAAAGCCGGCCGTCGAGGCGGAAGGCCGCCAAGGTCACCGCCCTGCTGGAAGAAGCCGATGCCGTCCGACGACGTATTGTGGAGTCGAATCTGCGGCTCGTCGCAACCGTGTGTCGCAAGTACTCGCGGAACGATCAGGAGTTTCAGGAGTTTGTCAGTGAGGGGCTGCTGATTCTGCTGGCGGCGATCCGCAAGTTTGACTACTCCCGAGGCTTCCGCTTCAGCACCTACGCGTACAACGCCGTGCAGCGGGAATTGTTCCGGACGTCCCGGCGGGCATCGCGCCGCAACCAGCGATTCGTGCTGACGCCCGACGAAGTGCTGAGCGAAGTTTCCGAATCGGCCGGAGTGAAGGGGGGGCCGGAGGTGGATCACGCGGCGATCTACGAGAGTCTGATGGAAGCGGCGAGCGGCCGCCTCACCGATCGCGAGGAGTCGATCGTCCGGCGTCGATTCGGGACCGACAAGTCCGGCGTGACCGAGACGCTCCGCGACATTGCCGCCGACCTCGGCCTCTCGAAAGAGCGCGTGCGGCAGATCCAGATCACCGCGATCCAGAAGCTCCAACGAATCGCAACCGAGCTGAACCTGTCAGCGTCTTCGATTTAGCGCCGGCAGCGTTTCATCGCGGCGACGCAGCGATCACTCCGACGACTTGTGGCGGAGGCTGCGTCGCGTGGCGAACTTTCTGTAGGTGAACATCAGAAACAGGTTCGGCCGGGCGAACAGCAGGCGGGTGACCATTCCCCAGAATCCGCGCTTGTGCTCATACTCGACATGTTCCTCGACCTGCGTCTGTTCGGGGTTGATCG
>QQVO01000008.1 GCA_003388505.1 Planctomycetota bacterium
CCGGTCCAAGGGGATTCCTCGGACCGGCGAGCGCAGTGCCGTTCTGTATTGGGCAGGCAACGCCGCAGCGCGCCCGTCGCTTTGGATCGCAATCCCGTATGATAGCCGGACGGGCGAGCGGAGCAACGCCGTCACATGCCGAACGCCGACGGCCGACGACCGGTCCGGCAATCACGAGTTTGCAGGTTGAGCGATTCTCACGAGAACACGAACCCGCAGGCTTTCATGCGGATGAGCAATCCCGGAAACCTGAAAACAAAACCCTGACCGGTTACTACGTCAACTCCGCAATCGGAGCACCGTTGGTCACGATCGGCACGGGACGGCCCGCGAAGTTCTCGGGGGCTGTGTTGGCGTAGTCGATCCCCAGGTGATGGTAGATCGTTGCCAGAAAGTCGTGTGGGCCGACGCGGCGCGAGACCGGGTCCTCGCCGCGCGGGTCGGTTGCTCCAATGACCTGCCCCGTCTGAATTCCGCCCCCTGCGAAGAGGATCGAGCCGGCTCGCGGCCAGTGGTCGCGCCCCGGCTGCACCGTACCGGCCGGACCGCTGGCCACTCCGCCTCCGCTGCTGGCGACGTAGGAAATCTTCGGGGTCCGCCCGAATTCTCCGGTGACGACGACCAGTACCCGCTTGTCGAGGCCGCGATCGTAGACATCCTCGATCAGAGCCGACACCGCCTGATCGAAATATGGCGCCCGGAATGACAGCGCGTCAAACACGTGATGGTTGACGGCGTGATCGTCCCAGTTGGCGACCCGCCCGCAGAGCGGACCGTCGAACTCGGTCGTGACGACGTCCACGCCCGCTTCAATCAACCGCCGGGCCATCAGGCATTGCTGTCCCCACTGATGCCTCCCGTACCGGTCGCGGAGAGCGTCCGGCTCGCGCGACAGGTCGAACGCTTCTCGCGCCGTCGGCGACATCAGCAGATTGACCGCCTGCGACTCAAATCCGTCGAGGGCTTCCATCATCCCCGACTGGTCAATCTCATTGTTCAGGCGATCGAATCCCGACTTGAGTTCAAGACGGCTACGCAGCCGTCCGGCGAGCGATGCATCCTGGAAGGCGATATTCGGCACTTCGAAGTTCGGTGCGCTCGGGTCGCCCGTCACGCGGAACGGCTCGTACGCCGGCCCCAGATAGGTCGGACCGGCGATCGTGAAGCTGTCGTAGCGATCGACCGGGTTGACGGCGATGTAGTTCGGGATTTCCCGGTGTGGATCTCTGCGGAGGTAGCTCACCACCGACATCCAGTCGGGGAGTACCGGCTTGGGCTTGTCGCCCGCATCGGGATCGCCCCCCAGCATCTGCAGAGAACCGGAGGGGTGCCCGCCTCCCGTATGCGCCATCGATCGCAGAATCGCATACCGATCGGCAATCTGCGACAGGCGCGGCAACAATTCGGTGACCTGGATCCCTGGGACGTTGGTGTCGATCGGAGCGAACGGCCCGCGATAGTCCGAAGAGACGAGCGGCTTCGGATCGAACGTATCGAGGTGACTCGCCCCGCCCCGCAGCCAGACGAGAATCACAGCCGTCTTCTTCGGCCGAACCGCGGCCTGAGCGCGTGCCTGCAGCAGTCCTGCCAGCGAGAGGGAACTGAAACCGGTCAGACCGGCGCGCAGCACCTCCCGCCGCGACTTCAGTGGTCCTGAAGAGCGGTCTTCGGCGGAACCTCTCATCGGGCCGGCGTCCTTTCGGATCTTCGTGTCCTTCGACTCGGAAGCAGGATGCCGCGGAAACGGTTCAGCGCAGCTTGCGGCAGATCGCCTCGGCCATCTCTTGCGTGCCTACGGCAGTCGGATCGTTGCGATCCGGCTTCATATCGTAAGTGACGTCTTTGCCCTCGGCAATCACTTCCGCCACGGCAGCTTCGAGCCGCGCCCCGGCGTCGCGTTCGCCCAGATAGTCGAGCATCAACTTGCCCGAGAGAATCAGGGCCGTCGGATTGACCTTGTTCTGGCCCTTGTACTTCGGCGCCGATCCGTGCGTCGCTTCGAACAGCGCCGCTTCGGTTCCGATATTCGCCCCCGGTGCGACGCCCAGGCCGCCCACCAGGCCGGCGCACAGGTCGCTCAGAATGTCGCCGTACAGGTTCTGGGTGACGACCACGTCGTACAGCTCGGGCTTCTGCACCAGTTGCATGCACATGTTGTCGATCAGACGCTCCATGTACTTCACACCCGAGCCGCCTGCGGCGGAAATGTCTTTCGCCGGCTCGACGCCCTCTCTCAGTTCTTCCCATTCGAATTCCGAGCCGTATGCCATGGCGACCGCCCGCGACTCGTCGTACCACAGGCCGTCGGTGAACTTCATGATGTTCGCCTTGCACACCGACGTCACCGACTTCCGCTTGTTGTCGACCGCGTACTTGAACGCATGGTCGACGATCCTGCGCGTCCCCGAGACCGAGATCGGCTTGATTGAAACGCCGGTCTCGTCAGCCGAAGTCCCGATTTTCTTCCCCGTCGACTTCTCGTTGATCGTGCGAATCACGTCCGCCGTGCCGGCTTCGCCCGCCTTGAATTCCACGCCCGCATACAGGTCTTCGGTGTTCTCCCGCACCAGAATGAGGTCGACGTTGGTTTCCTCGTAGTAGGAGCGGACCCCCTTGTAGCTCTTGCAGGGCCGCACGCAGGCAAACAGATTCAGTTCCTGCCGCAGAAACACGTTGACGCTGCGGAATCCCTTGCCGATCGGCGTCGTGATCGGCCCCTTGAGCGCGACCTGGTTCTTCTTGATGGAGTCGAGCACGCGGGTCGGAACGCTGCCTTCCGCCTCAATCACCTCGATGCCGCATTCCTGCACATCCCAGTCAATTCCCACGCCGGTCGCATCGATGCACTTCTTGGTGGCTTCGACAATTTCCGGTCCGGTACCGTCCCCGGGAATCAGAGTGACGTTGTACATTCGAATCTGCCTGTCTGCCTGTGATGAGTTCGGTCTGACGGACCAAACAATCCGTCGTGACCGGCGATCCTAGAAGATGGATATGGCGCGTTCAAGCAGCGTCGATCGACAAGCGGTCGATCACGAAGGGGTCACCCGGCGCGCAGGCTCTTCGGGAAAGCGTCCTGGCCCGGCCGTTCCGGAACTCCTCAGACGGCCCGGAGAATCGCGGCGGCGCTCTGGCCGATCGCCGTACGGTTCACGCTCATCGCGGCGCGATTGCGGAGACGCAATGGCTGCCCGTGCACCACATTCAGGCGGCACAGCGGATCGGGGTGCTCGTAGTTGAGCGAAATCGGCAGTTCGCCGTTCCGCAGAGAGAGTACGCTCCCCGCCAGCTCCACGGCCCCTGAACCGGCCTCGAAGTTGCCCACGTAGCTCTTCAGCGCCACCACCGGAATGCGGTCCGCCGCGCTGCCCAAGGCCCGGTGATAACAGCGGGCCTCCAGCCAGTCGTCCTGACGCGTGCTCTTGCCGTGGGCGTTGATGTGACCGATCTCGTCCGGGCGAATATTGGCATGTCCGACGGCGGCCTGCATCGCGCGAACAAGTCCGGCCCCCCCGGGGCCTTCGCGCTCCTTGCGTCCGTCGCAACCGGCCCCGACGCCGAGAACTTCGCAGTAAATGTCCGCTCCGCGCCGCAGGGCATGCCCGTACCGCTCAACGACAAACACGGCCGAACCTTCGCCCACAATCGTGCCGTCCCGGTCCCGGTCAAACGGCCGGCAGGCCCGAGTCGGGTCGTCGTCCCGCTGGGAAATCTCCTCGATCAGCATCCGGCGGGCGATGTCGACCGGGTGAATGTTGGAACTCGTCGCGCCGACGATCATCACGTCGGCATGTCCCCGCTGAATCACCCGCAGCGCTTCCTGCAAGGCGAGAATCGCGGAGGCATCGGCGCTGGTGATCGTGTTGTTCGGTCCCCGCGCATTGTGCTCGATCGCCACGTGACAGGCCGGCATGTTCGGCAACTGGTCCAGCAGCCACAGCGGAGCGATCTTGCCGATCCCGTCGTCCGACCACGCCGTGGGACTGGTCGCTTTCGTCAGTTCGACGGCCGCTTCCCCGAGTTCTTCGGGAGTGAAGCAGATGTGGCCCGTGCCGAACTCGACCCCCATCCGGTCGGGCTCAACCGATCCCGGGACCAGCCCGGAGTCGGCCATCGCCATCGACGCCGCGCAAACTCCCAATTGGATGTCGCGCGACATGACCTTCAGGAACTTGCGGTGGTAAAGATGCTGCAGCGGATCGAAGTCCTTGACCTCGGCCGCAAGCTTGCAGGGAAGATCGTCTGCAGGCAGCGATTTCAGATAGTCAATACCAGACCGCCCGGCGATCAGGCTGCTCCAGAAAGGAGCCGTCCCGGTGCCGATCGGCGATATTACTCCAACCCCGGTAATCACAACCCTGGGGTTGCCAGACCCAGCCATCATAGCCTGACCCCGTACAGGTTCTTCGTGAACCGCCCTCATCTAATCGATATCGGACAATCCACCCCCGTCAGGTGACTCGAACGGCACTTTTCGCGCCTCACACCCTGAGCGGTCCTTCGGCAGGGAACTCACACACGACCGAAATCGTGCCGTTTGGGCGGGACCGGAGTCGCATCCTTGACGCAACCCGGTTGAAAGGGAGGTTTCCGAGCCCACACCACGCGTACGACGTACACCTGATGAATCCGAGTCTACCACACGGCCTGACCGCCGTGATTGCTTGATTACCCAGCCAAGACAACTCGGAAAACCGCGATTACACCCGTTCCGCCCCCGCATGTCAAGCCGTCAAGTCACAGGCGCAGGAGTTTTCATGAAAAATTGGTGAACTTATGTCTACAGAATACACCTCATCTCGACGTATTGTTGCGGAATTCCTGCACAAATCGAAAGCGAATTCCGTTCTGCGTCAGTTCAACCGGTCAGATCGATCCAACACGGCAACCGGCCGAGACGGTGCATTGGGCGGGACGGGAGACCATCCGTTTCTCGTCTGACCGGTCGTCTCAACCAGCCACAGATTCCGAAACACAACCGGGTTGCCGTGATCCTGAATCTTCGTCGGCAGCGGATGCGGCCCCTCCGGTTGACCGGCGCCCGTCTTATCCACGATCTCAACATCGTTGTGGATCAGCGTGCCGTTGTGCCACACGCTGATCCGCGCGTTTCGCTGTTTCTCGCCATCCGCATCGATCACCGGCGCCTGAAAGTCGATGTCGTACGTCTGCCACTGCATCGGCGGCAGGCACATGTTGACATCCGGCGCACGCTGCTTGTACAGCGCGCCGCACTCGTTCTTCTCACCCTCCAGGCCGAACGAGTCGAGAACCTGCACCTCATAGCGGCTTTGCAGGTAGAATCCGCTGTTGCCCCGTGACTGACCGGTCGCCTCCGGTCGAAACGGCAGCCGAAACTCAGCATGCAGGCGAAAACTCTGATACGCCTCGGCCGTCTCCGTGCCCGCCAGCAGGAAACCGTCTTCCGTCACTTGCGGGTTCTTCAGACCACGCGGCTCACCATCGGCGAACAGCACGATCGCTCCCGCCGTCGGTTTCAGCCCCATCGTCGGACTGATCCGCTCCACGCGAGCCATTTCTCCCGCCGGCCGGCCCTCTTTGTCGAAGATCAGGGCGGTCGAATTTTCCAGCACAATGTCGAAGTTTTCACCCACCAGTTCCACAAACTCACCCGACCGGCGGCCCTGAAGCTGATAGCGGTCCGAGCGAAAACGCCGCTCCCCCGGCAGTCCCCCTGCGTACTTGACCGCTTCGAACTCGCCCTCGCCCCGAGCAATCACTTGGAGCCCCATCGGTTGCACACTTCTTGACGACAGATTCGCTTGCTGCCAACCCCGGTATTCGCCTTGGAAACCCAGGTCGATCGCGTCGCTGTCCGGCGCAGCCGCCGTGCTGTCATCCGCACGCGAATCTCCAACGTCCGCCGTCAGCACAAAGCCGCACACCAGAAGAAAGACCGTCGTCCGCATAGACGCATTCCCACTTGAATGACCGAATCGCTGGCCGAGAAGCAGACCAGTCCTGTCACAGTGTGCGCGAGCCGACGGTCTCCTGCAAGCAGTTTGACCCGGCCGGCGGGGCCGGCGGACTGCAGATGCCGGGCTCATATCCCGTCACGCGGCCCGCTGTGATCGATCCCAGGGTTGGGGTTATCCCGCCTTCTGGATCGGGCTTCCGCTCGTTGCTTCGCGCAAAGCCCGCGCGGCGTCGGCCAGCGGAAGTTTCAGCGTGAACGTCGTCCCCCGGCCGATCACACTCTCGACGCGAATGCGGCCCTTGTGGGACTCGACGACGTCTTTGCACAACGCCAGGCCCAAGCCCGTTCCCCCCTGCCCCTGCGCGTCCGCCGACTTGGTCGAATAGAACGCCTCAAAGATGTTCGGCAGCTTCTCCGGCGGGATGCCCGCCCCCGAATCGCGGACGACGATGTCGGCCGTTTTCGTCTCCGGGTTGGCCCGAACTCCGATGAACAGCGAGTCTCCCGGCTCCATCGCCTGGCGGGCGTTGATGATCAGATTCAGCAGCACCTGCTGAATCTGGCTCGGATTCACCTCGCTGGAGGGGTCGCCGATAAAATCGGTTTCCAGACGGATGCGATGGATCTGCAGATCCTTCTCGACCAGCACCAGCACGTCTTCCACCAGTTGTACCAGGCTCATCACCTCCCGGCGGTCGCCCCGCGAGCGGGAATAAGACAGCATTCCGGTGGTGATCTTCGATGCGCGATGGCCGGCCGCCAGAATCTTGTCCAGCGCCTTGTCGCGGGTCTCGTCGTTGCGGTGACGGACCCCCATCTTCGCGTAGTTGATGATCGTCGTCAGAATGTTGTTGAACTCGTGCGTGATCGACGAGGCGAGCGTGCCGACGGCGCTCATTTTCTGTGCGTCCATCAGCTTCTGCTGCAGGTCGGCCACCACCGCCCGCAACTCGGCCACCTCCTGCTCCAACCGTTCAACGTCACTGCTCGCCATAGCCTGGTTCCGGGTTCGTCGTATGTGGCGGATTGATCGCAAACCTTCGCCTCACGCGCCGCCGACTCCTCATCCGATTTGGCGCGGCAGAAACCGCCGGAGCGGTCCCCTTCACAATCACTATCGGAAACATCCTCCGCATCGATACAGACGATCCCGCCCCACGACCCACCAGACGATCACAACCGGTATGCTTGCGAACTCCGGGGACACCGCAAAACATAGGAAAGCTGGGGCGCCGCGGGGCGGTTCGCCGCGGCCGGACGATCCCTCCGCACTTCACGTCCGTGCGACTCTCGACGCGCACGAGGCAAAGCGGGCCTCTGTGCCCTTACGCAACCTCAGACATGACAGGCACTTCGAGAAAATTCTCCAGCATCCGCACCCCCGCCTCACTCAGAAAACTCTCCGGATGGAACTGCACCCCGAACGCCGGATACTTCCGGTGTCGAATCCCCATCAGCTCCGGTTCGTGATCGGCGTCCCGGGTCCACGCAGTCGCCACAAGATCGCTTCCCAGGCTCGACTCCGGCACAACCAGGCTGTGATAGCGCGTCGCCACGCAGGGGCTCTCGATCCCGGCGAAGAGGTCTTTGCCGTTGTGATGGATGGCCGAGATCTTGCCGTGCATCAAACGGTCCGCCCGCACGACGTCCGCGCCGTAGACCTCCGCCAGACATTGATGCCCCAGGCACACCCCCAACACGGGCAGTTTCGGGGCGAAGTAAGCAATCACCTCTTTCGAGATTCCGGCCTCGCCGGGCGTGCAAGGCCCCGGCGAAACGATCAGCCGCTCCGGCGAAAGCGCCTCGATTTCCTCGATCGTCGTCCGGTCGTTCCGAGCCACGCGGATGTCGAGAGCCGCGTCGATCTCCCCCAACCGCTGCACCAGGTTGTACGTGAACGAATCGTAGTTATCGAGCACGAAGATCATTGATAGCGATTTTCAGATTAGTGTTGGCGATCTGTCTCGCGGATTCTCGTCCTCGACAGTCCAAACACCGCTCGACGCGGACACATGGTAGAGCAATTTGCTTTAAGGTCTCGGTAGAAATCACGAAAAAGGCGCGGTGGAAATCGAGTCACGCCCCGAATTGTACCGTCGCAGACGCCTCGTGGGGACCGGCTCTGCGCAAAGCAGGTTCGCTTGCTCTTTGTCGTGACCATGAATAGACTTCCGCAGTGCGACGAAACCCGCCGCACCAGGCGGGGACCGCTCGAAACGATCCCCACAACACCGCGACGTCGTCGGAATCAACAGTCATGCAGAGCGAGATCCATCCGGACTACCATCCCGTCGTCTTTCACGACATCGGAGCGGACTTCAAGTTCCTCACCCGTTCGACGATGACGTCGAAAGACACGATCCAGTGGGAAGACGGAAACGAATATCCGCTGATTACGGTCGACATCAGCTCGGCCTCGCATCCGTTCTACACAGGCAAGATGAAGTACGTCGACTCCGCCGGTCGCGTCGAGAAGTTCCAGAAGAAGTACGGCTGGGGCAAAAAGAAGGGGCAGGACGCCGACGAGTAGGTTGGCCCGCCATCGATGAGTGGGAGCGAGACGCGCATCGATCGATGTGCGCTGGGCGTCCTCTCCCGCAAGCCGTCCAGCCCGCGACCCCACGGAGGGGAATCAATGACTGCGACTCGCCTCACAGCGCCGTTGATGATCGAGGGCAACTTGAACGCCCGGTTTCTGTAGCGACTGCGCCCCCCCTCTTCACCCGTGCAACGTCGACGGGTGATTCTTTCCGACTGTTCGCAGGGGAGTCGCATGTTTCCCAGTCTTGAAACCAAGCTGAAACGATTCGAGGAACTGGAGCGCAAGCTCCAGGATCCCGAAGTCCTCTCGGACCACAATCGCCTGATCGACATCCAGCGCGAGTATGGCGGTCTCAAGCGCGTGGCCGAACCGGTGCGCGAGTTCCACAAGCTCGAAGCCGACATTCAGGCGGCGCGGGAAATGGTGGAGGAGGAATCAGACCCTGACGCGGAGGAATACGCGCAGCAGGAACTCGCCCAATTGCTCAAGCGCCGCGCCGAAATGGAGACGGAACTCGAGGAACTCGTCGCCGTCGGAGATTCCATCACGCGCGGCGGGTTGATTATGGAAATCCGCGCCGGCACCGGCGGAGACGAGGCGGCCCTCTTTGCGGGGGACCTGTTCGGCATGTACTCCCGCTTCATCGAAAACCGCGGCTGGAAGATGGAGGTCATCGACTCCAACCCCACCGAGCGCGGCGGCTTCAAGGAGATTACGTTCTCCGTCTCGGGAGAGGGCGCGTTTCACGAACTGCAATTCGAGAGCGGCGGCCATCGCGTGCAGCGCGTTCCGGAGACCGAAACGCAGGGGCGAATTCACACCAGCGCCGCGACCGTCGCCGTCCTGCCCGAAGCGAGCGACGTCGAAGTCGACATCAACAACGAAGACCTGCAGATCGACACCATGCGGGCCGGCGGACCGGGCGGACAGAAGGTCAACAAGACGGAAAGCGCCGTCCGCATCACCCACCTGCCGACCGGAATCGTCGTCAAGTGCCAGGATGAAAAAAGCCAGCACAAGAACAAGG
This sequence comes from Planctomycetota bacterium, assembly GCA_003388505.1. Taxonomy (GTDB): domain Bacteria; phylum Planctomycetota; class Planctomycetia; order Planctomycetales; family Planctomycetaceae; genus MB-PLM-1. Next base: position 9,508 of record QQVO01000008.1, read on the forward strand.
CGAAGGCGATGCGCGTCCTCCGCGGACGCCTGCTCGAAGCCAAACAACGCGAAGCCGACGCTGCCCGCGCCGCCAAGCGCCGCACGCTCGTCGGCAGCGGAGACCGCAGCGAACGCGTCCGCACCTACAACTTCCCGCAAGGCCGCATCACCGACCACCGCATCGGCCTCACGCTCTATAAACTCGATCAGTTCATGCAGGGCGACCTCGATGAAATGATTGCCGGACTGCTCGAATTCGACCGCCAGGAACGCCTCCGCGGCGACGATGACGAGCAAACAGACGACTAGCCAACAGCCAACAGCCATCAGCCAATTGACCACGTGTCGTCTCCGCAGCAGACAACAACCGACGGCCCTTGGACGGTTCGCCGCGTCCTCGAGTGGACGACCGGCTACCTCAAGGAGCACGGCAGCGAGACCCCCCGGCTCGACGCGGAGGTTCTCCTCGCCCACGCCAAAGGCTGCCCGCGAATCCACCTCTATACCTCCTACGACGAAACCCTCCCGGAAGCCGTCCGCGCCTCCATGCGGGAGATGGTGAAGCGCCGCGCCGAGGCCGAACCGGTCGCCTACCTGGTCGGACACCGCGAATTCTTCGGGCTCGATTTCCAGGTGACCCGAGACGTCCTCATCCCCCGACCTGACACCGAAACACTCGTTGTCGAAGCCCTCGAAGCGCTCAAGCCACTTTCATCGCCCCGCGTGCTCGATATCGGAACCGGCTCCGGCTGCATCGCCGTGGCGATCGCCGCGAACAACCCGGTTGCCCAAGTCACCGCGGTCGATGCCAGTGCGGCCGCTCTTGACGTCGCCCGCCGCAATGTCGAACACCACGGGCTCGCCGATCGCGTCCGAATCCTCGAAAGCGACCTGTTCGCGGCGATCGCGAACTCTGACCCCTTCGATCTGATCGTCAGCAACCCGCCCTATGTCGCTGACGGGGAAATGGATCAGCTTCAGCCCGATATCCGTCTGCACGAACCGCACTCCGCACTCGTCGCCGGTCCGGATGGTCTCAACGTCATCCGCAGCATCATCGAGCAGGCGCCGGCCCGCTTGCGGCCGGAAGGAGCACTGCTGCTTGAATGCAGTCCGGAACAGGCTGCCGAAATTCAGAGTCTTTTCGCCGCGTGTCCGCAGTACGAACAGATCCGCGTCATCGAAGATCTCGCCGGCCGCCCCCGCGTCGTCGCCGCCCGCCGCCGTAATCCCGATTGACACGAAACCACCCGCTACGGGATGATCCCGCGCAGGCTATAAGTCAGGGCCGGCGGTTTCGGCCGAATCGCTGCTCACGGTGGAAATCGTCAAGTGCTGTGCAGATTCCTCGACCCCATCCAGACTGCCGGCGCGCGGTTGACCTACCACAAAGGCACAAAGAACACCAAGCAGACTCAGGGAGCGTGCACTCCAGGCGTCGACTAATCCGCTGACTGACGTTTCGATTCGGCTTCGTGTCCTTTGTGTCGTCGTGGTTTACAACCAATCGGCGCTGTGTCTCGAATAATGAATTGTCCCTTGGGCCCGAACTTCCGTTCGGGCGCACGAGAATTCAGAAAAAAGAATCGCTCCCGGGCAGCGATTCGCGAATGCGGGGGAAGCGCCAGAAAACGGAACTTGGAGTCAGCAGGGAGCCACCCCATTTTTTCCGTGACTTCCGTGTGTTCCGTGGTTCCCTCGGCTGAACTTGGTTTGCCTTCGGAATGGAATCCGTCTGATGGACATGTTCGTCATCCGTGGTGGACGCCGCCTCGCCGGAGCGGTCGCGGTCAGCGGTTCCAAGAATGCCGCGCTCCCCATTCTGGCCGCCACCCTTGCCGTCGACGGCTCCTGCCTGCTCCACAACGTTCCCGACCTCGCCGACATCCGTACGCTGGCCGAACTGTTGGGCACGCTGCAGGTCGAGGTGCGACGAACTCGCACCGGCGCGATGCAGATTGTCCATCACGGGGATTCCGCCTGCGTCGCCGACTACGAACTCGTCCGCAAGATGCGCGCCGGGATTTCCGTCCTCGGTCCGCTGCTGGGACGGCGCGGCCGGGCCTGCGTCTCCCTGCCCGGAGGCTGCAACATCGGACACCGCCCGATTGATCTCCACCTCAAGGGACTCGCCGCCCTCGGCGCCGAAATCCGGATCGAACGCGGTTACGTCATCGCCGAAGCCGACCGGCTCCACGGCGCCGACATCTATCTCGGCGGACCGTGCGGCAGCACCGTCACAGGCACCTGCAACGTCATGACGGCGGCCGTCTTCGCCGAAGGAACGACGACCATCGAGGCGGCCGCCTGCGAACCCGAAGTCGTCGACCTGGGGCAGTTCCTGATCTCCGCCGGCGCCAGGATCAGCGGCCTCGGCACGCCGACACTTCGGATCGAAGGCGTCGATCGCCTGAGCGGCTGCGAGCACACCGTTATTCCCGACCGCATCGAAGCCGCCACGCTGATGATCGCCGGGGCGATCACCCGCAGCAGTGTCGAGATCACTCACGTCGAACCCGCTCAATTGACCGCCGTCATTGAAAAGCTGCGAGAAATCGGGGTGGGAATCGAATGCAGGGGCGACGCGCTTGCGGTCGACGGATCCGGATCGCTCACGGCGGCAGAATGCATCGCCCTGCCCCATCCGGCCCTCCCCACCGACATTCAGGCCCAGTTGACCGCTCTGCTTTCGACCGCCGAAGGCATCAGCATTGTCACCGACAAGGTCTTTCCCGATCGATTCATGCACATTGCCGAACTGGCCCGCATGGGGGCACGAGTTCGCCGCGAAGGGGCCAGCGCGATCATCAGCGGCCCCGCCCGCCTCAGCGGGGCCGCCGTCATGGCGTCGGATCTCCGCGCCAGCGCGGCCCTGGTCCTGGCCGGCTTGGCGGCGGACGGACCGAGCATTGTGCGACGCATTTACCACCTTGACCGCGGTTACGAATCGCTTGAGACAAAGCTCCGGTCGCTGGGGGCCGACGTCCAGCGAACACGCGATCACGCCGACCACATCCCCCTCGAACTGGCCGACCCCCTCACCCCCGCCCGCCCCGCCGCTCCCCACTTCGCAACACACCCGTCCCGAAAAAAGCGGCCCGCCTGAACAACGGTCCATCAATAACGTCACCCGCGCTCTCCCGCATCCATACGGCAGTTCGCCCCCGTCGTCGTACAACAGGTTTCCAACCCTGTCAGTTCCACACATCTTGACCGGGTGCCCGGGGCTGGACTGAGCGAAGCGAAGGAAGCCCCGGTCGTGTAGCCGAAGTCGTGAGACTTCGGACGAACACGAGGAACAACCCTCGGAAGTCTCACGACTTCCGCTACATCGCTTCCTGAGACGTGCTCCGGTCCCGGTCACTCCAATGGGGCTGGGGTCCGGCGCCGAGGGACCGGGCCCAAGAAATTCTCGAACAGGACACAGATTTTCGCGGACTTGGCGGATCACCAGGGATTTTGCGGGGTGTTCCTCACGAAGCGGCAGCGCCGGGACCGTAACGATTCAGGCGCGCAGGGGGTCGACACGCAAGAAAGCAATCAGTGAAGATCGGTCCCATCCGTGGTCATCCGCGTTCCATTCGAATCTCTCGGAGAGTCACTTGAACCGGGATCGAGAAAGGCGTGTCAAGGACAGGTTTCCCACCTGTCGAAGCCGCACACTCCCGCGCGCTCACTCTCCCCCGGCCAACCGATGTGCTATCGTGCCGTCCTGAACCGGGCGTTCCGGCCAGCGGCCGGCGTCAGCCGGCCGTTGCGCCCGCAGCGCAAAGTCAACCGCGAACGAAGGGGATCACGATTCCATGAGTTTCGACGACGACGCCTTTGCCCGGCGAACGGCGGAACCGGAAAAATCGAACAAGACCTGCCTCATTTTCGGCCTGATCGGCGGCGGATTCGTGGCCCTGATGCTTCTCTGCGGCGGATGCTGCTTCTTCGGAATGCAGGTCGGATTCGATGAGTTGGAAACTCAGGTGGTTTCAGACCTGAGCGGCAACCCCGTCGTCGATGAACACCTCGACAACATCGAATCAGCCGAACTCGACTTCTGGAAATCGGTCGAACAGCAACAGACGCAGGGCGGGGACGCCTGGGTCTTCCGCGTCACCGGTTCCAAAGCGAGCGGCACCCTGTACGTCGACGGTCTCGAGCCGGGCAACCAGTTCAGCACAATCACCGCCGGCGAGCTGGAACTCGATTCGGGAGAGACCTACGACCTGTTTGGACCGGAAGAAGAAATCCTGCTCCCCTCTCTCGATATTCTGCCGGAAGAAGCGCTCAACGACGATCCGCTTCAAGGCATCGTTGAAAGCGACGAGTCCAGCGGACAGATTGACGAATTCACCCGCCAGGTCCGCGACGATATCGCCGAGCATCCGGTGATCCTCGAGCACATCGGAGAGATTACCGGCATCGAGCAGGACACGGAGCGTTCGATCGCGGAGCCCGAACCGGATGTCTACGTCTTCAAAATCACCGGCAGCAAGGCCTTCGGACTGCTCCGGGCCGACTGCCGCACTGTCAGTGCAGAGGAGGAGGATGTTGTCGCCGGAGAACTGATCGTCGATTCCGGCGAGCGCTTCCAGCTCTTCCCCGACAATCCCCTGGAATGACCCCCCCCGCTACGCCCTGACCGATGCCGCTCACAACCCGCCATACGGTTTGACAAAGTCCGTTGAGCCGCGACCCGCAGGGGAGCGCTCGACTTTTCATACGGATCGCCCCGATGAACGCCCCCGACGATCCATCCGAACGGCCGTCGTCGCGATTCGAACCGTCGGACAAGACCTGCCTGATTGTCGGCATCGTCGCCGGAGGCCTGGGAAGCGCGTTTCTTCTCTGCGGAGGAGGCTGCCTGTTTCTGGTGTTCTATTACAGGTCGATGCCGGTTACGACCGACTCCGACGAATTGGAGCGGCAACTGATCGTCGAACTGGCCGGCAACCAGGTGATCGAAGAGCATCTCGGCAGAATCCGGTCCGCGGAACTCGACATGTGGGCGTCGGGCGAAGACGACGAGGCAGGCGCTGTCAGCATGTGGGTCTTCGACGTTTCTGGTCCCAAGGGGAGCGGCATCCTCACCGTTCACGGCCTCGATCCGGACGACCCGAATTCCGGTGTCGACTGGGGGACGCTGCAACTCGACAACGGCGACGTCTACGATCTCTTCACAGGCCGATTGCTCGCCGAGCCTCAGCCTGCGGAATCCGACGAACCGCGCGCACAAACGACCACCGAAACGGCTGCAGACGACGGGTTTGCTGAATTCGCCCGCAAAGTGCGGATCGACCTCGAAGACCACCCCGTCATTCGGGAACACGTCGGCGAGATTGAACAGATCACCTACGACGAAACCGGCTCACTCGCAGAGCCGGACGATATCGTCTTCGTCTTCCAGTTGACCGGCAGCAAGTCCAGTGGAACGCTCCGCGCCGCCTGCATCACGGTCAGCAACGATGAGGAAGACGTCACTTCAGGCGAACTCACACTCGAAAACGGCGAAACGTTCCAACTCTTCCCCGACAACCCGCTGGACGACACTGCAGAACCGAACAGCGCTTCCCCCGCACCACACCCCTGATGCCGAACCTCGACCGACCGCCGACTCTCTTCCAGAATGTGTTTGAAATCCCCGTTGCCGGTCCGCACGCGCCGCACCCCACAAATTTCCAGCGTCGTTGAAACTCCCGATGAGACTCTTCCGTCCCGACGTCGATCGACTCACCGCCTACACCCCCGGCGAACAGCCCCAGGAGTCCGGCTGGGTCAAACTCAACACCAACGAGAATCCCTACCCCCCGTCCCCCCGCGTGCTTGAAGCGATTGAGCGCGTCGCAAGCAGCCGGCTACACGTCTATCCCGATCCGGTAGGAACATCTTTCCGCAAGGCGGCCGCCGAACTGCTCAATGTCGAACCCGACTGGATTCTCCCGGCCAACGGCAGCGACGAAAACCTCACTCTCCTCCTGCGGACATTCGCCGATCCAGGCGAACTCGTGTGCGCGCCCTACCCGAGTTACATCCTCTATGAGACCCTCGCCGCCATTCAGGGGGCCGCGTTCTCGCGAATTCTGCTCAATCCCGATTGGTCCTGGCCGCTGCCCGCCTGCCGGGAACAGATCGAGAATTGCAAGTTGCTCTTCATCCCGAATCCTAATTCGCCGTCCGGCACCTTCTGGGATCAGGAGACGGTGACAGGACTTGTTCCCCCCCGAGGCGTTCTCGTTTTGGACGAAGCCTACGGCGACTTCGCCGACCGCTCCGATGCCATCAAGATTCTCTCGTCCGACGTCGGTGGGCGGGTGGTCGTCACCCGCTCGTTCAGCAAGTCCTACAGTCTGGCCGGCCTCCGCTTCGGGTACGCCGTCGCGCACCCCGATCTCATCCGCGGCATGCGCAAGGTCAAGGACAGCTACAACTGCGACGCCCTCTCTCTCGCCGGAGCGGAAGCCGCTCTCCACGACCAGGACTGGATGCTCGCCAATCGCGAGAAGATCATCGCCACCCGCGGCAGGCTGGCAACCGCGCTCGAAGACCTCGGATTCGACGTCACTCCCAGCCAGGCCAATTTCGTCTGGACCACGCACGCAGAGCGAGACCACAAACAGCTCTACGAGCAACTCAAGGCCGGGCGCATCCTCGTCCGCTACATGCAGTTCCCCGACTGCATCGGCGAAACCACCATCGACGGCCTCCGCATCTCCATCGGCCGCAACGAGGAAATCGACCAGTTGCTGACGGCGTTAAACACGCTCGTCTGATAAATCGGTTCGGCCGGTCGTGGCTGCGACGTCTATGTTCAGAACGTCAGATAGTTTGACGCGTCCCGTTTCGCCGCGACCCGCTGGCGAGCGCGTCACTGCCGTACGCCAACGGCGTACGACAACATAGCCCAGGGTAAGCGGCGCAGCCGCGCCACCCTGGGTGGGCAGTGGTATCCAACCATGAACTCTGAAAGAGTTCCACAGACTCTCGGCCATTTCTCGACCGGGTGGCCGGGGCTGGACTGAGCGAAGCGAAGGAAGCCCCGGTCGTCGCGTTGGTACGAACGGGCGTTAAACAGGGGCTACTCATCCCCCAAAGCGGGCCACAATCCCCCCCGATTCGCCCCGACCGTCCCGGTTCGGTACGATGCACCCAATAGTTTGACTGCACCCGCCACCTGAGCCTCTGACCGCCCCCACCCATGAATCTCTCCGACCGCGAACTCCTCGCCCGCCTCGGCGCCGGCGAATCAATCAACGCCGTCTGCAAAGCGGCCGGCATCTCCCGGCCCGAATTCGACGCCTGGTGGCGAGAACAACTCGAGGCCCGACTGACCCGGCCGGAGGAAACAACAACGTCCGCCTTGCAGGCGGAAGTCGTCATCGAACGCGACAACCTCGGCATCCCCCACATCTACGCCGAGAATGACGCCGATCTCTTTTTCGGCTTCGGTTACGCCATGGCCCAGGACCGCCTGTTCCAGATGGACTACCTCCGCCGCAAAGGCCTCGGGCGGCTGGCCGAAATCCTCGGAAACGACGGCCTCCCCTTCGATACAACCGCCCGCACCGTCGGTCTCCACCGCATCGCCGAAGCCGAGTGGGATCGGCTCAGCGGCGAAGTCAAATCGCTCCTCACTGCCTTCTCCGCCGGCGTCAACGCCGTCATCGAAGCCTCCGCCGAAAACCTGCCGATCGAATTCGGCCTGCTCGACTACCGCCCCGAAGCCTGGCAGCCCGTCGACTGCCTCGCGATCGAAGCCGAATTCCGCTGGTATCTCACCGGCCGCCTCCCGGTCATCGCCCTGCCCGAAGTCGCCAAACGCACGCTGGGTGAGGGCCCCCTTTACGACGAATACCTGCTCGGCGAAGCCGACGCCGAGTCGATCCTCCATCCCGGCGACTATCCCGCCGCACCCGGAGGCGCGCCCCACGAAGCCATCGGCCGTTCATTCGTCGATCCGGAAGGCGCCATCGGCAGCAACAACTGGGTTGTTGCGGGCCAGCGCTCCACAACCGGCATGCCCCTCGTTTCCAGTGATCCGCACATCGCATTCGAGGCCGTCTCCTGCTGGTACGAGTCCCACCTTTGCGGCGGTTCGTTCAACGTCGCCGGCACGTCCTACGTCGGCATGCCCGCCATCATGATCGGCCGCAATCAGCGCGTCGCCTGGGGCATCACCAACAACATCTGCATGCAGCGCGACCTCTACCAGGAACGAACCAGCTCCGCGCATCCCGGCTGCTTCGAGTACGACGGCGACTGGAAACCCGAGCGAACCCGCACCGAAACAATCGACGTCCGCGGCAGCGGATTCGTCGAACTCACAGTCCGCTCCTCGCACAACGGCCCCATCGTCGATGATCTTCTCCCGCCCGAAACCCGGGACACCGGACCCGTCGCCCTCAAATGGCTCGGCGAATATCACGGCGGCTGGCTCACCGCCATGCTCGGCATGAACCGCACCGACGACATCGAATCGTTCCGCGCGGCACTCCAGCCCTGGCACGTCCCCACCTTCTCCCTCGTCTTCGCCGACGTCGACGGACGGATCGGTTTCCAGAACACCGGTCGTCTGCCGGTGCGGAACACACTCCAGCGCGGTTACCGGCCCGGCTGGGATCCCGAACACCAGTGGCAGGGACTCATTCCCTTCGAGGAGATGCCGCACCTCGCCGACCCCGACCGAGGCTGGATCGCCACCGCCAACAATCGCGTCGCCCCCGATGACTTTCCGCACAAGCTGTACGGCTGCTGGTGCAGCGGCTGGCGCGCCATTCGCATTCGCCAGATGCTCGAGGCCAAGCAGCAACTCTCGCCCGCAGACATGCGCGACATGCAGCATGACTTCACGTCCCTCCGCGCCGCTGAATTCGTCCCGGATCTCGTCCCGCATCTCAAGAGCCACAGCGATCCCAAGGCGCAAGCCGTCGCAGATCTGCTCGAAAACTGGGACCACCGCGTCACGATCGACTCCGCGGCCGCCGCATTCTTCAATGTCTTCTTCAGAATCTGGTCCCGCGCAGTGGCGGAGGAGCGATTCGACCCCAAACTGGCCGAACTGATGGCGACCGGAGTCGAATGGTCCGCCGGCCGGCTCCTCTCAGGCGACACGGCCGGCTGGTTCACCAAGAACGACCGCAACGAAACGATCGCCGCCGCCATTCAGCAATCCATCGCAATGCTCACCGACCGCAGCGGTCCCGAACCCGCCGCCTGGCGGTGGGGCGACCTGCACACCATGTCCCGCCGCCACGTCCTCTCCAGCCGCGGCGATCTGGCAGAACTGCTCAACACCGGCGGCGAGCCGGTCCCGGGCGACGTCATGACCGTCGGCAACACCGGTATGGGCCCCGACTGGTCCGCCGCCACGGGCGCCGGCTTCCGCATGATCTGCGACCTCAGCCAGTCCCCCCCCGCACTCCGCATGGTCGACGCGCAGAGCCAATCCGGCCAACCCGGCAGCCCCCACTACGACGACCAGTTCCAACCCTGGCTGACCGGCGACTATCAGGAAATCTCCCTCGACCGCGAAACAGCCTCCCAGTCAACCGCCACCCACTGCACACTCCGCCCGTCGTAACCGCCGTGAATCATCACGGAGGCGCGGAGACACGGAGGCTTCACGCAGAGATTCCTCGTTCTTAGATTTCCGTTTGGGAACGCCCCTTTACTTCGCGCCCTTCGTGTCGTTGCGGTCTATTCAACCACTTCCCCCGCGCGCATGGTCAGCACCGGTAACCACTTCACTCCTCTCCGCTCAACCCCGTCACAATCAGCCAGCACCCCTTCCGCCTCTTCCAGCACCGTCAGATCAGCGCAAGCCCCCGCTGCCAGTGTCCCGATCTCGTCGCCAAGCCCGAGAATCTCTGCCGGCCTCCGCGTCACCGCCGCGAACACGTCCCCGTCCGCCATCCCCGCCGCGCGGAGCTTCGACATTACCAGCGGCAGATCGTGAACAGCCCCGCTCTCGACATGCGCCAGCTGCAGATCGGTTGAAATCGTGTCGGGGACGAACCCGTCCGTAATCGCCGCCTCGGCTACCTCGAAGCTGAACGATGCCATCCCGTGCCCCACGTCGAACAGCACGCCCCGCTCCCGCGCCTCGCGCACACAATCCAGCATCCGGCCGTTCTCGACAATGCAGTGCGGCCTCCACCGAAAGCAGTACGTCACCACATCGCCCGGCCGCAGCAGTTCCAGTTGCTCCGCAAGCGGCCAGTCCTCCGGCCTGCGCATCCCGTACAGAATCGGCCGTCCCGTCCGCTCCGCCGCCGCCAACCCCCGCCGCAACACTTCGCGCGGATCACTCCCCCCGCACGCGTGATTGCTCACATTGACCGCAATCCCCCAGATCACATCGTCATGCCGCTCCACCGCCCCCACACACGCATCAATGTCTGCATCGTCGAGAACTTCAAAACATCCCCGCCCGGTCGACTCTCCGATCCGCGACAGGTTGATCGCCAGCCGCACGCGAGTCTGCGAAGCCTCAATTGTTGTCCGCACATAATCGTCAATCCCCTCGGCTCCCGCGTCCCCCTGCGAAAGCACCGTCGTCGTCCCCCGCGCCAACAGGCCGGCATCCGGATCCACGCCAAACACCGATCCCGACACCGCCGGATGCGCATGCAGATCAATCAACCCCGGCAGCAGAACTCCGGCCGGAAACTCGAGCACCCGTCCCGCTTCGGCCGGCGCATCGTCTCCCACCGAGACAATGCGATCTCCGCGCACCACCGCACATCCCGGTCCGTCGACACCGCTCGCCGCGTCGAATAGGCGTCCCGTCCGAATGCAAAGCTCGCCGGTGGAATTCATCGTCTGCTACAATCTGTACCACAGGCCACCCCCGAGAGTCGAAGAATGAGCACGTCCCCCGCGACCGAATCTCCCCAGAAAGCACTTGTGCCGGGATCGAGAAAGCCCCTCGCGCGCGGCCTCGCAATTTGTCTCACAATCGCGCTCGCCGTGCTGATTCATGACTTCGTCGGGATCGCCAAATGGGTCGGTAGTTTTCCCCTGGAAGTGAGACTTGAGACCAACTCCGATGCGCCGATCAGCGAGGTCTGGTACGACGCAACGCCCAGCACCTACAGCAGAGAACGGCCCGACCTGATCAGACAGGATCTTCGCCACGGAGACATCTTCTTTAAGGAGGCCGACGATTTCGACGGCAACACATTCATCGTGACCGTAAGAATGACTGGCGCAACCTCACACCTCGGACGCGAACTGGATTACCACCAGGACGAACTGCTCGTCGTCAAAATCGATTTCGAGAACGGCCACAGCAGCCTCGAATTCGCCGAGATTCCCGACGGTCGAGAAGCCCGGCAAGTGACCGTGCGGCTCGACGACGGGCAGGCGCCGAACTGAGTCAACTCGCGGACTCGCCTTCGCCCTCCTTCACCTCCCTCACCAGCGCCACCACCGTCTGCCCCGGCTTCGCTGACACCGGCGCGTCGTCGCTCACGACCGACAGCCGCTTCCCTTCGCAAACAAACAGCGGCGTCATCTCCTCGCCGTAGTAGTCTTGAAACGCATCGTAGTCAAACTCCTCCGTCAACCGCGTCGCCTTCACCGTTTCCCCCCGCGCCATCCGGCTCTGCAGCGAACCGTAAGTCGCGTCGGCGTTGAACAACCGCCGTGCCTGCCTCCGCCCCTCTCCCGCCTCCTCTCCGCCGGTCGATCGGCCGGCGGAAGGAGAAAGCTGGTACACATGCGCCCGCCCGAACACGCTCTGAAAATGCAATGCCGCCAGCGAGTTCACCTCGTCGTTCGGCGTCATCGCCAGGAATCGCCCCAGCCCGCCGAAGTCGATTCGCCGGCGGTCGGACTCCGAGAGCACGTCCACGATCTCTGCGTCCAGGCCGTTCAGCCGGGCCGTCATCACGTTGCCCCGGTTCGTGTCCAATAGCGCCACCCGGAACCCCTTCTCCTGCAGCACGGCCGCCACCGCCCTGGCGAACGGGTTCGTCCCCGCAATCAACAGCCCCTGCGGATCGCTCGTCGCCAGTCCCAGCCACTTGGCCAGCGGAAACGACGTCAGGCCATACACGACCACAGTGGCCGCAATCACGATGAACACCGCCGGCACGAACCGCGTCCCCTCCGATCCCATCCGCAGCGCAAACACCGACGCCACCGCCGCCGCCACAATCCCCCGCGGCGCCAGCCAGCTCAAGAACACCCGCTCCTTCAGCGAAAGTTCCGACCCGATCGTCGCCAGCATCACCGACACCGGACGCACCACCACGATCAACAGCCCGGCGAACACCCCCCCCGCCCAGCCCACGTCCGAAAACTGGCTCAGCCGCAGCCGCGCCGTCAGCAAAATGAACAGCGTCGAGATCAGCAGCACCCGCAGGTTTTCCTTGAATTCCAGAATCCCACGCAGCGGCGCGTTCGGAAAGTTCGCCAGCACGAACCCCATCACCGTCACCGCCACCAGCCCCGACTCCTGCTGAAAGTGGTTCGACGCCGCAAAAGCCGCCAGCACCAGCGTAAACGCCACCGGCGCTTCCAGGTGATCTGCCAACAGATGCCGCTTCAGCAGCCATGCCAGCGCCCCCCCCGCCGCCGTACCGATCAACACGCCCCCGATCACCGTCTTCAGCAGGTTCATGCCGGCGATCCACGCCGCCAACTCCACCCCCTGCGCACTGACGTCGAAACTCGCTTCGAACACCAGCACCGCCAGCACGGCCCCGATCGGATCGATGATGATCCCTTCCCATCTCGCCAGCGGACCCACCGTCCCCACCGGCCGGATCTGGTGCAGCAACGGACCCACCACCGTTGGTCCGGTCACCACCAGCAGCGCCCCCAGCAGCAGCGAGACCGACCAGTCCATGCCCAGCACGCCCCGCGCCAGCAGCGTCGTCAGCAGCCAGGTCACCCCCGCTCCCACCGTCAGCAGCATCAGCAGCGGCCGACCCACCTCCCGAAACTCCCGCAGCCGCAGACTCAGACTCCCCTCAAACAGAATCACCGCCACCGCCGCCGAAACCGCCGGGAACAGCAGATCGCCGAAAATCTCCTGCGGCCGCAGCAGATCGGTCACGGGCCCCGCCACGAACCCGCACACCAGCAACAGCAGGATCGACGGCAACCGCAACCGCCACGCCATCCACTGCGCCGCCGTCCCCAGCACGAACACGCCGCACAACCCAACCAGGATCCGCTCAGATTCGTCCACGAAACCTCACACCTCGTCCGAGTTGTTAACCACACAGCCGCCAAGACTCAGCGCGGCCTCCGGCCGCAACCAATGATAGGGGTAGGGGAGTGACGGTCGCCCGGTTCCCCTCCCTCCGAACCGTGCGTGCGGTTCTCCCGCACACGGCTCTCCAGAAAGTAGGTCACCTCGTTGAGGATTGACAGGCAAGGTCATGAGCTG
>QQVO01000026.1 GCA_003388505.1 Planctomycetota bacterium
CGCAGGCACGTCACCGCCGGAAGCAAATCAACCTGGGGCTCCGACAACGGACCCTGCCCTACGAAGACCCAGAGACCGTCTGTTCTAATTGATCACCAGACTGTGCCACTTCCGGTGAAACAACTCATTGAATCGTGTGGCCTACCGAAATCTCCGCGGCATTATGTGCCGTGTGTGCGTCTCGAAAGTTGGTGGGAAATTGATCACAATGGCGTGGCGGGCGTGTCATCAATGGAAATCGATGAGTTCTTTCAGGGAGGGACGCTATGGACGAGATCGTGTTGAACCCGGAACAGGAAGCGGAAGCGGAGCAGATTGCCGACATTTTGAAGGCGAAGGCGGCGGTGGAGATTCAGTTCATCTCACGGCTGCTGGCGTCAAAATCGAATCGGGAGTTGCTGGGGGCCACGGAGTATCGCATTCGCGACGCCGTGCATCGGCTGGGAGCTTCAGGAATCGACGCCGCTCTGTCCGAGCGGAAAAAAAGGGGTACCAAGGGTCGAGCGCGGTCTGCCCGCACTGTCAGGAAGACGCGCGGTTCCAGGGATACCGGAAGTGCGTCGTGACGACGCTGATGGGGCCGGCCGTTTACGAGCGGGCCTACTACTACTGCCCGACATGCCGTGCTGGACATTTCTCCACAGACGAAGAACTCGGCCTGCGGCGGAAACAGACGCCCGCAGCCCAAGAGGTGACGGCGCTGGTCGGCGTGCTGGAGCCCTTTGAGGAGGGGGCCGCCAGGATCCTGCCGAAGTTGAGCGGCCTGAACGTGTCCGCGTCGACGGTGCAGCGCACGACTGAAGATGTCGGCGAAGACGTGGTCGAACGACGCGCTGCGGGGGAGACTATCGGGCCCGAACAGCCCTGGTCCTGGAACACCGACGCGGCAGGGCAAACAGTCGGCTATGTGAGTCTCGACGCCACCGGCGTGCTGCAACAGGGCCCGCATGCCGAGAAGGCCGAGGGCCGCATGCCGTGGGTGGGAGCGGTCTTCAATCCGCAGCCGACGCACGAAACGACGCGCCGACGCCGGGTGTGGGAGGCGCGGTATGTCTCCGGGTTGATGTCGCTGCCGGAGATCGGTGCTCAACTGCGGCGGGAGTGCCGCGCCGTGGGAGTGGACCGGGCGGACGTGGTGATCGGCCTGACGGACGGCGGCGCGGGTTTGGAGAACTGCCTGCTGGACGCCGTGGCCGGCTTGGTGGGAGAGATCGTATTCATCCTCGACTTCTATCACGCCAGCGAGCATCTGCTGGAGTTCGCCAAGGTGCTGTTCCCGGACGACCCACAGCGCAAACGCGAACTGGACGCGTGGTGCGAGACGCTGAAGCATCGCGGCGGCCGCGTACTGTTCGAGGAGTTGGAGCGGCTCGACCTGTCGGCGGCGTCTGAGACGGTCCGGGCGACACACGCGAGTCTGCTGGGATACCTGCGAAACAACCTGCACCGCATGGACTATCCGACCTACGTCGCCCGCGGCTGGCAGATCGGATCGGGAATGATCGAATCGGCCTGCAAGTCGGTCGTGGGCCGACGCCTCAAAGGTTCCGGCATGCGCTGGCGCGAACGCGGCACCACCGCCCTCTGCCAACTCCGCGCCCTGTACAAAAGCCAACCGCAACTCTGGAACCACTACTGGACCCGCACCACCTGCACCTGACCACCAACAATCGAGACGCACACACTTATGTGCAGCGCATTACCTCACAGCGTCAAGCAGGGCTTTGGAAGGTCTCTGTCGAATCTCATGGCCTCATCCGCTGACTTCGAGCAGCAGGATCGAGACGCGGCTGAGAGTTTTGCCGCAGCAGCGCGGCAGGCAAATGTCCAACGGATCGTGTACCTCGGCGGGTTGGGCGAAGACGCCGATCCGAAACTGTCGCCCCACTTGCGCAGTCGGCACGAGGTGGGCCGAATTTTTCGGGAATCCGGAGTGGAAACCGTCGAGTTCCGTGCGTCTGTCGTCGTGGGGACGGGCAGCCTCTCGTTCGAGCTGATCCGATCACTCACAAATCGGCTGCCGGTGATGATCTGTCCACGCTGGCTCGTCACGCCCACACAACCGATTGCGGTCGATGACGTTCTCGCCTACCTGCGGGCCGCCCTGGACCTGCCGCCGGGTGAAAGCCGAATCTTCGAGATTGGCGGCGCCGACGTCGTGACTTACGGAGATCTCATCCGCGAATATTCCCGACAGCAGGGACTGCGGCGCTGCCTGATCTCGGTGCCGGTCCTCACCCCGTACCTGTCGAGCCTATGGCTGGGACTGGTGACTCCGGCCACGGCCGAAGTCGGTCGTCACCTTATCGAGGGCCTCAAGAATCCCACTATCGTGCGGGACAAGACGGCCCTCGACTTGTTTGACGTCCAACCGATGGGAATTCGCGAGGCAATTGGCCGAGCCCTGGAAAGCAACCGGCCCCAATGAACGAGAAACGACTCAAGATCTACCTGAATGACCATCTCGCGCTGATGGTGGGCGAGGTGGCACTGGCCAGACGCTGCGCATCCAGTAATCGAAACACACCTCTGGGTGAGTTTCTACAAGTTCTCGAAATTGAAACGCGCGCAACAGTCCATCGTGAGGGATGTGCTTCATCGCTTGGGCGGGGATGAAAGCCGGACGAAGAAAGGGGCGGCGTGGATCGCCGAGAAGCTGGGCCGATTCAAGCCCAACGATTCCCTCCTGACATATTCCGCTCTCAGCCGGGTCGTCGAACTGGAGACACTATCCGCTGCGGCCCAGGAGCGGGTGGCTCTGTGGGATACGCTGGATGCGGTGGCGACCCGCGACAATCGACTGAGCGGTCTGACCTTCTGGTTCTTCCGGGATCATGCACAGTCGCATCTTGAGCAACTCTCTACGCGGAGGCGATACGCTGCAGCAGACGCGTTTTGCTGATTGACTTTCTGCACGGAGACGGCATCACCCGTGGATCATCGCCCCGGTCCGCACTGGCAGCCGGGACAGAAGTAGGTCGTTTGTCCCGAGGGCTTGAGCGACGTTGACTGAATCGTCCCGCCGCACTGCCCGCATCGAGTGCCGCGCCGCTGATAGACCCGACAGACCCAGCGCCCGCCCGCGTGGTAGCTGTCCCACAGGACGCCTTGAACTGCATCCACCAGCCGGGTCATCTGCTGATCACTCAGTCCTGAGGCCGGGATGTGCGGGTCGAGCCCGGCACGGTACAGAGTCTCACTCTTCGCGATATTTCCGACGCCGGCCACCACAGACTGATCGAGCAGCGCCTCGGAAATCGGCAGATGCGACGCCAAGATTGCGGTGCAAACATCGACCTCCGGGAACGGGTCCGTCATCAGGTCTGGACCAAGCAGCGCCCGCTGCTCGTCGACGATCTCGTGTTGCACGAGCTTGAGCTTCTGGCCGTTGAGGTTGACGACGCTGTGGGGACCGACGTACAGGCTGAGCCAGGCACCATCGGGCAGGAAGAGTTGCTGACCACTCAGCTTCCGCCAGCGGCCCCGCATCAGCAGATGGTTGTGCAGGATCTGGCCGCCGTCCAGTGCGATGAAGATGTGCTTTCCGTGGCAGAAGACACGTTCGACTCTCTGGCTGGAAATTGACTCAACCGGGATGTCATCACGGGATGACTGGCAGCGGAGGACCTTCCGGCCCGTCAGGTGTCGGTCGAGCCACTCCGTGCGTCGCAGAACTTGAGGTCCCTCAGCCACTGGCGATTTCTCAAGGTGAGAGCGGGCTTGCGTTCATGGCCTATCTCGACGATCGCAGTACGTCAACAACAGCAATCATCTGGGTTATCCTTGAAAGTCGGCTCCTCTCTCCGGGAACGGAGGCACGGCTATTCGCATGAGTGCGGAGTTAACGATCGAATCATGGCACGTATGAAACGCGACCAGCTTGAAAAACCTCCCGGTGAGCTGCCGCCCACTTGTGCAGATCGAAGGAACTTTCCAATCTGCTGCGAGACACCAAGACGCCGGCTCCCGAAGCAGTCACAACGGAGATTGGTTTCACGAACTGCCGACCTCCGAGTTCGAATAGGCCGATCGTCACCTCGCTCACGCCGGCTGTGCCCTCGAGCAGCGTTGTGAATGTTCGAATAAGTCTGTCTTCGGCGGGTTTCATCAGTCGCTCTCTGCTGGTGTCCTTATGCCCACATTTAAGGCGTGCCGCGGGCGTTGGCCACATTCTGACTGTGATTCTTCGATGCTGAATTTCAAATCGGGCATTCAGACTGAGCCATTTCCTGCAGGGGGTTTGCAGTCTCCGTCATGCAAATGGTCGAACGACCGGCCCGTCTCTCGCCCGTAGAATCGCAATCGTTCGTAGTTCCGAGGCGCCCAGCCCTGCGAGACGCGTGCCGCTCTTGGAGATGAGTCGTCCATGACTCGCTGGGAAGTCGCGACGAGCGACAGCTCGCCTTTCCGGACCCGCTGCCTATCACCTGTTACGAGCGTCGGGTTGATTTCAGAGAACTTGGGCACCGATGATGCTTCGAATGGCATCCCCCGCCAATGAGAGTGAAAACAATCACTCGACAGGAGCTGCTCTCGGACATCCCGACCGGCAACAAAAGGATATGATCGCAGCGAGATCTCTTTGACGTCGCTCAGCAGCAGGCGACTTAAGCTTAAAGCGGGAGGAAGTCATGTTCGGCTGGCTCAAGCAAGATCCTGTGAAGAAGCTCGAATTGGAATACGCGCGGATGCTCAAACACGCTCGCGACGTGCAACGCAATGGTGACATAGTCCGCTACTCTGAAATCATGGCTGAAGCCGACGCAGTGCTGAGACAGATCGACGAGTCAACTGATGATTCGCAGGCTGGCGGATCCTGATCGCTCAAGCTGGGCTCGACTTGGCGAATCAAGTTGATTTCGCGAGTGCCCAGAGCTCCTGAGCCAACTTGAGAGCGTCGTCAACACGATCGAATCATGAACAAGCAACCGGCGTCGGTGATCGCGACCGGGCGCGTTTCGGAAAACGCGCAACTCGCATCGGGCAAATACACCGCTGCAGTTTTTGATTGCGCAAAAACGGCATCTGACCGTCACACCGGGTGACGCGTTGCGTAATTGGTGTTTTCGACCTGCCCGGTTTCCTCTCGCCACGAGACCGGCCCCCGCACTGCTGCTGACACCGCTCCGTCAGCACTGAGTCGCCGCGCTCACTGAGCCGCCTGCTTTCCCTTTCGTAGTACCGCCGCGCCCTCCGTACGCGCTGCCCTTCCGTTAGCTATCAGCAATTTCACCAACCGAAGGAGAAGTCCATGACGCAGTCCGACCTGAACCGGGCCGTGGCCCACGCCACCGGCGAAACCGTGACCACGATCCGGGAACTGGGGTTCGTCCCGCTGATGCCAATCCCGTACGAGCACGAGGCCGACGTACGCGAGCCCCTCGCGATCGATTGGGACGAGCCGGGTCACGACCTGGCCCGTCCGGTCCCCGAACTGGTGGCCCTCTGAGCATTCGGCTGTGGCCAATCGCCGGCTTTTCCAGTATTCCCACACTCATGGAGTCGCCCGTTGAACACGATCTCAAGAAGCGATCTGCAGCAGTTTGTGAGCGTTGCCCGTCAGGCGTGCCGGTCTTCTCCGAAAGGGACCGGTCCGCCGGTGACCCTGGTCTGGAACGAAGGAGGAGGCACGATTCACACCCGGATCGGCGGCGCCGCAGTGGAGCTGAAGGGTGTGCCCACCGGTTCCCCACAGTCGGTGACGATCCCGTTTGCCTGCCTCGTAGAGATTTCCAAGAAAGGCAATGGGGACGTCGCATTCGAGGACAGGCAGAACAACGCCCGTATCCGCTGGAACGACGGTGAGGAGTCCCTGGCGACGGATTACGAGCAAGTCGCCTCGCAGCCGTTCCCGAAAGCCCCCTTGGAGTACCGGGACAACCCGGGATTGCTGGCTGCCCTCGATGCCGCATCCCGGACCGCCTCGCAGGCCAGCTCCCGCTACACGCTGCAGTGCCTCCAACTGCAGGGAAAGACCGGCCGCATCGTCGCCACCGATGGGCATCAACTGCTCGTCCAGAACGGATTCCAGTTTCCGTGGGACGACGACCTGCTGATCCCCGCCTCGAAGGTGTTCGGGAACCGCCGGATCGCCACCGATGAACCGGTTTCCATCGGGAAGACCGACAGCCACGTGTTCCTGGTGACGGATGCGTGGACGCTGGCGTTTCCGGAGACGGCGGGCCGTTTTCCCGAGGTCGAGTCGTTCCTCCCCAAGACGAGAACCGCAGGGACGCGCCTGCAGATTGCGGAGGCGGATGCGGAGTTTCTGCTGGAGCGGCTGCCGACGCTGCCGGGCCGGGAGGACGACCACTCCCCCGTCACGGTCGATCTGAACGGCCAGGTGGTTCTCCGGGCGGCCGACGACAACGGCAGGAACCGCGTTGAAATCGTGCTGTCGCAGTCCGGCTGCAAGGGCCGGTCCGCCCGGTTCAGTTCCAACCGCCAGTTCCTCGCACGAGCCCTGAATCTCGGATTCCGCGAAGTCAGTCTCCCGAAGAGCGGCTCAACGGCCTGCTGCCTCGACGGGGAACGGAGCTACGTCTGGGCCCTGCTGGACGAGCACAGCGTCGTCAAGCCGGGCAAACAGATGGAGCGGATCGTCTCTCCCACACCGTCAACCGAATCCAGTCCACCCGCCAATCACCAACCGAAAGCAAAACGAAATCGCATGCCACAAGCAACCTCTCAGAATCAGAACGGCTCGCAGGACGCCGGCATCGACACACTCATCGAACAGGCCGAGGATCTCAAGTCCTCGCTGAAGGACTCGCTCGGCAAGGTCAACGAGTTCGTCGCCGCGCTGAAGCGTCAGAAGAAGCAGGCCAGGCTGGTCCGCTCCACGCTGGCGTCGCTCAAACAGCTGCAGACGCTCGACGCCTGATCGCAGTTCCCGGGAGTCGCATCGTCCCGATCTGCCAGGGCCGGTGCACTGATCGACGTATGTGCCGTCATTCCATCTGGCCCACCGCGCGTGGGCGGTTGTGTTTCCCCGACACGACCGCTCCCGCGCAGGGGGCGGTCCCAGCATCAGGAGATCGCCCCATGATCGCTTCCACCCCGAAACCCCGTCGTCGTTTTACGTCTCGGCATCGCCAGCAGTTCGAGCGAATGCTGCCCGTAATCGAGCGGGGAATCTCACACCGGCTCCGGCATCTGAACGGCCAGGCCCGGGAGGAACTCACCGCCGACGCCGTGGCCCTGGCCTATGAGATGTTCGTGGCGCTGGTGCGCCGCGGCAAAGCCGATCTGGCCTACGCTACCCCGTTGGCCACCTACGCCTGCCGTCAGGCCCTCGCTGGACGCCATCTGGGCAGCTCTCTCAACGTCCGGGACGTAACTTCCCACTACTGTCAGAGCCGGAAAGGAGTCCGCGTGCAACGCCTCGACCGCTTCGATCGGGACGAGGACACCTGGCGGGAGATCCTGATCGAGGATCGCACGGCCAACCCGGCCGACATCGCCGCCGTACGGATTGACTTCCAGGACTGGCTGGCTTCCCTGAGCCGGCGGAAGAGACGCATCGCGGAAACGCTGGCTGCCGGAGAAAGAACCAGCAAGGCTGCCCGGTTGTTTCGGGTCTCCGCCGGTCGGATCAGCCAGCTGCGGCAGGAGTTGTGTGACTCCTGGGCTGAATTTCAGGGTGAGCCGGTGCTCTCGCTGGCTTGAGGAGGACCGCTCCCTTCCGTGCTGACGCTCTGCAGGCGCCGACGGATTCCCTCCACTTCTCTCCCCCTCACTCCTGCTGCGTCTCCGAACGCAATGCCCGTTCGTTAGCTATCAGCCCTTGACGACTCACGAATTTCCTCATCCTCACCTCCCCAACGGAGCACCATTATGCCCATGCAACTCAACATTGGATTCAGCGAAAAGAAAGGTCAGCCCGACTTCGGCTCGATCGGCGCCAGTGTCAACCTGCAGCTCGAACTGGAAGGGAGCTTGGTCAACGACCCATCCCGACTGCGGGACAGTATCCGCAGGCTGTTCGGTGAAGCTCGTAACGCCGTCGAGGAGGAACTGGCCCGCGACGGAACCAACGGCCATGCCGAGAACCCGGCGGCTCGGAACGGCAGCCAACGCCCGGCGACGGCGGCCCAGGTGAAGGCCATCCACGCGATCTCACGACGGCAGCGGATCGATCTGCCGGCCCTGCTGGGAGACCGGTTCGGCTGCAGCCAGCCGGACGAACTCACGCTGCAGGACGCCTCTAAACTGATCGACAACCTGAACGGTGCGAGCCAGAACGTCGGAGTTCGCCGATGATTACATCTGCGCTCGAACATCCGAATCAGGCCGCCGAGCGGCTGATTGGACGGGATTACATCTCTTGGTCGGCCATCAGCACGTACCAGTCCTGTCCGCTGAGGTTCTACTTCCGGTATGTCCAGGGACTACCGGAGAAGACGGTGTCGTCGAGTTTGGTATTCGGCGCTGCCATTCATGCGGTCGTGCAGTTCCACTATGAGGAGTTGCTGGCTGGTGCCGAGCCGCCCGATCTCGACACGCTGCTGGCTGTGTACCAGGCGGAGTGGAAGGAGCGGGATCAGCAGACAATCCGTTTCGGACAAACTGAATCAGTTGACTCGCTCAGCCAGTTGGCCGAGAGGGTCCTGGCCGCCTTCCAGGCCAGCGATGTTGCTGCCGGGGTCGGACGGATTGTCGCCGTGGAGGAAACCCTCCGCGGAGAGATCGTTCCCGGCTTTCCCGATCTGTTGGCCCGGATCGACCTGCTCGCAGAATCTGACGATGCGGTCACGGTGACCGATTTCAAGACGTCCCGCAGTCGCTGGAGTGCCGAGCAGGCGGCGATCAATGCCGATCAGCTTCTGCTCTACAGCCAGTTGCTGCGGGAGGTTGCCCCCGGCAAACCGCTCCGGCTGCAGTTCGTCGTGCTGACGAAGACGAAGCAACCGGCGGTTGAGGCGATCGACGTGCCGTACGATCCACAACAGGTGGAGCGGACATGGAGAATCGCCCAGGAAGTCTGGCGATCCATCGAAGCGGGCCGGTTCTGGCCCAATCCCTCTCTCACCCACTGCCCGGCGTGCCCGTTTCGGGCAGAATGCCGGGCTTGGGTGTGAGGGAGCCCCCCGGTCTCGCCTTGGGAACGGGGGACTTTTCTTTTACCCATTGCAAGCCATCCAGACGTGCTTTTCCTACGGATGAAGAGTCGCAACGGCGGAGGTCAAAACTGCTTGCACTGCCAATCAGTTGTGTTCACTCCAAACGCCAGGTCATACAGATTGTAGCGCCAGCGTTTCTCGCGATAACATCGTCTGTTCTGAATTGGCGAAACCGCTCGCATGTGTCTCCGCAACCTGGTCTTAGCTTCCCGCGCGTGTCCGGGAGTCGGTTCTGACGCTCATTGATGCATCCCTCCTCCGAGAACGGGACAGGGGCAAGTTGTGAACCACTAACTCAAAACCAAGTGTTTCAGTTCGTCGGCCGTTTTGTGTTTGGGAATTGCCAAAACAGTCGGGGTCGGTGCATGACCTTCGAAATCCATCGATCGCTACGCCGAAGTTGCGGCCGCACTTCGTCAAGATGCTCGCATTCGGCTATCGCACTCGATTTGCGATCGCAGACCAGATCCAATGTCGCATTCCCGATTGTCTGAGGTCAGACCTGACTGCTCGACGGCATCTGGCCGAGATGGAGGCACTTGGCACTTTGGGCACACAGGCGGTGAATGGGATCTCGACTTTGATGCCAAACGTATTTTTCATTAATGCGACAGGATTACGTTGGCTGCGGGGAGCGTATGAGTCCAAAGGGCTTTCATGGCAGCCCTTTGCTCGAATCCGAAGTCGCTCGGAGGGCCCATCATTTACCCACGTATCTCAAGAACTGGCGACCACTGAGTCTCTCTCTCCTCGTGGTTCAAAGTGACGTTAGATCTCGAAATGATACCGGCTCCCCGAATTTCGCCGATGCCGTAGATTGGCAGGCCCCAGAATCCGAGCGAGTGTTTCAATGCGTCCCATTGGATTCTACGGTTGTCATTCGTCTGGGTTACGTTGACCGGGCCGTCTATTCACTCTCCACAGCGTTGGGCCCCTGCTGAACACATGTGATTTTTTGGGACCGGCAGTGTCTTCAGGAGACGCAACTTACCCGCTGTCGCCAAGCGCCGACGATGCATTTTCTTCCCGAGCAGGCGGAATCTTCTGGGTTGGGGGAATCTCCCAGGGCGCATGGCAGACGTTTCCCCAGGACGGAGTCGACAGCGTTTCGCCTATTCTCGCACGAGAGGGGTTGGTGCTGCGAGGGCCTTTCAGACGGGCAGGCGTCCACGCGCACTCAATGTTCCGGAGAGCGGAACCGTGGTGGAAACCGCCCCAAATTGCACATTGAAGTCACCGAAACTTCTGTATCATCAAGTGACGATGGCATTCGCAGCGCCGTCGCAAAGTGTGGGAACTGGGATCACACACTGCGATGGCTCGAGGTGAGCGAAATACGAGAACTACGAAGCGAGATCAACGAGAGTCGGGTTGCCCACTGGCGGGCTGGGGTCAAAATCGGCTTTCGAATCGATGACCGAACTCGCTCTCAGAAATTTGGCGGCCGCACGTGATCCCGTTTGAAAACCTTGACCGTCGTTGAAAGGGCGTACGCCCTGACGAGTTGGCATCAGGTTGAGCCGCGACGATCCGTCGATGCTTCCGAGGAATTTGATCATGATTCAACTACGCCACATTCTGCACCCGACCGACTTCAGCGAACCGGCCCGACAGGCGATGGCCTACGCGCTGGAATTGGCTCAGCGATTCGACGCCGAACTCCATGCATTCTACGTCGTGCCCCCGATGGCGGTAATGCCCTGGTCGTCGAGTGGATACGTTCCCCCTTCGATGGTGGAAGCCGAAGAACGGCATCGCCTTGAAGCCGCCGACATGTTGCAATCGCTCATGCCATCGAACGAAGGCGGGAATCCAACAGTTCATCACGTCGTCCGAGACGGAACGCCATTCGTCAGGATCATTGAGTATGCCAGAGAGGCGGGCATCGACTTGATCGTCATCGGGACGCACGGTCACACTGGGCTCAAGCACATGCTGCTCGGAAGCGTTGCAGAGAGAGTCGTTCGCAAAGCGCCTTGCCCGGTCCTTACCGTGCGACCCGAGGGACATCAGTTCGTAATGCCATAGGCGAAGTCGGTGTTCGTTAAGTGAAGGGTAACGCCCAGTCGACTGAGTGGATTGACCGCAGCCGTCATCGTGACATTCGACCCCGTGGTCATCGCGATGTTCGGCGCATCGCCTCAAGCGCAAGAAACATCAAAACATCGCCCTAAAGTGTGGCGTCGTCCGCTCGAAGCGAAAAATGCAGACCAGGCCTGTCAGCCTGTTACGTTCACGGTCCAGCAATCCGATCGGGTATCGCCGTACTTGACGGTGCCGAACAGGACCCCCTGTGACCACTACAAACCTTTAATCACTGCAAGACAGCCAAGAATCCAATGGTCCAACGAGCGTCAACGGTCACGCTCGGATCGTGCTGCCTTCGATAATGCACTTCATCGATCTGACATCGTTTCCGGTTTGGCTCAACCTCTTGGTTCTGTTTGCGGCGGGAACTGTTGTCTGGCTTTCTGGAACCAGGCTCGCGCATCTGGCCGATAAGATTTCCGTACAGACGGGGTTGTCACACGTGCTGGCAGGGGCGTTACTTCTCGGCGCTGCGACGTCGCTGCCCGAGATTGCGACTACGGTCTCCGCCAGCCTGATCGGCAACGCCACGCTCGCGGTCAACAATTTGTTCGGCGGCGTCGCGATGCAATTGGCGATCCTGGCCCTGATCGATTTCTGGTTAGTGCGAGACGGCCCGCTGACTTTCTTTTCTCCGGCACCGGTCCTTCTGCTCGGCGGGGTGCTGCTGATTCTACAAATCGCATTGGCGGTCGCGGCGATTGCAGTCGGCGACGTACAGGTGATTGCTCATATCGGTGTCTGGCCAGTGCTGCTGGCGGTTGTCTACTTGATGTCGCTCTATTTCATGAACCGCTTTCCCAAACGGGAGACTTGGACGCCCACCCGACTTCCGGAGCATGCCGGTGACGACGACGGTTACAATGAAGCCCGTCTACCGGATGACGGAAGCCGTATGGTCTTGTTGTACAGCTCATTCGCGACGATGTGCTTGCTCGTACTCGCCGGAGGTTGGACCGTCTCGGCCGCGGCAGACGTACTCTCGGAACAGACCGGGATCGGGAGTGGATTCATTGGCGCGACGTTGGTCGCCATCGCAACATCTTTGCCGGAAGTGAGCACGACTGCAGGAGCGGTTCGACGCGGCGCCTACACGATGGCGATTTCGAACATCTTCGGTACCAACACGCTGGAGGTTGCTTTGCTCTTGCCCAGCGACCTCGGATACCGGGCAGGAGCTGTCGTCAATGCCGCCGACGGCTCGGCCATACTGATGGCGAGCCTGGGGATCATCATGACATCCTTGTATCTGTGGGGACTTCTGGAACGCCGTGACAAATCAGTCTTCCGAATGGGGGTCGATTCGTGGTGGGTGCTGATCGCGTACGTCGCGGGACTGACACTTCTCTATTTCATTACGTAGCAATGGGGGCAGGCGCCAGGCTTCACGTCATCGTATTCACCGCTACTGTCAAGACCTTCCAATGGGACCGTTATCCACTGCCTGAGCAGGCAATTCTCGACTCTTTTGCATGTGGCGAACGTCACTATGTCGACGGAGAGGCACACTCCGCGATTCACGAGCCACAGCAGGTCCGGTTCAGGGACTTGATGTCTGATGTGCCTGTTCACACGAGTCGATTCACGCGTCACGAGGCGGCCGAGTTCCGCTTTGGTGTCCGCCAATACGGTAAATCGATCCGTCCGATTTGAACAGCGCGAGCGCATGGGGGTATTCCCGAAGTGGAAAGACGTTTACGGCCCGATCCGGCCCTGGCCGAGATCGTGATAGCATTTGCTGGTGAGTTTCCCGCGACATGGACCCGTGTGGAATTGCACCGAATTGAATTCCTGGCTTTGTTTACAGGGTGGACTGCGATTCATTCACATACCCGGTTGTCAATTAATTGCAGGACATTTATGACATCGAACAGCGGCTGCTAGAGACGTTTCTCGGATGGCTGAAGCGGCCGATCATCCGCAGCGGAAGCCGGCCATCAGGGAGCTCTCACCGAAACGGAGCAGCAGTTGAGATCACTCAACGAGTTGTTCGAGAAGGTCGAATAGAAACCGAAGGCCAACAACTGCGAGGCGATGAACGGAACTGATCGAACGGGTGCGTGTTGACGATGTGTCGGACGAACTTGGACATGCCCGCCACCTCGCGGAACGGATCAAGCAACCTGGAAGTTCGCAGGAGTCACTGCAGCCACCACCGAAGTCGACTCATGCGGAAGCCGTTGTCGATGGTGTCATTGCAGCGGATGTGCTGGCACTTTCACAGTGTCGGGACATCGCGGAGGCGGCCGACGGCTTCGAATATGTCACACAGGAACTTGCAATCCATTTGATGGTCAACGAAGAAGAGTTTAGCCGTGAGTTCCAGGGATTGTGCAGCGGATTCGAGACCGAGGAGTTGATCTCTACCTGAGTGCAGCCGCCATTGGGAGTCGCAGCGATGGAAGGCGAATCTATCAACCTCCAGCGAGACAGGCTTTTTCAAGCGCTTGCTCAATTCGAGGCGACGGTCGAAGCGCCGTGCGTTCCCGGCGACTTGGAGGGATGGTTCGAGGCCGTCGACGTAGCGTTTCAGCGTTTGCGGCCGATGGTGGTCGAGCAGGTCGAGCGGATCCATCCCCAGCAGTTCTCCGCCATCGGTCAAGAAGACGAGGAATTGTTTCGCCGCGTCGAACGGATGCAGCAGGAGGACGCGGCGCTGCGAAAGGAATTCGATCAACTCGGCGATGACATTGCGACGCTGGAACGATCGGCTGAGAACCTCGAGCCCGACGAAGCGAAGCTGCGAGAGGCGTTTGATGGTTTTGTAGACAAGGCCATCCAATGCATTATCCGCGTGCGAACACAGGAGGAAGCCGTTCGTACATGGTTGATGGAGTCCTTCACACGCGACCGCGGTGCGGTCGACTGATCACAGGGGACACTGGAGTCCGAAGTCGATGCGGAGCGTGATCAAATGGGGCCGACCACCATCGACAGATCGTTACAAGTCGCGAACGAACGGAACCGATTGGCAGTGGCAGTGGCAGTAGGAATCGATCCGGTTCCGGCAGCAGCGCCGCGTGAGATAGGCAAGCCGTGCCAGTGTCTCGCGGTCCAGGAATTTCAGTCGTTCCATGGTTCCGTTGCACACGCGTGGAAGATCGGCTTGTCGGACGAGGTCGATCAGTTCCGAGTGATCCATGCGGCCAATCTGCTCGTCAGAATGATTCGCGATGGAGTAGGTGACTGGCGAGGGCGTCTGCGGCAGGAAATGTCCGTCGCCGTCGAATTGCGACTGTGGCCGCGCGGCCTCGGAGTCTCGAGGCGCGTAGAGCGGCTGGAGTGTGCCTTGACCGATTTTCGCGCCGCGGCTTGCACTGGGCATTCTCTTCATCGAACAACGACTTCGTTCTGCAGTTCCTGATTTGACATGACGGACATTGCGATGGTCTGCGCTTTCTGCTTCAGGTAGTACGTTGGGACGCGTCCCGCCACGCAAACCCGCCCGTCGGTGCGGACAACTTCCAGATTATGAAGGTCGCGGTAACTGCTGCGTCGCAGCGCCTCCCTGACCGCACTGTCGACCGTTGCACCTGGATCCTTGTCCTGAACTTGCCCTGTGAGTTGCTCTGACATAATGACCTCCGAAATCAAATGAATCTGCCTTCGTATGGGGGGCCGCGATCCCAAGAACCGGGGTTTAGAGGTGGAAGCTGACAGGATGTGAAATCAGTCGATGTTCAGCAAGCGGGCAATTTCCGATTCCAACGTGGGGGATTGTCTGAGGCCGATTTCCCGAAAAGTTCGCCGCGTCGCTGCAGCGTCTCCGCACCCCAGTCACTCGACAGCCCACTCAAGAAAGGGCTCAACCTGTTCGTTCTCTTCAAGGATTTCGATGATCCGCCCCGTTGCCAGCAGGGCAGACTGTTTGTCGTCGGCCACGGTAAATCCATGAGCGGCAGTGATCGTGCCCTCGACGGTCGCAATTCTCGTCTCCGAGATCCCATCGGCCAGCCTCTGCCTCAACGCATCTCGATGACTCGAACTGCACATCGAGGGATTCGAGGCCTCAGGGGGAGTAATCTCGATTTCCAGCCGGCGTTGCGAACCATCGGCCTGGAATCGCGTCGCGACGCTCCATTGATCCTCGCCGCCGTCTGAGGAGCCGTACCGTTCCAAGGAACTCGCATCGGGGAGATGAGCGTGGATGAAGTTGGAAAACGGCGGATGTCGGCGAATCCAAGCCGCCTCCACAATCTCTCCTCCGGCATCCTCAATGCGAGTGAACTGCTGCTCCCCTTGCTCTTCAAACTTGCGGCGATATTTTGCAAGTTCCTGGTCTGCTGCATCTCCCGATTTCGTGGAACGGATGTTCGACCGCAAGATCACGAGATCCGCCGCTCCATCCGGACAGATGGTCAGCGTTGTCAATTCGTCCCGGACAATGCATCCGCTTAAAATCAACAGAACTGGAACCGTCGCCGCCAGACACCTCATCGTCCGCATGATGCCCTCTCGAGCCGTTTTTTGACTCCCAAACGAACCCAACCAAGAGGCTATCCTGTCTAATGCGGCCGTTGCATCGGAGTTATTCAACCTGTTGGCTGGGTGACTCCCCGATACGCGAATGGGAGTTTCGCTGAGACGGCATTGCGCTTGCCGGCTTTGACAACCAGCTTTCTGCCGGATAGCGTCGGGATTGACTCAACTTCACCCGATTCCGGTCGATTCAAACAGGCACGTCGACGGCAGCAGGGAGTGAATCAAGTCGCATCCCTTTGAAGCACCAGGAACAATCCAGAGCATGGAGGCCCCAGGAGGACGGAGGCACCGATGGCTGGAGTGAAGAATGGCGAGGCGCAGGAAAAACCGGTGATTGATGGACCGCCGGAGAACGAACTGGCGCTGCAGCCCCTCTCCACAGCCAACCGGCAATTGACCGTCCGAGTTGACGAACTGGAACTCGAACACGCCGACCTGCACAGCGTCGTCGCGGCCACTGATATCGCCGTAATTTGTCTCGACGCCGAACTCCGCATTCGCTGGTTGACGCCAGCCATTCAGCGAGTGGTTCGCCTCGACTCGTCCGACGAAGGACGACCGCTCGCGGACTTCGCTCACGACTTTGTCGACGCAGATATCGTGACCGTCGCCCGGCAAGTGCTTGACAGTCTGGCTCCTGCGGAATCGGTGGTCCACTGTCACGACGACCGCACGTTTCTTCGACGCATCGCGCCTTACCGAGACAATGATGATCACGTCGGCGGAGTAGTGATTACGTTCGTCGACATTACCGGTCAGAAGCAGGTCGAGAATGAACTGATAGCGGCCAAGGAGCTCGCGGAGAAGACCGTTGACACCGTCCGTGAACCGATGCTGGTCCTGAAACCGGACCTGCACGTCGTCTCGGCCAACGATTCATTTTACAAGCACTTTCATGTCTCCCCCGCCGATACCGAAGGCCGATTGATCTACGATCTCGGAAACGGCCAATGGGACATTCCCGAACTGCGACGGCTGTTGGGCGAGATCCTTCCGGAGAACGAAGTATTCAACGGCATTGAGGTCGATCACGAGTTCGAAACAATCGGCCGCCGCGTCATGCTGCTCAACGCCCGCCGGATCGATCACATCTACCGCATTCTGCTGGCGATCGAGGACGTCACCGAGCGCATTCAGGCAGAACGGAAACTCCAGGAGTTGACGCGCACCCTGGCGTCCCAGGTGGAGCAGCGAACGTGGGCGATCCGGCTGATGCAGGATGTGGCGATCATCGCCAACGAGGCGGACTCCGTGAACGACGCGATTCGCAGGGCGCTGGAGCGGGTCTGCTCGCAACTGGACTGGCCGGTCGGCCACGCCTTTCTTCCGCATCGCGATGATCCGCGAATCTTCGTCAGTTCGGGCATCTGGCATCTGCGTGAGCCGGAGCGTTTTCGACAATTCGTGCAAGCCAGCTCAAAAGCGCAGTTCCGCCCCGGGGAGGGGTTGATTGGAAAGGTGGTCGAGAGCCGCCAGTTGCAGTGGCGGCCCGACGTGACTGTCGACCAGGAGTTCCTACGGCGCGAAGAAATGGAGGGCTGCGAAATTCGTGCGGGGGTGGCTTTTCCCATCCTCGTTCGCGATGAGACGGTGGGCGTGCTGGAATTCTACGCCTGCGGTGTCACCGAACCAGATGAGACGCTGGTCGACGGCATGGCGCAATTTGGCGTGCAACTCGGACGGGTCGTCGAACGGCAGCGGTTGAGGGAGGAGATCGCGGAAGCCACCGCGCATGAGCATCGCGTGATTGGTCAGGAACTGCACGACACAATCACGCAGGAAATTGTCGGAATTGGCATGCTGGCTGATCAGCTCCGCACTCATCTGGAGCAGCAGGGGTCCTCTGAAGTGCAGTTGGCGGAGGAGATATCGACGCTGCTGCAACAGACCAGCAAGCACGTGCGACAGATCTCGCATAATCAGATGCCGGTGGACGTCGATCCGGACCGTCTCCACGACGTCCTGAAGATGCTAGCGCGGAACACCGAAGCGTTGCGGCAGGTCCGCTGCCGAGTCGAATGTCCTCGACCGGTGACGTTGACGAGTGGCTCGACAGCCTCGCATCTCTACCGCATCGCCCAGGAGGCGGTGCAGAATGCGCTGCGGCACGCGGAGGCGAGCGAGATCGTGATCCGGCTGATCGTCGAGACTCAGCTATTGCTGGAGATTCAGGACAACGGTTGCGGAATGACCGAGACGCAATCCGGGGGGATGGGACAGCGGATCATGCGTCACCGAGCGAGTCTGATTGGCGCGGAACTGCAGATCGACACGGAACGACGGAAGGGGACGACAGTGCAGTGCAGGATGCCGCTGCGGTCGTAACTACTGCCGTCGAGCCATTCGATAACGAACGTCCGGGAACGGTCGCCGCCCCCCAGTGCGGATCGCCGCTCCCGGTTTCCCCACGGTTCTTGCGGCGAGCGCTTCCTTCCCGACGGGGAATTCACCCAGGCGCGCGGCTAGGGATCACCCAATCGACGAACCCTGTGCGGCACGGGGCCAGTGCGGGTCGTTGCCCCGATCCTTGTCTACCTGCACGACGTCTAAGCTGAATTTTGTGCAAGGGCAACGATTTTTCTTCACGCACAAGAATGAAGGAGCACGCAAGATGCAGACAGAATTCAGAATGAACTTGAAGAAATACGGATTGGCTTTGTTCGCGGCGACGATACTGGCAAGTTCGCCCGCGCTGGCCGACGACGAAAACCCATACCTGAAGGCTGATGAGACATGGATCAGCATTGATGGCACCGTCGAGTCGGTGAGTGCCAACTCCTTTGAGTTGGATTACGGCACCGGCGTCGTCACGGTCGAAATGGACGACGGTGACCGGGACGCTGATGGATATAAATTCGTCAAGGGAGACAAGGTCCGAGTGAGCGGGATGGTCGACGACGACCTGTACGAGACGACCACGATCGAAGCCAGCAGTGTGTATGTCGAGGATCTCGGCACGTATTTCTATGCCAGTGCAATCGATGACGAAGATGTGGACACGTTCATTACCTACACGACGCCGATTGTAGTTTCGGGCACTGTGGTGCAGGGGATCGTGACCGACGTTGACACCTTCGGAAGCGACTTTGTCATCAATACCGGCGAACGGAGTCTGACCGTCGACACCGACAAGATGCCGTACGATCCGCTTGACGACGAGGGCTACCAGAAGATCGAAGTCGGCGACCGCGTCTCCGTCACCGGCGACATGGAGTCGAAATTCTTCGAGGGGCGGGAATTCTCGGCCGAGTCGATCGTGACGCTGTTCGACGCGGACGACTCTTGAGCGAACGTCAAGTACTCCAGGTCGCACAGGTATTGACGCCAGAAGAGTTCCGGCCAATTTGTGGTCAGACGCTGTTCACGCCCACCCGGGCAGACGGAGAGATTGGTCGGAGCTTCTTCTTTTTATTCCCGATTTGGCAGCGTCCAAAATATTACGACGCGGCGAGAATACTGATGAATTATAAGGAACCAACAGAAACGATTCCTGTTCACACATTCGCTGATGCGGGACGGTACGTGTGTGGCTCATGCGGCTATGTGCTGCAGCATCTTTCTCCGGGGCCGCTTCCCTGTTGCCCTGAAGATGACGGTCACCATGCATGCAAGGACTGGCGACCGCAGTCATCGTCGGACAAAGTCAAAGGCGAACGACGATAGCTTCAGCGGGGCGTCCGGACTCACTTGACTGATCAGGCAATCGGATACTTCGCATGGCTGCGTCCTCTCC
Organism: Planctomycetota bacterium; assembly: GCA_003388505.1. Lineage (GTDB taxonomy): Bacteria > Planctomycetota > Planctomycetia > Planctomycetales > Planctomycetaceae > MB-PLM-1. The sequence continues at coordinate 19,426 of QQVO01000026.1, forward strand.
TCATCAAGGGGCGCTCTCAGCGACGCGCCGTTCACACTGCCTCAGCCGTTTGCCTGCTGCGAGCGCCGTTCCTCTTGTTGGTCGGAAACCGCACGAGCGTGCGCCTCGTCGCCCGGACTCCCACGACGGCGGTCGTCGAGTTCGCTCAACCGGTCTTTGGGGGCCATAGAGCACAAGCTGATCGCCCGTTGCAGGTTCGCGCGACTCCACTCCAAACGCTGGACCAACGCGCTGCACTGGGGGGATTGCCCCACCACACTCTCCGCGGCCTGGGGCGTGCTCCTAATTCATTCCAATGTCTTTCCCCGTGGGCTTGGAAAGACCGGATCGAAAGGATGGAAGTGTGCGGCCGTCAAACGACCGTGCGCTAGGAAGCCGGTTTGACGATAACACGACTCACTCCGAACCAACCTCGTTTTGATTGAACTGAAAGGAGATACAGATGCTATTCGTAGACGTTATGTTTGCCCTGCTGGTGGCGGTGCTGTTGTCGCTGTTGTTTCTCCCGTTGGCGGATCCCTATCGCGAACGCGCCGGTGGATCTTCGGGTGCGTTGTTATTCTTCTTTCTAGTCCTGTTCTTCGCGACGTGGGCTGGCGGAGTCTGGCTCACGCCCGTTGGACCAGCCCTGTGGGGCGGTTACTGGCTGCCATTTGTACTCATCGGACTCTTCGTCGCCCTCCTGTTGGCCGCTGCCGCCGAGCCGACGCGCCGGGACTACCTCAGGCGAAAGACGGCTCCGGTCCAGGAAGCGGAAGCCGAAACGGTCGCAGTGACATTCTTCGGTGTACTGTTTTGGATTCTGATGATCGGATTGGCGGTCGCAGTGATCGCACGCTATCTGTCCGTCTGAACGGGCTTCAGCAGTGCTGAGCGTTTTCACATTGGACCAACCCGGCCGGCGTCTCAGACTGCGGCGGAATCGGAGTGCGCTCGTGTCAGGGGTCTCTTTCCGCTGGTGTTCGCTCGCTTGAATGGGGTGGCTGAAGTTTCACCAACCGATCCCGCAGCTTTTTGACGATCTCCTCAGGCTGCCGGGCTGTGCCGTCGCCGAGCAGTTCGCTCGCTTCGATGGGCGATCCGAACGTAACCGTGATGCGCTGCAGTCGCGGCAGGCGCCCGCCTCGGGGGAGAGCTGAGTGCGCTCCTTCGATCCACACGGGGACGACGGCCGGCTGGAAGCGCGCGATCAGCATTCCGATTCCGGCCTGGAATTCCTGCAATTCTCCCGTGCGGGAACGCTCTCCCTCCGGAAACCAGACCAGATTCTTTCCCCGTTTCAGCAGAGCAGCGGCGAACGCCAGGCTCGAAAGTGGTCCCCCCTCCGGATCGACCGGCACGACCTGAGCGTGTCGGCTGACGAAGCGCGTGACGACATTGCTGAACGCAGCCCCGGTCCATCCCCCCCAGTAGAGATCGATCAGTCGCTCGGGGGGCAGTGCCGCGCCGATCGCGAATGGATCAAGGTGGCTCACGTGGTTCGGGGCGAGGATGTATGGCCCGGTCTCCGGCAAGTGTTCGCGGCCATGCGTCTGAACGCCGAACAGTGTCCGCATGATTCCCCGGTTGATCGCGAATTGCGCGCGGGCCACGGCCTTGCCTTTCGATCCCAGCGGCTTGAGCCATCGCTTCTGTTCGGCGCTGAGCACCTCGTCCGGCTGTTCCAGCGGATCGACGTCACGGGCGTCGGTGCCGCTGGAGGAAGCTTCCTCCAGTAGATCGCGAACCGTTTCCATGCGGCCGATCGCTTCCTCCGTGAACTCGACGCCGACTCGCTGCCGCAGTTCAAGCGTAAGATTCAGCCATTCGAGTGAATCGATCCCCAGATCCAGTTCAAGAGTGGAGTCTGGCGTGAGGCGGCGATCGGGGAATTTCTCTGTTAACATTTCCCAGGCCCGCGCAGCGGGCGGCTGTTCGAGCAGGTTGCGATCATCCGGCGACATCTCGTCGGGCGCGATCGGCTGTCGTGAACTCTCCTCTCCGCCGGACGATGCCTGTTCGAAGCGATCCCCCAGTTTGTGTCGCCGCAGCTTGCCCAGCCGCGTGCGTGGCAGCGGATCGCGCGTGACGACAACCTCGCCCGGCCGCTGGTAGGACGGAAGCTCGTTCCCAATGCGGGAGACTTCTTCCTGGACGGTCTGCTGCAGAACATCGGCGTCCCGCGTGCCGACTTTCCCCGGTTCGGGAACGACAAGGGCTGCCAGACGGCCGCCTTGTTGCAGGATTCCGATTTCTCGGATCGCTGGACTTTGCGCGTAAGCCTCTTCCAGGCTGTCCGGCTGTATGTTCTCTCCCGCTTCTGTGACGATCATGGTCGACGCGCGCCCGGTGACGTGCAGGCGTTCGCTTTCGTCGAGAAATCCGAGGTCCCCGGTGCAAAACCATCCGTCGTCGCTGAGAACCTCGCGCGTTTTCTCCGGCAGATTGTGATAACCGTCAAACACTCCGGGCCCGCGGGCCAGAATCTCGCCGTCACGGTTGTTCCGTCCATCGCCGACGCCGTCTGAGTTGCCGATGCGCAACTCGACGTCTTTCACTGGCCGGCCGGCCGTTCCGGGACGCAATTCGCCGGGATGATCGATGGTCAATAGCGGCGATGTCTCGGTCAGGCCGTAACCGGTGGCGACCTGCCAGCCAAACCCCTGCAGCTTCTGTGCGAGACCGGCGTCGAGGGCCGATCCTCCCGAAGTCAGCAGCCGCAGTCGTCCGCCGGTCTTTCGATGGATCGGCCCGAAGAACGTCTTCCCTGCCTTGATGCCCAGGCACCGCGTCAGCCGTTCGCTCGTCGCAAGCAACAGGTCGAACGCCCGTTTCGCCAATCGGCCCCGCGACGCGACTTGCGACTCAATGCCCGAACAAAGCGCCTCATACAGGCGAGGCACGCCAATGACGACCGTCACATCGCCTTCGTTGAGAGCGCGGAGGACTTGGGGACCGGTCAACGAATACGGCAGGACGATTGGAAGCCCCAGCTTCAGCGGCGC
>QQVO01000044.1 GCA_003388505.1 Planctomycetota bacterium
GATTGAAACGCTCCACTTGCGGAGGGTGTGTTGCTTGCCGTCTCGTCGCCCCCCGCGTGGGGGCGTGGATTGAAACTCAGCGGCCGTAAGACTCAACTCCAACGCTTCTCGTCGCCCCCCGCGTGGGGGCGTGGATTGAAACTGTACGACGCGGAAAGCAACAGCACGGACAAGAAGGTCGCCCCCCGCGTGGGGGCGTGGATTGAAACGCTGACAATTGGTCCCTGTGGTGCATCGGCGGTGTGTCGCCCCCCGCGTGGGGGCGTGGATTGAAACATCCTTGCACAGAGCGGCGCGAGTGAATCGAACCGGTCGCCCCCCGCGTGGGGGCGTGGATTGAAACACCGTGGTCGTGTGCTCCAAGAGCGACACGCCAGTTGTCGCCCCACACGTGGGGATGGGGAAGGTTGGGTACGGGGAGGCGCTCTTCGTCGTCCGCTCCCTGATATTCACTCGTTTAACCGATGAGGCGGTGTTTTCGGGAATCGCTATGGTGGCAAGTTGCTGGTGCACCTCTGGTTACAACAACGGCGCGCTTTCCTGGTTTTCGGGATACTGGCTTTAACAAGGCTGCCGACAACCAACATTCTTTGCACGATGACTCGCGGCCCGATTTTTGAAACGAGGCAACCGTGATACCCGACGATCTGGGGACACGAATCGCGACTGTAACTGCTTCCGGTGATTTTCCCCGATGCAGTTTTTGCGCTGTCAAAAACTACAGCGGTCGCGATCACCGGGTGCAACGAGAAAATCGGTGAATGGTCCAGAGTTCATCGAATTGATTGCGCGACTGATGGAGCTTTTTTACATTGAGATCCCACGGAATCAGATTAACTGACTGAAACTCTGGCCTACTTTGTGCCACCGTTCCGAGTGATTTCGCAGTCCGGCAGCGGCTCCAGCAGCAGAACCACCCCATTCTCCGTCACGTCCGTATTTGCGAGGCTCAAACTGTTGAGTTGTTTCAGCGAGTGCAGTCTATTCAGCATCTTGCCGAGAATCTGGCGGTCGTCGAACGGGCCCGCTGACCTCGGAATTGCAGGACCAGATCCGCGCGCGGGTTCGCGATGCCATCTCCAGTGACGCGTGAACTCGAAGGTGGTTGACTCCCGCATGTTGCACGTAATGACCTCAGGAGATCCAGTCACCTGGAGGTCCCGGCAATTTCATCGAGCGAGACTTTGGCGCCCTACGTTCTCCAATCTTGGAGCGGCGCGTGAGACCATTCCGGGAAAGAGTTCGGGGCAATATCAGGAATGCAGGAAATTGAAGGTGCTGCTGCTTTCGCGGTACACTGCAAACTCACCTTTTCCACCCGTGCGGACCCGATGATTCCATGTCGTTGAACTTTGAGCAATTCGTTGAGGACTTGACCCGCACGGGATTGATGTCTGTGCCAGAGACAACTCCCTACATCAAGGCACTGACTGCTAAGCAGCGCGACGACCCGAATCAACTGGCTCGGATGCTGATTCAGCAGGGCAAGTTGACCGAATTCCAGGCGACCTCGGTCCTGAACGGGCAAAGCGGCGGGTTGGTGTTGGGGGATTACGTCATCCTCGACGTGATCGGTGCAGGCGGGATGGGGCAGGTGTTCAAGGCGATGCATCGCCACATGGAGCGCATCGTCGCCCTGAAGACTCTCCCCCCCAACTTGACGCGCGACAGCGACTCCGTGAGACGCTTCGAAAGAGAGATTAAGGCCGCCGCAAAACTGACGCATCCCAACATCGTAACGGCCTACGACGCTCGCGTAGACGGTGATGCGCACTATCTGATTAGTGAGTTTATCGCGGGACGCAATCTCATGTCGGTGGTCAGACAGGACGGCCCCATGGATGTCCCTCAGGCTGTCGATTGCATCATTCAAGCGGCTCGGGGATTGGAGTACGCCCATGCCCAGGGGGTTGTGCACCGGGACGTGAAGCCCTCCAACATCATGCTCACGACGGACGGGACGGTGAAAATCCTTGATCTCGGGCTGGCGCAGTTCTCCCCGTTGTTTGGGACGGGGAAACTGGAGTCCACAATCACCGAACTGACCGACGCAGGACATGTGCTGGGTACGGTGAACTACATGGCCCCCGAGCAGGCGGTTGACTCCAGCAGGGTCGACGCCCGCGTTGACGTCTACAGCCTAGGCTGCACGCTCTATTTTTGTCTGATCGCAAACGCTCCCTTTCCCCGGGGGACGGCCATCGAGCGCATGCTCGCCCATCAACAGAAAGGCGTCCCGCGCCTGAGCGAAACCCGAAATGACATGCCCGCGGACCTGGATGCGATTCACCAACGGATGGTGGCGCGCAACGTCGACGAACGCACGCCAACGATGTCCGATGTCGTCCGCAGCCTGGAACGATTTTCCGCGCGGAAATTGGCCGGCACGCACGCCGCCGGCGTTAACACGGACGCGGTCGATGGTTCGCTCGACGCCACTGTTGTGGAACGGGAGTCCCTTCCGCAGCGCATCGCGAAACGGGAGGCACTCGGGCGGCGAGCAAGAATCCTGTTGGCGATGTCGCTCAGCATTGCGGTGGCCGGCGTCATCTGGAGTTTCTACCGCAACTCCGAATCTCGCGAGGTTCAAGGCATCCGATCTCCCGGCGCGCCGCCGGTCGAAGTTCGAGAAGCGCTGCAGCCACAGCGGATGGCGGTCCCGGTTACGGTTGAGGAAGCGAAGGAACTACAGGCTCTGTGGGCCGAATATCTCGATCTGCCGGTCCGGACGACTGTGTATGAGGACATCGAGGTCTCGCTGATTCCACCGGGTGAGTTCCAGATTGACTTGCCCGAGTCGTCCGACGGTGAGAATCTCCCGCCCCACTTGCAGACACAGGCACTTCCTCCGCTGACCGGGCTCGTCGCAATTGATTTGCCGTTCTACTGCAGCGTCAACGAGATCACTCGAGAGCAATTTCGCAAGGTGGAAGGCTACGATCCGAGTAGTTCGCTGGCCGTCGAAGACGACGACGGGAGCCAGAATTTGCCCGTCGAAAACGTGTCGTGGGAGAGAGCGGTCCAGTTCTGCAACGAGCTCAGTTTGAAGTGCAGGTTACCGGAGTATTACGAAATTAAGGATGGTGAAATCACTCCGAAAGGCGGCGACGGGTATCGCCTGCCGTCTGAAGAGGAGTGGGAGTACGCCTGCCGCGGCGGATCCGATGCGGCGTATTCATTCGGCAACGACCTCGTGCGACTACCGCAGTACGCCTGGTACTCGGCGAACGCGACAAACCAGACAAATCCGGTTGGCACGAAGGACCCCAATGCGTTCGGCCTCCATGACATGCACGGAAATGTCTGGGAATGGTGCGACACCGCATCGGAGCCGGAGAACAGTACGATCGCACAATCGCGACCGCAATGGCGCATCGCGCGCGGCGGAAGCTGGATGCACCAGGCCCTCCAATGCCGCTCGGCCAGCCGGTTCCACTATCAACAGACCGACGGAGGGCCCAGCGGCGGCTTCCGTGTGGTGCGCAGCATCAGTGGTTCGCCGCGTCGCACGACCAATATGGAGCAGTAGTTTCGTCAATGTGTAATGGTCGTCTCCTGTGCAGTTTCCGCCTCTTGCTACGTGTAGATGAACCCGCCCGCCTGCGTCGCAGACTGCGTGTTCGGATTGGTCACCTTCACGTCACATCCCCCGGTCACGTTGGGGGGAGTCATGCAGTTGATCGACGTGCTGGACGAGACCGTCACGCTGGGGGCCGGCACTCCTCCGAACGTCACGGTCGCTCCCGTTTCAAACCCGCTCCCGGAAATCGTCACTGACGTCCCGCCGACAGCCGGCCCGGTGTTGGGAGTCACGGAGGCGATCGTCGGTATCAACGGTGGAGGACTCGTGTAAACGAATCCGCCTGCCTGCGTCGCGAATTGCCCGTCCGGATTCGTGACCTGCACGTCGCAGCCGCCGGGCATGTTGGCGGGCGTCACGCAACTGATCGACGTACTGGACGAGACCGTCACGCCGGTTGCCGGAATGCCTGCAAACTTCACGGTGGCCCCTGCGGCGAACGCACTCCCGGTGATGGTCACCGATGTCCCGCCAGCCATCGGACCGGAATTGGGAGTCACGGACGTAATGGCCGGGATCAGCGGCGGAGGACTCGTGTAGACGAAACCGCCCGCCTGCGTTGCGAACTGCCCGTCTGGGTTTGTGACCTGTACGTCGCAACCGCCGGGAATGTTGGCCGGCGTCACGCAACTGATCGACGTGCTGGACGAGATTGTCACGCCAATTGCCGAGATTCCCCCGAACTTCACGCTCGCCCCCGTCACGAACCCGCTTCCGGAGATCGTCACCGACGTCCCGCCGGTTGTCTGTCCGGAGTTGGGAGTCACCGAAGAAATCACCGGGATCAGCGGCGGTGGGCTCGTGTAGACGAACCCGCCCGCCTGCGTCGCAGACTGCGTGTCCGGATTCGTGACCTTCACGTCACAGCCCCCGGGCATGTTGGCCGGGGTACTGCAACTGATCGACGTGCTGGACGCGACGGTCACGCCGGTCGCCGAGATCCCCCCGAACTTCACGTCCGCTCCCGTGGCGAACCCGCTCCCGGTGATCGTCACCGATGTCTCACCGGCCGTCGGACCGGAGTTGGGAGTCACCGAGGAAATCGTCGGGATCAACGGTGGCGGGCTCGTGTAGACGAACCCGCCTGCGCTCGTAGCAGACTGCGTGTCCGGATTGGTGACTCTCACGTCGCAACCCCCCGGCATGTTGGCCGGCGTCGTGCAGGTGATCAGCGTGCTGGAAGAGACCGACACGCCGGCGGCCGGGACTCCTCCGAACGTCACGCTCGCCCCCAAAGCAAACCCGCTCCCGTTGATTGTCACCGCCGTCGCGCCGGTCGTCGGACCGGTACCGGGAGTCACGGAGAAAATCGTGGGAATGAGCGGTGGAGGACTTGTGTAGACGAACCCGCCCGCCTGCGTCGCGAACTGCCCGTCCGGATTCGTGACCTTGACATCGCAACCACCGGGCATGTTGGCTGGCGTCACGCAACTGATTGACGTGCTGGACGAAACAGTCACACCGGTTGCCGGAACTCCTCCGAACGTCACCGTTGCTCCCGCGGCGAACCCGCTTCCGCTGATCGTCACGGCCGTCCCGCCAGTCGTCTGTCCGGAGTTGGGAGTCACCGAAGAAATTGCCGGGATCAGCGGCGGAGGACTCGTGTAAACGAACCCGCCGGCCTGCGTCGCGGTCTGCGTGTCGGGATTCGTGACCTTCACGTCGCAGCCGCCGGGCATGTTGGCCGGGGTACTGCAACTGATCGACGTGCTGGACGCGACGGTCACGCCGGTCGCCGAGATCCCCCCGAACTTCACGTCCGCTCCCGTGGCGAACCCGCTCCCGGTGATCGTCACCGATGTCCCACCGGCCGTCTGTCCGGAATTGGGAGTCACAGCGGAAATTGCCGGAATCACAGGCGGAGGGCTCGTGTAGACGAAGCCACCGGCCTGCGTCGCGGTCTGCGTGTCGGGATTGGTGACCTTGACGTCGCAGCCGCCGGCCATGTTGGCCGGCGTACTGCAGGTGATCAGACTGCCGGAAGAGACCGTTACTCCGGAAGCCGGGACTCCCGCAAACGTCACGCCGGCACCCGTGGCGAATCCGCTCCCATTGATCGTCACCGCCGTCCCGCCGGCGGTCGGACCGGTGTTGGGAACCACGGAGGAAATCGTGGGGAGCACCGGCGGAGGGCTCGTATAGACGAAGCCACCGGGTAGCGTCGCGAACTGCGTGTCCGGGTTGGTGACCTTCACGTCGCAACCACCGGGCATGTTGGCGGGCGTACTGCACGCAATCTGTGTACTGGAGGAGACAGTCACACCGGCAGCCGGCACTCCTGCAAACGTCACGCCGGCACCCGTGGCGAACCCGCTCCCATTGATCGTCACCGAAGTCCCACCGGTTGTCTGTCCGGTATTGGGAGTGACCGAGGAAATCGCGGGGAGCACCGGCGGAGGGCTCGTATAGACGAAGCCACCGGGTAGCGTCGCGAACTGCGTGTCGGGATTGGTGACCTTCACATCGCAACCGCCCGGCACGTTGGCGGGTGTGCTGCAAGTGACCAACGTGCTGGACACGACTGCAACGCCTGCGGCAGGCACCCCCCCGAACGTCACGCTCGCCCCAGCGGCGAACTCGCTCCCGGTGATCGTCACCGCCGTCCCGCCGGTTGTCGGTCCGGTATTCGGAGTGACCGAGGAAATCGTGGGAATCACCGGCGGCGGGCTTGTGTAAATGAATCCACCCGGCAGCGTTGCAAACTGCGTGTCAGGATTGGTGACCGTTACATCACAGCCCCCGGGCATATTGGCGGGCGCATTGCAGGTGATCGATGTGCCGGGCGAGACGTTCACGCCGGTTGCCGGGATCCCCCCAAACTTCACGTCCGCTCCGGCAGCGAATCCGCTGCCACTGATGGTCACCGGCATCCCGCCGGTGGTCTGTCCATTATTGGGACTCACTGAGCCGATCGTTGGCGGCGGACTGATGTATGTGAATGCATCCGTCAACGTGCCTGACGTGGTATCCGGATTCACCACTTCGACGTCACATGACCCGGCGCTGTTGGCAGGCGCGACACAGTTGATGACCGTACCGCCGCCGCTGACTGCCACGGAGGCGGCCGCCACTCCGCGGAAGTTCACGACAGCCCCGGCAACGAACCCGGTTCCGTCGATTCTAACGTTGATTCCTCCGGCTGTCGTACCAGTGCTCGGTGTGACCGATGTCGGGACTGGCATGGCGTCTCTCCGCGTCAGGGTGGGTTGTTCTCGTCAGGTTGATTCCGTCTGCAGCCAGCCAGTGGCCCGGTCGACTCCAGGTTCTCGTCTTGCGTTGAAATGGATTCAGTCGCTCAGCACGTCAAGCATGCAGATTGCCTCCGATCCAATACTCGAAATCACTGGGGGACAGAATTCTGTCCCGGTGGGATTCTTCATCCGCGATACGCATGCCGACGATGCGACCATCGCGCAGAATGTATTCGATGAAAATGAACGAGTACCCGTCATCGCTGGCGCGAATGCCGTCGCGAGCGTGTTCAAAGTCGCGACGGCGCTTCCACGTTTGCACAACGGCCCCGGGCAACAGCTCACCCATCCAGATTTCATCCTGTTCCACAATCGTCGCATGCCCAATGGAGGCCATCGCACCGGCGGAACCTCGCCCGCGGTACTGCTCGTCAATCTCCAACCAGGATTCCTGAGGATCGATTCGCACGGCCCACAACCGGTCAAATTGCGATCCCGTCCCGAAAGGCGGCAACTCAATTCCATGGACCTGCCGGTATGCCTCCGCCACGCGGCGGTAGGACACGCAAAAGTAGTCCACATCCTGAATCGGCGGCGTCGCTCGGAGGAAGTTCGCCACGATCTGCCGTCCGACGCGACCGTCTTTCGGTCGGGCCGAACTAGATGAAGATCCGTCAGGCGATTTCCCCTCGGAAGACTGATCCGATTCTGTGGATGGTTCACCGACTGACTCGGCGATCGAATTGCCTGCGGGCGACGGCTGACGATCATCATCGGTTTGTCGGGAGTCTTCACCCGTCGCAACGACCTCCCGGGACAAAGCAGCCGTGTGAACGGTCGTACCGTCGGGAGACGGTGATTCAACGACCGTTTCCGTGGCTTGGGTTTTGCCCCTCGCGAATCGAGTTCGCATGCGCCTTGTTGAACGTCGACGATCAGCGCCGTTCAAACGCGCGCCCAGGCGAAGGTTCTCCCGCTCCAGGCCGGCCGACGAACCGATTCGGTACAATGCAAATCCCAAGCAGCAAAGCAGGACCAATGCCGTCGTGGCGAGAGACCACAGTCCGATTGTATTCAGAAGCCGGCCTTGCGTGGCGTCGGCCAATGCACGGTCGAGATTGGCGACTGCGACCTCCCGGCTCCGATTCTGCTCAGTCAGCCGGGTCACTTCTTTTTCAAATTCCAGAATTCGGACGTTTCGGACGGCTAATGCTGTCTTTTGTCGCGCGATCTGACTGTGCAGGTGGGTGATCTGCGCATTGCCCCGATCGATCGACGTCTGCCGATTTCGAACACTCACCCTCAGCCGAAGCGACTCCTGTTCGAGTTCACGAATTCGTAAGTCCCGGGACTCAATCGTGCTGCGCAGTTCCTCAATTGTCTTGCGATTGATGGTGATCGTGCGTTCGAATTCCGCCACAGACCTGATGAGAACCTCCTTTTCGTGGTGCAATATGACCAGTGTCTGCTGGATTGCCGCCGCGCTCGTCGATTGGCATTCCCTCACGGATTGCAAACGATCCCGAACGCCGGTGAGCGCCGTTGCCAGATCTTCGGACGACACGACGGCAGAGAAGTGTCCCTGAGACTTGGCCTTGTCGGCCAGCTCACGTAACTCGGTCATTGTTGGTCCCTGGTGTCCGACCCCCACAATGTGCACGTGGAGACGTTCGCCAAATTCGTCGTACAGTCCGCCCAGGTCTCCGAACGCCCCATACGGGTCGCAATCTTCGCCGTCGGTGACAACAACGATCAACGGTCGCGCACTGTCGTGCTTCTTCACAAGCCGCTGCCGGGCCAGACTGACAAGCTGATGCAGCTTTCCCGAACCGAATGGTTCCACCTTGATGAGCGAGCGCCGCAGTTGACTGCGGCCGTTGGCATCGAGCGGCTCCAGCGGACGGATTTCCGTGGCGTCGTCGTACAGCGCAAATACTGCGGTCGGCAATTGATCCGGAATCGCGTCGATCACATCGAAGGCAGCCCAATGTGCAATTGCGAGCCGCTGCTGGTCTCGCGATCCCCCATCCATGCTCGACGTGAAGTCGAGGAGAATCATGACTTCGGTGACCGCCCGGCAGTCAGAGTCTCCGCCGACACAGGAACACACAGCGTCGGATGTTCGCTCAAGAGTCTGCGATGGTGGGGACGCTTGGTCGCTGGACGGGTCTGACGGGGAGTCAGCCGCTCCGGCCGTACAAATGCCCAGAACAATTGCACCGATCGACGTCGTGACAACACGAGATATCATCGACGACGGATCCAGTTCGGCCCGCATTACGTCACAGTCCAACCGGTTCAGACAGCGGGGAATTCCAAGTCCGAGTCCACGACTACGAGAGAATAGAATAACTGCAGCGACTGCAAAAATAGCGTAGCATGGGAATAACAGAGAAAACAATGGGCTTTTTCGAGTCCAAACTGACGAACTATTGATTGCCACCATCCCGAATCAGCAATCCCGGCCACAGCTTGAAACCATTTCGCCTCCGAGAACTATTGTCAATTCAGGTTGTTGGGGTTGAAGGGTTCTCACGGGAGCACGAATCCCACAGGGTTTCTTGCGGACTTGCAGTCCCGCCAACCCCGAAAAACAGCCCTGACAGGGCACTGAGTGAACGCACAGAACTCATGCTCAAGCCGCGACGAGCCCTGCGAAAGCGCGCCGCCTTGCGGATCATAATTGCGACGATGCTCGCGGTCGCCTGTCCGCCGCTGCAGGGCGCACAAGCGGAGCAGGCCGCGCCGCCGGCGTCCGATCGAAGCTCCGCGACCGAGTGGACCTTCAACGACGTTGACATCGCCGTTCTCACGCGACGACTGCGCAGCATCGGGCTCTCGATTCCGGTGGAACTCGAGGGCCGGGTTTCCGCAGCGCTGAGCGTCGACGTTCCCTGGACACAGCTCCGCGATACCCGGGCATGGCGCCTGGACGGAACGCTCACCTCGCAAGAACTCAAGATCGAAGGCGTGACCGTCACCGATCTCGCCGTGAGGATCGAATACAAGGACGGCAACCTGACTCTCCATGAGATGGAGGTTCGCGTTCCGGATGAGGAGGCGGCTGACCCGACGCCCGCAGGATTCGTCTCGGGTGAGGCGGTGATGGAACTGGTCCCGAGTGGAAAATTCACCGCAAGCCTCGAAGTTGAAGATGTGCCGATCGCAGCCGCGTCACGCGCCGTTGAGGATGCGCCGCCCGCATCGGGCCTGCTGTCCGGTTCACTGAGTGCGGAAGTCGACGTCAACGATCTGCGAGACTTGAGCGCGTGGAAGGTCGACGGGCCGGTGACCGTGAGGCAGTTTGCACTGAGGACATCTCCCCCCGTCGATGCCAGCGTGCAACTCAGGTTGGCCGACGGTGTTGTAACGGCGGGCGACTTCAGCCTGCTGATCGCAGAATCCGAGGTGAGCGGCCGCGGAACGCTCGGCCTCACGGGCGAGCAGGACTGGACCATCGAAGCCGCCGTCCAGTCGGAAGACCTGCGTCCTCTGCTGGAACTGCTGGCGCAGTTGCCCGGCGGCGCGGAATTTCCAGCCTTGGGTGATACGGTCACGGGCGGGTTACGCGGTACGACAAACCTCTCCGGAACGTTGTCACCCCTGTCCCACGAGGGGGGTGGTCGCGTGGAGTTGACGGATCTACGCATCCGGTTGCCCGACGGGTCGGCGGACGTGTTACCTGTCGAAGAGGTCGAGATTGCGCGGCTGGAGTTCGACTATGAACTGGGAAAAGAACTCCTGTCGTTTTCCAACATTGAGATCGATGTTGCGGAAGGACAGGTCCAGGGCGAAGCGACCGTTTCACTCGATGAACTCGAATTCGACGCCGGCTTCTCGGTTTCGGAAGTGTTGCCGGCGCAATTGCTCGGCGAGCAGTTTGCCGGCGAGGGAACTCTAAGCGGTGAGGCGGACCTGGCAATTCCACTGGACGACTGGAAAGACCGGTCTCGATGGGAGGTCGCTGCGAATTTCGCGATCACCAGCCTTGAGTACGCGGACTGGAAACTCACAGACATCCGTACCGGAGACGTGACTCTGGATCAAGGAACATTGAAGATTTCCGGATTCACGGCCGCGTTGGATGAGCAGCCGATGTCTCTCACGTTGACATTCGGCGTTGAGCCGCCGTACCCGATTGACGCCCGTTACGACCTGACGCAACTCAGCCTGAAGAACCTGAACACCCTGCCGCAGCTCTCCGAGTTGCCGTATGCCGTCGACGGAGAGTTGAGCATTCGCGGCGATGTCACGGGAACACTTCAACCGCTGGCGCTGAATGCGGGAGGGCGAATCGACGGGACGCATCTCCGGGTCAACGGGCATCAGATCGATCAACTCCAAACGGATTACAAACTGACTCCGGACTCGCTCGCGCTATCCGAAATTGAGGCGGCCCTGCATGGAGGCCGGGTGACGGGAGAGGCCCAGCTCTCGATGAAGCCCGGGCCGGGCGGTTCGACGCAACTCGAATGGACCGACGTCGCAGCCGGGCCGGCTCTTGCGGGCTTCCTCGAACAGGCGGTTTCGACGGGCGGCCGCTCCGACGGCTCGCTCGCGCTGAACATTCCCGCAGGGAGCCTGGAGAGTCCTGAGGAGTGGGAAGGGTCGGCGGATTTTTCGATCGAAGACTTGCAGTTCTATGACTGGGAGCTGCAGGACGTCGAACCGATCCGGATCGTCCTGGAGGAGGGCGAACTGACGCTCCGCCGCCTGAGTGCGTCGCTGGACGGAGAACCCGTGTGGGCGAAATTGACAGTCGGGGTCGAGGCGCCCTGGCCGATTGAAGGCCGATTTGAATTGAACAAGTTGCGCCTCGACAGGCTTGGCTCGTTGCCTCAATTCGCGACGCTGAAGGACCGAGTCTCCGGCGCTGTCTCAATCAGCGGGCAGGCGCGCGGCCAACTGAGCCCGCTCACGATGTCGGGGGACGGATCCGTGAAGGCTGATTCTCTGACATACGACAGGTACACGATCGACCAGATCCTGGTGGAATACGAACTGGAGGACCAGACGCTTCGGCTCGCGGGTCTTGACGCCTCGGCTTGGGGAGGCCGCTTGACCGGGACGGCCGATATTCCCCTCACCCCGCAGATGGCGGGGGCCGCTGACCTTCAGTTGCAGGGCCTCAACATCGCGCGGCTGTTGCGGGATGCATTGCAGCCTTCAATTGCCGTCGAGGGAACCGCAAACGGCCGGCTCCAGCTCAAGATCGAGAGCGGTCAGCTTCGGAACCCGGAGAGATGGAACCTCACGGCCGCTGCGGAAATCCCCAAATTAACGGCGCAGAACATCGAAGTGGCGTCCTTCCAGGCCGAGGCAACCCAGCAGAATGGCCGGTTGAAATACGAGGCGTCGGGCCGGGTGTTCGACGGACCGCTCCACATCGAGGGAACGCGCGCAGGGGCATGGATCACGGAGGATGGACTGATCGATCCGGGCGAGGGAGGTCTGACCCTGCAGGAGGCCGATCTCGGCGCCATTGTCCGCATCTTGTCGCCCGCGTCCGGCGACTCGCTCCGGGCGTTGCTCGATCTGACCGGTTCCTGGAACCCAACGCCCGACGGGCTGGTCTGGAACGCCGATGCGAGTGTGGCGGAGGTCAGTTCGGCGGGATCCGTCGTCGCACAGGGCCTCTCCCTGAAACTGGAGGGACTCAATCAACGCGTTCGCCTGGAAGAGCTGACGGGAAGCCTGGCGGGAGGCAGACTGACGGCGACGGCCGATGCGGACCTGAGCGGCGACCGGCCGATGCGAGTGCAACTCAACCTGCGCCGTGCCGAAATCGAACAATTAACGCAGCTTGATCCAGGGTTGTCCGAAGCTCCGGTGCAGGGCCTGCTGGATTTGAATCTCAGCGGTGAGGTCGGAACGACCGTGCGATTGCGAGGCAATGCCACAGGGTTAGACGGTCGCGTCTCAGGGTTGCCGTACCGCAGCGCGCGAATTCCGATCACGTTGGACTGGCATCCGGAGTCGGGACATCTGCGGTTGCAGTCCGCACGCGGCCATGTGTCCCTCCCCTCCGGTCGGATGACCGGCACGCTCAAACTGCGTGCCGGGGCGGGTTTCACGATTGACGGTGATTACCGGTTCCACGACGTCGGACTCGACACTCTACTGCGTCAATTCGGCAGCACCGGGACGCAGGTTGCGAGGGGGCGAGCCAGCGGATCGCTGACCATCTCAGGCAGAAACGTCAGGTCGGTCGACGATCTCGACGTGCGTCTCATCGCCGATCTGAAGGACGCGCGGCCGGTCAACATGCCGGTGCTGAGCCAGATGCGTTCGCTGATCCCGGGGGCGGCGGCTTCCGGGGCGACGCGTTTCCGGGAAGGTCGCCTCGAAGCACGGCTCCGGGGAGAGGTGATCGAGATCAACCGCCTGTCGCTGTCCAGTCCTCAACTTCAGGTCTACGTCAGCGGTGTGGTGAACCGCAACGGCCGGCTCAATCTCGATGCCGTCGTGTCCAGCGGGCAGGCGGAGAATCCCGTCCTGGCGCAATTGCTGCTGAAACGGCTGGTCGCGGCGAGTGCTCCGCCGGTCGGCGCCTTGTTGTTGGCCAACGACTACCTCGCCAACAGGGTGGTGCATCTCACGATCCGGGGGACGGTTCGGCAGCCGATCGTGCAGGTCAAACCCTTCGAGTCGCTCGGGGATGAAGCCGTCCGATTCTTCCTGCGGGAATCGATTGGTGTCTCGGGATGAATCGTCAAGGTCGCTGCCGATTATGCCGATTCTAATGACAGGAGGGGCCCCGGTTCGCCGGAGCGGGGTGGTCTACGTCTGAGCGACTGCGCAGATCGGGTTGGGTCAAACCACTCTCGAACCCTGCGACCGTCGCGAATGGGGGCGGTCATGAAGTCACGCGTTGGGCGATTAGCTGCGCGCACGGCGTGGCTGCGATTGTGCGTTCTGTCGACTGTGCTGTGGGCGGCCTCGGGTTGCTCGGCGACGGGGGGATCCCTCACGCTTTGCCCGAAAGAGGACAAGCTGCTCCGCTCTGCGGAGCAGGTCGCCTTGTGCACGAACCGCTATGCAGGCCTGCCGCGTGAACTCCAGAAGGTCCCCCTCGAGGCGTATTACGTGCAGCCGGGGGACGTGCTCCTGCTGGAAGTCACCGATCTCGACACAGATGTTCGACTGCCGATCGATCAGACCGTCATGCCCGACGGAACGATCGATCTGGCGGAATACGGCCGCCCGGTCGTGGCCGGCCTGACCATCGACGAAATCGAAGAACTGGTTCACGCGTCGATTGAAAACGCCTTGCCGGACGCGGAAGCCCCGCAGGTCAACGTCCGGTTGACGGTCGCCGAGAGCGCCGTGTTTTACGTGCTCGGGGAGGTGAATGCACCGGGGGCTTATCCGCTGATCGGTCGTGAAACAGTCCTGGACGCCCTGATGACAGCCGGTGGACTGTCAGACCGGGCATCGGAGTGCGGCATCATCCTCTCGCGGCCGACGCCGCAGGGAAGCTGTCGGATCGTTCTGCCTGTCTGCTACCCGCAGATCGTGCAACTGGGCGACGCCACGACCAACTACCAGATCCAGCCGGGCGATCGCATCTTCGTCTCGACCCGGTCGATGTGTGAGCAGTTGATGTTCTGGCAGGACGGGTGCAAGTTCTGCTCCGGCGAATGCGCCCAGCCGTGTGGCAGCCCGCTCACGCCGGCGCGACGGCCGTTCGCATTGCCGATCACCGAGCCGGGCGAGAGGCCGGGCGAATTGCGGGTTCCCGCCGCCGAACCCTCCGCTCCTCCCGCCACAATTCTGAATCTTCGGGAAACTGCCACGCTCGAAGAGCCCGAGCCTGCGCCGCCTGCTCCGGAAAGGTTGCGACGCTGAAGACAGTTCACGCTGCGGGACTGTCCAACGTTGGTGAGTGACGTGCGAAACGAGATCCGAACTTCGATGGCTATCGGACTCAATTTCGAGCGGGGTCACCTGCTCTTGTCCCATCGACGACTGCCATCCTCGCTGTTCGGCTGCGCCTGCAGCTGTGTTCAATTTGGTGACGCAACCGGAAGTGTTCGCGGCCAGGCTGGCGAGTGGCGTTTCTGCTCTCGGTCGACAACCCCGGATGGATTCACGCGTACGCGCAACTCGCAGCGATGAAATCGACCGAGGCAGTTCAACCAAAGCAGTCAGCAAGTTTGTACGTCCACCCCGTCTGTGGGGCATCTTAACATCGTTCACAGCTTCTCGGACCTGCACCGATCCGCAGTCGAATCTGTGCGGATCGAACTGCAGCGCACCATCGTGGAGCGGCCGGGCTGATTCGCCCGGCTGACTTCGGCCGCGATCAATTGCGGCATGTCGCCGCCCCGCCGATCTCGCCGGCCCGCCGGATGGTCCTGAAGGGACTGCGTCTGCGGATGGGTTTATGTCGCCGGTCGTGATTTCAGCGTGAAGTGCGATCACTCAGCGCTGGTCCCCGTCGCGGTCAATCGCAAGACACAACGCCTTCGGCTCGCTAGCGCCCGCAACGGGGCGCCCGTCGCTGGCGGGGAGATTGCCCCCGACGACGTTCGCGAAGCCGTGCTCGACGCTGACAGACGCTTCAGGCTGCGCGAACTCTCCTATGACCCTCACCATGGCACAGCAACTTCGGAAGGATGGTGTGAATTGTCATGAGTTCAATGTCGGCTGTACGAATCAGGTGAGGATGGCGAGCACGTCGCTGGAAGTAATCCACTCACGCCGCATCGACCTGTATGACGATCGCCCGCTCATGCGCGACCTGATGCGACTGAACATCTCTATGAAGAGCTACGGGTACCGGCTCGAAGTCAGCCGCAACGGCGGGAGGCACGCGGACCGAGCCATTGTATTCATGATCGCGCCGGTCCGTGCGGTGGAGCTTGCGAGCAAGCTCCCGGTAGACCTCTCCCGCTGGTTGCCCATGTTGGAGGACGATCGCCCCGGCTGGCAGCCGACCGGCCCGGACCCGATGGATGCGTGGGAGGTACGTATTGCGAATCTGAGGGGGGGGCGAAGGCCACTCAGTGCGTGGTGTGTTTCGCCTCACGCACCGCCGCACTTCAATCGCTTGTCCCTGTTTTCGAGTCCGCGCTGAACCGGACCCGTCCAGAACCGTCATGGCCTCCTGCTGCGCGGGACGATGGAGCCGGCCGGGATTCGAACAACGCTCGTTCCAATGCGCAGGTGCGTCTTTCGGCTGGAACGCCGGCCGGGTATTCTGAAGAAACGAGATTGGGTCACCATGACACAAGAAGACGTCGTGACTTCGAAAACGCCAATTCATTGCATCCTGAGACACTGATTCGGACGATGAAGCTTATCGCTCTGTTCAATCTGCTCGTCTTCCTTATCGCCGCGAGCCGTCCGGCTGTCGGGATTGCCGAAGATGGGGACGATTTCTTTGAAAGCGAAGTTCGGCCGATCTTGGTTGACCGCTGCTACGAGTGCCATTCGGAAGAAGCGGGGGAACGCAGCGGCGGCCTGTGGCTGGACCGCAAGGCCGGCTGGATTGAGGGGGGCGACTCGGGGCCTGCCATCGTTCCAGGAAAAGTCGATGCGAGCCTGTTGATCCGTTCGGTTCGATACCGCGATGAGGATCTGCAGATGCCGCCCGACGGTCGATTGAGCGAGGAGGAGATCGCGACTATCGAGAAGTGGGTCGCGATGGGAGCGCCCGATCCTCGCGAGGCAGAGATCATCGGCGCGGTGCGCCGTGAAGAGATCGATTACGAGTTGGCGCGTCAGGGCTGGCCATATCGACCTCATCAGTCGCCGCCTGTCCCTGCTGTGGAAGACGACAACTGGAGCCGGAACAAGGTCGATGCCTTTGTTCTCGCGAAGCTCCGCGAGAAGGGACTGGAGCCGGCTGAAGATGCGACGCCGGAGCAATTGATTCGTCGCGTCTACTACGACCTCACCGGACTGCCACCGACGCAAGATGAGGTCGCGGTATTCGCCGCCGATCCCTCGACGGCAGCTTTCGCCGCGATCGTGGATGACCTGCTCTCGCGACCCGCATTCGGCGAGAAGTGGGGACGTCACTGGCTGGATGTCGCCCGCTATGCCGACTCCAACGGCGGAGATCGCAACTTTACCTACTACCAGGCTTGGCGGTATCGCAACTGGGTCATTGACGCCTTCAATCGCGATATGCCCTGGTACGAGTTTGTGCGAGCTCAACTCGCCGGAGATTTGCTGCCCGCTGAGATCGACGACCAGCGGCGCGAACAGCTCATTGCGGCAACCTTTCTGTCGCTCGGCCCGAAGATGCTCACGGAACGCGACAAGGAGAAGCTTTTTCTGGACACGGCCGACGAGCAGATCGACACCATGGGACGAGCGTTCCTCGGACTGACTCTGGGCTGCGCACGGTGCCACGACCACAAATTCGATCCCGTTTCTCAGGAAGACTACTACGCCCTGGCCGGCATCTTCCGCTCGACAGAAGTCGTCACCGGAACCCGGAACGGCTGCGTGAATGTCGCCAGTTGGATCGAATGGCCGCTTCCCGGTCCGCAGAGTGAAGAGGTCACGACGAAAGTCGAACGCCTCGAACTCGCCATGCGGCTCACCGTCGAGAAGAGCTACATGAAGAAGGCGGGCGGCAAGATGGCTCTCGGCGACCTGCCGCTGGCAGGCGTCATCTACGACGAATCGGATGCGGAACTGATCGGCAACTGGAAGACGTCGACCTACTCGGCCAATCGCTTCGGGGAGCAGTACATTCACGACGATCAGAAAAGCAAAGGAACGAACCGTGCGATCTTCCGAGGCAGTCTTCCCGAGAGCGGCCTCTATGAAGTCCGCGTTGCCTACAACGCCGCGGGGAACCGGACCGACCGTCTGCCGGTCACCATCGAAGCCAGAGACGGCGCCCATCAGGTGATCGTTGACGAGACCGTCACTCCGGAAATCGGGGGACTTTTTCAGCCGATCGGCCGCTTTGAATTCGAGAAAGGGGGCGAGTGCCAGGTCATTTTCGAGACGACCGGCACGGAAGACCGCTACGTCATCGTCGACGCCGTGCAGTTCATTGCGGTGGCCGACATCCCTCGCGAAGCCGAGGCCATCGCTGCGGTTGACGAAAGCGACCTCGATCCGCTGTTTCGGATGAGCGAGGCCGAACTGAAGAAGGAACTCACCCGAATGATCGAAGACCTCAAGGACGAGGAGGTCGCAATGGCGCCGCGCGACGCGGCTGCGCCGGATGACTGCCATCTTCGTATTCGCGGCGAGCCGGGAAGCATGGGGCCCAAGATTCCCCGAAACTTCTTGCGTGTTCTTTACGACGGCCCGACGCCGAGCATTCCCGATGGACAGAGTGGACGATTGCAGCTCGCCGACTGGATGGTCAGCGATTCCAATGCGCTTCTCGACCGGGTCATCGTGAACCGAGTCTGGCATCATCTCTTCGCCCGGGGAATCGTCGCGTCCGTCGACAACTTCGGCCGGCTGGGCACGCCGCCGACTCACCCGGAACTGCTGGATGGCCTGGCGCTCTCCTTCCGCGAAAACGGCGGCTCCATCAAGTCGCTCATTCGGCAGTTGGTGCTCAGTCGAACCTACCAGTTGAGCAGTCGGCCAGATGATGAACTTGCAGAGGCTGATCCGCAAAACCAGTGGTTCGGTCGGCAGAATCGCCGTCGGCTGACAGCCGAAGAGATTCGCGACAGTATCCTGTTCTTCTCGGGACAGCTTGATCCGGAGCCCGGATACGCGACGGCCACGCCCCAGGGCGTCGATCTCGACAAGCCGTTCTCATTCGCCAAAGAGCGGAAACGCACGGTCTATCTGCCGGTGGCGAGAAACAACCTCGCGACGGAACTCGCCGTGTTTGATGCCGCGAACCCGGATCTCGTTTCCGGAAATCGGGCGCAGACCAACGTTCCCACACAGGCCCTGTACCTTCTTAACAGCGACTTCGTCAACGAGCAGGCAACGGCCCTCGGAAGACTGTCGGTTGATAAAGACGCGAGGCGAACCGGCGAGCCGTCCGACGCGGTGACCTGGCTTTACCGGACGCTGCTGGGTCGCACTCCCGACTCGGCAGAAGCGGAGCGAGCGCTCGGACTGATTGCAGATCTCAGTGGTGGATCGAGCGACAGGCAGCAGATCGAAGTCGCCTGCGGTCACCTCGCCCATGTCCTGCTGGCTTCGACGGAATTCCTCTACCTCGACTGATTCCATCCTCCAATGACAGACACCTTTGAAAAACGCGCGGCCGCTTCCACCTGGTCCCGAAGGCAGATGCTGGCCTCTTCGGCCTGTGGTTTCGGCTCGCTTGCTTTCGCCGGAGCCGCGCATGCCGCCAGCGGCCAGGAGCCGCATCATGCGCCGCGCGCCCGGCGCGTGATCTTCCTGTTCATGCACGGAGGGCCGTCACACGTCGACACTTTCGACTACCGTCCGGAACTGCAAAAGCGCAGCGGAGAACGTCTTCCCTTCGCTCCCGCGAAGAATCTCGACCCGACCGCGACCAGCCAGGCCAAGCTGCTCGGTTCTCCGTGGGTGTTCCAGCAGCACGGCGAGAGCGGCCTGTGGGTCAGCGAATTGTTCCCCGAGGTGGCCAGGCACGCGGACGACCTCTGCGTCATCCGTTCCGTGCAAAGCAAAGGTCAGTCTCACGGCCAGGCGGTCTGTATGCTGCACACAGGGACCGACAACTTCGTGAGACCGTCGGTCGGTTCGTGGGTCAGTTACGGGCTCGGAACATCGAACCAGAACCTGCCGACCTTCGTCAGCATCAGCCCGTCCGCCGCGCACGGCGGGCCGAGGAATTACGGGCCGGCGTTTCTGCCCGCCGCCCATCAGGCCACAACAATCGGCCGCAATGGAAACCTCCCGGCCGACGCGTCGTTCGAGTTTCTCACGCCGAAGTCGTCGGACGCCGTTCAGGCTCGCAAGATGGAACTGCTGCTGCAGATGGACCGCGAGCATTACCAGCGCACCCGTTATGCTCCGGTCGAGGGGATGATCGAATCGATGGAGATGGCGTTTCGCATGCAGTCTTCGGCGCCTCCCGTCATCGATATGAGCGAAGAGCCCGAGTCCGTTCGCGATCTGTACGGAATCGGTGAGGAAGCCACGGATAACTACGGACGCCAATGCCTGCTCGCCCGCCGCTTTGCCGAAGCGGGAGTGCGCTACATTCAGGTGTCGACGCCGAATGTCTGGGACCAGCACAGCAACCTCAAAGGAGGGCACGAGAAGAATTCGCTCGCGGTCGACAAGCCGATCGCCGGACTGCTCACCGATCTCAAACAGCGCGGACTCCTGGACGACACCCTGGTCGTCTGGAGCGGCGAGTTTGGAAGAACGCCGATCGTGCAGGGAGCGAACGGCCGCGATCATAACCCTCAGGGATTCACCATCTGGATGGCGGGCGGCGGGGCAAAAGGCGGCATCACCTGGGGAGAGACTGACGAATTCGGTTATTTCGCCGTCCGCGACAAGGTGCACATGCACGACCTGCACGCCACGATGCTGCATCTGTTGGGAATCGATCACGAGCGGCTCACTTACCGCTATGCCGGACGCGACTTCCGTCTGACCGACGTTCACGGCAATGTTGTTCACGGCATCATGACGTAATCGACCCCGCACGAAGCATCCGGTTGCGAGTGCTCGTGCTCTGAGAGATAATCGCGCCTGCGATCAAAGGAAACTCAATCCCGCCGCAGCTGGGCTTGCCTGTATGCTCCGGATATTCGACCGCAACGTGCCGCTCTGCGACGGAGTCTCTCGCCGCGAGTGGCTGCGCGTGGGGAGTTTGGGCCTCTCGGGACTTTCCCTGCCCCATCTGCTTGCAAGTCGCGATCGCGCCGCGGAACAGGGGCAAGGCGGTGCACAGCCCAAAGCGAAATCGGTCATTCTGTTCTGGCTGACCGGCGGAGTGCCGCAGCACGACACCTGGGATCCGAAACCGAACGGGCCAGACCACTCCCGCAGCGAGTTCGGCGCCATTCCAACCCGAACTCCAGGTCTCCAGGTCGGGGCGCTGATGCCGCAAACCGCCCAGTTGACCGACCGCATCGCCGTACTCAGGGCGATGGTCACCGGGGACAACTCCCACTCTTCGAGTGGGTACCAGATGCTCACCGGCGTTCCGCACATCCCGCTCAGCCGCGAAAATGCACTGCCCGGCGCGCCGAACGACTGGCCGTCGCTGGGCGCGCTGACGCGCGTGTTGCGATCGGACAAGGACGGTCTTCCCTCCGCGATCACGCTGCCGCGCCACATTGCCAACGTGGGGGAAAAACTCTGGCCGGGGCAGGACGCCGGTTTCCTCGGCCGCACCGTCGACCCCTGGCTGCTGACCTGTGACCCGTCGGAAGAGGATTTCCAAATCCCCGACCTGCAATTGCCGGCCGATGTCTCCGAACTCCGCTATGACCAACGGCGCGGCTTGTTGACTCAGGTCAACCGGCAACTGGACCGGTTCGAACAACACGCCGAAACCGAGCAATACGACCGCCGCACCGAGCAGGCGATCAGCCTTCTGAGCGGCGGCCGCGCTCGCGAGGCGTTCGATCTGGCTCGCGAGCGCGACACCATTCGCGACCGGTACGGTCGTTCGAAATTCGCGCAAAGCGTGCTGCTGGCCCGCAGGCTGGTGGAAGCGGGAACGTCGCTGGTTCAGGTCAATTGGCAGCGGATTGACGACAAGGAGAACAACGGCAGTTGGGACACTCACAAGGATCATCACGCGTCGCTGAAAGGATGGCTGATGCCGATCATGGATCAGGCGTTCTCGGCGCTACTCACCGACCTGGAAGAGCGCGGCCTGCTGGACGAGACGCTCGTGGCCTGGGTGGGAGAATTCGGCCATACGCCGCGGATCAATGCCCGGGCCGGCCGCGACCATTGGGGAAGCGTCTTTTCCATCGCGCTGGCGGGCGGCGGAGTTCGCGGGGGCGTTGTCCACGGAGAATCGGATAGAGAGGCCGCCTATCCGATTTCCGGCCGCGTCGCACCGAACGACTACGCCGCCACCGTGCTGCACTGCCTCGGCTTCGAGCCGGAAACGATCATCCGCGATCTCCAGGACCGCCCGATCCCGATCAGCCGCGGCAAAGTCATTGATCAGGTTCTGGCTTAGCGCTCCTGCGGTCCAATCTGGGATGCCACCACTCGCAAGCGTCGAATAAGTTCAATTCCGACCGTTGGCTCAAAATGTGGCGTGATGAGATTCAAGACCTCCTTGGCTTGTTGAACTGAAAGCCATTCTGCCTGCCATCCAGACGCGAGACCGTAGTCACCGTGCAACAGAGCGTAGTTCCAGGCCCGCTCTGAAGTCGCCGCGGCTAAGAGCCAGTCTTCTAATTAACATTTGGGGAGAAAGCGAAAAAGGTACGACTCCGGGATTGGTCATCACCCAAGGAAGGAGCCGTACCTGTGAAACGCACATGGAAGCCACGCGCGACGAAGTATCCC
>QQVO01000072.1 GCA_003388505.1 Planctomycetota bacterium
GATGTCGCCCAGATAAGCCACGACTCTCTGACGCGGCCCGCGCTCGGTGCGAACCGACTCGACCAACGCCCAATACGCGTGGCGTTTGCCGTCAACCGTGCGAAAGTGGGGCCGCAGAAACATGAGCGTTTTGTATGCTCTGAACAACCATCGTCGAGAGCAGTTTTTTCCACTACATCGCGACTGGCAGCCGTCCCGACCCGTCGGGACGCCCGTCGCACCACCACTCAACGACTTACGCCAAAAAATCGCCTCGAAAAATCCCAGATTTCTCCGATTGGCAGATCTACTGGCGAACTTGGGGTAGCGCAACCCTCCGGGCCCAATTGAGTCGTCCCTCACTGACACAACCACCGGATTCTCGCCAGACGACCGCCATCGAAACCGGACTCGCGCAACATGCCGTATCGCCCATACGTTCCCCCAACCAGCGTCCCACGGCCGCCCAAGAATAACGCGCTTCGACCAGATCACGGAGGCGAAGAATTCTATGAATCCTTGCACGCTTGCCCGAATTCCGCGAGATCCGATCAATCCAACTCTGCAATCGTTCACGTCCAGCTCAATCATTCCCCGACTCAACAGCCGCCTCCCGGAGTCGCACCCGCGTTCCGCCAATCCCTCCCGCGCAACCCCGCGCGCCGTCCGCGCTACCTGCCCCAAGCCCACGCCGCCGGGTACAATGGCTTCGCAAGAAGGCCCGGTGATGGACGCAGACCACCGCAGCATTCCCGAGTTCCGAGACGACCTCGACTGGCAGGGATGGGTTGAATTCTTCAGCCGCACGCGAGAGGCCGACGGACGGCGCAAGGGCCATGTGGAGATCGAACGATGATTGCCTCAATCACCGAATACGAAATAACTCAGGCAGAACTGCGGGCACTGGAACAACGCCTGGAGCGCCTTCAGGAGTCCAATCCCGTTGGATCGAAGGGCTTCACGAAAGCAGGCATCAGGAAAATGATCGCCCGGCTGCATGAAGAACTCGCCCTCTTCTAAGGCAGCGAAGAAGCACGACAAACCGGCGCGTAACGCGATTGCGGGAAAGCTGGCCGGCGCAGCCCACGGATCGACCCCGCGCCAAGTCGTACTGGCAACCCGTCTGCCACTGCTGGTCGACGGGTTCAGCAGATTGAGCTGCGTGTCGCACAGGCATCCACCATCCGGGCCGGCCGCCGCCGCCACAGCATCCGAAACAACTTCCCGCGAACCCCAACCGGCTCCCTCATCATGTCTTCACCAGACCCGGAAATCATTCGCACTCACCTCTTCGAAATCATCAACATCCAGATGCGCAGCGGCGAGCCACCCGAGACGAAGCAGACCTATGACCGGTTGATTTCCGACGGTCATCCCCAGGAGGAAGTCATGAAAATGCTGGCCTGCGTCGTCATGTCGGAGATCTTCGGTGCCCTGAAGAACAAGCAACCATACGACCACCAGAGGTACACCGCCGCCTTACGGGCCCTCCCCGAATTGCCCTGGGACGATGAGGAATGACAGCCCCCGGCCACTGTCGTTGACACACATCTCTCGATTCCCGATGGAGTGATTCTCCGAGAGATTCGAATGGAACGCGGATGACCACGGATTGGACCGATTTTCGCTGATTGCTTTCTGTGGAGTGCAGCGTATTCACGCCTGCGTCGATGCGGATTCGTCGCTGCCGCGTTTTGGAGGAATTCCTCGTAAAATCCGTGCTGATCGGCCAAATCCGCGAAAATCTGTGTCCTGTTCGAGGATCCCCTGGGACCGGTTTCTCGGGGCCGGGCCCCAACCGCGTTGTGTATCACTGACAGCCCCCAGCCCCCTCCGTGTCTCCGTACCTCCGTGTGAACCACCTCCGCCGCACCAAAACCAACGGCCCACACAAGCGCAAAACCGATCACCCATGAACGTCCCCCACCACATTCTCACCCCCCGCCTCCGCCTCCGCCGCCACACGCCCGCAGACCTCGATTCCTTCGTCGAGTTCCTCGCCGATGACGACTCCACCCGCTACATGCCTTTCACCGCCGAGCAGAAGACCCGCGCCGGCGCTGAGCAGATGCTCGCCTGGGTCATCGCCTCCTACGAATCCCAGGACCCGATCTGCTCGCTCACCATCGCCGACCGGGAGACCGACGAATACCTCGGCTCCTGTGGCCTCAGTCCGGACCCGGACGGCGTCGAACTCTACTACACGCTCCTCACCCGCCATCGCGGCCGGGGCCTCGCAACCGAAGCCGCCGCCGCACTCCTGCAACACCTCTGGACCGAGACCGACGCGCACCGCGCCGTGGCCCATGTCGTCGTCGACAACGAACCCTCCATCCGCGTCGCCAGACGACTCGGCTTCGTCGACGCCGGACCCATCGAACGCACCGCCGCGACTGGAGACATCGAGCACCTCACCCTCCGCGGCCGCCGAATGATCCTCAACCGTCCCGAATAGTGCGCGTTCATCGACCTCATGTCCCACTGACGTCCCGCTCGGGTGCCACTGGCGTTCCGCCAGTGCTCTGCTGACAAGACGTCCACTGTAACTCACCCCGGCCGGACCCAGTCGCTCGTGTGCCACTGGCGTCCCGCCAGTGCGTCGCCGGCACCACGTCGAACGACCCAACGCCGATCAAATACAAACCGGGCCGACCGTCAGCTCAGAACAAAGAGACCCAACGGTGTTAGACCACGAAGACACAAAGGACACCAAGCCAACGGTCCGGGCCGGTCCTCGCACGTGCCCGCCATAGGAATTCCCCTTCTCTGACCCTTCTTCGTGCTCTTTGTGCCTTGGTGGTTGTATTCGTAGCGCACGCTGCCAGCGTGCGTCACCGTTGAAGTGGCGTCACCGTGCGATCCGTTCCAGGAGCGCGGCGCTTCGGGCAACTTGTCGATATCCTGATGCTTGGCAATACCTGTGCAGAAGCGGGCCCTCGTCATGAAGAATCCGGGTTATAGCGCTTTGCAAGTCAGTGTTGGCGATCTGTCTCGCGGATTCTCGTCCTCGACAGTCCGAACACCACTCGACGCGGACACATGGTAGAGCAATTTGCTCTAACGCGCGGCGGCCCCTCAGCGAGACATCGCCCGCGCAACGGGTCACCCAATGGCAGAGGGAGCATTGAACGAATGTTCGGTTTCATCTGGCCAGGTTCTGACGACCCGCTTCCAAGGATTCCACCTTGGAGCGCACCCTGCTCATCTTCACTGCTTGCCGCAAACCCACATCGCGCCTCCCCCCCCGGCCCGGCACCCGCATTTCGTAAAGCCTTGCAGCCTTGCTCTGTTTCCGCGGAAACTCGACCATCAACTCTACGCGCGGTCGCTCCCGCCGCCCGCACCCCTCCGCACTCCCCCCAACTCCCGCGCAACCGCCCGGCCAACCGTCGCCCTCCTGCCCGTCCGGACCCTGAATGCGATACACTCACCGACTCCGCAACCGCATCCCTTCAAAAAACCGGTGATCCCTCAATGAATCGCTCGCTGCTTCGACTGATCGCAGGCCTGCTGCTGGCCGCAGACGGATTCCCTTCTTCCGTCGACGCCGCCCGGCGTCCTCCAAACGTCGTCATCGTCTTCACCGACGACCAGGGCTACGCCGACGTCGGCTGCTTCGGCGCGGAAGGCTTCGAGACCCCCAATCTCGACCGCATGGCGGCCGAGGGGATGCGGTTCACCAACTTCTACGTCGCCCAGGCCGTCTGCGGCGCCTCCCGCGCGGCACTGCTCACCGGCTGCTATCCCAACCGCATCGGCATGCTCGGCGCCCCCAGCCACGCCACACAGCACGGCATCCATCCCGACGAGATGCTCCTCTCCGAACTCGTCAAGCAGAACGGCTACCAGACCGCCGTGTTCGGCAAGTGGCATCTGGGACACCGTGAGGCGTCGCTCCCGCTGCAGCACGGGTTCGATGAGTACTTCGGCCTCCCCTACTCCAACGACATGTGGCCCTTCCACCCCACCAGCAAGGCCTTCCCCGACCTGCCGATGATCGAAGGCAACGAGATCGTCATTCCGGCCGTCACGCCCGAAGACCAGACGCACCTCACCACCTGGTACACCGAACACGCCGTCGACTTCATCAACCGCAATCACGACGCCCCCTTTCTCCTCTACGTCGCCCACTCCATGCCGCACGTGCCGCTCTTCTGCTCCGAGAAATTCGAGGGCAAGAGCGAGCAGGGCGCTTATGGCGACGTCATCATGGAGATCGACTGGTGCGTCGGCGAGATCCTCGCGGCGCTCGACACCCACGGCATCGACGACGACACGCTGATGATTTTCACCTCCGACAACGGCCCCTGGCTCTCTTACGGCAACCACGCCGGCTCGGCCGGACCGTTGCGCGAGGGCAAGGGAACCACCTGGGAAGGCGGCGTCCGCGAGCCCTGCATCATGCGCTGGCCCGGTCATATCCCGGCCGGAGCGGTGTGCCATGAGCTGGCCGCCACGATCGACATTTTCCCCACCGTGGCCCGTCTCTCCGGCGGCGAACTGCCCGGCCATCCGATCGACGGCGAAGACATCTGGCCGTTGATGGCGGGCGTCCCCGGCGCAACGACGCCTCACGAGGCGTACTACTATTACTGGGGCAAACACCTGCAGGCGATCCGCAGCGGAGACTGGAAGCTCCACTTCCCGCACGCCTACCGCAGCCTGACCGGCGAACCGGGCCGGGACGGCCGGCCGAACGGCTACTCGCAACAGAAAACCGGCCTCGCCCTCTTCAATCTCGCCGACGACGTCGGCGAAACGACCGACGTGAAAGACGAATACCCCGACGTCGTCGAGCGTCTGCAGTCCCTCGCCGAAACCGCCCGCACCGAACTCGGCGACTCCGCCACCAACCAACCCGGCGCCGGCTATCGCGCACCAATGCGGTTTGAAGAGTGAGGGCGCGTAGGGTCCGAAGAATCCATGGTCCGTTTGAACGAGCGGTCGACTCCGGGTATCGTGCAGCCTGTTCTCAGCGGCGACTCTCGCCGCACAAGGGTCAGCCACATCTCAGAGGAGCGCATCGATGGATATCTCTCACACGGTCGTCCTGGCACAGGAATTCGACGGCGGAGGAGCAGCGGCGGCGGGCGGCGGCCTGATGATGATTGTCTGGCTCGCCGTAGTCGTCCTGGTCATTGTCGGAATGTGGAAGGTTTTCACGAAGGCAGGCAAGCCCGGTTGGGCCTCGCTCATTCCGATATACAATGGAGTCGTCCTCTTGGAGATCGTCGGTCGGCCGATCTGGTGGATCATTCTGCTGCTGATTCCATGCATCAACATAGTCGTCTCGATCATTGTGTGCATAGACCTCGCCAAGTCGTTCGGCAAAGACGCACTGTACGGAATCGGGTTGGCGTTCCTGGGGATCATTTTCTTTCCGATGCTTGGCTTCGGCGACGCCACTTATCGCGGTCCGGCGGCGGCCGAGGGCGCCGCTCCCCCGACGGGAGTTTGAACGGCTTACCGGTGTCACGAAAACGAAACCCCCGCTGCATACTCTCGCATGCAGCGGGGTTTCGCATTACCGGAGCAGCGGGTCTAGAAACCGAGGGGGTTGGTCTGCAGTCGGCGCTGTCCGGCGGTGCTGGCCAGGTTGGCGGCGGTTCCGTTACGGATCACCTGCACGGCGGCCACCACGTCGGCGTCGGCGGTCAGGTCGGCGGGGTAAACCTCGCCGGTCGCCCGCACGAACACGTCCGGGGTGACTCCCGCGTCGGCCATTTCGCGGCCGTTGGGGGAGTAAAACCTGGCCGTCGTCAACTTCAGGTCGCCCCTCGCCGCCTGCAGCGGGAAGTGCGTCTGAACCGTGCCTTTGCCGTAACTCGTCCGGCCGACGATCACGCCGCGTCCGTTCTCCTGGATCGCCGCCGCGAAGATCTCGCTGGCGCTGGCGCTGTTCTCGTCGACCAGCACCACCAGCGGCAACCGCCACGTTTTCTGCCACGACGCCTGGGCGTCGCTGTTGTCGGCCGTGGTCCGGCCCCGAGTGGCCACGATGCGGCCGGAGGGAACGAACAGGTTCGACACGTCAATCGACTCGGTCAGCAATCCGCCCGGGTTGCCTCGCAGGTCGAGGACCAGGTTTTTCATGCCGGCCTTGTACATCTGCCACATCGCCTTCTCGAGATCCTCAGCCGAGGACTCGGAGAACTGCTTGAGGCGGGCGTACCCCGTCTCCGCGTCGAGCATTCGCACGCCCGACACGCTGCTGACATACACGCTCCGGCGACGAAGCGTCACCGAGTGCGAGCCTCCGTTGCGGCTGATCTGCAGCGACACGGACGTTCCGGACGGTCCGCCGATCATGTCGGCGACTTTACTCAGGTTCATACCGCGGGCCGATCGGCCGTTGACTCCGGTGATGATGTCGCCGCGCTGCAGTCGCCCTTCCGAGGCAGGGCTGTTCTCCAGCACGTCGTTGATCAACGCTCCTTCGTCATGCGGCTTGAGTTCGACGCCGATGCCGACCATCTGCTCGTCGAGGACCGCACTCGGGCCGAAGCCGGTCTTGTCCGGAACGAAGGCCGAGTACTTGTCGAGCGCGTCGAGCGTTCCGTTGAGGAACTCGATGGCGATCGCTTCCCGGCGGAGTCCCAGTTCGCGGTTGGCCAGTTCGGCCGTCCACTGCATGAGACTGATCGCTTCATTCGTGCTGCGAGCCGGGCTGCGCTTGAGTTGCTCGAACTGTGCCTGGAGGTTTCGCGTCGAAGCCGCCGACCGGTATCCGGCCGCCTGCAGGAACGCGGGGTTGTCCAACGCCAGAATCAGGTCGTCGATGGCGGCCACGGTCCGCTCTTCGTAGGAGAGCGGGCTGACGTGCCGGGTATCAATCAGACGCGACGCCTCCGCGTAGAGGGCCATGATCTGATTGAGACTCGCCTGCCGCAGGTAACCCAGCATCCGGGAGTCCTGGTAGCGGGCCGTGATTTCGCTCTGCCGCTCCTCACGAGCGTTCGGTTGCGGCGGAGTCGGTCCGTCCATGTGATCGGGATGGAACTGGTCGGCGTCGAAGCCGGGCGTTCCGATCGGGGTGTTGTCGATGACGGGAGAAGTTGACGCCGGAATCGCCCCCGGACGAATGGCAACTTGGGTTTCCTTGGTGAAGTCGTCGGCGCGAAGCGTCGAGTCCGCGAGAAATGTCACGGCGAACGCCGCAGCCAGGAGCCAGCCGAATCGAGTTGTGGTGTTATGAGTCGTCATCGGAACGTCCTTTCTCTGGTGGAACTGCTGTGGGAAGTGAAGGTGTTGGAAGTGGAATTGAAAGTGGTTGGCGTCAGACGCAGGCGTGCGGCTGTTCGCTGTCGGCCGATTGGCCGGCTGAGGAGGGCCGGAGAGTTCCGGCCAGTTCCGCCCGGAGGACTCGAATGTCCGCCGGGGCATCGATTCCCAGCTTGACTTTTCCGCGTCCGGTCGAAATCACTTTGATAACGATGGACTCGCCAATCTGGATCATTTCGTTCTTCTTACGGGTGAGGACCAACATGGTTAAGCTCCTTTTCCTTGGATTCTCTGTCTTGAAGGCACCGTTCCAGAGTCCGCCCTGTTGTTGGTGCTGGCTCCCGGTTTTCGTCTTCGCGAGCCGAGTGTTGTCGGATTGCAACAGGCGTGCCAAGCGGATCGCAATTGTCTCGTGTGTATTCATAATGTATTGCAAATAAGTGGTTTACAACTGTATGCAAGTCTCGGAATGTGTTCACGCGGCGGATTCTGCAGCACGTCGCAGGCGATTGTTTCAAATCCAATGTGCAACATTTTCATACCACCGAGTGTTGTCTATAGGAATGCACATCTCGAGGTGGTTCGTGCTTTTTTGGATACAGTCCGCCTGTTCGGGAGTCTGGGAAGAGTCTACGGGTGAGGGCGGGCTTGTCGGCAGCGTCAGCCGGGAAGGGGGTGAGGCAGGGTTGGCCCGGATTGTTCACCACGGAGGTCTGGAGACACGGAGGAATTTGATTCTGTTGCGTGATAAGAGTCTGCCTGCCGCCGGACTGGTCGATCGCCAGGAATGCCGCGAAGATAGGACCACGAACCACATTCGACTTTGGTCCGCACAGCGGACCTTAATGCTGCTGTTGAATCAGCGATGAAGACGGCGGGGCGAGGACTGCCCTGCGATTCGGCGTTTGCCGGGGCTTCTGAGCAGTGGTAGAATCGAGCGGAACAAGGAGCGGGATCTCGTGACGCGGACGATTTCCGAATTGGAAACACGAACTCGAACTCGAACAGGACGGAATCTGTTCAGGAGTGCATTTGATGCCGGATGGAACGACAACGCGACCGGAGTTGACGGCGGCAGCCGGAGCGCTGGAGGTGCATCTGCTGGGGCTGGTGGACTTCGACTCGGCGTTGTCGCTGCAGGAGCGACTCGTCTTCGATATCTCGGGGCGCGACGATACGCGGGGGGCGTTGCTGCTGTGCGAACATCCTCCGCTGATTACGCTGGGACGTGAGGCGAGTTCGTCCGACGTCGCGGTTGATCCGGACGACCTGAAGGCGTTGGAGATCGACGTGCGGTGGATTTCCCGCGGCGGCGGACTGTGCGTCCACGCCCCCGGGCAGTTGGCCGTTTATCCGGTGCTGCCGCTGGAGCGGCTGGGTTTGGGGCTGGACGACTTCCGGTCTGCGTTTGAAGAAGCCCTGGTTGGCGTCTGTCACGAACAGCGGGTTCCGGCGAAGCGCAGCGCCGATGAGCCGGGCCTCTGGAGCCGCGGGGGGCAGGTGGGGTTCTTCGGCGCGGCGGTGAAGTCGTGGGTGTCGTACCACGGGATGTTTCTCAACGTCGATCCCGACCCCACGTTCATGAAGTTGGGATCCCGGCCGGGGCGGGACGAACGCGTTTCATCGCTGCGGGCGCACCGGTTGAAGCCGGTCTCGATGGCGTCGGTTCGCGAGAGCGTAATGCGGCACGTCGCCAAGCGGTTCGGCTATGAGCGGCATCACGTCTACACCGGCCATCCGCTGCTGAAGCGCACCCGACGGAAGGTGTGCCTGCATGCTTGAGCTTCCCGTCGTCGCCGCGAGCGACATCTCACCCGTGGCGCCCGAACCGCGCCGGAAACGGCGACTGCCGAAGTGGCTGCGCCGGCCGCTGCCGTCGGCCGAGATGGGTTTCACCAGCCGCGTGATCGAAGACCTGAAGCTGGAGACGGTCTGCGAGAGTGCGAAGTGTCCGAACCGCACCGAGTGCTGGGCGCAGAAGACGGCGACGTTCATGATTCTGGGGAATGTCTGCACCCGTCCCTGCGGATTCTGTTCCGTCCCGAAGGGGAAGACCGAAGAGGTCGAAGCGGACGAACCGGAGCGCGTGGCGGAAGCGGCGGAACGACTCGGGCTGGAGCACGTCGTGATCACCTGCGTCACGCGGGACGATCTGCCGGACGGGGGTGCGGAGCATTTCTATCGCTGTGTGCAGTCGGTGCGGGAGCGGACCGGCGCAGCCGTGGAAGTGCTGACGTCGGACTTCCGCGGCAACCGGGCTGCTGTTTCGCGGGTCGTCGAGGCGGAACCGGATGTGTTCAATCACAACACCGAAACGGTCCCCCGGTTGTACGAAAGAGTGCGGCGCAACGCCGAGTACCAGCGAACGCTCGATCTGCTGGCCCAGGTCAAAGACGAAGCCCCCGACATGCCGACCAAGAGCGGACTGATGCTGGGGCTGGGTGAAACGTTTGATGAAGTGCTGGAGGTGTGTGCCGACCTGCGGCGCGCCGGCGTCGAGATGCTGACGATCGGCCAGTACCTGCAGCCCTCGCCGCAGCATCTGCCGGTGGAACGGTTCATCCCGCCCGAAGAGTTTGACGCGATTGGAGACCAGTGCCGCCGGTTGGGTTACTCGCTGGTGGCCAGCGGTCCGTTCGTGCGTTCGAGCTATCACGCAGGGGAGATGGCCGGTGTCCTCGGCCGCGCCTGATTCGTCTCGCATCGCGGTCGCCGTTCCCGAACTCGGAGCGGGCGAGCAGACGGTCCGCTTCCTGCAGTGGCTGGTGGACGTCGGTTCGCCGGTTTGCAGCGGAGACCGCGTGGCGGAGGTGCTGGTGAGCGGGATTGTGTTTCACGTGGCGGCACCCGCCGACGGGGTGCTGGTCGAGATTGAAACTGCGTCCCGCACGGGGATCTCACCGCACGACGTGCTGGGGTGGATTGAGCCGGAGGGATGAGGGCGGAAGGCTGGCGGTCACACATATCTCAACCGGGTGTCCAAGGCTGGACCAGGCGAAGCGATGGAAGCCACGGTCGATTTCGTGCTTCCCACGACCAGGGCTTCACTCCCGTTGGTCGCTCCAGCCCTTCTCTTTACCCGCAAGTTGCCCAGCAATCGAGAACAGAGAATACCGGAACATTCGGAAAAGCCAGCGGTCGATTGGCTGTCACGAAAGTGAACTGGTTGCCCGACGTCTGCGAACGGTGCGACAGGGTGGCCACGAGAAACACAAAAAGTCACAAAAAAAACGGGAAGGCGCGAGTTCGTCTCTTTTTCGCGTCTCTTTGTGCTACTAACGGCAAGAATCTCGGCGTGTTGCGAAAATTTTGCCAGCCCGTTTCGCGTTCGAGTGGTCGAATAGACAACCACGAAGGCTCAAAGAGCACGAAGAAGAGTCGGAGAAGGGGGGTCCGGCGGCCGACGGGTTTGAGGACTGATCTGGGCTGTTGGCTTGGTGTCCTTTGTGTCTTCGTGGTTCACCAGCGATGGGTGGCGTGTCTTGGACAATGAAGACTCTACGAGTCGCTGTTCGACAAGACTGATCCGGTAGGAAGGTTGCTGCCGCCGCGTTCGCGGCTTTCAGATTCTTGGGGGGCTCAGAAGCCATGAGCTTACGCTCACGGCTAAATGATGGCGCGGCTTCGCCGCTCCGGGCCGATTCGGGTTCGGTTGGGTTGCGGACGGAAGCCCGCTTTGGGCTGCGAACGGGAAGAGTTTTCGTGTGGTGCGCAGATTTCGCTTGCGACAGATTCCGCGTCGTGGACATCCGACTCGGCGGAGCGAGTCGGCTACATTGGTTGCGGCCGGAGGCCGGGCTGGGTCTCTGTGGTGAAATCCTTGATGAGTCATGCGGGTTAGCGGATGCATCGGCCGGCTTACGCAGGCCGCTCGCCTGATTTCGCTTTGCGCACGCTGGCAGCGTTGGCTACCGGGTCAATTGAAGAGCATCGGGAATTGGGCTTTGGCGGATTTGATGCCGGCGTTGACGGCGCGGACGTCGTTGGTCGGCGTGATGAGCGTGCAGCCTTTTTCAATCGACATTTCGGCGTGCTCGGGGGTGGGCGTGACGGCGCCCCAGTGCTTGCCGTGCTTCCGGCAGGCGGCCGAGACCTGGTCGATTGCTTCCAGACAGCGGGGATGCATGAACTGCCCGGTGACGCCGAGGGCCTGGCTGAGATCGGCCGGACCGACAAAGAGGAGGTCGACTCCGTCGATGGCGGCGATGGCGTCGCTTTCCTCCACCGAACGGGCCGTTTCGATCTGAATGGCGACGAACGTCTCCCGGTTGGCGCGCTGGCAGAACTCGGCGGGGGGCGTTCTTCCGAAGTGTCCGTCATACCCACCGACGTTGAGCCCCCGGCGGCCGCGGGGGGTGAACTTCGCCCACTGGACGAACTCCTCGGCCTGCTCGGCGGTCTCGATCTGGGCCGCCATCACGCCGGATGCGCCGGCTTCGAGGCAGCGGGTAACGAGGGCATAGTCGGTCGGCGGGACGCGGACAAAGCTCTCCAGTCCCGCGCTGCGACCGGCCATGGCGGCAATCTCAACGTCGCGCGTGGTGAGTCCGGCGTGTTCGACGTCGATCCAGAACCCGTCAAATCCGCCCTGAAAACCGAAGACCTCGATCACGTTGTGGTGAAACAGCCGGCTGATGGCGAAGACGATGAGCCGGTCGCCGCGGTTGATGCGTCTCTTGAGGGAGTCGGGCATGGGAGTGGATTTTTCGGGATTCCTGGCGGAGATGGTCGGCGGTCGTTCGGACGCGACGGCGAGTGCGGTGTTGGAGGCTGATTGATGGTTCTATGATAAACGCAGCGGTGTGGTTTTGTCGTGCAAGTCGTGGTCACTTGAATGGCGCTGGAGATCGTTGAAACGACCGTCAAGAACGTTTTGACGCGGACCACGGGGTTTCTGCGGACGGTCACATCGCATTCTCTGCAGCCGTACCGGGGATGCACGTTCGGCAACTCGCTGTGCGGGGCGGGGTGCTATGTGCGGCATAACGGGCACGTGACGCGCGGCCGGGCGTGGGGCGGATTTCTGGATGTGCGGACGAACGCCGCCGAGTCGTACCGGCTGAACCGCGACCGTGAAGCCCGCTGGGCGCGGAAGAGGGGCGGGCAGTTCTCGATTTACTGTTCGAGTTCGACCGATCCGTTTCTGCCGCAGGAGAGGAAATACGGCGTCACCGAATCGCTGCTGGAAGCGATGATCGACGCGCCGCCTGATCTTCTGGTGCTGCAGACGCATACGCACCGTGTGGCGGATTATCTGCCTCTGTTGCTCCGACTGGGCGAGCGTTGCGAATTGCGGGTGCACGTTTCGATTGAGACGGACCGCGACGCGATTCCCGGCCTGCCGCCGCATGCGAGTCCGGTCGAACGGCGATTCGAAGCCTGCGGACGGTTGAAGTCGGCCGGACTGCGGACGGTGGTGACCGTCGCGCCACTGCTGCCGATTGAAGACCCGAGATGTTTTTTCCGGCGCATTGCCGACGTGGCGGATGCC
Source organism: Planctomycetota bacterium (assembly GCA_003388505.1). GTDB lineage: Bacteria > Planctomycetota > Planctomycetia > Planctomycetales > Planctomycetaceae > MB-PLM-1. The sequence continues at coordinate 12,692 of QQVO01000072.1, forward strand.
GTGGTGATCGACCACTTCATTGAGGGAGACGGGTCGCCGGAGGGTCAGCGGACGCAGCGGACGGCGCTTCCCGCTGCCATGAAAGAGATTGATCCGGCGTCGGTCACGCTGGAATATCGCGACCGCATGGCGGCGGTGGCCCGGGAGTTTCTCCCCGGGTGCGTCGGGGTGAACATCGACGGGTTCGCGGGACGTTATTCGGCGTGACGAAGAAGCAGGCGACTCGCGGAGCGAAACGCCTGGACGATCTCAGGTGGGTCAACCAAGGCGGACGTGTCCACTCGGCGAGTCGGCTGCATTGGTTCCCGCTGGATCGCGCGCTGAGCAATCAGTGCGCATCCTCAGTGTCTGCGTGTTGAACTCACCGCGACTTTGCCCGGACACAACGGAACCCGACCGCATCGTCCTTTCCGTCGACGTCAAACGGCTGCCGCGCGCTGCTCCGCAAGGCGGGGTACTCGTTCTTCCACGAACCGCCGCGGATGACGATCTGCTCGGGCTCGTCGTCTGACTTTCGTGCGCTGCCGTCCGTCGGCGCGCCCTCGTAATCGTTGTGCCACCGGTCGAGGCAAAATTCCGAGAGATATCCGTGCACGTCGTAGAGGCCCCACGGGTTGGGCTTGAGCGCCCCGACCGGGGGGTCGTTGCCGGCTGCATTCCCGGTATGCCAGCCGTACGGATCGAGCAGGCTGGCCTCTTTGCCTTCGTCGCCGTCCGCCTGTGCTTCGTCTCCGAAACTGTAGGCCGTCGTTGTGCCGGCGCGGCAACAGTATTCCCACTCCGCCTCGGTCGGCAATCGGATCTGTTCGTCATCCGCGATCAGCTCCGCTTCGCGCAGCAGCACGGTCAGTTTTTTGCAGAAGTCGATCGCCTCCCGCCAGTCCATCATCTCGACCGAGTTCCGCGGCCCTTTCCAGCGGCTGGGGTTTTCGGCCATGACCGCTTCGTAGAGATTCTGCGGCACCTCGTAGCGCGCAATCGCGAATTCGTAATCGAATGTGACCTCGTGCACCGGTTGCTCCGTCGGCTGAGCTTCGGAACCCATTTGAAACGACTTCGGGAAATCCCCTTTGCCGGGAGTGATCTCGATCAGTTCGTCCATGAAGGTCTGTAAGAGTTTCATCCGGGGCTCGTCCGTATCGTCGCCCACAACATTGCCCGCCAATGCTGCCCACAGGCCGAAAAGCACCGCACTCGACCACACGTGCTTCCTATCCATCTCGCCTCCACTCGATCATCACTCAATGAGGTGCCGACACAGTCGTTGAAAGGCAGGCTACCATGTTACGATTTCCGCATCGACCAAGCTGCACGACAATCTGTAGGCGGCCTCAACGATGAGGCCGCTCCCCCCACTGGAAAGTCAGCCGTAGCGAGTCAGGCCACAGTCGGACGTTTCATGTGAAAGAGATGACATGCCGCTTCCAGTTCCAAGGCTGTTGACGGTCGTTTTGCTCCTGCTGCTTGCCGTCGCGGCGGCGCCCCGTGCATTCGCGGGCGAGACGCTCTACAACGGCGTCGCGCTTCCTGACGAGTGGCCGCCCCGCCCGGAGGCTTTCGCCCGGGAAGACCCGGTCACGCCGCCGTACCTGGCTGAACCGCCGGAGGTGATTCCGATCGACGTCGGCCGTCAGTTGTTCGTCGATGACTTTCTGATCGAACAGACGACACTCGAACGCTCTTTCCATCAGCCGGACTATCACCCCGATTGTCCCGTGCTGAGGGCCGAAACGCCCTGGGAACATCACCGCGCCCGCGACATCCCCTTCGCCGCTCCCTTCAGCGACGGCGTGTGGTACGACCCGGACGATCAACTGTTGAAGATGTGGTACATGGCCGGAACCGGACTGACCTTCGGCTATGCAACATCCGAAGACGGCGTCCACTGGGAGCGGCCGACGCTGAATTCCGAGCGGGTCGGCAGTGAGAACATCCTCACAATCGAGCCGATATCGCGCGATTCCAGCACGGTCTGGCTCGATCTCAATGAGACTGATCCTTCGCGCCGGTTCAAGATGATGTACTTCCGGGCCGGGCTGCAGATGCGGGTTTCCGCCGACGGGATCAACTGGAGCGACTCGCTCGGCGCTCCCGGACCGTCGAGCGACCGCAGCACGTTCTTCTATAACCCGTTCCGTAGGGTGTGGGTTTACAGCATCCGCCTGGGCGGTGGTCGCGGCGTCGGCCGCGCCCGTTACTACTTTGAGAGTCCGCAGTTCGGAGTTCCGCTGTGGAAAGATCGACACGACCTTTCGCGCTGGGCCTGCGCCGACCGTCTCGATCGCATCAAACAGATCGAATACGTCGATTCTCTGCCCGACCTCTACAACCTGGACGCGACCCCGTACGAAAGCCTGATGCTGGGCCTGTTCAGCATTCATGCAAAGGTGGCGGAGGGCGACCGGCCGAAGATCAACTACGTCACGCTCGGCTACAGCCGGGACGGCTTCCACTGGGCCCGGCCCGACCGCCGACCGTTCCTGGACGTCTCGGAGGACAAGACCGCCTGGAACTACGGGAACGTGCAGTCGGCGGGGGGCGGCTGCCTGGTGATGGGCGACGAACTCTACTTCTACTGCAGCGGTCGCAACAGCGGCCGCACTCCCGACGACGGAACGGGCGGCTCAACCGGACTGGCCATCCTGCGTCGCGACGGTTTCGCCTCGATGGACGCCGGTGAGCAACCGGGAACGCTGACGTCGCGGCCCGTCACGTTCACCGGACGCCGCCTGTTCGTCAACGCCGACTGCCGGCAGGGGTCGCTCCGCGTCGAAGTGTTGACTGCCGAGGGAGAGCCGATTCCCGAATTCTCCTTGGAGCAGGCGGTCCCGCTCAGCGCTGATGCAACCCTGGCCGCAATCGGATGGAAGGAAACGACCGATCTCTCGGCGCTCAGCGGAACTCCGGTTCGGTTCCGGTTCCATCTCGAGCAAGGACGGCTCTATTCGTTCTGGGTCAGTGAGGACGAATCGGGCGCCAGTGGCGGATACGTCGCGGCGGGGGGGCCCGGTTACACGGGGCATCTCGACACGGTCGGCAAGGCAGACTGACAATAAGTCAATCGGATCGAGAACGATTCGATGCACTACAGATCGTCCGCTCCCGTGACGTTCGTCACCAGCGCCCGCAGCTTCCGTCGCAGCACGGCGTAGCTGTAGAACGAGCGGCCGAGTTCGAAGTTCTTGTCCACGATCTGATGCCGGTAGGCCTCGTCGGTCACCACGCGTTCGACCTTGCGGATCGTTTCCCGCGTGAGGTAGCCGTCCATCGTGACGACCTGGAACCCCTTCGGTTCGATGTCGGCGACGTAGATCGAGTAGCGGTTGGCGAGCACCGGCTTGCGGAAATAGAACGCCTCCAGCAATGCGTTTCCGAAGCCTTCGTAGATGCTGGGGTAGGTGATGAAGTCCGACATGGCGTAGGCGTCGGCGAGCGTGTAGATCCGCCGGCCCTGGTCGTCCTGGCCCCGTTCGTCGCCGATGCGGTCGCTGATCATTCGCAATTCCACGCCGTTGTGCTCCGCCATCTCCTGGAGCGCGTCGAGGTACTGCCCCCCCTCGTCGCCCGATTCGTGCGAGACGACCAGTTTGCAGCCCAGATTCTTCAAGGCGGCGACCAGTGAAATCGAATGCTCGATGCCCTTGCGAGGAACAACCCGGGTCGGTTGCAGAAATACGATGTCGTCGTCGGACAGGCCGATGTCGCTGCGCATGGAAGCGACGTAGTCGTCGAACGGAGGGGGGGGTGTTTCGAAATCGAGAACATTGGGAACGAGAATCGACGAAACGCCTCTGCGGTGGCTCAGATCCTCCTGGGCGAAGGAATTGATCGTCGCGTGCTGGATCGAGGGCAGATCGGCGGGAAACGCGGCTGAGAGAAAGTCCCCGACCGCGTTGACGGCGAAACGGTCGCGCTCCCAGTAGAAATCGTGATGGTGGGCGAGCGTCGGGATGCCGGTTTCGGCGATGTAGTTGGTCAGCGCGACGCCGAGGGGGATGTTCATCGGGATCGTCAGGGAGTTCTGGGCGACGAGAATGTCGATGTCGAACTCGCGGACGAAGTCGTACAGCTCGTACTTGATCTGCTCGGCGATCGAGTTGATCAGCCGGGTGATGTCGGGCGACCGCGTCAGCTTTCCGTAGACCTGCTGGTTGATGTGTTCAATGTCCGGATGACCGAACCAGGCCAGCGGCGCATGCCAACTCACGTTCGGATCGCGGTCGAGCCGCCCGGCAAACCAGAAGCTGCGGTGCCGGTAGTCCCACAGCACCTGCGCCCACTTCGCGCTCTCCAGAGAGACCCCGTCGTTTCCCGCAAAGCGGGTCGAGACGAACCCGATGTTCTGTTCCATCGCCCGTTTGACGTCATCGGGCGCTTCCGGCTCCGGATTCCCTTCGATCTGTTCAGGTTCATTGCTCATTCCTCGCCGGATCACTCCTTGACGCTGCGTGTTGTGGGGCCTGGGGAAACCGGGGCGAGCGCCCAAAATGAGAGGTCGCCGGGCGTCAGCCCGGCCGAGACGTTTCGGATTCTAACACGACCTCGCGGTGTTGCGATTCCATCCGGCTCGAAAAATGCCGGTCGGGAGTTATACACCAACACAGTCGCAGAGTGAGCCCGAATCGACAATGACTACATCCGCATGCAGATTCTGCACGCGCGAATCCCCTTCGCGGAGACGCAGACTCCGGCGGTCGCCGGCGAAGAGCACGGTCCGAAACTGATGCCGCGCGGCGCCCCACACGTCGTTCAGCATGTCGTTGCCGACGAACACCGCCTCATCGGGTGAGATTCCCATGCGGCCGAGTGCATCGACGGCGGCTGCAAACATCCGTGGTCCGGGTTTCGATTCCCCGAACCGGTAGGAATAGAACAGCAACTCCGGATCGAACCCAAGGTTCTCCAGCGATCGCCCCAATAGCGCATCAAACAGCAACGGGGTCATCGCCTGGGCGTTGCTGATCACGCCCAGACGAAGACCGGCCGCGCGCAGTCGCTCCAGGCATTCAACGAGTCCCGGCATCGGCCAGACCGGATTCACCCGGCACTCGTACTCGACGGCCAATCTCGCAACATCGACGTTCGCCCGCCGGCCTTGCTCCAGTTCGATCAACGACAGAATCCCGGCCCAGACCGCCTCAATGTCGACCTCCGGCGACTCCACCCCGGTTGCCGACCGCTCCCTTTTGTGCCGCTCGATCGTCTGTTGCAGCCACGCAGGGTCGGCTGCCGCCGCCTCTGCTGCCGTGAGTCCGGCCGCGATCAGTGCTTCGCGAAAGGCGGCTTCGTTCGATCCCGATTCCTGCAGGCTGATATCTCCCACACCGCTGATCAGCATCGTCCCGTAGATGTCGAACAGCACCGCCCGCACTCCTGGCAGCGGATTCACCCTGGGAGGATAACCGGTCGGGATCGGTTCCATCGGCCGGCACCCCGCGCGAATGACGTCAACCAGCGATTCGGTCATACGGCCACCCGCAGCGGATAGAGGCGGTCGATTGAAAGGAACTGCTCGAGAATGCGTTCCGGATGCTCCAGGCCGCCGATCGTTCCGGAGCAGGGGCAGGTCATGACCGATCGGTAGACCGCTTCCAACCGTCCTGCCGACGCTTCCAGCGACCAATGTTCGCGGACCGCAGCGGCGTTGCGGGCGATCAACGGGCCGAACACCTGGGAGTCGGTCGCCAGCGAGTCCCACAGCACCGGATTCCCCTCGCGGACAATGTCCCGTGACTTTTGGTCGGTCCACACGCGTTCGATGACCTCCATCTGCTGCTGCGGCGTGAGCCGGGCAAAGTCGACCGTCTCTGCGGATGCCAACCGGTCCAGCGCCTCACGGTCGATGCTCTCCGGGTCGCGTCCGTAGCGACCCGCCAGATCCCGATAGGAAGCTGCCAGATTCTTCGCAACCGCATCGGCACCGACCCACGCCATCGGAATCTCCACCCTCGCCGCGAGGTGACTCAAATCGACTCCCTGTTCAACAAAATCGGCCGTGATCTCCGGGAGATTTCGTCCCACAAGCATTCGGCTGCACAGCCACGCTTCGAGAAACACCATCCCGAACCCCTCGGCAATGCTCGTCGTCAGGATGCGGTCCGCCGCCGCCAGGATTTCCGGAAAGGTCAAGTTGTCAGACAATCCCACCTCCATCCGCACGGGCAGCTTCCATCGCTCGGCAGCTTCCCGCCACCGCGTGTAAGTGGGACGTTCCGCATCACTCGTCGCGGGCAGCGTCAGCGCGGCGAGCATGCCGCGATCCGCAATAGCCGCGATCAGCAGAAATTCTCCCACATTCTTGCGACGAATGGCCCGCACCGGATAGACAATGATCCGCTCGATGTTCTCGCAGTCGAATGCCCGTTGAAACCGGCGCCGCGCTGCGTCCGGATCGGCCACCCGTCCCGGCGCGCCGACCGGATTCGGCAACAGATGCAATCGGTCGGGCTCGGCGCCCGCGGACCGCAGAATCCCAAGGTCCCGGTAATTGAGCACGGCATAGTGGATGTGCGAGGCACGGGGGTACATCTGCTGCGACGCGTCCGTCGTCGTTGAAACCCGCCAGGCGTCGGCGAGATGACGGTAGTTCGCAGGCCGCAGGTCTTCGGCGAAGTCGTGAATCTGCAGCAACTGGCGATAGCCGTCCGCCGCGAGTTTTCGCAGCGCGCCCGGCAGGGAGGCGTTCTTGCCGAGGCAGTGGTTATGGACATGCAAGAGCGTCCGGTCGCTCTCAAACCCAGCTTCGCTCAGCACGGACTGCAAGTCGTTCGCGAGTGAATCCGGATCGGAGGTCGTTTCCTCATCATAGCCAAGTCCCGGGACGGCCATGATGCGAACTCTCGGTTGCACTGCAGCGCCGCCGGCCAGTTCCTCAGCGGCGCGCGACGGTTGCCCATCATAAAGGACAATGGACTCCTCCAAGCCGAGGCGCTCGGCGACGAGTTCCAGGGCGCGCAGATGCTGGCCGATCACCTGCGTGACGCCGCCGGGATTCAGATGGTAGTGCAGGATGGCGAGCTTCATACGGGCGACCGGCGGCGACGAACGAACGGCTTCACTTCACAGCCGAAGCGGACCACTTGGAAACAGGAAAGGCCGGCGAATGCCACGCCCCGGCCTCCGGTTTCCCCCGGTTTAGAGCAAATTCAGTAGTTCCAATTATTCAGCAGCGGCGTGAGGTTCGGATGGAAGAACGCAAGGCTTCTCTCCGCAATGACTTGTGTAAGCAGGTCCTTCATGGAGGAGTAAGCCATGCGTTCAGGGATGAAGTGTACGGTTTCGGCCGCCGACGTGAAGGCCGAGGCGACGGGGTGGATCGGCCAGCATCTTCAATTCAC
>QQVO01000023.1 GCA_003388505.1 Planctomycetota bacterium
TGAGTGGCCTCGCAAGAAGAACGACAAACCACCGAGCCCACCGAAATGCCGAACAGCAACCACACGCGAAATCAAGCGAGCCAAAGAACTTGGATTCAAGTTCCTGCTAATATCGTGAACGGCGTTGGGTGGCATGCTGCTGCGTTTGCGTGAGATGCTCCAGAAAGACGGCCTTCGTGTGCCGTTGGGCGTCGCCGACCAGTTTGCGGTTTCGCCGGCCGAGCAGTTCCTTCAACCGCTTGCGTTGCTCGAAGCGGCGATTGTAGAGGCTATTGGGACGGTAGATGTATCCGACCCGGAAGGCGTCGACCGGGTCGTCCGGTCTCAGGGGCATCACCCACGGCCCTGCACCCCAATGCTTCGATTTCGTCGCGGCCAGACACGTTCCGAGTTCGCCGATCGCGACGGCTTGCTCGTACTCCAGCCTGACCGTCGGAGACTGCCGGCAGTTCCGTTCCGTGTACGGCAACTCGGGATCGTTGATCAACTCCTGAACGCAGTGATTGGCGAGGCAGGCCTCGACCAGAACTCGGGCAATGACGGCGACCCGCTCGACACGTGCCCGGAAGGCTTCTTCAGTCTCCTCTGGAAACCGCAGCGAATGGTGTGGCGGCATTGTCGTGGCTCCTGGGGACAGGGGACGAGTGGTGAGAAGGAACACTTGCCACTCAGATTGCCACGGAGCGCAGCCGCCGCGCAACAGCCAGGCAAAGAAAAAGCCACCCGCGGTGGGGGTGGCGGTGTTGAAGGAACGATTCGTTGTGGGCTGTCTGGTCACCGGCATTGGGACACCGGCGTCGGCTCGAAGTGCAGGTCGCGTTCAATCTTCAGCCCCAGCGGCCCGCGTGCCGATTCGAGTTCATCGAGTGAGAAATAGCCGAGTTCACGTTCGAAACCGACCACGACTCCGAAGCAGAGACGCTGCTCCGGGTTGTATTCAACGACGTAGAATGTCCATGAGCTGTCCGGCGTGAAGTATTTGATCCGCGCCAAAGCGTCCTGCTCGTTCTCTGTCGCGTACAGCGCCGGAATGTCTGACGCCAGTGCGGCCGGCATCAGAATATGTGCATCTGCCTCATGCGTCGGATTCGGCATCGGGGTCTCCTTTCTGAAACAGGCGCTGTTGCCGGTCGACGGGCTGACGAAGCTCTCTCGTCTCCGACAGCACGAAGGCAAGCAGGTCGCTGGGCAGCGACTCGCGGAGGATCTCCGGGTCGAACTCCTGCGACGCCCATTCGAGCAGGCAAGAGTAGCTCTCCTGAAGCTCCGGCTCGTCGCCGCATTCACTCAGCAGGATCATCGCTGCCATGTATTGCCGCAGATCGGCAACCTCGGACGTCAACTGAGCCAGCGCCCGATTGTCGGGAGCTGGCTTGGCAACCGGCTCCGTCGACGGACTCTCCGGACGAACGCGGTTGAGTTTCCAGTCGTCGGTCGTCGAATCGACCGGCATACTGTGCAGCACGGCCGGTGGGGGAGCAGACTCCCGCCTCGGCCGAGACTCGTTGTTCCGCCACTGAAGTTCGTCAGACAGGCGATCGACCGCCTCGGTCAGCACGGCAACCTGCTGACCCAGCAGTTCGACCGCGTCCCGCAATCTCTCTGCCTGGCCGTTGTCGACCGCACTCTCAGTAGGGGACTTCGTCTTCATCACGGGTCTCCTGACTGCCGAAATCCCGCTCCTCCTGTCCGGCGAGCGGATTCGAGAAGATGTACTCCTGCGCTTTGTTAAGGCCGAACAGAATCGCGGGAATGTCGCTCGGCCGATAAGAAGGGGAATCCCTCCATTCACCGGACTGCGAATCGCGATACCGACGGGGCGAGACCGTGATGCTCCGCATCGTCCGGGAACCTCCTTCGGTGTTCACCTCGTTCTGCCACACGGCGACCGAGATGCCACCGGGAAACGGACCGAACTTGACTTCCGGCCGGTTGGCCGGCCTCTGCGACGATCGTGACTGGGCCATGACAGTGCTCCTGGTCAACGCAAGGCAAACGGGTTGGGAAAGAACGACTGACCTTCAGTGTGCGGCAAAGCAGAGAGACGCGCAACTTGCGTCCGCCTTCCCCCTGACACGGCGATTGCGCGATTCCTCGCGGGTGGTAGACTGCAAACATGATCGAGACAAAACGGCGTCGCCGCACCGACGAAGAACCTTCCGTCCGCCGGTGGATCGCCCTCGACCCGTTCACCCTCGACGTGGTCGCCGAAGGAACGACGTTCCACGAAGCGCAGGCGCGCGCCGAAGGGCACGGCGTGGCCAACCCACTGATTCACCCCGTCATTTGAGACACCGTCATGGCGACGCCGAGAAGCAGAGGAGGTGATCCCCCATGCAGAAACCAGAGAAGACATTCCGCATCGGCGCCGTGTCGGCCTCAGTCTTCGTCAACAAAACGGAGGACGGCCGTGAGTTCCGCTCCGTCTCACTCCAGCGCAGCTTCAAGCAGGGCGACGAATGGAAAACCGCCACCAATTTCGCGCTCAGCGAACTGCCGGCCGCAGTCGCCGTGCTTCAAATGGCGACGTCCCACGTCGCAGAGCTTGACCGCACGAATGCAATGGCCGAGAACGCCGCAACTACCGGCGAATAGTGGGCACGAACACAAAGCGAACAGCCAAGAAACTTGAGTCGACAAGAAATACGGGCCATCCGCAAGGGGATGGCCCGATTGATTTTGAACGTGGCGATTGCCGTATCAGGCAACCAGTTCCAGCAGAGAAGCCGCCTTAACCTCGGCCTGCAGGCGTTCACCGGCGAAGGGGAGACTGCCGGCCAACCGCGTCAACGCATCCACAACCGAGAAGATCGTAAACGCGCCTTGCTCTTGTGCGATGTCGAGCGCTTGCCGGGCCAGCCTGCGGCCGACACCGCTCTTGCCAAGGACTTCCAAGACCTCGTCGGCATCGCTGCCCAGTCGTTCCTGCATCGCTTTTCTCATCACTCTGGCGAACCCGTCCCGGCGGGCGTCTCGGCTGGAGACGAGCCGCTCCAGTGTGCGGCGGATCTCGACCAGTGCCTCGTGCACGTTGGCGGTATGCTTGCGCGAAAACTCGACGACCTCCGTGGCGTCCCACACGATGTGATTCGCACAGATTCTTTGAAACCAGAACGTGCTGACGCCGACCGAGCGTCGCCCAACTTCACTGTTCCAGAGAAAACAGCCCGGCGCGAACGCCTGACCGTTGATCTCCGTCCAGCCGCTGGGATCGATGAGAAACACGAACATGTCCTGCTCACCGGCGTACAGTCCGGTGCCGCCTCCGTCGGCTGTCTGGGGTGGCGTGAAGTCACCCGCGAATTCGTGAGCCACCGACAGCAGATCGGCATTCCACAGCCGCGTGTACGTCACACCGTGAATTGAACGCACGGTGTTGCGACTCGCCAGCAACTGCAGCGGCTTGTTTCCGGTCGGCAATGTCTCCCGAAAAACGCGAGAAATCGTCTCGGGCGAGAGCCGGTTGACCGTCTCCTTATTCACCCGAGCCAGCCCGCAAAGCTGTGTGAACGACCAGTCGTTCAGGTGATACGCACCGTCGTCGGCCAACTTCAATCCGAACTGACCGTCGCTCAAGTCCGGCACGATTTGCGCCGGCGGCTTCCACAAGTCGTTCGATTGTTCCTTCTGTTGAACACAGTGACTGATGAGATCCGGCAGCGTACTGAATGTCTCATCCGGAGATCGACGATACAGTTCCTGATGCGCCTTCTTCAACGTGGCCATGGGGACACCTCGGCAGGGAAAGGGAAGTGCTTTGGAAAAGGTACACGTCCCCTCAGCTTGCCTGAGATTCCGCAGCAGCGCAATTCAGTCGCATCCGCCAACCGGCTTTCGCCAGCCCGTCGACCGTCAGCTCGCAACCGTCGTCCGCCGGCTCCCTACATTGGGTGGGTGGGCGCGGCCGCCTGGCCGCGTCAACCGCCGCCTCATTCCGTCCGCCCCGCCATCAGCAAAGGCCGGTCGATTTGACCGGCCTCGCCTGACGCGTATCCTGAGAAGCAGCCGCCGCTACCCGCGGGCTCTGCGTTCTCCCTGGACAACGCCGTTCCGCCAACTCTCTTTGGCGATTCTCTCCGTCAGCTTCCAGGCGTCCGCCTGCAGGGCATCGGTATACTCCTGCAGATCGGCGAACTCCGCCTGCAACTCGACGTAGTCCCGAAAGATGCCCTGGTGCTCATGTTTGGCCGCTGCCAGGAAGCTCTTGCCTTTGGGCGGCTCGGCGCCCGTCGCCCGGCGTCCTTTGAATTCCATATTTCTCACCTCCTTCCGTCTGCCAGCTTACGAATCTTCCAGCAACCGATCTGCTGACCAGTGCCGGCTGCTGTCATCGAAAGCGGCAATCACTGCGGCTGCTTCTTGTGAGGCTTCTGCGATTCTGAGTCGATCCCAAGCTCCCACGCGGTCTGGGCGATCTCCACCATCACGTCCCTGGATTGCGCAAGCAGGGCACTGCATTGCTCATGCAGACTGTCGATGTGGTCTGCCACTTCATCGAAGCGCTCCATGCGCTGCAGGAGCCGTGCAAATCTGGCCCGATCCTTCTTGAGCGAGGTCTCGAAGACCGTTTCCTTGCTGAAGTCAGCGGCATTGAACGATTTCCGGCTTTTTGTTGTCATTTGTCTCACCTCCTTCCGTGTGCCAGCTTTGGGCTGATGCGGCGGGGCGGGTCTGCTGGCTGATCCGGCCGCCTTACAGGGTCGCGACCCGGCCTGCTGGCCGGGTATAATGGGCGACCCGGGCGGCCGGGCAGACAGCGTTTCGAAAGGGCGGCGGTTGGGGGAGATCGAACGTTAATGGGAGCCGGTCGACGACGCTGCTCAATGCGAAGTTGAATAGGTTCAGTATTCTTGATTCAATCCACGAAACTGATCCGCTGTGTCGCGCATGGTGATTGTTGACGTTTAGGCAGCGCGCATGTGATCATTCAGGCCGGATAGACAACCGGTACTCCCCGATAGATGGGCACCAAATGGCAGTCCACCATGAGGCAGTTGACCCGTTCTTGGGTTACCTTTACCAACTGCGGTTTGGATTGCTGCTTGCCCTTCGCTCGCGTTCTCCAGCTGCAGTGCTTGCATTCGAACTCCTGGACGATGTGCTGCTGGTAGACGATATCAGCACGGTCGCCGAAGAGCGTGTGACCGCAATCCACCAGTTGGCGCACTCTCTTGGAGGACAGGCTTCACTCGGACCAAAGTCACTCAAGGTGTGGAAAACGCTCGGGAACTGGGCCACTTTGGTGAAGTCAGGGAGAGTCAATCCCGAAGAAGACATCTTCTGCTTGCACACGACTGGAAAAGCGACCAAGCGGAGCCCGCTTTACTATTTGCGCGATGACGAACACCGCGATCCGGATCGAGCACGAACGGAGTTGTCGGAAGCCGGGACGAACAGCACGAACAATGAAGTCGTCAAGGCATACGCGAAGTTTCAACAATTGGGTGTAAAGAAACAACAGCGGATGTTGGACCGCGTGTATCTCGTGGATGGCGAGATGGACATTTCGGTGGTCCGATCGGAACTGGAGGCAGAATTGAGCGTGGCATGTTATCCGGAGCATCTGGCATCACATGTCAGGCAGTTGGAGGGATGGCTGTTTGATACAGCGATTCGCTCTTTGCTTCCTGACAGCGAACGGACGATTTCGGTTGCATCAGTGAAAGCGGAGTCCGCCAGGATTCGTGACATGTTTGTTGCACAGTCGCTACCAGATGAGTTTTCAGATTCAACAGTTCCAGAGGACGAGACTCCTGCCGATGACAGGCGGGTATTCGTGCGGCAACTGCGACTCGTGGGGGTGTCAGCGAGGCGCATCACCAGCGCACAGCAGGATCAATACCGTGCCTTTGCCCAGCGGTCGCAGTGGTCGCGTGAAGGGCTCGTGGCAGTAGACGAGCTTCCTCGATTTGATCGAGCATTGATCGAAGAGTGGCGAAGGCGGCACACAATCATGTGCGAATCGTGTGATAGCTCTGACGGACATGGCGAGTGCGCGTCGGGGGCCGAGCTATACGCATGGGTGGAGTTGGACTCACCGAACCTAAATCATCTGCGGGTTAGGACTGCATTCGATGCACCGTTTCTCGTACGGGGATCATATCAGGTGCTTGCCGACCGCAAGAAGGTCGGTTGGCATCCCAGGTTTCTGGAGCTTCTCAGTTCCTCAGATGGTGAGTAACGACGATGTTGTCGCAACTGCTTTCGGAAGACGATTATCCGGACGAACTCGTCAATCTATACAACCCGGGATTCACTGGATCCGTCATTTTCTTGGCTGGTCATGCGTATCAGGAGAAGGCGGGGCGCAGTCTTCCGTTCGTTTACCCGTACATCGTCATCACTCTGGTCGCAGTCGATGAGTTTCGGCAGCGGCTTCCGAGCCGTGTGGCAGGCCGCATCAGCGATTGGGTGCAGACGAATGCAGACGTTCTCATAGGGTTTCCGGCACGAGCTGTTGCGCTGAAGCCGTTTGTGGATTCCGGGATCGTCTTCCTAAGTGGCAAGAACCTCGTGAAGTTTGAGCAAGATGGGTGCCGCTTCTCAAATCGGGGCGGCGTTCGCGGGAGGTTGGGTAACGCACGTCTCAGTTCAGGCGCGGTAGAGAACGAACTGCGTTGTGCCGGGTTGCTGGGACGGTGGTTGGCAGGAGAGTCAGATATCTCAAGTGTCCTCGCGTTTTTCGGGATCAAGCCATGAGTTTTCAGGTGCGGACCATCTGCGTCTATTCGCATGACGGACGTGCACGATCGATCGGTTTGCGAACAGGCGAGTTGAGCATAGTTACCGGGAAATCGGAGACCGGAAAGTCGGCGTTGCTCAGTATTCTCAACTACTGCTTGGGTTCGCGCACGTATCGAATACCGATCGGTACAGACTTCGCGAAATGTTCATGGTTTGGGGCGCTATTCGTGCGCGGGACGGAAACGCTGTTCGTGGCTCGACCGCGACTCCCACCCGGACAGAAGTCGCATACCGGCGTGTTCATTAAACACGGCGTTCAAGAGGTCGTTCCATACACTGAACTGGCGGTCAATGCGAACCTCGATACTCTCACTTCAACGTTGGCGTCGTTGGCAGACATCGGAGACGCGATAACACAGCCGGAGCCGGGCAGAACGACTGACGCAATCAGCCCGTCAATTCGCCACGCGCGGAACTTGATTCTGCAGCCTCAAAGCCTGATCGCGAATGAGAGGCAGCTTTTTTACGGCACAGACGACACGTTCGAGAAGCTTCACATGCGGGACACGTTGCCGTACTTCCTTGGTGCCGTGCCGGAAGACTTCGCGAGGAAGCGAATGCGGTTGCGGGAAGCGCGGCATGAACTCAAGGTCTTAACGATGGCCGATGAAGAACGTGAGGCGACGAAAAGGTATGCACTTCGGGCTGCTGCCGTGCTGGTGTCTGAGGCGCGCGATGCGGGTATTGGAGTCGACCCGTTGGTCGAACAGACCCTGTCGGCAGGACAAGCAGCACTGCGATTCATCGCAGACTGGGAGGAACTCGAAACGCGAGCCACAGACACCGATTCCGATGAGCTTTCCGAATTGCAGGACAGATTCCAGCGGATGCAGAGGGAATCCGGAGAGATTCGGCGAAAGATCGATGCGGCGGAGGCTTTCGCGGTGCGGGCGACCGCATTCACAGAAGAAGCGGGCATTCAGGACAGCCGACTTGCATTGATGGAACTGTTCGGAGACGAACTGGCTGACGAACTCCGATGTCCGTTGTGCGGCTCTGATGTCCGTGCAGAACGCGATGTGCTTGCAGCGGTGAGGCAGTCGACCATCCGGTTACGGCAACAATTGGAGGCAGTTTCACGGCAGCGCCCGCGGCTGACACAGCATCTTGACGGACTGCGGAATCGATTGTCAGAAGTCGAGCGAGAGACCGATAACGCGCGAAGCGCGATACGCGCGATCTACCGAGCCCAATCTGAGACACGAGCGTACCAACAAGAAGTGTTGCGGAGGGCACAATTGTCAGGGCGAGCGATTGAAGTCCTTCGCGGATTTGGTGAGGCTAGCGACGGGGAACGGAGGGACAATGAACGGCGAAACCTGGAGCGGGAGATTGCGCGGCTGGCACAGGAGTGTGATACTGATGCGATTGCCGAGCGAATGAGGACGATCGGAATAGCGATTTCAAGCAAGATCGCCGCGTACGCGCGAAACATGGAGTTGGCCCATGCCGACAGCGCCATGTCATTAGATCTGACGGAACTCGAGTTGCGATTCGTGTTTGGATTGGACACGGTCGGCCTGGAGCGCATCGGTGCCGGCAAGAATTGGGTGGGGTATCATGTGGCCGCGTTACTGGGTTTGCACAGTTGGCTGATTGAGCACTCGCGTCCAGTGCCGCGAATACTGTTCTTCGATCAGGTTTCGCAGCCGTTCTTCTCGAATGAAATGCAGAACAACCCCGACCGAAGCGAGGACGACTTGACTGATGATGATCGTCAGCAGGCGATGAGGATTATTCGTCAGCTTCACGAGTTCTGCAATGAGTACGAGAGCCAGTTTCAGATAATCCTGATTGAGCACATCGATAGTGATGAGGACTGGTTTAGAGATTCCGTTGTTGCACGGTGGCGAGGAAGTGAGGGACTGGTGCCTAACGACTGGCCCTTGGAGTAAGGTGGCGATAAGCAGAATGAGATGCCAGATTCCGATCTCATCGTAGATCCACAAATGACGCACGCAGCGCCCGGGATCTACAGAAGAAACGATGTTTGGCATCGTGTCTCACCATGCACATTGGATAAGCTGCTGCACGGTAGAGAGTAAGATCGCCGGCCGTTCAGCATGAGAACGGAATCTGAACAGTCGGAAGTGGTCAGGTGTCTGGTGGAGAAGGGGAGTGGCAAGGTGTGCAGCCGTCACTCGGCTTCGGCGACGTCTTCAGGCCGCTGATCGTCAATGATCGATTCAATGCGGCGTTTCGTCTCCCGAAAGTGATCAAGCTCTGCGGTCTGTGATTGGATCAGGGACGAGCGAGACTGGTCGAGATGGTCCTGCAATTGGTCAAGCAGAGCCAGTTGCTCGTGGTGAAAAGTCTGAAGCTCGGAGAAGTACGCGCGGAGTTGCTGAACCACGCGGCGTCCCGGATCTCGTTCGATGTGCATGCGATCAAGCTGCCACAGCCCCGGCCAAAATATAAATCGGCAGCGTCGCATAAAGCCGGCTTCATTGTGAGCCCGTTTTCGATGCGCACAACCCCGGTAGGGAGCACAAGATCCCGCCGGGTCTCCATGTGTCGCAAAATAAACCTTTTGCGACACTGCCGTCCGTAGCCCTCAGAAACGCATTTTCACATCATGTTTCCCGGAATCCAGGCGGGAGGTGCTGTCGCAACGCGGACAGCCGCGGAATGCCGATTTGACGGCGAAATGAATTCCGTGGCACCCTGATGGAATGACGAACGAACCAAGCTACGTGGAGGGCGACGCGACCGAGCCGCTCACGCGTGGCGAGTTCAATGACGCAATGCAGTCCGTCGGCCGGTCTTTCGAGTCGGTCGTGTCCGATGTCAACGATGTCAAATCGGAACTCGGCGAACTCCGCCAACACGTCGACGACCGACTTGACCAGGTGATGCAGCACTTCGACGCGGTCGCGACGCGGATGCAGGACGATATCGTGGCTTCGATGAAGCAGGTGTTGAGCGACCACGAGCAACGCATTCGGAACCTCGAACGGTAGTCGCATCACTGCTGTCAATCAGCAGCAAGAAAACGCGCCGGACTTTACAAGCCGGCGCTTCCGTCGTTCAGACGGTCATTGAAAGAACTCTGCGGGTTTCCTCCGGACTCAGATCGTCCGGCTGCTGTCCTTCCTTGAGTCGGACAACACGCACGAACGTGTGCGGCGCCAACCTGAGCGCCGCCCTCTTCATCGCCCGGCGTCCCGGCTGGCCGCCGTCGAACATCAACACGACAGGCCGCCCGGTGGCGATCAGCAGTTTCGCCTGCTCTCGGCTGAGCGACGCTCCGAACGTCGCCACGCTCGCCGGAAACCCGCACTGCACACAATGCAGCGCACCGAAGACGCCCTCGGTGACGACGATTGGCTGACCGTCCGTTCCGTCGAGCGCTTCGTTGAGCCCGAACAGAAACCGCTGCTTCGGGAAATTGGCCGGCCATTTATAGCGCGGCTTCCCTGCCTCGTCGTCGTAATTCTCCCCCGCCCAGCGGCCGAGATAGCCGTAGGGGAATTGGCCCGGCGGCGATTCCCAGACGGGGATGGCAACATAGCCTTTGAGCATCCCACGTTGTGCGACACCCAGTCCGTAACGGGCAATCGTCTCATCGGTCAGTCCCCGCTCCCGGAGATAGGGCGCGGCCGGATCGACCTGCAATCTGAACCGAATGGGCTTGTACTCCGCAGCCTCTGTGGGTACCGTCGTAGTTGTCACTTTTACGTCGGCCCGTTGAGGCGCAGTTGGCCCGCGCGTCTCGCGGGCCTCTTTCTTTTGCGAAGTCGTGTTCGAGGTTTTCGCCCGCTGTCCCCTCCCCCGCTTGAGGGCCAGCCGGTCGCCGAAATGCTCGGCGAACCAAAAGCGAACATGCCGGTTGTCGAGCCCCGTCATGAGTTTCACGAACTCGATGACGTCTCCGCCTCGCTGGCAGTCGCCGAAGCAGTAGAACACGCTCTCGCCGTCCCGAACGGTAATCTTGAACTGACTCGCATTCGGTGACGGCCCGTGCTGGTGCAGGGGCAGCGGGCAGACGCCGACATACGTCTTCCCCTCCTTCCGAAACCGGTCAGCCAGTCCCAACACTTCCAGCGCATCGACGATACTGATGCGCTGTTTCACTTCCGCAAACGACACATACGCGCGTCCGCTCATGCGGCACCTCCTTTCCGTGTAGTGAATTGCCAAAGAACCGCCCGCTGTTCTGAGCGTAGCACGGATCGCCCGTCCCCTAGTGCCAATGGCACTTCATCGTGGCGGCGTTTGAGCGCGCTTTCGCCTTCGTTTGCGGGCTCTTACGCCGCCAGACCGGCTTTGGTTCAATGCAATGCGACTTATTTCCCGCTCCGGACGACCGTCCGGCGTCGAGGCCGGACAACAACCCCGCCTCCTCCGACGTTGTCGGTGAGACGAACGGGCCGCTGACGTCCGGGCATCCTCCAGACCGGCCCCAGAATCCGATCGGCCTGCAGGTCGTCGAGCGTCGCCGCCAGAAACAGCGGCGAAGCGCCGACCGTCCGTCCGATGGAGTCCAGGATGTTGTTGCGTCGCGACCGGCCCCGGTAGTCGGGCGTCGTGACGATCGCCAGCCGGAACGTCTCCCGCCCGAACCGCCTCCGGAACAGTCCCGTCCGTGGGTCGGCGTACGCCGTGTAGAGCTTCGCCCGTTCACGCCACACCCGCTGGGCGTGGGTCGCCAGATCGACCTCGACGAAGAACGCGAACGACGTTCCGTCGCCCAGGTCGAGCTCGAAGTAACCGTCCGGCAGAAAGCTGAGCGGTTTCTCCAAGGTGGGATGCTCGACCCGCTCGGCTCTCCCCCGTCCCCCGCCGTCTTCGCCGGTCAGTTTCAGATCCTGTTCGTGTCGCCAGTCGCGGACGCTGTAGCGCGTATCGCGCGTCGCTTCGACCAGCGTGATATAAACGTCATTGACGATCAGCTTGTGCCGCACCGTCTGCAGGCTGAGGCCGCTCGCTCCTCTCCTTGCCGCGTCGACGCCGATTTCACTGAGCGCCTCGATCCCCTTGGCGCTCAGTTCATACACAAACGGCGGAATGCCGCGCGCCGGCTGGGCCGTCACCGAAATCCGCTCAACAAAGCCATGATCGTAGAGTGTCCGCAACCTGCGGCGGACGCGCGAGCCGCTGCAGCCGAACACCAGCCGACGCAATTGGTCTCCCGACAGCATGCGGTGCACGGCCAGCGCTTCGAGAACTTCTACGTCCCGCTCGGTGAGGTGCATCGGCCGCGGCGCATTCCGCCTCCGAAAACGCCGGGCCCGTTCCCGCCGCACACGGGCCGCGCCGCTGCGTTCGATCCGGATTCGCCTGTTTCCGCCGGGCCGATTCATCGCCGGAAATCTCCGATCGGAGGGACGGGGCCCGCTCCCTGCTGCCGGATGCGGGCCCACCGTTGGCTGATTTCACGGCGGATCTCGGCCAGCGGCCGGTAGTAGCGGGCGGCGACGTGCTGCTTGAGGATGTCGATCTTTTCCCGGTCGGGTCTCACGTCGGGGACGTGCGGAATCCGGGCGGCGTACGGTTCGTCCTCCCCGATCCCCTTGAAGCCGATGAACACCTCCCCCTGCCGCTGCTGCATCAACTGGGCCGCATAGTGCTCGCGCTCCGCACCGAGCGACCAGAACTTGGGCCGCTCGATCGGAATCCCGACGCACGTCTCCTGAAACTGCACCTCGCTGCCGGACGGAAAGAACAGCTCGCCCGCCAACCGCTCGGCGTCCTTGCGGGAGACGTTGAAGATCATGCGGGTGTGTGAGTTGGCCAGGATCGTGTCGACGATCGCCGGATCGCTGGAGAACGGCGGCTGGGTCAAGTTCTGATGAAACATCGACAGCCCCAGTCCGTATTTCCGTCCCCCTTCCAGAATGTGCAGAAAACTGGGCGTCCAGAACTCCTGGAACTCGTCGACAAAGATTCCGTGGAAGTACCGCTGCTCCGGCGGAACGTTCTCCCGCGAGACGGTCGCCTGATGGATCAGGGCCACGATGAGTGCGCCGAGCAGACGCCGCGATTCCTTCAGTTTGTCGCGACTGACGTTGACGATCAGGATCTTCCCCTCGTCGATGATCTGTCGGACGTTGATCGTCGACCGGCTCTGGCCGAGAATCGGCCGGATGAACGGGTTCGACAAAAACGCGTTCCACTTGTTGCGGCTCGACTCCACCCAGGTCTTCAGTTCAGCCGGACGCAGCCCCCCGAGATGACCCTCGAAATAGAGCCGCAATTCCGGGTTGTGCGTTCTCGCTACCAGCGCCTGCCGGAACGTCGCATCCGACAGCAGCGGCAGCATCTCCAGCACGGTCAGTCGCTGCTCCTGAAGCAACAACAGGGCGTTGCGGCAGACATCCTCCAGCCGGGGCCCGAAGCAGTCGGGCCAGATCTCGCGGATGACCTCGATGATGGCGTCGACCAGTTGATAGCCGACCTGGCCGGGAGTCGTTTCGAGGAGGTTGATTCCCGGCGCGCCGAACCGCTGGTCGGCCGGTTCCAGAATCACCAGCTTGTCGCCGAGCCGCGCGATCTTCTCCGGAGTCGGAGTGCCCGGCAGTGCGATCTCGGCGATGTAGGCCAGCACCTCCCGCTGCAGGTCCTGCGGATCGACCAGTGTGAAGCCCCGGTTGGCATCGACGTCCTGGCAGATCATGTGCCGCTGCGCGCGGCTCTTGCCGCTGCCGCTGGAACCGACGCCGTACAGGTGTCGCGTACGGTGACCGGTCGGCAGAGAGATGTCCGACTCCCCACGCCACCAGTTCCCCCGAAACCGGTGTCCCCGCGCGAGATGCACCGGACGCACAGACGCCCACCAGCCGACGACCGCCATGTTGCAGCGCATTTCAATTGAGTGTTGACGACCTGTCTCGCGGAATCTCAGGCTGAACAGCCGGAACACCGCGCGACGCGGACAGACGGTCGAGCAGTTTGCTCTATCCTCTCCGGCGTCGTCGCTGCGGCAGACGGTACGGACTCAGCCGCCAGCGATTCCAGACCCGCAGCAACCACCAGATCCCGCCGATGATGATCCACAGACAGGCCAGAGCCCCGAGATCGGGCCCCCGGCTCGAGAGAATCTCCGTGGTGACGGCTGCCGCTCCGATCACCAGCCACATCCAGGCGACGTTGACGCCGCCCCAGCGGTGGGCCGGCGCCTTCCAGACGATGTTCCAGACCGTTTTCAACGCCGACCGCAAAATCTTCTCCACCGGCCGCATCAGCCACGGACACATCCGGTGCAACAGCGCACGCAGCAGCAACAGAATCACGATCGGAAACGCCAGCACGACGAGTGCGCTCATCGCTTCATCCCTTCCGGAACATCGCCCGCAGCCTTTGCCACAACGAGCGTTTGAGCCGCCGCAGGCGGGTGGCCCGTTCGTAGGCGTCCCGCGTCAGAAAGTGCCGTCGTCCGATCCGTTGCCAGTCGTCGCCGGGAGCCACCTGGATTCTCACGGCCCGCGACCGGGGCCGCACCCTGATGCGGGGCCTCATGTGGCTCCCTTCTGCGGCTCAGCCTGGCCTCCGCACAGCGCACACCCGGCTCGCGACGTGACCGTGTCGATGACGTCGGTCGTCGTGCCGACGAGGTGCACCGAACGGAAGTTCCAGCCCCGCGGCCGCTCCATCAGCAGGCTGTCGATCGCGTACATCACGAGGCCGGCTATGGTGTGCAGGATGTCGGCCACGGCCGGAACAGCGCGGCACGGTTGCCGCTCACCCTCGGCGGCCGCGATCCGGGGAAAGACGCAGCCGATGCACGGCCCGATCGGCTCCTGCACGAACAGCCAGCCGTAGTCGGCCGTTTCGCTGACCGCACAGAAGATCACCGGAATCCCGGCTTGCCGGAGAATCCGGGAGGCCACCGCCCGCGTCCGATTGTTGTCGACGCCGCAGACGACGACGTCCGCTTCCGCGCTCAGAAAGGCCGCGTTCTGCTCCGTAAGCGGCGTGAAGTGACCCAGCACCGAGGTGCCCTGCTGTCCTTCGCGGGCCGCATTGGCCGCCAACCGGTGGGCCTTCGGCTCGAACAGATCGGAAGCGTAGTACGGCTGACGGTTGAGGTTGCTCACCTCGACCCGGTCGTGGTCGCAGATCTCCAGTTGACCGATCCCCTTCCGAACCAACGGGCCGGCCACCGCGCCGTTGAGTCCGCCCGCTCCGACCAGTAGCACGCAGCTCTCCCTGAGCCGCGCCGTCGAAAACCCCGGCAGCCGGTCTTGTCGATCGGCCACCGTTTCGTCGACGTCCATCTTGAGTTCGGGCGACTTACAGCGCTGGGTCGTCCAGGTCGATTTTGAACTCATTGTCGCTCACCTTCTTGACGTTGCTCCCCTGCACTTCGACCACGAACCGATCGAGGTCGCCGGCAAAGGCCCTGAGAAATCCGTCTCTCGAAAAAATGAACCCGACCGCCACGTGTCCGCCCCGCTCCAGCCGCTCCTGAAATGCGCGGTCGACCGCTGACGGCCGGTTCGCTCCCCGGCCGAATCCCGGATGCGAATGGAAATGCGCCAAGAGCGGCAGTCCGATCCGGTCGAGGTTCGCCAGCGCCGAGATGTTGCTGCCGTCGTCGACCAGTACGCCGCCCGGCGACTGTTTCGAGTACCGCACCGGCACGATGTCAGTGACGACGTAGGTGTGCTCGTCGAGCTTCAGTCCGGTCGCGTAATGAAACCGCTCCTTGAACCCGTTGACCTGTCCGCGCGTGCGCATCTGCCGGGGACAGACGTGCCGGAACGAACGGGCCAGCATCAGCGAGTCCATCAGGAACCGGGCCGGTTGCACCGTCCTCGGCTGCGGGTTGCCGTCGCCGGCCACGTCGGCCGGTTTCACCCGCGCCGGTTCGCATTCTTCGACGGGAGGCTTCTCACCGAGAAGTCGCAACATCTCGTCGCTCGGCGTCACGGTCACGCGGACGTCGAGTCCGATCGGTTGCAGGTCGCCGGTCCTGGTTGCTGCCGAAACGTCCGACAGTTCCATCCGGCGGCGACGCAGAACAACCAGCAGTCTCACCAGCAGCACCAACAGGATGCAGAGCAGTATGTTGTCGATCACGCTCATCGCTGCCTCCCGCTGAGCGCCCGCACGATCAGTTTCTCGATCGCCACAATGCCGGCGTCGACGTCCGGGTTGGCCAGTCCAAAGTGGACCCAGTATTTCCCGCCGCCTCTCGACCTGAAGCACGGGCCGTGCGAGCCCCGCAACAATCCCTCCGGCGGGTTGATGATGTAGAATTCGGGCGCACCGCGCCGCTTGAGCGCCACCTCTCCGACGAACGAGCCTTTGGGCGTGCGGAACGCGCCGGTCAGCCGGTTGCCGTTGCGCGTCCACCCCCGGATCTCCCACAGGCTCCGGCGGTCGCGATCGACCTGCAGCCGCCCGTTGCCGGCTGGACGCGGGACGGGAGTTGCGATCTTCCGCGCCGGACTGGCGGTCGCCTTCCGCTCCCGCACGGTGACGGTCGGCTTCAGCGGATATCCGATCGCGCTGAGGAACCGTCGCCAGAATCCCGCTCCCACCTCGGCCACCGGCGTTGCCCGGAGCTTGTCGCCCGATTGAATGGCAGCGTAGATGTCCTCTTCCGCTGCGAACGCCTGCGCCGACCCTTCCTTGCTGAGCAGGTATCCGTTCAGGTCGAGCGTTCGCAGCACGTCTCCGGCCGAAGAACCGGGCGGCACGTCGATGTCACGCAAGTTGTCGCCGGCGGGCGCTCCCGAAATGATGACGGCGGCTGTTTTCATGTGGGTCTCCTCGTTCTCGCGAGTGAAGTCTGAACCGAACGTGCCCGTTGAGCGGAGCATTCTTCATTCGGCTCCCTATAAGCGGCCGACTCGGCCGCATGCCCCCGGACGACCAACTCTGTTATCTCCTTTCGCTCTCGGCCTTGGTCGTCAAACCGCCGGCGGCTTCATCCCTCAACGCCGGGCTCATCGCCCGCATCAGCGCTCCGGCCCAACCCGGAGCAGTGTTCGAACGCCTTCGTCAAAACCAGAATCGCTCGCGGCAGGTCATTGACGTCGAGACTGGCGGTGGACTGGTAATTACCGTCGCCGTCCATGTACGTCCGTTGCAGGACGGTCTTCCGCGCCACGAAGACGGAACCGTCGGCCCGCTTCACTTCATTGACGAAGACGCTGGCAGAGACCCCTCCGGCTTGAAACCGCTCTTCCGGTGGTCGATTGGAACTGGACATCGCGAGTTCTCCTGTTGGGTTGAAATCGGCCCTGTCTCAGGCCAATGCGAGTGCGCCTTGCAGCCGCTCATCGATCAGGGCCATCGTTTGCGCCGAAACGTGACCGACCCAGCGCAGGATGCGCTGCCGGTCGATCGAACGCACTTGATCAACGACGGTCACACTCAGTTCAGTGAGACCACTCGTTCCGGGTTCGACGACGGCTTCGTCGTCACGGGGACTCCGATCGACCGGGGCCTTCGTCAGCGGCACAACGATGACCAGTTCATTTCCTTTTCTCCCGTTCTGCTGGTCGGCGGAAACCACGACTGCCGGACGGCATTTGCGGATCTCACAGCCGACAGTCGGATCGAACCGCACCCAAACCACGTCGCCCCGATAAAAGTCGCTGAGCATCACATCACTCCTCTCGTCATTGAGACAGAAAAGAGCCCATCTCCATCGATGGGCGTGGTACACGAAATGTCTTTTATCATGGCCGGCAGGTTGCGCCAAGTCAGAACGCTGGAGTTTTTTCGCGGATCAGGCTTCCTCACTACTTCGCTTGTTTCCGCCGGGCATGCGGCGGCGCGGGCACGAGCTTGAGGGCCGGCAGTTTCGTGGAAGCGGCGTGGGTTGACAGCCGACCGTTTCGCCGATGCTCGAATTCGAACGAGCCGTGCCGCGTCCGACCGGCCGGTCGACAGCGAATCAGCGAAGCCTCATGGCAGCCTTCACGGGGGCACTCGACGCGGACCTCCAGGCGAAGCATCAGAAAGCGAATCGCATTCGCCGCCGCCGTGTTATCGGCCAGCGATCCGAACGAACAACCGGCCAGATCGTCCAGTAACGCCTGAAGTTCCTCCTGCAGCGGCCGCTGCGCGATCGTGACGGCTTCGTCGAGCCGTTCGATCCGGCGCTGCACCGTGTGCCAGTCGGTGGCCGGTTCGCCGGGCTCGTCGGCGCGAGACAAAGAACGGGACATGTCGGACTCCCCCTCGGATCGAGAACTTGGAACCAACAACTGGTTCCACATTCCCGACGAGGAGTCCGCAGCC
>QQVO01000022.1 GCA_003388505.1 Planctomycetota bacterium
TACGAATCCCGCGAAGATCTGACGTCAGCCGCACAGGCGTGGGAATCCTACGTCAACGCCGAAGACGACCCGGAACTTCGGGAACTCGTCCGCTCCGCGCGCGGCATCGAGTAGCGGGCGCCGTGCCGGTTCGGCTGCGAAAGTTGCGGATGACCGCCAGTGACTCGGTTGCGCCCGTTCCAGCAGCGATTCGCCTTCACATCGTCCGGCCGCCGTCCACAACCAGGCACTGTCCCGTCGTCAGCGACGTCCCCTGCGCCAGATACATGACCGCGTCGGCGATGTCCTCCGGCTGCGCCGCACGCGGCAGCGGATATCCGGCGACCATCTCCTGCACTTCTTCATCGCTCTTCCAGGCCCGCATCCACCGCGTGTCAATCGGACCCGGGCAGACGGCATTCACGCGAATCTCCGGTGCGAGCGCCCGCGCCAGCGACTTCGTCATCGTATTGAGCGCCCCCTTGCTGGCGCAATAGGCGATCGATGAACCCTGCCCGGCGATTCCGGCGACCGAACTCACATTCACAACGGCGGCACAAGGCGACTTCTTCAGCAGCGGGGCCGCCGCCCGCGTCACAAAGAACGGCCCCTTCAGATTGACCGCGAGAATCCGGTCCCACTTCTCTTCGGTCATCTCCTCCAGCAACTGATGCTCGATGAAATACGTCGTCCCGGCGTTGTTCACGACGACGTCGAGGCGGCCAAACTCCGACTGCACGCGATCCACCATCGCACGGACGTCCTCATCGCTCGACACGTCGCATTGATGGACGAGCGCCCGGCGTCCCGCCCGCTCGACGAGTGCGCAGGTTTCGCCGGCTTCTTCTTCACTCCGGGAGTAGTTGACCACGACGTCATACCCGCTCTCGGAGAAACGCACCGCGCTCGCCCGGCCGACGCCGGTCGCCGCTCCTGTCACGAGCACGACGCGCTGTTCGTCCGACATGCCCCTCCTCCCGAGTCCACTGTAGAGTTTTGGCCCAAGCCGGGACATCACGCCGGCGCGGTTTCCTCCTGCGACTCTTCGGCTTCGTCCTCGTCGTCCCACATCGCCTTCAGTTCCGCGAGGCGCTCCGTCTCGCCGAGTTCTTCATACAGCGGGCGAACAACCGCATACGCCGGGACGTAGTTCACGCACTCGTCGAGCGCTGCCGCAAACGCGTCCGCCGCCCGCGATTTGTCACCCTGCTGCAGCAGGGCCAGGCCGAGATTGTATTTCAGACCTGCGCAATGAGGGACGCGCTCCAGAATCGCCCGGTATTGCTGCAGTGCGCCCCCCACGTCTCCCTTTCGCGCCTTGATGTTCCCAGTGTCGAGTCCGCGGAACGGGCCCGCCAGGTCGGTCCCGCCGTAGGAACGAAACAACTGCACCAGCGCCACCGGGATCCCGAGCACGAACACGAAGTTGGCCGCCAGCATCTTCCACGCTTCACCCCGCATGCAGGCCGGGCAGCGCCACGTTGACCTGCTCCACCATCCCCAGACCACGAGCAGAAAGTAGAAGTAAAAGATCGTAAACCGCCGCGGCTTGCTGAACATTCCGCATTCGTCGCACAGCCGGAGCTGTTTCTCGCCGGGCGGGGGCTGAAGATCGTCAGCAATCGTGCTCAGCGTGTGACAGAACCGGCAGTACAACTGCGGCGAGGCAGGCATGCCGCTCAGGATCAGCGTCGCGCCGCATTCCGGACATTCTTCCGAGCGGAAAGTCCGTCCCAGGCCCTTCTTCTCAAGCGCCTCCCGGTGCATCTCGGCCCATACGCCGCTCCGGGACACATCAAGTGCAGCCTTCAATTGCCGCGTATTGGTCGGCATCAGCAGCAACGTCGCCGGCTCGCCGCTCTGCGTCATGGCGGAGAGGGCCATCCGGTTGTCCCGCGTCTCGACGTGCACAATCACAGACGCCGGAACCTCGATGTCGTCCAGGACGAGCGTCGTCCCGTCGAAGCGGCCCTTCTTTCGCAGCAAACCCGTCTGCTGGCCCTTCTCGTTGAGCCAGTGAAACTTGAATTCGAGAGGAGCCTCCGGCGAAACGTGCACGGTTACAACTCCTCGTGTTCGGAGTCCGGATCGGCAAGCTCCTCCGCCAGACGCTCGATCGTGAGCGGATCGACGACGGCGTACTTCCCTTCGCACCACCGCAGCAGATCGATCTGCTTACACCGTTTGCTGCAGAAGGGGAACACCGGAGAGTCCGCCGCCGCACTCGCCGGCAACTCCTTCTCACAGATCGGGCACGTGGGCAGACGGATCATCGTCGCGCGTCCTCCGGCGTCGCTCATCCCGGGCCAGCCTCGGGAGCGCGAAGCTCGTGCTGAGCCGCTCATCCCGGAAGTGGGTGGAGATGCGGACCATCAGACGCGAACCGTCCGCCCGAGTCAACCGGCCGCCGCGTTTCCAAAAGGCGATCGGGTCTTGAAAGCAGGGCCAGCGTCGGGAAAGCGAAGCTCCTGCTGAGCCGCGCAACTCAGTCGGACTTCTCCGACTTCTTCGGTGTCTCCGATTTCGAAGACGAACCGTCTCCGCTCTCCGACTTGGCAGGCTCCGAGGACTTCTTGTCGGCTTCGGCCGCCTGCTTGTAGGAATCGCTGCGGTAGTCCGTCTGATAGAACCCCGATCCTTTGAACAGAATCGCCGCGCCGGGACCGATCACCCGCTTCGCGCTCATCTTGCCGCATTCCGGGCACTTCCGCAAAGGATTCGCCGTGATCGGTTGAAACGCTTCCCAGGTATGCTGGCACTTCCGGCATTCGTAATCGTAAGTCGGCATGGTGGGGACGCCGTTGGCTTGGTGTGGGTGATAGAAAACCAGAACGTGTGAACGTAACGGGGAGCCGCCGCAAACGGCGCCTTTCATTGATAGCGTTTTGCCAATCAGTGTTGGCGATCTGTCTCGCGGATTCTTGTCCTCGACAATCCAAACACCGCTCGACGCGGACACATGGTAGAGCAATTTGCTCTACCCGGTGTCTTTGCCTGTTTCTGCCGACGCGGGCGCCGAAACAATCACCTTGCTCGGCCGCACCACGCGGTCATGCAGCAAATACCCCTGCTCCAGTTCCTGAACAATCGTCATCGGTGGATGCTCCGCCGAAGGCGCCTGCGAGACGGCTTCGTGCAGATGCGGGTCAAACGCCTCGCCCTCCCCGGGAATTCGGGTGACGCCGTGCCCCGTCAGCACGCCGTCCAACTGCTGCAGGACGAGATCGATTCCTTCCACCAGATCGGGCGCCTGGCCCGAACCGCGCGCCGCATCGGCGGCCCGTTTCAGGTTGTCGATCACCGGCAGCAGGTCGCGAACAACCGGCAGCGCCGCGAAACGTCGCTCCTCATCGCGCTCCCGCGAAACGCGCTTCCGATAGTTGTCCAGTTCCGCCTGAGCCCGCAAGAACTGATCATGCGAGGCGTCCCGTTCGTCGATCGCGCCCGCCAGTTGTTCCTCGAGCGAAGAAGCCTCCGCATCGTTCTCCGCCGTCTCTTCGTGCGCATTCTCTGCGATGTTTTCGGGGGCCTCGTCAGCCGGCGTCGATTTGTCCTGTTCCTCGCTCATAATACCGCTCGGTTCGTTTCCGGTCTCACTGACGTCTGCCTCGTGTTTCGTACCGATCCACGTCGGCGCATCACTCGCAACTCGACGGCCGATTCATCAATCGTCTTCGTCCTCACCCGTGATGAAGTCCTTGAGCTTGTCCAGCCACGACTTTTGATGGGGATTCACTTCGCTCTTCTCCAACTCGGCCAGTTTCCGCAAGAGTTCCTCGTGTTCGTCGCCGAGTTTCCTGGGGACGACCAGTTCCACCTCGACGTGCAGATCCCCGGTTCGCCGGCCATGCGGGTCCGGCATCCCCTTTCCCCGCAGACGAAACACCGTGGCGGGCTGCGTCCCGGCGGGAATTTCCAGTTCCTCGCGTCCGTCCAGAACCGGAATCTCGATCGTGGCGCCCAACGCCGCCTGCGTATAGGTGATCGGAACGCGGCACAGCAGTTGTGTTCCCTCCCGCTGGAACAGCGGATGCTCCTTGACGTGAACGTCGACAAACAGGTCGCCCCGCGGACCGCCGCCGAGCCCCGCCTCTCCCTCGCCGCGGACCCGTATCTGCATCCCGTTGTCGACCCCGGGCGGAACCTTGATCGTCAGCGTCACCTCCTCGTCTTCCCGGCCGGACCCGTAGCATGTCCCACACTTGTGGCGAATGATCTTCCCGGCGCCGCGACAGGCCGGGCAGGTCCGCTGCATCCGGAAGAAACCTTGAGCCTGGACCACCTGTCCATGACCGCCGCAGTATTCGCAGACCTCCGGCGTCGTCCCCGGTTCAGACCCGCTTCCGTCGCACGTCGTGCACTGCTTCTTGCGGGTGATTGAGATTTCACTGTCGCAACCGGTCGCCGCCGTCTTCAGGTCGATCGTGAGGGAGGCGTGCGCATGTTCCCCCCGCTGCGGGCCGCCGCGAGGCCGCCGGCCTCCGAACATGCCGAAGCCCTCGAACAGATCGCCGAACGCTTCGAAGATGTCTTCCACGTCGCGGGGATGACCGCCGCCGGCTGCGCCCTTCACGCCGGCATGACCGAACCGGTCGTACCGGGACCGCTTGTCCGCATCGCTGAGAACCTCAAAGGCCTCCGATGCCTGCTTGAATTTCTCAACGGCCTCCGCGTCGCCCGAATTCCGGTCGGGGTGGTACTTGATCGCCAGCCTCTTGTAGGCCTTCTTGATCTCCTCCCCCGATGCCGAACGCGACACGCCGAGGATTTCGTAATAGTCGCGTTGGGTGGCGGCCATGGGCATGGGAATCGGTCAACAGTATGCGGTCGTCGGTAATGAACCCGCGCTAATCCTCGCTAATCCGCGTTCCCAAACTTCCGTTTCGGAACGTGCGATCATACAACACGAGCCACCGGGCGACCGGTGGCTCATGCGGCCCCGAGTGCGAGGCTCTATCGATGATCCTCGGCCGCCGATCAAATCGCCCGTCGTTCCTCCGTGTGTGACAGCCTCCGCAGAGGCACTCCATCGGACGGCGATCGGCTCACCGTGGTGTTCTCCGTTTACCGAACCGCTCCCTCGGTCGCCGGGTTCTTCTCGCCGCCGGGAGATTCCGTCCGCGTCACAAGCACCTGCGTTGTCAACATCAGTCCGGCGATCGAACCGGCGTTGCGGAGCGCCGTCTTCACCACCTTCGCGGGGTCAACCACTCCCGCCTTGTACATGTCCACGTACTCGCCGGTGTTGGCGTTGTAGCCCGTATTGTCAGGACGGCCCTTCACCTCATCGGCAATGACCGCGCCGTCGACGCCGCAGTTCTCCGCGATCTGCCGGATCGGAGCTTCCAGCGCCCGCGCCACGATCTGCACGCCGATCTTTTCATCCCCCTTGGCCTTCACCTCCTCGACGGCCTTGATGCAGCGGACCAGCGCCACCCCGCCGCCCGGCAGAATGCCTTCTTCCACCGCCGCGCGCGTGGCGTGCAGGGCGTCTTCCATGCGGGCCTTGGTCTGCTTCATCTCGGCTTCCGTCGCGGCCCCCACCGAAATGATGGCGACGCCGCCGGTCAGCTTGGCGAGCCGCTCCTGAAACTTCTCACGATCGTACTCGCTGTCAGTCGCCTCGATGTGCCGACGGATCTGGTCGACTCGCTTCTGCAGTTCGCCGGAGTCGCCTCCGCCGTCGATGATCGTGCAGGAATCCTTGTCGACTTCGACCTTCTTCGCCTGGCCGAGATGCGACAGCTCAACCCCCTCCAGGGTGATTCCCAGATCCTCGGAGATGCACGTCCCCCCGGTCAGCACCGCCATGTCCTGGAGCATCGCCTTGCGGCGGTCGCCGAATCCGGGCGCCTTCACGGCGCACACGTTCAGCACGCCCCGCAGCCGGTTGACCACCAGCGCCGTCAACGCCTCGCCGTCCACGTCTTCGGCGATGATCAGCAGCGGCCTGCCGGTCTGAGACGTCTTCTCCAGCAGCGGAATGAACTCGCGCAGGTTGGAGATCTTCTTCTCGTGCAGCAGGATGTAGCAGTCCTCGAGCACCGCCGTCATGTTGGACGGATCGGTCACGAAGTACGGCGATATGTACCCCTTGTCGAACTGCATGCCCTCCGTCAGCGAGAGCGTCGTTTCGCTCGTCTTGCCCTCTTCGACGGTAATCACGCCGTCGCGTCCGACCTTCTCCATCGCCTCCGCGATCAGACCGCCGATCTCGTTGTCGTTATTCGCTGAGATGGCGCCGACGTGTTCGATCTCTTTCTTGTCCGAGACCGGGCGGGCGAAGCCTTCCAGAAACTCGATTGCGGCGTCGACCGCTTTCTCGATCCCCCGGCGAACCACGGCGGGATTCGCTCCCAGCGTGATGCCCCGCAGGCCCTCTTCGTAGATCGCCCGCGCGAGAACCGTCGCCGTTGTCGTTCCGTCGCCCGCGATGTCGCTCGTCTTGGTGGCGACTTCGTTCACAAGCTTGGCCCCCATGTGCTCGTAGGGGTCTTCCAGTTCGACTTCCTTACTCACGGTCACGCCGTCCTTCGTGACCACCGGGTTGCCGAAGCTCTTCTCGATGATCACGTTCCGGCCGGTCGGCCCGAGCGTGCTCGCCACCGTGTCGGCAAGTGTGCGGACGCCGCGCTGCAACTTCAGGCGGGCGCGGTCTTCAAACAGCAGTTGCTTGGCCATCGAATGGGTCCAGTCGTTATTTGTGATTTATGAATTTCGGATTGGAACGAAAGGTTCAGCAAGAGTGACAAGAGCGTCCGGATCAAATTGCGATCAATAGTTCACGGCGAGGCAAATCAACCAACCTCTGCTCTTCTGACCTCTGACTCCTGGACTCTGACCTCTGATCCCTCTCTCCCGCCGCTGGGTCAGTCGACGATCTTCGCCAGAATGTCCGACTCGCGCAGGATCTTCACCTCTTCGCCGTCCACTTCGATGTCGGTTCCGCCGTACTTTCCGAAGAGAACTTCATCGCCCACTCCGACCGAGACTGCGCACCGCTCGCCACTGTCCAGCAGTCGTCCCGGACCGGTCGCGACGACCGTTCCCCGTTGCGGCTTCTCCTTGGCCGTGTCGGGCAGCACAATGCCGCCGGCCGTCGTCTCTTCCGCTTCCAACGGTTGCACGACAACTCGGTCATCCAGCGGGTTGATTTTCGCAGCCATTCTCAATCACTCCTCGGGGTATTGATCTGTTTGTCCAGTGATGTTGGAAACGCAAACCGCCTTCTTGACGCGACAGCCAGCGACCATCGGGAGCGGCTAATCTCATGCGAGCGGTCGCTCGCACAAACGGAGGCCTCGCCTCCCCTCCGCGTCCTTAGAAGCCGCCCATGCCCGGCATGCCGCCCATTCCTCCCATGCCTCCACCCATGCCACCCATGCCTCCCATTCCACCCATGCCTCCGTCGTGGTGGTGGTCGTGATGATGGTCGTCCTCTTCCTCCTTCGGTTCTTCGACAACGATTGAGTCGGTCGTCATCAGCAGACAGGCAACGCTTGCAGCGTTCTGCAGAGCCGACCGCACCACTTTCGCCGGATCCACGACCCGCATCTCGAACATGTCGCCGTACTTGTCATTCAGGGCGTCGTAGCCGTAGTTCTTGTCCGACGACTTCCGTACGTTGTTCGCCACAACAGAACCGTCCAGCCCCGCATTCTCGGCGATCTTCCGAATCGGCATGTCGCAGACGTTGCGGATCAACTGCACGCCGAGGGCTTCGTCACCCTTGAGGTCAGTCTTCTCGAGCGCCTTCGAACACCGCAGCAATGCCACGCCGCCGCCCGGCACAACGCCCTCTTCAATCGCCGCTCGCGTGGCCGCCAGCGCGTCCTCGATCAGATCCTTCCGCTCCTTCATCTCGGTCTCGGTCGCGGCTCCCACGCTGATCTGCGCCACGCCGCCGGCCAGCTTCGCCAACCGCTCCTGCAGTTTCTCACGGTCGTATTCACTGTCGGTGACGTCAATCTCCTTGCGGATTTGCTCAGCCCGACCGTCGATTGCCTTCTGGCTGCCGCCTCCTTTGATGACGGTTGTGGCCTCGGAGTCGACGGTGATCTTCGCGGCCGTCCCGAGATCGTCCATCGTGACGTTCTCGAGCTTGATCCCCAGGTCTTTGAAGATCGCCTTCCCGCCGGTCAGAATCGCCAGATCCTCCAGCATCGCCTTCCGGCGATCACCGTATCCCGGCGCCTTGACCGCGCAGACGTTCACAATGCCGCGCAGCTTGTTCACCACCAGCGTCGCCAGAGCTTCCCCTTCGATGTCCTCGGCGATAATCAGCAGCGGCTTGCCCGACTTCGAGATCTCTTCCAGCAACGGCACCAGCGCCCGCGCGTTCGAAATCTTCTCTTCGTAGATCAGAATCCGGCAGTTTTCGAGTTCGCACTCCTGATCGTCTTCGTTCGTGACGAAGTGCGGCGAGAGGAATCCCCGCTCAAACTGCATACCCTCGACCAGGTCCACCTCCGTATTGACCTGCCGGCCTTCCTCGACCGTAATCACGCCGTCCTTGCCAACCCGCAGCAGGGCGTCGGCGAGAATCTTGCCGATCTCCTTGTCGTTGTTGCCGGCGATCGTCGCGACTGTTTCGATCGCCTTGCGATCGTCCGCCTTCACGTCCTGCGACAGCTTCTTCAGCCCGGCCGTCACCTTGTCGACGGCGTGCTGCACGCCGCGGGCCAGCGACATCGGGTCGGCCCCCGCCGCGATGTACTTCAGACCTTCGCGGTAGATCGCTTCCGCCAGCACCGTGGCGGTCGTCGTTCCGTCGCCGGCGATGTCGCTCGTCTTCGAAGCCGCTTCCTTGACCAACTGCACGCCGCAGTTCTCGAACTTGTCTTCGAGTTCAATGTCTTCGGCGACCGTCACGCCGTCTTTCGTAACTTTCGGCGAGCCCCAACCCTTGTCCAGAACCGCATTCCGACCGCGCGGTCCCAAGGTGCTCGCCACAGCACGCGAGAGCTTCGTCACCCCTCCCAGAAGTTGTTTGCGGGCGTCCTCATCGAAACTCAGGAGTTTTGACACGGGAGATCCTCTGCAGTGCAATGTTGGTGAAACGCTGTGTCCCTCGCGGCTCAAGCCGGCCGGTAATCACGACCGAATCGCGTTTCCATCAGGGACCACGGGATAGATTTCTAGCCGGTCGACTTGCAAAGCAACGCCTGTGCCAAGACTCTCCATCCAGCGCAAGGGGTTACAAACAAGTGGATTGCGTAGAATCACCCCCCCGGCAGACAACCGCCCGCTGCTGCCAACTTGGCAGGTGTTCGCGCCACCACCATGATGCAACTGTCAATCTGCGCCACTCGCCCTGCTGCTTCTGTCCCTCAAGGCGCCGTACCAGATCACCGCCGGCCTCGTGCCGGTGGGATCACGACTGACAGCCAGAACTCAGCTCACAAAACCACCCCACCGCCACCACGGGGCCCGCCTCCGTCGGACGATGGCACTCACTCGTTCCCACCCGCGTCCATCGCCCCGGCACAGTCTCCAGACAGAAACTCCCGCATCCCGGCAGCCACCTCGCGCGGCGCGTCCTCAAAGACATAATGTGATGCGTCTCCCAACCGACGAACGGCAGCCTGCGGGAATCGCTCGATCCACTCATCCAGAAACGTCGGCGTAAAGCACCAGTCCCGCATTCCCCAGATCAACAGCATCGGATGATTCTGAAACTGTGCCAGCGACTCCTCGATCTCCACGAGAGTCTTGTAGCTCGGATGCGATGGCCTCAGCGGAATGTCCTGCACGAACCGGTGAATCGCGATCCGGTTTTCCCAGGAATCATACGGGGCAAGAAATCCGCGCTTCACCGCTTCCGGCAGCCTGGATGCGACCGCCATCCGCGTCGCCGCCCGGGCGAACAGATTGAGCCCCCGCACGCCGAGCGCCCCCAGCACCGGCCAGCGGCAGGCCGCAATTCGAAACGGAATCCGCGTCGATCGAAACGCCGCCGTGTTCATCAGGACGAATCGCGAGAACCGGTCCGGCAGCCGCCCGGCCGCCCCCATCCCGATGCACCCCCCCCAATCATGCGCCACCAGCGTAATGTCGCGCAGATCGAGAGCCTCAATCAGCGTCACGAGATTCGTCACGTGATCGGCCAGCCGATAGCCATAATTCTGCGGCTTCTCGGAGTAACCGCAGCCGATGTGGTCCACCGCGATTGAGCGTCGCTCCCCAGCGAACTCCTTGATCAGGTTTCGCCACGCAAACGACCACGTCGGATTGCCATGCACAAACAGGAGCGGCCCGCTGGTCTCGCTTCCCTCGTCGAGATAGTGGTACCTCAGGCCGTCGATCTCGAGAAATCGGGACTCAAAGGGATACTCACTCGTCATCTCGGGGCGATCGGCGGACATCACGGCGGGAGTATCGACGCGGCCCGGCGCTGCGTCAACGCGCGGCAATCCTTCCTTCGGAGTGCGGCGACTTGTCGCCGCTTTCGGATGATTGCGGTAGTCGTTGGTCAATTGCAGATTCTCGGAGAGTGCGGTTCGCTCGGAAACACGAACCCCCCAGTGTTCCGGGCGGATTAATGTTCAGCCAACCTAGCCCGGATTATTCGTAGCGCACGCTGCCAGCGTGCGTCACCGTTGACTTGGCGTCGGCGTGCAATGCGTTCGAAAAGCGCGGCGCTTTGGGCAACTTCTTGATAACCTGCTGTTTGGCAAACACTTATAGTGAACCGGGCCCTCGTCATGAATAATCCGGGCTAGTGGTTGTTCGATCATGAAGTGACGGGTTGGGTGCCACTGGCGTTCCGCCAGTGCATCGCGGAGTAGACGTCCTCTCTGGTTCGCACTGGCGGAACGCCAGTGGCACCCGTCAACTCAGCCTCGATGAGCCACCAGAAGAAACCCTGGCAGGGCAAGAATTCGCGTCGAAATGATGTGAGCGGCAACGATCTTCACCGGCAGCCGCCGCACGTTCGCATGCCGGCGAGCGATACGATCTCAAAGCGGCGACAAGTCGCCGCACTCCAAAGGAACGTGCTCAGTTGACGCGTGCTCCCCGATCGATTGCAATCGGCGCGACATCAAACGAAACCGACAACTCCAGACACCGCAACCTGAATCAACGGAACGACAGTCAATGAGCACCCGCAACACGCTCCGCGCCGGCATGGTCGGCATGGGCATGATCTTCGACGAAACTTACCGGCTCTTCTTCGAAAACGCCCGCGCCAGCGGTCTCTATGACCGCATGTTCGGCGACCTCGACGTCGAACTCACCGCCGTCGCCACACGAACAGGCCGCCGCGCCGAGGCCACGAAGAAGTCCGCCGGCGATCGGCTCGCCGACTTCCAGAGTTTTTCCGGCGACGACGCCGTCGACAAGATGCTCGACGCCGGAGTCGACTTCGCCTGCGTCGCAACCCCCGACGATCGTCACTTCGAAGCCTGCAAGAAAATCTTGGACGCCGGCGTCAGCCTGCTGGTCGAAAAACCGTCAGTCCTCAGCCTGCAGCAACTCGACGAACTCGTCGCTCTCGCCAAAGAGAAGCAGGTCCTCGCGAAGGTCGTCTACCACAAACTCCTCGATCCCGACCACAAAAAGGTCCGCACCCTCGTCCACGACGGCGTCCTCAAACACGTCAACAGCGGCTATTGCACGCTGCTCGAACCCAAGCAGATCTCCGGCGACCAGTTCTCCGAATGGATCACCGGCCGCAATCCCGGCACATACGTCGCCGTCCACTACATCAAACTGATCGACTTCTCCTTCGGCGGCCGCCTCAAGACCGTCACCGCCACCGGCCAGCGGGGACTCGTCGGCCCCAAGGACGGTCCCACCTGGGACAGCACCCAGATGCGGATGATCTACGAATACGACGACGGACGCGAAGCCGCCTTCGACATTCACACCTCCTGGGTCACCCCCGACAACTTCCCCGGCTACGTGGAGCAGGAAGTCCAGTTCCGCTTCGACAACGGCCTCTGGAACGGTCACTCCCGCAAGCGTGGCGTCGAGTGTACGGTCGAGGGCAAGACCCCCTTCGAGATGAAGATCTCGATGAACAATCACTACAACGGCACATTCGTCGAACCGTGGGGAGACCGTTCGCAGCGCGGCTACGGCGTCGAGGTCATCGAACGCTTTGTTCGCGAACTCGCCGCCGTCAAATTCGGCGGACCCGAGAGCGAGTACGCCGAACGTCTCGCCGCCGCGCAATCGCTGACCTACAACGATCTCTCCGCCGATCGGCAGACGGTCGCCGCCGTGCACGCGCTCGAAGCAATCCTCGAGAAAGCAGCCGCCGGAGAACCCGACTGCGTCGTCCGCGTCAACGACTCAAACGGCGGCCTCGTCCTCTACCGCCCGGGATCAGCCGAACCCGAAGTCCTCTACGACGGCAAAGTCTAGACGTCACTGGCCCCCGCATCTCCCAACTCCCGTTTAGCCGCGACCCGCAGGGGAGCGTGCCCTACTGCCGTACGGCGCTCGTGTCCTCTCGACGCACCGGCACCCCATGCGCCGCCAGACACTCCTTCGTCTCGCCGATCGAATATTCCCCGTAGTGAAAAATACTCGCCGCCAGCGCTGCGCTCGCTCCTCCTGCAGTCAGCGCCGCCACCATATGCTCCGGCGATCCGCACCCCCCGCTGGCCACCACCGGGATTTCGACGGCCTCAGAGACCGCCTTCGTAATCTCAATGTCGTAGCCGTCCTTGGTCCCATCGGCGTCCATACTCGTCAGCACAATCTCTCCCGCTCCAAGTTCCTCCACGTGCCGGGCCCAGGCCAGCGCATCCAGTCCCGTCGGCACGCGCCCCCCGTTGATGTGGACGTCCCAGTAGACAGTCGAGGGTCGAGGGTCGAGCGTCGAGAATTTTTCGGAGAAAGGCCCTTCGCTTGGAACCGGGCGCGGCACAACACGGAGCGCCTCGGGAACCTCATCCCGACCTGCTTCCGACGTCTCGGTCCCCTCACCGATCGGAACGCGCTTCGGGTCAATGTTCACCACAATGCACTGGCTGCCGAACCGCAGGGCCGCCTGCCGCACGAACTCCGGATCCTTCACAGCCGCGCTGTTGATCGAAACCTTATCGCACCCCGCCTTCAACAACTCCCGGATATCCTCCAGCGTCCGAATGCCGCCTCCCACGGTCAGCGGCATAAAGATCACCTCGCTCGTCCGCTGCACCACGTCGAGGATGATCTCCCGCTCTTCATGACTGGCGGTGATGTCGAGAAACACCAGTTCATCCGCCCCCTGCTGCTCATACCGCGCCGCCACCTCCACCGGATCCCCCGCGTCCCGCAGGTTCAGAAAATTCACCCCCTTCACAACCCGCCCCGCGTGCACGTCAAGACAGGGAATAATCCGTTTGGCAAGCATGGAGGGGCGGTTTCCCAAGCCAGAGTGACTCAATCATCGGCAGAAATTCGATCGCCAGTTTGCGTCGTTACCCGCTGTCTTGCAAGCGGTCAACCGGCTCTGTTTGCGCTGCCTCTTTGCAGTCGCGACGTTTTGAAACGTCGCACGATTTGCGGTGCAATATGTCGGTCGCTAATCTGATGGCATCGCGAGGCCAGATGAACGCCTGTTCCGGCCCGTTGCCTTCAAGGATGGGAGAACGACGCTGTGCCGCACAACGCTGCACCTGACGCCACCCGACTGTTGACCGTCACTCCGGGAAACGTCCGCCAGAACCACCTTTACGTGCGCGGCCTGTACGACTTCTTCCCCCCCCGACTGCATCGGTCCGTCGCGGAAATCAATGAACGGTGATACGCACGAGATCAACTCTTTGACCCCGGATGGGCGATTGCGTCGCCGATCTTGCTCTTGATCTGATCCGCAACACGCTGGCATTCGCTCATCCTCTGGATCAAATCCTCACACGTCTGCCAATACGCTTCCCACTCCTCATGTCCCAGGATCCCCTCGAAGTCCACTTGCGTCGGTCGTCGCCAGTGTTCGAATTTCTCAAGTCGCTCAATCCTTTGCTGTAAATCGGGGATTCCGCGTCCGCTCGGTGACCATTTTGCTGAACTCGTCATCCATGTGCGCCAGTGTTTATTGCCCTTGCTCTGATTGCACTTGCCGCATGAGGGAACGAGGTTGGCGATTTCCGAAACGTATCCCGTGGGGCGTCGCTGCAGGACTAGCGGTCGCAGATGGTCCCATTCCGAAGACTTGTCTCCGCAGTACGCACAACGGAGATCTTTCTGATCCAACCCCAGGATGTTGATCGCCTCCTGGATCTCCGCAGGGCTCGGAGGGATGACCGGAATGATCGCGCTGACGAATGCGTTCGTGACGCTGGACTTCCGCGAAACCATCGTCTGCACCGACGGCATTCGGAATATGCGCAACAAGTCTCGCTGAAAATCGGGATCGAGCGAATTCGTCATCGTGATCGACCCCGCGTCCGCTGGCACTCAGGCCGACCGATTCGCTGCATGAATTGCTCAAACACATGGCGCGGTTCCGCAGCACAGGCGTCCGCGACGCGGCAGAATTCGACCAGATCGAGCCTCCGCTCCCCCAGTTCTACCTTCGCAACCCAACTGTGTGGCACGTGGAGCCGTTGCGCAAGCTCTCGCTGCGAAAGCCCGGCCCGCTCCCGCATTTCGAGCAATTCGGCCCGGAGAGCCGCATACTCCGGCGTGTGTATGGACTTCTGCATTGCTCCCAATATGGGAACATGCTACGATGCTTCCAAATTAGGAGCGGTCCAATCGGGCGATCCGTTGCATCCAGAAGATGAGTCCCCATGCAGGTTGCCCCAAACTTCCTCCCGCTTGTCCGCATCAACGCGCCAGAGATATACGCGGATGAGCTGTTCGCAGAGTGGCTCAACGCAGTGACCGCGAACGGGCGCGAGGATATTCCCGGCTTTCGGACCGCCAGTTGGCACTGGCCAGGCCATGAACCAGGCGAAGAGTCCGACATCTTTATGCTCGTCGATGGCCCAGACGGCAGCGATTCGGACATGCCGGAACACTGTTGGCAGATGATTCTGGAGGCCGTCTCGCGCGCAATTCCCAATACGTATCCAGAGTGCATCGTGTGGCTCACAAACCTGGATCCCGTTGGAATCGGGGATGACGGTTTCACTTTCAGTCCGACGAGACCTACTGAGGTAAGCGCATCTGAATCCGTCAGTTCAGAGCATGCGGCAGTGAACAGTCGTGAAACGCAATGCCTTGGTGAACTCCCTGAGAGGTTCGATATCGATTCTTCCGGGTCAACGGCGCAACCGCTTCACGTGCCGCTTGATACTCGGAGGCCTCACGTAATGCTTCGTTCCATCCTGTCGAGTGCTGCCCGCAGCGGCGTTGAACGAGAGGTTGCGCAATGCTTGATCGGTGCGACGCTGACGTGGCGAATGAATCGCCGCAGTACATCGGCTCGTATAAGCGATTCCGCGAGCATAGTGCGGCGCGTGCCACACATCGCGGGATTTGAAGTTGAAGGCTGCACGTTCGCCATTTCATTTGATCCACCGCAGCACCGGCGCATTGAGGAGTTGCGCGAACTTCTGAAGCAGTCGGAAACCGAGATCTGGATCATCACCTCCACCGAGCACTTCGAGTCTTGGTTCAGAGTGGCGGAAGACGCGCTGTGCAGCGAACGGGTCGTGGTCACGACAATCGAATCCTTTATCGGACAGAGTATTGCCTGGGACGGCGGTTTTTCCCCGGAAGCAACTTCCGAAGCGCTGGCGGCGATTATCAAGGCCTACAACAGGTACATCATCGACGCAGTCGAAGACCCAAGATTGCGTATCGTCGTCAATGAAGCTGACTGATGGTGCGTTACGCAACCTCTGCATCCTTGTGATCTGGGAATGTCAGACCACCCCGGCCAAACGCAAGAGACTGCGCGATCGGATCGTCCGGTTTCTTGGCGACGACGACCCAACGCCGTCAAGCGACAAAATCAAGTAGTTGGACCCCAATCTTGGACAGTCATTGGGGGCCGCCTCCATGAGGTCTCATCCTCGACGCCTGCTCTCTCGGCATGAACTACGAAATCTGGTGTGCGTGATTCCAGCTTCGCTGCTCTTCTCTGTCCCTCTCAGAAAAACTCCGCCACACGATCGAGACACCCCGCATCAGTATGGTCCACCTGCGGCAGGTCGCCGATGCGGGACAGGTGGTTGTACTTCAGCCCCGTCCCGGTGTTGAACAGCA
Organism: Planctomycetota bacterium; assembly: GCA_003388505.1. Taxonomy (GTDB): domain Bacteria; phylum Planctomycetota; class Planctomycetia; order Planctomycetales; family Planctomycetaceae; genus MB-PLM-1. The sequence continues at coordinate 16,129 of QQVO01000022.1, forward strand.
CGATCTGTTCC
>QQVO01000063.1 GCA_003388505.1 Planctomycetota bacterium
CCCGCATGATCTTCAACGTCTCCCGCAAGGACGCCGAGCGGTTGGCGGGCGAGCTGTTCTTTCCGTCCGGCAGCGAGGTGCAGTTTCAGGAGACGTGCGTCGGGATTCCGATCGAGCGGCCCAAGTTTTGGTCGCTCGGTTCGGAGCGCGAGCACTATGCGGCCCAGTTGATGCAGCAGCGGCAGGGCGAGGTGTTCGTCGGCTTCAAGGGGATCGGGGAGGACGAACCGTACGCCGCCCGGATTCCGCACGTCCCCGACGTGAGGCCCGACCGGGAAAAGATCGACATCCTCAAACAGCACGTCGCCGCCCGCTACTACCGGCCGCTGGCCCAGATCCGCCGGGAGATCGCTGAGCGGTGGGCCCGCATCCGGCAACAGGGAGCGGGCCACGTCCCTCCGATCGGAGATTTCCGGCGATGAACCGGCCCGGCGGAAATCGGCGAATCCGGATCGAACGCAGCGGCGCTGCCCGTGTGCGGCGGGAACGGGCCCGGCGTTTTCGGAGGCGGAATGCGCCGCGGCCGATGCACCTCACCGAGCGGGACGTAGAAGTTCTCGAAGCGCTGGCCGTGCACCGCATGCTGTCCGGCGACCAATTGCGTCGGCTGGTGTTCGGCTGCAGCGCCTCCCGCGTCCGGCGGAGGCTGCGGACGCTCTACGATCATGGCTTTGTTGAGCGGATTTCCGTGACGGCCCAGCCGGCACGCGGGATTCCGCCGTTTGTGTATGAACTGAGTGCCCAGGGGGTCGAGGCGCTCGGTGAAATCGGCGTTGAGGCGGCAAAGCGGGGAGCGAGCGGCCTCAGCCTGCAGACGGTGCGGCACAAGCTGATCGTCAACGACGTTTATATCACGCTTGTCGAAGCCACGCGCGATACGCGCTACAGCGTCCGCGGCTGGCGACACGAACAGGATCTGAAGCTGACCGGAGAAGACGGTGGGGGACGGGGGAGAGCCGAGCGGGTCGAGCATCCCACCCTGGAGAAACCGCTCAGCTTTCTGCCGGACGGGTACTTCGAGCTTGACCTGGGCGACGGGACGTCGTTCGCGTACTTCGTCGAGGTCGATCTGGCGACGCACGCCCAGCGGGTGTGGCGCGAACGAGCGCAGCTCTACACCGCCTACGCCGATCCGCAGGCGGGACTCTTTCGGAGGCGGTTCGGGCGGGAGACGTTCCGGCTGGCGATCATCACCACGCCCGACTACCGGGGCCGGTCGCGACGGAACAACGTTCTGGACTCCATCGGACGGACGGTCGGCGCTTCGCCGTTGTTTCTGGCGACGACGCTCGATCACCTGCAGGCCGATCGGATTCTGGGGCCGGTCTGGAGGATGCCAGGACGTCAGCGGCCCGTTCGTCTCACAGACAACTTCAGCGGAGGCGGGGTTGTTGTCCGGCCTCGACGCACGGTCGTCCGGGGTGGGGGATAGGGGAAGCGCATTCCGTGCTACGCTCAGAATAGCGGGCGGTTCTTTGGCAATTCAGGAAACGGAAAGGAGGTGCCGCATGAGCGGCCGCGCGTATGTGTCGTTTGCGGAAGTGAAAGAGCGCGTCAGCATTGTTGACGCGCTCGAAGTCTTCGGAATCACGGATCAGTTTCGGAAGGAGGGGAAGACGCATGCCGGCGTCTGTCCGCTGCCTGAGCACCGGCACGGGCCGTCGCCGAATCCGAATCAGTTCAAGATCACGATTCGGGACGGCGAGAGCGTGTTCTACTGTTTCGGGGACTGCCAGCGCGGCGGAGACGTCATCGAGTTCGTGAAGCTCATGACGGGGCTCGACAACCGGCATGTTCGCTTTTGGTTCGCCGAGCATTTCAGCGACCGGCTGACCCTCCAGCGGGGGAGGGGAGAGCGGGCGAAAACCTCGAAGACGACTCCGCAAAAGAAAAAGGCCCGCGAGACGCGCGGGCCGAGTGCGCCTCAACGGGCCGACGTACAACTACCAACTACGACGGTATCCACAGAGGCTGCGGAATACAAGCCCATTCGGTTCAGATTGCAGGTCGATCCGGTCGCGCCCTATCTCCGGGAGCGGGGACTGACCGATGAGACGATTGCGCGTTACGGACTGGGTGTCGCACAACGTGGGATGCTCAAGGGCTACGTGGCCATCCCCGTCTGGGAGTCGCCGCCGGGCGAGTTCCCCTACGGCTATCTCGGCCGCTGGGCGGGCGAGGATTACGATGACGAGGCAGGGAGGCCGCGCTATAAATGGCCGGCCGATTTCCCGAAGCGGCGGTTTCTGTTCGGGCTCAACGAGGCGCTCGACGGCACGGAGGGTCAGCCGATCGTCGTGACCGAGGGCGTCTTCGGTGCGCTGCACTGCGTGCAGTGTGGGTTTCCGGCGAGCGTGGCGGCGTTTGGAGCGTCGCTCAGCCGAGAGCAGGCGAAACTGCTGATCGCCACGGGCCGGCCGGTCGTATTGATGTTTGACGGCGGTCAGCCGGGACGCCGCGCGATGAAAAAAGCGGCGCTCACGTTGGCGCCGCACACGTTCGTGCGTGTTGTCCGGCTCAATGAAAGGCAGCAGCCGGACGATCTGAGTCCGGAGGAAGTCCGGAAAGTTCTTTCAGTAACCGTCTGAATGACGGCAGCGCCGGATTGGAGAGTCCGGCGCGTTTTTTGTTGTCAAGAGCAGCAGCGACGCGGCTGCTGGGGCGTCATTCAAACTTCTGGGGTTGAGCGGTTCTCACGGAAGCACGAATGCCGCAGGGTATCGTGCGGATTCGCGGTCCAATCCACCCGAAGACAAAGCCCCGGCAGGGCACTACCGTTCGAGGTTTCGGATTCGTTGCTCGTGGTCGCTGAGCACTTGTTTCATCGAACTCACGATGTCGTCCTGCATTCGCGTCGTGACGGCGTCGAAGTGTTGCATCACCTGATCGAATCGGTCGTCGACATGCTGGCGGAGCTCACCGAGTTCCGACTTGACATCGTTGACATCGGACACGACCGACTCAAAAGACCGGCCGACGGACTGCATCGCGTCATTGAACTCGCCACGCGTGAGCGGCTCGGTCGCATCGCCCTCCACGTAGCTTGGTTCATTCGTCATTCCCTCAGTGTGCCACGGAATTCATTTCGCGGTCAAATCGGAATTCAGCGCCTGTCCGAGTTGAGGGCGACCTCCCCACCTGGATACCGGGAAACATGCTGTGAAACCGCTTTCCTGAGGGCTACGGACGGCAGTGTCGCAAAAGGTTTATTTTGCGACACATGGAGATCCGGCCGGATCTGGTGCTCCCTACCGGGGTTGTGTGCACCGACAACCAGTCCACAATAAAGCTGGCTTCATGCGACGCTGCCGATTTGCATTTCAACCGGGGCTGTGGCAGCTTGGTCGAATGCGCATCGAAGGAAATTCGGCACGCCCCGTGGTTCAGCAAGCCCGCGCGTACTTTTCCGAGCTTCAGACTTTCCACCACGAGCAACTGGCTACTTGACCAACTACAGGACCAGCTCGACCGGCCTCGCTCGTCCCCGATCCAAGCACAGACCGCTGAGCTTGATCACTTTCGGGAGGCGAAGCGCCGGATTGAATCGATCATTGATGATCAGCCGCCTGGAGACGTTGCCGAACCGGCTGACGGCTGCACACGTTGCCACTCCCCTTCTCGACCAGACACCTGACCACTTCCGACTGTTCGGATTCCGTTTTCATCCTGAACGGCAGCCAAACCTGCTCCCCACTGCGGCGCGGTTGAGCCCGTTGTGTGGGGCGCTACACATGAGTTCTGTGTGGGCACATCGTCTGTCGCATAATGCTCTTACCGCATCATACGCGCTGCTGAACGTCTCCGTTGGATGTTGTCTGTCGTCGTCTGCTGGTTGTGACCATAATAGAGCACTTTGCTGCCACCCTCGCAGGGCTCCACAGTGAGTTGTGATACGGTCTTTGTCAGCTCGTGCTCACGACCAGCAAGCTTGACTGCCGTGATAGCCGATTGCACAATCGCAATATCCATCATTTCCGTCCGCGCCGTTTCGTCACTCAATTCAGGCTGGGCACACTCCGACGGGACATTACGCAACCATTGGTTTACGGAGGTCAGAAATGAAGACGCTCGTTCCATCTTTTGCTGCAACACTACTCGCTATTTGCTTCACACAAGTGTGTCCTGCCGAGCCCCCAGGTGTCGACGCGATTCCTCTTCGCCCGTTGTCGGGAGACGACGAGTCGGTCGTGCCGCAAGATGACACCTTCGGGAACGGCATGTTCTACTACAACGGGGAGGCGAAAGTTCCCTTATTCGATACCGGCCGCGGTGCCGCAAAGCTTGACGACCCAGGCAGCGCCAAGATGCTTGAGCATCTTGTCGCGCCGCTAGAGGAAGATGATTCCCTTGCCGGGTTCGCATCTTTCCTTGAGCAAAACAGTATGGTGATCGTTCGAACACGCGGTGACGACTCGGAATCAATTGGATTAGCCGAAGCCGCGACGGATCCACCGGAACATGTTGAGTACGTGCTTCCGATTGTTAGGGAATCGAATGCCGACAGCCCAATGCTGATGACCTCCTCTGTAAGCGTCCGCTTCAAACGCGGATTCTTGCAAGGAGAAGCGCCCGAAGTGCGCCAGGGTCACGCCGATGAGATCGTGACGGAATTTGGCTTGAAGGTTGAGAAAGCATCACCGATTCCGGATACGTTCACGCTGATTCTTGGCGAAGGTGCAATCACGCACGAGCGGCTGATAAGTGCAGCGAACGCACTCTACGAATGGGGGTACGAGAATAACGAGGCGGTGCTCTACGCAAAGCCGAACTTCATTCGCGTCAAGGAGACGCAGCAGCAGCCCGATGACCCATTGTTTGGCACTCAATGGCATTTGCACAACGTAGGACAAGCATCCGGCTTGGAAGACACCGATGTGGATGCATTGGAGGCATGGCGAATTCACGACGGTGACGCGAATGTCAGGATTGCCATCATCGACGACAGTGTGGAACGTGACCACCCTGATTTGTTTCCGAACTACGAAACAGGACGCTATTATGACGGCATCGCAGGAACATCGAGCGATGACCCATCCCCGCGGCATTACAAGCAGCGCCACGGAACCGCATGTGCCGGCGTAGCCGTCGCCGCGGCCAACAATATCGGTGTTCGCGGCGGTGCTCCCCATTGCGGTCTAATTGGAATCCATTTTTGGAACAGCAATGACCAACAGATTGCGGAAGCATTTTATTTTGCAAACGATCCGAACGGCGATGGTGATGCGCAGGACGGGGCTGCCGTCATTTCGTGCAGTTGGAGCTTGAATATTAGTCCCCCAGCCGATTTGGTCGTTGCGATCGACGATCTTGCAGAACACGGCCGAAACGGCTTGGGATGTGTCATCCTTTTCGCTGCCGGCAATGACGACGGCCACATCAGCACCCACCAAAACCTGGCACGGGAATCAGTGATTTGTGTTGGTGCTGTCAGCGATCGGGGAGAGCGATCATGGTACTCAAATTATGGCCCAGAACTGGACGTTGTCGCGCCGAGCAGCCATGAGGGACCAGCTCAGCGAATAGTGACGACGGATAACACAAATGCTTCTCCGAGCAACCCACTGACTGGGTTTTCCGGATACGCCGCTGGTGAATACACAAGTACAGGGCCAGACGGATTTGGAGGAACGAGTTCTGCCACTCCGCTCACGGCGGCAGTTTGCGGTCTCATTTTGTCTACGAATCCTGACTTGACCAGCAGGCAAGTGAGAGCGATTCTCGAGCACACCACCGATCGAATTGTTGGTGGAGGAGGGTATTCGGCAAGTTATGGTGCGGTCACAGGTCATGGCCGAAACTACGGGTTCGGATGTGTCAATGCGAAAAGGGCCGTTCACGTGGCATGGTCGTCGGAAAACGACCCGGGCGTCGTGTGGCCTGATCATGTCCTCGATATCGAGGCCGTCCAAAACAGCGGACATGCCGACTTGAAATGGACTAATCCAGCGACTGACGTTGCGGGAGTCTTGGTCGTCCGTCACGAAGCACCGAGTACTCCAAATTGGAGACCGCGAGACGGAGAACGTTATCAGGTCGGCGATCTTGTTGATGATGGTGGTGTCGTAGTCAGTGTCGTTGCGACAGAGCAACTGTCCATTCCGATAGGGCTGTCCGGTGCGACGTTTTCATTATTCGTTTTCAACGAAGATTACCGGTACTCATGGGGCCAGCTGTCAGAATCGACGGGCCCAACCCCGGCCCTGGCAGTAGACGCGACAACCGGTGTGTCGCCGGAGGCGGCAAAAACGAGGGACGAGTTGCGTTGACTGGAGCGGGCAGAGAGGAAACTTTGACGGCCGGGTTTCGTGGTGCTCCCACGGTCCGGTAGGCAACGATCGCCAGTTCGCATGTCCAACGCGATCGCACGGAAGATTGAAATATTCTCGAGAACTTGCCCATCGGCACAACGGCGTTCAAACACCCTGGCTTCCCAATGACGGTGGAGATTACCGCAATGAACGCGAAAGCAATTGTCAGACTTGTCCCAACTCTTTTTGTGGTCGTCGTTGGTGGATACGAAGGCCACTTCGCCTATGGGCAGGATGCGTTAGCCACACAACCGAAGTTTGAGCAGCTGCTCCAAGGCATAGAGTCTGCAAATATCGAAGCTGCGCTTGATGCTATGGCAACCGAGCTACCAGTTGGTCAGACGGAAGCGATTCTGAGCCGGCTACCGTACGGAAGAATGGTTCATATCGATGTTCCTGCTCTTCCAGATTTCGCACCGCTAAAGCCGGATGATGATCCACGGATCGTTTTGCGGGAAGAGCTTCCATCGGCAGACCTTGAGCGGATCATCGGTCCGAGTGATCTTCTACCGGCACATTTCTTGTCGGTCGGGGTAATTCGGCAGGCGCCGGTAGCGCGAATCCGGTTGAAATCCCCACACGCAACGCCCTTTGGAGTTCTGCCGGCAGGAAGCGGTTGGGGGACGGCTTTCCTCATCTCTGAGGATTTATTGCTGACGAACAACCATGTTATCGCAAACGAAGCGTTTGCAAGCACAAAGAGCAAAGTGCAGTTCAACTTTCAGATCGATTTGGAAGGCGCTCCGCTGCAAGTCGACGAATATGACCTGGATCCAGACGCCGGTTTCTACACGAACCCTAGACTCGATTTTACCGTGGTCAGAGTCAAATCAAAGAGTCCGTCCGACGTACACCCCGAGTCACACGCAGTGGCACCGGGTACTCACTGGGGATTTATCGAACTCAGCGAAAGTGTCGTATTCGCCGAGGGCCAACCTGTCAATGTGATTCAGCATCCGGCGGGGAGATACAAGGAGGTCGCATTGCAGAAGAATGAAATTACCGACATTTCGAATACTGTGATTCGATATCGGACGGATACGGAACCAGGATCCTCCGGGAGCCCAGTATTCGATAATCACTGGGAGCTTGTGGCCTTGCACCACTCAGCTGGCGAGCGATCCGCTGAGGGTGTGTGGCTCAGCAACGAAGGGATTCGAATCGATCGCATCATAGATGATATCCGGTCAAATGCTGCGGAATTGGCTTCCGAGCTTGATCTTTAGTCATGGCGTCGTTTGTTCAAGGGATCACCGGATGCATCTAAATCTCTGCCACGACCGTTGATGAAATGCTGCTGTGATCTCATGTCGATCAAGCTACTGCTGTATGTGCGTTCTGACCGCAATGACCAACAGCAAGAGCCCTCTACCAAGAACCGCCTTCTGCCCCATCAGGAGCAAAAGGCCTCGATTCAATTGGCAGCTTCGAGCTGAATCAACAGGTGGAAATCCCCCGCGACTTCTTGCTTAGCCGTCCTGCCCCGGACTGTCACATCGATCGGCCCTTGAGGATTGCCATTCGGGAAGTAAGTCGCCAAGTACGATTCGACCGCGTCTCGCACGTTGCGGTGAAACTCTCCGTACGCGTTGCCGCGCAAAACCTGTTGTTTGCGTTTTGAGTCGAACGTGAAAGCCGGCTTGTAGTCTTTGGGCAGGGGCAGCATGATCGGCGCCTGATTGGCCTCGACCGTCAGGAACAACTCGACGGCCACCGTCTGCTCGCCATACGGCGGTACATCGAAGGCCAACTCTTGCGGGCCGACGACGAGAATGTTGACGTCCGCGACTTCGTATTTTGCAGGCTCGGGGGCTTTGGCGGGTGTGTATTTGAAGCGATACTGTATCGGCATTTCGCGCCGCGCCCAGGTATACTCGGTGGAGATCTTCGGTGAATCGAGCACAGGAATGTCGAGATGCGCCGAGACGCCGTACGGCGTGGCGATGTGCACGTCCACGAACCGCCCGCCGCAGCCGGTCTCCCGATCGATCGGTAAGTCAACCGGCTGCACACCCGCCGGAATCGTGACCTTCATCACCTGCCGGCTGATGAGCCAGAACGGACACTCCCTGTTGCCGGCGATCACGTGCGTATCATGGACGCTGAAGTGATTGCCGACCAGAAACAGTTCGGTGTCTTTATTGAGATTGACCCCCGGGTGACCGTAGAAGTCGAGTAATTCCGGACCAAGATCGGTGATGCCGGAGGAGAACATCTCAAACCCGCCGAGCGTGTTTTCGTTTGGCACTCGGGAATGCACCGTCTGCAGCGGCAGCTTCGTCGCAAGTTGTTCGATTCGCTCGTGCAGACGCTCGACGGTGCTAGCCTGGAATCGGTCCGGCTGTGAGTAACAGCCGGCGAGCAGGCACTCCGCTTCTCCCAGCGCTTCGCTCCACCGCACCGTGTCTCTCAGAGAGGCCGTCGCGTCGTCCCGGTCGCTCAATTCGAAGAAATATCCACGCGAATGAAACGTCACGTGTTCAATGAATGATGGCATTAGGACGATGGCGACGCATTCGCGCATGCCCGGTTCCAGTTCCCAGTCTGACCGCATGTGGTCCCGGTTGGGCCCGCCGAAGAGGAAGTCGCGGAAGATGACCGTTCCGGTCCCGCCGACGTCGGGCGTCTGGACGCGGGGCGTGAACCGCCAGCCGAAAACGTTGTCACCGTGGCCGAAGCCAACATGCGTCTGATTGAGCGCCACCGTTTCCATATCGAGTTCGAGCCGTCGCGCGTAGCGCGTCATGTTCTGGGCGGAGAGGTTTCCCGACGCGAACGCCAGCGCCAGAGCGAGTTGCATCTCGCGCCGCATGCTGTATTGGTCGGCAATATTCTGCTGCTGGACCACCGGGTCGAGCGCGAAGACGTGAATCGGCCAGCGGCATTTGACATATTTGACAAACGCCTGCCGAGCCTCCATCGGCGGATCGATCCCGTAGAACGGAAACTCGCCTGCCCACATGCACCCGCATTCTGGGTCCTGACTTACCCGCTTGAGATCGTCGTTGAGTTGCTGGTTCAGCAGCGAGGACTCGACGAGAACCCACCAGGCACAGATGGCGACAGGTGACGGAGCCTCGCCGCTGATTACGGGAAGTTCATCGGTACCAAGATTCGTGAATCCGGGCCCCGTGATTGATCTTCTGTGAGCTTCGAGATCGCTCACTCGGTTCGCACGCACCTGATCGTGGATGATCGGTACGAGATCCCAGTGAACGCGAGCATCCGGTGTTCGCAGGTAGTCGTATCCGGCATTCAGGTGCTCACTCAAGAACGCCCGAGCGTCAGGCAAGTGAGCATCGAATTCATGCGGTTTCCGTTTCCAGAACTCGTAAGCCAACACAATGAGTTCTTCACGTCCGAAGGTTTCGATGAGTTGCGCTGCCGCCAGAGGTTGCCGTGAATTCCGAGCTGCGATCTCTACGTTGACGCTGGTCGAGGTGCCAGACGCTCGACGAACCGATGAATCAAACGCATTGTACTCCGGCGACAGTGTCGAAAGCGGCTCCGACTTTCGAAGTTCTGGTTGATTCTCAACAGTCGGCGCCCGCAAGATTCCGTCGTCGTCTGTAAACAATGGATTCACGAGATGTCGACTAGTGGCGACAGTATCTTCGCATCGGTAGCCCGTCAGCAGATACTGCAGACGGCACTGTTCATTGTGACGATACCACCAAGTCGTAGTGCGTTCCTTTCCGCATCCATGTTCCACATATGCGATATCATCAATCGCGTCCGAGATACGTAGAATCGCCACCCCCAACAAATCCACCAGATCATTGATCACCAGCTCCCGGTAAACCCGCGGCAGCAGTTCGGTCGTCAAGTGGGCCTTCGCCGTAATCTCAATATCGGCCCCGTGCCCCTTCCGCGTTTCTTCACCGGGAAGAATGGAGACGGGAACCCGTACCAGATTCAGCGAATAGCCGGGCGAGTCGGCCGTGTCGTCTCCTTCATTCACGCGCCGGATTTCATGCAGGTGGTCGAGATACCGCTTGAGTTGGTCGAGTTGAATCGTTGGCTCCAGTCCCACGGCGGGGACACCCCCTTCCGTTCCGCTGAAGCCTGTAAAGTTGAATCCCGTGCCGGCGTCGAGCTGAGTCACCGCCGTTCGATTAATCGGAACGGCGGTATCTCCTGGGTCGCCTGCAATGGTTCCGGTTGTGAGACTGCTCACAAACGCCATGTCGTTAGTGGTCGGCAGATTGACGGTGCTGTCCTCGACCTCCCCGATCGACGGGGTCTGCACGGCGGCCTGGATCGCGAGGGCGTTGGCGAGGTACGCCTGATCGCTACGGCGCATCGAGGCGTTGAGCAGCAGTTGGAAGTCGCTCACCTTGTCTTCCAGCACCCGCTCAAACTCCTGCCGGTGCTTCGTGAGCCGCGATTCCCCCCAGACGTCCGGGGCCTTGATGACGATCGTTCCCTCTTCGAGCAGTTCCTCCTCCAGCTTGTCCAGACGGATCGCGGCTTTCTCCAGAGGCGATTTCTGCCGGATAAACAGGAATCGCTCTCCTGCCCTGGTTGGAAGAACTGATGTCGTGACAATGGTCGCGACTACCACGATTCGAACCGCAAACGTGCCCCTCATGGCCCCACCTCTTCGCGAAGAGTCCCTTCCTGCGGCACCGCCCGCCGCCGAAATTATATCTACAAGATCGGCCTGCACGATGTGATCGGTAGAATCGATTTCCAAAGAATCGCAGTCAAACCCTGTGTTTCTCGACGTCTTTGAGCTCCACGCGCGGGAAAACACTCATGCCCCGTCGTTAGTTTGGTGTATGGCAATGAACCCCTCGTTATTCTCGCAGGAGCGAATCCCCATATCAGAATCAAATCTGAGGATTTTTGTAGATAGACCCCGCCATTTACTGTAGTCTAAGAAGGCGATAGGCGTCTGTCAGATCCGTGGGTGTCCATCTTGTCATTGACTACCTGCGATCGACGTCGACCGCTTCACACGAAGTACCGCGCTACCTCGGTCTGGGAGAATCGTGTCATGCCGCCTGGAATCCGCCGTGGTCAAAACGCTCTCGTGTGCTTCCTGTGCTTGGTGGTGGTTGGCGTGGCGGCAGAGAACTCTCCACCGCCGGTCACTAAAGTGACTCTCTTCGACCACGTTGCAGAGATCGAGCATCGCGGACCGATCGGCAAGAGAGCTCGTTTGCTGATTCACAGCCGCAATGACATCGAGCAGGTCTTGCAGTCATTGATCATCGAGCCGACGCCGAAGTCGATCCGGGTGTCCGAGGGAACCGCTCCAACCGACCCGCATCAACTCGTCATCACGCCCGAAGCAGGCGATGTGGCAATTCGTTACATCGTCAAGGACGTATCCGGCTCATCTCAGTACATCGTAAGGACGTCGAAGACGCTTGGCAGAGTTGCGACGCGCGCCTCCCATCATCTCACGATTCAAAATGGAACGATGTACGACTGGAAAAGCACAGAATTGGTGCTTGATCGTTCCGATGTCCGGATGACAGCCAGCCGCCACTTGAAACAGGTGTTTTCCGGCGAAGTCGTGCTGGTCCTGCTTCGCGATGCCGATCTGGAGAAATCGCACATCACCTATCGTATCCGCGAGGAACTTCTCACCGATCCGAAAAACTTTCGTGTCAAGCGTTCAGCGAGTGCAGTCTTCCCTATAAAGGCGGCGTGGCCGAAGGGGTGGGACGACCCGGGCCCGATCCGATTTGTCTATCTCGGCGAGCATGTGGGGACAGTCGCTCCCTTTTCTGCCGCGTTCAGCGATTCACGGGTGGCTCAGTTCGACGAGATCCGTGGACGGGAACTGATTGAGATGCAGCCCGATTATAAGATGTGCGTTGAGTCTCGTATTCTGAGTGATGAGACCGTTGCAGGGGAACTTCCATTCGGCGTGGACACGCGGCGGTTCCACTATGAGCGGCACATCACTCGACGTTACACGAACAATGGAGATGATCCGGTAAATGTGGTCGACGAAGCAAGTAAGACTGTCACCCAGATTTCCGCCGGGGGATCGAAGCTCGCCGAGACCCGTTTGAAGGGCACGGCCGTTCTAACGCTCCCGTTGAATGCGGAGTCCGGAAACGCAAATGCGCTGCATACGCAATTGACAAATTTACACGGCGCCCTTGGCGGGGACGAGCGCCTGCTCCGGCTTCTGGAATCACTGGAGCAAATTGAAACTGCAATGAAGGACTTCGAACAGTTTCTAGAACAGACGCGCCGGCAAATCTGGGATGAGTCCGCCGCAGGGAACGCCGAAGCCGCCGCCGAGTTACGACGCAAGCACGACCGCGCACGCACGACGTTGCAGTTGATTATCGACACGTACAATCGCTCGGTTGTAGCCTCGTCTTCTTCGGACGAGACGTTTCGCAGCCTTTGGGCGAATGCGACCGCTGCGCACTTCCCGTTCTATCCGAATCTCGAAGCGAAGCACGCGATCGACCGCATCAAGTAGCGTACGACGACCTTGCGCAAACCCGAACGCACTGATGAATAGACTCTTTGACCAACCATCACGCAGGAACTGACATGACGCAGGGTGTAATTGCATTAACTCTGATCCTGCTGGGCACCTCACAGACATTCGCCAGCGACCTGCAGAAACTTAAGCCTCCCCCCGAGGGAAAGCTGTACCATGGCGTCTTTGCGGGTGGGCCGATTCCGAATGGCGAGGAACAGATCAAACGCACTTACGTCGAGAGCTACAAACGTCAGGCGGGCACCGAATTGGCATGGGTCTACTTCAGTCATGCATGGTCTTGCGGTCAATCATTTCCGGTCGAGACAGCCACAATGATTCGGGACGACTGTGGCGCGGTCCCCTTCATTCGGCTGATGCTGCGGTCGAGCGACGAACGCGAGGACGCCGACGACGAAACCGTCTACACATTGGCCAACATTATCGATGGAATGCACGATCCGGCGCTCGCCAAGTGGGCGGAGTCGGCCAAAGACTTTGCCAGCCCGTTGATCGTTGAATACGGAACCGAGTGCAACGGGGCGTGGTTTCCTTGGAATGGGAAACACAATGGAGGTGGAGAAACTCAATACTGCGATCCCCAGAAGGCCGACGGTCCGGAGCGGTTCCAGCAAGCGTACCGCCACATCGTTGAGCTAATGCGAAACAAAGGAGCGGCGAATATCACCTGGGTTTTTCACGTGAACTATCACGACAACGCCGAACTGGACGATGAACCAGACTGGAACAAGTTCGAGAACTACTACCCCGGCGACGAATGGGTCGACTGGCTGGCAGTGAGTGTCTACGGCGCGCAAAGTGCCGAACAGTCATGGGAGCCGGCGACGTTTCGAGAATCGATGGATGACGTCCACAAACGGCTCCAATGCATGGCAGCGAACAAGAAAATCATAGTCGCCGAATTCGGCAGCACTGCAGGATACTACGAGAGCCACGTGAATCGTCCGCTCTTCGCGGAACAATTCAAGCCCGGTGTCTGGGCGGGAGCCGCACTTGACGATCTGCTTGGGCCAGAGCGTCGATGGCCCAACGTCATCGGATTCGCATGGTGGAACGAAGCTTGGACGAACGATAAAGACGCGGACCATCCCGACCCTGCGAACGACACCAACATGTGTCTCGAGACAGTTCACGACCTGAGCCGTGCATTCCGAGAGAAGTTGTGTAGGTACGCCGACTCAGTGGAGTCAACACCCCACGTTCACGAGCGATAGAACGTGTGATCAGTTGGCGCACCTACCGCGAGGCAATCCAATGCGAGATCGCTGATCGTGATGCCAAGTACTTGAATCGCGTTAACAACGGCACCGCATCAAAGCATCAAAAAAAGCGTGACCAGCAGAAATCCACCGATTCTCAAGGACGAATGCGACACTTCAACTGCCCGCACCTCCCTCCTCGCGCGCCAGGAATGTCGAACGCCGCCGCGATTACTCGGTGCCGTTACAACATTGCGCTGGCACCCCGCCGATACAGGATTGCCTCGCCTGCTATCTCTCCTCCCACGAGAAGAAACCATCCATGCCCCCACGATACTCGTGTTCAGTGCCGATTCCGGGAAACATTGTGTGAAACAGCGGTGTCCACGGGCACCAACGACCCTGTCGCAAAATGTGCATGGTGCGACATGCCGCTACGAGGCGTATCTTGTGTTCCCGACTGGAGTTGTGCGACGCGCCTGCGGCCACACAATGAAGCCGGCTTTATGCGACCTTGGAGATTTGCATTTCGACCGGGGCTGTGGCAGCTTGGTCGCATGAGCATCGAACGAGAACCGGGACGCCGCGTGCATCAACAACTCCGCGCGTACTTCTCCGAGCTTCAGACTTTCCACCACGAGCAACTGGATCCTGTTGACGAACTGCAAGACCAGGTCGACCACTCTCGCTCGTCTCTGATCCAATCACAGACCGCTGAACTCGATCGCTTCCGCGAGACCAAACGGCGGATTGAATCGATCGTTGACGATCCGCATACTGACGACGTCACCGAATCCGATCAACGGATGGACACGTTGCCACCGCCCTTCGCTGCCGGCGGGCTGACTGCTTCCGAGTGTTCGTGTTCCGTTCTCGTCCTGAATGGCCACCGCCCCTGCTCCCCACCGCGCAGCGGATCAGTCCATTGTGCACGGTACGACATCGCGCTGAGAGGGACATCCGGTGTTCCCGATTGCCATTTCGCCAGCTTGCGGTGGCAAGATTTGCAACCCAGTCCGTCCGTTCAGTAGTCACGGAGGCTTTGACGGAGCTTCATCTCTGGTGGGATCTACTGACTCGGGCGGACTACCCTTCGGCCTTGACCGCTGAAGACGATCCGCGTTCGCGTCCCACAGCCTCCGAAGAATCACCTCCACCGAGTAGTGCTTTCAGCGCCTCGTTACATCAAGGTCACCTTCAAACGAGCTATTGTCAATTGTTGTGTTCTGCGATCGTTCAGGCGACGTCCTGGAGGAGTCCGTCTTGGAAGGTCTTTCCTTCGAGGAGAGGGGTGATCAGGGCGTGGCCGTTGAGGCGACGCCAACCTTTCTGTGCTGACTGAGCCAGCTTGAACATCATCGTCAGACTGG
>QQVO01000054.1 GCA_003388505.1 Planctomycetota bacterium
GATCGTCGTCCACGCAGGCGTCGATCTTCGCCAGGTCCCAGCCGGCGGGGAAGAAGCCTTCCATCATCGATCCGCCGATCGTCGTCATCAGATCCATCGCCGTTCCCTCACTGCTGTTCGTCTCAGAAGAATTGCCAGTCGCAGAATCATCCCGCGCGAGTCAGTGTAACTTCTCGTGCTTTAGATCGCAGCAATGAACGGTGCCTCGCACATGAAGACTATCTGCTGCAGTCCGTCGTCTCGGCAACTTTGATCCCTGCCAGTTCGTACCGTGAAAACGGATCGGCGGCGTCATCAAATGCGAATCCTTCCGGCATCGATTGTCGTAGTCCACTTTTGTCGAGCAGGTCGTGTTCTTCCTTTGTGACAACGCAGCCGATTGCGAACTTCTTGAGAAATTCGAGAACATCCTCGGTTGTCGCCGGTTTCATTCCCAGCAACTGGTCCCGAAGGACTCTAATGGGGACCACATGCTCGTGCCGCAAGCTTTTCCGCTCGGCATTTCGTGCATCGACGGTCCAGATCTGACATCCCTTAATTTTGCCGTGACGCTGTGTCCAGACCCAGATGGCATTCTTGATGACGGCCTGTTTCGCATTGAAGCTCAGAGCTTCGTCGTCTTGATTGATGACAAATGCGACATCCGATGCAATCTTCCGATCATCGCGTTCGTGTCTCTTGCGTCGTTTTCCCATGCACTCGCCTTGTTCATGATGCGTGTCCGGAGGTTCTGCGCGAGATGAGCGACCGAACTATAGGACTGTGCCAAGTCCTTTCGCACGACGAATCACACCCCGTTCTTCAACCTATCCCCGAAGCGTTCTACAATCAACAACTGTAGTCGTTTGCTCAGTCTTCCAATCGAAATCAACCACCCGTGAAAATCGCCTACCTCGACTGCTCGACCGGCATCGCCGGCGACATGACGCTCGCAGCCCTCATCGATGCAGGCGTCGATGAGCAGGCCGTTCGCACCGCCATCGACTCACTCAACCTGCCGGGCGTCGAACTCGGAGTCGAAACCGTCGTCAAAGGCGGCTTCCGCTCCCGCTACGTCACCGTCCGCCACCCCGAGCAGCATGCCCACCGTCACTTCAGCGATATTCGCGAGATCATCGAGGCCTCTTCCGTACTGACCGCGTCACAGAAGGAACTCGCCCTCCGCATCTTTCGCGTCGTCGCCGAAGCGGAAGCCACGGTGCACGGGTCCACTATTGAGAAGGTCCACTTCCACGAAGTCGGAGCGATCGACTCCATCGTCGACATTGTCGGTGCGGCCGTCGCGTTCGATCTCCTGGGGGCCGACCACATCGTCTGCAGTCCGGTCCCGACCGGCCGCGGTCACATTCACATCGATCACGGCGTCTGCCCTGTTCCCGCTCCCGGAACGGCCGAAATCCTCAAAGGCATTCCGCTCGCCGATGTCCCGGTCGAGGCCGAATTGACCACACCCACCGGAGCCGCGATCGTCAAGACAATCGCCGATCGCTTCGGATCGCTCCCTCCGATGACCATCGAGCAGGTCGGCTGTGGCGCAGGGACAATGGACTTCCCCGGTCGCGCCAATGTTCTCAGAGTGTTTGTCGGGACCGCCTCCGCATCGGGCGAGACGGACCAGGTCTGTCTGCTCGAAACAAATCTCGACGACGTCACCGGCGAGATCATCGGCCATGCCCGGGACAGGCTCCTCACAGCCGGCGCACTCGACGTCTTCACCACCGCCATCCAGATGAAGAAAGGGCGGCCGGGCGTCATCCTCAGCGTCCTCGCCCACCCGGCCGACGCCGATGCCCTCGAAACGATCATGTTCCAGGAGACGTCGACCTTCGGCATCCGGCGACAACTGATCAATCGCTCCATCCGCAGCCGCGCGCCGCACCGCGTCGAAACGCCCTGGGGCGAGGTCGAAGGCAAACTCGGCTGGCGCGGCGGGGAACCAGCCGTCTTCACCCCGGAATACGAATCGTGCGCGAAGCTGGCCACGGATTCCTCCGTTCCCCTCGCGGAAGTCTATCGGGCCGCGCAAGCCGCCTACGCGGCGAATCCCCGGTCGGGAGACCACGTCACGACTTCGTTGCCGACCGAACACGTCGCCTCCTCGCATCGAGAACACGATCACAGTCACGACCATTCCCACGATCACTCGCACGATCACGGACACGACCATCACCACGACCACGGTCATTCGTGATCGCGTCAACGGGGGCTCGCCAATGCCCACAGGCTGCGCCCCGTCGACTTATCAAAAATTCGCATCCGCTCACCAGTGAATCCCGCTCTGCACGGGACCGGTGTGCATGTCGGCCCGTTTTTCGATCGGCCACGCGCGCAACTCGTCCACCAGTTTGACCATCCCGTCCACGGCCGCCTCGAAGATGATCTCGCCCTTCTCCGCCGTCCCCTTGGTCGCGTCGCCGTGGACGCCGGTCTGTGTCCAGCGGCCCCAGAAGTCGTTGAATCTCACGGGATAATTCCCCGTGCTGTCGCTTGAGACGAACTCGCCCATCCGGTCGTCGTCCTTCACCGCCTTGTCCATCTGCACACGCTCGGGCGCCAGGTGCAGATAGAGCGACGTCTCGAACTCGTCCGCATGGGCGATGATCTCCGACTCCTTGATCTCCTTGAACTTCTCCATCAGGAACAGAAAGTACCCCGTCGCAAAGCAGAGCGAATCAGTCGCCAGCACGGTCTTCCGGGCGATCAGATCGATCAGCGGCTGGTTCGAACCGTGACCGTTCACCAGCAGGATTTTCTCAAACCCGTGGTAGGCCACGCTTTTCGTGATGTTGAGGCAGAATGCGATAAACGTCTCCGGCTCGATGTGGATCGTCCCCGGAAAGTCAATGTGATGCAGATTGAGCCCGTAGGCGATCGGCGGCAGCACGAGGACTTTGTCGGGAATGCGGCGGCCGACTTCCAGGCAGACGCTCTCGCAGAGAAACAGGTCCACATCCAGAGGCAGATGCCTGCCGTGCTGCTCGGTCGATCCGGTCGGCAGAATCACCAGTTTCTGCGCGGCAATGGCGTCATTCATCTCCGCCCAGGTGAGGCGGTTGTAGCGGTACTCGTCTGTCGCGCTCATGACGTTCTCGAAATTGTTTGCATTCGCCGCCGCTGTTGGCACAAAGCCCACCGGCTGCGACCGGTGGGCGTTGGTCGATCATGGAATCAACACCCGTCCGCCGCTCGCCACCAGTGTCTGTCCCGTCATGAACCGCGACCGGTCGCTGAGGAGAAACATCACCAGTTCCGAGATGTCTTCCGGCTGACCGATCCGGCCCAGCGGCGTTTCCGCGATCAGCCGATCGAGCGCCGCCTGATCCACCCCGTCGAGAATCTCCGTTTCCGTCAGCCCGGGCGCGACGCAGTTGATCCGCACGCCGTGCGGCGCCAGCGCCTCCGAGGTGCTCTGTGTCAACGCGACCACCCCCGCTTTGCTCACCGCGTATGCGATCGACATCGGTCGCGGCCGCAGCGCCGCGATCGAGGCGATGTTCACGATCCGTCCGTAACCCCGCTCCATCATCCCGTCCTTGACCGCCCAGGTGACGAGGTACGCGCTCGTCAGGTTGGTCTCAATAGCGCGATGCCAGATTTCAGGGGTCGTCTCCTCATGCGAGACGTAATCGAAGACGCCTGCGTTGTTCACCAGCAGATCGACGGGCCCCAGCGACGATGTGACTTCTTCGACCATGTGGTGCACGTCGTCGGCTGAGGAGACGTCCGCCTGCACCACGTGCGTGCGGACGCCGAACTTCCCGGCCGCTTCCGCCGTTTCCCGCGCGGCGTCCTCGCGGGAGACGTAGTTGATCGCCACGTCGGCCCCCGCTTCGGCCAGTTGCAGCACGCAGGCCCTTCCGATCCCGCGCGACCCACCGGTCACCAGCGCCACGCGGCCGGCAAACTCCTGCTCCGACTGACTCACTGCAGCACCTCACTGATCGAATGACTTCCTCAACCGGCCCGAGCATCGCACAATCGCCTCCGCCGCTCAATCAACGGCGATTGACGGGGATTGAAGAAGCGCGCACGCGGATTGCCTTGCTATGCGACCGATGCGGTGGTTGAAGTAGGACAGGATTCCATCCCTGTCGTTTACACACATCTCTCGATCCCCGTTCGAGGGACTCTCCGAGAGATTCGAATGGAACGCGGATGACCACGGATTGGACCGATTTTCGTTGATTGCTTTCTGTGGAGTGCAGAGTATTCACGCCTGGATCGATGCAGTCTCGGCGCTGCCACCTTTTGAGGAATACCCCCCAAATCTGTGCTGATCCGCCAAATCCGTGGAAATCCGTGTCCTATTCGAGAATCCCTTGGGCTTTGTTCCTCGGGTCCAGCCCGAGACAAGTTGTGTGTAACTGACAGGATTCCATCCTGTCCCGACAGGTTGAAAACCTGTCGCTACGACGACGACACGTCACGGAGCCGGATTGCGGGCCCCACGCGCCGCTGCCATACTCGAAATTGTTGTGGACTCTTTCCGAACTGGTGTCCAACCGGCCGCATGCCCATTCCTCCTGAGACTGACCGGCTTGCTTTCCGGGAGTGGACCACCGCCGATCTCGACGAATTCCACGCCATCTGCTGCGATCCGCAGGCGATGCAGTTCGTCGCCGACGGAGCCCCGTGGGGCCGCGAGCGGACCGGACAGTTTCTTGACCGCAACTTCGCCGCCGCGGCAGATCTCGGTTTCTGCCTGTGGACCCTCATCGACACGACCGATGACCGTCTCATCGGATACTGCGGCTTCATCGACAGCGACTCCGCCCCGGAGATCGGCTGGCGGCTGGCCCCGGAATACTGGGGCCGTGGTCTCGCCACCGAAGGGGCGCGGCAGGTCGTTCGTTTCGGCTTTGACTCCCTCGGGTTCGACCGGATCATCGCGACCGTCCAGTCGGCCAATCTGGCCTCGCTCCGCGTCGTCGAAAAACTCGGCATGCGCCGCATCGAAACCTATGAACGCCACGGCCGCGAAGTTCTCCTGTTTGAGCTGACGAAATCCGATTCGGTCGCGTAGCGACTGGTCACCCTCCCTGCCCCGTGGGCTGTTCGAATCGCTCTCGAATTGCTTCCACGCGCTGGCGGTTCGCTCCCATGTCGGAGTAACCGACGCGGGAGGCGCTGCGGACGTGAATGATTCCCGAGTCGGCGTCGAGCAGGAATTCCACGTCGTCGACGTAATGCATGATGGGGGTTGAGAATTCGAACCGCAGGTAGTCCGGGCCGTCCTCGATCAATCTCGCGCCCGGCATTCGGCTGACGATGTTCTTGAGCCGCCGGAATTCCGTCTTGGCGTCGCCGTCGAGTGATAACGGGGCGATTGCGGAGTCTCCGGCGGCGGCGTGGCTGCAGACGCAGTTCGGCCGCTCGCCACAGGGCCTGAGCCGGCCGTCCTGAATTCCCAACTCCGGCCGCCGCCACGAGAGCAGGACCACGGCGGCCGCGAAGGCGGCCCCGACTCCGACGATCGCCAGCATCCATCCCATCCGGCGGGCCTTTCTCTGCTTTTGCTGTTGCATGGTCGATGGCGGGTGGCTGGTGGCTGGTCGGTGCGCGGGAGGCGGGGTGAGGGGGTTGGTTGGGGTGGGGGTGGTGTCTCGGGTTTCGGGGGCTGTTGTAAAGGGTTGACCGCGTTCTTTTGCGGGGATTCGGGCAACTCTTTAAGTCTACGGGAAAAAGTGCGCCCCGGAAGCGGGTGAGACGGGTGTTTCGATATTAATGAGAGCCCGGCGAAGCATGGGAGTCTGGGGGACGGCATTCGTGTTGCGCGGGATCGATGGCCAACGGGTCGTGGCGGATGACAGTTGGATCGCGGCTCATGGCGCATGGTCGGAGGGGGTTGCGCGGGTTCGAGGCAGCGAAGTGTATGCAACAGGCTCGCGCTCGTTCGGCCGTGCGCATGCCCTGAACCGATTCGCGTGATCCCGGCTCAACTTGCGTGAGTCGTCGTCAGCCCCAATTCGAGCGAACTTCGGTCGAAGCATTCCAGTTCGGACGGCGCATCAGTCCGCTCGTGCTATCGACACTCGCAAAGAACGCCACCAATTCCCGTCTGATAATGCGAATTTCGCTTCCAGGCAGTCGCGACTCATTATCGACATAGGGTCGCATGCGACACCGCGGTGCGGTCCGGCTATGGAGTCTGCGGGGCGTCTTCGCCGAGTTCGAGGGACTCGTAGGAGTCGGGGTTGAGGACGCCGCCGGGGGCGTGGGCTTCCTTGACGAAGTTTCTGAGCTGGAGGATGGGCGACCCGAGCAGCAGGATGAAGACCGGCGGTGCGAGGCAGAAGATGACCGGGAAGAGCATTTTGACGGTCGACTTGCTGGCGCGTTCTTCGGCCCGTTGACGGAACTGGCGGCGGACGCTGTCGGCGAAGTCGGTGACGGCGACGGCGACGTGGGTTCCGGTGCGCTCCGTCTGCGAGACGAGCGAGGCCAGGGCGTTGACGTCGGGGGCGTTCATGCGGCGGGCGAACTCCTTGAGGGCCTTGGTCATCGTGTCGGCCTCGGCGTGGCGGCGGACGACCTCGAGTTCGACGGCGACGTCGGGATGAAAGAATTCCACTTCGTGCGACACCCGCTCCAGTGAGTCGCGCAGCGGGAGACCGCCGGTGAGGCACATGCGGATGATGTCGAGCGCGTCGGGGAGTCCCCTTTGAATTCGTCCCAGGCGGCGATTGGCCTGCGACCGCAGCAGCGATCGGGGCAGGATGTAGGCCAGCGCGGCCGTGACGGCGGTGGCGATGAGGATCGTTTTGGGGAGCGTGCTGCCGGGGTCGGCGAGGATCGCCAGTGAGCCGCCGAGCACGATGACGCCCACGACGATGAAGTTGCGGGTGGCGAGGAACTCGATGATGGCGTTGGGGCCGTAGAAGCCGGCGCGTTTGAGGTCCTGCTCCAGGCTTTTCTGTTCCTTCTCGGACTGGGGAATGGCGCCGGCCAGCGCGACGCGGAAGCGGCTGGGACGCTGCCTGCCGATCTTTGATTCGACGTCGGCGATGTTCCGCACGCGTTTGCGGGCGCCCACGATCGTGAGGCCGAAGAGCAGGACGACGATCACGATGCCGGCGAAGGAAGCGGCCGTGATGATGTTGAGCCAGAGGTTGGGATCGGTGGGCATGACGGGATCGTTGTTTGGACGAATAGAGCGCTCGCCTGTGGGTCGCGGCTAAACGGGATGTGTCCGAAGTCTCACGACTTCGGCTACGGATTGGTCCGAAGTCTCACGACTTCGGCTACGGATTTGTCCGAAGTCTGACGACTTCGGCTACGGGTTGGTCCGAAGTCTGACGACTTCGGCTACGGGTTGAGAGCGATCTACGTTTCTTCCTTTTTGAGGAGCGTGAAGACCCAGAGGAGGCCGACGATTTCGAGGAGGAGGGCGATCCAGAGCAGCAACTGTCCGGTGGGGTCGTCGAGCATGTACTGAACGTGGGGCCGGTGCAGGAGGAAGAGGCCGAGAAAGGCGATGGGACCGATGGCGCTGATGACGAGTGTGGAGGTGCGGCCCGCGCCGGTGGAGGCCTTGATCTGGCGGTGGGCGTTGAGCCGGTCCCGGACGACGGCGGCCATGCGTTCGAGAGTTTCCGAAAGCCGGCCGCCCGTCTGCCGCTGGACGATGAGCGTGGTCGCGAGGATCCGCATTTCGACCAGCCTCAGCCGGGCCGCCAGCGATTTGAAGACTTTTTCAAAACTCCGTCCCATTTCGAGTTGCTGCGAGCAGCGGCGGAACTCGGCCGCGAGGACGCCTTCGGCCTCTTCGCCGATCAAGTGGACGGCCTGTTCGATCGATTGCCCGGCGCGGGTGGTGCGGGCGAGCATGTCGAGCAGGTGGGGCAACTGTTCGCGGACTTCGTTCATGCGGCGGCTGCGGCGGACGGCCATCACGGCCAGAGGGAAGATGACGCCGAGGAGTCCGCCGGCCACTCCGGCGAGAGGTTCGTTGGAGTAGAGCCAGAAGCCTCCACCCAGCAGCAGCGCCGAGCAGACGACGAGCATGAAGCCGACGGCGGGCGTGATCTCGTATCCCGTTTCGAGGACGAGTCGATCGAAACCCTGATCGATGCGGCCGGTGAGCGTTTTGGCGGGGGCCTGGTCGAAGACGGTCGGCAGACGCCGGATCGTCCGGTCTCCGTTCGCTGCGACCGACCCGGCAGCGACTTTCTGCGGGAAGAAGAGATCGCGCAACACGAGCGCGGCGGCGAGCGCGATGAGCGCCACTGAACCAAACGCAATCAGAACGACTTCCGACGATCCCACCTGGATTGAACTCCTCTTTCCGTGCGGCGTGCATGGTGCATGGGACTGACGTTGCCGAGTTGAGGGTGCGTGGAGCGACTCGTGAGTGACCGCCGGCTTACTCCGGCGGCTCGCCGATTGGCGGTGGGACGCACGCAGGCTGCGTGCGTTCCGGGGACTCCACTGATTGCCGACAACATGTCTTCACGCCAGTCAACTTGTCTCCGCAGCAATCGGGCTTTTGGAAACTTTCGCATGTCGACGCCCGACGCTTCACACTCCCACAGGGACGCGACGCTTGTCAAACATTTCGTCCGGCAATCTCAGTCCTGCGGCGCGGAGTTGGCTGAGGCACATCGGGCGGTAGCCGGTGAAGAAGAACTCGCCCTGGGCGACTCCCAACTCATCGACGCCGGTCTGTTCGAACCCGAAGACATCTTCGAGGTGGAAGCCTCCCTCGCGGACGCCGACGATCTCGGAGATCTGCATGACGCGGCGGACGCCCCCCTTGAGGCGGGACAGGTGCACGACTAGCGAAATTCCGGATGTGATGTACTGGCGGACGACGGGAATGGGGAGTTCAAAGCCGCTCATGGCGACCATGAGTTCGAGCCGGGCGAGCGCGTCGCGGGTGTCGTTAGCGTGGATGGTCGTCAGGGAGCCCTCGTGTCCGGTGTTCATGGCCTGGAGCATGTCGAGGGCTTCGGCCCCGCGGACTTCGCCGATGATGATGCGGTCGGGCCGCATGCGGAGGCTGTTGCGGACGAGCGCGCGGGGGGTGATTTCGCCGGCGCCTTCGTTGTTGGGGGGCCTGGTTTCGAGCCGGACGACGTGCCGGTGCTGAAGTTGGAGTTCGGCCGAATCTTCGACGGTCACGAGTCGCTCGTCGACCGGGATGAACTTGGTCAGCGCGTTGAGGAGCGTGGTTTTGCCGGCGCCGGTGCCGCCGGAGATGAGGAAACTGACGCGGGCGTCGATGGCCGCCGCGAGAAACTCAACGATGTCCTGCGGGATGGAGTGGCATTCGATGAGGTCTTCGATCTGCAGCGGGTTGCGACCGAAGCGGCGGATCGAGAGGCTGGGGCCGTCGAGGGCGAGGGGCGGAATGACGGCGTTGATCCGGGAGCCGTCGGCGAGACGGGCGTCGACCATAGGGCTGACTTCGTCGATGCGGCGGCCGACGCGGGAGACGATGCGCTGGATGATGCGGATCAGATGGGGTTCGTCGGCGAAGATGACTCCGGCTGATTCGAGCCGTCCGCGGCGCTCGACGAAGATCTCGTGCGGATGGTTGACCAGGATGTCGCTGACGGAATCGTCGCGCATCAGCGGTTCGAGGGGTCCGAGTCCGAAAACTTCGTCGTAGAGTTCTTCCAGCAGGCGGTCCCGCTCGTCGGCGGAAATGTCGGGCCACTCTTCGGCGGTGATCTCGGCCGCGACGGAGCGCACTTCCTCGGCGAGTTGCTCCTGGGGGATGTGGGCCAGCATGGAGAGGTCGAGCGAGTCGACGAGCTTTTCGTGAATCGCGACCTTGCGCTGCTGGAAGGTGAGTTCCCGCTCGTCGATTTCATCGAAATCGCTGGACGGGTCGACGAGCATCGTTCGCGACTGCATTGGCGACATGCAACAACTTTCTCGCTGACGAAGAGAGGACGGTCCACGCGACCGGTCGGGCGGCTAATGCGTTCAAGACGCGTCAGACTTCATTGCGCCGCGGAATCGGCGCGGAAGGGGCGCGGGGTGCGCGTGGAGACTGTGGAGGTGTCGTCCCGGCCGGTGGGCTGCGCTGCGATGGGCGTCTGAATCCGGCCGCCCTGGCGGATGACGTCGGTATTCGAGGTGCTGAATTCGTTGAATTCGCGAACTTCGAGGTTGGAACCGAGGTAGATCTCCATCTGGACCTTTCGCGGCCGGCGAGGCAGGCCGAGGAGGTCTTCGAGCGTGACGCGTTCGCTGGCGCTGTTGAGGGCGTCGTTCAAGGAATCGGCGACTGCGAGGTCTTCTCTGGCGGAGATGTTGCGTGCGGGGACGGCGCTGTGCTGAGGATGGTCCTGGCTCAGGCCTTCGCCCATTCCGAGATCGAAGGGTACGAACTCGAACTGGTCATCGGGATTGCGGAGGGTGAGCGTCAGTGCTCCGCGGTCTTCGACGACTTTGAGGATTTTGGCCTGATGGGGGCTGACGGCGAGCGTGACGCTGCCGTCCTGCTCCAGTTGAACCTGTTGGCCGGGCTGGGTGAAGGTGTCGATCGCGAGCACCTCGACGCGTTCGAGCAGGGTCAGCGTGACTTCGGGGCGATCGGACTGTTCGTCCGGTTCGACGCGGAAGAGGACGTCGACGAACGACCCGGAGCGGGCGAAACCCTGGACGGCTCCGATGTTCTCGATGGGGACGGTGACGGCGCGGTAGCCGGCCTGCAGGCGTTCGGCGAGATCGGGGCCCATGCCTTCGGGGTAGAGCAAGTCCGGCAGGAAGGCGTCGCCCTGCTTTAACGCGGTTCGAAGCGTCCGGTTCGCAATCTGTTCCGTGACTCGGAGAAACGGCAGTCCGGCGTATTTGCTCTTCGCGAACTGGTCGCGCGACATCCTACGTAGCGCAACGTCGTTGATTGAGAGCACGCGGCCCGGTTCCAGATCCGTGAGGGCCACGGGGACAACGATGTCGTCGTCCGTTACATCAAGCACCGGCATGGGCGGCACGGTCGGTTCGTGGAGGTGCTGTCGAACGACGAACGCGCCGCCGAGTCCCACCAGAATGGCGACGATTGCGACGGTCATCGTTCCAGAAGAGACGCGCCCCATGATGAATTCCTCGATTGACTTGGCTTGAACGATATGTTTTTTGACAACGCCGACGTTCAGACGATTCAGTCTCAATTTGACTCGGTTCCGAGTGAAACCTGATCACAGATTTCGATTCCGTGCGGCGGCATCCCTTCCTCGTCCTCCAGGCCGGTCGGTTCGGGATCGTCGAAACCGAACTGAATCGTCTGCCCGTTAGCAAACGTGGCATTCACGGTGTAGGACTGGTCGATCGTCTCCATGCCGATGGCGAGGTCACCGAATTCCTGGACGACGGCGTCGCGAACTGTGGCGAGCCCGGTGACGGCACCGACAGTGAGAATTGTCACTGCCAGGATGTAATCGGCGCCGGCGATCGCCCCGCATTCGTCCTGCAAGAGCCGCTGCAATAAACGCTGCCGGTTTCTACGATCCACGGCGTCCTCCTCGCAGAGCATTCTGTGCAATCTCCGTACCGTTGGTTCAAAACATGCCTGGAGAGGAAATATCGATGTTCCTCTCCAGGCAATGCATGGTCGACGTTAGCTGAACCCTCTCACTGTGGAGCAAGACAGCATCTCCAAGCGAGAGATGGCTACAGGACCTCAATCATCTTCACTGCCCAACGTTCCCACGCCCAGGCAGATATCAACACACTGGGCGCCAGCGGCAGGGTCCTGGTCGCCGCTTCGTCCGCCTCCCGGAGTTTCACAGAAGTCCGTCTGGTCAACGAACGTTGAGCCAGAAGTGGTGGCACAGTGAGCTGTAATACCACCCCAGACGTAGCTCTGGTTGACTTCTGAGATGGCGTCGGCGACGTCGGCCAGTTCGGTCACGACGGCGTCACGGATGGTCACGAGGCCAGTGATCACACCGATCACCAGGATGGTGGCGATGAGGATCAGTTCCGTCGAGACGACGAAGCCGGCCTCGTCGCGCCAGAGGCGCATTACAAGGTTCTTCATGGGGTTACTCTTTCGCATTCTGTTGAAATGAAACGGTTTGTGGTTGAGGCAGCCCGCTGCAGACAGGCGACCCGCTTGCACTGTCGACTCGTGCGATTCTCTCCCGAAGCACACCTCATGCCGAAGGCGATAAAACCCTTACACTCCGTGTTTTGCGCATATTCGTAACAACCGGCGCTTCCACGCGGATACACGGTTAGCGCTGAACTGATCGCGGGATGACAACCTACGGTCACTCCGGCCGGGAGGCGGGAGGGTAATGGGCGACGATCACGGCTGAGAAGTAGTGGCTGATCCAGGCTGAATTGACGGGCGCCACTGTCGTTGCCAGTGCGAACCAGAAAGGACGTTTACTCCGCGATGCACTGGCAAAGCCAGTGGCACCCAAACCATCGTTTCACGATTGAACAATCAAAGCTCACGGAGCGCAGCCCGTAGGCTTTGAGGGGCTGTAGGCCGGTTCAAGGTCAGCGGCGGTCCGGCAGGAGCGGTATCGACGCACGTCGGCCTCCATCGCGTTGCCGGAGCGGCGTCGCTGCGCTCCTTGATCGGGCCTACTTCTTGCGGAGGAAGGCGCGGCCCACGGGGCGCAGCCCGTGGGCTTTGAGTGACGTTACGCGAGGGGCGGCATTGGCGTCGGAAGGCCGGCTCAGCGGGGATTTTCGGACAACAGGCGGGCGGCCACGGCGGGGTCGGGTCGCCAGGTTCCGGGGAGGGGGTCTTCGAGGGGGACGATCCAGTCTGCGGGCCGGATTGAGAACGGGATCGCAGCCAGATCGACCTGGCGGTCGATCAATGGCTGGGGTTCGCGGCCGTTCAGAGAATTGAGCACCTCAGCGCGTACTTCGACCCTC
Source organism: Planctomycetota bacterium (assembly GCA_003388505.1). Lineage (GTDB taxonomy): Bacteria > Planctomycetota > Planctomycetia > Planctomycetales > Planctomycetaceae > MB-PLM-1. Next base: position 12,844 of record QQVO01000054.1, read on the forward strand.
TTTCCAGACTGACCAGAGGACCGCTCCGCCAGGAAGTGGGCGTACTGCCGGATCATCTCCGGGTTGACCGACATCAGATCGGCTTGCCACAGCGGAAGCAGTTCGTTCGGGTCGTGGACGACGGATTGAACGGTCTGAGGATCGGTCACGTGGAAGCGAATTCCCGAGATCTTCGTCGCCAGCCGCATGTGCCAGACGAAGTATTCGCCCTCGTAGCTCCATACCGACGGACCGGGATACAGGTAGTGATGGAAGGGAATTGCACATTGCAGTGCGGCATAGACGATCAATGCGCCGCAGAGCCCGCGTGAGAGCCGCGGTCGCCCTCCTGTCTGCGGAGCGATCGAATTCGCGCTTTCGATTCCGCCTCGCAGTTTTCGGATAACCCGCCGCGGCCAGTCGGGCTCGAAGTAGATGGTCGTCGCGCCGATCAGGAACCAGGGGAAAATGCCGATGTGGAAGAGCTGCGAATTCGTCAGGTTGAACGCGAGCGCCAGACAGTAGGCGCAGACCCGCGTTCTGCGCCAGATCAAGAGCGGGATGATGACCAGATCGAAGATCAGTCCGCCGTAGGAGAAGAAGTAGACGACCCACTCTTCGGTGAACCAGGGCCCGATCACCGGCAAACCGGCTTGCTCTTCCAGCCAGATCCGCATCGGTTCTCCACGCAGCCAGTCGGGCGTGATCTTGGCAATCCCGCCGTACACGAACGGAATCGCGATCTGAAACCGCAATAGCCAGAGCATCCAGGCGGGGACTGTCGACCGTCGCGTTTCGGGTTTCTTCCAGGAATCGAACGAAAATGCGGCGTGCGCCGGGATGCAGCACAAGATCAGCGCCAACAGACCGATCAGATAGAAGTGATTCTGATAGCGGGCTTTTTCGAGCAGAAACCAGTACCAGAAGCCAAACGTCAAGAGCGGCATGCTGAGCCGATAGGCGAATCCCACCATGACGCATAACGCCAGCAGGCCCATGACAGCAAAGAAGCCGTACATCCACTCGCCGGGCAGCGGCTGCACCCAGGCGAACCCGGGGTAGGTGAAATGCACCGGCGGGTCGATGTAGTAGCTGCGGATCCACCCGTAGGAGAAGAAGCGGACGACCTCCCACAGGAGCACCAGACCGAACACGATGCGAAACACGGCAATGGCGGCGACGTCGACCGGTTGGGCCAGCCGTTCTCGCAACGGTATTCCGGGTGTGTGGGACTGGCTCATCGATTCGCAATGACTGGAAAAACGGTTTCACGCACCGGCGGCAACCGATTCGCAGGCGGCGGTTCGTCCACAACAGACCCATGCGAGTCCCCGACCTCACGGTGCTTTCTCGTTTCTTTCTTCACGATGAGTGTGATACTCAGCAGCGTGAGCACCGAGATCATCGCTCCGGGGAACAGTCCGCGCGGCACGTAGGCCAACTCAACTCGATGCGATCCGGCGGGAAGCGGGATCGTGCGAAAACCGAAATTCGCTTCCAGAACCGGTAACTCGGTGTCGCCGAGTTGCGCGGTCCACCCTGGATACCACAGGTCGGACACAACGAGATAACCGGGCGCGTCGAGGTGTGCGCTGATTTCCAATCGGTTGGGTGAGTCGCCGGTGATGTGCGCGGGTCGGAACGCGGCCCGGGGGCCCTCGGGAAGCACGTCCTGTTTGAGCGCCACTTCTTTTCGCGGGTCGAAATTCGGAAGAGCGATCTGGAACTCCCTGAGTCCGTCGAGTTCCCGAACTTTGCCCACGATGAACGCGCGGGGCAGCGCCGACTCATTCTCCAGCAGATCGTAGGTGTAATAGAACCGGTTTCCTGCGGCGCGACGGCTGACGACGTTGCTGAAGACGCGGGCTGACCGAACCCGCCGCCATCCCTCGATTTCCGCCGGCGGTTCCCCAGGGTCGCGCAGTTGCAGCGCGTAGCGAACCGACGTCAGGTCCAGGAGCGTGTCGTTGAGTTCGGTCACGTCTCCCGGCAGGAAGCCCATCGGCTCGAACGTGTTCTCTTCGCTCTCGTGCAGCATTGCCGTCAGCAACAGGTACCTGGCCGGCCCGGCCGGTTCGTAGCCGCGGAGCTTGGCGATCCCGGCGTTCGCCGCATCGAGGTCGCTCAGAATCTCCTGAATCGTCAGGACGCGCTGGGAACGGCCGTCGTCCTGCGTCTGCTGCAGGAGCGACAGGAGTTGGGGGTCGCGCTGCTCGAGGGATTGCAGACGGGCCGTGTCGGTGACGTGGTGCGCGAAGCGTGTCAATTCGGCGGTGCAGGTCAACAACAGGACAGCCCCGACGGCACAGGCCAGCGCGACGCTCCTGCGCGAAAGCCGCTTGTTGAGTTCACTGACGGCCAACGCCGCCAGCACCGCCGTGGCGAACGACGTGAAGAACAGGACGCGTGAGGGCAGCCGGAACCAGGTCATTCCGGGAACGACGGACGCGAGACCTTCGTAGAC
>QQVO01000038.1 GCA_003388505.1 Planctomycetota bacterium
CTGGAACTGGACGGGGCCGTGGTCACGCTGGACGCCATGCACTGCCAGGTGGAGACGGCTCGCGCGATTGTCGAACGCGAGGCCGACTATGTGTTGACCGTCAAACAGAACCAGCCGCAACTCCACCAGCGCCTCTCCGAGTTGTTCGCGCAGTACGCGGAGGACGATTACCAAATCGACGGTCTTCGCAAACAGATCAGCGCGAAGCGGCGATCACACGGCCGCATCGAACAGCGGGCCTGCTACGTCATCGCCGCGCCGAAAGGCGAGCAGGTGTTCGCCCGCTGGCCGTCGCTCCGATCGATCGGCATGCTGTACCGACACAGCACGACGCGCGACAAACAGGGCGAGTTGCAAGAGACCCACGACGTGGTCTTCTTCCTCAGCAGCCTGCCGCCGCGCGTCCGGCGACTGAACCAGTTGCTGCGGGACCATTGGTCGATCGAGAACAGCCAGCACTATGTTCTGGATGTAACTTTTTCAGAGGACGCCAGCCGGATTCGGACCGGATCGGCGCCCGAAGTGGCCGCCGCGTTCCGTCGACTTTCTTTGAACATTCTTCAGCAGGACACGACACTCAAAGACAGCATCCGCGGCAAACGCCTCCGCGCCGGCTGGGACGAAGCCGTACTGGACCGCATTTACGCCGCATTTCAAGCGGTTTGAACGTGCGATCGCCGTGGGGTTCTACCCCGCTCCGCCTGACGCCGTGGCGCATGCCGCCACGTTTCTCAAGCCGCCTCAGGGCGGCTTTTTCTGTCTACTGGACCCGTGCTGCGGCGAGGGAGCCGCATTGCAGCAACTCACTGAAACGCTCGATGTTGCCGTTGATCACGTGTACGGCATCGAACTCGATCCCGAGCGAGCTGCCACATCCCAATCACTGCTCCCGGATTCTCACATCCTTGGTCCCGCCAGCGCACTGGGCGTCGCCTGCACACGCCGCACGTTCTCGCTCGCTTGGGTCAATCCCCCGTTCGATGATCAGATGGGAGGCGGTGACCGGGTCGAACTGCAGTTCCTGGGACAGGCGATTGACTGGCTCGCTCCGGGGGGAGTGATCTGCGTCATCTCCGAATCAACGTCGACTCACTGGACGTTCAGGCAGCTGTTCATCCAATGGTTCGAGAAGATCTCCATCGAACCGTTCCCCGAGCACTACCGCCCCTACAAAGAGGTGATCGTCTTCGGCAGGCGACTGGAGAGGCCCCGGTCTCCCTGGTCCCTCAACTGGAATCACGAACTGCAGCCGCCGCATGTGTACGACATTCCGCCGGGTCGGAAACCAACCCGCTTCATCAAGGTCGAACTGACGGAGACCGAACTGCGGGAGGCCCTACGGGTGTCACCACTGCAGCGTCACCTGCAGCCGCATGCCGGCTCACAGCTGGTCGAACCTCCGCTGAGCCTCGGGAAGGGGCATATCGCGCTGCTGCTGGCCTCGGGTCACCTGGACGGCATCGTCCACCCGGTGGGAGAGCCGCCGCACGTCGTGCGGGGGACGGCGAAGAAGACGCAATACGTCGCGGGCGTCGAGCAGTCCGACAACGCGGACGGCTCCGTCACCACGAAAACCTGCCTCAGCGAGAAGATCACGCTCACTGTCCGGACTGTCGGCGTCGACGGCCGGATCAAGACCTTTGAAGGAGAATAGATTTGCCCCCAGACACGACAGAGACGGCGATCGGTTCGATCGAACTGGTCAGCCGGGACAGTTCGTTTTCGTTGCGGTGCAGCGCCCTGGCCTACGATCAGGTGGACGGGCAGCGGCCGCTGATGGTCGCCTCGCTCGCCGGTCCGCACACGTCGGTTAAGGCGTTCCGGGCGGCGCTGTCCACCGGCAATGCTCGGTTCCGGACCAACCTGCCGGGACACCGGACCGAACTCCGCCGCTGGCCGAATGGCTACCAGTTCCATGCCCACCGGCTTGGCTTTCAGACCTGGCAACTGCTGGCGATCGCCAATCGCACGGGACTGATTCCTACGCTCGACGACGCCTCGCTGTGGGCCGAGTTGCGGAGTGAGCGGTTCACCACTCCTATACTCAGAAGCTGGCTTCCCTGGCTCAACGAAGAGTTGCTGCAGCGGGAACTGCTGAGGCCGCTGCCCAATTTCCAGTGTGAGGCGGCCGCGCTGAGCGCCAGCAGCGAGGACCTGGACAAGATACTCGCCGACCGAGCGCCGCTGCCGATCGCGGTGTGACTCTCAGTTTTGCACACCCACAAGACTGTGCCGTCACTCGCTGGAGTAACGGAGGTCGGCGCGTACACTGGGTCTGGCTCCGTCGTCTCTCGATAAGTGCATCAATGCGAAATCGCCCTCATCAGGCACCCCCCCAATGGTGGTCTCCGAAGCTCAGTCGCTTCTGGGTGTCATTGTGTCGCCCGTTTAGAAGGATGGCTCAGCGGTGCGCACATCTCGTCAATGAGATTCAGGTGCATGGCGTCGAGCATTTGCGGGATGCGATGCAGCGCGAACAGGGGATCCTGATCACGCCGAATCACCCCGGCTCAGCGGACGCCTACATCATGCAGCACGTGGCAGATCAAGTCGGCCAGCCGTTCTACTTCATGGCCGCCTGGCAGCTCTTTGACGAATCGAAGCGGCTGGGCCGGTTTGTGCTGCGGAAGCATGGCGTGTTCAGCGTGGACCGGGAAGGGACTGATATCCGCGCCTTCAAACAGGCGGTCCAGATCCTCTCCGATGAGCCTGCCCCACTCGTCATCTTTCCGGAAGGCGAGGTTTACCACGTCAATGATCGACTGACGCCGCTTCGGGAAGGTGCGGCTGCCATCGCACTTTCGGCGGTCAGACGTGGTCAACGGCCTCTGGCAATCGTTCCCACCGCGATCAAGTACCAGTATCTGGAAGACCCGAGGCCGGAACTCCTGAAGGTGATGGACGAACTGGAGACCAAGATCTTCTGGCGGCCGCAGCGGCATTTGGATCTGGCTGAACGGATCTACCGGTTTGCTGAGGGACCGCTGGCGCTCAAGGAACTGGAGTACCTGGGGAGCACTTCGGCCGGGCCGCTGCCGGATCGAGTGGCAGCCCTGCGGGACGCCGTCCTCAGTCAATGGGAAGAACACTACGGGCAGCCCAAGGCGAACGCGACCGCGCCCGAGCGGATCAAGGCTTTGCGACATCAGATCATCAAACGCATTGATGCAGGGGGAGATGGCTCGGACACCGCCCAGCATTCCAACGCTCTGGACGATGTCTTCTTCTGCGTCCAGCTTTTCAGCTATCCCGGGGACTACGTGGTTCAGTCGCCAACGATTGAGCGGATCGCGGAGACGATCGACAAGTTCGCGGAAGACGTGCTGGGGAAAAGCCGTACGTCGGTCTGCGCTCCGAGACGAGTCGTGGCATCGCTGGGTGATCCGATTGCCGTCGATCATTCGCCGGACGCCGCCGGGTCGAGCGACCGTAAAGCGGTCGTTTCCAACCTGACTCGTCAGCTCGAAGAGCGGATGCAGCGATTACTGGATGAAATGCCCCCGTCGCCCGTCTCGATCGCCGACTGACGCCTTCTCCTGTGATTGATACTGACTTCAAAACTGTGCCCCGCTCTCGCTGCGCCTCGATCAACCACAACCACCCGCCCGAATCTTCAAGGGAGGATCACTTTGCACGAATGTGAAACACTCGACGATTACCTGACCCGTTTTGGACCACTCCTGGGCCAGCAGGCCCAGCGGTCCATGGCACCATTGCATGTTCCCGGCCGTGATTCGGCGGAACTGCCCAGGTTCAACCGGTCCCCGTTCGAGCCGCAGGCGCACGTCATCACGGCCTCCGTGAAAGCGCTCAGGCGGCAGAAGGCGCTACTGATGGTGGGGGAGATGGGAACCGGGAAAACGCTGATGGGGATGGCGGCCGTCCATGCCCACGCCGCAGGGAAGCCGTACCAGGCGCTGGTCTTCTGCCCCGGCCAGCTCTGCAAAAAATGGGAACGGGAGATCAAGAACACGATCCCCGGCGCTCAGGTCCGCCAGATCCGTTCATTCCGCGATCTGCTGGAGTTCCCGCGAACAGTGAAGCAGCCAACCTGGTCGATCATCTCCCGCGACCGCGCCAAGCTCGGAGCGAAGTGGCGGGCGGCATTCATCATGAAACACGGCCAGGCACTCTGCCCCGACTGCGGGCAACCCGTGATGGATAAGAAAAGGACGCTGATTTCACCGAAACAGCTCGCCCGCAAGAAGCACACCTGCCTCGCCACAGTCACCGATCCGGTGACGGGGCAGGAACGCGAATGTGGTGCAGCGCTCTGGCAGTACACACGCGAGATCAACCGCTGGGAACCGGCCCGCTACATCCAGAAACGCCTGCGCGGCGTGTTTGACTACCTGATCCTGGACGAAGTCCATGAGGAAAAGGGAGCCAACACCGCCCAGGCCAACGCTGCCGGGTCGCTCGTTGCCGCCTGTAAAAAGGTGATTGCGCTCACCGGGACGCTGATCGGCGGCTACGCCGAGCATCTCCGGCCGCTGCTGTTCCGGATGTGTCCCCGAACGCTGGTGGAGGAGGGTTTCCGGTGGAATCAGGTGACGGCGTTCTCCGAACGCTACGGCCGGATCGAGACCAAGATCATCGAACGGGACGGAGGCGGTGTCGAGAACCGGATGAGCCGGGGCGGGACGACGAAGGTGAAAACCGTCCGGCCCGGCATCATGCCGACGCTGTTCGGACGGCACCTGATTGGCAACACCGTGTTCCTGTCGCTGGAAGAAGTCGCTGATAACCTGCCCGAACTGCGGGAGATTGTCGAGCCGGTCGCCATGGATGACGAGACCGCCCGTGAGTACCGGCGGATCGAGCGGCACATCACTGCCGCCCTGAAGCAGATGGTGGTCCGGGGCGATCGGCGGCTCCTGGGAACGATGCTCAACACGTTGCTGGCGTATCCGGATCATCCCTACGGCTGGGAGGCAGTCGGCTACTGGGACCGGGATGACGACGGCAACAAGCTCAGGTTTCACGAGGTGACGCAGCCGAAGAACCTGCATTCGACGACGATCCGTCCCAAGGAACGGAAGTTGATCGAACTGGTGCAGCGGGAGAAGGACGAGGGACGACAGTCCTGGGTGTTCGTGCAGCTCACCGACAAGCGGGACGTCGCCGGTCGGCTGGAGCGGTTGCTGTCTGCTCAGGGACTGTCGGTGAAAGTGCTCCGTTCGTCGGTGCCTCTGGCCCAGCGGGAGGAGTGGATTGCTGAGCATGGACCGGAAGCCGACATCGTAATCTCGCACCCGAAGCTGGTTGAGACCGGTCTCGACCTGTTCGACAAGGGCGGCCGCCACAACTTCTCGACGCTGATCTTCTACGAAACCGGCTACAACACGTTCACGCTGCGGCAGGCGTCGCGGCGTTCCTGGCGGATCGGACAACAGCTTTCCTGTCGCGTGATCTATCTCTACTACGAAGGGACGATGCAGGAACGGGCCATGACGCTCATGGGCAGAAAGCTCACCGCTGCCCAGGCGGTGGAAGGCCGGTTTTCCAGCGATGGACTGGCCGCCCTGGCCGGTGACGACGGCAGCGTCGAGATGGCGCTGGCGAAGAGTCTGGCCGAACGCTTGGATGACCTCGACGCTCAGCGGGCTTGGTCGAAGCTGGGGGAATCGAACGTCGTTGTCGACGAGGCTGAAGGATCGGAAACGTTCCTGCCTTCTGAGCCGGACGACGACGAGGCCGTGCTGGAATCGCCGGTCGCGGCGGGGTTTCTATTCGCGTGTTGACGGGGATTCGAGGTTGAGCGAGTGACTGCGTTTCCGCAAGGTGTCCGTGCTTCTGCCAAGGCATGCTCAGGCCGATGTGACCGGAGCAGTCGACGGAAGTGCGTTCGGTGGATATCACCGACGCGATTTCGCGTAGTCCTGAACTCGCGTCGGGGTTGTCGACCGGGGCAACTTTCGGAAGTCGCGATCGGCCGCCACGATGGGTGCTGTGGTGTCGTCAGTGTGATCACCGCGATAATCTCAGGCAAGAGTGGACGGGGAAATGCAGAGGATTCCGGCGCGAATTGATCCTGGTGCGTGAACTCGATATTTCTCGTGCCGCACTCGGAGAACTCACCGCATTTCTCTCCGGCACCGTTCGGTACCTGCTACGCGAAATCTGCGGCCCAACGGTCACCGTGAAGCAAACCGAGTTTTGATCCTCGCATTCGATTCCCGGTCTGATTCCGGGTAGTCTGTTGGCATCACTTCTTCTCCGGGAGGGCCATCGATGCCGGCTGACTGGCGGACCGTTCGTGTCTTCATCTCGTCCACGTTCCGCGACATGCACGCCGAGCGGGACTGGCTCGTCAAACGGGTCTTTCCTGCGCTGAGGGAACGTCTCGAAAAGCACCGCGTTCACCTGATCGACATCGATCTGCGGTGGGGCATCACCGAGCAACAGGCCAGTAACGATCAGGTTCTGGATCTCTGCCTCGACCAGATCGATGAATGCCGACCGTTTTTCCTCGGTCTGCTGGGAGAACGCTACGGCTGGGTGCCGGAGGAACTGCCGGGCGAGGCGTCGCGGCACGGCTGGACGCAGTCTCACACCGGAAAGAGCGTGACCGAACTCGAAATCCGCTGGGGCGTCCTGCTGCGGCCCGAGATGCGGGACCATGCCTTGTTCTGCTTCCGGGACCGATCGTTCGACGCCGACGTCCCGGAGGCGAAACGTTCCGACGTGCTCGCCGAAGACGATGCATCGGCCGAAAAACTCGCACGGCTCAAGGACGAAATCCGCGCGGCGGATCTGCCGATTCCGGTGGTGGAAGATTATCCCTGCCGGTACGCCGGGCTGCGGATCAACTGGGGACTGGCCCGGTTCGATCTGGACGAGGCTGACCAGCAGTCGCTGGAACGCGTCGCTGCGGATGGACTCGTCGACAACGCCGAGTACGCGCAGCTCGACGACCGGCTGAAAGAGATCGTTCACCAGTACGGCGTGGTATCCCTCGACGGTCTCGAAGAGTTCGGGCGAAGAGTTCTCGAATCACTGTGGAACGCGATCAGCGCCGAACTCGATCTCGCTGCCGCGCCGTCTGAGGAAGCGCCGGACGAACTCACCGAGGAGCGCGGTTACCACGAGCGTTTCATGGAGTCCCGCCTGCGCGTCTACGTCGGGCGGCAGGCGCTGCTGGACGAGTTGACGGAGTTCGCCGAGGGGGACGGCGAGCAGCCCTGCCTGGTTACCGGCCCGTCCGGATCGGGAAAATCGGCCGCGATGGCGAAATTCGCCGATGTCTATGCAGCGCGGCGTTCCGACGCGACCGTCATCTCGCACTTCATCGGCGCCAGCCCGGCGTCGACCAGCCTCCGGCAGACGCTGCACCGGCTCTGCTCGGAACTGAAGGCGGCCTGCGGATTCGAAGACGATGTGCCGCCCGACACCAATTCGCTGATTACCACGTTCCGACAGTTCGTGACTCAGGTTCCTGAGGATCGCCGCGCGATCCTCATCGTCGACGCGCTCAACCAGCTTGACGAGTCGGAGAACGCGCACCAGCTGTACTGGCTGCCGTGGCAGTTCCCGCCGCACGTGAAGCTGATCGCCAGTTGCATCGACGACCCGGACCGCGAGGAAGCGGTCCTCAAGGCGTTCGAGCATCGGCAGAAGCGGCACGTTCCCGTCCGGCCGCTGACGAACGAGGAACGGTTCGCCATCGTCGAGCAGGTCCCCTCGCTCTCAGCCAAGTCGCTCGACCCGCGGCAGGTCCAGCAGTTGCTGGAGAATCCGGCCACCACCAACCCGCTCTATCTGCTGGTGGCCCTCGAGGAACTGCGCGGGTTCGGCTCGTTCGAACAGCTTGGCCGCCGGATCGAACTGTTCCCCCGGGACGGCGACACGGTGACCGCGCTGTTCACGCAGGTCATCGAGCGACTGGAGGACGAATTTGAGAACGAGACCGTCCAGAGTGTGCTCTCGCTGCTGGCGTGCGCGCGGCGGGGCCTGTCCGACCGGGAACTGCTCGACCTGATCGAGGGGACCGGGGTGGCCGTCGACGACAGCACGTCCGACCTGTTCCCGATCGTGAGGCAGTTGAGGCCCTACCTGCAGCACCGAGGCGAGTTGTGGGACTTCTTTCACCGCAATCTCTACAAGGCGGTCCACGCGCGTTATCTGGAGGATGACGAGGCACAAAGCGCGGTGCATGCACGGCTGGCGGAGTATTTCCAGGGCCAGGATTACTTTATGGAGCCGCTCGAAGAACAGAGAGCCCGCGCCCGCCGGCTGCCGCCCACGCCGCGACCGGCCAACATCCGCAAGGTGGACGAACTCCCGTTTCAGGTGTTGCAGGTGGCCAAACTCTCCGGCCGCGACAACCCCGAGTCACCGCACTGGGACGCCGTGGCCGACCTGTTCACGGACCTGCATTTCCTCGAAGCCAAGGCGGAAGCGCAGCCCTACGCGCGCCCTGAGGATGCCGCCACCACTGGGGACGCGGAATGATCTTCGACCTCGTCAAGGACTTCGCCGACGTGCTGAACGCGATGCCTGAGCAGCATTCGCGGGGACGGATTCTGAAGCTGCTGGACGAGGCGATCCGGCGGGACGTGCACTTCATCGACCGGCACCCGACAACGTTCTTCCAGTGCATGTGGAACACCTGCTGGTGGTACGACTGCCCGGACGCGGCTGGGCATTACGAGGATTTGCCAGGTGACACGTCTGAGTCACTCCCTTGGAGTATATCCGGCGCTAAGCTTTCGCAACTCCTCGAGCAATGGCGCACTTCGAGAGAATCGCAGGCTTCCTCGCCAATCTGGTTGCGTTGCGTGAGACCTCCTTTCATCAGCCTCGGCGGTGCTCAACGTGCCGTTTTCCGCGGACATGAGGACGTAGTCGCCAGTATCGCAGTCTCGCCGGACGGCAGTCGCATTGTCAGTGGCTCCCGCGACAAGACTGTACGAATATGGAATGGGCTAACAGGCGAAGAACAAGCGGTCTTACGCCGCCATCAGTCTAGAGTCACCTGTGCGGAATTCTCACCGGACGGCAACAGGATTGCCAGTGGCTCTATTGATCGGACCCTTCGCGTGTGGGATGCCAATAGCGGTTACGAATTGATGGCCCTGCGAGGTCACGAGAAAGGAATCCAGAGCGTCGCGTTTTCACCAGATGGAACGCTGATCGCCGGTGGCTCCTTGGACCAAACGCTGCGAGTTTGGGATGCGGCAACGGGTGCGGAAGTCGCTGTCTTGGACAAATACGCCAACCCTGTAATGGCCATGCAGCATTTGAGTCTGGCATTTTCTCCCGAGGGGAGGCGAATTGTCGTCGGTTGTTCGCATGACGAAGTTCATCACCAACAGGACAACGCGGTGCGGGTCTGGGATATCCAGAGCAGTCACGAGTTGGCCATTCTCCACGGTCAAAAAAACGGTGTCACCAGCGTCAGTTGGTCATCAGACGGTCGACTGATCGCCTTGGGATCGGTTGACGACACTGTGCGAGTGTGGGATACGACGACGGATACCGAGCTAGCAGTTCTCCGTGGACACACAAGCACCGTCACGAGTGCGGCATTTTCGCCAAATGGGAAGCGAATTATCAGTGGTGCGCATGATGGAACGCTGCGAATGTGGGACGTGGAAACCCGTTCAGAGATTCTAGCCCTGTTCGGGCACGAAGACGGAGTGACCAGCGTGGCATTTACTCCCAGCGGAAGTCAGATTGTAAGCGGCTCAGTCGACCGAACAGTGCGAATTTGGGACATGAGTGGTTCTCAGGCGGTTTGCCCAAACGACCATGAATCCTCAATCGACAGTGTTGCGTTTTCCGCAGACGGTTGTCGGGTCGCATCCGGCTCCTCCGATGGAACGTTGCGAGTCTGGGATGTCGCCTCCGGGATGGAAGTGAAGAGGTGGAGCGGGAATTGGAAATACAGGGGAATCGACTGCCTGGCGTTTTCGCGAGATGGCAGCCAGATTCTCGCGATTAGCTCGGATCATATGGCGCTCGTTTTCGACGCGACGACGGGTTCAATGCATACGGCACTCGGTCCGGTAACGGCATCGCCTGCAAAAAGGGCCGCTTTCACACCCGACGGTCAGCGAATCGTGGTTTGCGATTCTTGCGACGTCGTTAGTGTCTATGATCTCACGATGGGTGTGGAGGACCGCACAACGAGTGCTGCATTCTCGTCAGATGGTCGCTGTGTCGTGAGTGCTTCTCGCGACGATGCAGTGCAAGTTTGGGATGCGGACACTGGACGTTGTCTGGAAACGAGGCAGCGGACTGGGAAAGTAGACGAGATCGCTGTGGGACTCGCGGGGCCGGAACTCACCTGGCGCGTGATCGCCAGTGACGCGGAGACGCGTGTTGAATCAACGACCGACGGGTGCACTGCGGTTTACTACCCGCAGGCGCTTCGATTGATTGCCGCCTCGCCGTCAGGTATCGCTTGGGTCGGGTGCGTCGCTAAGCATCTCAACCTTCTGCAACTTGAAGGTGACACCGAGCGTTTTCTGAGACAATGATCTTCGACCTCGTCAAAGACTTCGCCGACGTTCTGGACGCGATGCCGGAGGGGCATTCGCGGCGGCGGATTCTGAAGCTGCTCGACGAGGCGATCCGCCGCGACGTGCACTTCATCGACCGGCATCCGACGACGTTCTTTCAGTGTCTTTGGAATACCTGCTGGTGGTACGACTGCCCGGAGGCGGCGAAACACTACCGATCGCTAACCGGCTCTTGGCGTGCTCGCGGTCCAAAGCTGTACGAATTGCTCGAGACTTGGCGCGCCGCCAAATTCTCGAAGTCACCGTCGCAGTGGAAAGAAGGTCAGTGTTCTCAAACGGATTCAACGCCACCTCCCGCGAAGTCCGCGGGTCTGGTTGGTAGGCATTCGTACTGGCTCCGATCCCTCCGGCCGCCGGCCGTGCATCTGGGTACTGCGCAGCGCGCCGTCCTTCGCACGCACGAAGGTCCGGTAGGCAGCGTGACTTGGTCACCCGACAGCCGGTGGATTCTCAGCGGCTCAGCCGACAAGACCATACGGGTATGGGATGCCGATAGCGGTGCTGAAGTGGCGGTCCTCCGCGGGCACGAAGGTAACGTGAAAAGTGTGTGCTGGTCGCCGGATGGCCGGTGGATCGCCAGCAGCTCGGGCGACATAACGCTTAGGCTGTGGGACGCTGCAACTGGTGCCGAACTGGCCGTCCTCCGCGGCCACGAAGAGCGAGTGAATAGCGTGTGCTGGTCGCCGGATGGCCGGAGGATCGCCAGCGGCTCGGGCGACATGACGGTTAGGCTGTGGGACGCTGCAACTGGTGCCGCACTGGCCGTCCTTCGCGGCCACGAAAAAGAAGTGAATAGCGTGTGCTGGTCGCCCGACAGCCAGCGGATCGCGAGCGGTTCAGACGATGAGTCGGTGAGGGTGTGGGATTCTGACAACGGCACCGAGTTAGCCGTCCTGCGCTGGAGCGAACATTCGGTGAGCAGCGTGAGCTGGTCGCCCGACGGCCAGCGGATCGATGCGGGCTGGGGCCACAGTTCGGTGCTCAGTGTGAGCTGGTCACCTGACGGCCAACGGATTGTCTGCGGCTCACGCGACCGGACGATGCGGCTGTGGGATGCCGACAGCGGCGCTGTGCTAGCTGTTTTTCGTGGGCACGATGGCATGGTCCAGAGCGTGAGCTGGTCGCCGGATGCGAGACGAATCGTCAGCGGATCCGCATCCATTCATCTTGAGTCATTTGACAACAGTGTGCGGGTGTGGGACGCCGAAAGCGGTGATGAACTGGCCGTCTTCCGAGGCCACACCGCCGCCGTGCTCAGTGTGAGCTGGTCCCCAGATGGTCGGCGAATCGTCAGTGGGGGGGCGAATACAGATCAGACAGTGCGGGTTTGGGATGCTGAAGACAGTGCCAAGCTGCGAGTTTTTCCAAAAGTCTTGCTGTGGATCAAACGATGCAAATTCTGGGATGCTGACAGAAGTACGGAACTTGCTTTACTGCGCGGCCACGAAGACGCGGTGAACAGCATTGTCTATTCCCCCGACGGCCAGCGGATTGCCACGTTCTCAAATGACATGACGGTGCGGGTTTGGGATGCCGACGTCGGCGTTGAACTGGCCGTCCTCCGCGGCCACGAGGGTAGGGTAACCAGCGTGAGTTGGTCCCCCGACGGTCGGTGGATCGTGAGCGGCTCAAGTGATCGGACAGTGCGCATCTGGGACGCTAATAGCGGTTCCGTGTGGGACGTCCTCGGTGGGCACAGATTTGGAGTAACCGGCGTGAGCTGGTCGCCCGATGGCCGGAGGATCGCCAGCGGCTCGGGCGACCGGACAGTGCGAATCTGGGATGCCGGGAACCTCATTGAACGCGACTTCTTCCGCCGAATCATGCGGTGGCTTGTACGAAATGCGTTTCGGGAAGCCGACGTCGGCGCAGCAATAGCCGTTCTTTGCGGGCACAACAATAACGTGGAGTGTGTGTGTTGGTCCCCCGATAGCCAGCGAATCGTCAGTGGGGGTGGGTACAACGACAATACTGTACGGGTATGGAATGCGGGTAGCGGCACCGAGATGGCGGTCCTCCGCGGACACGAGGGTAAAGTGAATAGTGTGAGTTGGTTGCCCGATGGCCAGCGGATCGTCAGCGGGTCATGGCGGGACAAGACCGTGCGTATTTGGGATTTCGAGAGCGGTAAGTGCATCCAGGTGATTAAGGGCCGGGGGGACGCGTCCGCTATTGCCGCGGGTTTGATGGAGCCGCACCCCCCGTGGCGCGTGGTTGTCTGTCAAGGGGAAACGCAGGTCGCATCAATGATCGATGGGCGCGTTGTGTCCCGTTTCCCTGAGGAACTCTGGCCAATTGCCGACTCCCCCTCCGGCCGCGCTTGGGCCGGCAGCGTGGCAAGCCACGTTCACCTGCTGCAGCTCGAAGGCGAGGTTCACCCATGATCTTCGACCTCGTCAAAGACTTCGCCGACGTGCTGGATGCAATGCCGGAGGACCACCCGCGGCGGCGGATTCTGAAGCTGCTGGACGAGGCGATCCGCCGGGACGTGCATTTCATTGACCGGCATCCGACGACGTTCTTTCAGTGCCTGTGGAATACGTGCTGGTGGTACGACTGCCCGGAGGTGGCGGAGCATTATGATGCGCCACAGGGCGGCTGGTCGGCCGCCGGACCGCCGTGGGAGAATTCCGGCCCGAACCTGTACGAGCTCCTGGAACTGTGGCGGGAGGAGCCAAGCCGGAAGAGCATCTGGCTGCGTTCACTCCGCCCGCCGCCGCAGCGGCTAGGTGGCCAGCAGCAGGCAACGTTTCGTAGCCACGTTAAAGGTGTCTGCAGCGTCGCGTACTCCCCAGACGGCAGGCAGATCGTCAGTAGCTCGGAGGATAAGACCCTGCGGGTATGGGACGCCGAAAACGTCCGAGAGTTGGCGACCCTCCGCGGCCACTCGGATTTCGTAAAAAGTGTGGCATACTCCTCCGATGGCCGGTCTATCGTGAGCGGCTCATACGACGGGACTATACGGCTCTGGGACGCCCAATGCGGCGCGGCGCTGGCCGTCCTCCGCGGCCCATGGGGACGGGTCCAAGTCTATAGCGTGGCGTGTTCCCCCGACCGCCGTCGCATCGTCAGTGGGTTCAGCGATAACCGTGTGCGGGTTTGGAACCTTGAGAGTAACACTGTGCTGGCCGTCCTTCGCGGCCATGAGAGTAATGTCTCCAGTGTGGCATATTCTCCCGACGACAGGCGGATCGCCAGTGGGTCTTTGGACAGGACGGTGCGGGTGTGGGACGCCGAGAGCGGTGCTGAGTTGGCCGTCTTCCGCGGCCAGAACCACGCGGTAACCAGTGTCGCATATTCACCGGACGGACGGCACATCATCAGCGGGTCTGCCGACGTCGTCCGGATGTGGGACGCCGAGAGCGGTGCTGAGTTGGCTGTCTTCCGCGGCCACAACCACGCGGTAACCAGTGTCGCATACTCACCGGACGGACGGCACATCATCAGCGGGTCTCGTGACGGTTCGGTCCGATTATGGAACGCTGGCAGCGGGGAGGAACCGGTCGTCCTTCGTGGGCATGAGGTTCTGGCCATCGACAGGGTGAGTTACTCCCCCGATGGCCGGCGAATCGTTACAGCAGGGGGTGACGACAAGATCGCGCGAGTGTGGGACAGCGAAAGCGGCAAGGAGTTGGCTGTCCTCAGAGGACATGAGGGCGGGGTCAACGACGTAGCGTTTTCTCCTGATGGCCGGCGTGTCGTCAGCCGATCAAACGACGGGACCGTGCGCGTGTGGGATGCTGAGAGCGGTGAGGAACTGGCAGTTCTGCGCGGCAAGCGAAGAC
>QQVO01000070.1 GCA_003388505.1 Planctomycetota bacterium
GGATTGTGGAACGAACCTTCGCCTGGATCGGCCGTTGCCGGCGACACAGCAAAGACTACGAACGCAATCCCGAAACAAGCGAGACCATGATCTACATCAGTATGGTCCACTTGATGACCAAACGCCTCGCACGTGCCAATTCATGAATTAGAAGACACGCTCTTAGTCGAGTGCGCCTTGCAATCGCCACTTGTATCAACTGACAAGAAGGCGGGGTTGTCTCGTACTCCCTCCAAGAACAGATGTGTCAGCCAGTTGCATTCTGGGTCTTCGGGATGAGTAGGGTTAGGGCTATTGGGCCCCACATATGCAGACAAGAGGAAGTGGACAACGTACTCCTCGTGATTTGGTAGATCACAATGCAGGGAAGTGACCGTCAAGTAGCTCGTGATTTGACCCACTTTCGGCGGTGGATCTCGCGGTGTCCGTGGATCAGCGATGTCGATGCTTTCGACTGCTGTACAGAATTCACCAGACGGGTCGACCCGATTGATCGGATTATTCTTCACATAGGCATACGCATCTTGGCGCACGCCCCCTATCAGTACGGCATCTTTCGCCATGATCGGGTCTCTGGCCGTGAAACGGGCGAGCGTGGGCATGTACATCGTCTTCTCCTTCATTGGTGGGACTCTATTCACCAGCCCGGCAGAGCCGGGTCGGGGTCGGTGGTGATGTTTGGATGGGGCGGAACCGCCGGACCGGGAAGCGGCGGAAAAGGCGATGTTGGCAGGCCGGGGCCGACGGCCCGTCGCGCCTGGGTACAGTCGTAGCACGTGCACCCAGGCGGATGGCCGGGAATCGCGGCCGTCATCGCTTGCGTGCGGGCTTCGCGCGCCTGCTTGCAATGCAGGCATTGGCAACTCTCGCCGTGAGGTGGGGCCGGAATCGATGCCCTCTTTTCGCGCATCCGTTCGCAATCGATGCAGCAGCAGTTGCGCGCATGGTGCGGCAGTCCCGGCAGCGACTGCCGCTCACGCCTTCGCCGCCGGTTCTCTTGCTCAATCCTGGCGAGGCGGTCTTCGTGATCCTGCCATTCGAGCGTCCGCCTGGCGTGCAGCCATTCGTACCGCAGGTCTTCCGGCACCAAATGGCGGGCCATGGCGATTGCCTTGAGGCAACCGTTCCAGTCGCCCGCCTCGTAGAAACACTCCGCGCGCTGGACAAGAAACGCCGCCAGGTCTTCCGTCGCAGACATCGTGTGCAGATACCGGCCGTGCTCAAAGTCCTGCTCGGTCCACATCTCGGGCCACTGGATGTAGTGGGCATCGGGATAGAACGCGATCCCCTCTCCGGAACCCTCGACGTTGAAGCGGTCGGGCGGAATCCAGAGCCGCACGTTTGGGCCGTCCCAGTCGATCGTCGTGCCGTGCGGGTCGTCCCAGCGGAACAGCAGATGACCGCGCGCTTCGACCAGGTGGACCGGCAGTCCGAGTCTCCGTCCGACCGCCACGTAGACGACCGGCATTGAGGCGCATGTGCCGCCCTGGCCGTTCTTCCCTACAATGCCGTGAATGAAGAGATCCTGCGGCTGACAGAAGTCCGGGTTGAATTTGCGGCCAGGGTGATACGCGACTCCGCAGTCCTCTTGAAGCACTTGCAGCAGGAACCAGCAGAAGAAACGGCCCAGCGAGTTGCCGAAGCTGAATTCCGTAGGCGGCTGGGCCGAATGCTCCTCGAAGCGGTACAGGTGCCGCCAGACCTCCAGCTTCACCCGCTCGGCCCAATCGTCGAGCGTCTGCAGGACGCCGGATACATCACAGTCGCCGATCCCCGGCAGATCCTGCGCGGCAGCCAGATTGAGCAGAGCAATGTCAATCTGCCGCAAGTCGCCTGAGTCGAGCCGACTCAGTTCGTCGATTCCAAGTAACCCGTTGCGCATGGCACGCCTCCCTGAAGCCTGCCGGGGTGAACGCGAGGGGCGAAAGCGGCCTTGAAGTGCTTCGGTCAGCCTACTCGCGGTGCGCCGATTCCGCAATCGGAAATCCCGGAGATTGCAATGCATCGCGCTGCGCACATATGTTGAATGATCGATGTGACTGTCGAAGCGCGCGAAATAACAGACCCTGCGGCCGTCAGCGCCGGCGCCGCGCTACTTCCGTGAATCCCGAGACAACCGCAGAGCAGGCAATCCGGAACAGGGAAGCACTGAAAGTCTTTGGAAAGAAAGGCAACGAATGGACGGGCCGAACCATTCATCGCAGCAACCCGCTGGGCAGCCTCCCGCCGCACCTCCCGCCGGTCCCACCACCGGAAAGACAGTCACCTTTCTCACCGACGATCACTCGACGCAGGATCTCCGCAGCCCGTCCGTCGCCGGTCAGCGGTTCGGTGAGTACGAACTGCTCGAAGAAATCGCTCGCGGCGGTATGGGCGTCGTCTACCGCGCCCGGCAACTCGGCCTCAACCGCATCGTCGGCGTCGGAGACCACACCACCACCATCTGGTACGCCCCCGTCCCCAGCCCCTCCCTCTCCGAGTCCCTCTCTCCCGCACACGCCCAAGCGCCCGAGTGACCCGCAACCCCTTGGACTGCGGAGTCGCGAGCAAGCGTCAACTCGCGAAGGACGCGAAACTGCCATGCAGGGGCGGAAGAGATCGAACCGGGTTCAGGCGAATCAAGTGTCTGGATTGAGTAGACGGCACCGTCGGTGAAGTCAGGAAGGTCCATAGCTCAGTCCTGGCTCACCCAACGGGTCCGCACGGCCGTCGCCGCGTCACCACAGCATCGAACCGCTCTGCATGGTGTCACTGTATCAAGTCCAGTGGGAGTGCCGACACAAGTTTAGCCGTTTCGGCAGGGATGCCGAACAATGCGGCTCGTGCGTAGTTGTGCGACACGGTCAAGAACTGGTGACAGCAACAACGATGAGGAACGCCACTGCAACAACTGCAAATGGGGTCTGAATCAACAAAGTGCGGCTCGCTCGCGGAATTTTCAGTGATGCGATGAGCGCCAAAAACGAACTGCCGATGATCCCGATTGCAGCATACCATAAGACAACAATTGTGAGCTCGGAATAAAACGGTGAAGTCAGAGCGGCGAGAACTGAAAAAGCAAAAAAGGCAATTGACGCCGCGTGACTGAGTGCTGGTGGACCCTCGCTATCCTTGGGACGCCGCGCCAAGGAATCGAGTGATCCTTTCAATGGCATAGCAGGTTCTCGTAGTCGCCACCGGGGTTTCATCTGACAAATTGTCGCATAGTGGGAACCACCGCGACTTCAGCGTCAATTCTGCCTGAACATTGTGGTCACATCAACGGGAGCCGGATTGAGCCCGGTAGGCCGGGTCGAGGAGCGAAGCGACGACGCTCCGGCAATTGCAGCGCTGTCGTTAGTGACTGCGCCCCGTCCGTCATTCCGGATTGGCAGAACGCGGCGAGCGAATTGTCGCAGCCGGTTGCGACAGTGTGCGAAAGCGAATCCGACAGGTCCGCGCAAAGCAAATCGCCCAAGCCCTTGCGAATTGGGGACTTGAGCGATGATGTGCGGCTTGGTGCATCACCAAGCGAGATTAGCGGAGGAGGGACTCGAACCCCCGACACGCGGATTATGATTCCGCTGCTCTAACCAACTGAGCTACTCCGCCCGATGGAACCGCGCATCCCGGATGGGCCGTGCTGCAGGAAGGACACACCACACGCCCCAGGGGATCGCTCGTTCCGAGGCGAAGTCTAGCAGGATTCGGACAACTCGCAAATCAAACTTCGGCTGTCACAGCGGCTGCGAATGCGCAGTCACAACTCAGACCACGCGGCACAGTCTGCGGCCGCTACCGTCGCCCTGGTCACTCGGAATCAGCCTGTTCCTCG
This sequence comes from Planctomycetota bacterium, assembly GCA_003388505.1. Classification (GTDB taxonomy): domain Bacteria; phylum Planctomycetota; class Planctomycetia; order Planctomycetales; family Planctomycetaceae; genus MB-PLM-1. Next base: position 3,815 of record QQVO01000070.1, read on the forward strand.
GCTTCCAGGAGGCTCGCAACAGCCGACATCAACACCGCTTCAACCTCGGGGGCGACCTGGGAGGCTCTCGCGCTGGTTTCGTAGCCGCCCTGCGTGTAAGCGACCTCCGTGCCGATGTAACCCGGCGCGTAGTCGCCGTAAGCCGCCATCGCCACAAACAGGTCGGGACGCAGTTTCTGCGCTGCGAGCTGATACTCGACGAACAGCTCGCCCGGCATGTGCAGGAGGCGAGCCGGACCGGCCGAGAGGCAGGTGATCTCGATCGTGTCACCCGCCCGGCAGCGCCGGAGCCAGGTCAGGTCGACCGCCGCGAAGAACCGCGTTGACGACTTCTGGTCCTCATCCTGGATGACCTCCAGCAGCGACTCTTCACTCAGGTGTTCAGCCGGCGGGAGAACCACCGGTTCGACGCCCCAGCCGACATCCTCTCTGCCGATCGGCGTCTTTTCGGTGTTCTCCCAGGCCAGTTTCATCCCCTCGGCGACGCGGTCGGCCAGCACCTGCCGGTTTTCCTTTGAGCCGTCGTTCCACTTCCCGGCCCCGATGTTCCCGCCGGCCCCGTTGAAATGGACATGCGGAACTCCCGTCTCCTCCTGCCGGGCGTTGCGGGCCAGGCCGGGGAAATCGGGATTCGCGAGCCCGGTGCGGTAATAGCTCTGCGGATGACAGGCGTAATACGTGAGAGCGACGATCGCCTCATCCCCGTTCCAGAAGCTGATCAGTTTCACTTCGGGATCGATCGTCCCGGCGGGAAAGCCCGCGATGACCGGATCCCTTGTCGCCGTCCAGCGGGTGTGCAGCACCATGCCGTCGGGACCGAGGATGCGGCGGTTGGACGCGACCTTCTCGACAACACCGCTGCCGGTTCCAACGTGAGTCACCGGTGACGCATTGGCGAGAGCCCTTTCCACCGCGTCCGCGGCGCGATGGATCACATCGCGGGCGAAGCCCGGATCGAAACCCACGCCGCCCAGACCCTGCTCGCGCACCAAGTCGTCCGCATCGAAGTCGCAACGGGGCGCGTCGTGCTGATGCAGCGTGTGCACCGCCACCCGTTCGGCGCTCGTTCCGACCGCGACGGCGAGAGCCTCCCGGAAGGCGCGGTTGCCGGCGTTCCCGATCCCGATCCAGTCGACCGCGCACAGCACGATCGGCTCGCCCGCCCCGGAGACCACGATCCCCCGGCAACTCAGCGGCGTCTGCACGCCCTCCGTCGGATCATACGCCAGCGGACTCCCGACCGGCGGGGACGCATCGACGTCAAACACGCCCACCCGCAACTCGGCGAATCCGGCAGACGGGAGTACGCACCAGACGGCGGTGAGCAGGGCGATGCGGCAGATCATTTCAGGTGCTCCTATTGCTTCGTCAATGTTGCACTGAGGGGTGCCACTGGCTTTGCCAGTGCGAAACAGACAGGACGTCGATCAAACAATGCGCTGGCATAGCCAGTGACCCCCAACCGTTCAGTGCAGAATGAAGCAATAACATTCAGGCATCGGGCCGTCTATGCGTTACGGGGCAAAGGACTCGAACACCGGTGCAACCCGCTCCCGCTCGCGGGCAACGATCCGGTCGACGTCTTCCTCCAGCAGATAGCCGTCGTCGACGAGCGAGCGGCATTCCGCTTCAAGCCGTGTGAGATACGTCTCCAGATCGCCATAGCGTTCCTCAACCGATGCCCTTGGATCATCCGACGCTTCCCGCTGCTCGCGTGTCGCAGGAAACGGGATGTAAGACCCCCGCAGGCTCACCAGTTCGTTCGCCGCACCGGCCTCGTCCCTGCGGAGATTCCATCCAGTGTAGGTCGCCACCGGCACGGCGACTTCCGGAGGCAGCAAACATCCGAGAACGTTCCCGTCGGGATCGCAGCGAGCGGCCAGAACGCGATAGTCCGCACACTTGCCGGGCGGTTGCCGGTCGATGATCCGGTCTGCTTCCCAGCGGGGACCGAAGTCCCACAGCGACGGTTGTTGAATCACTTCCGGATAGGTCACGCCCGGGATGTCGGGGAATCCGGTCCCGTCCTGCCGCCAGTCGACAAGCGTCCCGTCCGCGATCCGCGGCATCACGCTCGGCGGGGCCGGGATGCCATCCCGCGCCCAACGGTCCATCGCCGTCAACAGCGCCCGAAGAAAAGGCCGGTAATCGCCCGGGTTGGCGAGGTTCTGCCCGTCTCCACGCGTCGGCGGGAAGCCGGACGGTCCGTGTTGCGTTCCGCCGAAAGAGAAAAAGCGGACATTGGGCGGCGGGTTCGCATCGCAACGGCCGAGCGGATCGGTATGCGGCAACGAACCGCTGCGGGTCCAGTATTCGGCCGACGACTGCGTGTGCATCACAATCGGCGCCGTTCCGCTTTCTTCCGCGCGGCGGAGGATGCCGTCAACCCGGCCGGTCAGCGGATTGCACTGCGTCTCGTACGAAAACGGAAACCGGTCGGCCGGGTAATCATGATGGTCGTGCTGCGTGACGTGCCGCGTCGGCTGCGCGAACCGGTGATTGAACGAACCGAGACCTCCCCCCGCCACATGCGGAATGAGACCGTCGAACACCTCACGCCCGGCTTCGTCCTCATTGAAACCCCAGTATAGAAACTCACGCAGAAACCGCCCGCTCTGGGACACTCCGAACCCGTAGGCATGCGTCACAACCGGCCCGTCATCGACCAGCAGAGGGTTGTCCTCACCGCTGCCGTTTCGAAAGGCGGCGATCAAATCGCGCAGACCGGCCAGACCGACGCCCATCACCAGCGGATCCTCTGCTTCGTAGATCACCTCATAGATGTGCCCCTGCTTCATCCCGGCCGGCAGTTCCAGTTCGACCCGCGGCAGTTGCGACGCCCGATCGTCAGACGACCGAGCCGGATAGCTCAGCGACTGGTCGGTCACGTGCAGCGTCCACTCGTTGCGGGGAATAGTGACGCGCGGATCGCCCGGCCGCTCACGGTGCGTCAGCGTGGCATTCTCCAGCCCGTCCTGCGTCGGCCGGTAAGAGCCGTGGTTGGCCCAGTTGACATCGCAGCGGGTCACATCTTGTGTAGGAACGATCTCGCAACGGACCAGCCCGGTGATCGGACCGCCCTCCGGCCGCGCCACCGGAGCGGTCAGCCGGAGTCGCCCGTTGCCGGGCAGCAGTTCGCCGTCCCAGCCGCTCCAGACGACGATGTATCCCTGCCGCATCAGAAACCCGTTGCCCGCGTCTTCACGGGTCAACGGATTGTTGCCGCCTCCCCCTTCGTTAAACATCCGCAGAGCCAGCTTGTTGCCGCGGTTGTTGACGTCATAGAACACCGCGCCGTTGCTCCGGCCGAGATCAACCGGCGCAAGGATGTCGAACTCCCCCGTAAACTCCACCCGCCCCCGCTCGTTCGTGCGGCAATGCTCCAGATCCACCAGCACGCCGTTCTGTCTCAGCGACGGATCAATCTCATAAAACACCCGCCCGATAACCCGCTGATACGGACCGGCCTCCCCAAACGATTCCCCCCCGGCAAACGCCTCCACCCGCTCAAGCTCAAAGCGAACCACCTCGGCCGACGCGGGGATGGCAATGAAGCTCGAGAGAATCAGCCACGAGACGCAGGTGACGATATGTCGAGGGCGATGGGGGATCATTGAGCAGCCTTACCTCGAAAACTCCGGACTCAGTGAGCCCGGCTACAGATTGCATGAAGGGAGTTACACTTCGTTCCAGTCGCCTGACGACCAGCGATGCCTGGTTTGAATCGCACTGCTGGGCGAGCCAGAAGCGGCACACTTTCACTGATGAATCACCCCAACCGCCACTTCGCCTGACGCAACACTGCCCGCGGCGAACCCGCCATCTTCTCGTACCACACCGTCAGCAGCGAGTCGTCCCCTAACTGCACGGTCGACGGGTAACCCAGATCGCCCCCTTCACCGTCGCCGGAGATCGTCATCGGCTCCGACCACGTCGACCCGCCGTCTTCGCTCAGCCGGGCCTGATTGCCGAACGGTTCCCGGCGATACCCGTACGTCATCAGCAGCCGCCCGTCATTCAGCCGCAGCAGAAACGACGGCAAACCCCACACCCCGATCTCGTGCGGCGTGCTCCAGGTCTTCCCCCCGTCGGTCGATTCGGTCTGGAGCGTCTCGCGGGCGTTGGCCGGGTTGTGATTGCGGATCTGCACCACGATCTTCCCCTCGTCCGCCTCCACGCCGTGCAGTTCGTGATAATTCTTCGCATCGTCGCCGTCGCGGGTCGGAATCCCCGCCAGCCAATGCCAGTTGCGGCCGTCGTCGAACGACTCCGCCACGCCGATCCGCTGTTCACCCTGCCACAGCACCTTTCCGGGATAGAGCAGCCGGCCGCCCGAAAGCTGAATCGGCCCGTGCGGCGAATTCACGACCGACCGGTAACGTTCCGACCACGTCGTCCCGCCGTCTTCAGAGCGGATCATCCAGCAGCCGAGATGCCGCTGCCGCTCTTCGGCCGAAATCCGGTTGTGCGCCCCCTTCCACTTCGCCAGCCGGTCGGCCTCCCACGAATCGGGATCGGCCAGCGCCTTTTCGAGCGTCGGCACATACGCCAGCGATGTGAACGTCGTCGCCAGCAGCGTTCCCTTGTCCGTTTCCAGAATCCCGGCGTCGCGGTCGTCGATCGGCCCGTCCAGAATCACCTGCGGATACGACCACGACTCCCCGTCGTCGTGCGAGACGATCATGTCGACCCATCCGAACGGGCAGACATGCGCCTCCCGCCCCCCGGACGAAACGCAAACCAGATCCCCATTCTTCCGCCGCGTCACCGTCGGCCACCCGTGGTATCCCCCATCCAGACTGATGACCTTCGTCTCCGTCACCTCATACCCCGGCCCACCCGCCCGAAGCCTCCCCGCGCCAACAAATAACCCGGCCGAGAACGCAGAAGTATCCTGCAGAAACCGTCGACGTGAATGAGCGCCCATCAGCAACCTCGCAGCAGGATTGTGATTTCTGTGTGACCCATAGCCTGACAGACTACTTCCGCCTCCGCCAGAGTGGACGCGATCCAATCAACAGCAATGATGGAGAGCAACCAACGGCCGTAGGGCCGGCTATGCCGGCCGGAACGTTCTGGAGGCGAATCAGACCGAGCGGCGAAGCCGCGAAAGCATGTAGCAGCGGGCGCCAGCCCGCTGACCGCAAGCCATCACCAACGGCGAGCCGCGAATGCGGCGACAGCAACCTCTCTGCCGGACCAGTCCTCTCGAACGACGACTCGCGGAGTCCTCACTGTACACGACACACCGCACATCATTGGTGAACCACCACGACACAAAGGATCCAGCGCGGCCTTCGGCCGCAACAATGTAGCCGACTCGCTCCGCCGAGTCGGATGTCCAAGACGTGGAGCCTTTCTTGCACGCGAAATTTGCGCGCGGCGCGAAGATTCCAGCCGTGAGTAGCACGAATCCAACCATCCAGGTAAGTCAGTCCTCCAACCTGTCGGACCTTGAGATTCCCCGTCCAGGGCGCTTCTTGGTGTTCTTTGTGCCTTTGTGGTCGTCCAATTGAGCACGCGAATGCCAAACGGGCTGGCAGAATTCGCGCACCACGCGAAGATTCTCACCGTGAGTGGCACAAAGAGGTTTTTTCTTTTCGTACTTCTTCGCGTTTTTCGTGGCCATCCCCCCTCTGCGAACCTCCGCGCCTCAGCGCCTTCGCGTCAAACCCCGAACCCCACAGAACGCATCAGTATTCTCAAATGCGTCCCCCGTGCGGTATACTCAACCCATGCCAACACGCCCAAACGATTCCGAACCGTCCGGAACAAAAAACATGCTCAGGCGGCGGGGACTCCTCCAAGTCGGCGGCTCGACCTTCTTCGGACTCGGTCTCTCCGGAGTCCTCCAGCAACGAGCCGCAGCGGTGGAGAGTAACTCCCAGGTCAAATCGGTCGTCCTGCTGTTCCTCTCCGGCGGCGGCAGTCACATCGACATGTTTGACCCCAAGCCGCAGGCCGGCGAAACCAGGGGCGAGTTCGACCCCATCGCGACCAACCTGCCCGGCGTCTTCTTCTCCGACAAGCTGCCCGAACTCGCCCGCCGCACCGACTCGCTCGCCGTCGTCCGCTCCATGTCCCACGGAGACAACCGGCATCTCTCCGGATCACACAACGCACTCACCGGATCGGTGCAGCCCTTCCGCGGCGACTCCAACCAGGCCAAATCGCTGCACCGGGACGACTGGCCCTCCTACGGGTCGGCCGTCTCCTACCTCCGCCCCCGCAGCGACGGCGTGCCGAGCCAGGTCACAATCCCCAACCCGCTCATCGAAGGCGTACTCGTCTGGCCCGGCCAGCATTCCGGCTTCCTCGGTCCCCGGTTCGATCCCTACGTCCAGAACAGCGATCCGAACACCGAGAACTACCGCATCGACGGACTCTCACTCATCGACGGCCTCACCGTCGATCGGCTCGACCACCGGCGGCAACTCCTCCGCGACATCGACCGCAGCCAACAGTCCCTCGACGCCTCCCGCCAGGGCCTCAAGTACACCAGCCAGCAGGAACTTGCCTTCAGCATGCTCACCTCGCCCGGCCTCAAAACCGCGCTCGACATCAACGCCGAACCGGCCGAGACCCGCGACCGTTACGGACGCCACAAGTACGGGCAAACGCTGCTTCTCGCCCGCCGGCTCGTCGAACTGGAGATGCCCGTCATCCAGTGCAACATGGGCCACGTCCAGATGTGGGACACCCACGTCGACCACTTCCCCAGGCTCAAGACGATGCTCCCGGCCCTCGATACCGGCCTGAGCGCCCTGCTCGACGATCTCACCGAGCGCGGCCTGCTCGACCAGACCCTCATCATCTGCGTCGGCGAGTTCGGCCGCACCCCGCAGATCTCCCCGCTCCCCGGCCAGACCGTCCCCGGCCGGCACCACTGGGCCCCCGCCTACACAGCCGTCTTCGCCGGCGGCGGCGTCCGCGGCGGACAGGTCATCGGCGAGACCGACGAAATCGGCGCGCACCCCACAACCGTCCCCTACCACCCCAACGACATCGGCGCCACCATCTACGCCGCCCTCGGCATCAACCCCCACTCCATGATCCCCGACCGCCTCAACCGCCCCCGCCACCTCAACCAAGGCAAAGTCATGGACGTGCTGTACGGGTGAGGCCGAGTACGAAGGGCACGATCACGGCAACGCTGTGATTCACGGGTGAATTGTCACACAAGGAAGTTGTGATTACATGCAGCCACTTCATCAAGTTGTTGCCGGAATCTCTGAGTCGCAACTCTGCCGGTTTGCTGCGGCAACCCTCTTTGTGGTGTGTGCCCCCGGCGTCAGCATTGCCCAATCACTGACGCTTGAAGACAGCGACGTGCGATTCTCATCCGGGATCACGGCCATCGAGATCGGTCCGCAAGAGACGGAGTGTGTCGTCGGGACCGAAGACGGCACTGTTGTGGTGTACTCGTTGCGTGATCGGTTCAAAGGGATGACTTTCTCGTGTGAAACCGGAGTCGTGTCGCTGGCAGTGCGCGACGACGGCGCTCAGATTGCAGCCGGAACGCTTGAGCCGGCGGAGTTGTGGGACGTGTCCACGGACGAACCCAAACGTGTAGATCGAATCAAGGTGGCAGCCGGTCACCATGCTCATGTGGGTTTTGTTGGGCGTGATGAATTGATGATCGTCCCAAGCGGTGGAGGGCTTGGGATCAACACGGCGATTCGCCGCGATTCGGAAGGCCGATGCAAGTTGTTTCGGCTATTGCGAGACGAATATGAGAGGTGGCCGTTCTTCCATTGTGTCGTGACAGCAGGGCAGTCTCAATTAATGGTGACCGGTCTGTGGGATGATCGAATCGATGTGTACGATGCGCGGAACGGCGTGTTAGTGGACAGACTTGGTCGTCAACGAAATGCGATTACTCGTAGCGGTGCAAGGTCGGTGGTGTTTTCGGACGACGAGAGGTTCCTCTGTTCGGGCCACAACCACGGTCTAGTCCGGCTTTGGAGTGTGCAAGACTGGGAACCGGTGTGGGAGGTCGATCTGAGATCCAATGTCTTGGACGTCGCATTCGAGAGACGCGCAAGAAAGATTGTCGTGGCAACAATCGGAATGGTACACGTGATCGAAGTCGAGTCAGGAAAGGTAGTTGCCGAAGGTAAGGCACGACGTGGTGGAAAGACGAAATACATGGTCGTGGCGTTCTCAAGTGCCAGCGGCGTAATCGCCAATGGTGTGGGAGATGAGCGGATGCACTTGTGGACATATCAGGACGAGGAGTGATGCATCTCAATGAGCGCCGGCAAGTCATGTAGGCCGGATCCAGCGCAGCACCGTTCCGTCATCGTTCTCTATGATTCAACGCAACGGATCAACTGAAGGGATTCCCGATGAGCATTCCCAGTTTGCTGCTTGCAGCCGCGTTGGCGGCTGACCCCGTCGAAGTCGCAACCATAAACACGGAGGCGGACACCGTCAGTGAAGTTGTGTACTCGCACGATGGGTCGGCGATGTACTGCGTTCTACGCCGCGGTTACGAATCGTCGATTGTGCGATTCGACCTGAGCACCGGTAATGAGGAATGGCGACATTCAGACGAGGCAGGCACCTTTGGCGCAATCGCCGTCGATCTGCGAAATGAGTTCGTCGCCGTCGTGAGGCGGAAACACCGCACTCTCGGTCACGGTCCGATTGAAATCCGTGCAAGCGGCACTGGCGCCGTCGTGAGTGAAGTCGCTGCTCCTCCCGACGATCTTGAGGCTGCGCGGCACTTGTGGTTCGTGGATGCTGGGCGCGGCGTTGTCGGAGTCGGAACACTTGGTGATGTCGTTCACGTAGATTGGCGGAGTGGTAAGCTCAGGAAGATCGGATTTGAATTCGCAGAAGGCGAGGGAGGTTCGGTCGTACACAAATGTGCTTTGTCGCGTGAACTGGATGTCATCGCGGTGGGGGCAACTTCAGGATTTATCAGGTTTGTGCCGTTCGGAGATCGCGAGTTTGCACCGTCGATTGGAAAGCCGGGATACGTGGTCCCACTCAGCTTGGCGGGATTTCCCATCAGTGCAGTGGCATTCGCGGAAGACCGGAGCGAGTTCCTGATGGTGGCACGTTGGCCACGACAGGATCGTGGTGAGCAGCGATCTCTGTGGGCGTACCACGAACTGATCAGATTCAAGATCGACGGGCGGTCCGTGGTTGAAGAAGAACGGGTGGAATTGCCATTCCAGGTGGCGAGGATGCACTACATGGACGATCAGGACGCGGTGGTTCTGGTAACAGGCGAAAGACGTCCAAAGATATGTGTGTGGAGCTTGAAGTCGATGAGTCTATTGGGTTCGCTCCGCTTGGAAGAGTGTTCTCTGACTTCTGTGGCGTACAACTCCGCGGTCAACGAGATCGCAATCGGCACGCGAGAAGGACAAATCGTAAGAATCGGTCTGGCGGTTGAGGAGTGAAAGACATGCAGTCCCGTAGGCCGGGCCAAGCGCAGCGCCGTTCCGGCAGTGGCAGTATAGACCGTTCTCGGCAGTCATCTCATTGCCGGAGCGGCGTCGCTTCGCGCCTGGGTCCAGCCATGCTCAACTCGACTGACGTGTTGTCGCCAAGTTCTTTCAGATCTCCGAATCGCGTGGTTGCTGTGACTCCGACTGCCACTGCAGGAATAGTCGCTTGCCAAGCCAGACACCGGAGATTCCACCGAGTAAAACTCCGGCTGCTGCGAAGATCATCAGGCACAACCATGCTATTCCTCCAGGAAGGTCCGGATTCGACAGCGCGTTCGCGCCATCGATCAGGTGGAGGAGAAGCCAGCCGGCGAACCCCGCGACACAGAGTCCGCCAAGCGACCCGAGGGTAATTCCAATAAAGGTGAACAGACCGCGCATTTCACTGATTCACGGCGTGGCCTGCGGCCACAACCAAAGATAGGGGTAGGGGAGTGACGGTCGCCCGGTTCCCCTCCCTCCGAACCGTGCGTGCGGTTCTCCCGCACACGGCTCTCCAGAAAGTAGGTCACCTCGTTGAGGATTGACAGGCAAGGTCATGAGCTG
>QQVO01000047.1 GCA_003388505.1 Planctomycetota bacterium
AAAGGTTGGCGTCGCCTCAACGGCCACGCCCTGATCACCCCTCTCCTCGAAGGAAAGACCTTCCAAGACGGACTCCTCCAGGACGCCGCCTGAACGATCGCAGAACACAACAATTGACAATAGCTCGATTCGGAGCGGTTGGCATCCGGTGGGGACGACGGCACGGTTCGAATCTGGCGGAACGGCGTTCCAGAGGTGATCCTCCGAGAACAGAAGGGCCGCATTTCATCCGTCGCGTGGAGTCCCGATGGATTGCGCCTGGCCGCTGCAGCGACCAACGTCTGCATCTGGCGTTCTCAGGGAATTCTCGAACACGAAGTGAGCGCAGGCCGGTCAATTCGTTCTATCGCCTGGAGTCCAGATAGCCAACGGCTGGCCTACGCGAATGGGAATGTGATCCATCAGGTCGTTCTTGATGATCTTTCCGAAGCTCCGGTCTTGAGTGGACACACGAGTGCGATTACATCCCTCGCCTGGGGGGCCGGCAATCAGCGACTGTTTTCCGGAGGCAACGACGGGACGATCCGTATCTGGAGCAGTCAGGGAACGCCGGAAGCAGTGATCGAGCACGGCCGGTCGAATCTGTCGGTTGTAGTCAGCCGGGACGGGAACAGAATTGCCTGTGCTGACACATCGTCTGTAGTCCGGATCTGGAATGCTGATGGCACTGAGGAGGCAGAACTCAAAGGAAGTCGCGGCGCCGTACTCTCGGTTGCCTTGAGTCCGGACGGGCAACGCCTGGTCACCGGAGATTCTGCAGGAAGTGTGACGTTCTGGAATGCCGATGGATCATCTGTTGGAGAGATCGTCGGCTCGAATGCTGTCGTGTCTGACATAGCCTGGAGTCGAGAGGATCAACTGGCCATTCGCGATTCCAAAGACATCTATGTGTTTGATCGTGATGGTCGACTTGTCTCTCGACTTGCGTCATCAGGAGCCGGAAGCCTGGTTTGGCATCCGGACGGGACAATGATTGCTCATTCTCGCGGGGCGAGTGTGAGGTTTTCGACGCCGAATGAGGAGCAGAATATTGACCTGCAGGGACACACCGGCAGTGTCAATTCGTCCGACTGGCGTTCCGACGGCGTGTTGTTCGCAACTTGTAGCAATGACAAGACAGTCCGGCTTTGGAACATAGACGGAAGCCCTCACGGTGTTCTCGAAGGACACTCGGAGGCAATCGACGACTTTGCGTGGAGTCCGGACGGTGGCCGTCTCGTCTCAGCCAGCCGAGACGGCACACTGCGAGTCTGGGATGTTACGAGTAAAGAGTCTCAGGTGCTCAATGCCCACCAGGGAAGCGCCTGGTCAGTGGATTGGTCTACCGAGCATGGAAGAATCGCGTCGGTCGGCGTCGGCTTCACCATCCGCCTGTGGTCGAGTGACGGTGAACTCCAGTCTGAAATTGAGCCCGAGGGCAAAGTGCATCATATTTACTGTGTTCGCTGGAGCCCGGGCGGGCAATGGCTGGCTTCAGCCAGGACGGACGGGACTGTAAGCCTCTGGACAAGAGAGGGAGAGCCGGGACCCGTCTTCCATAATAATCGTGGTCAGACGCGCCGTATTGCTTGGAGTCATGGCGGAGAACGACTCGCTTCGGCCACCCAGGAGAATACCGTTACTGTGAGGGACATTGACACCGGGGAGACGGAGTGGACGGTTGTCTTTCTGCCGAGCGGCGAGCCCATTGTCTTTCGTGCAGATGGAGAAATCCTGTTCGGCGATCCGAGTCACGTGGAAGCAGACCTTGTACACGTAATCGAGAACTCGAGTGGTCGTCAAGAACTGTTGAAGCCGTCTGCGTTTCGGCAACGCATCGACGACGATTCCAAGAGCAGCCTGACCGGCGAGGAATGATACTTCTCGCCCGTTTTCTTGTCGTCTTCGCACACACTTCGCAGCGACTTGCATGACCGATTGCTTCAACTGTTGCTCGTCGCCTTCCCGTCGAACCGGCAAGTCACAACGAGCCGATGCGAATCCGTCCGAAGCTCGACGCGGGAAATCAAACTGATTCGCTCCATCACCACCATATCAGCAATACGGATCTTGGTGCGCAGTCAACTCGATGAATTCCCACGCTGCAGTGGCTTGGCTAACTCCACGCGGTGATCGCGACCGGATAGAGTTTTGACAGCGCTAAAAAGTGCAGCGGGGAAACACACCGACGCGCGCTACGCTGCGACTCACGCCTCCCGGCACACGGCTGATCCCTACGCTCGTTGCGAGGTCGTTCGACGATTTCTCGCGCATTTGCACATGGCTGATTCAAATGATAAAATACTGAACATATGAATATTACCATGATCTCTGTTCAGTCGAATCATGTCACAACAGGAACACCCCAGGTTGGTGGCGGCCGACCAATCCGTTCCACATCGGCTCGGCCGACCAATGGCCGCGGGGCCGCGGGAGGCCGAACGCTTGCCCGTTGCGGGGGCAACCCGGCCATCCCGGGTGTCGGAATCAACAGATGAGATGAGCGCCCAACTCGAGCGCGCAGGCTTCGCGCCACCCGGAGACGATCCAGATGCCTGGAGCAATCTGGCACGGGTGATCGGTATCGACCCGAATGGCAGGTCCGTCCGCGAAGTCTATGAGGAGGCCCTGGCCTGGGCGGAACGCATTTGCGTTTCAGAGCGGATCCGCAGGGCTGTCAACAACGTCAGATCGAGCACGCAACAAGCCTGCGCACTTCCGGAGAATACTGGCTTTGCATTCACTGGCAGCTCTGAGTGGGAGAACTGGGGACTGGGGCTCGATACATGCGGGATGTGGCACTTGTTTCATTTCGGGAGGCGCGATGGCAGTTGGAGGCGACATGCGCACTCCTCTTTGCAGATACCGCGCGGAATGCCTGATCGTCTGGCACAGGAATTCATCTCCACCGGGCTCCTGGAGATTCCCCAGGCCCATGCCGTCTGGAAGCGATACGCTAACGGATTCACGTCAAAAGCGAGAACCGTGCAGACTGTGAAAGCACCCCTCAGCCGATTGCGGCGCGCTGTCCGCGATGCGGTCCGCAAGGAGGGGCACCGCCCGAACGGCACCCTCATTTCCTGGCTGCGCGACAAGAACTGCTGGCAGGCACGGATCAAGTTTGGCTACGCGACCCGCCGCGAGAAGAGCGGTATCGGATTCCAGACGCGCTACTGAACAAACATCGTCTGTCACATCCGGTTGCCCGGTTGCTCAGCGGTTGCCGGAGGGTTGCCCGGTTTTTGGTTCGCGATCCGCACGTGCGGACCACATTCGCCACTTTTTCCGAATCATCTGTGCCGGTTCTCCTGTGTTGGATGCAGGATACGGCAGAGGACTCCGAGAGCGATGGATTCTCCGGAGATTCCCAGCCCAGACAACCCCGCATGCGGTATTTCAATAATAGAGGGAGAGTTTTTCTCCGCTGTGCGCTGCTCACGGCCGACTCTCCCGGGCTGATCTGATTCAGCCGGCTGAAATCCATGCATCGAGACGGGTGGTTCGCTGACCCACCACAACACGGGAGACGCCATGGGATTTGTCACGGTTGGCGAAATTGCGCGCCGCGCGGGAGTGCCCGTGCATCGCGTGACTTACCTGATTGAGAGCCGCCGGATCGTGCCGCTGGGACGCGCCGGTCAGGCCCGTGTCTTCAGCGAAGAAGTTGCGGACGAGATCATCGTTCAGCTGCGGCAGATTGCCACCTCGCGCGGGGAACACACCGAGACGCACGTCCGCTGAATTAACTTTGGGCCTGCTCACGCGCTCACACATGAGCCGCCACTGGCAGCTGGACATGTGGCCGTCACCACCGGTGGTGGCGCTTGATCACAATTCGTGGTGATCGATCTGCGCTCGTCGTGACGACTTCTGCCCCAATGTTCTGCTCCGAACCTGTCTGTCTCACCAGCATGGCAGCAGGACGCTGAATCGAGGTTACATGAACCTGATCTCTGTCGCCCAGGCATATCTGAAGTCCGGGCTGTCGGTCCTGCCTGCGGATCCTACCGAAAAGCGGCCCACGCTTTCGCACTGGAAAATCTACCAGCAGCGACTCCCCACTGCGGACGAGGCCGAGAGCTGGTTCGCGGAGTGCCGGGGGCTGTGCCTTGTCACCGGCAAAGTCTCCGGGAATCTCGAGTTGCTCGACTTCGACGGCGCGGGAGAACTGTTCTCGGCCTGGTACCAGTCCATGGCTGAACAGAACTCGGAACTCCTGGACCGACTCGTCGTTGAACGGTCCCAGTCGAATGGATTGCATGCCGTCTATCGGAGTGAGACACCTGTCTGCGGCAGCATCAAACTGGCTCAGCGACTGGCAATCGTCCCGGACGGCAGTCCTTTCGAAATCGCCGGAAAAACCTATGTTCCCCGTCGTGTGGGCGACCAGTGGGCGGTGCTGCAGACACTGATTGAGACCCGTGGCGAGAAGGGTCTGTTCCTGTGCGATCCGTCGCCCGGTTACGAACTTCAGCAGGGGCGGTTTGAGGCACTGCCGGTCTTGACGCCCACAGAGCGTGACCTGCTACTGGCGAGGGCTTGGGAGCTGACCGAGTATCACCCGCAACCGGAACCAGAACCGGAAGCAGCAGGGGCCGTGGCAGGTCGTCCGGGCGACGACTTCAACGCGCGGGGCGACCACCGGGCCTTGCTTCAACAGCATGGCTGGCAACTCGTCCGTGGTGGAAAAAACGAATACTGGCGCCGCCCGGGCAAACTGGAGGGCTGGAGCGCGACCCTGAAGGACAGAGATCTGTATGTTTTCTCATCCAACGCAGCACCATTTGAACCGGAGCGCGCCTACTCACCGTTCGGCGTCTATTCGCTTCTCGAGCACAACGGAGACTTCGGCCAGGCAGCGGCCGCACTCTCAAGGGATGGGTATGGACATCAACCATCAGTGGACGGAACTGTCAATCTGTCGCGGCTGGTTGCCAGGCACGAATCACGGGTCACTTTACACGAGACTGAGGACGGCCCGCTGACGAGGCTGATTGCGCGACGAGTTTCGGACGTGAAGCGGGAGACACTCCAGTGGCTCTGGCCGGGACGCATCCCGCTGGGAAAGCTGACGCTGCTGGCCGGTGACCCCGGTCTGGGCAAGTCGATGGTCAGTATCGACATCACCGCCCGCGTCTCCCGCGGTGGCTCCTGGCCTGACAACTCACTGATGACACAACCAGTCGGTACGGTCATCATGTTCAACGCCGAAGACGACCTGGAGGATACGATTGCCCCCCGTCTCGATGCCGCGCGGGCCGACGACCGTCAGATCATCGCTGTTGAGGGGGTGGAAGCTCACTCCGAGAAGGACCGGTACGAGCGCACTTTCACGCTGCAATCCGACCTTCCCCGACTGGAGGAGTTGCTCGACGTCAATCCCGACACCCGCCTCGTGGTCGTGGATCCCATCAGCGCGTACTGCGGCAACGTCGATACGCACAAAAACTCAGACGTTCGCTCTTTGCTCGCTCCGCTGGCACAGTTGGCGGGCCGGCGACGGATTGCCGTTGTCGCCATCACACACCTCACCAAGGGCGTCGGCAGCAAGGCCGTCTATCGCGCGATGGGATCGCTGGCGTTCGCCGCGGCTGCCCGGGCCGTCTGGACCATCGTGCAAGATGCCGATGACCGCCAGCGCCGGCTGCTCCTTCCCGCAAAGCTCAATCTGGCCCACTCCCCCGATGGTCTGGCCTATCGCATCAAGGAGAGCTGTGTGGTGTGGGACGCCGATCCGATACCGATGCACGCGGACGATGCCTTTGCAGCAGAGGTGGCCGCACAAAATGGACGAGGCACTTCCAAACGGGCGACACTCAAGCAGGAGGCGATGGAGTGGCTGCAGTCAGTGCTGACGGATGTTCCCCGCTCCGCGTCCGAAATTGCCGAGGAAGGAGATCAGAGTGGATTTGACAAGCGCACGCTGCAGCGCGCGTACAAGGCACTGGGAGGCGTGCCTCAGAAAGACGGGTTTGATGGAGGCTGGGTCTGGTCGCTTCCGGGCAGCGAGCCGGTTGGCAGCTGCGAAGACGACAGGACCCCCTTCAGGACTCTGGAGTTGTCGTCTTCGGCATGAGTGTCGTCGTAAGTTCTTACGTATCAACGCCCCCTTCGAAGACGACAAGTGCCTGTTGAGAGTTGTCGTCTTCGAAGACGACTGTCGCCTTCGAAGGCGACACTTCGAATGAGAGGTTGTCGTCTTCGGAGAGGGTGTTGTGCACCAGGGACTTACGCTGACGATCGGCACGAAGGCGACAAGTTCCCTGTGTGCGGAGCAGCTGTCGCCTTCGTGGTCGCCACTGCCGGCCGAGATAATCGGTGCCAGCGACGAGAGCAAATCACAGTTGGTGGGACTGTCCCCGCGGGACAATGTCCCAGCACCCAGTCCGGCAGCGCGAATGGGTCTGCAGAATTCTGCAGACCCACTCTGTTGACCTGCCGGGACAGGATGTCTGCCCGGACTGTCCCACCAGCGCAGTAGACGCCAAACCGACTCCATGCGCGCGGAAGCACGAAGAGCAGAGGCAACTCTCCCAATGTTGGGAGAGTTGTCAGCGGCCATCGGAACAAAGGAGACGCTCCGTTCGTGGCGTCATCTGCTCTCAACCGAACGTAAGAGTGGTTCGGTCGCTGGCGACCAACCCACTGCCGGCAACGTGCTGACACATTCCCCGGGGTCACGACGACCCGGGAGACAATTCGTGAGGTTGTTAACCGCACGCACTTGATGTGTGAACTGTCCACACATTGTCAATGGTTCCTTCCAGGCGGATGTTGGATTCATGGCCTTTGGGAACAGTCGCGGTACTGAGCAGACTTTGGCTGTGACGTCCGGATTTCTGTCACCGCCCCAGATGAGAGGAATACCTATGGATTTCGTGTTGGACACCATCGAATTTGACGAGCGAAGGGAACCGGAGCCACCAGCCGATTCAGCAGTTCCCGACACCTATGGCGGTGATGTGCTCCAGGCGTTGCTCTGTCGTCTGATCTGGTTTGCCAGCTTGGACGAGCCTGTGGCCACATACTCCCGGCAACCGGAGGTCGCCGGCCTGCGCCATCATGGAATCCCGTACGCCACGTGCGAGTGGTTCGGGCCGGTCAACGACAAGCAGCGCCAACGGTATTCGCGTGCCACGATGCGACTGGAACGGGATGGCTACGTCACCCGGATTACGGAACCACGTCGGGACCGGATCACGCATCTGAGACCGACGCTGAACGGTCTGATGTGGGCCTTCCGTGCATCCCCTGCCACGGACATCGATATCGTTGTCACCGCGTTGCGGCGGACGGAATGGGGCCGGGGACTGGCTGACGATATCGAGATAACGGGGGGCGATCCGTGATTCGGCGGAAGCCCGTCAAGTTGGCCACGTCGTCGCCCACGTTGGCCCGTGTTGCGGCAGGGTGGGACGCGCGAGCGTTGTGCCGTCCCACAAGAAGACGCCCCGACGTGGCAAACGTGGGGCGTCGTCGCGGGAGAGCCCCCGCGAACGGCTATTGTCCGTCCCGTACGGGCGGATCGATCTCGTCGGCGATCGTCAGCAGGACCTCGATCAGATCGAAGATGTCAATCTGTGACGAGCGCTCACCTTCGTCGTACCGGCGCTGCATCACGGCCGTCACCTTGCGGATGGCGTCTGCGATTTCATTCATTGATCCGCCTCCTACTTGTTCAGCGTGAACTGTCCACGATCGACCTTCTTGAACCGGGCTTCCTTACCCTTGTCGCGGATCTCCCGCAGGATGGCCGAGTACAGTGTGGCGTGCGGCGTCTTGCCCTCAGGGCTGGTCCAGTATTTCTTGGCCGCCATCTGTTCGATCATGGCTTTGGTGTTCAGCGGCTCCTTGGATTGGCCGAGCACCTTGGCCGCCGCATCCAGAGCGCTCATCTTCCCTTCGGCCTTTTTGGCGGGGGCCTTCTTCGTTGCGGTCTTTGTGCCAGCCGGCTTCTTCGCGGTAGTTTTATTCGTGGTCTTCTTCACTGCCATCGTTTCCCTTTCGCGTCGGGAGCATTCGGTTCGCCCGACAACCACGCCGGCCGCCGGAGCAGGACAGCAGTTACCTCGACTCCGCACCGGCATCCAGTCATGTTTCGCCGGAACTCAGTGGATTCCGGAATGCAGCCTGATCGGTGAATCGGGCCAGCCGGGACGCGCATTTGCATGTTCTTGAGTGGCCAACGCACACACCGCCGGCCTCGGAAACCGGCGAGTTGACCAGACGTTCTCTTTGGTGAGGGGATCTTGATGGAAAAACTGTTGACCGTCCGTGAAGCCGCCGAACTGCTCCGCCTGGGGCGCTCCACGCTGTACAACCTCATGGATCGCGGCTTGCTGGCCTACGTCAAGATTGGCCGCGCTCGGCGGATCCCACCGTCCGAGATCGAACGCCTGGTCAATGCTTCGATGATCACGCCCGTGGCTCAGAACCGCGCCACATCTTGTTCGATCGGCGACTGAATCGGTCCTCCTCGGCACGTCAGCGGATAAGTCGCCGAGATGCACTTGCTTTGTCCGGGCGAGCCTGGCTCCTGTGGAGTGGTCTCGGGGCGTCCGGGGCCGTTCCATCCTGACAACAACTAAGGAACAGCATGGCACGCAGACGTAGAGGACGAGGTGAAGGGGCCGTCTATGAACGAAATGGTCGCTGGTGTGCGACGATCACGATCGGGTACGACGAGCATGGTCGCCGTCGCCGCCGCACGATCAGTGCGGGAACGAAAGCCGAGATCGTGCAGAAACTGGCCAAGCTGCAGGGCCAGAAGATCGACGGCACACTGAGCGAAGCGGTCCGCAAGAACGTGGCGCAGTGGCTCGCGCACTGGTTAAAGACGACTGCCCGGCGACGGGTGAAGCCGGCGACGCTTGAAAGTTACGAGGGGCTCTCGCGGTTGCACGTGAACCCGCATCTGGGTGGGGTAGGGCTCACGAGGTTGACGCCCGCGCATATCGAGGCGTGGATGATGACGCTGGAGCGGAACGGCATGCGGCCTCGTCGGCGGCAGATGGCGCTGGGCGTGTTGCGGATGGCCCTGAACACTGCCGTGAAGCAGGGAGTCATTCCGCGTAACGTCTGCGACGTCGTGGAAAAGCCGCGAGCAGCACCGAGGGAGATGAGTCCGCTGACCGCGGAGCAGGCTGCGGCGTTTCTGGAATCGGCGGCCGGACATCGATTGCACGCGTTATTCACACTCGCTGTCACGGTCGGGATGAGGCAGGGCGAACTCACGGGTCTCGAATGGGACGACATAGACTTTGGCGAGGGCGTGCTGCATGTCCGGCGGACGCTGCACGAACACGGATCGAAGTTCGAGATCGGCACGCCGAAGAGCAGGAAGGGAGTGCGGAAGATCCGGCTGCCGCAGAAGGCGATCGACGCACTGCTGGACCACCGCAAGCGCGCCGTCGCTGACGGGCTGGCTGGAGAACAGCGCGTCTTCAGCAACGCCGCTGGTGGGCCGATCTATCGCCGGAATCTGCTGCGAACGTTCAAGGAGATCCTCAAGCAGGCGGACTGTCCCGAGATCCGCTTTCACGATCTGCGGCATACGGCGGCCACGCTGATGATCGTTGGTGGCGTGCCGATCAAAGTGGTCGCCGAGACGCTCGGTCACAGCCGACCGAGCATCACGATCGACACCTACGTGCACGTGCTGCCGTGCCAGGACCGGATGGCGGCCGACGCGATGGATAAGCTGTTCAAGACGGCATGACGAGTGCAACAATCAGAAACGCGCGCAATGCGAGACCCACGGATGTTCCCTTCAGAGAATATGTGTTGTAACTGGACCGGCGACAAACCGTTCCGGCGGCGCCGTTCGAATGTTGTGCCAATGGTTGCACCAGAATCCGACAGGTCCGCGACGACTTGGTCCCCGTCGCTGATGCTTGGCCGAGTCTCCCCCAGAGCGAGCAGAAACCCTTGCCATCGTCCAATCCGTGCAATCGAGAGGAGCGATGCACTATCGGCGGCTTGAGTGAGCGCGAGAAAATGCCCCCGGTTCGATCGCTCGCACCGGGGGCGTCACACTTACAACTCGACCGATTCCACCTCCGCCACGAAGCGGTTGGCGTCGTCGCTCAGGAACGCGGAGACCACACCGAACACGGCGTCACTGAAGCCGCCGACGTTCAGAATGTCGCTCCGCTCCGGCGCCTGAGTCGTGCCGTACGGCTGGATGTCGATGCACACCAGCTTCGGCCCGCCGCCGGCGGTTTGTGCCTGCGGCAGCAGCTTCCGCTGATCGGCAACGAACGTCTGCCACTCGTCCATGACACCCGAAGCGCCCTGCCGGCCGAAGGCCCACGGACTGTTGCGGTAGATCCAGCTCTGGTTGTCGCTGACGAGGACCGCACCCGTGAACCACCGGTTGCGGTACCGCGTGTTGGCCTCGCGCAGCGGAATCGAGCAGTCGGTTCCGCCGCCACCATGCTGTGCCAGCCGCTCC
This sequence comes from Planctomycetota bacterium, assembly GCA_003388505.1. Taxonomy (GTDB): domain Bacteria; phylum Planctomycetota; class Planctomycetia; order Planctomycetales; family Planctomycetaceae; genus MB-PLM-1. Next base: position 10,433 of record QQVO01000047.1, read on the forward strand.
GACAGGCTCAGGATCGAGTCGGACGGATCGACGCGAACGTCGTACGCCCGCGTGTCGAACGGGATGACCACGCTGTCCGGATTACGGCGCAGGATGGCCGCAGCGAACAGCGCCGCCACATCGACACACCGCATACGGCTGGTCGCGCCGCGGCCGCGGTGACCCGTGACCGGCATCGACATCGAACCGGACGTGTCCAGACCGATGACGACCGGACCGGGCAGCTCCGGCACGTTGCCGCAGGCGATCTCGGCTGCATCATGCAACGCCGCCTTGATCTGCTGCGGAACCTCTGCCGCAGCGTTCACGTAGGCCGCCAGGTACTGGTACGGGAACTGCCGCGAACGGCGGATCTCGTCAGCGTCCGCAATGCGGCCAGCAACGTAATCCACCATACCGCGATCAACCCCGCGACCATTCTGGAAGACCTCGTGACGCAACAGCGTGTTGAGGTTCATCCGCAGCGCCTGCGGTCCCATCTGGCGGGCAATCGCCTTCCAGACGAGCGGACCGAGAGCCGCGTCGGCCAGCAAGTCCCAGCGGACCTGCAGGTCGCCGGCAATCAGGGCCTGCGCCTCGGCCGACTCCGCCTGACGGTAGGCCGTCAGCGCCTGGACGTCGCCCGGCAGGTCGTCGGCCGTAGCCGGCGCCCACTTGTCGATCTCCTTGTCCGTCAGCCAGCCGAAGAGTGCGCGGCGCGCATTGTCCCTCGGCGTCGGCCGCGCCATGCGCAGCACGTCGCGCAGGCTCGGATCGTTACCGATCGAGGCCGACAGCAGCCGACCGACGGAGGCCTCATTCAGCCACCGCTGGAACGCCCGCTGCAGCGAACTCGACAGGCTGTTGCGGCCGAACTGACCCGAGCGGATCATCTGGAACGCAGTGCGCAGCACACGACCGTTGTCGATGACCCGATCGAACACACGGTGCATCAGCTCCGTGTCTCGCGTCGACAGCACGACCAGCAGCGCCGCCGGCATGTCCTTCATGAACGCCCGCTCGCGCGCATAGACCGCCAGCTTTGCCAGGAAGACGTCGTCGTCGACCTGATCGATCAGCGCACGCAGTTCGTCGAGCTGATTCTCGGCCCGCGCGTAGTACGTTCCGTTGAAGCAGCCGGTCGCCGCCAACTGCGCCAGCGCATGCTTCGGCGTAAAGCGGTAAGCCGCTCCCCCCGCCTCGTTGTGCGCATTCGCACGCGGCAGAATGCTCTTGATGCTGGAAAACAGAGTCTTGTTGGCCATGGTGACCTCCTCACAAAAAAAGGCAATCCGACGAAGTGTGGACAGAGTTGCTCACCGCTGAGCGACAGGGCCGCTAAGTCGAAGAGGCCCCGGAAAGAGTCGAACTTTCATGGACTCCGTACCGGCAGTCGGATCGGACGTTTCAAACATTCGACGAGGTTGTGGGGCAGAGTGAATCCCTGTAATTCCGTGCATGCACGGATTACGGGGTCCGGCCCCAGAGAGCTGTCACCCTGAGGGGGCCGGGCGGGAGTCGAACCTGCAATGCCATGTACTCCACACCGGCAGTCGAATGTGTCTTCTTTCCCCAATCTGTGTGGGGTGCTGTTCAAAATGACCGACGAGGTTGTTGAATCAGAGACGTACGGTGCTCTGCCATTGAGCTACGGCGCGACACTCATCGGAATTGCGCCGGCGGGATTCGAACCCGCAACCCCCGGCTTTGAAGGCATGTACTCCAATCCGGCAGTCGGTCATGCCTCCGCCATTCGGCGGAAAACATCTGTGTGTGTCGGCGACGAAGTTTGTGACTCAGAGACACTTCCGTACGGGAATCGAACCCGCGAACCGCGTTGCGGCCCCCAGACTCACTGGACGTCGCGGATGGACTCCAAACCGGCAGTCGCCGCTGTTTTCAACGTCCAACGAAGTATTGCCGAGAGTAGCTTTCGCTTTCGGCCGTCCGTGCCAGCAACGAAGTTGCTGGTCGTTGACCGGCGCCTTCGTCTCCGAGAGACTCCGGTGCCATTCACCAGCCGGTCGCCCGGCATCGCTACCTTAGGACCGTCATGGACTCCCGACAGGCAGTTGGACTCTTGGAGAGACCACCCAACGAAGGAATGGTTCGGACGTGGTACATTTTCGGATGTAGTCCGAACCGGCAGTCAGGCGGTCAGAGACGCCGGTGGGAGTCGAACCCACTTGAAGCTGCTTTGCAGGCAGCCGCCTGGCCGTCTGGCTCCAGCGTCTTGAAAAGTGTTCTCGCCAGGAATCGAACCTGGTCCTCGACCTTCGCAGAGTCGCGTGCGAATCCACCACACTCCGAGAACCGATTGAGAGTACCCCACCGAGGAATCGAACCTCGCCCGACTGCTTCGAAGGCAGCCATGCTTCCTCCACACCCACAGGGCCAGCTTTGGACGCGACATCCGGCCGCAATACTGAGGTAGCGAAGTTCACACCACAGCCGGCGTCGCGAGTATCCCGACCTGGATTCGAACCAGGGCCTGGACCTTCGGAGGGTCCAATGCAATCCGCTACACCATCGGGACGTTTGAGGAGCCGACGACTGGATTTGCACCAGCATGGGCCCGTTTACAAAACGGGTGCCTTTCTTAGTCGAGCCACGTCGGCATCAGCAGCAACTGCTGCAGCACGAGTGCAAGGATTCGAACCCTGTGCGTCAGTTTTGGAGGCTGACTGCTCTCCCAGGAGCACACTCGTGTAAACGCTGCCCACACGTTTCCGCATGGGCAGCGGACATTACTCTGCGAGTTCCACGTTCCAGTACGCTTCACTCACAAACTTCGACCAACTGTCGATTCGCACGCCGTGCGAACCGTACAGAGGCCGCCACACCGGGCGCGTCGGCTTGTGGCGCAGTGGCATCCGAGCCTGCTCCGGCGTCCGGTCGGCCTTGCGGGCGTTGCAGTCGATACACGCCAGCACACAGTTGTCCCAGGTGGACGTACCACCCTGGGCACGCGGGATGACGTGGTCGATCGTCAACTCCTCAAGGCCAGGCTGCTTGCCGCAGTACTGACACGTGAACCGGTCACGCTTGAAGACGTTCCGCCGGCTGAACGTCACTGCGTTGTTCGGCAGGCGGTCGTACTGCGTCAGCGTGATGACTTCCGGTACCCGCAGCCGCAGACGTCGCGTCCGGATGAACGGATCTCCCTCCTCCGGCTGCAGCCGCGCCCAGTCGG
>QQVO01000071.1 GCA_003388505.1 Planctomycetota bacterium
GACCATGCGGTCCGGATGTTGCCGGCGGCCACTACCGCAAAAGCGCAGCATGAAACTCCGACAACGGCTGCTTCAACGCGGCGACAATGCGCTGTTTTTCTTCAAGAGACCAGTCGGGGGCGAACTTCTGTCCGGACGGCGTTATGGATGGCAGGTTGTTCGCGAAGAACAGCTTTTCGTAAAGGTCATTCTCGCCCAGGGGAAAGGATTCACCGGAGGAACCGCGTGAACGAAGGTAGTCCTCCAGCATGTTCCACGTATTTAGCAACACACGCGCATCAACCGGCGACGTTTCAAAATGCTCGATCCAGTCTCGCGCTTGATCGATGGCCACAACGGTTGATTCGCGACTCCCCAGGTCCAAGTGGCGAGTCTCGGCGAAATCGATGCACTCCTGAAGCGTGGAAAACGTGACGAGGTTGCCCGCCTCCAGGACAACGCCGTCAGCCTCATCGGTGAACCAGAGAAAGAACACGTCGCGCGAGTCGACTCGCACAGAGCATGGATAGTAGCTCGCAGGCATGCTGCATTGCTCAAGGACACCACACGACCGACGACGACGACGGGACGAAATGGCAGCCGCGCACTGAGGTCGGATTCGATCCAACGCCGGGACATTGGTCCCCGTTCAAGGCGATCCAGGACGACGCCGGACTCTGCGGCCTGAGCGCGGTTGTGTCGCGCGGCGGCTACGATCCGGAATCAATCCTGAGCCGAAAAGCGCTGCCCTGACTCTGTGGTTGCCAACCTGCATCAAGCGCCTGGCGAATATGACCTGCGACCTGCGAAGGCGTGACCGGCACGGCAGGATCGCCGAGCCAATTGCATGGATGAGATTGGGCCAGTTCGACGATGAGGCTGCTCTTTGGATCATCATCAATTTCAACGGCCAGATTGAGAGGATGATCAAGCACGCCCTGCATATACGTTGGACGCTGCCGTATTCGCCAGCGATATTTGACGCCATCAACTTCGATCGGTCTTGAGCCCTTGCGCGGAATGGTCATGATGTCGATCGCACAAAGGGGAAGCATTGCCGACGCCGCCGGAACATTGGAGGCGACGCCTTGGGATCAGCGTTTCATTCTACGCGAACCGCTGAAAGTGGAAAGACGGAGGCGTGCCCGCAGGGCCACTGCGGCTTATGCTGTGTTGGGCGACTGGACTGCTCGTCTTTGCATTGATCCCAATTCTGGTCAGGTTGTGGTGTTCGAGCGAATCACCATCAGCGGCTCGCCGTCTGGCAGGTCGACGTTGATCCTACCAGAGAAGACGGACACATCCACACCGATCCGGTCCGCTATGAATGACGGCAGTGCATCTGGCAATTCGTCAACGTACTCGGACCGCTCGCGATTCCATCCGAACACGTACACCGGACCGGGCTGGACGATCTCCCGCAACTTTTGGTCGTCTCCTGCGTGCTGATCGAGAATCTCATCGTCCACGTCCGCCCACCCGTGTTCGCGCGATATGTTGAGCGAGAAGTCAAGGTCTGGAAGGTCGACATACATCCACTCGTAGACGTTTTCTGAGTCCCAATCGATCACGTCTTCGGCCAAGTCGGCGCACAGTGCCTGTGCCAGTGCAGGGAATTCAAGACGTGAGTTGAACCGAAAGTACATCGTGTGCGGTTGCACAGATCCTCGTTGCCCAACGGGGTTTCATCGGACAACGTGTCACATAGAAGGGGACCGTTGCGACTTCAGCAGCAAATTCTGCCCGATTGCCCCAGTTACATCAACCAGGAGCCCCACCCCCCACCCTCTCCGCGCCTCCGCGAGACCCATCGTCTCCGACCAACCGATTTCAGAGACGCCGGGTTAATCGTCTCCCTCGCTCACGGTTATCCCGCTGAGCCGGGAGACAACCATGAATGCCGTTCATCGAATGCACAGCCGCGACCCGCGGACGAACCCGGTCGACGGGACACCGGTCTGGGCGCCGGTCAAGTCGCTCTGGTTCACTGCGATGGCGACCGTTGCAATTGTCGGCGGATGGCGGACGTTTGCCTGGGACGCGGCGACGGTCGCCTGCCTGCTGACGGTCGTCACACTCTGCCTCGGTCATTCGGTGGGATTCCATCGGCTATTGATCCATCGCAGCTTCGAGTGTCCGCGGTGGCTGGAGTACTGCCTGATCTATCTGGGTGTGCTCGTCGGGATGGGCGGCCCGAGGCGAATCGTGTACCTGCACGACATTCGGGACTGGTCGCAGCGGCAGCCGGAATGCCACGCATTCTTCATCCACAAGTCGCCGATCTGGCTGGACTGGTTCTGGCAGATGCACTGCAGACTCAAGCTCCGGCATCCCCCGGACTACCGACCGGATGAACCGATCACCGGCCCGCTCTTCTATCGGCTGCTCGACAAAACCTGGATGCTGCAGCAGCTTCCGCTGGCGATGGTCCTGTTCTGGCTCGGTGGCTGGCCGTGGGTGGTGTGGGGCGTCTGCGTGCGGGTCACCCTGTCGCTGACCGGCCACTGGCTGGTCGGTTACATCGCGCATAACGCAGGGCCGCAGACCTGGATCGTCGAAGGCGCTGCCGTGCAGGGGCACAACGTTCGCGGCCTGGGACTGATCACGATGGGGGAAGCCTGGCACAACAACCATCACGCCTACCCCGACTCCGCCCGCCTCGGCCTGCATCGAGGTCAGAACGACCCCGGCTGGTGGGCGATCTCGCTCATGCAACGACTCGGCCTGGCCAGGAACGTGCAACTCCCCACCAACCTCCCCCCACGCCCCGGCCTCCGCCGCGTCCCGACGAATCAGCAACTGACGTCACCAACTGATTCGTGAGTTCAAGCGGCCAGGTGGCACGACCTGAGCGAAGCGCAGGGCGTGGTCGCCTGAGCAAGTTGGCATCGAATGGTTCAATCGCGATGTGCACCAACCACGCAATCGGCCAAGCCCGTCACTCCGTTCCGGGTCGTGCCACCCGATCTGCGCATGAAGTTGATTCTACCCAACGCGTGGACGCTGGTCACAGATCAAGGCGACTCCGCATGGACGCGGAACCCTGCGGCCCGTGAGGTGCTGCCGACCACGCTGTAACGGGAGTTCAGAACCAATGCCGGTTCATTCGTTTCAGGAACTCAGGTGTGATGGGAAAGCCGGACTCCGAGCCAATCACCGAATCGATGCCGCAGTGGGGGCAAAGTGCTGTCTTGTCCGAAGTTGATTCACCGTCATCGACCCATTCTTTGATCTCGGAGGGCGCGAATACGCGACAACAATAGAAACAGCCGCACGATTCACTGCGCACGACCTCGTCGTGGTGTCGGATCGCATGCTGATGGGCAGTGACGTGGTCGTCGCTAGCTTCGGTCAAGGGTCGAGGTGTGGGTGACGGCTGCGATTCTGATGTCGGACGCAAGCAGCCGAATGCCAGCAGTAGTGCAGCGGTAAAAGCGATTCGGCAAGCAAGCATCAGTGGATTCGGCGCGATCAACGGGCATTCATCTGACAAGTTTCAGCATCGCGGAGCCCACCGCGACGCCACCCACCAATTCTCCCCCATCCCCCCTCCCGCATCAACAACCAGCCCCACCCCCACCCTCTCCGCGCCTCTGCGCCTCCGCGAGACCCCCTACACAGCCACCCCCCTTCCTTTCCTTCGTTCCCTTCCGTGCCCCGCCACCCGCCACCCGCCATCAGCTTGTGGCGTCCGGTCGGGAGGCCGGTTACGATGCGGCCGATGGCGTTTGAATCCGCAACAAGCTGCGTTTACGGGGGATCGAACTGGTGATGACGACCACACCACTGCTGGCGGCGGAGAAGTTCTGGCTGGGCCTGAGTTGGGTCGACTGGGCTGTGCTAGTCGCGTACTTCGTCGTCGTGCTGGCGATCGGGCTCTGGTCGCTCAAACGCGTCAAGGACATGGCCGACTTCTTCATGGGGGGCCGCCGCTTCGGCAAGATTTTCATGATGTTCTTCGCCTTCGGGGCGGGAACCAGCAGCGAGCAGGCGATCAGCGTGGTGGCGGGGACCTGGCGCGTCGGACTGGCGGGCATCTGGTGGCAGTTCCTCTGGCTATGGGCGACGCCGTTTTACTGGATCGTCGCTCCCGTCATGCGCCGCATGCGGGCCCTCACCACGGCCGACTTCTTCGAGGCCCGCTACAACACCGGCACCGCCACGCTCTATTCGCTGTACGGCATGATTATGGCGATCGTCTTCATCGCCGGAGGCCTCTACAGCAGCGGCAAGATGATCAACGCGCTCACCGACGGCGAACTGGAAGTGGTCGCCGCCAACCTCGACATTCAGCTTCCCAGCGCCCATTGGGACCAGGAAGCCAACTCGTTCGTGTTCGGCGTTCGCCAGATGGAGGGCTACGAGTTCGCCATCCTCGCCATGACGGTGCTGTTTGTGACCTACGGCATGGCCGGCGGACTCGGGGCGGCCATCATCACCGACTTCATCCAGGGCGTATTGACGATCACCTTCTCGTTCCTGCTGCTGCCGTTCGTGTTCGACAAGATCGGCGGGTTCGGCGCTCTGCATTCGCAGGGCGACGTGAAGCCGGGGATGTTCGAACTGGTGGCCAGCGCCGACGTCGCCCGCGCGCTGGGACGCGAGCCGATTACGGCGTTCTACATCGTCATGCTGTCGGTGACTGCGCTGGCCGGGATCGTTGTGCAGCCGCACATTATGGGTGTCTGCGGCGCGGGAAAAACGGAATTCGAGGGGCGCTTCGGCTTTACGGTCGGCAACTTCCTCAAGCGGTTCTGCACGGTCGCCTGGACATTCACCGGGCTGGCCTGCATCGCGTGGTACATGGGAGACGCCAGCCCGCTCAGGACGTCCGATGACCCCGCCGACCAAGCGCTGTATGAATCGCTGACGATGCGCACCGATCCCGCCTTCGACGAACTCCCCGGCGATGAGAAAGACCGCATCGACGCCGAGGACAAGGCGTTCGCCGACGAATTGTTCGGCCGGGCCGCCTACGACATTCTGCCGACCATCATGCCGGGACTCGTCGGCCTGCTGATGGCGTCATTGCTGGCCGCCGTGATGAGCACCGGGGACGCGCAGATGGTCGTCGGCAGCGGTCTGTTCACGGAGAACATCTACAAACGGTTTCTGTGGCGGAACGGCTCGGCGAGGCATTATTTGTGGGTCGGCCGGATCGCCGGCCTGATGATCGTCGCCCTCGCACTCGTGCTGCAGAGCACGTTCACCGACGTCATCGACGCCCTGAAGGTGATCATCAAGACGCCGGCGGCGATCGGCATCAGCCTGTGGTTCGGCATCGTCTGGCGTCGCTGGACCACGGCCGCGGTCTGGACCTCGACGCTGGCGGCAGCGGCCGCGTGGGCGTTTGTCGCCTATTTCCCCGATCTGCTGCAGAAAAACCTGCCGATGCTCGACTTCATGTTCTACGACGGCAGGATGGGAGACGCCTGGCAGATGGCGTTCTACCTCTTTACCGGCGTCATCGTCGGCATCGTGACCAGCCTGGTCACGCCGCGGGTGTCGAAGGAGAAGCTGGACCACTTCTTCACCCTGATCCACACACCGGTCAAGCCGGGCGAAGAAGTTCCGGGGCCCTGCACGCTGCCGGAGGATCCCGCGCCGAAGGGGGAGAAGCTGTTCAACCTCGAGGACATCGAGATTCCCAAGCCGACCTGGGTCGGCATGCTGGGCTTCATCGGCGCCTGGATCTGTGTGGGACTGATCATCTGGCTGACGTACTACCTGGCGGCGCATCTGTAGATGATGGTCGATGGCTGGTGGCTGTTGGCCCGATGATGTTCGGCACAGCGCGTCTAGCCCCAACGGTGCGGTGCTTCTTGCGTGTCGTCCGAACCCTGGAGACTTGCCCTGCCGATGACGCACAATTTGTCCCGAACTCCTGCAGTGGCGGGGACGGGGCACGCCAACCGTGGACGACGCTGAAAGCGTCGCACAGCAAAGCCGGGGGTCGCGACGACAGGAGCGCACCCCCCGTCTGCGGGCCGCGCGCTTGCCAGAACGCTGAAGGCGTTCGACAGCCGCTCTGGAACTCTTTCAGAGTTCACGCGACAACGTCGTCCACGACAACCCAGGGTGGCGCGGCTGCGCCGCTGACCCTGGGCTTTGGTTGTGGTACGCCTTCAGCGTACGGGCCGCACCCAAGTGGACCGTCTAGCTAGTAGACGCCGCCGGCGTCTCATTACGGTCCCCCCAGAGAGGTCCGCCCTACCCAATCTTCTCGCGAAGCTCTTCCAGCAACCGCACGGCTTGGCCGATGTCGGCTTTCTGCCGTTCGCGGTCGTGGGCGATTTCGCGTTCAATCGTGAGCGGGCCGTCGTAGCCGAGGTCCTTGAGGGTGCGGAGGTAGGTCTCCATGCCGACGTCCCCTTCGCCGAGGGCGACTTCGCTGCCCCACGACGTGCCGCGCTCACCTTCCGGGGCCCACTTCGCGTCCTTGCAGTGCACGCTGCGGACAAGGTGGCCGACCTTCTTGAGCGCCTCGATCGGGTCGCCCGTGCCGTAGAGGATCATGTTGGCGGGATCGAAGTTGATGAACAGGTTGTCCCGCTCGACGTCGGAAATGAACTCCAGCAGGTGGTCGGCTGATTCCTGCCCGGTCTCCAGATTGAGCCGTTGTCCATTGGCCTGCACGTGGTCGAGCAGGTCGCGGGTGCAGTCGATCAGGCCGGTGTAGCTGGCGGAGGAACGGTCCTCGGGGACGAAGCCGATATGCAGCGCGACGGTGTCGCAGCCGAGCAACTTGGTGAAATCGGAGATTTCCTTCATCTCCTGCACGCGGGCGTCCCGCGTCTCCTCGGGGACGAGGCCGACGGTGCGGGCGGTCGTGGCGATGTCGGCGTAGCTTTCCCCCTCGAATCCGCCAAAGACCGCTGTGACGGTAATGCCGGCGGCCGAACACTTTTCGAGAAATTCCTGCGCCGCCTGCTCGGTGCGGGTCTGCTGGTGCGGGGCGTGAATCTGCACGCTCGGCACGCCGAGTTCCTGGGCGACGTCGAGGTGCACGCCGAGTCCGGCGTCGATGGAGGTGAAAACGCCGATGGGCCACTTATTCATGGAGCGCTCCGGGGTGAGTTTCTCGCGTTGTTTACGGGCAGTCGTCGATCGCTTCTGCAGGCCATCGTATCGCGATGTTCGCGAATTCTCCACCGGCGGGAGCCGTCCGCTGCACGCGGCTTCGGCCGGCGGGCCGGCGGTTTTCGGAACCCGGCAGACCCGTCAAGTCCGCCTCGGCCGGTCCGGGGCCGGCTTTTTATTGACCAAACCGGCCAAATCAGTAAGATACTGGCCACGGTGGCCCAGACTCATTCCCTGAATTGCAGTCGGGGTCAATGGACTGTGTGAAAGTTGCTGAGGACGAGTTCGGAATGGCAGAAGGCACGATCAAACGGCTTACGGACAAAGGGTACGGATTCATCGATACGGGCGACGGCAAGGACATGTTTTTTCACGTGTCTAATCTTGACGGCGTTCAATTCGAAGAACTTCAGGAGGGACAGCCGGTGACGTACACACCCGGTCAGGGGCCGAAAGGGCCCAGGGCCGAGAATGTGCGACCGGCTTGATTCGGGCGCGATAAGGAACCGCGCAAGCGGCGGATGCCGGTGCAACGAGTACCGGCGCTCATCACTTCGTGCCGCCGCGCTACACACTACTTTTTTGAGAATTGGGTACGGAATGGCTGAAGGCAGGATTAAGCGGTTGACGGACAAGGGTTTCGGTTTCATCGACACCGGAACCGGGAAAGACATGTTCTTTCATATGTCGAACCTCGAAGGTGTGAGGTACGAGGAACTCCAGGAAGGACAGATGGTCTCATACACGCCGGGTGAGGGACCGAAGGGGCCACGAGCCGAAAACGTGCGGCCTGTCTGAGCCAGAGTGAGGAAACAGACCTTATGAAAAGCCGGCGATGCAAATCGTCGGCTTTTCTTCTTTCGTCCCCCGGAAACGGCGGCGGGCCGCCGCGCCGCTGCCGGACTGCGCCTCACAACGCGCCCCGGCGGGGCCGGTCTACGGTCCGCGTCCACCACGGTCGTCGCCGATTCACTTCACCAACGGCCCACGGACGTCGACAACAATCGGCAGATGGTCCGATCCAACATCCGGGCCGACCCGGCGGTCGACGACTCGCACATCGCTGCTCACAAGGCAGTGGTCGATCGGAATTTGCAGCACCGCTCGGCCGGCAGGCCAGGTCGGCTGCACGCCGAAGCCCCGCCGGGTATCGAACAACGACGCCCGCTCCAATAACTCGCCGAACGCAGGCGACCAGGACGTCGTGTTCAAATCCCCTGCCAGAACCAGCGGCCCCTCAACAGCGGCCGCCACTTCGCCCGTCTTTCCTAACTGACGATTTCGACGCGCCACCCCGGCGGAACCCATCGGCGGAAACGGATGCGCGCCGATCACGGTCAGTGTCTCTCCCTCCCTCTGCAGGCGCGCTATCACGATCAGGTTGCCGTCGCCGATCGATTTGAACTCGGCCGATTCGATCGGCCACGCACTGTAGACGCCGATCCCGAAGTTGCCATTGCCGGCGAAAGTCTCCTGATGCGGCAACTCCGCAGAAAGCTGCTGCAGTTGGTGATGCCAGCGCTCCGTCAACTCGACCGCCACCACGACGTCCGGTGTCTCCCTCCGCAGGAAGTCGATCACCCTCTCCGGTCTTCGATTCCCGCTGTACAGGTTGACCGAAACGATCCGCCACCGCTCCCCGACCCAGGCCGACGGCGTTTCGGATTCCCACGCAAAATAGAGCGGCGCAATCAGAAGCGCGTTCCACCCGGCGAACAATGCCGCCACCCCGCACCAGCGCCACGATCTCGCAGCCGCGAGCGTGATCGCGCCAATCAGCAGAACAGTCAGGTATTGCACACGGAAATGGCAGGCAAGTTCAAACACCCACGCCATTCCCGCCAGCGAACCGCCGACCGTAAGTCCACCCGCCACGAAGGTCGCCAATTTAGCCAGCCCGGCGAGCACTTCGCCAATCAGGCGTCTGAGCTGCCCGCGTTCGGGGTCGCGTTCGCCTGCCTGCATCGTGACTCCCTGCTCCAGCCGGTATACTCGTCCATCCAGCAACGTTAGACGAAACGACATCCGCCGCACAGCCGATCGCCCTGGGCCGGCCGAACTCTCTCTTGGGGTCGCAAGGCGCAACGGCGCATCTCCAGCCTCCATCCCGCGCCTGCAACCACAGCCTGATGAACGACACCCCACCGGAGCAGCTCACGCGCGAGCAGATCGAATCGATGCAGCTCGAGCGGCTGCACGAACTCCTCAGCGAAGTGCACGACAGCAATCCGTTCTGGACGGCCCGCATGCAACAGGCGGAGATCGCACCGGGCGACGTCAATTCCCTCGATGACTTTCGCAAGTTCCCCATCACCGTCAAAGCCGAACTCGTCGACGATCAGAACGCCCACCCCCCCTACGGAACAAACCTCACCTACCCGCTCCGCGCCTATTCCCGGCTCCATCAAACGTCCGGCACCACCGGCAAGCCGATGCGCTGGCTCGATACGCCGCGAAGCTGGGACTGGATCATGGATTGCTGGGCGCAGATCTACCGCATTGTCGGCTTGCGCGAGGACGACGTGCTGGCGTTCCCCTTTTCCTTCGGGCCGTTCATTGGATTCTGGGCCGCCTTCGAGGGCGCGAACCGATTGGGGAATCTCTGTCTGCCGATGGGCGGCATGACGAGCGAAGCCCGCCTGAGGATGATCGCCGAACTCGCCGCCACGGTCGTCTGCTGCACGCCGACCTACGCGCTCAGACTGGTCGACGTCGCCGAGGAAAAGGGCATCGACCTGGCCGCCACGGCAGTCCGGATGCTGATCGTCGCCGGAGAACCGGGCGGCAATATCCCCGCCGTCCGCAAGCGGATTGAAGAGGGCTGGGGCGCCCGCGTTTTCGACCACTGGGGCATGACCGACATCGCCTCGCTCGGAATCGAACCGGAAGCCAATCCCGGAGGCCTGCTCATTCTCGAAACCGAATGCATCGCCGAAATCGTCGATCCCGAGACCGGAGAGCCCCGCGCTCCGGGCGAGGTCGGCGAGTTGCTCATCACCAACCTGGGTCGCTGGGGGCATCCGGTCATCCGTTACCGCACCGGCGACCTCGTCCGGGCGGCGACCGAACCGTGTGCATCGGGCCTGCACCTGTTGCGGCTGGAAGGAGGCATCCTCGGACGTGCTGACGACATGCTCACCATCCGGGGAAACAACGTCTTTCCCTCCAGCATCGAAGCGATTCTGCGCGAAATCGACGAAGTCGCGGAATACCGCATCGTCGTCGAACGCGTCCGCGAAATGCAGCATCTGCGGCTGGAGATTGAACCGACCGAAGCCGTCGGCAACGATGAAGAGCGTCTGCAGCAGCTTCTGGTGCGGATCGGAACCACGATCAAAGACCGGCTGAACTTCCAGGCCGAGATCACCCCGGTCGCGACCGGTTCGCTGCCCCGATTCGAGATGAAAGGCCGCCGCCTCGTGAGGAATGACCGGTAGCGAGTGGTTGGTTTTTGGTTTTCAGTCTTCAGTAGTCAGTTGTCAGTGAATGCTGGACCAGACTTCGAAGAGCAGCAACGAGTATCCCTCGTTCCCAAACTTCTGTTTGGGAACGCGCTCCCGGAGTCACCCCATCTGTGCGCAAACGGAGGTCCAAACATGAACGTGCGAATCTCAAGGCGTGATCTGCTGGCCGGGGCGGCCCTCGCCCTGGCGTCGGGAATTGGGTTGCCGAATCCACTGGTCGCCGCGGATGAGAAACGATTCCGCAAAGCGGTCAAGTACCACATGATTCAGGACGATTCGCTCTCCGTCCTCGAAAAGTTCCAGATGCTGGTCGATCTGGGGTTCGACGGCGTCGAGATTGCAACCCGCGACAAGGTCAATCAGGACACCGACGCCGTCCTCGCCGCGCGAGACGAAACCGGGCTGCCGATCCACGGCGTGGTCAACAGCAGCAATCCCGATGTTCGCTCCGCCGTCGATCTGTCCAAACTCTACGGAGGAACATCCGTCCTTGTCGTCGCCGGACGGGTGAACAAGGAGACACCCTACGATGAGAACTACCGGGTCTGGTCCGATCTCCTGAAAGAGAACGCTCCGTACGCGGAAGACCAGGGCATTCGTCTCCTCGTCGAGAACGTGTGGAACAACTTTCTGCTCAGTCCGCTGGAGATGGCCCAGTTCATCGACGAGATCGACAGTCCGGTGGTGGGCGTCTACTTCGACCTCGGAAACGTCGTGCGGTTCGGCTGGCCGGACCAGTGGATCCGAATCCTCGGTCCCCGCATCGGCAAGCTCGACATCAAGGAATACAGCCGCGACCTCCAGCAGAACGAAGGCCTCTACAAAGGATTCAACGTCGAGATCGGGGAAGGCGACGTCGATTACCCGGCCTGCCTGCAAGCGCTTGACGAAATCGGATTCGAGGGCTGGGCCACCGCCGAGGTGAAGGGAGGCGGTCGCGAGAGACTGGCCGAGATCGCGCAGCGCATGGACGATGCGCTGGCTCTTTGATAGTTGACCATGACGCCCGACTTTCCTCCCGGTCCCCGGGGCCCCTTGTTCGTTGGTTCCCTGTTCGATCTGCAGCGGGACATCCTGAGTTTCATCTCCGGCAGCGTGCGCGAATACGGCGACGTGGTCGGGTTCAAGATTCTGGGCAAGCCGTTCTGCCTGCTGGGGTCTGCCGAAGGCATCGAACAGGTGCTCGTGCGCGATGCGGACCGGTTCATCAAGTCGGCCGATTATCGTAAGCTGGCCTGGATCGTCGGCGACGGACTGCTGACGAGCGAAGGCGACCTGTGGCGGCGTCAGCGAAAACTCGCCCAGCCGATCTTTCACAACGACCGCGTGAAGGCCTACGTGCCGATCTTTGTAAAGCACGCCCAGCAGACGGCTGCCGCGTGGCGAACGCGCGGCGAAGTCGACATCCACGAAGGGATGATGCGGCTGGCGTTGCTGGTTGTCTCCGAAACGCTGTTCCACTCCGCCGTCGAAACAGACGTCGAAGAGATCGCCCGGGCGCTCAGCGTGATCTCGTGCGCGTTCGACGGATTCCCGTTTCCGTTCTGGATTCCACTGCCGCGGCATGTGCAGAGCTGGGTGCATCTCCGCAAGCTGAAACGCATCGTCGGCGGATTCATCGACGATCGAACCAGTCAACCCGATTCCTGGGAAATCGAGAGCGGGCGCGGCGACCTGCTCGATCTGCTCCTGGCGGCCCGGGACGATGAAGGTCGGCCGATGTCGCGGCGTCAGTTGCGCGACGAATTGATGACGGTCTTCCTCGCGGGCCACGAGACGACCGCGATTGCTCTCTCGTTCACTCTCTGGCTGGTCGCGAAACATCCAGACGTGCAGGAGAAACTCCGCCGCGAGTGGACGGAGGAGTTGGGAGACCGCAGTGTGACAGCGGCCGACATCCCGCGACTGACCTACACGCGGGCCGTCCTGCAGGAGTCGATGCGACTCTATCCCCCGGCGTGGTTCCTGGGCCGGGAGACGCGGGACGACTATCAACTCGGCGACTATCAGCTTCCACGCGGAACAACGCTCTTCCTCTGCCCGTATCTGCTCCACCGCGACGAGCGTTATTTCCCCGACCCGGAGCAGTTCGATCCCGAGCGCTGGCTCACCACTGGCGAGAAAACAACGCCCCGCTATGCATACTTCCCCTTCGGCGCGGGGCCCCGGTCCTGCATCGGCGCGGGCTTCGCGATGCTGGAAATGACGGCCGTGCTGCCCACGATTCTGAGAACCCTGACTCTGCGGACCATCGACGATCGTCCCCTCGACCTGATCCCCGCCATCACTCTCCGCCCCCGCCACGGCCTGCGAATGTCGGTCGAACCCGTAATGTAGGCGACTCGCTCCGCGAGTCGCACGTGCGCCCGATGTAGTGACAACCGCCAACCTCCCTCAACGCTCCCGACACCAGCGTTCCCCCTCGTTCCCAAACTTCCCGGCTTGTTGATTTACTTTTTCGGGTCTGTGTCTGGGATGCGTTTCCCCCTTTCCCCCGCTGGCTCTTTGCGTAGAGCGAGCGCGGGGCGGGAGGCGGGGCGGGTTGCTGAGGGTTAGGGGGGATGG
>QQVO01000050.1 GCA_003388505.1 Planctomycetota bacterium
GAACATTGCGGAAGGCAGATGTGTTGTGCGCTTGCGGTGGGGGGCGGAATGGTCGACAGTTGTTCGACGATCATTTCACACGCCTCGGGGGGAGTTCGAACGATGTTGGGTGCGCTGATGATTCGCGGCGAGCGCGAGTGCGACGCGGGGGTGGGTTTGAGGAATTGGCGTGGCATGCTCTCCGTGCTGTGCGGTGCCCTGCTGGCGATCCTGTTGTCGGATTCGGCAGCAGCAGAGCCGATGCGGTACGTGCTGACGAGCGTGGAATCGAACGTGCATGCTGGTGATTTCGCGTTGACGAGTGATGACGTCGGCGCCGGGGGGGACGTGGACTGGTCGGTGCGGCGGGTGACGCTGCATGGGGGGCGGCAGGAGGGGGTCGATCTGCTGATCGTCGACAACGGCGTGCTGGTGGTGAAACTGATTCCGACGCGGGGGATGAGTCTGCTTGACGTGCGGGCGGGGGACGTGCGGCTGGGGTGGGATTCTCCTGTGAAGGAGGTGGTGCATCCGCAGTTCATCAACCTCGAGAGCCGCGGCGGTCTGGGTTGGCTGGAAGGGTTCAACGAGTGGATGGTGCGGTGCGGTCTGGAATGGGCCGGTCACCCGGGACTGGACCAGTTTATTGACAATACGGGGGCGGCAGCCGAGATGGAGCTGACGCTGCACGGCAAGGTGGGGAACATCCCGGCTTCGGAGGTGGAAGTGCTGATCGACGGGGAGGCGCCGCACCGGATTCGCGTGCGGGGCGTGGTGCATGAGCGGACGTTCTTCGGACCGAAGCTGGAGTTGGTGACCGAGTTTTCAATCGTGCCGGGCGAATCCGCATTTCGCATTGAGGACCGCGTTTTGAATCGAGGGGCGACTGCGCAGGAGATGCAGTTGATCTATCACACCAACTACGGCGCGCCACTGCTGGAAAAGGGGGCGCGGCTGGTGACGGCTGCTTCGGAGGTTGCGCCAATGAACGAAACGGCGATTTCCGGACTCGATGAGTACAGCGTGTACGCGGGGCCTACGCCGGGTTACATCGAGCAGGTCTACCTGTTCAAACCGCTGGCTGACGCGGAGGGGCAATGTGCGGTTCTGCTGAAGAATGCGGCGGGGGACCGGGGATCGTCGATCACGTGGTCGATCGCGGAGTTGCCTTATCTGACCGTGTGGAAGAACACCTCGGCCGAGGAGGACGGTTACGTGACGGGGTTGGAGCCGGCGACGGGGTATCCGTACCACCGCAGCGTTGAAAGGGCCTGGGAGCGGTTGCCGGTGCTGGAGGGGGGTGAATCGCGGACATTCGGGCTGACGTTCGCCGTTCACCCAGATGCGGAGTCGGTGCGGGAGATGGAGGAGCGGATCGGGGCGATGCAGGGGGATACGGAGATTCGGGTGCTGGAGTCGCCGCCGCCGGAGGAGCCGGAGTAGCGCTCCCCTGCGGATTGCCGGATCGGGGAGACCGGGGCTTCCCTCGCTTCGCTCAGTCCCGCCCTTGTCGTTACGCACAATTTGCCTGGCACTTGAGAGCAGCGAACCACCGGATCATTCGCAAATCCCGGCGGCTTATCGCCGCAATGAAGTGAACCTGTCACCCGTGGTCTTGGAACCATGCGACAGGATTGCCACGAAAAGCAAAAAAGCCACAAAAAGTGAAGCCGCGAGATCGTCTCTTTTTCGTGCTACTAATGGTAAGATTCGTCGCGTGGTGCGCAAATTTCACCAGCCCGTTTAGTATTCGAGTGGTCGATTGGTCGACCACAAAGGCACAAAGAGCACCAAGAAGAGTCAGAGACGGGAATTCCGATGGCCGACAGGTTCGAGGACTGACCCGGACCGTTGGCTTGGTGTCCTTTGTGTCGTCGTGGTTCACTACCGCTGGGCGGCGTGTCTCGGACGATGAAGACTCAATGAGTCGCCGTTCGGCGGGACTGTTCCGGTCGGAAGGTTGCTGCCGCCGCATTCGCGGCTCGGAGATTCACGGGGGGCTCAGAAGCCATGAGCTTACGCTCACGGCTACATGGTGGCGCGGCTTCGCCGCTCCGTTTCTATTCGCCTCCGGTTGGGTTGCGGGCGAGGCCCGCGCTGGGTCTCTTTGTGTTTTTCGTGGCCATTTTCCGTGGCTTCCGTGCATTCCGTGGTTGTTCACTGATCTGAAATTGTGGGTCATGCTAAGCAGTCCAGCCCCGGCCACCCAGTGAGATGCGATCTTCTGGGGGTCGCGGCTAAACGGGGTTCGGAATCGCGAGTTTGAGCAGCTCGGGGAGGAGGGCGCGGAGGGCGCGGCCTCGGTGGCTGAGTTGGCGTTTGACCAAGGGGGAGAGTTCACCGAACGTGCGGTGGTATTCTGGGATGAGGAAGTAGGGGTCGTAGCCGAAGCCGCCGTCGCCGCGGGCTTCGCGTGTGATTCGTCCTCGGCAGTATTTCTCGATGCTGAGTTTGACGTCGCCGTTGGGGTCAGCCACGGCGACGTGGCAGACGTAGCGCGCGGTCCGGCGGTCGTCGGGAGTGTCCGCTAGTTTCTCGAGAAGCAGTGCATTGTTGGAGTCGTCGTTGGCGGCTTCGCCGCTGAAGCGGGCTGAATAGACTCCGGGGGCGCCGCCGAGGGCGTCGACCTGGAGCCCGCTGTCTTCTCCGATGACCCAGCAGTTGAGGGCCTGGGCGGTTTGAACGGCCTTCCTGGCGGCGTTCTCGGCGAACGTTTCGCCGTCTTCGATGACCTCGGGGAGGGGGTCGAGGTCGAGCAGCGAGTCGACGCGGATGCCGTGGGGTTCGAGCAGACTGCGCAGCTCGCGGGCCTTCTTCGCGTTGCGTGTGGCGAGGACGAGACGAGGTTCGGGGTCAGTCATCCGTGATTGGTCGTGTCGTTCGCAGTAGCGCTCCCCTGCGGGTCGCGGCTAAAGGGGAGCGGTCGGGGGGTCAGAGAGAACTGAAGCCGTCGGGGTTGATTTCGTCGAGTTCGGCCTTGAGTTCGTCGCGTTCCTGACGGGTGACTTCGAGGTCGAACATGAGGTATTTGATGTCAAGTCGCAACTGGGCGAGGGCTTCCTGAACGAGTTCGAGAATGCGGCGGCGTCGGCGAACGCAGTCGACGACGCGGGAGTAGGCCTGCTCCAGTTCGCGATACTGCGGCTCGGGGAGCGCGGCGATGCGTTGTCCGAGGTCGATCAGCTCTCGGGGGAGTTCCCTGGATGTGTTCTCGTCCGGGAAGGGCTGCTCAGAATTCATAACACGCTCTGCATCAAAGATTGCCACGGGGGTTCCGAATACAGATTCTGTGCCGGAGTGTTGAGGAAAATCAACAGTCGATCTTAAGTTATTATGGCAGAGAGTGTTGCGCCTCTCGGCAGATCTCGCTCGAAGAGGTGGTGGTGTTGCACGGAGTGCGCGCTTCGTCTTGGTGCGTCGTACGATCTCCAATACAATCCGCGAGTTGCATCGAGTCTGGGCAGTCTTCCGGCGACATGGCTGTTTGCGGCGAGCGGTCGCGCACGAGAAGCGGTTTCCCGGCCGCTTGTCGCAGGGAGAATTCGGAATGCGCCGCGGGGAGCGGTGGTGCGGACTGGAAGGGCCTGCGATCGCGGCGGTCGCCCCGAGATGATGTTCATGAATTGGAGGCGATGCGCGACATCTCTTGAGTTGCCGGAGAGGATTCCACCGAATGCGGTCCATGGAAGGACCAACACTCGCTCGTGTGCTGCGTTGCCTCCGGTCCCGGCGGAGTCTGGGACTCGTTTGCGCCTGGACAATGGTTCTCGCGGCGTGGAGCGCGGCGTCGGCCGAGACGCGGATGCTGCGGGAAGGCTTCGATTCGCCGCGCACGAGTTGGACGGTTGAGTCGACGTCGCGGCTGGTGCAGACGAGTCGACATCGCCGCAACGGGACTTTCGCTCACGACGGCGGCGCGTCGGAAGAGGTGGTGTTTAGCAGCAAACTGATTGCGCCCCGCGTGGTGCTCACCCACCGCGCGCCACCGGCGAAGGTGTTTGATGAACTGACGGCGTCGCTGTGGGTTTATTCGAATCAGGTGGGAGCGCAGCTTGGGGTCCGGATCCGGTTTCCGCATCAGATCGATCCCCGCACGGAGGAACCGATGTGGGTAGACCTGCTCGGACCTCCGTGCCGTAAAGCGAATCAGTGGCAGCAGATCAGTTGTCGAACGAGCCAGGATGCGATTGACGCTCAACTGCGTCGATTACGGAGCCAGTTGCGGAGCCGATCGGGAACGAGTTCGGTCGACACGCGGGACTTTCACGTGGACCGGATCGTGTTGCACATGGAACTGCCCGCGGGGACGACGAGTCTGCATCTCGACGATCTGGAGTTCGGACCGATCATATCGCCGGACGCGTCGGCGGAATCGACGGAGTCGGTCGCGCGGACACGGGAATCGACTCTGCCGCGTGTTTCGATCGGAGACGACCGGCTGCTGATCGACGGTCAACCGTTTCTGCCGATCTTCACGCCGTATCACGGGGAGAGCATTCGATCGGTGGCCGAGAGCGGCGTCAACGTGCTGTGGATCCGGGACGCGAGCGATGCCGCGCTGCTGCAGGCATTGAAGGATGAGAATCTGTTCGCGATGGCGGAGCCGCCGCGACCCCCGGATCGGGAAATCGGGGTTTCCAACCCGGATGCGATCGGGCTGCTGCCGCTGACGAGCGAGACCGAGCCGATTCTGATGTGGAATCTGGGGACTCAACTGAAGCCGGACGTTGTTCAACAGACGGCGACGTGGGCCAACATGGTGCGGGACGCGGACTTCCGGATGGCGCGGCCGGTGCTGGCCGACGTGGTGGGGAGCGAGCGCGACTATCACCGCGACCTCGACCTGGTTGGTTCCAGCCGGCACTGCCTGCACACGTCGACGTCGCCGCGGGCTTACTTCGATCTTCTGCGGTGGAAGCGACGCCTCTCCCTGCCGGACAAGCCGAGCTTTACGTTCGTTCAGACGGAACCGTCGACGGCGAATCTGGCCGGGCGTCCCGAAGCGCGAGTCGTGCCGGTGGTCGAGCCGGAGCAGATTTTTTTCCAGGTCTATGCGGCGATCGCGGCCGGGTACAAGGGGATCGGATACTGGAAGCACACGCCGCTGACGACTGACGCCCCCGGTGGGGACGAACGGCGTCTGGCGATGTCGCTGGTGAACACGCATCTGAAGCTTCTGGAACCGTGGGTGGCGACCGGGAAGGTGTCGGCGATTGTGCCGGTCACTCTCGGCGCGCCGGAAGCGGAGCCCGCGCCGCCTCGGGGTCGTCGCTTCGGTCTGCCGCTCAAGAAGCTGCTTCCCGGCGACCGGTCGTCCGACGAAGCGGCCGGCCGTCCGCCGAGCGAGATTCTGGCCGCCGACATCCGAAGCGAGCACGGCGTTCTGATTCTGCCGATCTGGCTGGAAGAGGGCGCGCAGTTCCAGCCCGGCCCGATGACTGCGAACGAGGTGTCGTTCGTGATTGCGCCGCCGGGCGAGATCCTGCAGGTGTGGGAAGTGACGACGACCGGCGTGGCGCCGCTGCCCCACCAATCGGAACGGTTTTCGGGAGGAACCCGCATCCGGATCAGCGGATTCGATCAATACTCGGCGATCCTGATTACTCACAACTCCAGCGCGATCGAACCGCTCCATCGGCGGATCGCCGAGACCCGTACGAAATCGGCTCGGGACTGGATCGATCTGGCTTCGGCCAAGCTGACGCGTGTTATCTCGGTCCACAACGAGGTGGCGGAACTCGCGCCGAGAGCGATTCGGTCGGACTCGGTGCTTGCCGAAGCCCGGCGGCGGATCGAGCGGGCCGAGCGGGAATTCGAGCGCGGCAATTACGACGAGGTGCGGCGTGAAAGCCGGGTGGTGATGCAGATGACCCGCTCGGTGCAACGGGCTGATTGGGAGCAGGCGACCGGTCAACTGACATCGGGAGTGTCGAGCCCGTACACGATCTGTTTTCAGACGTTGCCGGACCACTGGCGGTTAATCGCCGCGATCGGGAAGCGCGAGCGGCGCAGCGAGAATCTGCTGCGGTCGGGAAATTTCGAAGACGCTGCGACGGTGAATGCCCGCTGGGAGCATAAGCACAGCCAGGACGACGCAGTGCGACCGGCCGCGGAATTGAGCAATCGTTCAGCCGAGGGTTCCTACAGCCTGCGGATGCACGCTCGGCCGGCCGATCCGTCGCGACCGCCCGGCGAACTGGACGTGCCTCCGGTGCGGTTCGTGAGTCCGGCGATCCGGGTGTACGCGGGACAGATCGTGCTGATAACGGGAAAGGTACAACTGGCGAGTCCGGTGTCCGCCAGTCTGGACGGGCTCGTCGTGACGGAAAGCCTGCTGGGGACCGTGGGGGCATTGCGGTGGAATCAACCGACTCCGGAGAATGAGTGGGAGAGCTTCACACTGATCCGTGAGGTAACGGAGAGCGGCGATCTGCACGTGGCGCTCGAATTACGGGGTTTTGGGGACGCGCGCGTGGATGACCTGCAGATCATCGCTGTCGAAGCGGACTAGAGCAAATTGCTCTACCATGTGTCCGCGTCGAGCGTTTTTTCTGACATTCGAGTCCGAGATTCCGCGAGACAGTTCCCCACACTCATCAGCAAAGCGCTCCTGCCGAGTTTCCGTTGCTTGGCGGGTGGGCGGGGATGTTCTACAGTTCGCCGCTCAGCGAAGCAGCGTCCGTTCTGCGGACCATGAGCAACATTCGACCTGTGGTCCGCAAAGCGGACCCTATTGCTGCGTTAAGCTCGATTTTTTCTTAGAGACCGGGACTCTCGAATCATGCCGATTGCCACTCCGCAGCAGTATGCCGCGATGCTCGACGCCGCCCAGGCGGGCGACTACGCCTTTCCGGCGATCAATATCACGTCGATCGTCACGTTGAACGCGGCGCTGAAGGGATTCGCCGACAGAAAGTCGGACGGGATCATCCAGATGTCGACCGGGGGCGGGAAGTTCGCCTCGGGGTTGAACGTGGGCGACATGGTGCTGGGGTGTGTGGTGCTGGCGGAAGCGGCCCACCGGCTCGCTGAGCGGTATGACGTGATGATTGCGTTGCATACGGACCATTGTCCGCCGAATCAGGTCGACGGCTTTCTCAAGCCGCTGATTGAGGAAACAGCGAAATCTCGGCGGGAGGGACGCGGCAACCTGTTCCAGTCGCACATGCTGGACGCATCGAATCTGCCGCTGAACGAGAACATGGAACTCTCGCAGGAGTTGCTCAAGCTGTGCGCGGAGCAGGAGATCATTTTGGAGGTGGAAGCGGGAGTGGTGGGGGGAGAAGAAGACGGAGCGGCCGGGGCGGAAATGGAGCACGTTCCGGATGATAAGTTGTACACGACTCCGGATGACATGCTGGCGGTCTATGAAGCGCTCGACGGTCTGGGGCGATACATGTTCGCGGCGACGTTCGGGAACGTCCACGGCCATTACAAGCCGGGGTCGGTGAAGTTGAGGCCCGATATCCTCAAGAAGGGGCAGGAAGCGGTGATCGGCAAGCACGGGACGCAAGCGGAGTTCGACCTAGTGTTTCACGGAGGATCGGGGACGCCGAGAAACGAACTCGAAGAGACACTGAAGTACGGCGTGGTGAAGATGAACATCGATACCGACACGCAGTACGCGTTTACGCGGCCGATCGCGGACCACATGTTCAAGAACTATGACGGCGTCCTGAAGGTCGACGGCGAGGTCGGCAACAAGAAGGTGTACGATCCGCGAAGCTATTTGAAGGCTGCTGAAGCGGGAGTCGCCGAGCGTCTGGGGCAGGCGTGCGACGATTTGCATTCAGCGGGGAAGACGCTGTTCGGGAAGGTTTAGTGCGGGTGGTGCACCGCGGAGGCGCGGAGACACGGAGGAATCGCAGGAGGTTGCTGTCGCCGCATTCGCGGCTCAGTTTCTTGGCTCGCTTGTAGTCTGCGGGCTCACGCCCGCTGCTACATGTTGGCGCGGCTTCGCCGCTCAGATGCGGGATGAATCACTCCGAGTAGCCCATCACGACGAGGGCGCAGGGCCCGCTGTGGATGACGTTCAGGCCGAGTTTCTCAGCACGCTCGATTGCAGCGCGGCTTTCCGCTCCGGGTTGCATCCAGAGATGCTGAACGCCGAGCGCGGCGGCCTCTTCGACGATCTGTTCCGTCACGTCGGGCGGCGTCACGATCGAGACGCCGTGCACCGTCTCCGGGAGTGAAGACAGGTCGGGATAGGCCGTGAGACCCTCGACTTCGTCCGTCTGCGGGTTGACCGGGAAAACTGTCCGCCCGGTCTGCTGATAAGCGCGGAGGACCTTGTTGCCGTACTTCGCCCGATCGCGCGAGGCGCCGACGACGGCGAAGGGCGACCCGGCGAGGAATTCTTCGATGTTCATGGGGGATAGTTGATGGACGAGGGTCGAGAGTGAGCGGCCGGGGTGGGCCGGGCGTTGGTGTTGGTCGAAGTCTACCGTAAAATCCAGCGTTATCGAGCCGTGAAGAGGGGAGTCTGGTCGTCGTGAATGAGAAACCGCTGCTACGTGCGGAGACAGGCGACGTTCACTTTGTAGTGTATATTCTCGCGCTGGGCGGCAGCTTTGTCGCGATCTGGCTGTGGCATGGACCGCCCTTTCCGCCGTTCCACTGGTTTCTCGGAGCGATGCTCCTCTCCGGTTTCTTTCTGTTGGTCCCCTTTGTCATGGCCGGACTCGGCGTGTGGTTGACCGGTCGGATCATCAAGAAGTGGCATCTCAGGCGACCGGTTGTCGGCACCCTGTGTGTCTTGCTGCTGCCGGCCGCCGGAAGTCTCGGCTGCATGGAACTGCTGCAACTCCTGTCGT
The DNA here is from genome assembly GCA_003388505.1 of Planctomycetota bacterium. Classification (GTDB taxonomy): domain Bacteria; phylum Planctomycetota; class Planctomycetia; order Planctomycetales; family Planctomycetaceae; genus MB-PLM-1. The sequence goes on from QQVO01000050.1 coordinate 8,793, forward strand.
AATAGAGACAATTCATGTCCAGCTGGAAGGCCAACGGAGGGAGTCAGAAGAGTGATCGACTGGAGCGGCACGAGGTGAATGACAACGGGATTCTCGAGCGGGCAGACGTCGATCCAGAAATCAGCCAGGCGAAGTCACGTGTGTCGTTCCACCGAATGCGGTCTCGTATCTTACCGGCTTCCTGAGTCAGCCTGCGCCGGGTTGACGTCTCCGGAAAAATTCTGGACGACGATCCATGAACGTGCGGCCGTGGTTGACCGGTTACCGGGCTACACTCCGGCAATGTGCGATCTGCTGCTCGACTTTCTTGCTGTTGACTACCGGATTTCGTTGCCGAGCAGCGTGAGTCAGCGTTACCCCATCGCAGAACCTCCGGCTGCCTTACTGGTCGGGGCTTTCACCCGTCATGACTTGCGGGTGCTTCATACCCGGATTGAAAAGGCGACGCTGCGGCGCCTGCCTGCAACGTCCATTTTCGCGGGCTACCGCAAGTCATTTACGATCGAATCCGACTTCGATGAAGACTGGCTTGGTTTCCTTTCGCGACAATCAGATCACGTCAACAGCGACGATGAGATTGTCGTCATACTGTGTGGGTCGGGTGGAGTCGATCGGCAGTAGCAGGCCTCGTTGAATGTCCGGTTTGACGGTGGCGCGAATCCGACTACGGGCGATCAATAACATGCTGCGCAACACCGCCGCAGTTCGGCATACTGCAAATCTCGTCGGCATCACCGGACTCAGTCTCGTGGTCGTGGCCCTGTTCGCCCCGAATGTCAAGATGGGTGCTGAAGAATTTCGGACCTATTACGAGTACCACAAGGTGCAGCGACTCCAGGAGGAATTGAGCGATGGACGTCCAGTCGAGGCTGGCGAGATAGAAGAAAACGACCTCTGGGGCACGCCGTATGTCGTGCGGATTGCTGACGATGGCGGCATTGAGGTGAGGTCGGCTGGCGCGAACATGGAGGTCGAGTTTTCAGACAGTGACGGCGACGACATCTGGTCGGGCATGCCGCGGGATCCGATGGAACCATATCGGATCGGCCGGAAATGGGCGTGGATCCGCGCTTTCGCGTCGGGCGGCGCGGTGTGGATTCTGCTCTGCGGGTGGTACTGGTGCACGTTTCGCCCAAGGCGATGACGGCTACGCCGATGACAGGCACATGAAGAGCAGCGGCGGTCTATTCAGTCACCGACTTTGAACTCATGCTCCGTCATGTCGCCGCGGAGCGGGCCGAAGATTCCATCGCCCCAGTTGAGGGTGAGGTCGTCGGTCGCCAGTTCGACCGTTTCATTGAAGTTCGAGCGGGCGAGGGTGCGGCCGTCCTGCTGGATTTCGAGACCGTCGGCGCGAGCGATGAAGTCCAATTGGATCGGGCCGTCTTTCCACTCGATCTGCGCGGCGAGGTTGCCGGGCATCGTCAGGCGGAGGACCGAGCCGTATTCACGGCGCTGGTCTTCGGTGAGGAAGTCGTAGCGCTCGTCCCACTCGGACGTCCCCTTCGTGGAGGTTCCGATGTAGAGCGCGTCCCCCAGCGGGACCATTGACGTGGCCCGCTGGCCCCAGTGATTGAGCACGAGATTGAACCGTTCCGCTTCCGCTTCGTAGGGATGGACCGTCTCGTCGGTGATCTCCGGGTGGGTGAACATGCGGCCCAGCGAATGCCACTGCTCGACGTCGCGGTCGTAGCGCCACACTTCCGCCCAGGGCCAGACGCCGGCGAAGAGTTCTCCCCGGTAGATGGACAGGGACTGGCATTCCCGCGCGCTGGGCGAGACCCCCGGGAGACGGGGCGGCCAGCCTTCAATCTCGACGGCCTCCTCTCCCTGGTATTGGAACACATGGCCGGACGGGTACTGGGCGAGCAGCGCACGGTCGTACCAGCGGAGCATCGAATAGACCTGGTAGCTGGACTTCTCGCTCGCTTCGAGCGTCGTCTTCCAGACGCCGGCTTCGAAGACGTAAATGCCGCCCCAGTTGGAAACGGTGACGATCTGGTCTTCCCACTGGCCCCAGGCGAAGGGGACTTCGCGACCGAACTTGACGCGCACGGCGTGTGCGTCGTCGAGGTTGATCGGACCCTCGCCGGGCGTCCAGGGGCAGGCGTAAACGTCGCAGGCGGGATGCGCCTCATCGCCGTTGTAGTAGTAGAAGCAGAGATGGCCGAGTGCGTAGTAGAAGTTGTAGCGCTGGCCGGTCTCAGGCGGCGCGAGGATCTGCCGGCCGTCGTAGGCGGCGGCGTTGCCTGAGAAGACGAGGATTCCGTCGCCGACGCGGCAGGCGCCGTCTCCGGTGGCGAGCGACTCCACGCCGGGCGGGAGTTCGTTCACCCATTCTCCGGATTCTGCATCCCAGCGGCGGACCGAGTTGCCGCGGACTGAACTCCAGGCGTAGAGCTGTTCGTCGAGGTCGAAGAGGTAGACGCCGCAGTCGAGATCGGGGTGGGGCAGCCGCTCGAGTGTGAACTGCTCGTCACGGGATTCCGGCCGGACGAAGAACTGCAGCGTGTGACGGTCCGTGCGAAAACGTGTGTTGTAAACGTCCTGAAACCCGGCTCCGGCGACGAGCCGTCCGTTGGCGTCGCGGGCTTCAAAGAGAGAGCCAAAGCTCTGGCCCCGCTCCTTGCCGAGATCGACTTCGATCGTGAATCGCAGTTGCTCCCTGCCGTCTTGCGCCGCAGCCGATTGGAACGCGAGCAGCGCTATCGGCAGCCAGCATGCCAGAGCCGCATGCCGAAGGTTCACACAACGGGGAGACAGGACTGCGGGCGAGTGGATCTGCATCGAGGTTGTTGCTCCACGAGTTGTAGACGGGCGAGTTCGATTTCCGGGCGCTCGGAGGTTCACATGCTGCTTACGAATCATAGAGGTACAGACTCGACCCGGCGCATGCAACGATGTCGGGGGATCGTCGAGCGGGGACGATTCGCCGCACACCCCGCCGGGAATCGCACTGGGCTCTTTCGGGCGGACCTGCGATACTCCGGCCCTCGCGGTGGAATCGCGGAGTGTTCAGCACGCAAGGACGCTGACAGTGAGCAGTACAATCGGTCGTTCAACGCCCCCGGTCCCGGGGACTCAAGTGTCGCCCGCCGGCGATTCGGCCTGCGGCGGGCGGACGCTGCTGTGGCATGCGCGGTGGACGCTGCCTCTGCACGTGGTGCTGCCGATCTGGCTGTGGTGGCTGATGCAGCACGATCCGGGGCAGGCGACTGCGATCGTACTGGGGATTCACATCGGGTTTCCGGCCGTGATGCTGGTCACAATCCGCTGGTGGTGGCGCCGGGTGGGAGAACTGGTTGCGCTGCTGATTCTCAATCATCTGGTCAGTTTCGCCGTGCTGGCAGTGTTCGTGTGGTTCTGGAGCGGGCCGGGCGAGCCGTGATCGAGCGAAACTGCTGAAGTATCGGCGCACTAGTGGTCTGGTCCAGATGGATTTTGGGGTTGGGGTGTCTTTGAAATTATGGTCTTCTTCGTCGGTTTCGTGTTTCCCAATCGACAAGGAAGTCGCCATGAGTGTCAAGAAGTATGTCGTTGAGTTGTCCGATGAGGAAAGAGCTGTCTGCCGGGAAGTGGTCAAAAAGCTCAAAGGAACCAGCCAGAAAGTGAAACGCGCCAACATCCTG
>QQVO01000030.1 GCA_003388505.1 Planctomycetota bacterium
AGACTCAAGACCGATGTCGCAACATCGACTACCACTTCTACCACTTTCGCATCAGATACCACTTTCCGTCGCTGAGATTTGAAATCGTTTGCGACACCTTGCAACTCTGAGAGCGATGCGTAGAATCGCCGGAAACCACCTTTCTGCAACGGCATTTGAGGCACAATTGGCGAGTTACACGAGAGCGTCTTGACATGCATGAGGTCGCTGGTTCGAGTCCAGCCGGGCGCATTCTTGACAACTCTGGCTGAACGCAACGCTTGCGCACCGGCCTGTGGTGACTCGGGGTCGCCGAAGTCTCACGACTTCGGCGACCGGGCCGGGGCTTCCTTCGCTTCGCTCAGTCCAGTCCCGCTCACCCCGATCGGGCAGGTTGATACCGAGTTGTGCGTAATTGAAGGCCCTTCAGGCCATGCGCGAATGAGCCCCGTGAAAGCGTGGTCAGCGGAAGGCCGGTTGCTGCGCGATCGAGCGGGCGTGTGCGCGGTCGAGGGCGGTTTCGCGTTCTTCACGGGTGGCGCCATAGACGTGCCGGAGAAGTTGCTCGTCGGCGGGGGTGAGCTTGCAGTCGCGGCGGGACATGGCGATGCGGGCGGAATGCAGTCCCGTTTCGAGTGCGTCGGGCGACTCTTCAAGCGATCCGTGCCAGATGCGGGAGAAGGACGGCACGTGCTTCGGCAGCAGCTCTCCCCCGGGGAGGACCATGCACATCACGCCGATGGACGAACCGGTGTTGAACAGGCTGCAGAGTGCCGTTTTGGTGTGATCGCCGATGAAGCAGCCGACTTTGGTCGAGCCGGTGTCGACGGGCGTTCCGGAGAGCGGGACGCGAACCGGCGAATAGTCGTTCTTGAGGTCGCTGTTGGTGGTCAGTGCGCCGAGGTTGACCCACGGGCAGACATAGGCGTGGCCGAGGAAACCGTCGTGGTACTTGTTGACGTAACCGTGCAGGATCGACTCCTCGATTTCGCCGCCGACGCGGCAAACGGGACCGATGCTGGTTCCCGCGCGGACATGGGCGCGGAAGATCTGTGACTCGCGGCCGATATAGGCGGGGCCTTCGATGCGGGTGAAAGGGAGCACGCGCGCGCCCGGGCCGATCCAGACGGGGCCGGGGCGGGCGTCGATGACCACGTACGGGTCGATCTCGGCGGTCGGGTCGACGAAGACATTTTCCGGCCGGCCCTGTATGGCGACCGAGTCGATCGGCGGCTGCGGAGCGCCCGGTTCGGTTCGCAGCCAGAAGTCGATGGTGAGTTGCCGGGGGTTGTGCTCAACGAGATCCCAAGGGTAGTTGATGAGCGTGCCGCCGGCTTCGACCATCTTTCGCGTCCCGGCGATCCGCATCAGGGCGTCGTCGGGCTGGGAGAGGTCGAGCAGCGGGACTTCGTCGGGATCGAGCGTGAGATACACGGGCGTGCCGTCGACGACGCCGGCTTCGTTCTCGCTGATTTCGTGCAGAGCGCCCGGTCCGGGAATCCAGCGCCCGTTGACGAGGACCGTGGGACCGCCGCGGAGCCAGGTTTCGTCGTTGACACGGGCCTCCGGATGCCCGGCCGCATAGGTGGCTGCAAGATGCGGCCGAACGAGCGCGCCCCATTGGGGAACCTGGAGGGAGCGGATCAGCCGTTCGCGGTTCGTAAAGTGCCCGCAGAGGAGTTCGAAAACGGGGCGGAGGAGCGCGATAGGAGACAGTTGGGAGGCGCAACTGTCCTCGAAGAATGCAATCCTTTGCATTGGAAACGTCCGTGTGTCAAAGAATCTGTGGAGACGAGCTTCGGTTCGTCGGGCGGGCGGGTCGCGAGTTCGACGGCGGGAGGCTAACGCATGTGGGGAATGCGTTGGAAGGGGAGTTCGGACACCAACGACGCCTTCCTACTGCAAGTCCTCACCACAAAACAGCTTGGCATGCGTTGGCCCTGTGGCAACCTGCTTTCGCCACGTCGATTCCACTCATTTGACTTCTACGAACCCATGCTTTGAAGCCAGCAGATAAAGGCGGGAGTCGGCCGCATCTCGTCCCACGACGACCAGCTCGTACGAGTAGAGCCCATTTTGTCGAACTTCGCATCCTGTTTCGATCTCAGTGGTCGCGGGCATACCGCGATCGACTTTCAGAATCGTATTGCATCTGGTCACCACCACTTCAGCGGTTGCGACATGAGTCCAGACGATGCCGATGAACACGGGAGATCGATGGTTGCGCGCAGCAAATTTACCAGCATCGTGGTCGTAGCCGAACAGGGCGTGGCAGTTCAATAGCGGAAGACTGCTGGGCCGTGATTCGCCGTCCTGACCGGAGACGCTCACCCGCGCGGACAAGTTTGGAGCACCGGGTCTCGGAAGATGCACTTCCCGTTCACCGGAAACTTGCGGATGCTCTCCTGCCATCCCGTAATCGAAGTATGCGAGCGTGCCGCGGGTGGCAAGCGAGGGTGGTTCAAGCTTGGAATCGAACTTTTCCAGTCGGCCTCCGAGAGTGTGCCCTTCACCGACCCCATGGCCCTGAATGAGAATGGCCACAAGACAGAAGGCGACAGACACTGATCTCCTTGATGGCGAAATTGAAAAGATTGATGTCCTCATACTGTGTCAATTCACTTTATGAAACTTGAAGAGGTCGTCGAACTCGATAACGAAGAGACGCTGGAGAATCGGGAGATGAGATGGGTGGACTCGTTGAACTGCCCCTCCAACTGTGCGAGGCGGCCGATGCATCGCAGAGTACCCGCGAGCCTAAGTCGCGTAAATACGGGTTGATGGGGGGACGGTGAACCTCACCCCAAGCGGCGCAGCCCATCGGCTTCAGGGAGCAGGGCGGCCGATCGGTTGCAGCGGGGATTTCGCGGCGACGAAGGTCTCCCGCCGATCGTCTGCTTGAAACGCCACGGTGACGGTTCGCCGGTGACCGAAACCGCCGACGTCGACGACCGTCCCCACGCCGTAACGGGGATGACGCACCTGCGATCCGACGGAGAATCCGATCGGCAGCTTGGCGGCTGCGTTGGTTCCGTTCAGCAGGTCGGCGGCGGTGGTGAGGAGGGGGCGGGCAGCGTCGATTGTTCCGTCTGCGGTCGCAGGCAGCGGCCTCCACGTGGGCAGGGCCGATGGGGATCGACCGGGCCTCCGGACGGAACATTCCAGCTCGGGCGTGAAGTCGCTGGGGATCGTCCGCAGCGTGCGGCCGCGGAAGCTGCGTTGTTCGGTCTGCGTGAGATAGAGTTCTTCACGGGCGCGGGTCATGCCGACGAAGAGCAGCCGGCGCTCTTCCTCCAGTTCGCGGAGGCCGGCGTCGCGGGTCGCCCGTTCGTGTGGAATGAGTCCCTGTTCCAGCCCGAGGATGAAGACGACCGGGTATTCAAGCCCCTTGGCGGCGTGCAGCGTCATCAACGTGACCTTGCCGCGGGACGTGTCGAGGGCGTCGGTGTCGCTGATGAGGGCGGTCTGCTCCAGAAAACCTTCGAGCGATGTCTCTTCCCCGTAGTTCGCATCAAACTGCCGGGCGGCGGAGAGCAGTTCCTGCACGTTGGCGACGCGCTCCTGGTCTTTCTCGGAACTGCTGCCCTGCCATTGCCTGAGATAGCCGGTGCGTTCGAGCGCTTGCGCGAGCAGGTGTTCCACACTGCCGGCGTCGGCGAGCGAGAGACTCGACACGGTTTCGGCGAAGGCTGCGAAGCCGCGCGCGGCCCGTTTGGAGAGCGATTCGATTTCACCGGCGCGGGCGGCGGCATCGAGGAGTGTCACGCCTTGGCGGTCGGCCCAATTGACCAGCCTGCGGCGCGAGGTTTCTCCCAAACCCCGGAGGGGTGTGTTGACGACCCGGAGGAACGCCGCGCGGTCAGCGGGGTTGTAGAGCAGCCGGAGGTAAGCCACGACGTCCTTGATCTCGGCACGGTCGTAGAACGCGGCGCCGGCCGCCACCTGAAACGGCACACGCCGGCGCATGAGGGCGAGTTCCAGTTGCCGCGAGAGCGCGTTGACGCGCATGAAAACGGCGAAGTCGCTCCAGTCGCGATCACCGCGCTCGACCGCGTCGCAGATTTGCTCGGCGATCCCTTCGGCTTCGCGGATTTCGTTTTCATAGATCAGCAGTTCGACCGGTTCGCCTTCGCCATTGTCGGTGACGAGGGTCTTGACTTTGCGCTGGCGGTTGTATGAGATCAGCCGGTCGGCCGACCGCAGAATGGCCTTGGTGCTGCGGAAGTTCTCTTCGAGGCGGATCGTCGTCGTGGCCGGGAAGTCGCGTTCGAAACGGAGGATGTTCTCGATCCGCGCCCCGCGCCAGCCGTAGATCGACTGGTCGGGGTCTCCGGTGACGCAGACGTTGCCATGTGCGGCGCCTAACGCGGCGACGATCTGGTACTGCGCTCGGTTGGTGTCCTGGTACTCGTCGACGAGCAGATAGCGGTAGCGGGCGCTGAGTTCGCTGCGGAGTTCCTCGTTTTCGCTCAGCAGGGTGGCGACGTGGAGCAGGAGATCATCGAAGTCGACGGCGTTGGAGTCGAGCAGCCATTTCTGATAGGCGGGATAGACCCGCGCCACGATCGCCGTGCGGTGGTCGGCGACCGACTCGTCGTATTTGCGGACGAACGACTCCGCGTCGATCAGATCGTTCTTGGCGTTAGAGATTTCGTAGCCGATCCTGGCGGGCGAGAAGAGAACGGCGTCGATATCAAGATCCCGGACAATCGCCTTGAGCGCCGTCTTCTGGTCGGAGGTGTCGAGAATCGTGTAATTCGGCTTGAGACCGACGAACTCGGCGTGACGGCGAAGGAGACGCGCACAGAAGCGGTGAAACGTGCTGACCCACACGCGGCTGCCGGGCAGGAGTTCTTCCACGCGGCGGGCCATCTCGTCGGCCGCCTTGTTGGTGAACGTGATCGCCAGAATGTTGTGCGGCGAGACGCCGGAGGCGACAAGCTGCGCGATACGGCGGGTGACGACGCGCGTCTTCCCCGACCCCGGCCCGGCCAGTACGAGCAATGGGCCGTCCCGATGAGAGACAACTCGCTGCTGGCTGGGCGTCAGATCCTCAGGGCCGGCCGACTGCGGGAACTCCGTTTCACTCGTGGGGTGCATCCCGCGATTTTAGGAAGGGCCGCATCGGAAGACGAGGCGCGGGGGGCTCACGCAAAGTCGCCAAGGCGCAAAGCGGGGGAGGGCGACCGGTGGATCGATCAGGCTGAGTGCGCCTGCCGGGAACTCACGAGCGCACGACCGCGATCGATTCCCCCGCCGCTTCTCGCGACGTGCCCACGATGATCTGGCGGCGGCCGGTTTCCGACTCTTCGAGCCAGCCCTGGATGTGGATCGTTTCGCCGGTGACGGCCTGGCCGGTGTAGGTGGGGGTCCAGGAAATGAGTGTGGGGGCGAGAGGGGAGTCGATGCTCCAGACGGCGGGGTAGTCGAAGCTGTGGGCGTCGTCGGTGACTTGGGCGGTGAGATCGACGCGGCGCACTTTGCGGAACGCTTCGGCGGGAGGCGGTTCCTCCCGCAGAGCCAGGCTGACGTCGATTTTGGTGCCGTCGATGACGAGCTTGTTGAACTTGCGCCGCTCGTGCCGGATGTAGTCGTCCAGTGAAAGGCTGCAGCCGCGGCGGGCGTGCGTGGTCCGCCACATCTCGGGAGACAACGGATCGACGAGACCGCTCTCCAGCAGGCGGCGAATTGTTGACCGCACATCGGCGAAGACATCGCGGTCGGTCACGACGACGTCGATGTCGGAGGAGGGGTGCTGTGCGCCGACGAGCAAAGATCCGGTGAGGCCGAGGGCATCGTTCGGGATGTTGTGCTCGATCAGAAGATTGAGAAAGCGGGCGGCCCTCTCTTCGATGACGTCCTTCACCGCGGTCTGAAGCAGTTGGGCGGCGCGGCGGGTGGGGATGAGGTGCTCCCTGACCTCCGTAACCGGGACGCCGTGGAGGGAGACGTCACGGACGGCGGAGTGATAGAGCCACGTGAGGTGTCGCTCTTCGAGCAGTCGGTGGGCCTGCCGGAAGTCGAGCTTCTGGAAGCCTGTCTCGGTCTTCTCGTAGCGAAGGATTGAGAGGCCGCGGCCGTTTTCGACTCCGGGAGCGACGACGGCGAAGTAGAGGCCGTCGCCGGCGCGAAGAAAATCACGGGGGGCGAACTGGGCGCCTCTGGAATCCATGTAATAGCGTTTTGCGAATCAGTGTTGGCGATCTGTCTCGCGAATTCTCGTCCTCGACAGTCCAAACACCGCTCGACGCGGACACATGGTAGAGCAAGTTGCTCTAAGAAGACCACGCCCACGGGTTGCAACCCGTGCGCTTCGGGAAGGGAGAGCCGCTACTCCGGCAGTCGGCCGGTCTCGACTTCAGGAAACGGACCGGTGAGGGCTTCCATGAAGGCGACGAGATCCGCCTTGTCCTGATCGGTCAGATCGAGCTTCTTGATCTTCTCGCTGAGGTGCGGATTCGGATGGCCCCCCTTGGCATACCATTCGACAACCTCTTCCAGCGTCTTCTGGCTGCCGTCGTGCATGTACGGCGCGGAGAACGACACATTGCGGACGGTCGGGGTCTTGAACGCGCCGATGTCCTTGTCCTCACCGGTGACCACCGCCCGTCCCTGATCCGGCTCCTCGGCCTCCATCCCGACCCCCAGGTTGTGGTACTTCTCGTCGGTAAAGTTCGCGCCGGCGTGGCAGGCGGTGCAGTTGGCCTTCTCACTGAAGAACAACTCCTGACCGCGAACAGCGCTCTCCGACATGGGATTGGCCGCCGTGGCGGCTTTGAGGATCTCGTACCGCTCGTACAGGTCCGGGTCGTCCATTTTCATCTCTTCGAGATCGTCCTCTTCGAGAGCGAGAAACGGCGTGATCGCGGCGTGGTAGTCGTAGGGGCTGGGGCCGGTCACGATGACCCGCTCGAACGACGCGATCGCCGCTGCGATGTTGTCGATGTTGACGGAGTCTTCGCCGAAGATGGCGTCGAACTGCAGGTCGTATCCTTCGATGTTCGCGATCGTCTCAACAGCGACGGCGTGCTCGTTCCCCATCTCGATGGGGTTGGCGATGGGCCCCTTGGCCTGCTCCTCGAGCGATTCCGCGCGGCCGTCCCAGAACTGGGGTCCGCTCAGGATCCGGTTGTACGCGACGGGCGAGTTGCGGTCGCCCTGCTGGCCGGCGATGCCCACGCCGAACTGTGTTCGCGCCGTATATCCCTGATCGGGATCGTGACAGGTGGCGCAACTGATCGTGCTGTCGGAAGAAAGGCGGGGGTCGAAATAGAGCTGGCGGCCCAGTTCGATCTTGGCCCGCGTCAGCGGATTCTCTTCGATTCCGGTAATTGATTGCGCGGCCTGATCCAGTCCCTGGGGAAGTGTGATGTCGAGCGTGTCGTGGACTCCCTCCGTCGCGAGCCAGTTCTTGATCTCATCGGTCGAGAGCGGCCCTTCGCCCGGAATTCCCAGCGTGAGCGACGGGTCGCCCAGCGTGACTTCGGAACTGAGCTTCTCCTGTGAGCTTTGCGCCGGAGTCTCCGTATCTGAGCCGGGCTCGACCGACGGCGCATCCTCATCAGAGGAAGCAGACACGGAAGTCTCGGAGGGAGCGGAGGCATCTTTATCGGAAGCATCCGGTTCCGCAACGGTTGTTGACGAGGGCGGCCCGTCCGCCGATTCCTGCCTGGTGCAACCGGTTGCCCAGAGCAATGTGCACATCAGCACAGTCGCCGTCCATTCCGAACTTTTCCAGTTGACCATCGCTGTCTGTTTCTCCCCTGGAAAGTGATTTCTCTCTCGCGATTCTAGCCCTCTCGCGGGTGGTGGCAACCAGACCGCAAGAGCGTCCGAAGTTCAGCACGCAATTCTGATGCCGGTGTCCCAGCGCTCCCCGCCTCGTGGCTTCGAGGGCGCACGCAGCCTTGCGAACGTCCCGCCGATGGCGAATGCGGCATACGCACGTCGGCAGCGTGCGCTATGGAGAGGCGCCACGATTTTCGCACGGCCCGAAACTGTCCACCGTGAGTAGCACAAGAACCAGGAGTGATAATGATTTCGCTGCTGGACTCAGAATGACATTCTGCATTCCTTCTGGATCGACCGGCAGTTGGGTCCGAAAAGCGGACCCGATCTTTGCTGGACGTAGACTTTCATCACGCATCGCCATCAAATTCCTCCGTGCCTCCGTGCCTCCGTGGTGAATAATCCGGGCTACAACGCATCGTCGAATACTTCGCTGTACCGAACCGTGCCGGAAACCGACCGCAGCGATCGTTCGTCGAGAATGCGGACCAGGAACGCTTCATCCGGCACACCGTCCCATGAACACCGCAAGCCATGCCGGGATGCGGGTACGAATCCGAAGCGGGGATAGTAGTCAGGATGACCGAGCACGACGATGAACGGGCACTTCCGCTCGCTGAGAACGTCGATCCCGGCCGCAACGAGTTGTGATCCGATTCCCCGCCGCTGATGCTCCGGTGCGACCGCCATCGGCGCAAGCCCCATCCCTCGCATGGGAAGGTCCGCACCGTCAATCGTGACCGGTGAAAACATGATGTGGCCCACCACGGCGTCGTCCTCAAGGGCCACCAGCGAAACCGCCTCGCCGCATGACGAACGCAGCGAATCGACAATCGCCGCCTCCGCCGGCTGCCCGAACGCCGCCTGATTAACGGCCCGCACGGCGGGAACATCGGCCGGTTGTTCGGGACGAATGACGATCACTGGCAGCCGCCGGTTTGCTTCAGTTGGAGCGGGGAAGATTCGCCATCGTAACGATCTCGGGTTACTTTGGAGACCGAGGGACCGCACGCCGCAATCCGTGGGCGTTACGAAGCGGCGGGATTCGCCGGTGAGGCATCCGGCGGAGAATCCCCTCTTGCCATAAATGCCGTGATGCGCTTAGTTTCCCGTCCAGCGAGGTCTCATCAGGGAGCGCTGGACGGGCGCCCGGGAGATCCCAGCGCGGCCTCCGGCCGCAACCAAAGTAGCCGACTCGCTCCGCGAGTCGGATGTCCATGACGAGGAACTTGCTGCACGCGAAATTTACGCAACACGCGAAGAGTCTCACCGTTAGTAGCACAGGGGCCTTCCGCAAAGAGTGTGGAAAAGACCGGAACAATGATTGTTTCGCACAAGCACAAATTCATCTTTCTCCGGACCGAGAAAACGGCCGGGTCGAGTTTGCAGTTGGCCCTGGCCGGACTCTGTGGCCCGGACGACATGGTCACCGGCACCGCCCCCTACAAGCACCAGAACCAATGGCCGCGGTGGACGACCATGATGCCGGCCGGCATGGCGCCGATGCGGAGGAGGTTTCCCAGGCACTTCGGGTTTCATCAGCATGCCTCGATTTCCCAGGTGCGGGACTATTTCGGAGACGACGTCTACAGGTCGTATTTCAAGTTCACGATTGAACGAAATCCGTGGGACCGGCAACTCTCGCTCTATTGCCACCGGAAGCGCAAGCTGAACGAGACCGCCCCGATCAAGTTCGAGCGCGACATGCGGTCGCCCGTCTACCGTGGTCTGCACTACACGCGCCTGCGGAACTGGGAGATCTACTCGATCGACGACCAGGTGGCGGTCGATTACGTCATTCGCTTCGAAGACCTCGATGCAGGTGTCCGGCATGTCTTCAAGGAACTGGGCGTGAGCGGCGACATCGAACTGCCTCGCCAGCGGACGCGGTTTCGCGAAAACAAGGCGACCTATCGAGACGCCTACACCCCCGAACTACGCGACATGATCGGCGGCTGGTACCGCCGCGAGATCGAAACCTTCGGCTACGAGTTCTGATGTCCCCCGCTGTGTGACAGACCCCTCGCGCTGCACACTCCTCTGGCAGGCTGCGATCAATCGCGACAGCACGATCGCTCCCTCGCGCCTGCCCCGCTCGATCCGATTCGACGCAAGTGCCACTGCTACTGGCGACTTCGGGGAATCGCTCCGGACCGCCGGCAAATGGCACTGGTTTTGCGTCTCACCGCGCGGAAGGCGGTCGCCGTACGCAAGCCCGGGAGTTCAGCAGACGGCGCTCGCCTTTCCGGGTAGTGGAGGTTTGTGATTTGCGCTCGCACGTTCTTGAGACCATGACGACGTTTCCCCGGCCCCGCTCGGTCCGGCCGCAGTTCTCATGGAGCCCGACGAGGCTCACGGTGCTGCTGAATGCCGGGCGATGGGCCATCGGGCGGACGTCCTCTGGAGCGAGCCATGACGACCAGACTGCTTGCAGTCAACCGACCGGTTTCCGTATGCGGCGACCCGATTCGCCGAGTTTCAGGGCAGGTGGCGCGAGTCGTCCGCTCTCGCCCGTTCTTCTGGGTTCTGTGGAGCTTCATCGGTTGCGTTTCCCTGCTGGATGCCGCGCTCGTGCTTGTCTATGCGGAACGCATTCTGGAGATGGAAGAGAACCCGGTCTGCCGGCTGTTGATCGAACTCGATCCGACCGGCTTCAGCTACTTCCTGCCGGCAAAACTGGCCGGCACTGTTCTGGTGCTTGTCCTGCTGCGACTGATTGACCGGTTCATGCGGAACCGGGCCGCGCTGATCACCGCCGCAGTGGCGGCGTATCAGGCCGGACTGCTGATGTACCTTGGAACTTAAGGCCGGAAGGCGCTGCGGCGATTGAGTTCCCTGTCGCTCTCAGCCCAGCGGGGCTGTGAGGGCTACGAGTCTTCCGGAATCACTTCCAGCAACGCGATGACGGCCCAGCAGGTTCCCCAGTAGACGGCCGTCTCTTCGACGGAGTCCTGCTTCTTGGCCTTCGTGCTGCGCACCGCCCAGCTTCCATCGTCGCGCTGCGTCTCGCAGAGCCATTCGATGGCGAGAACCGCTTCGTCGGAGTCAGCCGGGAAGCCGGTCCTGAGCAGTGCATACAGCGCCTGCCCCGTGCCGAGCGCATCACTATCGCCCCCGTTGAGCCAGCCCCACCCTCCGTCTTCGTTCTGGCGGACCAGCAGTTCCTTGCGAAGCGACAGCACGGCCGACTCGTTGGCGACATTTTGCGCCAGCAGCATGCCGGCGGCGTACCACTCGGCGCTCTGGGCTTCGGCATGGGGCGTGAGAAACTCCAGGGCGCTGCGGCGGGCTCGCGACGCTTCATCGGTTCCAGCCGATGCGAGGGAGATTGCATTCCACATCGTGGAGGCCTGCGCCGTTTCCGCCTCGCTCCGTTTCTGGAACGGCAGTTGTCCGGCCGGCTTCCACGAGCCGTCCTCAAGCTGACCCGCGACGATCAGTTCGGCGAACTTGATATAGGAATCGTCTCGCGGCGATTCCAATGGATCTTCCCCGCGCGCGATGAGCAGTTGGGCGAGGCCGTCGAGGTTGCGTAAACCGACCAGTTCACCATCCTCTTCCCGCGGCGAGAGGGATTTGTCGAGTGACCACTCTCGCCACTCATAGAGCTTGTCGGCGTCGACGCCAAAGCCCTTCTCGCGGGCGGCGTCGAGGCTCCAGACCATGAACGAGACGCGATGACACGAGACACAATCGCGCTCTTCGATCCACGTCACTCCGCCGGTTTCAATGTAGGGCAGTGCGCGTTCAATGGTCGCATGGACATCCGGCACGGGATCCGCGGTGAGGGCGAGAATTGCAAGAAGTGTCGTGGTCATGGTGGAACAGGAGTGAGTATTTTGACCGACCGTGTGAGTCAGCGCGCTGCCGTCAACCATTCCCTCTAGCCGCGGCCCGCAGGGGAGCGCTCCGTCTCTGCGCGGCCTGAGTCCCATCCATCCCGTGCGTCCGTCCGCCCCCCCATTGGTCTACCACAACGGCACAAAGAACACCAAGAGAAGGGTCGAGG
>QQVO01000043.1 GCA_003388505.1 Planctomycetota bacterium
CCGCCTTGTGACGCAGTTACCTTCAGATTCAGGCCGGAGAGTGACTACCTGAAGAGGACTCCCACCTCTCTGACCAGACAACTTCACACACGCACTAGCCGACTCGCTCCGCCGAGTCGGATGTCCACGACATGGAATCTGCTGCACGCGAAATCTGCGCACCACACAAAGACTCTTACCGTTCGTAGACCAGCGCGGGCCTCCGTCCACAACCCAACCGGAGGCGAATGGAAACGGAGCGGCGAAGCCGCGCCATCATATAGCTGCGGAGATCAGCCCGCAGCACACAAGCGACCCAAATCATGAGCCGCGAATGCGGCGGCAGCAACCTTCCTACCACAGCAGTCCTGTCGAACGGCGATTCGTGGAGTCGCCATTGCCCGGGATATGTCGCCCAGCGGTGGTGAACCACGACGACACAAAGGACACCAAGCCAACAGCCCAGATCAGTCCTCGAACCCGTCGGCCATCGGAATCTCCCTTCTCTGGCTCTTCATGGTGCTCTTTGTGCCTTTGTGGTCGTCCAATTGAGCACTCGAAGGTAAACGGACTGGCGTAATCTGCGCACCACACGAAGACTCTTACCGTCAGTAGCACGAAGGGGACACAGCGTGTGAAAGACGACCGCTGACACCGCACCAGATTGACTGATTCGCCCTTTCAAAGCCCACGGCCTGCGACCCGCAGGGGAGCGCTCACCTGCCCCTCCGCGAAACCTCCGTGTCTCCGCGCCTCCGCGGTGACCCTGCACCGTCGCCTCACTCATCCAGCCGCAGCAGTTCCACCTTCCGGAACTGCACCGGATGACTCTCCGACTGCAGCGAGATCGTCCCTGACTCCAGCAGCAGACCGTCGCGGGCTTCCGCCAACTCGCGGGCGTGCGCGTCGTTCTCGTCCAGCTGAGGCTCGGTGTACTCCAGCACCACGTCGCCGTCGATCACGTGCCGGATCACCTCGCTCCCGCGCACCTCAATCTCCACCGTCACCCATTCCTCGCCGTGATACGTTTTGGACTTCGCCCCCGTGCAGTGCCGCGTCACCAGTTCTCCCTCCATCACCACGTTCGTCCCCGGCGTGCACAGATTGGCCGTCGTCCGCTCCCCCTCTTCCTCTCCCAGCCCGCCCAGCAACTGCACTTCAATCGAGGTGGGAAACGACTGGTCCACCCCCATTGTCTCCGGCGACTCTCCGTGCAGCATCACCCCGCTGTTCCGCACCGCCCACCCCGGCCCGCCGTCACACTGCTCCCCGACGAACCGGTACTCCACCCTCAGCCGGTAGTGCGAAAACGAGTCCTTGTAAAACAGATGCCCGAACCGCTCGTCATACGCCTCGTACGCGTCATAACTCACCGTCAGCAGCCCGTCCTCCACCCGAAACGTCTCACCGAAGTTCTCCCCGAGTTCATATCCCCGAATCTTGGGCGTCCACCCGTCGAGGGATTCGCCGTCAAAGAGCGCGATCCATTCCCCATCCTGCGGGTCCGCAGCGCGAGCGAATATGCCCGTGCAGAGCATCAGCGCGCAAGTCAGGCAGAAGCGGCAAGTCCGGGTAGCACTGTGCATGGGAATGAGGCATTGAGTTGTTCGAGGACCAACGGCAATGGAATATCGACCCGCGATCGTAATCTGAGCGCTCTCCTCTGGTCCACCGTCGGCGGACATCCCGGTATGATAGCGCGTCCCTTGACGATGTGAATCAACAGAGTCGTTGCCATGCACGTTCGGCCGGTCGTGAAATGCATGATTCTGGGCTGGGTCGTGCCGGCGTTGATCCTCCTCGTCGTCCATGTCGCCGGCCCGGATCCGAATCAGCGGCGTGAAGAATTTCCCGGCAAGACCTTCGAGCCGGTTCGAATCTGGATCGCCGAGAAGTCCGACGGCCGTGGAGCGGACAGTTTCGAACTGCGAATCGCGAGTCCGGACGGGGAAGAGTATTTCCATCGCGATCCGGAACCGGAGCCCATCGAGGAGCTTGATCGACGGTTTCCAAGGAACAAAGAAGTCAGCATTCGATACGCCGAAAGCATCGAAGGCAACGTCCTTCTTGAAGTGGTCGTGGTCAACGGTCCTGCTCTTGAGGCGATTCTGCCGTTTGAAAGTGTGATGACCGAATACTCTCATCGTCGAAGAGTCGTCTACATCGTCGCAGCGACCTGGTGCCTCTTCTTCAATCTCCTTGCGTACGTTCTGTGGAAGTGACGACACATCAAAGCAGCCCGGATCAAAAATCGCAGCGACGTCGCTCCGGCAAAGATTTCACCCGGTGCGACCATCTGCCCGATTCTGACTTGGCATCCACACGAAAGGAACCGTTCGCGACCTCACCCCGTCCTGTGCACCGGATTCCTCAAGAGGCGGCAGCGCCGACGCCACATCGATTCGGGCGCGCAGGGCGTCGACACGCAAGAAAGCAATCAGCGAAAATCGGTCCGATCCGTGGTCATCCGCGGTCCATTCGAATCTCTCGGAGAGTCACTCGAACGGGGATGAAAAGATGTGTGTCATCGACAGCATTCCCAAGTCGTTCTGCCCCCCTCCCCTCTGCGTCTCCGCGAGCAACCCACTTAGAGCGAATTGCTCTACCAGGTGTCCGTGTCGAGCGGTGTTTGGACTGTCGAGGACGAGAATCCGCGAGACAGATCGCCGACACTGATTTGCAAGACGCTATAAACGGGACTTGCCAACTCAAGCGTCCGCATCTGAATCGGAGTCATTCCGTTCCGGGGTGGTCTCCTCGCCGGCTCCGACGGCCGCCAGTTCCGGCTGGGGATTGGCGCTCTCTTCGTGCTCGCCTGTGAAGTCGAGTTGCCGTTCGTCTCCCACATCGCGAACGCTGATGCGAATGACGTTCTTGCCGTCGAATTCGCCGCGCAGCAATTCTTCCGAGAGCGGATCTTCAATGTACATCTCGACTGAGCGGCGCAGCGGACGAGCCCCGTAGTCGGTGTGCTCGCGGTCGCCTTCGTCGCGGCTCTTGTTGATGATGAACTCCTTGGCCTCGTCGGCCAGGACGAGCTTGAGACCGCGTTCCTGAAGCCGCTCGCGAACCTTCTCCAGTTCGATGTCGATGATGTGCATCATGTCGTCGTCGGTCAGCTTGTGGAAGACGATGATTTCGTCGAGCCGTCCGATGAATTCGGGCTTGAAGACGCGGCTGATCTCACCCATCACGTCGCGCTTCATCCGCTCATAACTGGCGTCGTTGTTCTGGGACGATTCGAAGCCGAATCCACCGCTGGCGATCGACTTGGCGCCGACGTTGGTGGTCATGATGAGGATGGCGTTTTTGAAATCGACTTTGCGTCCGAAGCTGTCGGTGAGGTGGCCTTCCTCCATGATCTGCAACAGCATGTTGTAGACGTCGGGATGGGCCTTCTCGATTTCATCGAGCAGAACGACGGAGTAGGGCCGGCGGCGGATCTTCTCGGTGAGTTGGCCGCCTTCCTCGTAGCCGACGTATCCCGGGGGGGCGCCAATGAGCCGGCTGATGTTGTGCCGCTCCTGGTATTCGCTCATGTCGACCTGAACGAGGGCGTCTTCGTCGCCGAACATGAACTCGGCTAAAGTCTTGGCGAGGAGCGTTTTTCCGACGCCGGTGGGGCCCGAGAAGAGGAATGTCGCGGTGGGCCGTTTGGGATCTTTCAATCCGCTGCGGCTGCGGCGGACCGCTTTCGCGACGAGTTTGATCGCCTCGTCCTGGCTGACGACCCGTTTGTGGAGTTCCTGCTCCATCTGCAGCAGTCGGACGGTGTCCTCGCTGGAGAGACGCGTGAGCGGGACGCCGGTCATTTTCGCCACAACTTCGGCGATCACCTCGGCGTCGACGACGCCGTCGGTTTCCTTCGACTTCTGCCGCCACTCGCGATTGATCTGGTCCTTGCGCTGCTTGTGCTTGTCGGCCTGATCGCGAAGATTGGCCGCTTTTTCGAAGTCCTGATTGGCGACCGCCTCCTCTTTCTGGGCGTTGAGGCGCTCGATTTCCTCTTCGATCTCCTTGAGGTCGGGCGGACGCACCATGGACTTCAGCCTGACTCGGGCGCCGGCTTCGTCGATGACGTCGATGGCCTTATCCGGCAGGCAGCGTCCGGTGATGTAACGGCTGGAGAGTTCCACGGCCTTTTCGAGCGCGTCGTCGGTGTACTGGACCCGGTGGTGGCTCTCGTACCGGTCGCGCAAGCCGTTGAGGATCTTGACGGCCTGCTCTTTGGAGGGGGGATCGACCATGACCATCTGGAAGCGTCGTTCCAGCGCGCCGTCTTTTTCGATGTACTTGCGATACTCATCGAGCGTGGTGGCGCCGATGCACTGGAGTTCGCCGCGGCTGAGCGCCGGCTTGAGGACGTTGGACGCGTCGATGGCGCCCTCCGCGCCTCCCGCACCGACGAGGGTGTGCAGTTCGTCGATAAAGAGGATGACGTTTTTGGCGCGGCGGACCTCGTTCATCACGGCCTTGATCCGCTCTTCGAACTGACCGCGATACTTGGTGCCGGCGACCATCATCGCTAGATCGAGCACCACGATCCGCTTGTCGCGCAGAATCTCGGGGACATTGCCTTCGACCACCATCTGGGCGAAGCCTTCGACGATGGCGGTTTTGCCGACGCCGGCCTCGCCGAGCAGCACGGGGTTGTTCTTCTGGCGGCGGCAGAGGATCTGCTTGACGCGTTCGATTTCGTCCTCGCGGCCGATGACGGGGTCGAGCTTGGACTGCTTCGCGAGTTCGGACAGGTCGCGTCCGAAACTGTCGAGCGCAGGGGTCTTGCTCTTGCTGGTCGACTTGCCGGTGGAGCCGCCGCGTTCGGGCGCTTCGGTTCCCTCAAGGCCGTGTCCGAGGAGGTTGAGCACCTCTTCGCGAACGTCTTCGAGCTTGAGGCCGAGGTTCATCAGCACCTGGGCGGCGACGCCTTCCTGTTCGCGCAGCAGTCCGAGGAGCAGGTGTTCGGTGCCGACGTAGTTGTGGTTGAGGTTGCGGGCCTCCTCCATCGCATATTCGATCACCTTCTTGGCGCGGGGCGTCTGCGGGAGCTTGCCCATGGTGACCATGTCGGGACCGGACTGAACGATCTTCTCGACTTCGAGGCGGATCTTCCGCAGGTCAACGTCGAGATTCTTCAGAACGTTCGCGGCGACCCCGGACCCCTCTTTGACGAGGCCGAGAAGAATGTGCTCGGTGCCAATGTATTCGTGATTGAACCGCTGGGCCTCCTGATTGGCCAACTGCATGACCTTCCGCGCCCGGTCGGTGAAACGCTCGTACATCGAAAACTCCTCCTGCTGGCGCTGGCTGAACGGGTCGTCCTGACCGTTCTGAAATGCGTCCGTCACGTTGACGGAGCGCTCCAACTCATTACCTGACTTCAGTTTTCCTGCAACGGCCGAATTCTAGTTCTCACTCGGAAGCGAGGCAAGACACGCCTCCGCGTCCTGTTCGCAACCTGCTGTTGTGTGGTAGTTTGAAGCGAACAACCCGCGCAATCGGTTGCTCGGATGTCGGACGGGTGCGATACAGCGACTGCCGGGACGGTCGCCGCCACAAACTCAGATCGCTGTTGCCTGACGTACGGTTCCGAGAGTCAGAGTCCCCCCAATGGCACTTCGCAGAGCGGATTGATGCGACGCGACGTCGAGTTTTCCGAGGGCGCCCGGCGCGTGATTGAAGCGACGCGACTCGCCGTTGCTTCGACTGAAAACGGGCTCCCGGCCGCCGATCAGCTTCTGTTCGCGTTGTGGCAGGATGAGAGCCGTGCCGCCGAGATTCTGCTGGCAGCCGGATTCGACGAAGAGAAACTCAATGAATTCCGGAAGTCGCGCGCGGCCCCCAGCGAACGGGACGAAACGTCGGCCGGGGAGGCGTCGCTGGAGCAGATCATCCGCGCGACCAAGCGGTATGCCGCGACAACCGCCGTGTTGAGTGAACTGGGGACGGAACATCTGCTGGCGGGGTTGATGCAGTCGGACACCGCGTGCCGGGAATTCCTGGAGCAGTCGGGGATTCGCCCGGAAGCGATTGGCCACCGGCGTGCGGACCGGCCGGCGTCGATCGGTCCGCCGATTGACACCGACGTGCAGATCGCCTGGCGGGAGGCGAGAAGCGAAGTCGAGGAATCTCCCGTGGTCGCAGCGACTGCGGAGGCGGTTGGGAACTCTCAGAGCACTGGTAGCGTGTTGAGGATTCTGGACGCCGCCGCGAACCGGGGCCGCGAAGGGTTGCGCGTGGTGGAAGACTTTGTGCGGTTTCAGTTGAACGACGCGCATCTGTCCGGCTTGCTTAAGAGAATCCGGCATGAACTGGCCGAGGCGTTGGCGCTACTGGGCGGCGCGTCGTTTCACCGGATGCGGGATGTGGCGGGTGACGTGGGAACGGGGATTCAGAATGAGCGGGAGTATTCACGGAGTACGGAACGCGACGTGGTGCAGGCGAACTGCAAGCGCGTGCAGGAGTCGCTGCGGTCGCTGGAAGAGTACGGCAAACTGATCGACCGCGCGGCGGCGGCGCGGATCGAGCAGCTACGGTACCGTTGCTGCACCATCGAGCAGGCGGTGCTCAATGCGCTGGACAGCCGGGCGCGACTGGCGAGTTGCCGCTTGTACCTGCTGGTGACTCCGGCCGACTGTCGGAGGGGACTTGAGGCGACGGTCAAGCAGGCGTTGGAGGGAGGCGTTGATGTGGTGCAGCTTCGAGACAAGTCGACCGAAGACCGGAAGATCCACGAGACGGCGGGTCAGTTGCGGGAGTGGACGCGTGAAGCCGGAGCGCTGCTGATCATCAATGACCGGGCCGACATCGCGGTTGTTACCGACGCCGACGGGGTGCATGTGGGACAGGAGGATCTGCCGGTTCGCGACGCGCGACGGATCATGGGGCCGGAGCGGTTGGTGGGGGTTTCGACGCATACGATCGAACAGGCGAGGCAGGCGGTGCTCGAGGGGGCGGATTACATTGGTGTCGGTCCGGTGTTTCCTTCCGTGACGAAGCAGTTCAGTGAATTGGCGGGGATTGAGTTCGTGCGGGAAGTCGCGGCGGAGGTTTCGCTGCCGTGGTTTGCGATCGGGGGGATCTCGCCGGAGAGTGTGGGGGATGTCGTCGAAGCCGGGGCGGGGCGGATTGCAGTGAGTTCTGCGATCACGCAGGCCGAGGAGATTGCTGAGGCGGCGCGGGCGCTGCGGGAACGGTTGTAGTCTTCCATGAGCTCGCGCTCACGGCTCCATGCGTTCGCGGCTGCGCCGCTTCCCCTTTGCGAGCGAATTCATCGACCGGGCGTCGGCCGGTCTACGTGTGCTTGACGGGCATGCATCGCGTGTCTATGCTAATACCTAGACACACAAGGGGTGGAGTTTTCCGTGGACACGAAACTACTCAACGGCACCGTGGAAATGCTGATCCTGGAGGTGGTCTCCCAGGGGCCGAGCTACGGGTACGAGATCACGCAGACGGTGATCTCCCGCTCGGACGGACGTTTCGAACTGAAAGAGGGGAGCCTGTACCCCGCGTTGCACCGGCTGGAGCGGCAGATGCTGCTCTCTTCGTACTGGACCGAACACGACGGCCGGAGGCGGAAGTATTACAAGCTGACGACCACCGGCCGGAAGGCGCTGGCGGCGCGGCGGAAGGAATGGCGGGAGTTTGCCAGCGGGGTGAACGGCGTGCTGGGACTGGAGTTGGGAGTGGTTTCGCGGTGACGCGAAACCGGACGACACGAGTCAGACGATGCAAGACTCTTCCGACATTTCGGCGGAACTTCCGGCGCCTCGTGATGATGAGCCGGAGGGGTTGCGGTCGGATATTCTGGATGAGTTGGCGGATCATTTGAGTTGTGCTTACCAGCGGGAGTTGCATGGGGAGGGTGGTACAGATTCGCGATCGGCGGCGGCGCGGGTGCTGGCCCGGTTTGGTGATCCGGGCCGGGTGGCCCGGCGGCTGTGGTGGGACGCTATGAGGGGAAGGATTATGTCTCAGCGGATTATGACTGCGGCGCTGGTGGTGATTGCGGTGGCCGGGGTGGGGATGTTCTTCGCCACCTGGCAGACGCTGGGCAACGTGAGGACGTATCTGCAGGACAGCCAGGAGCTGAACGCGGCTCTGGTGGCGAAGCTCGAGCATCTTTCTTCGACCGCTCCGGCGGCGACCGGTTACGACTGGTGTGAGTTTCGGCTCGAACTCGTATACGACACCGCCGAGGGCCGCCCAGCGGACGGGCTGACGGCCACCCTGGCGAAGGTGAAGGGCGGCAGCCAGACAGATCTGGGCAAGTCGTACCCCTCGACAACACAGCAGTCGGACGAGAACGGTTTGATTGACTTCAGCCCCGTGCCGTACGGCTTATACTACCTGGTCGTGCAGACGGATGAGGGGCATCGGCTGAAGAAGGAAATCGTAATCCGCCCCGGCGCCGACATGCAGCTCACAGTGATCTGCCCGAATGACGTCCCGACCGGCACTGCACGACCGGCCGTTTCCTTCGACGGCTTGACGCTGCCGAAGACGATCGACGGCGAAGTGTGGACCCTGTGCCGCGTTTACCAGCAGGACTTTACGGTGTGGAGCGCGACGGCCGGGCAGGAGGATTCCCCCTACGGGGGAACGACTCTCGGAGACGATCGCTGGCTGTTGTGGGAATACGAAACGGTCCTGATCAGCCCGGACGGCCGCCTGTTCGCCGTCGAATGGCCGATGGAACGGACTGAAACGGAAGACAGGACTGTGTCTCCAGATGGAGGGGGATTCTTCAGCGACGGCGTCTGGTCCGCTTGGCGTTTGTCGGAGTCGTTCTCTGTGCCGGATGAACTCACTGCAATCGGTGAACTCAGGCTACC
Organism: Planctomycetota bacterium; assembly: GCA_003388505.1. Taxonomy (GTDB): domain Bacteria; phylum Planctomycetota; class Planctomycetia; order Planctomycetales; family Planctomycetaceae; genus MB-PLM-1. The sequence goes on from QQVO01000043.1 coordinate 8,817, forward strand.
GCTTGGGCAGTACACAGCGGACGCCGAACTTGTCGTCCTTCAACCGACGCCCGAGGAGAGGCGGGCGATGACGTGGCGGACGCTGACCGACGAGGAACGAGCGGCCGTCGCCTTCCCGGAAACCACTGAGGTTGCTGCGAATCCGATGGAAATCGAAGCCGGCTCGACCGCGCAATGGACGATCAAGCTTGCGTCGATGCAGACGCTGTGCGTCGACGGGTCGATCACGATCGTCGCCCGTCCGGAGAACTACGCCATGCACATGGGGCATCTCGGAGGGGTAGGCGGCGGATTCGAGGGTAGTGGACTCTCGGGGGGCGGTTTCTTTTAAGGAGTGCGGCTGGAGCGCGCGGAGCGGGGGCCTATTCTTTGACCGGTTCGGCGACGATCGGGCGGCGGTCAAACAGGGCGGTTGTGGAGATGGACACGTTCGGAATCAGGTCAGCGGCGTTGAGCGTTGCGCAGTTGGGGGCGACGAGCGTGCGGGATTGATGCGTGTGGCGGGCGAAGGTATCGTGAGTCAAATGCGGCTAGGAACGCGATACGAGCGAAATGCATTCTTCGCGGGAGCATTCGAATGATTCGAGCCTACGATGAAATTGTCGACTTCATTGCGTCCGGCACAACGCCGGATGCGGTCGCTCGTTTCGAGCCATCGCAGGAAACGAAGGACCACGTCTCAGATTTGATCCACAAGGAGAAGAGCGGCGGGCTGACGGCTGAGGAATCGTCGGAACTGGATCACTTTCTGAAGCTGGAACACCTGATGCGGCTGGCCAAGGCGCGGGCTCGCGCTCTCTGTGCACAATGACCAGCTATGTTCCCGCGGACCTTCGCCCGCTGGTCGAATCGCGGGCGAACGGCCTCTGCGAGTATTGCCTGATTCACGCGGACGATACGTATCTGGGAGGCCAGGTGGATCACGTGATCGCTGAGAAACACGGCGGTGAGACCGACGCCCGGAATCTCAGTTACGCTTGCACCTTCTGCAACCGATCGAAAGGGACCGACATCGGATCGCTTGCGGCGGCCACGGGCCAATTCACGCGATTCTTTCATCCACGCTCGGATCGCTCGGCCGACCACTTTCGATTGAATGCCGCGTTGATCGAGCCGCGAACGTCGATTGGGGAAGTAACGGCAAGGATTCTAGGCTTCAACGAACCAGATCGACTGTTGGAGCGCAAGGCACTCCAGAAAATCGGCCGCTATCCACCGGCTGACGCCATGCGACTCATAGGGCACGAGTGATGCGTCACGCTGGAAGTCCGAACGTGGAACGGATTGGATGCGAGCATCTCCTGGAAGCGGCGAACGAGTGAGCGCGGGATGAGCTATCACCGGATCGGGGCGATCAAGACGGCCGGCGAGTTTCGGGATGTGCTGCGCGGGTTGGACCTCGACCTGCCGTGCGACGATGAACCGCTTTCGGCGGCGCAGGATTCGCCGTTGGCGGCGCCGCTCCGCGTCGGGGACTTCACCGTCGGGAACCGGTGGTGCGTGCATCCGATGGAGGGGTGGGACGGGACGGCTGAGGGGATGCCGGGCGAGGAGACGCTGCGGCGGTGGCGACATTTCGGGGAGTCGGGGTGCAAGCTGATCTGGGGCGGGGAGGCGGTTGCGGTTGAACAACCGGGGCGGGCGAATCCGAATCAGGTCTATTACCGGCCGGAAAATTGCGGGGGACTCGGGGCGCTATTGGAGACGTGCCGGGCGGCGCACCGGGAGCGTTTCGGAACGGATGACGATTTGCTGGTGGGGCTGCAGTTGACGCATTCGGGGCGGTTCTGCCGTCCGAATCGGAAAGACTGGACGGAGCCGCGGATCGTTTATCACCATCCCGTGCTGGACAGGCGGGTGGGGATCGATGCGGAGGACGACTCGCGGATTCTGACGGACGACGAGATCCGGCGGCTGATCGATCGCTACATTGAGGCGGCGAAGGCGGCCGCGGAGATTGGATTTCAGTTCGTCGACGTGAAGTCGTGTCACGGCTATCTGGGGCACGAGTTCCTGTCGGCCTTTACCCGGCCGGGACCGTACGGCGGGGATTTCGACGGTCGCACGCGGTTTCTGCGGGAGATTATTGACGGGATCCGCGCCGAGTGCCATGAACTGATGATTGGAGTGCGGCTGAGCCTGTTCGACTTTCCGCCGTTTCATCCGGATGCATCGCGGGCGAAGGGGGGCAAGCTGGGACCGGGGATTGCGGACGACTATCCGGCGGGGGATTATCCCGGGTTCGGATGCAACCGGTCGAACCCTTTGGAGATTGATCTCTCCGAGCCGATTCAGCTCATCCGACAGTTGCTCGAAGAGCGTGGCGTGCCGCTCTTCAACCTGAGCGCAGGGTCGCCGTATTACAACCCGCACATCCAGCGGCCGGCGTTCTATCCGCCTTCGGACGGCTACCAGCCTCCGGAAGACCCGCTGGTGGGTTGCGTGCGGCAGATTCGGGCGGTGCGCGAGGTGAAGCAGGCGGTGCCCGAGGCGGTGCTGATCGGGACGGCGTACACCTATTTTCAGGAGTATCTGCCGCACGTGGCGCAGGCTGTGATTCGAGAGGGCTGGGTCGACAGCGTGGGCATCGGGCGACTGGTGCTGAGCGACTGGGATCTGCCGGCGAAGGTGCTGGCGGGGGAAGACTACCGGGCGGCGAAAAAGATCTGCCGGACGTTCAGCGACTGTACGACTGCCCCGCGGAACGGGATGATCTCGGGGTGCTTTCCGCTCGACCCGTATTTCAAGGAGCGGCCGGAGGCGAAGGAACTGAAGCGGATCAAGTCGCAGAGTTAAGAGAGCGTGGGGGAGACTCGGTGTGCCAAAACGGAAGTTTCGGCACAAGGTGGAGTTGATAAGCGGAAGGGCGGGGTTGATGCGGCATCCGAACAGGGAGTTGATTGCACTGGGCGTCCGGCAGCCTTGGGCGGAATTGATTCTG
>QQVO01000061.1 GCA_003388505.1 Planctomycetota bacterium
ATTTTCCACACTTGTCAAAACTGTGGTAAATTGAAAGGCGACAGCGAGACCGCTTCCGAAACAGGGGAGCGACGCCCCGTCCAAACACCAACAGCGCTTTATTCTTCACGTCGCCTTTGGCGTATGCCCACCGAGGACAATCGGCGGACTCCGTTCGCCGGCTTCTACAAACCCTACACGACGCCCGTCCCGGACAACTTCTTCGACGAGGTGTTGCCCGACCTCTCCGGGGCGGAAGTGAAGGTGCTGCTCTATATCTTCCGCCGCACGTTCGGCTGGAAGAAGGAGAGCGACAACATCTCGCTCAGCCAGTTGGTGCACGGGATTACGAAGAAGGACGGCACATTGCTCGACCGGGGGACCGGGCTGAGTAAGCCCACCGTTTCACGAGCGCTGAAGCAACTCGTCGAGAAGAGGATGATTCGGAAAACGCGCCGCAAGAGCGCTGAGAGCGGCGATGAGCCGACCACGTTCCAGCCGGTCTTGAGAGGGGAGACCCCCGTGTTAAGAAATGCAACAGGGGGTGTCTCAAAAGTTGACCCGCCCGTGTTGCAAAACCCAACCCACAAGAAACAGTTCAACAAGAGAACCGTTCACGGCGGTGAAGAGACGGACGAACAGGCCCCGGAAGGGGGCTCGGATGCGAGGCCGAAACAGCGGCGAGAAGCCTCTGCAGCGGACGGCAAGTCTCCGCTGCGGCAACTGCCCGATCTGGGGCTGGACGCCGGGCACGTCGAACTGATTGCGGGCGACATCGTGGCTCAACTGGGGGATGAGCAGTCAGTGGCGTTCTACCGGCTGGTGGCCCGGACGGTTCCCGAGGCGGTGATCCGCGAGGCGCTCTCTTCGATCAAGACGGACGGTGCGCGTGATCCGCGGCGACTGTTCACCTACCGGATGCAGCAATATGCGATCAAGAAGCTGTATGGAGTCGATTGACGGACGCCCGAGAATGTGTGTTTTGACGACCTGTGAAACATGGGCGGCGATGTTTCACGGGTGGCGAGAGCAAATTGCTCTACCATGTGTCCGCGTCGAGCGGTGTTTGGATTGTCGAGGACGAGAATCCGCGAGACAGATCGCCAACACTGATTTGCAAAGCGCGATAAAAGGTTGACGAACGGCGCGCCATGCGGGAGGGAGCAGCGAACGGCACGAAAACGGCCAGGGAGGCCAACGGCGACGGAGTCGCCCTGGGAGCGCATCCGCACTCCGAGGGCGACCGACGGGCTTTGCCGCAGGGCGGCTCGCGGCGCTCGGGTCTCGAAAGTTCTCCACCCAAACCCCGTCGGTCGTCCTCCGGCCGACTCCGAACAGCGAGCGGCAAGCCCGCCAATGGCGGCCCCGCCGCAACGGCGACGCTGGAAACGGCGACTCGGGAGAACGGCGATCACCGCGTGAACCGAGATACGGCCAGCGCCGGAGGCGCAACGGCAGGGGGAACAGCGAGGGAAGGAGAGCGGGGGAGGGAAGCCCGCACCGGTTGGGAGTTGCGGGAGTTGATCCGGCCGCTGCCGGTGCGCCGACAGGCGGCGTCGACGCGGCACAAGCCGCACCAATTCGATCCGGCGTTGATCGAGTGGGTTTACGGATCCCGATTCGCAATCACGTCGCAATTGCAGCGGCGGTTTCCGGAGCGATTGCCGAGTCACCGCACCGCTCAGCGGCACGTCCAGCGGCTGGTGCAGATGGGCCTCTTGGCCCCGGCACCCGTGCGGAGCACTGGGCCGCATTTTCCGATCGTGGTCTACGCCACCGGGAAGGGGATTAACCTTCTGCGAGACACCTACCGCAAGTACGGGAAGGACTGGGACGGGCCGCGCACCGAGGACGGTAAGGCGCACGGGTTGGCGCTCGACAGCATTCTGCATGAGATTTTGATTACCGAGTTCGATCTCGCCGTGCAGCAGACGGTTGATGCGCGCGACGATCTGCGCCTTGTGAGCAGGGAGCGGCGCTATTTCCGGCGCGACCGCCGGCTGACATACCACTGGCGGGGGAGCACACATCGGCTTGTCCCGGACGCGGGCTATCTGACGGCAGTCCGGTCAGATGCTGGTCGACAGCTGCTGCCGCTGATGCTGCTGGAGATGGAGAACGGGACGCACAGCATGGCGAAGCTGCGGAGGAAACTGCAAAGCTATCAGCGCTGGACTGAGGGGAGCGCAGCCGATTGGCTGTCTCGGTTTTACCATCATTATGGAGAGCCGCAGAAACGCTCATTTCGCATTCTCCTTGTCGCGCACGACAAACATGGGACGGTCTCGGATGAGCGGCGATTGGTCGACCTGCTGATTTTGACGCTGGAGTTGCCGGCCAACCTGCGCGACAGCGTCTGGCTGACGACGGCAGACGATCTGCTGGCGGATCGGTCGTCCGCCGAAACTCTGGATCAAGCCGTCTGGTTGAGAGCGAAGGATTGCCGGTCGTTATTGACGGAGTACCGGAGCATTCCGCCAGGCCGGGGACAGTCGCAATATGCACGAAGGAGGCAGTTCGTACGAGGAAGGATTTCGAGTCTGCCGAAGCGCGGGTTGTTTCCCAACGCCTAACGATCGCCTCATTCTCTCGATCTGTGTCGATGTAGACTTGTCAGTTTCTTGTCGTCACACATCATTCACCAAACAGCAAGACAGACAAACGCCTCATTCTTATAATCTCGCGGTTTCCGAGAGTGAATGAGGTCATGGCATGGCAGTTGAAGTCGCTGCACTTACGATTCTGAAGTGGATTGGTGGACAGCTTGCTGGAAAGGCCGTCGGTGCGGCATGGGATGAGATCTTCGACCGCCAGCGGCGTCGGGGTCTTGCCGACGCGATTCAACGTTCGCTCGCTTCAGACTCTGCTGTGCGGACTGCGTGCGACGGCATCCCGCAACTTCAACGAGAGGAGCTCTCGGAGGAGCAAGTGCGAGAGCTTATGATACGCTGCACTTCTGACAACCATCGTGAGACAGGCAAACACCTTCTCGATGAACAACTCGTCAAGCTATCCTTCACCACGCGTGACGACAGCAGCATCGCACGAGCACACGAGGCCCTTGGGGCGGTCGTCCAGCAATCGGTATTGCGGCTTCTCACAGAAGACCAAGTGCTTCTCGGAAAAATCCAGATCATTTGGCGTGACGCCGAATTAAGCGAGCATCACGAGATTCACGAGGCAATACTCGAGCTTCAGCGGCAGCATCTCTCATCCTTTGATCAGATCAATGAGAGACTCAGTGAACTCGGAAGTAAACTTGACAACGCCAACCTCGGTGCGGAGTCGGCCGCGCATGTCAAGTACTTGTTGGACGAGAACATTCGGCTTGCCGACAGCGAACGCGCCCTCTTGGATGAGCGTATACAGCACCGCTGGGATGAGATTCACGATGATCTGGCCAAGCGCAACCACGATGATGCAGTCTCGAAGGGCAAAGAGCTTGAACAATGGCTCAATACAGAGGGACTGCGAGCATCCCGGCCTCTGTGCGCTAAAGCCTACGCTCTGCTGAGTCACTTGGCCGTCATCGATGCCGCTGAACAAGACGATGGTGAACTTGATCTGAGTTTGGCGTGGGCACACTGTCGCAAAGCACGCGCTGACGCCACCGACCCTTTGGCTCCTCAAGATGAGGATCGCCTGATCAGTCTCGAAGCGAAGCTGCTGTATCTCGACGGCACGCCAGACGAAGCACTCCGTCTACTGGAAAACAGTCAGGAACCTTCGTGCGTGTCAATCCGACTGGCGATTCTCTTGGATGACAAAAGGGCAGAATGCGCTGCTGACATTGCGGACGGTACCTCACTTCATGAGAAGTGGGTCGAGCACGCCGTCGCAGCGTATGCACTGTGTGGCCGTGCCGCGGAGGCACAGAATGCGATCGAATGGGCGAAAGGCAATGCAGACACGATAACTTGGCATCGGTGCATTGTCGCTTTCGCCAGAGCGTTCTTGTGGCACATCCATTATGGAACTCAGCGAGTGCACCTCTCTCCACTGAGTCTCTCAGATGCCGATCGCCTGACCATCAACGAGCTCGTTCGATCACTACGTGCCGTAACTGCTACCGCTTTGGCGTCGGATCGGCTGTCCAATGGACTGGAAGAAGAAGCCGCGGGGCATGCGTGTCTGGCTCTGCACCTCTTAAACCGCCGAGTCGACTGCCAAATGTACGCTGCCCTTCTCGCTGAACGGCGGCCCATTCCATTTTCGTATGCCAGCGCCGTATTCCGTGGCGACATCCTGTCGGATGCACACGTTTGTTCGGCCTTGCGCGAGGATTACCCCAACTCGTTTGATGCCCAATTCATGGCCCTGTTGATCGAGGTTGTTTGCCTGCATCATCGAGATGGGACATTTGATCGCGGACTACAGGTCTCGGGACTAGCGAGTTCGGATGAGGAGCGTGACCGGATTCTCGCGCTTCTTTCAGATCTCGCAGAGTCCGACCAACAGATTGAGAAAGTGAATGTTCTCTGCGGGGATTTGCTGCCGGACGGACATCGGCGAAGAACTATTCTGGCAATCGAAGCCTGCCTGCGAAACGACGATTCGGAATCAGCGAGACATCTGCTGGACACCATCAAGAACCGCCAGGATCCGGAATGGCTCAGCTATTCTGCCGACACCAATAGAATAAGCGGCAACCTCGCTGCAGCTGCCGACGACCTTCAATGTCTCGCAGGTTTGGTTCGAAAACCTGAGCCCCTCTATCGCGCTGCAACGGCTGCCTTCGAGGCGGGCCGCGTCGAGGTGATGGTAGATTGCCTTGAAGATTTCGTGAAGCTCGATGGCGAGCATGTCAATGCTCATCACAATCTTGCCAGCGGTTGTGCCATTCTTGGACGACATCGACGAGCGGCCGAAGTCTTCGCTCATTTGTCGAAGCTGGCACCGCACGAGTTCACGTACACATTGCAGCAGGCCGGCGAGTTGGCGTTGGTCGGAGAGCTTAGTGAAGCAATCGAAGTCTCGAATGGCCTCTGCGGACGCCAACCGTATCTTCGGGAAGCCATCCTTCAACGCGCTTGGCTACTTCGACTCAACTCGCGATCTCAAGATAGCTGGAACTCGTTGCACGCTGTGCGCGATCGATTCTGGGACGATATTGACTTCCTCGCAATGTACATGGCGCTGGGATTCGAAGTCGGTCGTCAGACAGACGCTTCTAAGGCGATCCAGCAGATTCTTGTGCTCCAGAAGGATGGAACCGCCAAGAAGCAGGTTCTACATGCTGCCACACCCGACGAAGTCAAAATGTGGATTTCGTCAGAAAATGACGTGCGCCAGCATCTTGGAGAATATGTCCTCCAGGCCAAATGCCCCTGGACGCTGGCCGGCGGGGCAGCGAATCCGCCTGCGTATGCAATCTGGGCTCACCGGACTTTGCCGGGGGTCGTCGCCGACACACTGGAGGCGAAAGCAGAACTCTCAATCTATGCAACCAATGCCTTTACTGTTCGGTCGGATGAATTCGCAAAGAACGTCTTGGACGAATTGGAAGCTCCTGATGCAAACCGGCCTGTCGTCGCGGACATTTCCGCATTGGTGACACTTCAGGAACTCGGCCTGCTTGAAAGGGCAGTGCAATTCATGGGAACCGTCGTGATACCGGATGAGTACCGTGAGCGACGCTGGTCCGATCACAGCCGGCTGTCTTTCGTGCAACAAGACCGCGAGCAGGCACTGGAAACCCTGATTTACCTATGCGAAGGCCGACACTCAGGAATGTCGATCGATATTCGAGATGAGTCTGCGGAGATTCCACGGATCAGTCATTCCGATGGCCTTTCAACAGCAACCGCTGACAGCACGTTTACGATTGAAGACGTGGGCGATTGGTTGCTGGACAGAGGAAGAATAGATGTCCCGACTCACGACAGTCTGAAACGACCCAGGCAGTCTGGCACGGACCACGAGTTGTCGTTCGACGACGTTGTCCAGGCCGGACCCGTACTTCTCGAAATCGGGGCTGCTCTCGCTCTCCACGCGGCCGACTGTCTGACGGCGCTGGTCAGGGACGCGACGATTCAGATTACACCGCACGACATGCAGTACGTCCGCTCCGAACTGAATTTGATCTCGCAACGGAGGGAACTCGCCGAGCATCATGCCGAGATGTTCGCAACGATTGACACTGATACGCATTTCGAGTCGCGGGTCTTGAGCGACACAGAACCCATGGAAGGCAACAACGACGATGAACAAGAAGAAGAGGAACGATTGGCCGTTCGGCACGGGTTGGCGGCGCCGCTCCTCGCCGTTCAGGAGGAGATGCCTCTACTCGCCGACGATCGTTGCTGCCAGATGGTTGTGCTCAACTCCCACGGAAGCGTTCCAGGTACCGCGTTCGGAACTGACCAGGTTCTTCTTGCCATGTATTTGGATGGCAGTATCAAAGACGAAGAGTACGCGAATGCCATCCTGCAACTAATGCGATGGCGCTATCGATTCCTCCTACCGGATGTCACCGCACTGCTGCACTTTGCGAGTCGATACCGGGGGGTAGGTGATCCGTTGCGCGAAATCGGCCAGTACATGCATGACTGCATGCGAGACCCGGGCCTCCTTGCGGGCCGAGAGCCGACAACACCACCGACAAGTGTTGCGACGCATTACTTCCTTCGGTGGACATCGCTGTGGGCGAGATTTGTGGCCGAGATTTGGAGAGATCCAAGTATTTCAGACGATCAGTGCCGACAATTGACAGAATGGACTGTCGCCGAGTCACTTCCGTGCCCACCGAAGAATATTCCAAATGCTGGTCGGCAACTCCTCGCGGCACAGTTGCCGAATTGCTTCGTCACAGCGCTGATACTGCATGGGTGCACCTTCACGACGTGGACTCGGTCTGCCGCAGCCATCACAGTGGTTGCGGACGCAATGGGAATAGACCAATCGCAATATGAACGGATCATCACGCGAGCAATACAGGAGGACGCGAAGACGCTTCCCGAGGATGATGCTGGGGATTTTTTCCGACGCCGGATGTTTCTGTTCGGACTTGTTCGAGATGACGGAATCGAAGGACTACGCTCGTGCCTTTTGGCTCAACGCCTTGGTTTCGTGAAACCCGGCCAGACGCTGCCACTGCCGGACAATGCCGTCATTGATGCGATCCGGGTCGACTCAGGCAAGCCGCTTGCAGGGCCATACATCTTCAGCGAACGCGCAGATCCGGATACGGGCCTAGTCAACAGGACAGCAGACTTTGCTCCGACGCTTCTTGCTTTGCCGAATGCTGACATTCGCAGCACAGTATTGGATTTCGTGTCTCGGTCCGGCAAACACTGGCTCTCACCAAAATCACAGGAAACCGTTACTCGGATGCGCACCGACCTGTCAAGCGAACAATTCGACAGGTGGTTTCCGGCAGCTTGCGCACTTCAGGATTGCCTGGACTCGGATATCCGCCTTCATCTTGCTGCACTGCGGCAGTGCATTACCGCGAAGCTGGAAGATGGGATACAAGAGCATTGGAATCGCATTTTGCGGCCGGACCTGACACATCTGTCGTCCGTACACGGCGCGGGACTGAGCATGTCGGAGTCGCGGACGGATATATTGAATCAAATTGATCAGAAGTCTCTGAAGGGAACTCTCGACGCTTACGAACGACGTTTTGGTCACCTTCCCCTTGCGCCGCCACTCGCCATGGGAACCGTGGTCGCTCAATGGTACGCCGATTCCAAATGTACTGACAGCCCATGGGAAGAAGTCTGGCAATGGGTAGATCAGTGTCATACGCCATTCCGGGCGTATCATGCGTGCCATGTCTTCGCAGAGCATCCCGAGTTGATCCCAACCGACCAACACGGACGTTTCTGGTCCAGATTCGACGACGCCTTGGCACTGTGTCGATCAACGGTCGAGCCCAATACATCGGTTCTCATTTCGAGAATCCGGGATCGCTTGACACAGCATTTTTTACAACACCTCGAACTCCATTCTCCGGAGCGGTCAGACGACCACTTCCTCTGCCTGTCATTTTGGCTCGCCACTGAGGTGGCGCATCTCATCCTTGACGAGACCGTCGTGCGCGATCCTCCCGGGAAATTCATCATTCAACTGCACGACCAAGTCGAGAAGCTGGCTCACAGCAGCAATCTACTCTGGATGATCTCTCGACCTTCTGGATCGCTATCCACGGCAAGACATATGTTACTTCGGAGTACGACACCCTGGTCTATCGCGTTAGTGCAAGCACTTGCGTCGAATCCTTCCAACCTCCACTTTGATGAGTGCCCCCCAACGCTGCAGAACTTGATCGCCGATATGTTGTCGGCTGCCCACCTGCGTTTCGATGCAGTTGCGACATTCAATCTCGCGGAAATCCTGTGGGCGCACGATGTTCCCTCAGGGCAGGTCGCCAATTCGATTGCCGAGCACCTGACGAGCGAGCAGTCCCGGTCGAAACTACAAGAACTGCTCCGTGCGACAGCGCAACTTCGGTCTCCCGCTTCTCTCGCCACGATGTTGGAAACGCTGCATACGCGACCGACACTCGATCAACGGTTTATCGCCGATGTCGTTCGATCGATGTCATACACGTCGGACATTCCTGCAGACTCAATCCAGCAACTATTGCGTGACCGTGATTGGTGGCTCGATTGCATTCGGAGGGTTGATTTCGACGCGTTTTCAGAGCTTTGTGATTGCTTCGGTCAAACACAGGTTCGAGAGCGCCCCCAGTGGGACTACATACTTCCGCTCCGGTGTGCCGAAGCCGTCTCTCACGGCCAGATGGACGAAGATCACCGACGCAGCGTCTTGCAAATGGGGATCCTTTCGGCTGCCACTGGGGAATCCATGGGAGTAATTCGTCGTGTAGCTGTGGAAGAATCGAACGCCTCATTCGTGCGAGGCGAACTTGCGAAGTGGCGATCGCAGCTGGCACCCATTGTACGATGGGCCCCTCCACTCGTCGCAACGAAACTACGAGATCTCATTTCGTCTCTTCCCATTTAATTCTTCGAGACTATATTGCTGCAACGACGCCGTTTACGACAGCGCTATCCCAATCTCCAACACATTTGTCACATCTCGTCCGTCTCCAGCTACACCACGTGTTATTCTGAAATGATGCCGCGTGGCTGGGATGACCTCTGGCGACAGGGATGCCCGGTTGACGGTCAAGAAGTTAAACGTGACGAGCAACAGTTTACACCCGGCTCGCGGCGGACAACGGGCCGGCTCTGTTTTCTGCTGCTCCCGACGGCAACCCGGCCGGCCTCGGCACCGCCGCGACAGAGCACGACCGGGACGCTCACGCGGCAGGCAAGAATGGAATCGGAACGGTGTTGCCGCCATCCATCATCCACCCGATACTGACGGTACCGATTGCACGTTCCCGAATTCAGCGGTAGGGTGACACCATGACAGACAACCAGACATTCGAGCGGCCTCCCGCCGTGCCGATCGAGTACGCCGGCCGGTGGATCGCCTGGAATGAGTCGCAGACGAAGATCGTGGCTGCGGGCGAGACGCTGCCGCAGGTCCGCGAAGCGGCCCGGCAGGCCGGGGAGAGCGAACCGGTGTTCGCCAAGGCCCCGCGCGCCAATGTTCGCTTTGTGGGCGGACGATGAAGTTCCCGTATCGCGAATATCACGTCACGCCGTCGGACGATTTCCCGACGGCGTTTTGCTGCGCCCGGAAGTTCCGCTGAGGATCATCGGCCCGGATGGAGCGGAGACGCTGCTGGCGCTGGTCGACACCGGGGCCGACGCCACGGTGCTCCCGAAGTGGACGCAGGAAGCGATCGGAGCGGCGATTGACGAGACACAGCCGTCCATCATTTCCGGAATCGCCGGCCAGGAGCTTGAAGTCGTGCCGGGGAACGTCGAACTGATGCTGGAGCAGGCCGGGCAGGTCTTCCGGTGGACGACGCGCGTCGATTTCGCAGCGGACGAAGGCCTCGTCGACGCGGCAGCGATCCTGGGCCACGCCGGCTGTCTGCGATACTTCCGCCCGTCGTTCGACGGCTACGACCGGGAACTGGAACTGGTGCCGACGCCCGATTTTCCGGCCACAGTCACCACGTCGAAGTAGACTTCCGATTATTTATTCCACTTGGCGCTGCGCGAGACGTCGATCGCACAGTTCCTCCACGAACGTGTAGACGATCTCCAATCGTTCCGAAAGTGCTCCCGCAGGTCGCGAGGAATACGACCGACTGGTCGTGTCGCAACACTTCAGTTGGCACACAGGCCAGCACTCAGACTGGCACACTCGACTGACACCCCCAACCAATTGAGGCAGCCGTTGTCGGGGCTCGACTTGCGTCCACGGAGGGAGCTGCGCGAATCCCCGACCCCGCCCGCTCCGACTAACGCTCCGCGACCGGGGTCGGGGACTGCGGCCGGCGCAACGCCGACCTTGCCACCGACAACGGCTGCCAACAACAATGGAAAGGGGAATAGGGGGGTGTCAGAGGAAGAACAGGGAGCGTAACCGGATCAATGAAATGAGGGACAACAACAAAAGGAACAACAAGAGAATCAGGGAAGAGAGAGAAATCTGGGAAACCCCGGAGGAACTGTTTGGAATTGGCAGCATTCGGACGACCGAATGCGACGATGAGGAACGCCCCGAGGGGGTGGGCGGCAACCCCTCGC
>QQVO01000056.1 GCA_003388505.1 Planctomycetota bacterium
CCCCCGAAATCCGTGCTAATCCGCCACATCCGCGAGAATCTGTGTTCTATTCGAGAATCCCCGGGGCCTCGGGGCGGGGCCCCAGCCGAGTCATGCGTAAGCGACAAGGTTGCGAGGCCGGCGGGCAGTTCAATCTCCGTTCAGGCGCTGGCCTGGACGGACTTCTGATCGAGGCATTCGCGAATCACGCCGCGATAGGTGTGCGTGAGATGGGCCTGGGACTTGAACTCTTCGACGTCAAGCAGTTCCCGGTGCAGCGCGGGGAGATTGTAGAAGGGCACGCTGGGATAGAGGTGGTGGTCGAGATGCAGCCCGATGTTCTTGGGGCTGATAAAGAGCTTGCCCAGCAGGCCGGGGTACGTGGTGCGCGTCTGCCGGAGGGGATGGTCGTATTCCAGCCCGTAGTGTTCGGCGATCGTCCGCATCCGTAGCACCGCCTTGAGGGAGGTGAGCAACGGGACCAGCCAGTACATCAGGTAGACCGGCAGGAGGGAGAAATACCAGAGGGTTCCGAACAGCGCGGCGTAGTAGACCCACGACAGATAGTCGAGCCAGATCTTGCGGCCCCTGGGGTAGAAGTAGCGGTTGAAGAACCGCATCTGGTCCTTCATGTTCAGCCCCAGCACGTCGAACAGGAAGACCTTCGCGAGGCCGGCGCGGGACTTAGGGAACTGCCAGTCCTGATCGTCCCGGAGAATCCAGTCGGGGTCGTCGTCGGTGTTCGGCTGCCGGTGATGCGCGAAGTGATGCTGCCGGTAGGCCCGGACGGAAATCATGATCGGCCAGGCCGTGAAGAGTTCCGCGAACAGGTCGTTCAGCCACTTGCGGGGGAACAACCGGTAATGGGCGCCCTCGTGCATGAGAATTGCGAGGGCGTGCTGGCGGGCGCCCACCCAGGCCCATGCGAAGAAATAGGCGACGACGCCGGCGTACACGTTCCACCGGTAGACCGCATACGCGGCCCAGATGGCGGGAATAATCAACACCCATTCGAGGAAGACGTGCGCAACGGCAACGCCGGGCTTGAGCACGGAGAGGCGACGGATCGACTCCGGCGGGAGCAACTGGCCGAACCGTTCGACCGGTTTATCGGAATCCGCGAGGGCGGAGGGGCGCGTGGTTTCCATGATTTCGATCGTATCCTGCTCCGCCGAAGTTGCAATCGAATCGACGGGCCGATTCGCGGCGGCTCGTCCCTCTCGGAGTGCGGCGACCTGTCGCCGCTTTCGGATTTCCCCGTGCTGATCGCTACGACTCATGACCGCTGCAATTCGGCCACAACGCGGCCCGCGATTTGGCCCCGCAAGATTTGGTCAACAGGGTCGCCGATCTCTTCCAGGGGGACGTGAATTGCCAATTCTTTCAGCCCGTCCGGCTTCCACTCGCCCGCCATCAGCCGCCAGATTTCCGCGCGGCGGTCGTCGGGGCACCAGGCCGAGTCGATTCCCGAAAGCGTGATTCCGCGAAGAATGAACGGATAGACCGTGAGGGGCAACTCACCGCCTCCCACCACGCCGCAGTTGGCGACGCACCCCCGGTGGCGGACGCGACGGATCAGCGTGGAGAGCGTCTGACCGCCGACGGTGTCGATGCCGCCGGTGAACTCGGACTTCAGCAGGGGACGGGAGGAGTCGTCGTGCATCTCGTCGCGGCCGATAATTCGCCTGGCCCCGAGATTGCGGAGCCAGTCGTGACGCTCCTGCTTGCCGGAGACGGCGACGACTTCGTATCCAAGGCGAGCGAGAACCATGACGGCGATCGATCCAACGCCGCCCGTCGCGCCGGTGACGACGACTGGACCGCTGCCCGGTTCGATCCCGTTGTGCCGCAGGGCATGGACACACTGTGCGGCGGTAAAGCCGGCGGTGCCGAGGATCATCGATTCTTCGAGCGTGAGTCCCTCAGGCAGGGGGACGACCCACTCAGCGGGGACGCGGACGAACTCGGCCCAGCCGCCCCAGCGCTCGACGCCCAGTTCGTGTCCGGTGGTGATGACAGCGTCGCCCGGCTTGAAGTTGGCGTTGCTGCTCTCGGCGACGATGCCGGCGGCGTCGATTCCGGGGACATGAGGGAAGGCCTTGACGATCCCCGGATGACCGGTCGCCGCCATGGCGTCCTTGTAGTTGAGCGAGGAATACTCGACCCGGATCAGGACGTCGCCGGGAGGCAGGTCGCGGAGGGGGCGCTGTTCGACTCCGGCTTCGACCTGGTCGTTGCCGGTCTTGCGGACGAGATAGCAGCGGAAGGTGTCAGTGGGCATGGGGGTCATCGCATTCACATCGACTAGCCGCGCCCGTCAGGAAGCGGTCCGAGTGCTCCATGGAAAGCCGCTTCCTGACGGTCGCCGCGAGTGGTCTTGTGATAGAAATCGAAATGTCCTCGAAACGCATGCGTCTCACTCAACAACGCGTTGGAACCGTTTGACGGCTTCTTCGATGTTCTCGCGGCTGTTGAAGGCGCTGAGGCGGAAGTAGCCCTCGCCGGCGGTTCCGAAGCCGCTGCCGGGGGTGCCGACGAGGTGACCGGAGGTGAGGAGCCTGTCGAAGAAGTCCCAGCTTGAAAGGTCGCCGGGTGTCTTGAGCCAGATGTAGGGGGCGTTGACGCCGCCGAAGACGGTGATGCCGACGGCTTCGAGGCCTTCGCGCAGGAGGCGGGCGTTCTCGAGGTAGAAGGCGATCAGGTCGGCGACCTGCTGCTTGCCTGCCTCGGAGTAGACGGCTTCCACGCCGCGCTGGGTGATGTAGGAGACGCCGTTGAACTTGGTGTTGTGCCGTCGCGCCCAGAGGGGCTGGAGCGGGCGCTTCTCGCCGGTTGCGATTGTTCCCGTGACCGAATCGGGAATGACGGTGAGGGCGCAGCGGACGCCGGTGAAACCTGCGTTCTTGCTGAAGCTGCGGAACTCGATCGCCACGTCGCGGGCACCGTCGATTTCATAGATGGAGTGCGGGATCTCGGGATCGGTGATGTAGGCTTCGTAAGCGGCGTCATAGAGGATCAGGGCCTCGTTCTGGCGCGCGTATTCGACCCACTTCGCCAGTTCGTCTTTGCCGAGGACGGTGCCGGTGGGGTTGTTGGGATAACAGAGGTAGATGACGTCGACCGGCTTGTCGGGCAGCGCGGGGGTGAAGTTGTTCTCGGCGGTCACGGGGAGATAGACGACTCCGTCGTACCCTCCGGACTCCTTCGCCTCGCCGGTGTTGCCGGCCATCACGTTGGTGTCGACGTAGACCGGGTAGACCGGGTCGGTGACGGCGATGCGGTTCTTCCCGGCGGCTAGGATATCAAGAATATTGGCGGTGTCGCATTTGCTGCCGTCGGAGACAAAGATCTCCGAGGCGGAGACCTGGCAGCCGCGGGCCTCGTAGTCGTTTTTGACAATCGCCTCGCGGAGCCAGTCATGTCCCTGGCTGTCGTCCATGTAGCCGCGGAAGGTCTCGCGTTGCGACATTTCGTCGACGGCTGCGTGCATCGCGTCGATGCAGGCTTGGGGGAGCGGTTCGGTGACGTCGCCGATGCCGAGCTTGATGATGGGGGCATCGGGGTTTTCGCTGCGGAATTCGCGGACCCGGCGGCCGATTTCGGGGAAGAGGTAGCCGGCCTTGAGCTTGAGGTAGTTGTCGTTGATGCGGGGCATGCGGCGTACGTGACTGGCTGGACGGCTGGGAGGGCGAAGCTCCTGCTGAGCCGCGAATGAGCAGAGATGACGAGCAATCGGCTCGGCGGGAGCCTCGCCCTCCCGCTTGAAATCGACCGACGCGCGGTTGTAAGGGAGCGTGCACTGGCTTTCAAGCGTGACGCATCGAACATGTTGGATGCGTCTCTCGCCATGTGGTACACTCCTGAGTGCGAGCGGCGGGCGTCAGCCCGCCGTCATGCCCTCCATCAGATTGTCGCCGAACACAAAGCGTACACGCCGTGCTCTCCCTGTTTCCCCATGCCGACGATTCGCGCCGGATGTCCCGCCGTCAGTGGCTGCGGATCGGGTCACTGGCTTCATCCGGACTCGCCGGGGCGGGACTGCTCGGCGGCGCGCCCGGCGTTTCGGCGAACGAAACGCATCGCGCGACGGCGAAGAACTGCATCTCGATCTTTCTGTGCGGCGGTCCGTCACAGCCGGACCTGTGGGATCTCAAGCTGGATGCGCCGGACGGAATCCGCAGCGAGTTCTCCCCGGTGCAGACGAACGTGCCGGGCATCGTCTTCAGCGAGCTGATTCCGACCGTCGCGCAGCATGCGGACAAGCTGGCGCTGATCCGGTCGGTGACGCACGCGGACAACAGTCATGTCAACGCGATCGTGCATACGCTGCTCGGGCAGAAGATGCCGCGGCCGGGTGATCTCTACACCGCGCGACACGACCATCCGGGCATCGGCGCGATTCTGCACGATGTGCTCGGGGCCGAGGGGGAACTCCCTCCGTGGGTCGTCTTGCCGCGGCCGTTTACGACGAACTCGCCGCCGTACAAAGGGCAGTCGGCCGGGTTCCTCGGGGCGAAGTACGACCCGCTGGTGTTCGATAAAGAGAAGAAAGGGTCGCTGAGCGATACGCCGCTCACGCTGGATGCGATCCGGCCCAGCGAGGGATTGAGCACCGGTCGATTCGGCGATCGACAGTCGCTGCTGACGTCTCTGGAGGCGGGCAGGGGACTATCGGATGTCGCGTTCGAAGAGAATTACCGGAAGGCGTTCAACCTGCTGACTTCCGACGCGACGAAGCAGGCTTTCGATCTCGAAGCGGAGCCTGCGAGTGTGCGCGACCGTTACGGCCGCAACGAGTACGGCCAGAGCTTTCTGATGGCGCGGCGGCTGATCGAATCGGGCGTGCGGTATGTGAACCTGTTCTGGACGTTCTTCGACGCCAAGGGCTGCCAGTTCAACCTGTGGGACAACCACGGCGTGGAAAACGACGTGTGCGGGGTCGACGGGCAACTCACCGGTCGCCAGCAGATTACGCACGACTACTGCACGCCCTCATTCGACCGGACGTTTCCTGCGCTGCTGGAGGACCTGGAGGATCGCGGGCTGCTCGATGAGACGCTGATTGTGGTGCACGGTGAATTCGGCCGCACGCCGAAGATTAACAAGAACTCGGGCCGCGATCACTGGGCGCACTGCTACACACAGCTCCTGGCGGGCGGGGGCGTGCGCGGCGGGCAGGTCTACGGGTCGAGCGATGCCACCGGAGCTTATGTGAAGGATTCGCCGGTGACGCCCGACGACTTCCATGCGACCGTGCTGCACGCGTTCGGTCTTTCGCCGGAGACGGCCGTCTACAATCCCTCCGGCCGCCCCGTGCGGGTGACGACGGGCAGTCCGGTGACGGCGGTGTTTTGAGCGCCGGCTCAGGAGGCGAACTCGGTGCGGTCGTCGTCGGCGATGGTGCGCAAGCGGGCAGGCGCGTCGGGGAAGGCGGCGATGACGCGGGCCCAGTTGGGGATCGCGGCGGCGCCGACCGGATCTTCCAAGAGCGATGCGCCGGCGACCCCGATGCGTTCAGCGAATCCCTCGACGGCGTGTTCTTCAGCGTGGCGGTCGAAAGCCAGGCCGTTGACGGTGGCGTCGGCATGGTATTGCCGGATCGCGTCCTGGGCCGTCCGCAGGTACACGCTTCTGAGCGTGGCGAAGAACTCGGCGGGGAACACCCGTCCCCGGCTGGAAAGGGTGCGGAAGATCGAGCCGCAGATGTCGGTCGCCATCTTCATGAGCCCTTTGCCGGGGTCGCCCAGCGAAAGATCTTGATGCTTGTGCTCGTAGAAACGGCAGAGGTCGACCTGGCAGACCCGCTTCTGCGAGGTGTTGCGAAAGACCTCGGCGAGTGTGCCGACTTCGAGACCCCAGTCGCTTGGCGTGCGGTTTGACCGGGCGAGGGTGGACGTGACGGCGAACTCTCCGGAAAGCGGATAGCGGAAGGCGCTGAGGAATTCCAGGAAGTCATCGGTGCCGCCCGTTTTGAGGAGCGCGGTGAGCAATGGCGCGACGAGCAGCCTGACCACCCGGCCGTGCATGCGGTCGGTGACTCTCGCATAGAAGGCCTTGCAGAAGTCGAAGTCGAGGCTGGGGTGGGCCATCGGCAGGCAGAGCCGCGCCAGCAGTTTGCGGTCGTAATCGACGATGTCGCAGTCGTGCAGCGCGAAGACCTTCAGCCGGGGATCGGCGAGCAGGAACCCGAACGCCGTCCAGACGGAGCGTCCCTTGCCCGGCGTGCCGAGGCGAAACCCCTCGTCGATGAGTTCGTTATAGAGCGCCTGCACGCGCTGACCGTCGGTCCACAGGACGTGCGCCCTCTCGCCCAGCGGTGAGACCTTCTGCACGGTTTCGCGGTAGTCGTCCGCGTCGGGGGCGAGACCGAGTGTGACGACGATCGTGTCGACGTAGTCGGCCGCCTGCAGGTGATTCACGATCTCGCTGAAGGAGTCCGCGCGCATGTCGGAGGCGGTGACCGGCAACACGAGAGCGAGCGGGTTCTTCCGGACCGCCTTGCGGAGATTCTCTTCCAGCTCCTCCAGCCGGGCCCGGCCGAGGTCGTGGATGGTCGTGACCGCTCCGTTTTGAATGAAGTCCGGCATGGCGTTTCGGTTGGTTGGCGTTGCGGCCCGTTAGGTGTCAGCGGAGGTCAACCAGACGGTTTCGGCCGGTTGCAGGGTGAATTGCTCACAGGTTCCGCTGCGACCGCTGATGGCGTCCTGCACGTCTGTGCCGAGGATGTCTGAGCTGAACGTGATCGCCTTTGGTTCATCCGTGAAATTCGCGGCGACGAGGACGGCGTTGTCTCCGGGAGTTCCGCGCTGGAACATGACGAGCGCCGGGTCGGGTTGTGGAATAACTGTCTGGGTGGCGTCCGGATGGAAGGCGCTGAGGCCGACTCGGCAACGCAGGAGCTTCTGATAGTCCGAGAAGATCCGCGATTGCGCCGGATCGCCGGCGAGCAACCCGGCCAGTTCATCGGCGTCGTACTTGCAGCGATTGATGGTTCGGTTGTGGCCGGTGCGGTGCATGCCTGCGATATCATTGGGCGTGCCGACCAGGCAATGGAAATAGACCGCCGGCACGCCCTGCAGCGCGAGCATGAACGCCTGCGAACCGAGGAACCGCCGGATGTGATGGGGGTCGTCGCTGTTTGGTCGGCGGAGCGCGTCGAGCCAGGTGATGTTGAGTTCGTAGGGGACGTCTTCTCCGGCCGGCGTGCGGCGGGTGTTCACCCGGCCTTCGTTGCTCAGGACGCACTCCACGATGTGCCGCAGGTGGTCGTCGCCGACCAGTCCTTCGAGAGGACGGACGCCGATTCCGTCGTGAGACGATGTGAAATTGAACCAGGTTGTCCCTTCGCTTGGCGGATCGAGTTCGGTGAGCCAGCGGTTGAGCGTGGTCGCGTCCTGATGCAGGTAGGCATCGAGCAGGAGCGGAGGGAGGCTGAAGTTGTAGACCATGCGGGCTTCGTCGCCGTCGCCGAAATAGCTGATGTTCTCGGTGTGGGGCACGTTGGTTTCGGTGAGCAGGATGACGTGTGGCGCGACCCGGTCGAGCAGGACGCGCATCAGCTTGACGACCGCGTGCGTTTCGGGCAGATGGATGCAGGGCGTGCCCAGTCGCTTCCAGAGGTAGGCGATCGCGTCGAGCCGGATGACCCGCGCTCCGTGGTGCACGTACTGGAGCAGGATGTCGACCATTTCGATCAACACGGCCGGTTCGGAGAAGTTGAGATCGACCTGATCGTCGCTGAAGGTCGTCCAGACGTGCTCGGCGCCGCGAGCCGTTTCGAAGGGGGTGAGCAGCGGATGGCTGCGGGGCCGTGTGACCTGGGTGACGTCTTCCGCCGGGTCGACGGTGAGAAAGAACCGGGCATAAGCGGGGTCGCCCTTGATGAATCTCTGGAACCAGTCGCTGAGCCGCGAGGCGTGGTTGAGGACGAGGTCGAACATCAGGTCGACGTGCCGGGCGAGGCTGTCGAGATGGGTCCAGTCGCCGAGCCGGGGATCGACCTGCCGGAAGTCGATTACGGAGAAGCCGTCGTCCGACGAGTAGGGACAGAACGGCAAGATGTGGACGATGGAGAAAAGTTCGTGGAGCTTGTGTTCGAGCAGGAATTTCTCGAGCGTTTCCAGCGTCGGAGCCTCTCCCTCAGAAACCTGGTCTCCATACGTGATGAGCGTGACGTCGCGCTCGGTCCAGAGTGGGGCGTCGCGGCGGGGAAGCTGAGGCGCCCATTTCTGCACGACCGTTGAGAGCCGCTGCCGACAGTCGTCGGCCTGGTCGGAATAGAGCGTCTGCAGCAGCGAATGGATCGCCTGCTCCTGCTCGCTGGGCATTCCCTCTCGAACGGTCTCAGAGGAAGGGCTCTCCGGCATCGGCGTCGGTCGATCTGAAAAAGGATGAGCGCGTCTTCTGGGGAGGTCGAAGCCACGCTGAATGGTGCGACATTCGGCGGCGGAAGAAAACCCGAAAGTTGGCGGGAGGAGCGCCCCGCCACAGCGCGAACATGCCGCGCTCTCGATGCGGCGAGTATACTGCCAGACCGACGGTCGTTATAGCGCTTTGCAAATCAGTGTTGGCAATCTGTCTCGCGGATTCTCGTCCTCGACAGTCCAAACACCGCTCGACGCGGACACATGGTAGAGCAATTTCAGTAGTTCCAAAATTTCGCGTTCACATCCTCAGCGACGTCGAGGTGGCTAGAGCGCTCTGCACAACAGCGTGGGGATTTGACGGGTGTGGTAGAATGGGGTTTTCGGCGGTTGGAATCGTCGAGAGGCGAAAGTGGATGAACAGGGAGGATGATGACGATGGAACCGATTCCCACTTACATGCGTGAGCGAATGGTCAAGGCGGTGCACGACGGTGCGTCGGTCGCAGAAGTGGCCCGACGGTTCGACGTTTCGGAGACAGCCGTGTGGAACTTCGTGAACCGGGCGGAGGAAGGCCAATCGCTGGAGCCCAAGCCCCGGTCGGGAGGTCCGAAACCGAAGCTGGATGAAGAGGATCGGCAGAAGCTGGTGGACGCGGTTGATCAAGACCCGGATGCGACGCTGGAAGAATTGATCGAACAGTGCGACCTGGACGTCAGTGATTCGACGGTCTCCCGGGAACTGAAGCGGCTCGACCGTCCCCGCAAACGCAAGGTGCCGCGGGCGAGTGAACAGGACGAGGAGACAACACAACAGCAGCGCCAACAGTGGCGCACCAAGACCAAAGATGTGGACGCCGAACGCCTGATTTTCGTGGACGAAACGGGGATTTCGACGAAGATGACCCGCCGTTACGGACGCGCCCCGGCGAACCAGCGCGTCTACACCGATGTGCCTCATCGACACTATAAAAACCTGACGGTGCTGGGTGGCATTCGCCTGGGCGGCAGCGAGCAGATTCCCACACTGGTTTACCCAGGGGGCACTACCACTGAGCGGATGCTGGAATACATTCACGGACCGCTGGCCGAGGTGCTGCGGCCCAGGGATATCGTCGTGGCCGATAATCTGGCGGCTCACAAAGCGAACAAGGTGACGGACGCTCTTGAGGAATATGAGGCAGACATCTGGCTGTTGCCGCCCTACTCGCCGGATTTGAATCCGATCGAACGCCTGTGGAGCAAATCAAAACGTCGCTCCGTCAAGCCAAGGCGAAGACCGTCGCGACACTCACCCAGGCCGCCAAACGTGCTCTGGCGACAATCACCAACTCCGACATTCGCGGATGGATCCGCCACAGTCACTACCTCCAAGCCGCCTGACAACCACAAATTGTTATGCAGAGCGCTCTAAGGGCTTGGGTCGTCTTGGGTTGGGATGATTTTGGTGAGCACGAGTCCGAACTCGGCGGCGATCAGGTATTCGAGCCACAAGGTCATCTCCCGGAGGCGGAGCAAGTGGTTGCGAAGGACAATG
>QQVO01000066.1 GCA_003388505.1 Planctomycetota bacterium
GATAGCTGACGTGCAAGTCATGTCCTGCGAGCAATCCAACGCCGAGCAAGGGATACTCGCCGTCGTTGGCCACAACTTCCAGATCGCGCCTCTCTCCAATCCAATCGATCCGGCATGTGTAGCGTTTCAGAGCAATCTCGGACCCGTCCGCAAGAACTGCCTTCACCGTCCCCGATTGCTGGAGCGCCAACCGATCAATCTGTTGCTGTGGCAGTACCAGATCGCCGTTGAATCCTGTGTCGATCCATACCTCAGTTTCGTGCACAGCCGCTCTATCTGATGGTCGAATCGAAATCGTGACAAGAGCGCGGCCATAGCGATCGACATGGCCGTTCATCGAATCTGCATTCCGAAATGGAGCGCAGCTCTGTGTCCGACACGCATCACGTGGGTCAGACGGTCTGGGTAGGATTGGCGGGCGGCCCGCGTCGCCTCGCCGAGCGTCTTGCCCAGGAAATAGTCGCCCGAATCGGGTTCAATCGCCACGAAATCGTCAACGCAATCGGGCTCTAAGACCGCCTGCAGTCGGGAGGTGTAGATTTCCTCGGCCCGCCGTACGAATTCATCAATCTCCGGTTCAGCCATCACATCGTCTCCCGCAAATGGGCTTGGGAGTATTGTATGCGCGGACCTTCGGCTGTGGCAACATGAGCCGGACGCCTCGGTGAGCGGCGTCATTTCTGCGAACGCGCACCGGAGAGACCAGCCACGCTCAAGCGGCGCGCGTCGCGGCGGGAGTCTGCCTTGCCATCACCGCCTCGCGGGCATGCTGATGCCATTCCAGCCGGGAGATCGGCTTGCGCGGAACCGTGAACGTAACAAGCATCAGGTCGACCTGCCGTTTGCGGCCGATGAGCCATTCCAGACTCAGAAACCGCTCCATCCCGTCGTGGTACGAGCGAGTCACGATCGTCCCCGGGAAGTTCTCCAAGTGCTCTTCGATGGTCCGCAAGCGGGCTTCTTCCGGTCTTCCGCCGGCAACGCCCGGCTCGAGGAAGATCACCCGCCGCCGAGGCTTCAGCGCCGAAAGCAGGTTGGCCGTCGCGATGTACGCTTCCGGAGCGGTGAGGTCGGCCGCGTACGTCGAACTCCCCGTGACGATGATCCGGTCGAGCGAATGCGGGGCGAAAGGAAACTTACCGGCGACACTTCCCCGCGTGATCCCATCGGCCGCTGAGGGCAGGCCGGCCGTCTCAGGCCGGTCGTCGATCCCTGCAGCGCCCGGCTTGCGCCGGCCCCAGAAGAAAAGCAGTTCGCCGTCGCCGCAGCCGACTTCCAGCACGTGGTTCACCCGGTGGATCAGTCCACCACGCACAAGTTTTCGCGCTACGCGACGAGGCAGCGGGAGGGACGGCATCGGACTGCTCCTTCAGGCGGAGAACTCGGCGGCGCACGCCGCTGGCGGATGTAATTCTGTATCGGCCGACCGAACGCAGGTCTGGCGGCGATGACGCGACAGCCAACCGGCCGATCCAGCGCCGGAACCGGTCAGTGAATCTGCGGCGACTTTTCCGGCCCTGTCCGCACTCAGGCAGCGATGCGACCGTCGCCGCGGATCGCTACACTCTCGGCCGGACTCAACCAAACTCGCGCATTCAAGATTCCTTCAAGAGACGACTCAAGATGGCGGAATTCGAGAGCGTGGCCCGCGTGGGCGAAATCCCGGCCGGAGAAGGGCGGTCTTTTCCCGTCAACGGCCGCATGGTGGCTGTCTTCCACGTCGACGGCGAGTATCACGCGATTCTCGACAGTTGCCCTCACATGGGCGCATCGCTGGCCGGCGGCTATGTCGAAGGGACCTCGGTGACCTGTCCCTGGCACGCCTGGCGGTTCTGCGTCGCCGACGGTCTCTGGCTCGACAACCCGAAGTCTCAAACCCGCACCGAATGTTTCGACGTCCGCGTCGTGGGCGAGGAGATTCAAGTACTCGTGCCGGATCGCGACGCCCCCGAGAACTGACCGCGCTGGCGCACACGAAAAACGCCCACGGGTTGCAACCCGTGGGCATTGCGTGCTCAGATTTCTCAACCTTCCAGACTGATCAGACCGCGCCGACCAACTCCGCGTCGGCCTGTTCCAGTTGCTCTTCTCCCTCGGGATAGAGCGCTTCCACGAAGCCTTTCAGATGCTCGGCGCGAGTGTGGTGCTGCAGCTTACGCAGCGCCTTCGACTCGATCTGCCGGATGCGTTCGCGAGTCACCTTGAAGATGCGTCCCGTCTCTTCCAGCGTGTAGCTGTAGCCGTCCCCCAGTCCGTAGCGGAGCTTGATGATTTCCCGCTCGCGGTAGGTGAGGCTCTTGAGGACGTGGTTGATCTTGTCCCGCAGCATCTGGTGCATCGCCGAATCGGCCGGCGTCCCTTCGCTGCCGTCTTCCAGGAAGTCTCCGTAGCTGGAGTCTTCGCTCTCACCGACAGGCGTATCGAGGCTGATCGGATGCTTCCAGGTCTTCATGATCCGTTCCGTCTCCTCGACGGAAAGGCCGACCTCCTTTGCGAGTTCCTCCGTCGTCGGTTCGCGGCCGGTCGCCTGGCGGATCTGTTCGCTCTTCGCTTTGAGCGTCGAGATGCTCTGGAACATGTGCACCGGGATGCGGATCGTCCGCGCGTGATCGGCCACGGCCCGGGTAATCGCCTGCCGGATCCACCACGTCGCGTAGGTCGAAAACTTGTAACCGCGACGATACTCGTACTTCTCGACGCCCCGCATCAGGCCGGCGTTCCCTTCCTGGATCAGATCGAGGAACGACAGCCCCCGGTTGCGGTACTTCTTGGCGATCGAAACCACCAGCCGCAGGTTCCCTCCGGAAAGCTGCTGCTTGGCGTGCGTCCAGGCGTCAGACCGCTGCTCGATCTTCTTCAGCCGCGCCCGGAACTCCTGCGGGGTCTCGAGCGTCATGTTCACCAGGTCGTCGAGTTCGGCCTGCAGCGCCTTCGCGTCGCCCGCCGACCGCCGCTTCGCGCGGGAAATGTCCCGCTCCAGTTCGGTCATCCGTTCACCCACCTGCTGCATCCGCTTGTAAACCGGCTGCAACCGGTGCGTTCGCACGCTGAGTTCCTCGGCGAGGGAACACATCCGCCGCCGGCGAAGCGTCATCCGTTCTCGCGCCGCAGCTTGCTCTTTCTTCGACGTCGTCGAGTGCAACAGTTCGAAGTCCCGCCGGTTGTCGTCCATCAGCAGACGCAACGTCTTCAGGTTATGGGGCATGCGGCCCAGAATCTGGTCCTTGTGCGTATTCTCCGTATCCGAAGTCCGCAAGGTCCGCTCGAACGGAAGTTCGCCCAGGTGCACCTTCTCGAGAATGTCGACGGCGATCGCCAGCGAGAAATCCGACTCCATGATCGTCCGGCGAAATCGCTTGCGCGTGATCTCGATCTGCTTGGCGAGAAAAATCTCGTCCGCCCGGGACAACAGGGGGATGTTCCCCATCTGGCTCAGATACATCCGAATCGGATCGCGGGACGACATCGGCGCTTCCGGTTCCATCAAGACCCGGCCGTTGTCCGCGCTGTCGTCCGATTGATGCTGGGCCTGCTGCTCCAGCCGCGTCTTCTCCGCGACCGTGCGCGGGGCGTCGGGATCGTTAATCAACGGCAAGCCGGTCTCTTCGAGCGCGCGCACGATGTATTCCAGCGTCATCGGGTCGCCCCCCTCGTCGGGAAGAAACTCGTCGACGGCCTGATACGTCAGGAACTTTCGCTCTTTCGCCCGATCCATGAGCGCTTTCAATCCTTCGTCCAGTCGATGCACGATTCACTCCTCAATTGGGGGGTCGAACGGACGTCACGTCCTGCGGGTCCGATGAAGCCGGGGTTCAGGTCAATCCACCGCGCACGGGGTGGAAGACACAGGCGGGTGAACTACTTCTCTCATATTCTGGCCTGTCACTTCAAGGGGGCGGATGCCGCGTTCTGCATCCTCGACCGGAGAATACAGAACGTCATCGCGCCTCCAGCGAGGCGACGTCGGTGAATCGACTCCATGGAGAAATCCATCTCCGGTCTGTCCACAGTGTCCGCGGAGGACGCGGTCTGTCCACAGTGTCCGGGGAGGACGCGGTGGGCCACACTGTCCGGGGAGGACGCGGTGGGAAGGAACAGACAAGGGGAGCGGGGCCAGCATGCCTGAGCGAGCAGGTCCTCATCGTCAGCATCCCTACCCATACATTGAGAACCACGAATCCACACACTGTGGAGGGATTCGAATGCCGGTGTCATTTGCGCGCACGAATTCTGTGAAGTACGGCAACCGCGGCATCGCATCAGTACACCAGTGGTGCAACTGGACGGCCATCCTACCAGAACTCCCCCAACCGTCCACGGTTTTTCTCTTCGATCGATGAAAATCCCGAGAATTTTCAAACTGTCACAATTAGTAGGCCTGCGACCAGGTTCCGTCAACCGGCCTTGTCGTAACTCCTGAAACCGAAAGATAAACCGCCGAATCGCAGTGCGACGCCCAACCCACCACACCACGCCCCTGAAGCCGGTCGGTTACACACATCTCTCGATCCCTGGTTAGGTGACTCTCCGAGAGATTCGAATGGAACGCGGATGACCACGGATTGGACAGATTCTCGCTGATTGCCTTCTTGCGTGTCGACGCCATGCGCGACTGACCGATGCGGTCTCAGCGCTGCCGCCTCGTGAGGAATACCCCCAAAATCGGTGCTGATCCGCTAAATCCGCGAAAATCTGTGTCCTATTCGAGAATCCCTTGGGCTCCGCTTACTCGGCACCGGCCCCCCGGTCAGGTTTTGTATCACTGCCCCCCCTGAAGCCGGTCCGGAGGACAGACCGCAGCCGGGTGAAACCCACCCACACCCCGCTTCTCACTCCTCAACGGAGAACTCCGCCAGACCCCCCTCCCCGCGCCGGTGGCAGAAATCCCCGAACGACTCGCCATCCGTTCGCTCGGATTTGAAACCGGCGAATACCGGAGCGAGTCGCGGCACAATCTCCTCCTGCGGAACCTGGTCGGCATACACAAACGCCAGCCGCGTTCCCTCCGCGTTCCCGCCCAGGTAGATCGTGTACTTGCCGCGCGACTTCCCGACCAGCCCGATGTCCGGCGTGTAAGGTCGAGCGCAGCCGTTGGGACAACCGGTCATGTGGATGCAGAAACGCTCTCCCCCCAAACCGTGGCGAGCCAGTTCCGCTTCAATCCCCGCCAGCACGTCCGGCATCACCCGCTCCGACTCGGTGATCGCCAAACCGCAGGTCGGAAATGCCGGGCAGGCCATCGCGTAGCGGCGCGTCAGCGAGATCTCTTCAGCGAGCGCGACGCCGTGCTCGCGCAGCGTCTGCTCAATCGCACCTCGCTCGCCCGGTTCGATGTCGCACAGAATCAATCCCTGCAGGGCCGTGTTGCGGCAGTCCATCCCGTACTTGCCCAGGATCGCCCGCAGCGCCGACTTCAGCCGGAAGTCTCCTTCATCCTTGATCCGCCCGTTGTCGACGTTCAGCCCGAGAAACAGTTTGCCGTCTCCCTGCTCGTGCCACCCCAGGTGGTCGTCGACGCCGGTGACGTCGACCGGCCGCGGTTCCGCCAGCGACCGCCCCAGATACTCCTCCACCTTCGCCTTGAACCGCTCCAGCCCCCAGTCGGCAATCAGATACTTGAGACGAGCCTGAGACCGATCGTCCCGGCGGCCGAAGTCTCGCTGCACTTTCACGACCGCCTCAGCGACCGCGATCACGTCCTCCGCAGGAACATACGCCATTCGCCGGCCGATCGCCGGAAACGTCTGCTTCTTCGCCGGGGTCATCCCCATCCCGCCGCCGACCAGCACGTTGTAGCCCGCGATCGATCCAGCCTCGACCACCGCAATCAGGCCAAAATCGTTCGCATACACGTCGACGCAATTGTCCTCCGGCAGGGTGATCGCCATCTTGAACTTGCGCGGCAGGTACGCCTTGCCGTAGATCGGGTCTTCGGCCGGCTGCTGCTCGTGAACCTTTTCCCGGTCCTCCCCGTTGCGAAGCCAGATCTCGTAATAAGCCGTCGTGCTCGGTGCGAAGTGGTCGGACAAGGCCGCCGCCATCGCCTGCATCTCCGCGCGAACCGGACTGTCCACATAAGGCGCCGGGCAGCACATCACATTCCGATTCACGTCGCCGCACGCCCCGAGAGTCGTCAGCTTCGTCTCATGGACGCCGCGAATCGTCTCCTGCAGATCGCCCTTCAGAATCCCGTGAATCTGGAACCCCTGCCGGTCGGTGATCCGCAGTGTCCCGTTGCCGTAGCGTTCGCAGAGGTCGAGTTCCGCCAGAACCTGCTCCGCCGTCAGCTTCCCGCCGGGAACCTTCGTGCGCAGCATGAACATGTACTCTTTGCCGCCCTTGCCGCGGCGATCCCGGTCGTCCTGCTGATACGACCCGTGGAACTTCAACAGCGACGCGTTGTCGCCGGAGAACTTCGCCTCATCGGTCGTCAACTCGTCCGCAATGGTCCCCCGGAGCTGACGGCTGTTCTCCTTGACCGCTTCCGCCTTGCTTGCCTTCCCTGGTTCGGCCATTCATCGACTCCGTCTCTATCGCGGCCACGTCTCTGCACCGCGAACCCGGTTCTCGTTAGGATGGGCGGCCTCACGACAATCACCGGCCGCTCGCGACCCAGCCGCCCGCACAAGTTCAATTATAGAGGCCAACCGCCCGATGGATAACCGGGACGTTGCCGCGAAACCGGTCTTCGCGCGGTTGTGCGATTGGCTGCTGGTGGCCGTCGCGACCGGATTCGGCGTCGGGCTCGCTCCCTTCGCCCCCGGAACGTGGGGCAGTCTGCTGGGCCTGCCGCTCGTCTGGGGCCTGCAGGCGGCCCATCTCACACCACTCGCCGTGACCGCCGCATCGATCGGAGTCGTGCTGCTCGGCGTCGCTGCCTGCAACGCCGCCTGTCGACACTACGGCCGCAAGGATCCCTCGCAGGTCGTGATCGATGAAATCGCCGCCTTCCCGCTGGTTTTCGCCGCCACAAGCATCGACTGGCGCACCGCGACGCTCGGCTTCCTCCTCTTCCGCGTCTTCGACATCTGGAAGCCCTACCCCATCCGTCGCTTCGAACAACTCCCCGGCGGCTGGGGCGTCATGGCCGACGACCTCATCGCCGCCCTCTTCGCCGGAGGCATCCTGTGGGGCGTAACGCACTTCGTCGGGTAGCGCTGCACTTCACTCTTGTCGACGCCGTCTGCAAGATTCCGCTTATAGCGCACTGCAAGTCAGTGTTGGCGGCCTGTCTCGCGGATTCTCGGCCTCGACAGTCCAGATTCCGCTCGACGCGGACACATGGTAGAGCAATTTGCTCTAGCCGCGACCCGCAGGGGAGCGTTCTCCGTCGAACGCTGAATCCCGCTCACGCAAACACCTGCGGCAAACACACCGTGCTCCGGAACATCTCCGGAGACATTTCCGCCTCGACCGACTTGCGGGCGATGTTCAGCGGGTCGAGGGTGCGGGGCCGGTTCAGGCCGCCGTAGAAACTGAACGCCCAGCGGTAACCCGATTCGCTGACGATCTGCTGCGTCTCGGCCGTGAACGAGTCCGGCTGACCGACCGGGTAACTGAACGCCTTGATCGGCTGGCCGGTCTCGGCTTCGATCCGCTCCTTCGATCGCCGCACTTCGCGGTGCTGCTCATCGGCCGGCAACCGAGACAATACGGGATGCGTCACCGTGTGCCCGCCGATCTCCATTCCACCCGCCTGCATCTCGCGCACCATGTCCCAGGTCATCCAGGGCGCTGTCGCTTCGGTCCGCGGTACGCGACCGCAGCCGGTCGCTTCCGACAACCAATCGAGGAACTCCGGCGTCTCGTCCGTCGATAACTGCTTGAACGTTCTCAGCAGCGCATGAATCGCACGCTCGCGCGCATCGCCCTCCAGGTCGATGGCGGCGTCCGTCCACTTGCCGCGCGGCAGAAAATCCCGTTCGCTGCTGCGAACCATCCATGCAATTTCGTCCCACCACGCGACGAGGTGGTCATCCAGAAACCCGGTGGTGATAAAGAACACCGCCTTCGCCCCGTAAGCGCGGAGAATCGGGAACGCGGCCTCGTAGTTGTCCCGGTAGCCGTCGTCAAACGTAATCATCACACACCGCCCACGCTTCTCGCGCAGGACGTGGTCGAGATCGCACGGAGTGATGAGATCAAAGTGCTGCGTCAGAAATCGCACCTGATCGGCGAAACCGTCGTCCGTGGCGCTGAAGACGCCTCGATCGAATTCGGTTGCCGAGGGATCGCCGATGCGGTGGTAGTTCAGCACGAGCAGCCCGCGCCACCCCCCCCGCCGCGCCAACCACCGCGTCGATCCCGACCGGTCCAGCACCCCCGCCAGGAGTTCCCGTTTACCGGCGATCATGTGGTTCCTCTTTCCGGATGGCCGGGGCTGGAGCGCTTGTCGTGACCCACAACTTCAGATCAGTGAACAACCACGGAATGCACGGAAGCCACGGAAAACGGCCACGAAAAACACAAAGAGACCCAGCGCGGCCTCCGCCCGCAACCCAACTGGAGACGAATCGACAGCGAGCGGCGAAGCCGCGAAAGCATGGAGCCGTGAGCGCAAGCTCATGGAAAACATCCCG
>QQVO01000034.1 GCA_003388505.1 Planctomycetota bacterium
GGACGAACCCGAATGTCATCCGTGCATGAACCGCCAAAGCTGACGAACAAAACGATGCACGGGAGCGGCCGGCGTCGTCGGTTTTGAACTCAATGTCGATCACGGCCGCCCCGTGATCTTGGACGTTACTGCCGTCGCACCTTTCCTCGCTCCCACGCGAACTCCACCGCTTCCACAAGGGTGTGGCTCGTTTCATGCTCTCACTGCGGTCGTCAATGTGGACCATCTTCCGTTGCGTTGGCAGCGACAGCGTTACAATGGAGGGGCTTCACGATGACTGAGTGGCGAGGCCGACCGTGACATGGTTCACGGCGCGAAATTGTCTGCGGAGCCGGCTGTTCCGGCACTGCTCAATTCTCACGTAACACTGCGCGTTGTCGCAATGTTACCAGAACCAACCGGCCACGCCCCACCTGTTCTGACATGAAAGCGATTTGACCGTTTCCCTTCGCGGTTCAACTCTGCCGAGCGTATCTGATATTGTGGAACGAGTGGGCGAAGGTCGCGAATGACGGAGCGAAATGTCTCTTCTCAATCCGGCGATTCTGTTCGGAATGGCGTTTGTCGCCGTGCCGGTGATTCTGCACCTGCTGCTCCGGCAGAAGCCGAAGAAACTCATCTTTCCCGCGCTGAGGCTGATTCAGCAGCGGCGCAAACAGAATGTGCGGCGGCTCAGGCTGCGGCATATCTGGCTGCTGCTGCTGAGGATGCTGGCGATCGCGCTGATCGTGATCGCCATTGCGCGGCCGTCGCTGCCGGCAGCCGACTATTCGCTGAGCGGGAGTGAGACGATCACGCTGCTGGTCGTCATCGCCGCTGCGGTGGGAGTGTACTTCTTCATCCTGCGCCGCTGGCGGCGCGAGTTGCCGAAGTTCGAGTACGTCGCGCGTCGGTCGGCCCTGCGGGGGTGGACGACCGGGCTGACGCTGCTGCTGCTGCTGCTGGCAGTCGGGTGGCCGTATCAGCGCCGCGTCGCGGCCGAGATTACGGCCCCTCCTCCCGATGCGCGGATCGACGTGCCGGTCACTGCGGTGCTGCTGTTCGATACCAGCCAGAGCATGGAGTACCAGCAGCAGGGGATGACGCGGCTCGACGTGGCGCGGCAGATCGCGCTGGAGCACATCAGCACTCTGCCGGCCGGAAGCCGGTTGGCCGTGGCCGATACCGCCAGCGATAACCCGATCGTGTTTCAGTCGACCGTCGGCCTGGCGCAGGCCCGCATCGAGGCGCTGGAGATCGAGCCGGTCAGCCTCTCGATCAACGACCGCCTCCGGGCCGCCCTGCAGGAGCAGGAGCGCGACCTGGAGGAGCAACTCAACGGACGCTCGGGGGCGTCGGACGGGGTTCTCCGGGACAATTACCTCCGGCGGGTGTACGTGTTCACCGATCTGGCTGCGACCGCCTGGCGGCTGGGGGGATCGGAATTGCTGGCCCGGGAAATGGAGCGGCTGGAGCAGATCAACGTGTACCTCGTGGACGTGGGGGAACTGCAGCCGAAGAATGTCGGCGTGTCGGGCATCACGCTCTCGCGGCACCGCATTCCGCGCGGCGGCGACCTCGTCGTGGGGGCGACTGTTTCCAGCATCGGCCTGCCTCCGTCTGAGAAAGACGTGGAACTCATGCTGACCGATGCGGGAGGGCAGCCGGTCTTCCACGGCCGGAGGACGGTCAATCTCCAGTCGGGCGAGCCGCAGCGGATCGAGTTCGATCTGATCTCGCGACTGGTCGGTCCGGTCGTGCATGGAGACGTGCGGCTGGTGTCGAGCGATCCGCTGGAAATGGACGACGTCCGCCGGTTCACCGTTGAAGTCGGCCCGCCCCCGCGGGTGCTGGTGCTGGCGATGGACGGCGAGTCGACCAAGGAGTGGCTGTATGCGCTCAACCCGGGTGATCCGCCGAAATTCGAGGCGGTGTATGCGCCGGTCCAGAATCTGTTCGACATCGAACTGTCGGAGTATGACGTCGTCTGCATGATCAACATCCAGCGGCTGACCGATGAATCGTGGTTGCGCCTCGGGCAGTACGTCGATCAGGGAGGCGGGCTGGCGATCTTTCTCGGCGACGAGGACATCAACCCGGTCAATTATCAGCGCGGGCAGGCGCAGGCTTTTCTGCCGGCTTCACTCGACGCCTGGGTTCCCAGCGGAGACTGGAGGCTGAGCCTCGACAACATCAATCACCCGATCTTCCGCAAGATCCGGCAGTACGCCGACAGCGATGCGGCGGCGATCCTGGAGAACGAGGCGGAGATCTACAAATTCTGGAAAGTCGAGCCGGCGCAGGGCGCGGCGGTGCTGGCGACGTATACCGACGAGGAGCGTTCGCCCGCGTTGATTGAGCGGCTGTACGGGAAAGGCCGCGTGGTGATGCTGACGACGGCTGTGGATCAGAAGCCGCGCCGCCGGCGCTGGAATACGCTGACGAACCTTGTGAATGCGTGGGCCTATCTGGCTCTGGTCCAGCCGCTGACCGAACATCTGGCCCGTATTTCCGACGAGAACTACACGATCGAAGCGGGCGACTCAGTCACCCTGACGGTCTCTCCTGAAGAGGAAGACCGCCAGTTGCTGCTCCGGCGTCCCGATCTCACGCAGACCCGCCGCGATGTGCCGGCCGGCCGGACCCGGATCACGATCAGCGACGAGACGCGGATTGGCCATTACGATCTGGCCGCCTCCGGCAATGCGCCGCCGATCGCGGGATTCACGGTCAACCCGCCGGCTGCCGAGAGCGACTTTACCCGGCTCACGCAGGAGCAACTTGATGAACTGCTCGGCCCCGACCGGTACGGAGTGGCGCGTGACATCGATGAACTCAAGGCCGACATCAACATTGCGGACCTCGGCAAGGAGGTCTTTCCGATCCTGATGCTGCTGGTGATCGTGGCCTTCTGTGGCGAGCATCTTGTGGCCAACCGTTTTTACGAAACCGACAACGATCTGGCGGCCGCCGGTGAGCCTGCAACGTCTGCACCGGAGTCGCGACGCAGCGAGGAACTTGCGGGTGTGTAGATTCATTCTTCTTCATCGGCGATCGACGCGGTGTGACCAGACGAACGGCTCGTTCAGGCTGGATTGACGTGTGCCACTGGCTCCGCCAGTGCGAACCAGATAGGACGTCTACTCTGCGATGCACCGGCAAAGCCAGTGGCACCGCAGCCGTCAATTCAGGAATGACGAACCACTCGCCGCGCCCGTCGCGTCGTGCGATTTCGTTTGTAAACGTTTCGCGTGAAACGGTCTGATGGTCCGGTTTATTGCAGAACCTGTCTGGTCCTGGCCGCTGGTGGCGCTGGCCGCCGTCGCGCTGATTGCGGTCGTGCTGCTCACCTACCCGCCGCGCATCCGGCATCTGCCGCCGCTGCGTCGCCGCCTGCTGCTGGGGATGCGACTGGCTTCGGCGGTGCTGTTGATCTGGGCGCTCTTGCGTCCGGCGGTGCAGTACCTGGAGATTGATTCGCAGGCGGCTGTGCTGGTGGTCCTGATGGACAAGTCGCGGAGCATGACGACTCCTGACGGACCGGGTGGAATTACGCGGCGCGAGGAACTGCTCAAGGTGCTGGCCGAAAGCGACGAGCAGCTTGAAGAACTCGCCGAAGACATCGAGATCCGGTACGTCGATTTCGACTCGACGCTGTTTCCGACCGACGAACCAGGCGCCGAAGCCGACGGGCAGTTCACGGCCCTTGGAAAGGTTCTGGATGAAACTCGCCGCGAAGACGCGGGCAAACGGTTGGTCGGGATCGTCTTGATCAGCGACGGGGCGCAACGGGCCGTGGGAGAGGACGACGTCGATCCTCGCGCGGCCGCGCGGCGTATCGCGGAGGAGCGGGGGGTGCAGATTCACACGGTGCTGGTGGGTACGTCTGAGTTGGCGACGGCTGGTCTCGATCTCTCCGTGGAAGACGTGCTGGTTGCGCCGGACACCTTCGAGAAGAAGACGACGCCCGTGCAGGCGCAGGTGCGACTGATCGGCGCGAGCGGCCGCAAGGTGAAGGTGCGGCTGCTGCTCGAGGACCGGACGGGCAAGAGCGCGGGAGAGTCGGGGGAACTGGTGGAGATCCCCTACTCGGCCGACGCGAAGCCGATGGCTGAGATTGAAACTCGCGAGAACTCGACCGTGATACCGGTCGACCTTTCGTTCGTCGCGCAGCAGGCGGGCGAATACAAGCTGGCCATCGAAGTCGTGCCGCTCGAGGGTGAACTGAAGGTCAATAACAACCGGGTCGAGACGCTGATCACCGTCCGCAAGGGGGGGCTGAAGGTCGCTTACTTCGATATCCTCCGGCCGGAAGCGGGGAAGCTGCTGCGCCTCAACCAGACGTCGCAGATTCAACTCGACTGGCAGGTGGTGCTTGCGGGCGAGCGGCAGTCGGCGACGCAGATCGACCCGGCCCTGTTTGCGCCCGGCGCATACGACGTGTACATCATCGGCGACGTGCCGGCGAGTGTGTTTCGGCTGGGCGGCACGGACCTGCTGCTGCGGCTGGCCGAGCGAGTCGAACAGGGCGCGGGCCTGGCCATGATCGGTGGGCGGCGGAACTTCGGGTCGGGCGGGTACGGCGGCACACGGTTGCGGGAGTACCTGCCCGTGCTGATGGCTTCGACGGAAACGCTGACCGGCGACCAGGTCGACCCCAGCCGGCATCATAGTCGTAAGTTGCAGATGATTCCGACGCGGGACGGACTGCGGCACTACCTGATGCAGATTGCTCCGCGTGACAACGAACGGATGTGGCGCAATCTGCCGCCGCTGGCCGGGGCGACGCGACTGGAAGAGAAGAGCGAGAACGTCGAGGTTCTGGCCGAATCGGACGACGGCGTGCCGCTGCTGTTCGCCGCCGACACCGGCCGGGCGCGGGTTGTGGCGTTCGCGGCGGATGACACGTACCGTTGGCACCTGCACGGATTCGAGGACGTGCATCAGCGGTTCTGGCAGCAGCTCATACTGTGGCTGGCGCATAAGGAGCACGACGCCGATGCCCCGGTGTGGGTCCGCGTGGAACCGAAGAATTTCGCGCCGGGGGCGCGGGTGCCGATTGTCTTCGGCGCGCGTGACGCGGAGAAGCAGCCGATTGAAGACGCCGAGTTCAAGGTGGAGGTTCTCACGCCGGCCGGAGAGCGGAAAGAACTGACGGTGGTGCGGGGGGGCGCCGAAGCGCTGGCGGAGTTTTCAGGAACGGAGGAACCGGGAGACTACTGGGTCACCGTGACGGCACTGCAGGACGGCGCGGCGCTGTCGCTGCCGGCGATGGCGCGGTTCATTGTGGACGCGCGGGATCTCGAACTCGACAATCCGGCCGCGGACCCCGACCTGATGGAGGAAATCGCCTCGGTGACGGGCGCGGTCCCGCTGCCTCCGGAGCAGTTCGGAACCTTTCTCGATGAGTTGCTCGACGAGGGGATCTCGACGGAGATCACACGGCAGACGCAGGTGAACCTGTGGGACAACTGGTGGCTGCTGGGCGCGTTCGTGCTGTTGCTGGCTTGCGAGTGGTTTCTGCGCAAGCGGCGGGGGTTGGTGTAACACCACAAGGCCCACGGGTTGCAACCCGTGGGCGTGCGCGCGGGTCGTAGGGCATTATTCCGGGAATGCGGCGACGTGTTCGCGGTATTGGCGCTCGAGTTCCTTGTAGGGCACGCCGGTGAGCTGGTCCATTCCCTGGGCGGTTCCGCGGACGCGGCGGTCGGGGCTGTAGATCTGCGAGAGATGCAGAATGAGCGCGTCGCGGTAGCGTCCGTCGTCGTAGTGCATGTAGAAATGCGCCATGCCTGCGGCCTGGCTGTAGTAGCGCTGGAGCGCTTCGAGATCGCCGGGCGCCTGGAATTCCCTCATGCCAAGGGATGCGAACCGGTCGAAGGGAATGAGATAGTCTTCCTCGACGACTCTCCGCCGCGCCCAATACATGCGGATGTGCCCCGGGTCGCCCGCTTCGAGCCGGCCGTCTTCGCGCTCGAACGATTCCAGGTAGCAGGCGATGCCTTCGATGATCCAGAAGTGGGCGTCCTGCCCGACGAGGTTGACGGACCGCGTGCTCTCACCGAAGAGCTGGTGCGTCACCTCGTGGAACAGCGTGTCCATGTTGGCTTCGACGTTTTCCGGATCGTGATAGAAGTAGGCGGTGCGATCGTTCGGGAGGTAGAGGCCGTTGCAGAGTTCGACGTTGGCCTGCTTGGGTTTGAGAGAGGTGATGAACTCGCCCCTGGTGCGGTAATAGTGGATGACGTGGCGTTTGTCGGTATGGCGAGAGTTGCCGCTGCCGGGATCGAGCAGCGCCTTGATCTGTTCCGGTGAATTGAAGAAGCCGGCGAATTCGCGAACGAAGAACCGGTGGAAGTCCTCCAGGGCGACGCTGAGTTCGACGCCCCGCTCCAGGCTGTGGTTGGTGTGGATTTCGTAGTGCTCTGTGCGCACGACCCAGGCTTTGCGGAAGTCGCTGCGGATGGCGGCTTCCTTCTCGGCGCTGATCCATCCGTTACCGTAGAACCGCTCTCCATTCTGATATCGCGCCAAGTGAGCGCGCGGCAGCCAGCCGAAGCGGTCATCCCAGACGTGGCCGCGCCGCTGCATCGTGTTTTCGTAGGGCGTGGCCCAACCGTCTTCGCCGGGCAGATACCCGAGCGCCTTGCGGGCCATGCGGTGGTCGGGATGCTGGAAGGCGACCTCGCGGATCAGCCGAAACGCGAAGCTGGAATGGCCGTCGGCCAGCGCCCGCCGGGCAAGCAGGTAGAGCTTGTCGGCGTATTCGGTCTGATATTTTTTGAGTTTGGAACGCCACTCGAGTTCGACGGGCGGGATGCCCTGCGGCAGATCGGGCTGTTTGTGGCGGGGCAGGTCGTCGACGTCGAGCGTCTGCTCGGCGAAGGGAACGGCCCGCTGGCGGATGCGCTCGGCGTCTTCCTCGTATCCGTGTTGCCGGCAGAAGTCGGCCAGCGCCCGCATGTCGGCGGAGAATTGAGCGGAGGCC
Organism: Planctomycetota bacterium; assembly: GCA_003388505.1. GTDB lineage: Bacteria > Planctomycetota > Planctomycetia > Planctomycetales > Planctomycetaceae > MB-PLM-1. The sequence continues at coordinate 6,968 of QQVO01000034.1, forward strand.
TCGCGGTATTGCTCCTGGAGAATCGCGAGCGAGTCGGACCGGCTTGCGGCAACGGCGGCCGGGGTTGCCAGCGACACGACCGCTGCCAGCGCGACCACCGCCGGCAGCAGGCAGGGCTGGAATGTCCGGCGTTGTCGCTGCATTCGTTTGATCCCGTTCATTCGGCAGTTGAAATCAGGCGTTGGAACCGATTCTACGCGACCCCGGAATGTGCGGAAAGACGAGTCCGGCGGCTGCAAGTTGTTGGAATTTCACGCGGTGTGACGTATGGAATGAGGGGGCGTTGCGCCGTTTCCTCGTCGGCAGGGTGGCCGGGGGCTGGACAGAGCGAAGCGAAGGAAGCCGCGGACGTGGGAAGTGTTCGTCCGAAGTCTCACGACTTCGGCTACACGACCGGGACTTCACTCCCGCTGGTCGCTCCAGCCCTTGTCGTTACCCACAATTTGTCTGGCACTTGAGAGCAGCGAACCACCGGATCATTCGGAAATCCCGGCGGGTTATCGCCGCAATGAAGTGAACCTGTCACCCGTGGTCTTGGAACCATGCGACAGGATTGCCACGAGAAACACAAAAA
>QQVO01000075.1 GCA_003388505.1 Planctomycetota bacterium
GCGAGGGGTTGCCGCCCACCCCCTCGGGGCGTTCCTCATCGTCGCATTCGGTCGTCCGAATGCTGCCAATTCCAAACAGTTCCTCCGGGGTTTCCCAGATTTCTCTCTCTTCCCTGATTCTCTTGTTCTTTCTTTTGTTGTTGCCCCTCATTTCATTGATCCGGTTACGCGCCCTGTTCTTCCTCTGACACCCCCCTATCCCCCTTTCCATTGTTGTTGGCAGCCGTTGTCGGTGGCAAGGTCGGCGTTACGCCGGCCGCAGTCCCCGACCCCGGTCGCGGAGCGTTAGTCGGAGCGGGCGGGGTCGGGGATTCGCGCAGCTCCCTCCGTGGACGCAAGTCGAGCCCCGACAACGGCTGCCTCACTGGGTTGGGGGTGTCAGTCGAGTGTGCTACGCGCTGTGCTGGTTGAAATGCTCATCTCGGTTCTTCGATGCGAGAGTCGAGTCAGCACTATCATTCCTTGCTCGCAGCTGAACGGCGAGGAGAGAATCGAGAGCCCAACAGTCTGGGATATTCGACGCCGCGTGAGCGTGCCGGATTGCAAGCGGGAAATATCGACCGGATCCGAACACTCCTGCAAGAAATATGTTTTGAAAATGATCAGAATGTGTTGACATACTGTGCCAATTCATTAATATCCGTGTGCAAAAACTCCAACAACCGGACCTGGCAATGGCAAAAAAGACTCGCAGATTGAGTATTGACTTGGTTCCTGCTGCGGCGCAAGAAGTCGATCAGCTTCGTGAATTGACGGGTCTCACGACTGCGGAGTTGTTTCGATACGCGTTTACGTTACTCCGAATCTACATACGATCTCGTTGTGCAGGGCAGGAGCTGCACATCGTTGATCCTGAACGTCCGAATGAACTGACCCGCCTGGAGCTTCCGATTTCTGTCCCCCACCGGTCGGAGCAACTGGCGTCTTCGCACTAGCTGAGGCTGTATCGACCATGGATTCAGCCTGAATCAAGGATCAAGACATGGACGACGATGATTTCATCATCGAACTGCAAGATGCACAGGAATTTCAGCAACAGCAAATCCGCGGCTATCTGGCAAATGCGCTGACGCACGTGCCAAGCAGAATTGCTCGTCGCGCAGAATCAGCTCAGCGGACAATCAAAGAGCAATTCCAGAGGTGTCGTCATGCGCTGTTTCGAATCTACGACCCAAGAGACTTTACGTCACCGGGCAGTTCGCACAGCGAAAGCGAAGTTTATCTCATCAATTACCACGAGACGGTAACTTCGGACTTCATCATTCTTCACCTGTTCGCAGCATCGACGGGGCTCGGTGTCGAAGCACAATTGGCTGCGGAAGCATCTGTTCCCAGGATCATCATTCATAAATCGGACTTTGAAGTCTCGCGCATGCTGCTTGGGATCCCGACGAGAACAATCGCAACCATCAGTTACGGTAATGTACGAGAGCTTCGAGAAGCACTGTCCGGCGAGTTACCGTCAATTTCGAGAGAACTGGTTGGTCAACTTCCGGTTCGTCGTCGCTTGCTGGATGCGGCGCGGTCTGCCGGAATCGGTCGGTTCATTATGCGGATGCGCATCAAGAAGTTGATCACCCGAGAGGACATGGCGCAGCGTCTTGGAGCTTCGGTGGCGTGGGTGCAGCACATTGAACGTTGGCCAGAGTGTGCCGTTCACTTGAATGTTGCACTAATGACGCAAATCGCTGCGGCCCTTGAATGTGAGGTGACGAGTACGAATAGCGGTGTCCTCGCACTCAAGGAGTCTGCGACCGAAGTCCGTCTAACGCAATCTGAGCGGGATTCGATGGATGCCCTTACCGAATTTGTTCAGACACGGAATCCACGCAACGAATCACGCGTATTCGAAATGTGGCATTCCTTCGCCGAGATGCAGAACCAAGCTGTGGCAGGCCGGGAGGCATTGCCAGCCGACATGACTGTCGACGACTGGGAGGACCTGTACGGGTCTGAGACGCTCTTTTGAGGTGTAGTGGTATGCGATTCAATCAATACAGGACGAAAGTACAGAGCCTCCTTCGAGAGCACGTTCCTTCGGACATTCCGGTGGATGTCGACCGTGTGGCGCGGCAATTCGGGGTTGTGGAAATCGAGCCGCGAATAATGAGCATTGACGGATATTTGGGAAGACGTGATGACGGGGAATTGGTGATACGATTCAACGAGGAGTCCGGCGCAGCGAGGTGCCGCTTCACGATCGCGCACGAAGTCGCCCATGTGCTGTTTGGAATCGTACATGGCAAAGCGGTCAAGGCACCCGCCGCACGCGGAGCGACACGCGACGACTATGAAGAGTGGTGGGCCAACCGGGTCGCTGCAGAGATCCTGCTTCCAGAAACTGCCTTGATGGCTGATCTACGAAGGAAGCCCGCGTCGTCGTGGCGAACTGTTCGCCAACTCTCGTATCGGTATGGGGTATCAATTGCAGCACTTGCCAGAAGATTGCGAGAGCTGCCGGAAGTTGCCGCAGTACAACTCCGAATTATTGGAAAAGTGGGATCAACGGCTACGAGCTGGAGTGTTTGGGGATCAGATTGGGCACGGTTCTACCTGGCCGACGCACCGGTTCACGAAGCGAATCGCATTATTCGTGAGAGCGGTTATACGACATCACATGCAGTTGGAATCGAACTGGACGGCCAGCGAACGATGATCACCTGTGAGGGGGCACGCCGTCACGGTGAAGGTAGCGATACGGTTTATGATGCGATTGGGTGGACGATATCCCCGGAATCGGGAATGGAGATCAGCAGACGAGAAAAGCCGGCTGTGCAGGTGGTGTAGAGACTCGCTTGCACAGCCGGCCGCATGTGAGGTGGACGGAGACACCGCCCAAACCTTCTATCAAGGTACATCTCCGGAAGCCTGGTTGTCAATTTTGTTGCACATCGGGAGGGTGGCCCGATGCGATGTAAGGAGATGTGCAATGAGCGCGTCCACTTCAGTTGGGACCCGTTTCAAGACGGGTCAGCAGAGCCCAAGCCGTGCTCGATACGAGTTCGACGGCTATGTCGACGGCACAAACTGGCCGTCGCCGACGGCCGAGGAGCGCTGTATCGAGTTGGAGCGAGGCGAGACATTTCCTCCGATCAAGTCTGCCGAGAAGGCTTGTTGGTGGAAGTTGACTCGCCATCTCTGAGCGGCGGCTTGGCTAATCGATGGTGCCTGCAGTCGTCCGTGACTGCAGGCACCGTTGAATTGTTCGCGGTATCGCCGGCCGGGCGGTGACACGGAAATGCTCGTATTCGGTTCGAGCCCGTCCGGAGTGTGTGTCGCAAAGATCCTCGACATTTTCAGTGACGGCGATCTCCCGATCACCGGAATCTTGAAGCAGGCCGCGCCCAAGGACAAGGCCACAATGTCACGGAATTCCTCGAACAAAGAGGGGGATGGAAAATGGGATGCAGAGTTGGCATAACCACGGATTTGTACGCGCGGAAAGCTCATTGGGAATCTGTGTATGCAGAGGTTACAGATTGGCAGGTGCTGGCCGGGCCGTTCAACACCAAGGCGGAAGCTCAAGCTGAAGAATCCCGGCTTGTCGTGCACTATGGTTGCGAGGCCCATCCCGGTGGAGATGACGCCGACTTTGCCGGTGCACCTTGGTACGTGTATGGATTCAATCATGCTGGTAGACGATAGCCTTGTTGCACTCCGCGCTCTCTCTCCGCTTCTGAATCGCAGCGTGAATTGGAAAATGGGATTTCGTGGGCGTGAATGGAATAACCTTTCGTCGGATGGCTGCACACGGTTCTTTCGCATTCTGCCGCGTCGCTTCCCGGCCAGTCACTGTCGCGGCGGTGCCGAGGCCGGCCGGGTCGCCGACGGGAGCATCAGAAAACAGAGCCGGCCCGTTGTCCGCCGCGAGCCGGGTGTAAACTGTTGCTCGTCACGTTTAACTTCTTGACCGTCAACCGGGCATTCCTGTCGCCAGAGGCCTCCCAGCTACGCGGCATCATTTCAGGATAGCACGCTGCGTTGGTCACTCCGGTTGCGGAAACAACCCGCGCCTCGGCAGACTCGGAATTCTCTCGCTCAAGAATTGCCTCCGTCGCAAATATTGTCGCTGTCCTCGTCCTGGCGGAATGCTCCGGTACTCCGGCAGCAACGTCCGGCACTCCTTCGCTCTCAGCCAGACAGGTCTCTCCAGAGTTTCGGTAGACGACCGCCGATCCGCCAACAGATCGTCCGCCGTCGCCAGCCAGACGCTGTCTCGCAATCCTGCCGGCAACTCCAGCGTCGGTATCAGCAGATCGAGCAGTCGCCGCTCATCGGTCACTGTCCCGTGTTTGTCGTGAGCGACCAGGAGCAGGCGGAATGATCGTTTCTGAGGATCGCCGTGGTCGCCGTACAACTGCGAAAGCCAGTCGGCTGCATTCCCGTCGGCCCAACGCCGGTACGCTTGGAGTTTGCGGCGCAGTTTCCGCATCGAGTGTGTCCCGTTTTCCATCTCCAGCAGCATCAGCGGCAGTAGGTCACGGTTGGAATCGCTGCAAACCGCCGTCAAATACCCGGCGTCCGGGACAAGCCGGTGCGTTCTTCCCTGCCTGTCGTATGTCAGCCGGCGGTCGCGCCGGAAATAGCGCCGCTCCCGGCTGAGTAACTCCAGATCGTCGCGCCCATCAATCGTCCGCTGTACGGCCAGATCGAACTCGGTAATTAAAATCTCATGCAGGATGCTGTCGAGCGCCAGCCCCTGCGCCTTACCGTCCTCGGTGCGCGGGCCGTCCCAGTCCTTGCCGTACTTGCGGTAGGTTTCTCGCAGAACGTTGATGCCCTTGCCGGTGGCGTAGACCACCATCGGAAAATGCGGCCCGGTGCTCCGCACCGGGGCCGGGGCCAAGAGCCCCATCTGGACCAGCCGCCGCACGTGCCGCTGGGCCGTACGAAGACTCGGCAATCGCTCCGGAAACCGCCGCTGCAATTGCGACGTGATCGCGAACCGCGAACCGTAAACCCACTCGATCAATGCCGGATCGAAATAATGCAGCTTGTGCCGCGTCGACGCCGATTTCCGGCGCACCGGTAGCGGCCGGATCAACTCCCGCAACTCCCAACCGGTGCGGGCTTCCCTCCCCCGCTCTCCTTTCCTCGCTGTTCCACTCGCCGTTGCGCCACCGGCGCTGGCCGCATCGCCGTTTGCGCTGTTATCGCTGTTCTCACGAGTCGCCGTTTCCAGCGTCGCCGTTGCGGCGGGGCCGCCCCTGGCGGGCTTGCCGCTGGCTGTTCGGAGTCGGCCGGAGGACGACCGACGGGGTTTGGGTGGAGAACTTTCGAGACCCGAGCGGAGCGAGCCGCCCTGCGGCAAAGCCCGTCGGTCGCCCTCGGAGTGCGTATGCGCTCCCAGGGCGACTCCGTCGCCGTTGGCCTCCCTGGCCGTTTTCGTGCCGTTCGCTGCTCCCTCCCGCATGGCGCGCCGTTCGTCAACCTCTCAAACGCCCGTGAAACATCGCCGCCCATGTTTCACAGGCCGTCAAAACACACACTTTCGGGCGTCCGTCAATCGACTCCATACAGCTTCTTGATCGCGTACTGCTGCATCCGGTAAGTAAACAACCGCCGCGGATCACGCGCGCCGTCCGTCTTGATCGACGACAGCGCCTCGCGGATCACCGCCTCCGGCACCGTCCGCGCCACCAGCCGGTAGAACGCCAGCGACTGCTCGTCCCCCAGTTGAGCCACGATGTCCCCGGCAATCAGCTCGACGTGCCCTGCATCAAGCCCCAGATCGGGCAGTTGCCGCAGCGGCGATTTGCCGTCTGCCTCAGCGGCCTCTGGCCGGTGTCCCGGCCTCGCATCCGAGCCCCCGTCCGGGGTCTGTTCGTCCGTCTCTTCACCGCCGTGAACGGTTCTCTTGTATAACTGTTTCTTGTATGTCCCGTTTTGGGACAAGCCCTTGTCCACTTTTGGAACACCCCTTGTTCCATTATGGGACAAGGGGGTCCCTTCACTCAGCACCGGCTCGTAGGTGGTCGGCTCATGGCCGCTCTCAGCGCTCCTGCGGGTCGTCTTGCGGATCATTCCCTTGTCGACAAGCTGCTTCATCGCCCGGGCCACGGATGTCTTGCCCAGGCCGGTTCCCCGGTCGAGCACGGTGCCGTCCTTTTTCGTAATCCCGTGCACCAACTGGCTGAGCGAGATGTTGTCGCTCTCCTTCTTCCAACCGAACGTGCGGCGAAAGATATACAGCAGCACCTTGACCTCGGCTCCGGAAAGGTCGGGCAACACCTCGTCAAAGAAGTTGTCCGGGACGGGCGTGGTGTAGGGTTTGTAGAAGCCGGCGAACGGAGTCCGCCGATTGTCCTCGGTGGGCATACGCCAAAGGCGACGTGAAGAATAAAGCGCTGTTGGTGTTTGGACGGGGCGGCGCTCCCCTGTTTC
>QQVO01000041.1 GCA_003388505.1 Planctomycetota bacterium
TCGTCGTTCAACCGCCCCATCCGTCCCCCTTTCCGCTCAGCCACACCCCGATAAGCCACTCGACTTCGTTCTCTTCGTTCCCTTCTGTCCAAGAATCGCCCCCCGCCTCAACGCCCACAAGCCGCAACCCGTGGCCCCCCCCAGGCTCGCCGCTTCGCACCCCTCCACCGAGCACCAACACCACCCCCGCCCGCCCTCGCTCCAAAGCCCCACGTTCGTCACACCAGCCCGTTTTCCGCTCAACCTTCAGTCGAACGATGCGCGCCCTCATCTGTGGTCGCCGGTCGCTTTGAAACCGATTGCTGCTGAAGCGCAGCCGCCAATAGTCCCGAGGGGACAGCGACGACTCCTAACCCCAGCAACAACAACAGTCCGGTGAAGATTCGTCCACCGGCTGTGACCGGATAAACGTCGCCGTATCCCACCGTGCTCAACGTGGCGATGGCCCACCACAGCGAATGAAAAATTGAAGCGAACTGTTCGGGCTGCGCCTTGTTCTCAAAGTAATACACTCCCACCGCCGCGACGTAGATCAGAATCATGGTGGCCGTCATGAAGATCATCAGTTCTTCCTTGATCGAACTCATCGCCGCTCGAAACCGGTGCAGAGCGTCGTTATATCGCCCGAACTTCAACAGCCGAAACAGACGCATCAAGCGCGCCACGCGAACCCACCGCAGGTCCGCCGCCAGTCCCAGATAGAATGGGAGGATCGCGAGCAGGTCGATCATCCCGTAGAAACTGAAAATAAACTGACGCTTCGACGGAGCCGCGTAGACCCGAATGACGTACTCCACAGAAAAGATCGCGACGGTAATCCCTTCGACCACGGTCAGCAGCCGCACCGCGTCCTCGCTGAGATTTGGAAGCGTCTCGATGGAAAACGTCACCAGCGACAACAGAATCAAGATCTGCAGAAGGATTGCAAACTTGCGCCCGGTCGAGGTGGCCCCGTCGTCAACGACTGCATGCAGGAACGCCGTCGTCTTTGCGGGAGCATGGTTCGGTTCGTTCATTCCGATCCACTTCCGAATTCGCTCTCAGATATGGTCGGACTTCTTCAAATTGCACCGCCGGCAGAGATACTGGCTCGCAAGTGCCGCGAAAGCTGATCCACGCGCGCCTGCTTCTCCGGATCAAGAAATGTTTCCCACCCGCGCTGCAACCACTTCCGTACCGTCCCAGCCGGCATCATTGGCCCCCTTGACCTTGCGACGACATACAGAGAATCCACCGTCGACTCGATCGAGTATCGAAAGTCTCATTGTGCCGCTATCCCGTCCGCTTTTCTACTGATCGCTCGCAGCATCGGGAACGATACGAATTGAGTATCGCACCGAAACCCTCGTACAACGTTGACCAGAGACGCCGACTGCAAGCGACGCTGAAGGCGTCGCACAGCAAAGCCGGGGGTCGCGACGACAGGAGCGCACCCCCGGTCTGCGGTGCGTCCGCGTGCAAGAACGCTGAAGGCGTTCGACAGCCTGCGGCGCGTCACTGTGGAACTCCTTCAGAGTTCACGGAATCCTTGCCCACGGCAACCCAGGGTGACGCGGCTGCGCCGCTCACCCTGGGCTCCGCTCTCGTACGCTTTCAGCGTACACACGGTGCCCGCGCAGCGTTGACCCAGCCAGCGCGACATCGAGATGGGTGCAAACGACAGGTTCAAAGAACCCGCGCGACCCAGAGGCCGTCCGGCGAGATCAACCGCCCCATCCGTCCCCCTTCCCGCTCAGCCACACTCCGCCCAGCGCATCTTCTTCCCTATCTTCGTTCCCTTCTGTCCAAAAAATCGCCCCCCGCCTCAACGCCCACAAGCCGCAACCCGTGGCCCCCCCACGCTCGCCGTTTCGCACCCCTCCCAACCTCAACTCCCTCCATCCCTGCCCGCCGATCGAAACCGGCGCAGGCCGCGTCGTCACGCCTCTGTTCCGGCACAGCCGGTGCCAACCAGCTTTCTCATTGCCGCGCAGCGGGAGCGTTCTCGTCTGGCGGAGCGACAGACTCAGCGCTCTCTTTCGCTGCTCTCGAAAGCGTCTCCTCCACAACAGACAGGTCGCCGCGATACCACTGACGCCGCCACTCGAAATCTCCGATGGGATACGAAAGTTCCATGTGTGCACGAGAACCATCTGCGAATCGCACATCCAGCGAACCGACAAACTGACGGGACGGGTTCGTCAGATCGGGCTCGGCTTTGCTGATCGCTCGAACGACTTCGTCAATATGGGCCGCTGCAATCGGCACTTCCTGGTTGAACAGGTAGTGTTCTCCGTCGTAATACGATTCGACGGTCGCCACCATTTTGACCACCCCGCCGCGCGCTTCAGAAAACGAATCAAAGTGCGTCTCTGCAGGGGCTGGCAATTCGGTGTTGGAGTTCCAGAAATCAATCAGGAATTTGATTGGGGCGATCCTTACGAAATCGATTCGTGCGGCGAACTCGATACCCGACAAACCGAGCACGATCGCGAGGCATCCAATCACCAGCACCGCGCCGGCAAGCCCGGGCGACCCGTTGGAATCAATCTCCCGCCACATTTCGCCGTCTCCCGCAAAACCCACGGTCGGCCTCCCGTGCACCTCACGCAACCTCCCGCCTTGCCGCTTCGCACTCCCCCCAAACCACAATCACCGTGCAGCGTGGCGTCGGTCCAAAGAACCACTGCAACCCGGCGTTGCCTACGGCGCATCTTCGGTTCGGAATGATCCGATCAACGAATCGAGGAACTCCCGATATTCGCCGTGTAGGGCACTATTATCTCGTTCTGCCTGGAGCACCTCCAATGCTTCCGGAAACTCTTCCACGAGTGCTCGAAGGCCGTACGCACATTCCATGCGTTCCTGCGTGGAACTTGCTACCGGCAATTGGAACGTCCAGTAGATTACTGCGGCTTTCCCGGTCGGTTGGCAGAGTCCCAGCAATTCAGCGCACTCCAGAGCGCCACGTTTGAAGTGGACCGGCACCTCGTCAGTTCCTTCAAGCGATCCAAGCCAAGTCGATAGAGCTTCGGCTGCGGCTTGACGATCCTCAACGCTGGCATTCATGATCTGTGATTTGAGCGCCTCGTTCTTTCCGAGCGTCTCCATGCTTTCGGCATCAATGGAATCGCCAATCGCGACGATCCACTCAAGTTGGAACGGCTCGATATGCACAAGCGACCAGCTGGCGGACCGCCTTGTGATAGCATTTTCATCCTTCAGGGCATCGAGGAGAGCGGTCGTGCAAACGTCGTAATGATCCTCTGCACGAAACCTGAGTTGACCTATAGCGGCGCGTTGAATGTCGTCTCTTGGATGAGTTGTGGCGGTGTCAACGAGGACGGAGAGTGCGGCATCGTTAGTGTCGGCAAGCCGTCCCAGCGCCCGTACTGTCTTCACGTCGGCCCCCTCCGTCCCCTCAGGCTTCCAGTGTGGCGCGCGGTATTGCTCGCTATTCTCAAGAATGCGGGCAAACACCGCGGTCAGCGTGTCACCTTCAGATTTGGAACTCACACGGTCCGTTGCGGCGAGTGCGGCAGCGGATTGAACATCCTCATTCGAATCATCGAGGGCGTACTCGAGGACTTCGTTCCCCCCCAAACTGCTCAGGAACGCCGCAGCGGTGCGCTTCACTTCAAAGTTAGGAGAATCTTCCAGCAAGCTCTCGGCGGTCCCCGCATGCGTTGACAAATCGACAGTCTCTGCCAGTCCGGACAAGTAGATGAGCGCGGAGCTCCGAATTGCCGGGTCAGTGTTCGTGAGTCCGTGTTCGACCAAATGATTCGCGACAAACTCGGCGAATTCGGGATTAGAAGGAAAACCGCCCCGATAACGTCCCTCCCCGATCTCATAACGCGCGCGTCTCCGGACCTTTTCGTAAGGATCGAGGAGTAGTGGCACGACAGGGGTCAAGCGGTAGACTCGATCCTCCCCGTCGTCCTCCGCCAACCTGCCGATCACGCGCGCTGCTGCATATCTCACATCGGGATCGGTGTGGTTCAATCGGCGAACGGCGAACACGTATCCAACCTCAGACAACTCGATGAGAACGCTGTAAGCACGCGTGGCTGGTCCTTCAAGGTCCTCCGCGTCGTCGGGATTCTCCTGAATTAAGTCGTAGAGGAACGGAATTGACCGTCGGCCGTAAGCGACCAGTTCCTCCTCCGCCCGCTCGACATCTTCCCGAGTTCCCTCCGGGTCTCTGATCGTCGCCAGGGCGGGTGCGATGACTTCCTCTTGCGTGCCAATCGTCTGCACGTACTCGTGGACAGCAGGGTTGAGGTACAGAATCACCGCAGCGGGCAACCCAACAAACAGCAACAGCAAGAGGATTGCGATGCCGGTTAGTCGCTCTCGCCTTTGTGTCTTCTTCAGCCTCTTGGCTGACTCTCCCAGTGGCGGGACGGATGAGCTGTCGCTGCCCCCGAAGAGGTCGTCAAAGGCACCTGCCGGCTGCCACTCGTCCTCGTTTGCTCGCCGGATCTGATGGTGAGGCTCCAGAGTACCAGCCCGAATCAGCTTGCGGACCTGAATGCTGGACAACGGCCCAATTTGCCGTCCATCAATCTGACACAACCACTCAGGAGCATCGCGACTCATTGTGACCCCTCGTTCGCCAGGATGCCGTGGTTTCCCAATCCGAGTTGAAGCGATCCTTCCGACCCGTGGACGCGCGTGGCAAGAGGACGCCTTGCCCGATTGTTGCATCGCTGCGTGCGGCCCCGACCATCGTGTGCCGATACGCTCAGACGGCATCGAAGCGCTCTCAGTCCTGCCTCCGCATCTTCGCTACGTCTGACCAAATCATCGCGCTTCGCAACTCCATGTCTCGCGGCTTTCGGTCGCACGACACGACTATATGTTGCCAACAGATGTCGACTGGCTCAACCGATAGCCTCCTGCCGTATCACTTGCTCAGAAACGAGAGGCACCTCCGACGCAGGCTGCACTCCCCTCGGTCAGCGGGAATTCGGACCGATCGCAGGGCGGCACCGGTTCTCCGAACCGGTGTGTCGCAGCCGAAAGAGGTGCTGCGACGATGGCGTCTCCAGCGAGCGAACCAAACAGATCGTTCGGCCTTCATCATTCCGTGTTCGTCATTCGATATTTACTCCACCCCCACCGGATACACCTCCCGCCCCTCCTCGGCCGCAAACCGGCTTGTCAGCACGCGCACTTCGCGGGCCTCTTCGTCGATCGAGAGCACCATCCGGTTGCCTTCGCCCAGGCCCTGATACTGGTCCAGCACATGCCGGAAGACGTCGATGGCCGGGACGTCGTCGGCTTCGTAGGCCTGCGGCATGTTCTGCGTGAGCCCGGCGTCTTTGAAGGCGTGGGTGTCGACGATGACGTCGATCTCCAGTTGCCGGCCGAGGTCGGCGAACACTTCGGAGATCGGCGTGCGGTTGTAGTCGACGTTGATCCGCCGGCGCAGCCGCAGCGCCACTTCCTCCGGGCCGTCCTCAATCCGCAGTTTCATCTCGTCCGAATTCGCCTTCAGTTCCGGTGCGTACATCGCATACGCCTTCGTCGGCAGGGCGCTGAACTTGCCCGGCGTTTCGGCTCGCAGGC
>QQVO01000035.1 GCA_003388505.1 Planctomycetota bacterium
CCTCGCGGCATTCGTCGAGGTTGCCGCCGGTGGAGAGGTCCATGACGGTATCGGCGCCCCAGCGTTCGGCCCAGCGGAGTTTCTGGACCTCTTCGTCGGTGCTGGACGAGACGGGCGAAGCGCCCATATTGGCGTTGATTTTGGTTTTCGACGCGCGGCCGATCGCCATCGGGTCGAGTTGATAGCCGAGGTGTACGGTGTTGGCGGGGATAATCATCCGCCCGGCGGCGACTTCGTCGCGGATCTGCACGGGCGTGAGATGCGGTTCTCGCTCGGCGACGCGGTGCATCTGGGGCGTGATAATCCCCAGGCGGGCGCTTTCCAGTTGTGTGACGGGTTGAAAGTTGCGGGGGTAGCGGACGGTGCGGAGGGTGCCGTCGCCTTGTTCGAACTGGATTTCGGCATAGTCGCCCACGGGTTGCAACCCGTGGGCGTTCGTGGAGGTGTCGGTCGACCAACCGTCGGGGAGGAAGTCCCACGCGGTCTTGTCGGATGGCGCGGGCATCCCGGGGGTGTCTGGGGATGAATACGCGTAGCGGCCCTCAAGTCCGGGAGCAATGCGGGGCGGGTTGGCGAACGCACCGGGCGTTGTGCCCGCCGCAGTGGTCGAGGGGTTGTTGCCGAGGGGCGGCAGGGGGAACGGACCGTGTGCAGAGTGCGTGTTGCCGGACATCGAGAGAAGCCTTCCGTGGAGTGGGCGCGGCGTCGCGACCTGAAACAGGCTGCGGAATCGTCCACCGCGCGCTCATTTTGTATGGTAGCCGTCGGACTTTGATTTGCAACGAGCGTACGGCACGCGCGGAACGACCGATTTCGCGACGCTGCACAATGGGAGAACGGAAGATGACCGTCGACACACTGGGGATTCAGGTCGTGCGGGCCGTGGGTTCGACGCCATGGACCATCGTGGCGCTGGTGGGTCTGATTCTGTGCATGCTCAATTACTCGCGTGCGCCGCGAATTTCGGTTCTGGTGGGCATCGCAATACTGCTTCAGCTGTTCAACGCGTTCGTGATGCCGTTTGTCTCGAGCTTCCTTTTCAGCCTCGCCCCTGCGCAGCAGATGGACAATATCAGGATCCGAATCCTGATCGATTCGGTGATGTACTCCATCCCGGCCGGCATCGCTTTGGCGATTCTGCTGTGGGCCATCTTCTCGCAGGTCGGCGAACTGCATCGGCGAAGGATGGAGGACGGCTGAGCGTCTTACGCTATTCCCCCGTCAGCCAGTCGAGATTGAATCGCGCAAAGCGGATTGTTTGGTAGGCGTTCTCGTCGCCGGCTTCGTAGAGGCAGCCGATGTTGTCCTCCGGCAGGGCGACCAGACAGGAGTAGGCGGCGGGGCCGGGATGCAACAGGCGTGCGTGCGGCCAGGTCTCGGCTTCGTCGAAGCTGGCGCGGACGGTCAGGTCGACGCGTCGGCCACGCTCGACGCTTTGGGGGACATCGGGGTTGGAAAAGAGAAGCACGTTGCCCCGCTGGCCCGGCTCCAGTTTGAGCCGCAGAAAGCTGGCCTGGACGACCGGGTCTTTCAGGCCGCTCTCCTGCGAGAGGGGGGACCAGGTTTCGCCGCCGTCGTCGCTGAACGAGACGCCGCGCTGGCCCGTCTCGCGGGAGTTCTGCATGCGCGAGTTCAACATGAGCCGGCCGTCGGCCAGTTCGACAACCTGGCATTCATTGGAACCGGGATAGACGGTGTTCTGGCTGAGGGTCCAGGTCTTGCCGTGATCGTCGCTGTAGATGACATGCGACCCGCAGTCGTACTCTTTGCTGCGGTGGTCGCAGGGGATGACCAGTCGCCCGGCGTGGTCGCCGACGGTGAGTTGGATGCCGACTCCCGGTCCGGTGGCGTACCAGCCCCAGTCGTCCCGTTTGACGTCTTGTGTGATGTCGGCCGGCTCGGACCAGGTCTCGCCGTGATCGTCGCTGTGCATCATAAAGACGTGATCGTTATTGCGGGTAAACGGCATCCAGAGGACGCCGGTCTCCCGGTCGAGCACGGGGCAGGGGTTTCCGATCGTGATTTCCTCTTCGCCTCCCTCTTCGTGGATGACCTCTTGTTCGCTCCAGGTGCGTCCGCCGTCGGTGCTGCGCTTCTGGAGCAAATCGAGGTTGCCGTGATCCCGCGCGCTGTTGCGGCGGCCTTCGCAGAAGGCGAGCAGATCGCCGTTGGCCGCCGTGAGCACTGCGGGGATGCGGTAGGTGTGGTAACCGTCCTTGCCGCTCTCCCACACGATGGAGACTTCCGGTTCTGCTGCGGATGAATCAGTGGCGGGGACAAGCCACAGCGCTCCGCAGGCGATGGTCAGTGCGATCTGGACTGTTCTTCGCTGACGGCAGGCCTGTGAGGAGTCGTTCCGACCGGAGTAACCGGCATGATCCATGTGTTTCATGCGGCGCGATTCGACTGCGGTGATTCTCATTTCGGGTGAATCCGGTGTTTCGAGGGAAAGTCATTTGCAAGCAGGCCGGTTCGTCCCATGTTACACAAAATGTGAAACCAATCCTTGAGCGGGACGGCGATTTCGTTCGCGTCCCGCCTGATTCCAGCGAGTCGATCTCATGAAGACATTCTGCACCGCGCTGCTTTCCACACTCGTCTGCCTCACCGCGTTTGGCTCTGCCGCGGCCGGCGATCAAACCAACGGCCGGCCTTGTGCTCCTGCGAACTGCCGCACGGGGTGGAACCCGTACGGGAGCAGTTACGGCCGCATGCTGTCTTACAGTGAGGCGCTGCTGCGAGCGGAAGACGCCAACCGGGCGGAGGCGGATCTCTCGGCCGCTCGGGACGAACTGGCGGAAATGAAAGCGGCTTTGGAGGAGGCGGTGGCGGAACGAGACGCAGCGCGTGAGGAAGCCGCGGAAGCGAGAGAACTGGCCGCTGCTGAACGCGAGTTGCGGGAACAGGCGGACGCGGCCCGGCAGGTGTCTGATGAGCAATCGATGCAGGCCCGCCGCGCTCGGCGGAAGGCTGTTCGTGCGAGGAAGGCGGCCGAGGCAGCCCGAGACGAGGCGGTCGCCGCTGCCGAGCAGTCGAGTGCCGACGCCGATGCCGCTCGCAGCGCCCAGGCGGAAGCGGAGGCTGCTCGGGACGCGGCACTTGCCGCGTTGAAGGAGGCCGAAGAGCGGATCGCCGCTTTGGAAGAAGAGGCGGCTGCGGAGGCTGACGAACAGGAAAGTCCGGCTCCGGAGGAGACTCCCTCGAAGACTCAGCCGGCCCTGAAGGATGACGCGCCGATCGACGTTGAGGTGGAGCAGGAGGAGGCGGACGGAGACGAATGAGGGCGATGCCCGGACGTACCTTGACGATCAGCAGCCGGTCGATGCAGAAGTTGAAGCGCCACGAAGAACAACTCGCAAACGGTTTTCGTGGCTCTTGGTGCTACTAACGGTGAGAATCTTCGCGTGGTGCGGACATTCTGCGAGCCCGTTTAGTATTCGAGTGGTCGATTGGTCGACCACAAAGGCACAAAGAGCACCAAGAAGATTCAGCGACGGGAATTCCAATGGCCGACAGGTTCGAGGACTGACCCGGACCGTTGGCTTGGTGTCCTTTGTGTCGTCGTGGTTCACTACCGCTGGGCGGCGTGTCTCGGACGATGAAGACTCAATGAGTCGCCGTTCGGCGGGACTGTTCCGGTCGGAAGGTTGCTGCCGCCGCATTTGCGGCTCGGAGATTCACGGGGGGCTCAGAAGCCATGAGCTTACGCTCACGGCTACATGGTGGCGCGGCTTCGCCGCTCCTTTTCTATTCGCCTCCGGTTGGGTTGCGGGGGAGGCCCGCGCTGGGTCTCTTTGTGTTTTTCGTGGCCATTTTCCGTGGCTTCCGTGCATTCCGTGGTTGTTCACTGATCTGAAATCGTGGGTAACGCTAAGCAGTCCAGCCCCGGCCACCCAGTGAGATGCGCTCTTCTGGGGGTCGCGGCTAAACGGGGTTCGGAATCGCGAGTTTGAGCAACTCGGGGAGGAGGGCGCGGAGGGCGCGGCCTCGGTGGCTGAGTTGGCGTTTGACCAGCGGGGAGAGTTCTCCGAACGTGCGGTGGTATTCTGGGATGAGGAAATAGGGGTCATAGCCGAAGCCGCCGTCGCCGCGGGCTTCGCGTGTGATTCGTCCTCGGCAGTATTTCTCGATGCTGAGTTTGACGTCGCCGTTGGGGTCGGCTACGGCGACGTGGCAGACGTAGCGCGCGGTCCGGCGGTCGTCGGGAGTGTCCGCCAGCTTTTCGATGAGCAGCGCGTTGTTGGAGCCGTCGTTGGCGGCTTCGCCGCTGAAGCGGGCTGAATAGACTCCGGGGGCGCCGCCGAGGGCGTCG